>CAVVSH010000004.1:0-932305 GCA_963750945.1 uncultured Actinomycetota bacterium | reverse complement strand
CGCCAGGGGGAAGTGCCGGCGGGTCATCGCGGGCGAGTGTACCCCTGGTACCCGTCAGGATCGGGGAGGTGCGCTGGTAGCATCGCCGCGCCATGGCCGCCGACGTGCCGACGACACTCGCGAGCGGCAGCGTCGACCTCGTTCCTGCGGGCGGACTGGAGGAGCGGCTCGCCCTGGACCGGCCCCTCCGCGTGAAGCTGGGCGTCGATCCGAGCCGCCCGGATCTCACGTTGGGTCATGCGGTCGTTCTGCGCAAGCTCCGGCAGTTCCAGGACGCCGGCCACGTGGCCGTGCTGATCATCGGGGACTTCACGGCGCGGATCGGGGACCCGTCCGGACGGTCCGAGACCCGTCCGATGCTCACGGAAGAGGAGATCCGCGTGAACGCCGACACCTACCTCGCGCAGGCCGGGAAGGTGATCGACGTCGCGGCGGCGGAGTTCCACGGGAACGCGGAATGGTCCTCCGAGATGGACATGGCGGAGCTTCTCAGGCTCGCCTCGACCGCGACCGTTGCCCAGATGCTCGAGCGCGAGGATTTCCGCGAGCGATACCAGGGCGAACGGCCGATCAGCGTCGTCGAGTTCCTCTATCCGCTCTTCCAGGGCTACGACTCGGTGGCGGTGCGAGCGGACGTGGAGCTCGGTGGTACGGATCAGAAGTTCAACCTCCTCATGGGGCGGGAGGTGCAGCGCGCGTTCGGACAGGACCCGCAGGTGGTGCTGACCCTTCCCCTCCTCGAGGGCACGGACGGCGTCCGGAAGATGTCGAAGTCGCTGGACAACTACATTGGACTCACGGAGCCGCCGGACGAGATGTTCGGGAAGCTGATGCGGATCCCGGACCAGCTGATCGCGAAGTACCTGCGACTGGCGGCTCCCGTGGATGCGGCCGAGATCGACGCCGTCGAGCGGGCGCTGGCAGAGGGCACCCTGCATCCCAACGAGGCGAAACGCAGGCTGGGACGTGAGGTGGTCGACCTCTACCACGGGGTGGGGGCCGGCGCCGCGGCCGAGGAGCGCTTCAACGTGGTGCACCGCGAGCGCGAGATCCCCGACGAGATCACGGATGTCCGCGTCCCGGCGAACGTCTTCGCCGAGAAGGACGGCGGACGGGTCGCCTATGTCCCGGCCCTGCTGGAAGCCATGGGCCTGGTCGGAAGCCGATCCGAAGCCAGGCGGCTGCAGGCGCAGGGTGGGGTTCGCATGGACGGGGAGCAGGTACCGGACGAGGAGATCCCGATCCGGGGGGAGCCGCCGGGCCAGCTCCAGGGGACGGTGTGGCAGGTGGGGCGCCGGAAGTTCGCGCGGCTGGCGGGGATCGAGGGCGGGTAGCCTGGGCTCTCGAACAGCGGTTCGAGGTGTCGGGCTCGGTTGACGCCTCGACCCGGACTGCTATCCTACCGGTCCGGCGCAACTCCCCGAGGGTGTACGGATGCTCTGACCAGGGGGTTTGCGTCTGTCGCACCTTGAGAACTGAACAGCGTGTCAAGAGCCGATGCTTGCCATCGTTCACATCGGCACGGTTCGCCGTGCCTTGGGAACGAAGGCACGCTTCATCCGTCCAGACGGAAACGTCTGGCGGGGAAATGGCCCTGCGAGCGGTGCCTCGCTCGGAGGGCCGAACCTCCATCAAGTCGAACGGAACCGACTTGTCGGTTCCGGTCGATCTCTACGGAGAGTTTGATCCTGGCTCAGGACGAACGCTGGCGGTGCGCCTAACACATGCAAGTCGAACGGTGAACCGGGCTTCGGCCCGGGGATCAGTGGC
This sequence comes from uncultured Actinomycetota bacterium, assembly GCA_963750945.1. GTDB lineage: Bacteria > Actinomycetota > UBA4738 > UBA4738 > HRBIN12 > JAJNBA01. The sequence continues at coordinate 930,535 of CAVVSH010000004.1, read as the reverse complement.
GAACGGGTGCGTAACACGTGGGCAACCTGCCCCCGACCCTGGGATAACCCCGGGAAACCGGAGCTAATACCGGATACTCTCCTCCGACCACATGGTCGGAAGAGGAAAGGTCCGCCGGTCGGGGATGGGCCCGCGGCCTATCAGCTTGTTGGTGGGGTAACGGCCTACCAAGGCGACGACGGGTAGCTGGTCTGAGAGGACGACCAGCCACACTGGGACTGAGACACGGCCCAGACTCCTACGGGAGGCAGCAGTGGGGAATCTTGCGCAATGGGCGAAAGCCTGACGCAGCGACACCGCGTGGGGGATGAAGGCCTTTCAGGTCGTAAACCCCTTTCGGCAGGGACGAAGCGATCTCGTGACGGTACCTGCAGAAGAAGCCTCGGCTAACTACGTGCCAGCAGCCGCGGTAACACGTAGGAGGCGAGCGTTGTCCGGAATCATTGGGCGTAAAGAGCGCGCAGGCGGCTTGGCAAGTCGGGTGTGAAATCCCGGGGCTCAACCCCGGGACTGCATTCGATACTGTCAGGCTAGAGGTAGGTAGGGGAGATCGGAATTCCTGGTGTAGCGGTGAAATGCGCAGATATCAGGAGGAACACCGGTGGCGAAGGCGGATCTCTGGGCCTTACCTGACGCTCAGGCGCGAAAGCTAGGGGAGCGAACAGGATTAGATACCCTGGTAGTCCTAGCCGTAAACGTTGGGTGCTAGGTGTGGGCGGACATCAACCCCGTCCGTGCCGAAGCTAACGCATTAAGCACCCCGCCTGGGGAGTACGGCCGCAAGGCTAAAACTCAAAGGAATTGACGGGGGCCCGCACAAGCGGCGGAGCATGCGGCTTAATTCGATGCGACGCGAAGAACCTTACCTGGGCTTGACATGCAGGGTGAAACCCGTGAAAGCGGGCGCTCTTCGGAGCCTGCACAGGTGGTGCATGGCTGTCGTCAGCTCGTGCCGTGAGGTGTTGCCTTAAGTGGCGCAACGAGCGCAACCCCTGTCCTTAGTTGCCAGCGGATAATGCCGGGAACTCTAGGGAGACTGCCGGTGCCAAACCGGAGGAAGGTGGGGATGACGTCAAGTCATCATGCCCCTTATGTCCAGGGCTGCACGCATGCTACAATGCGCGGTACAGAGGGCTGCGATCCCGTAAGGGGGAGCGAATCCCAGAAAGCCGTGCTCAGTTCGGATCGAGGTCTGCAACCCGACCTCGTGAAGTCGGAGTCGCTAGTAATCGCAGATCAGCAATGCTGCGGTGAATACGTTCCCGGGCCTTGTACACACCGCCCGTCACACCACGAAAGTGGGCAACACCCGAAGCCGGTGGCCCAACCCTTGTGGAGGGAGCCGTCGAAGGTGGGGCTCGCGATTGGGGTGAAGTCGTAACAAGGTAGCCGTAGCGGAAGCTGCGGCTGGATCACCTCCTTTCTAAGGAGCCATTTGGCAACCCGTTCCGTTGTTCATCTCTTAGACGGATACGGAGACTCCAGGTTGATCATCTGCTCGAGACACGCTGTTCAGCTTTGAGGGTGCGACCCTCGAGCATCTTGAGAACTCGATAGCGAGCGCGAGCATCTAGAAGTCAAGTGAACAAGGGCTTACGGTGGATGCCTTGGCGCCAGGAGCCGAAGAAGGACGCGTCAGGCTGCGAAAAGCCTCGGGGAGCTGCCGAGAAAGCTGTGATCCGAGGGTGTCCGAATGGGGAAACCCGGCCGGGGTCATGCCCGGTCACCCGTCGCTGAATACATAGGCGGCGAGGAGGGAACCGCTCGAAGTGAAACATCTCAGTAGGGCGAGGAAGAGAAAGCAACCGCGACTCCCCTAGTAGCGGCGAGCGAACGGGGAAGAGCCTAAACCGGCACGGTGTGACAGCCCGACGGCGTTGCCGTACCGGGGTCGTGGGACCCGCATGGATCCTCGTCGGAGGATCCGAGGAGTTACAAAGCACGCACCTAGTCGAAGGCCATGGAAAGGGCCGCCATAGCAGGTAACAGCCCTGTAGACGAAAGGTGACGTGCCTCCTTGCGGTGTTCCCGAGTAGCACGGGACCCCTGAAATCCCGTGCGAATCTGGGGGGACCACCCCCTAAGGCTAAGCACTCCCTGGCGACCGATAGTGAACTAGTACCGTGAGGGAAAGGTGAAAAGCACCCCGGGAGGGGAGTGAAAGAGCACCTGAAACCGTGAGCCTACAAGCTGTCGGAGCTCGTACTGGGCAACCAGTGCGGGTGACGGCGTGCCTTTTGAAGAATGAGCCGGCGAGTTAGCGGTACGCGGCAAGGTTAAGTCTTCTGACGAAGCCGAAGCGAAAGCGAGTCTGCATGGGGCGAACAGTCGCGTGCCCTAGACCCGAAGCCGAGTGATCTATCCATGGGCAGGTTGAAGCGAGGGTAAGACCTCGTGGAGGACCGAACCCACCAGGGTTGAAAACCTGGGGGATGACCTGTGGATAGGGGTGAAAGGCCAATCAAACTCGGTGATAGCTGGTTCTCCCCGAAATGCCTTTAGGGGCAGCCTCGGGCGTTCTCCGACGGAGGTAGAGCACTGATTGGACTAGGGGGCCTACAAGCTTACCGAACTCAGTCAAACTCCGAATGCCGTCGGACCAGAGCCCGGGAGTGAGGGCGCGGGGGCTAAGCTCCGTGTCCGAGAGGGAAACAACCCAGATCGCCAGCTAAGGTCCCTAAGTTCGTGCTAAGTGGGTAAGGATGTGAGATCGCCCAGACAACCAGGAGGTTGGCTTAGAAGCAGCCACCCTTGAAAGAGTGCGTAACAGCTCACTGGTCAAGTGATCTTGCGCCGACGATGTAACGGGGCTCAAGCACGACACCGAAGCTGCGGGATCCCTCGTATCGCTCGGCCCTGGAGGGAAGCCTCTTGGGTCCAGGCGGAGGGATCGGTAGGGGAGCGTTCCCACGCGAGTGAAGCGGCGGGGTAACCCAGTCGTGGATGCGTGGGAAGTGAGAATGCCGGCATGAGTAGCGAAAGACGGGGGAGGAGCCCGTCCGCCGAATGCCCAAGGGTTCCTGGGGAAGGTTCATCCGCCCAGGGTTAGTCGGGCCCTAAGCCGAGGACGAGAGTCGTAGGCGATGGACGACTGGTTGATATTCCAGTACCACCTCATCCGCGCCCATACCCAATCAGGGATGCTAAGGGAACCCCTTCGGGGGCTACCGACCCTCCCTGTAGTAGGTCAGCGAAGGGGGGACGCAGGAGGGTAGCTCGACCCAGGCGTTGGTTGTCCTGGGGCAAGTGTGTAGAGGGGCTTCCTAGGCAAATCCGGGAGGCCATCAACCTCGAGACACGATGCCGAGCCATTCCAGGCGAAGCGAGTGATCCCACGCTGCCGAGAAAAACCTCTAGCGAGTGGACGAGGTGCCCGTACCCCAAACCGACACAGGTGGGCACGTAGAGAATACGAAGGCGATCGAGAGAACCCTGGTTAAGGAACTCGGCAAATTACGTCCGTAACTTCGGGAGAAGGACGACCTCCGTAGGGTGAAGGCCTTCGCGGCCTGAGCTCGAAGAGGTGGCACAAACCAGGCCCAAGCGACTGTTTACTAAAAACACAGGTCCGTGCGAAGTCGCAAGACGATGTATACGGACTGACGCCTGCCCGGTGCCGGAACGTTAAGGGGAGAGGTTAGCCCTTCGGGGCGAAGCTTTGAACCTAAGCGCCGGTAAACGGCGGCCCTAACTATAAGGGTCCTAAGGTAGCGAAATTCCTTGTCGGGTAAGTTCCGACCTGCACGAATGGCGTAACGACTTGGGCACTGTCTCAACCAGGGACTCGGCGAAATTGCACTACGAGTAAAGATGCTCGTTACCCGCAGCAGGACGGAAAGACCCCGGCACCTTTACTGTAGCTTGGTGTTGCGTTCTGACATGTGTTGCGTAGGATAGGCGGGAGGCTGTGAAGCTCGGATCTCGGTCCGGGTGGAGCCACCCTTGAAATACCGCCCTTCACTTGTTGGGACCCTAACCTTGGCCCGTGATCCGGGTCGGGGACAGCGCCTGGTGGGCAGTTTAACTGGGGCGGTTGCCTCCTAAAGAGTAACGGAGGCGCCCAAAGGTTCCCTCAGCCTGGTTGGCAATCAGGCGTCGAGTGCAAGGACACAAGGGAGCTTGACTGCGAGACCGACGGGTCGAGCAGGTGCGAAAGCAGGGCCTAGTGATCCGACGACTCCATGTGGAAGGGTCGTCGCTCAACGGCTAAAAGGTACGCCGGGGATAACAGGCTGATCCTGCCCAAGAGTCCATATCGACGGCAGGGTTTGGCACCTCGATGTCGGCTCGTCTCATCCTGGGGCTGGAGCAGGTCCCAAGGGTCGGGCTGTTCGCCCGTTAAAGAGGCACGCGAGCTGGGTTTAGAACGTCGCGAGACAGTTCGGTCCCTATCCGCTGTGGGCGCAGGAGATTTGAGAGGAGCTACCCCTAGTACGAGAGGACCGGGGTGGACGAACCTCTGGTGTGCCAGTTGTCGCGCCAGCGGCATGGCTGGTTGGCCACGTTCGGAAGGGATAAGCGCTGAAAGCATCTAAGTGCGAAGCCTGCCTCGAGATGAGATCTCCCACTGGCTCGACCAGGTAAGGCCCCTCGCAGACCACGAGGTTGATAGGCGGGAAGTGGAAGCACGGCAACGTGTGGAGCTGACCCGTACTAATAGGCCGAGGACTTGACTCTTGCTCGCGCTCGCTATCGTGTTCCGAGCTCTGCTCGGGGCGCATCCTCGCCCTCGTCTCGATGAGGGAGGTCCGTATCCCGGACGCCCGATCGAGATGAAGTGTTTCGGTGGCCATGGCGGAGGGGGAACACCCGGTCCCATCTCGAACCCGGAAGTTAAGCCCTCCAGCGCCGATGGTACTGCTCTGGAGACGGAGTGGGAGAGTAGGTCGCTGCCGAGACTTCTTGACGAACGGGCCGCCCGCGAGGGCGGCCCGTTCGCTTTTCCGTACGCTGACCTCCATGTCGGGTGGCTTCCAGAAGAAGGGGCGCGGCGGTCCTCGGGCCGCCGCGCCCATCGACGGGCTTCCTCGTGCGATCCAGGAAGAGATCCGGCGAACCGCACCGCCCGGGAGAGAACGCGACGCGATGTCGCGGCTCGCACGGGCGATCGAGCTGCTCGATCGAGACGACCCCAAGGCGGCGGCGGCGGAGGCCGAGAAGGCGAAGGCCCTCGTCCCTCGTTCGGGGGCGGTCCGGGAGGTCCTCGGACTGGCCATGTACGGGCTGGGGCGATGGCAGGAGGCGCTCACGGAGCTGAAGGCGTACAAGCGCATCAGCGGCCGCGCCGACCAGAACCACCTCATCGCGGACAGCCTCCGTGGGCTCGGCCGACCGGCGGAGGCCGTCCCTCTCGCCGATGAGGTGCTCCGGATCAAGGGCGTCCCGGATGAAGCGAAGGCGGAAGCGGTGATCGTCGCCGCGTCGGCGCTCGCGGATCAGGGGCGTTTCGCCGAGGCCCTCGCGTTCCTGGGTCGGGCGAAGACCCGTGAGGACGTGGCCGCCGGGTACACGCTTCGACTCTGGTACGTGAAGGGCGACGTCTTGGAACGGGCCGGCAGGCACGAAGAGGCGGCACAGGAGTTCCGGCGGATCATGCGTCACGACGCAGGGGCGTTCGACGTCGCCGAACGCCTCGCCGCGATCAGCTGAGCGTTTCCTCTTCCCGCTTCCGCCGTTTCTGCCAGTAACGCGCCAATCCCTGCGCGTTCATCTTGATGCTCGAGAGCAGCCGAAGGCGATCCTCGAGCATCGCGAGGTCGAGCGTGGCCTCGGCCCCTGTCTCGATGTCGGCGAGCGCCGCCGCCTCGAGCCGCGCGGTGAGCTCGTCCGGATCCTCGGTCTCGCGGAGCGCCTCTTCGACGACGGCAGCCCAGTCCCGCACGCGGCGGATCGCGAGCTCACAAGTCGCTGCGACGTCGGAGAGCGGTCCGAAGTGCGCGAACAGCAGGATCGATCTCGCGGCGGCCCGGATGCGTTCGATCGAATCCACGTACCGCTCGAGGTCGAACTCGGGAGGAGGTGTCGCAGGCCGGAGCACCGGCAGGTCCGGCACGTGGATCCCGAGGGCATCGCCGGTGAAGACCGCGCCGGTCCGGGAGTCGACGAGCGCCACGTGATGTGACGCGTGCCCCGGCGTCTCGAGCACCACCAGCTCGCGGTCGCCCATGCGGATCACGTCGGCGTCGTGGAGCGATCGCACGCGCCCTTGGTCCACGGGTTGGGTGGGTCCGAAGAGCTCGCGCATCTCCTGTTCGCCCCAGACGCGGGCCGTGCTCGCGACGAGTCGGGAGGGCTCGACGAGATGCGGCGCCCCGCGCTCGTGCACCCACACGGTGGCGCTCGGGAAGCGCGCCGAGAGTTGACCGACGCCACCCGCGTGGTCCAGGTGGATGTGGGTCAGGACGATGTGTGCGAGCTCGCTCGAGGTCATCCCGAGCTTCGCGAGCGCCGCGGCGACGGGCTCAACGGACGTTCCCGGGCCTGTTTCGACCAGCGTCGGTTCGGCAGCATCCAGGAGGTACGCGGCGGTGTAGCGCGCCCTCCCGCCCATGAAGGTGTCGATCGCGGTGATGCCGTCGGCGACGGGGAACACGACGGGCGGCCGCTCCTGCATCGAGCCAGTCTCGCAGGGGTGTGTCGGTGGCGGCGGATACGGTCGGCTCGCGGAAGGGAGGAGAACTCATGGTGACGGTCAACGTCGTCGTGCTCGCAGGCACCGTGGCGGCCGATCCGGTCCAGCGCCGGATGCCGTCGGGAGACGAGGTCACCGAGCTCCGACTCTCCGTTCCGGAGGCGGGAAGGCGCCTCCTCCCCCTGCCGGTCGCGGCATGGCACGCCACGGTCGGCGCGCGCACCGTCGACGGGATCGTCAAGGGCGACGCCGTGCTCGTGCACGGACACCTCGTCCGGCGGTTCTATCGGAGCGGAGCAGGAGCTCGGAGCCTCACGGAGGTGGTGGCCACGGGGATCAAGAAGCTCGAGCAGCCCGCCGCCTGAAGGCGGCCGGGATGCTCTCCTCATATCGGCCGGTTGATGGTCGGCTCGGTGTGGGACCGTGGGCGGATGCGGATAGGGGTGAAGCCCGGTCAGTGGGGATGGAGCTTCCACGAGCTCCTCGCCGCTTGGTCGAAGGCGGAATCCGAAGGGTTCGACCTTCTGTCGTGCTTCGATCATGTGAGCGCTGCGCCGGCGGGGAACGCCGCCTGGGACGCTCCGACGCTTCTCGCGGCGATGGCCGGCGCCACCTCACACATCCCGCTGGCGGTCCATGTGCTCAACGTGTCGCTGCGCCCTCCGCTCCTGCTCGCCGGGCAGCTGGCCGTCGCCCAGGCGGCGAGCGGCGGCCGCCTCGAGGTCGGGCTCGGGACGGGATCGTGGCATCTGGCACGGCACGATCATCGTTCGGCCGGGGTGCCGTTCCCTCCGTTCGCCGAACGCGTGCGTCGCCTCGAGGGATGCTGCCGAGCGTTCCCAACCCTCTGGCGGGGGGAGACCGTGACCGATGATGCCCTCGGCCTCGACGCCGCGTCACTCGGGCCTCTCGGGATCGAGGCTCCACCGATCGTGGTCGGTGGCACGAGCGAGCGGGTCCTCGCCTTGGCCGCGGCACTCGGGGATGCCTGGAACGCTTCATCCGTCGAGGCCGAGAGGTTCGCGCAGCTTGCGCATCGCCTGGAGGGTCTCGCGGGTTCGAGGACGGTCGAGCGGCAGGTGCAGCTTTGGCTGCGCGAGGTCGGCATCGAAGGCGCACATGATGCGGTCGCGCGATACGGGGACGCCGGGGCCGACGTGGTCGTGTTCGTCCTTGACGAGGACCGTGACCCCGATGTGATCGCACGTCTCGCCGCCGCCACCGCGGTGAACTGAACCGACCCTCTTCCGCCGCGTCGCTGCTAACGTCGAACCGTGCGAGGCGAGTGGTCTCGGGGGCAGACCGAGGAGGCACGGATCGTGGATGCCGAGGCGAGTGCGAAGGGCGAGTCCGCCTACGACCTGTTCGCACGGGGCTGCTCGATGCTTTCCGGGGGTCACCCGCATCAGGCGGTGATGCTGCTCTCGCGGGCGAAGCTGATGGAGCCGGAGAAGGCGTCGATCCGCGAGGCGCTCGGCCGCGCGCTCTACGCGTCCGGCCGAGCGTCTCGCGCTCGCCGCGAGTTCGCGAAGGCGGTGCAGCTGAACCCATCCGATGACTACGCCCACTTCGCGCTCGCGCTCGCGTGCGAACGCACCGGCCAGCGCTCGCGAGCTCGGGGACACGCCAAGCTCGCCGTCGTCCTGCGGCCGGACGTCCCGGACTACGTCAGGGTCCTCGAGCGGCTGTCGGCCTGACACGCGTGCTGGCGGACCCCTACGACACGATCCTGCTCGATCTGGACGGCGTCCTCTATCGGTGGCCCGAGCCGATCGACGGCGCGGCCGACGCGGTTCGGTCCCTGCGGGACGCGGGCAAGCGGATCGCGTTCGTCACCAACAACGCCAGCAGGACGCCGGCGCAGGTGGTCGAGCGACTCACCTCCGTCGGCGTCGATGCGAGGCCGGACGAGATCGTGACCTCGGCGCTCGCGACGGCGACGCTTCTGGCGGAGCGTGGCTTCGGATCCGCCTTCGTCGTCGGTGAGGAGGGGCTCCTCGAGGCACTGGGCGATGCCGGCATCCGCATCGTCGATGCCTCCGCGGACGGGGTCGACGCCGTGGTGGTGGGGTTCGATCGAGGCGCCGACTACACGAAGCTGAAGGACGCCTCGGTGTTCGTGGAACGAGGTGCATCCCTCGTCGCTTCGAACGCGGATCCCTCGTTCCCCGCGCCCGGGGGTGAGTCCTGGCCCGGCGCCGGCGCCCTCCTCGCCGCGATCGAAACCACGACCGGTACCCGCGCCGAGGTCGTGGGGAAGCCCGAGCCCGCGCTCTTCGAGCGCGCACTCGCCTCCGCCGGAGGTGGCCGCCCGCTCGTGGTCGGCGATCGGCTGGACACCGACATCGCGGGGGCCGATCGCCTCGGGTGGGACTCGGCGCTCGTCCTCACGGGTGCGACCCGTCGCGAGGACGTGGAACGCTCGCAGTGGAAGCCGACGTTCGTCGTCGACGATCTCGCCGCTCTCGTGTAGCGCGCCGACCGGCAGGGGCCGAGGGTATCCTGCCCGAGTAACGTCCCGAACGAACCGACACCAGGACGACGCCAGAACGAAGCCAGAGAACGAAGGAATGGAGGAGCGACCCGATGGTGCTCGATGACATCAAGAAGATCTTCGACGCTCTGATCGGGCAGCTGAGCCCTGAGAAAGCCCAAGAACTCGCGAAGCGCTATCTGGGTCGAGGCGCCGACAAGGAACAGGTCGCGAAGGTCGCGGGAGAGCTGATCGACCTCTCGCAGCGTGTCGGTGACGCGGTCCGGAAAGAAGTTGCTTTGCGGATGCGCTCGATGGGCGTCGCGACACAGGATGAGCTCGATGCGCTCCGGAAGCGGGTACGGGACCTGGAGCGCGCCGCGGGCATGACCGCGTCCGGGCGCAAGCCCGCGGCCCGCAAGCCGAGCGCACGGAAGAAGACGTCGTCTCGGAAGACGTCCTCGGGTCCGAACGCCCGCCCGACGTCGTCCAGCGCTTCATAACGGGAAGGACCGGGTGGGCCGCCGCCGCCTCGACGCCGAGCTGGTGCGCCGTGGGCTCGCCGGCAGCCGGGCGGAAGCCCAGGAGGCGGTCCGAGCTGGGCACGTGACCGTTCGGGGGGCGCCGGCCACCAAGAGCACGACACTCGTGGGAACGGACGAGGCGCTCGTCGTCGGCGCTCCGGCGCCTCGGTTCGTCTCACGCGGTGGAGAGAAGCTGGCCGCCGCCCTCGACGCGTTCGCGGTCGATCCCGCCGGACGTGACTGCCTCGATGCCGGGGCATCCACGGGGGGATTCTCCGACTGCCTCCTGCAGCGTGGAGCACGACACGTCGTCGCTCTGGACGTCGGCTACGGCCAGCTCGCGTGGGAGCTCCGAACCGACCCTCGTGTCACGGTCATGGACAAGACGAACGTGCGCGAGCTTCGTCCCGAGCTGCTCCCGTACCGACCGTCTCTCGTCACGGCTGATCTGTCGTTCATCTCGCTCCGCCTGGTCGTCGGCCCGCTCGTCGTCGCTGCCGAGCCCCTCGCGGATCTCATCCTCCTGATCAAGCCGCAATTCGAGGTGGGTCGGGAGCACGTAGAGCGTGGTGGTGTCGTGCGAGATCCGGCCGGATGGCGACGGACGATCGCCGAGGTCGCCGAAGCGACCCTGGCGGCGGGAGCCGCGCCCGCCGGACTCCTCGTGTCGCCCGTGCGGGGTCCGGCCGGCAACGTCGAGTTCCTCCTGCATGCCAGGGTGGCGGCCAGGGTGACGAGAGGAGCGAGCTCCCTCGACATCGACACCGCGATCGAGGCGGCCGGGGAGCTGGCGACCTCATGAGCCGCGTGGCGTTCGTCGTGCACGAGGGCCGGGCGAGCGCGGTCGGGACGGCCGAGGAGCTCCGACGGCAGCTGGAAGAAGGGGGAGTCCCGACCGGGCTCGCGAGGGGCCCTGAGGACGTCCGAGAAGATCCGCCCGACCTGGTCGTCTCGGTCGGTGGGGACGGTACGTTCCTTCGGGCCGCGCGCGTGGCGGCCGAGGTGGACTGCCCGGTGCTGGGTGTCAAGGTGGGACGGCTCGGTTTCCTGACGGAGATCGAGCCGGGTCCGGATGCGGTCGAGCTCGTGCGAGCCGCGCTCGAAGGCAGAACGCGGGTCGAGGAACGACTCGCGGTGATGGCGGAGCCGGCCGAGGGGACCTCGTTCCCCTCCCAGTGGGCGATGAACGAGATCATGGTCGAGAAGTGGACCCGCCACCGCCTGGTGAGGCTCGCGGTCCACGTCGACGGCGAATACGTGACCACGTTCTCGGCCGACGGCGTCATCGTGGCGACGCCGACGGGATCCACCGCGTACTCCTTCTCGGCGCGCGGCCCGATCGTGAGTCCCCGCGTCGCCTGCCTGGTGCTCACCCCGATCGCCGCGCACATGGTGTTCGACCGCTCCTTCGTGCTCGGGGCGGAGCAGGTGGTCGTTCTCGAAGTGGTCGGAGACGAACCGGGTGTCGTCTCCGCCGACGGCCGGGAGGGGATCGAGCTGCCGGTCGGCTCGAAGGTTCGGATCCGGGCCGCTCCGCGACCTGCGCGGCTCGTGGCCAAGGAGAACGCGCCGGGGTTCCTCGCGCGGGTCCGCGACAAGTTCGATCTGCCCGGGGATCCGCCGGATGTCGGGGGAGCGGGTGTCAGGGGGCAGCGCTAGCATCCGCGCCGTGCTGCGGGAGCTCCACATCAGCGGGCTCGGGGTGATCGCGGACCTCGAGCTCGAGCTGGGGCCGGGTCTGAACGTGCTCACCGGCGAGACGGGTGCCGGCAAGACGATGGTAACGGTCGGGCTCCTGCTGGCGCTGGGCGAGCGAGGCTCGGCCTCGCTCGTCCGCGACCATGCGCGCGCCGCCCGAGTGCAAGCGCGCTTCGACGCCACGGACCAGGCCGGGGAGTGGGCGGAGGACGGCGAGGTGATCTTGGCGCGGTCGATCGCCCGGGACGGGCGATCGACCGCGCGCATCGGCGGTCAGCTCGCGACCGCGTCCGCGCTCGCCGAGCTCGGCGCCGGTCTCGTCGAGCACCACGGACAGGGACAGACCCAACGGTTGCTCGCGCCCGCCGCCCAGACGGCATTCCTCGATCGGTTCGCGGGTGACGTGCATCTCGTGGCGCTCGGAGCGTACCGGGAGGTGCACGATCGGCTGCGTGCGAGCCGCGCGGAGCTGGAGTCGTTGCGGGAGGCGGCGCGCGGACGCGAGCGAGAGCTGGACCTCCTCGCCTATCAGGTCAACGAGATCGAGGCCGTGGGTCCACGGGACGGAGAGACCGAGGAGCTGACCACGGAGGAAGGCCGGCTCTCGCACGTCGAGCGGCTGATGGAGCAGGCATCTTCGGCCGAGCACGCGCTCATCGGTGAGGACGGGATCGCGGACGCGTCGTCGTCGCTGGCATCCGTGCTCGAGGCCGCGGCTGAGCTCGACCCGACGGCCGGCGAGGTTGCGCAGCGGGCTCGCGGCCTCGCGGCGGAGACATCCGAGCTGGCTCGGGACGTCCGCGCCTACGGTGAGGCGCTGCTCCCCGACCCCGAGCGGCTGCAGGAGATCCGGGAGCGGATCGCGGCGCTCACGCAGCTCCAGCGGAAGTACGGCCCCTCCGACGCCGACGTCTCGGCGTTCCTGGCCGAGGCATCCGAGCGGCTCCGGACGCTGGCGGGCGCCGACGATCGGATCGCGGAGCTGGAGACCGAGGTCGGGACCCTGACGGAGCAGACACGCGACCGCGCCGTCACGGTGACCTCTGGGCGCACGGCGGCCTCGGGTGCGCTGGAGGCTTCGGTCCGCGCGGAACTGGAGGAGCTCGGGATGCCCGGTGCCGCTTTCGAGGTCCGCCTGGTCTCCACCGATGAGCCGGGACCGGCGGGGGCCGAGCGCGTCGAGCTGTGGTTCTCGCCCTCGCCGGGTCAGCCGGTACGCGCCCTCGCCAAGGCCGCGTCGGGTGGGGAGCTCTCCCGGGTGATGCTCGCTTGTCGGAGCGTCCTCGCGGATCTCGACGAGGTGGGGACCCTGGTGTTCGACGAGGTCGATGCGGGCATCGGAGGCCAGGCCGGTCTGGCGGTGGGTCGTCGTCTGGCCCGGCTGGCGTCCGGCCGACAGGTGCTCGTGGTGACGCACCTGCCCCAGATCGCCTGCTTCGCGGACAGGCACCTCCGGGTGACCAAGGAAGGAGGGACCGCTTCGGTGGACCTCCTCGACGGGGCCGATCGGGTCGAGGAGCTCTCGCGGATGCTGGCCGGGCTCGCGGGGAGCGAGAGCGCCGTCTCCCACGCGGAAGAGCTCCTCGGCGAAGCCGACCGGCTCCGAGCGGAGACCGCCGGGCTCCGGAGGGCCGGCGCCGTCACCTGAGCCTCGCTCTCGGCTACCCTCGAATCACTCGAGGGACGGCCGGGACGGTCCCGGGCCGGGGAAGGGACGCACTGGCCTCCAAGCTTCGGCGCCGCACGACCCGTCCACGCGGCCAGGCGGGGGGGAGGGCGCGGGTCGACCGTCGCACGAAGGAGCTCGTCTCCCGGATTCAGCCGGGGGACGTGGCGGTGATCGACCATGAGGACCTCGACCGTGTCGCCGCCGAGGCGCTCGTTCGCGCCGGCGTGGGCGCCGTCGTGAACGCCGCACCCTCGATCAGCGGTCGCTACCCGAACCTCGGACCCAAGATCCTCGAGGAAGCGGGGATCCCGCTCATCGACCGCGTCGGGCCGCTGGTGCTGCAGAAGGTGCGGGAGGGGGATCCCGTGCGCCTGGAGGACGACCGCTTGTTCTCCGGCGACCGCCTGCTCGCGGTGGGGGTGAGGCAGGACCGGACCTCGATCCTTCGAGACATGGAGTCGGCCCGCGAGGCCGTGGACGAGCGCTTCGAGGGCTTCGCACGCAACACGCTCGAGTACATGCGCGAGGAGCGCGACCTGCTCTTCGGCGGCGCCGGCCTCCCCGAGCTTCGTCACTCCCTCGCCGGCCGCCACGTGCTCGTCGTGGTCCGCGGCTACGGCTACCGGGAAGACCTCGCCGCCCTCCGTTCCTACATCCGGGACGTCAAGCCCGTGCTGGTCGGCGTGGACGGAGGCGCGGACGCGTTGCTCGATGCCGGGTATCAGCCGGAGGTCGTCGTCGGGGACATGGACAGCATCTCCGACCGGGCCCTCGAGCTGATCCAGCGGCACAGGCGTGTCCCGACCGACATCGTGCTGCACGCCTATCCGGACGGCCGGGCGCCGGGGCGGGCGCGCCTCGAGCGTCTGGGGATCCCGCACGTCGAAGTGCGTTCGGCGGGCACCAGCGAGGACGTCGCGTTCCTCCTCGCGCACGAGCGGCGCGCCGAGCTGATCGTGGCCGTCGGCACCCACGGCAACCTCCGGGAGTTCCTCGACAAAGGACGGCCCGGGATGTCTTCCACCTTCCTCGTCCGGCTCCGCGTGGGAGAGATCCTCATGGACGCGAAGGGCGTGGCCCGGCTGTACCCGAGCAGGGCGAGGGTCCGAGACCTCGTGCTGTTGGTGGGCGCCGTGCTCGTCACGTTCGGCCTGATGCTCGCCGCATCGCCGGGCTTGCGGCTCTACGTGGACCAGACGCTTGACGATCTCATCGACCTGCTCGGGAGGCTCTTCTGATCTCCTGGCGCTACCACGTCGTCTCGATCATGGCCGTGATCGTCGCGTTCGGGCTGGGGATCCTCGCCGGCACATCGGTGGTCGGCGATCGATTCGTCAACGACCTGCAGAAGAACTACGACGAGGCGATCGCGGAGCGGGACGCGGCGCTGGAGCTCATCGAGTTCTATGAACGATTCGCGGAGGGTCTCCAGCCGACCCTTCGGGACGGCACGCTCGCCGGAGAGCGGGCGATCGTCGTCACGATGGAGGGCGTCGACAGGCAGGCACAGCACACCGTCGAGGAGCTCACGGCTGCGGGCGTCGACGTCTTCGCCACGCTTCGATTGAACCGGAGGCTCGCCGAGCTCGATCTCGAGGAGAACGCCGCCGCCCTGGAGAGCATCCTCGGTGTGTCCGGGCTGGATCCTGCGTCGCTCGGAGATCGTATCGCCGACGCGCTCGCGGTTCGTCTGGGGGTCGGGCTTCTCGCCGAAGAGGAAGACGTCCTGGGCGCCTTGCTCGAAGAGGGTCTCGTCACCGCGGATCGGGACCTCGAGCCCGAGGCGCTCCTCGGCATCGGTGGCGGGGGCCAGGTCGTGGTGATCGCCGCCGGCGGCTCTCCACCGGAAGGGTTCCCGTCACCCGATGCGCTGCTGGTCCCCTTCACGGAACGACTCGTCCGGCTTGACGTCACGACCGCAGCCGTGGGGCCGGCCCAGGACGAGTACGGCTACGTCTCGACGGTTCGTGATTCGAGCAGCATCCCGGACTGTTCGATGGTGACCGTCGACGACATCGACCTCGTGGTCGGTGGCATCACGCTGGCGATGGCGATCGACCGGTTCCTCGAGGATCCGGACCCCGGGATCCGGCC
This sequence comes from uncultured Actinomycetota bacterium, assembly GCA_963750945.1. Classification (GTDB taxonomy): domain Bacteria; phylum Actinomycetota; class UBA4738; order UBA4738; family HRBIN12; genus JAJNBA01. Next base: position 915,446 of record CAVVSH010000004.1, on the reverse strand, counting down.
CGGGGGGGACTACGGCATCGGGGGAGACTCGATCGTGCCGGGCGCCGACGAGCCCCCTGAGTCCTGCCGACGCTGATGGATCGGCAGGTCGTGGCGCTGGTCGCCGCGTACGAGGAGTCCGCGCGGATCACCGCCACGGTCTCGGCGCTGCATGCCCTGGTCGACGAGGTCGTGGTGGTCGACGACGGGTCGAGTGACGGAACGAGCTCGGCTGCGCTCGTCGCGGGAGCGACCGTGCTCCGGGCATCCCGCCGCCGCGGGAAGGGCCGGGCATTGGAGGAAGCGTTGGACCGCCTGCCCGACGCCGCCGTGTGGCTCCTGGTCGACGCGGATCTCGAACGGTCAGCGGCGCTCCTCGCTCCGCTCCTCGATGCGGTTGTTGAGGGGAGGGCCGACATCGCGATCGCTGCGTTCCCGAAGCTCGCCGGAGGTGGCTTCGGGATGGTGAAGCGGGCCGCGGCTCGGTCGATCCGAGCCGCGTGCGGGTTCGACGCACGGGAGCCGCTGTCGGGCCAGCGGGCGCTCACCGCCGCGGCCCTCGCGGCGGTGCGCCCGCTCGCCCCTGGGTTCGGGCTCGAGGTCGGGATGACGATCGACGCGGTCCGGGCCGGCCTCCGCGTCGTCGAGATCCCGATCGAAGGGCTCTCGCACCGTCCGACCGGGCGCGGCGCGCGAGGGTTCGCCCACCGCGCCCGCCAGGGCGCCGACATCCTCGCGGCCGTCGCCGCGAGGGCGATCCCGCGTCGTCGCGGACGCACCGGGAGATGACGATGCTCGGTCTCGACGGCGTCCTCGCCTTCGGGGCGGGGTTCGTGATCGCCGCCGTCGCGTGGCATCTGGTTCGCCACGCAGGGCCGCGCTGGCAGAAGGAGAACCGGCGGGGGAGAGTGCTTCCGGTGACGCTCGGGTGGGCGTTGGCCACGGGGCTGGTCCTTCTGGTCGTCGTCGTGTGGGACCAGGCGGACGAGATCGGTCTGCGCGGGTCGCAGACCGGAGAGCTCATCGGGGCCGCGATCGTCTTCCTCGCGGGCGTGGTCGACGACGGCTTCGGCGGTGAGATCCGTGGGCTCCGAGGTCATCTCCGGGCGCTGCTGAACGGTCATCTCACGACGGGCGGACTCAAGTTGGCGGCGGCCGTGCTCGCATCGGCGATCACGGTCGCCTGGACCCCTCGCGAGCACCTGTGGGCCAACCTGCTCGCCGTTATCGCGATCGCCGGCTGCACGAACATCTGGAACGGCCTCGACGTTGTGCCCGGCAGGGCGCTGAAGGGGTTCCTCGTCGTTGCGGCCGTGCTCCTGGTGGTCGACCTCAAGGCGTTCCTGCTGGTCTGCACGGGAGCGGCCACGGCGGTCCTGCTCCCCGACCTCCGTGAGCGCGGCATGCTCGGTGACTCGGGCGCGAACCTCCTCGGGTTCCTCGCGGGGGCCGAGATCGTGCGCCGGCTTCCGGAGGTGTGGCTGATCCCCGCCGTCCTCATCGTGATCGGCCTCAACGTGCTCGCCGAGACCGTCACCTTCTCCCGGACGATCGAGGCGATCCCTCCGTTCCGCTGGTTCGATCGCCTCGGACGGCTGCCGGACTGAAGATCGACGCCCAAACCGCAGTCGCGTCGGCAGAGTCTGTTAGAGTCGATTCCCGTGGTGAATGAGACGAGTTTCATCTTCGTCACGGGCGGAGTCGCCTCGGGACTCGGCAAGGGGATCACCACCGCCAGCCTCGGCCGACTCTTCAAAGCTCGCGGATCGAAGGTCGTCGTCCAGAAGCTCGATCCCTACATCAACGTCGATCCGGGCACCATGAATCCGTTCGAGCACGGCGAGGTCTTCGTCCTGGACGACGGGGCAGAAACCGATCTCGACCTTGGCCACTACGAGCGGTTCCTGGATCAGGACCTCCACCGGGGCTCCAACTTCACGACCGGCGCCGTGTACTCGAGCGTCCTCGCCAAGGAGCGCCGCGGCGACTACCTGGGCAAGACCGTGCAGGTGATCCCGCACATCACCGACGAGATCAAGGAGCGCATCCGCGCGCTCGCAGAGACCGAGCAGGCCGACATCCAGATCGTCGAGATCGGCGGCACCGTCGGCGACATCGAGTCGCTCCCGTTCCTGGAAGCGGTCCGTCAGCTCCGGAACGAGATCGGCCGGGACCGATGCGCGTTCGTGCACGTCTCGCTCATGCCCTACATCGGACCCTCCGGCGAGATCAAGACGAAGCCGACCCAGCACTCCGTGAAGGAGCTGCGGTCCCTCGGGCTCCAGCCCGACGCGATCGTCTGCCGGAGCGACCGTCCGATCGGGCGCAACCTGAAGGAGAAGATCTCGCTGCTGTGCGACGTGCCGATCAGCGGCGTGATCAGCGCACCGGATGCCAAGTCGATCTACGAGGTCCCGCTCACGCTGCACCAGGAGGGGCTGGACGCCGAGCTCGCCCGCCACCTCGGGATCGACGGTGAGCCGGATCTCACGGAATGGGAGGAACTGGTCCACAAGGTCCGCACCGCGACCGATCCCGTGCGGATCGCGGTCGTCGGGAAGTACGTCAACCTCCGCGACGCCTACCTCTCGGTGACGGAGGCCTTGAATCACGGCGGCATCCATCACGGTGTCGACGTGGTCATCGACTGGGTCGCATCCGACGACCTCGGCGGCGACGCCACCGAGCAGGCGCTCGGAAGTGCGGACGGCGTCCTGATCCCCGGAGGTTTCGGGATCCGAGGGGTGGAGGGGAAGGTCGACGCGGTCCGGTTCGCGCGGCAACGCGGAATCCCGTTCCTCGGGATCTGCCTCGGGCTGCAGTGCGCGGTGATCGAGTTCGCTCGACATGTCTGCGGGCTCGAGGACGCCAACTCTTCGGAGTTCGCGCCGGGGACCTCCGACCCGGTGATCGACCTCCTTCCGGAACAGAAGAACGTCTCGGATCTCGGCGCCACGATGCGGTTGGGCGCCCAGCCCTGCTACCTCGAGCCCGGCACGCTGGCCGCCCGCTGCTACGGGCAGGAGGTCGTCGAAGAGCGCCACCGCCACCGGTGGGAGGTCAACCCCGCGTACCTCGACATGCTCCGCGATCACGGGATGGTGATCAGCGGCAGCTCGCAGAAGGGGCGCCTGGCCGAGATCATCGAGCTCCCCGATCACCCGTTCTTCATCGCCGGGCAGTTCCACCCCGAGCTGCGTTCGAGGCCCACCCGGCCGCACCCGTTGTTCCGCGAGTTCGTCGGTGCCGCGAAGACGCGCGCTCACGAACGTGCGGGCGAGCGCCGCGTCACCGTCAGCTGACCGCATGCCTGAGCCGAAGCGTTCCGAACTCCTGTTCCAGGGCCGCCATCTCCGCGTGGACGAGGAGGAGTGGCCTCAGCTCGAGAAGCCGTGGGAAGTGGTGCGGAGGGTGGACGCGGCGGCCGTCCTCCCGCTCACGCCGGAGGGCGACGTGCTCCTCGTGCGTCAGTTCCGTGCCGCCGCTCGGAAGGAGCTCCTCGAGATCCCCGCCGGTCTCCTGGACATACCGAGCGAAGAACCCGAGACGTGCGTGGCCCGGGAGCTCCTCGAGGAGACGGGATACCGTCAGACCTCGCTCACCTCGCTCGGGGGTATCTACCCGTCTCCGGGATCTTGGACCGAGTATGTCCACCTCTTCCTCGCTCACACGGCCGCGACGCCTCACCAGGAACCGGAAGGGGGCATCGAGCTGGTTCGCCGTCCTTTCGGCGAGATGGTGGCCGAAGCCCGTTCGGGGCAGCTCGAGGACGCGAAAACCGCGCTCGCCCTCCTCCTCGCCGCCCCACGGATGCCCTCGGGGTAGGCTGACCCAGATCCCGGAACACGGCCAGGAGAAGGGGCGCGCGCGTGATCGTCGGCATCCCGAAGGAGGTCAAGGACAACGAGTACCGGGTTGCCGCGACGCCGGAAGGCGTTCGCGAGCTGGTGGATGCCGGGCACACGGTCTTGATCCAGGAGGGGTCGGGGGTCGGCTCGAGCCTCTCCGAGGATCGGTACAAGAGGGCTGGGGCGCAGTTCGTCTCGACGGCCGAAGACGTGTGGCGTGGGGCGGACATGATCCTCAAGGTGAAAGAGCCGATCCCCTCGGAGTTCGGCTTGATGCAGGAGGGACAGATCCTCTTCACCTATCTCCATCTCGCGGCGAACCGGGAGCTCACGGAGGAGTTGATCCGGCGAAGGGTCGAGGCCGTGGCCTACGAGACCGTGCAGCTCGCCGACGGGCGCCTTCCCCTCCTCGCCCCGATGAGCGAGATCGCCGGTCGTATGGCTCCGCACGAGGCCGCGCGCTTCCTGGAGAAGGAGCAAGGCGGTCGAGGCGTGTTGATGGGCGGGGTCTCCGGCGTGCGGCCGGCCAAGGTGCTCGTGCTGGGCGCCGGGATGGCAGGCGCGAACGCGGCATGGATCGCGGCGGGGATGGAGGCCGAGGTGACCGTGGTCGACAAGAACCTGGACAAGCTCCGGTTCATCGACCAGATCCACAAGGGGCGGATCGTCACGCTGATGTCGGACAAGCTCACGCTCGAGCAGCGGGTGCGCGAGTCCGACGCGGTGATCGGGAGCGTCCTGCTCCCCGGTGCCAAGGCGCCGGTGATCGTGTCGGAGGAGATGGTGGCCTCGATGCGGCCGGGCTCGGTGGTCGTCGACATCGCGATCGATCAAGGTGGATGTATCGCCACCTCCCGGATGACCACGCATTCGGAGCCGACCTACACGGTGCACGACGTCGTGCACTACTGCGTCGGGAACATGCCCGGCGCGGTTCCCAACACCTCGACCTACGCGCTCACGAACGTGACGCTGCCGTACGCCCTCGACATCGCCGGAGGAGGTCTCGAGAAGGCGGTGCGGATGGATCCGGTGCTCGCAGGTGGGGTGAACGTGTACGGAGGGGTCGTCACCAATGAGGGTGTGGCCGAAGCGCACGGCCTCGAACACGTGCCGCTCCCGGACCTGATCGACGGGGTCCGCTGAGGAGGGTGGCGTTGGCGGACGGGCTGGCGGTGGAGGCGGAGCGGTACCTGGACCACCTGGCCGTCGAGCGGGGACTCTCCGAGCACACGCTGTCGGCATACCGCAGGGATCTCCGGCGTTACGTCGCCTTCCTCACGCGTCGGGACTTGCATGAGCCCGGAGCCGTCGAGGAGGCGACGATACGCTCTTTCGTCGCCTCGCTTTCCGCATCGACGCATGGTCCCGACGAGGCTCCCTACCGTGCGAGCTCGGTCGCGCGGACCCTGTCGGCGGTTCGGTCGTTCCATCGGTTCCTCCTCAGGGAAGGGGTCACCGACCTCGACCCCGCTGCGGGCGTGCCGCAGCCCCGGCTGCCTCGATCCTTGCCACGGCCGATCCCCCTGGAAGACATCCGGCGCCTTCTCGAGGCGCCGGACGAGGAGACCTCCGCCGGCGTGAGGGATCGCGCGATCCTGGAGCTGCTGTACGGGTCGGGGCTCCGGATCTCGGAGCTCACCGGGCTGGACGTGGACGACCTCGACCTCGAGGAGGGGAGCGTTCGAGTGCTCGGCAAGGGGGGCAAGGAGCGTGAGGTCCCGCTCGGGTCGTTCGGTCGGGACGCGGTGGGCGCGTACCTGACGCGCGGCCGCCCCGCGCTCGCTACCGCGGGCAGCCGGGGCGCCGTGTTCCTGAACGCACGCGGCGGCCGCCTGTCGCGCCAGAGCTGCGCGCGGATCCTCGGTCGATACGTGCGGCTCGCAGGGATCGAGCGCCGGGTCACGCTGCACACCCTTCGTCACTCGTTCGCGACGCATCTCCTGGAGGGCGGCGCCGATGTTCGGGTCGTACAGGAGCTGCTCGGCCACGCGAGCGTCGCGACCACACAGATCTACACGCTCGTCACCGCCCGGCACCTGCGTGAGGTGTACGACGAGTCACATCCTCGCGCCCGGCGCCGCGTGCGCACGTGATGGGGGGACGCCCGTGACGGCGTTGGTTCCTCGCGTGCTGGTCGTCGTCTGCGACTCCTGGGGTGTGGGGGACGCGCCGGACGCGGCTGCGTACGGGGACGAGGGTTCGGACACCCTGGCGAACACGGCCGAGGCGGTCGACGGCATCCGCGCGCCCCACCTCGAGGCGCTCGGGCTGGGGATGCTCACGACGATCCGCGGCGTCGCCTCTACCGCGGCGCCGGGATCCGGTCACGGCCGCGCGACGGAGCGCTCCGCCGGGAAGGACACCACGACCGGGCACTGGGAGATGATGGGCGTCCGTCTCGACGAGCCGTTCCCGCTCTACCCGGAGGGGTTCCCGCCGGAGATCATCTCTGCGTTCGAGAAGGAGGTCGGGCGCGAGGTGCTCGGGAACAGAGCCGCCTCCGGTACGGAGATCATCGCCGAGCTCGGCGAGGAGCATCTGAAGACAGGTCGACCGATCGTGTACACGTCCGGAGATTCGGTGTTCCAGATCGCGGCCCACAAGTCGGTGGTGCCGCTGCCCACCCTCTACGAGTGGTCACGGATCGCACGACGTCTCCTCATCGGCCCGCACAACGTCGGACGTGTGATCGCGCGACCCTTCGAAGGCGAGCCGAACGCGTTCGTCCGGAGCCCGGAACGGCGGGACTTCTCCGTCCCCCCGCCGGGACCGACGATCCTCGACCGGCTCCAGGAAGCGGAGGTCGCGGTGCTCGGCGTCGGCAAGATCCAAGACATCTTCTCCGGCCAGGGGATCAGCGAGGCGCGCTACTCGGACTCGAACGACCACGGGGTGGATCTGACGCTCGAGTACCTCAAGAGAGCGAGCCCGGCCTTCGTGTTCGCGAACCTCGTCGACTTCGACTCGAAGTATGGTCACCGGAACGATCCTTCGGGCTACGCAGAGTGCATCGAGGGCTTCGACCGGCGCCTCCCCGAACTGATCGGTGGATTGGACGGGGGAGTGATGCTCATCACGGGAGATCACGGGTGCGATCCCACCACGCCGCCCACGGACCATTCCCGCGAGCGAACACCCCTCCTCGCGGCCGGCCTGGGGGGAGGTCCGCACGACATCGGCACGCGCGCGTCGTTCGGAGACCTGGGACAGACGGTCGCGGAGCTCCTGGGCGCGGATGGAGGGGGCCTCGAGGGTGAGAGCTTCGTCGACCTCCTCGGGATCGAGGGGTCGAGCTGATGTCGACCCCCAGGGTTCGGGCTGCCGAGCGCCCCCTCAGAGTGTCCACAGGATCGCGACGTGAGGTTGAGGTTCGCCTCTCGCACGTCACTCGGTGGACCTGGATCGAGCCTCGAGCGTGAAGGATCCGCGAGAGATCGTCGCCGCCAAGCGGGACAACAAGACGCTGTCTCCGGCTGAGGTCCGGGCCTTCGTCGAGGGTTACACGCGTGGTGAGATCTCCGACGCCCTGGCGGCTGCGTTCCTGATGGCATGCCTGCTTCGAGGGCTCGACGCCGAGGAGACCCTCGCGCTCACGCAGGTGATGGTGGAGTCGGGTGACACGGTGCGCTTCGATGGACTCGAACGGCCGGCCGTCGACAAGCACTCGACCGGAGGGGTCGCCGACGGCGTCACCCTGCTGTTCGCGCCCCTTGCCGCCGCGCTCGGGCTGGCGGTGGCCAAGCTCTCGGGCCGCGGGCTCGGGCACACCGGCGGAACGCTGGACAAATTGGAGTCGATCCCCGGCCTGCGGACGGATCTCTCACCGGAGGAGATCCGCCGGCAGGTCGAGGAGGTGGGATGTGTCGTCGCGGCGCAGTCGCCGAACTTGGTGCCGGCGGACGGCGCGCTCTACGCGCTGCGCGACGCGACGGCGACCGTGCCATCCGTCCCCCTCATCGCGGCCAGCGTGATGTCCAAGAAGCTGGCGGTCGGGACGGATCTGATCCTCCTCGACGTCAAGACGGGCTCCGGGGCCTTCATGAAGACGCCGGAGGACGCACGCGACCTCGCCGAGGCCTGTCTCGCGCTCGCCTCCGGCTTCGACCGGAGGGCGAGCGCGGCCGTCACCGACATGTCCCAGCCGCTGGGGAACGCGGTCGGCAACGCGCTCGACGTCGCGGAGGCGATCAACCTGCTGCGCGGAGAGGGCGGTGGCCGCTTGCGCGAGCTCACCCTGCTCTTCGCCGCCCGCGCGCTCGAGCTGACTCGGGGAGTCGACCACGGGGCGGCGCTCGCGCAGGCGGCCGAGGCGATCGATGGGGGAGCGGCCCTCGAGCGGTTCCGGGCGATGGTCGAGGCCCAGGGCGGGGACCCCGGCGTCGTCGATGACCCTGCGGGCGTGCTCCCGCGAGCTCCGGTCCGCGAGCCCCTGCTCGCGGACCGGAGCGGTGTCCTCGCGGCGGTCGAGGCAGAGGAGATCGGCCTCGCGAGCGTCGGGCTCGGAGCGGGCCGGCTCCGGAAGGGCGACGCGATCGACCCGGCCGTCGGTATCGTGGTGCATCCGAAGATCGGTGACCGGCTCGAGGCCGGGACGCCCATCGGGGAGGTGCACGCGAGAGATCGCGACGCGGGGGCCGAGGCCGCCCGTCGCGTCCTTGCCGCGATGGACGTCGCCGACGGTCCCGTTCAGCCTCCGCCGCTCGTCCACACCTGGTTGTGACGTAAGGGATGTGAAGGCGTTTGGGGAACTTCACGATGCTCGGGATCCGACTGGCCGCCTACATGGCCGTGTCGTTGTTCGTCGGTCTCGCCATCCGCGAGTACGCGCGGGCGCGGGCCGCCGCGACGCTCGGCGATCCCACGCCGAGGCTCTGGGGTCGCGTGACCCTGCGGCCCAAAGCCTGGTTCGATCCCTTCGGGAGCGGGTTCCTCCCTGCGCTGGTCGCCCTGCTCTGGTCCGTCCAGGCGTTCATGATGCCGGGCGCGTATGCCAAGCCCGCCCCCATCGACACGAACTACTTCAAGCGCCATCCGCGGGACGTCGTGTTCGCGTCGCTGGCCGGGCCGGCCGCCTCGCTCGTCCTCACGATCGTCGGGGGGCTCCTGGTTCGGACCGGCGTGTCCGGCGAGGCGCTTCTCGTGCTCGTCACGTTCACGTTCACGAACGCATCGCTGTTGGTGTTCCACCTGCTGCCCATCCCCGGTCTCGACGGCGGGCGGCTGCTCGCGTTGCTGCTTCCTCCGCAAGCGCGCGAGGTGTTCCGGAACGCGGATCGCTATCTCGCGCTGATCGTCCTCGTCGTCCTGTTCATCTTCACGTTCTTGCTCAGCATCGCGTCCTTGCTCACGGGCGCGATCTGCGAAGCTGCCACCGGACAGGATTGCCTGCTCCTGCTCCACTTCGGGTAGATCGCGCCTCCCGAGGCGGGGTGGACTGACGGCTATCATCGCCGACATCGTGAGCGTTCCCGCCGCCGACACGCGCATCCAGCCCGTCGAGACCCGTCGCGGTCGCGTCCTCAGTGGGTTCCGGCCTACGGGGGACCTCCATGTGGGCCACTGGGCGGGCAACGTGAGCAACGCCGTCCGCCTCCAGGACGAGTACGAGTGCTACTACTTCGTGGCGGACTGGCACATGCTCACCACGCACTACGACCGCACCGCGGAGCTGCCGGGGTTGGTCGAGGGCATCGTGTTGGATCTCCTCGCGTGCGGGATCGACCCGTCTCGATCGGTCCTCTACCTCCAGTCCGACCTGCCCGAGGTGGCGGAGATGGCCCTGCTGCTCGGGATGATCACGCCCCTCGGATGGCTCGAGCGCGTCCCGACGTACAAGGAGCGCCTCCGTGACATGGCCGAGCGCGACGTGGCGAACTTCGGCCTGCTCGGGTACCCCATCCTGCAGACGGTGGACATCTCGATCGTGCGGGGCGAGCTGGTACCGGTCGGAGAGGATCAGGTGTCGCATCTCGAGATCTCCCGGGAGATCGTCCGGCGGTTCAACCGGCTGTTCGGTGAGGTCCTCGTCGAGCCACAGCCGCTGCTCTCGGATTTCCCGCTCGTCCCCGGATCCGACGGTCGCAAGATGTCGAAGTCGCTCGACAACGGGATCGGGTTGGCGGATGACCCCGACACGATCCGCGCGAAGGTCCGCTCCTTCATCACCGACCCGCAGAAGGTTCGGCTCGGCGACCCCGGTCGCCCGGAGATCTGTCCGATCTTCGCGCTCCACACCCGCTTCTCACCCGACATCGTCGACTGGACCCGCGACCATTGCCGCTCCGGCAAGCTGGGGTGCGTCGACTGCAAGACGAACCTCGCCGATCGCCTGATCGAGGAGCTTCGCCCGATCCGGGAGCGGCGACTCGAGCTGGCGACGGAGCCGGGACTCGTGTGGAAGGTCCTCGACGAAGGACGGGAGCGGGTACGGCCGGTGGTGCAGGAGACGCTCGCGGCGGTGCGCGACGCGATGGGCTTCTCGAGGGTATGAGCGGCGAGGGATCCGGCGCGTTCGCGGTCGAGCTGCCCGCGTTCACCGGGCCGTTCCGGCTGCTGTCGGAGTTGATCCTCGAGCAGAAGGTCGACGTCTGCGACGTTCAGGTCGCGACCGTGACCGACGCGTTCCTCACGTATGCGAAGGACGCGGAGCGATGGGATCTCGAGGAGGTCACCTGGTTCCTGGCGATGTGCGCCGTCCTGCTGGAGCTGAAGGTCGGCCGGTTGATGCCGCGGCACACCGATGCCGACGAGGACGACCTCCGTGGTTCGCCCGACATCGCGTACGCGCGTTCGCTGGAGCTCGCGGCGTTCCGGAGGGTGGCGGTGGAGCTCGCTCGCCGGCTGGAGGACGAAGCGGGCTTCTTCACGCGGGACGTCGGCCCCGGTCCCGAGTTCTCGCATCTGTATCCGGATCCGATGACGAAGGTGGATGCGCAGGCGCTGGCCCGTCTCGCCGCGCAGCTCCTCCGGCCGCCGCCGACGCTCGACCTCACCCACGTCACACCGATCCGCTACACGATGGCGGAGGCGATCTCGGCCGTCGAGCGTCGGATCGAGGACTTCGGGCGAGCCGCCTCCTTCCGCGACCTGGTGGCGGATTGCGACGAGCGGATCCAGGTGGTCGTGCGTTTCCTCGCGTTGCTCGAGCTGTACCGTGACGGCCGGGTCGAGCTGCACCAGGGCGACACGTTCGGCCAGATCCGGGTGGAATGGCAGGGATGACGAAGGTGGAGACGCACGCCGGTGGGTGACACGCGGGCGCTCGAGGCGCTCCTCTTCGTCTCCGACGAGCCCATCACGACCCCGGTCATCGCGCAAGCGCTCGAGCTCGATCGGAAGGCGACCGACGAGCTGTGCGACCGGCTGATGAAGGAGCTCGAGGATCGCGGGGCCGGCGTCGTGCTCCGCAACGTCGCGGGCGGATGGCGACTCTTCACCCACCCCGACACGGCGCCCGAGGTCGAGCGGTTCGTCCTGTCGTCCCGGCAAGCTCGGCTGACCAAGGCGGCACTCGAGACGCTCGCGATCGTCGCCTACAAGCAGCCGGTGACCCGGCACCAGGTCTCATCGATCCGCGGGGTGAACTCCGACGGGGTGCTCCGAGCACTCCAGGACAAGGGGCTCGTCGAGGAGGCAGGTCGCGAGGAGACGCCCGGCCGACCGATCCTGTTCGCGACGACACCGACCTTCCTCGAACGGCTCGGGCTCCCGTCGCTCGCCTCCCTGCCTTCTCTGGCTCCTCTCCTCGGCCTGGATGCCGACGAGGGAGCCGACGGGGAACCTGAACCCGCGGGAGCGGAGGCAGCGACGTCGGAGCCGGTCGAGTCCCCCGAGTAGCCGGTGCCGGTCGAGCGGCTCCAGCGGCTCCTTGCGCGCGCGGGCTATGGCTCTCGTCGGGCTTCCGAAGAGCTGATCGTCGAGGGTCGGGTCACCCTGAACGGCGTCCTCGCGACGCTCGGCGATCGCGCGGACCCTGCTGAGGATGAGGTTCGGGTCGACGGTCTCTCCGTGAACCTCGACCCCAACGTGAAGTACTACGCCCTGCACAAGCCCCTGGGGGTCGTGACGACGATGCGCGACCCCCAGGGCAGACCGGACATCCGCGCGTACCTCCCCGAGGACGGACCCAGGATCTTCCCGGTCGGCAGACTCGACCGGGACAGCGAAGGTCTCCTGCTGCTCACGAACGACGGCGACCTCGCGAACGCCTTGATGCATCCTCGCTTCGAGGTCGAGAAGGAGTATCTGGCGGAGGTCGAAGGGGTCCCCACGGCCAAGCACATCGGCCGGCTCAGGCGGGGTGTCGAGCTGGAGGACGGCCACGCGAGCGCGAAGAGCGCTCGGGTGGCCGGCCGGACGGGCGATCGGGGCGCCGTGCGTCTGGTGATGACGGAGGGTCGCAAGCGAGAGGTCCGTCGCTTGCTGGCCGCGGTCGGATTGCCCGTGACGCGACTCGTCCGGGTGCGCGTAGGGGCGGTCAAGCTGGGGGCGCTCCCGCCGGGGGAGCGGCGGGAGCTCACGCATGACGAGGTGGTCGCGCTGAGGCACGTCGTGGACGGGTAGCCTCTGAGCCTCGGGGCGCCGCTCCCGAGGGAGGTTCCCATGAGGCTTCGTGCGGCGCGCGGGGCCATCCGCGTGCCATCGGACGACGGTGACGCGCTGCTCGGATCCACCGAGCGGCTGCTGTCGGCCGTGCTGCAGCGCAACGAGGTCGACCCGGAGGAGCTCGTGAGCATCATGTTCACGGCGACGCAAGACCTCCGCTCAGCCTTCCCCGCGGAGGCGGCCCGGCGGATGGGACTCGGTCGCGTGCCACTCATGTGCGCCCAGGAGATCCCGGTCGAGGGTTCGATGCCTTCGGTGATCCGGATCCTCGTGCACTTCCACTCCGACCGAACCCTCGACGAGGTCGCCCACGTGTACCTCGACGGTGCGGAGACACTCCGAGATGACGCCCGCTGAGGGACGTCGTCCGATGACGGCCGCCCGCTCCCACGAACCGATCGGGCGCGTCGCCGTCCTCGGCACCGGGCTGATGGGAACCTCCGTCGCGATGGCGGCGGCGCGGGCCGGCGCCACGGTGTCGGGGTGGGACGCCGACCCCGCGACGACGGCCCGCGCCGCCGGGCTGGGTGGCTTCTCGCCGGCGACCTCGCTCGAGGATGCGGTCCGGGGAGCCGACCTCGTCGTGGTCTGCACCCCGATCCCGACGATCGCCCCGGTCGTCGCGGCCGCGCTGGCCGCGACGACCGGGGCGATCGTCACCGACGTGGGGAGCATCATGGCTCCGGTGTCGCGCGACGTGGCCGCGGAGGTCACTGCGGAGGACCTTCCCCGCTACGTGCCGGGTCACCCGATGGGCGGAAGCGAGCGATCCGGCCCCGAGCACGCCTCACCGTCGGTCCTCGACGGCATCGTGTGGGTGCTCTCGGCGACGGAGGCCTCCGATGACGCTGCCGTCGATACCCTCGAGTCGTGGGTCGAGGGCCTGGGCGCGAGAGCGGTCCGCATGCCCGGCGACCGCCACGACCGGCTCGTGGCCTTCGTCAGCCATCTCCCGCAGGTGGCGTCCACCGCCCTGATGAGCCTCGCCGCGACCGAGGAGGCGGATGAGCCGGAGATCCTGCTCCTGGCGGCGGGGGGATTCCGCGATCTGACGCGGCTCGCCGCCTCCGACGCGGCGCTGTGGTCCTCGATCCTCGTCGCGAACCGCGAGCGGATCGCCGAGGCCATCGACCTGTACGTCGACCGCCTTCAGAGCCTCCGAGACGACGTCGTGGGGAGCAAAGGCGAGGCCGTGGAGGCCACGTTCGCGCAGGCGAAGGACGCTCGTCTCCGGCTCGCCACCAAGCCGCAGGTGAAGGCGGGCGTGGCCGTGTTCCAGGTGGAGATCCCCGACCGGCCTGGTGCGCTCGCCGAGTTGACGGCGATCCTCGCGGAGGGCCGCGTGAACATCGAGGACCTTCAGATCGTGCACTCGCCCGAGGGCGGGCGAGGGACCGTGCATCTCACGGTGGCGGCCGATGCGGCGGGACACGCCACGGAGGTCATGGCCGCCGGCGGGCTCGATCCCATCCGGCTGGCCTGAGGCGACGATGCGAGCTCGCCTGACGCCCGGTGCCGTGATCGAAGGTGAGGTCGGGGTGCCCGGGGACAAGTCGATCGCTCACCGCTGGCTCCTGATGGCGGCGACGGCGACCGGGGCGAGCCGGCTCGAGGGACTGCCTCGGTCTCTCGACACTCGCTCGACCGCCCTTTGCCTCTCGGCGCTCGTGCCGTCGGCTCGACCTGCACTCGAAGCTTGGGGCTCGAGCCCTTCGGTCACCGATGAGAGGGACGGTTCCACGTGGAACCGGGAGGCCTCGACCCTCGACCTCGACACCCTCGACCTTCGAGGTGAGGGGAGGAGATCGCTCCGGCGGCCCGCGGGTCCGCTCGACTGCGGGAACTCGGGGACGACGATGCGGCTCGTCGCCGGGCTCGTGTCGTCGTCTGCGTTCGAGACGGTGCTGCGGGGAGACCGAAGTCTCTCGCGGAGGCCGATGGAGCGTGTCGCGGATCCCTTGCGGAGGATGGGCGCCGACGTCACCACGGAGGAGGGTCATCCGCCCGTCACCATCCGGGGATCGGCGCTCCATGGGATCCGACTCGAACCGGACGTCCCGAGCGCGCAGGTGAAGGGGGCGGTCCTGCTGGCGGCTCTCGCGGCCGATGGGCCCACGACCGTGTCGGAGCGAGTCCCGACGAGGGATCATACGGAGCGGCTGTTCCTCGCCTTGGGGGCGCCGATCCGGGCGGAGGGGTCGGGACTGGTCCTCGAAGGGCCGTTCCAGCATGAAGGATTCCGCGGCACGGTACCGGGAGATCCTTCCGCCGCGGGATTCCTCCTCGGAGCCGCAGCGTTGACGGGCGGGCACCTCACGGTCCGGGGCGTGGGCCTGAACCCGACTCGGCTTCGTCTGCTCGACGTGCTCCGGAGGATGGGGCTGGAGGTCGAGGTCGAGGTCGAGCGCGAGGAGCTGGGAGAGCCGGTCGGGACGATGCGGATCGGTCCAGATGGGGTGCTCCGGCCGGTGCATGTCGACGCGAGCGAGCTGCCACTCGTGATCGACGAGGTTCCCCTCCTCGCGGCGCTCGCCGCGCACGCGGACGGACCGTCCCGGTTCGAAGGAGCCTCCGAGCTACGTGTGAAGGAGAGCGACCGGCTCGCCGTGCTCGCGCAGGGTATCCGCGCGCTCGGAGGAGAGGCCGCCGAGGATGGAGACGACCTCGTCATCGGCGGGGGAGGTCTCGCCGGCGGCTCCGCCCGGTCGGAGGGCGACCATCGGATGGCGATGGCGTTGGCCGTGTCCACGCTGCGAGCCCGCGCGCCGTCGGAGATCGACGCGATCGAGTCGGCCTCGGTCTCGTTCCCCGGGTTCTTCGAGCTCCTTCGCTCGCTCGGAGCCGATGTCGAGGTATGGGAGTGACGCCGCCCGTGGTGGCTATCGACGGGGCCGCGGGAAGCGGCAAGAGCACCCTCGCCCGGCTGCTCGCCCGTGAGCTCCACCTCCCATACGTGAACACCGGGGCGATGTACCGGGCGCTGACGCTGGCCGCACGTCGTCGAGAGGTCGACATCGAAGATGCAGAGGCGTTGGTTCGCCTCATGCAGACCCTGAACTTCACGTTGAGCCCTCCCGGCCACCCCGGCGAGCCCCGAGAGCTCTGGATCGACGGTGCGGCACCGACCGAGGAGCTCGAGTCGGCCGAGGTCGAGGCGAACGTGAGCGTGGTCGCGACGCACCCCGCGGTCCGCGCGATGATGCGGGCCGCCCAACGAACCTTGGGGGAGGGCGGGGCCGTGATGGAGGGGCGCGACATCGGCTCGGCGGTGTTCCCCGACGCACGCCTGAAGCTGTTCCTTGTCGCCGAGCCTCAGGAGCGCGCCGGCCGGCGGATCGAGGAGCGGGGGGTCGAGGACGTGGCCGGCGCGCTCCACGAGCGAGACCGTCGCGACGCTCGCGTGAACCCGTTCGTCCCGGCCGAGGATGCGGTGGTGATCGACACGAGCGAGCTCGACGTGGACGGAACCCTCCGGGCCGCGCTGTTGATCGTCGAAGATCGAGCACCGGAGCTCCTCTCGGGAGGCTCGCACCCATGACCGTCCCTCGGATCGCCGTCGTGGGCCGGCAGAACGTTGGCAAGTCGACGCTGGTCAACAGGCTCTTCGGCAAGCGAGAGACGATCGCCCACGACGACCCCGGTGTGACCCGGGACCGGATCGAGCTCGAGGCAACGTGGAACGGCAGGCGGTTCGGGCTGATCGACACCGCCGGGTATCTCCATCGCGCGAAGGGTGTCGAGGCGCTGGCGGGCCGGCAGTCGATGCGGGCGATGGATGAGGCCGACGTCGTGCTGCTGGTCGTGGACGTCGCCTCCGGGATCACGGAGGAGGACGCGCAGCTGGCGCGCCGTCTCCGAAAGGCAACGTCACCCGTGTTGGTGGTCGTGAACAAGACCGACTCCCGACACGAAGAGGTGGATGTCCCCGCGTTCCATTCACTCGGGCTGGGTGATCCGATCGCCGTCTCCGCCCAGCACGGCCGCGGCGTCGGGGAGCTCCTGGACCGGCTGGTCGATCTCTTGCCCGACGCGCCGAAGGCCGACGACGGCGAGGCCGCTGAGGGCGAGGCCCTTGAGAACGGGGGCGCCGAGGGAGAGACGGAAGAACCGAGATTCGCGCTGGTCGGACGGCCGAACGTGGGCAAGTCCAGCCTGTTCAACCGGCTCGTGGGCGAGGAGCGGGCCGTCGTGTTCGAAGAGGCCGGAACGACGCGGGACAGCGTCGACGCGCTGGTCGAGTGGCCGGGGGCGGGCACGATCAGGTTCGTCGACACCGCGGGCATGCGCCGGGCGATCCGTGTGCAGGGTGTCGAGTACTACAGCTTCGTTCGCGCGGGAGAAGCGATCGACCGAGCCGACGCGGTCGCCGTGCTCTTCGACGCCACCGAGGGCCTCACCGCCGAGGACGAGAAGATCGCGTTCCGCGTGCTCGAGGCCGGCAGAGCACTCCTGCTGGTCGCCAACAAGTGGGATCTCGTGGAGGACAAGGACCGCCATTTCAAGCAGCTCACCGAGGACGCGAGGATGCTGGGACGCGCCACGGTGGTGCGCAGCTCCGCCGTCCGGGGGCAGGGCGTGGCCCGCATCCCGGAGCTGCTCCTGGACCTCCGTCGGCGGTGGTCCGGGCGAGCGTCCACCTCGCGGGTGAACGAGATCCTCCAGGAGGCACAGGGCGCGCAGCCCCCGCCCCGGTCCTCCGGGACCCTGCACTATGCCGCGCAAGTGGCGACGCGGCCGCCTTCCTTCGTCGTCTTCGGTGGCGGCCGAGCGCCCGGTCCCGGCTACCGGCGGTACATCGAGAACAGGTTCCGCGAAGCGTTCCGTCTCGACGGCGTGCCCCTCCGGATGAGCTTCCGCACCCGGACGCGTGGTCGATCGCGATGAAGTGTGGGGTGGAGCGCGGAGCCACCCGCTACACTTCGGCCCACGGGCCGTGGCGCAGCTTGGTTAGCGCGTCTGACTGGGGGTCAGAAGGTCGCCGGTTCGAATCCGGCCGGCCCGACCGATGAGAGGAACGACGGAGACCATGCCGGCATCCTCTGCCGTCCTCACCGTCCCCAACGTCCTGTCGTTGGCACGCATCGTTCTGATCCCGGCCTTCTGCTGGCTATCGGTCAACGAGCGGACGCGTCTGTGGGGGATCCTCCTGTTCGCGGTCGTCGTCAGCACCGACTGGATCGACGGCTACGTGGCGCGAAGGACGGGCCAGGTGAGCGAGCTGGGGCGGATCCTCGATCCGGTCGCCGATCGTCTCGCCATCGCCGCCGCGCTGGTGACCTTCTCGATCATCGACATCTTCCCGATCTGGGCCGCCGCCCTGATCCTCGTTCGAGACGTCGCCGTCCTTCTGGGAGGGGCCGTGGTGCTCTGGGGAAGGGACATCCGCGTCGACGTCAGGTGGATCGGGAAGATCGCCACGGCCTCGCTCATGGCGGCGATCACGTGGATCGCTTGGGGCAATGCCGGAGGGCCGTTCGGAGAGGTCCTCCTGGTCGGGGGCTGGCTCGCGTTCGTGGTCGGGATCGTCGAGTACTACGTGGCCGCGGGCCTCTACGCGATCGACGTTCGCGACGCACTCGCCGCCCGGGGGATGCTCGAGGGATAGAAGAGGCGGAGGAAGTCACGTCCAGAGTCACGCGACACGAGAGACACGAGAGAAAGGACAGTGAGGCGAGTGGAGTACCCGGAGGATCTGCGCTATTCCCGAGAGCACGAGTGGGCGAGATCGGAGAACGGACGCGTTCGCGTCGGCATCACCGACTTCGCGCAGGATGCGCTCGGCGACGTCGTCTATGTGGATCTTCCCGAGCCGGGCACGCAGGTCTCTGCGGGTCAGCCCTTCGGCGAGGTCGAATCCACGAAGTCCGTGTCGGACGTGTACGCCCCGGTCTCGGGTACGATCGTGGAGCGGAACGGAGCGCTGGAAGAGAAGCCGGAGCTCGTGAACGAGCAGCCCTATGGCGACGGATGGCTCGTCGCGATCGAGGCCTCCGACGCGGCCGAGGTCGACACGCTCCTCGACAGCGGTGGGTACCAGGAGCACATCTCCAGCTCCTGAGGAGACGCTCCTGCCCTCGATCTCGACCCTCGACCCAGGCTGCAGCCCAGGTCGAGGGTGACTGCCGACATGGGTCGAGGGTTGGGCGAAGGCGCGGTTGACCCTTCTCATACCCTGCGATAACGTCCACGGCGCATCGAGGTCCACGGTTCCGTGTGACCGTGGACCGTTCACCCGACGTTGGACCAGAGGGGAACCTGACGGTGTTCTGTACGCGTTGTGGACATCCCAACCGCGACGACGCGCGCTTCTGTGCCAACTGCGGAGCTCCTCTTCAGGAGGACTCGACGGTCAGCCTCACGCCGGTCGAGTCCGAGGATGACGAGAACATCGAGTTCCCGTTCCCCGAAGATGAGCTCGAGACCGGACAGGCGCTGGTTCAGGTGAAGCGTGGGCCGAACGCCGGGTCGACGTTCCTCCTCGACACGGACTCCTCGAGCGTGGGACGCAACACCGACAGCGTCGTGTTCCTCGACGACATCACCGTTTCCCGGAGGCACGCGACGTTCGAACGCCGGCCGGGCGGCGAGTGGTTCGTTCGCGACGCGGGCAGCCTCAACGGCACGTACGTGAACGGCGAGCAGGTGGATGAGACCAAGCTCGCTACGGGCGATCAGGTGCAGATCGGGCGATTCAGGCTGACGTTCTTCCAGGCAGGGGAGTGAGGTGCAGATGGCCGGCACGCGCAACTACCAGTCGATCGGGGAGGTCCTCGTGTCCGTGAAGACCGAGTTCCCGGATATCACCATCTCGAAGATCCGGTTCCTCGAAGCCGAGGGTCTGATCGAGCCCGAGCGGACGCCGTCCGGCTACCGGAAGTTCTACAGCCCCGACGTCGAGCGACTGAAGTCGATCCTTCGGATGCAGCGAGATGAATACCTGCCTCTCAAGGTGATCAAGGAGCGCCTGCTCAGTCAGGACGCGGGGGCCGGGGATCTGGAAGGGTCGGCCGACGGTGAGGTCGGGGCCGACGAGGAGGCGTCGCTGGTCGAGGAGATCGCGGAGGCTCCGACGGGGCTCCAGATGTCGCTCGAAGAGATGTCGACGGCCACCGGCATCGACCGGGATCGGATCAAGGAGCTCGAGGCGTTCGGGATCATCTCCTCACACGGTCCCGAAGGCGCCCGCTACTACGACGGTGACGACTTCATCATCCTGTCGATCGTGAAGGACTTCTTCCGGTACGGGATCGAGGCGCGGCACCTCACCATGTACAAGCACTTCGCGGATCGTGAGTCGTCGTTCTTCGATCAGATCGTCGCCCCGACGCTCCGTCAGAAGAACCCGGATGCACGCAGGACGGCCGCCCAGACCCTGGCCAACCTTTCCTCGACGTCTCGGAAGTTCAAGCAGGCGTTGCTCCGCACCAACCTGCGCGACCACCTTCGCAGCGCGTGAAACGGCGCGCCGCCAGGGGCGCCGTCGCCGTCCTTCCTCTCCTGGTCGTGCTCGCCCAGGTCTCTGCGTTCGGCTCGCTCGCACCTCAGGCGAAGCCTCCGCCCACGCCGGTGCCACCGAACGGCTCACCGTCACCGTTCGTCTCCACCCTGTCCACGCCGAGGGACCCGATCCCCGCGCCGAGCGTGGAGGCGTCGGCAGCGGTCCTGGTGGACCTCGACGCCGGGCAGGTGCTCTTCCGAAAGGCGCCCGACCAGGCACGGCCGGTGGCCAGCCTGACGAAGCTCATGACCGCGTTGCTCGTCCTGGAGAAGGAGCGGGGGCGCCTCGATCGGATGGTCCGAGTGCATCCGGACGCGGTGTTCGGTCGCAACGACTACGGCGGGGGGTCGACCCTCGGCCTCCGGTCCGGTGAACACGTGTCGGTCCGCGATCTGCTCGCCGGGTTGCTGCTCGGCTCCGCGAACGACGCCGCAGAAGCCCTCGCGATCGACGGATCGGGGAGCGTGTCCGCCTTCGTGCGACGCATGAACGCGCGCGCGAAGGCCCTCGGCATGTCGCGGACGAGGTTCGCGTCTCCGCACGGCCTCGACGACCGAGGCCGCTCGTCGGCGGCCGACCTCGTGCTCCTCCTTCGGGCGGCATCGCGAGATGCCACCTTCCGCGACCTGGTCGGTCGCAAGCTCGCGGTGCTTCGGTCGGGCTCGGCGCGGCCGCGGAAGATCCAGAACCGCAACGTGATGCTCTGGCTGTATCCGGGCGCCACGGGTGTCAAGACCGGGTTCACGGCCGGCTCGGGCTTCTGCCTGATCGCGACGGCCCGTCGAGGTGACAGGGATCTCGCCGCGGTCGTGCTCGGGGGCCGTGACGAGGTCTTCTCCGACGCCGCCGCGCTTCTCAACCACGGGTTCGCCGCCTACGAGCGCCGGATGCTCGTGGAGGAAGGCGAGCCTCTGGGGAGCGTGCGGGTCCGGGGCGGAGAGGTGCCGGTCGTGGCGGGCGCCGGCCTCGACGCCCTCGTGTGGGTCGAGGCGAGCGGCGCGACGGAGCGGTCCCTCAAGACGTCACCCGCCGCCGCGTATCCACCGCCGGCCGGCTCGGTGGTGGGCACGCTTCGAGTGACGGCCTCCGGGGGCACCCTGGGGAGGGTGCCCATCGTCGCGGCGGACCTCGGCGTCCCCGAGGAGCCCGCGGGCCCGTGGTGGGGGAGAGCTGCCGAGGCCGTCTCGGGTGCGGTCACCGCGGTCGTGACCGCCCTCCTCGATTGAGTCTCGCCCGGCGCGTCGGGTCGCGAGGTCCCGGGCCGTCGCTGGGCTGATGTTAGGCTCCCGAGCCGATGACGGAGCTCGCTCGCGTGCTGTACGGCCGCGAGGACATCCGCCGCCGGGTGGAGGAGCTCGGCCGCACGATCACCGGGGACTACGTGGGGCGGGAGCCCGTTCTTATCTCGGTGCTCAAGGGCGGCACGGTGTTCCTCGCAGACCTCATCCGGCACGTCCCGCTTCCGCTCGAGACCCACATGATGGCCATCAGTCCGTACGGGGGTGGAGAGGAATCCATGGGCCGGGTGCGGATCCTCCTCGATGTCGAGGTGGATCTGACCGACCGGGACGTGCTGCTGGTCGAAGATATCGTCGACACCGGACTCACTCTTTCCTACCTGCTGTCGATCCTTCGTGCCCGCCGTCCTGCGTCGCTCGAGCTCTGCACCCTGCTCGACCGGTCCGTCCGTCGGATCGTGCCGCTCCATCCCCGATACGTCGGCTTCGACTGCCCGGACAGCTTCGTGGTCGGCTACGGCCTCGATTTCGAGGAGCGATACCGGAACCTGGCCGACATCCTCGAGATCTCGGACACGAACGCGTTGAAGGCCGACCCGGACGCGTTGCTCTCGCATCTGGTGCCCGCGGGCTAGGTTGCGCTCGGTCGCGGGCGCCTCGTACAGTGCCAGCACGACGATGATCGAGATGCAGCTGGAGGGCGTTCGGGTGGAGCTTCCGACCAACCAGCCCATCGTGCTGCTTCGTGAGAGGGACGGAGAGCGGTACCTCCCGATCTGGATCGGTGCCTCCGAGGCCGCGGCGATCGCGCTGTCCCTGCAGGGAGTGCAGACGCCTCGACCCATGACGCACGATCTGATGAAGAACATCCTCGAGGACCTCTCGGTCGCGGTCGAGAAGATCGTCGTGACCGAGCTCCGGGACTCCACGTTCTACGCCACCATCGACCTCCAGCGGAACGGAGACCACTACGAGGTGAGCTCGCGGCCCTCCGACGCGATCGCGTTGGCCGTGCGGCTGTCCGTGCCGATCTTCGCCAGCGAGGACGTCCTCGACGAGGCCGCGATCTTGATCCCCGGCGAAGAAGAGGAAGAGGTGGAGAAGTTCCGCGAGTTCCTCGACAACGTGACGCCGGAGGATTTCAAGCCCGAGGGGACGCCGGAGCCCTGACGGGCGCCGGCGTCCCCAGATCGAGTGCGGCGGGAGCGATGGAGCGGCTCAGCCGTAGAAGAAGACCGTGACCCAGAGGAGGCCGTTGGCGTCGCGGTAGGTGCCGACCGCCACCCGGTGGAATCCACGGTTCAGGATGTTCGAACGGTGACTGGGTGATTGCATGAAGGCCGACTGGATCCCGGAGATCGTGCCGCCGGTGACGCCGACGTTCTCGCCCCAGGTCGACCACTTGACGCCTTTGAGGTACGTCCCGATGATCCTGGACTTCGACGTGTGGAAGATCGAGCCCCTGTTCGCCATCGCGATACTGTGTTTGCGGGCGAGCCGGGAGATCGTGTAGTGGAGGTCGACCCTGCGAACCCCGTTGTTGAGGCGGCTGTTGTTCGTGGCCTGATACATCCGGGCACGAGGGGTGGTGGTCACCGCGTGCGCCGGAGAGGGGGCGAGCGCGGTGAAGGCCGTCAACAACGTCGCCACGAGGGCGACCCTGGTCAGTGCGTTCCGCGTGCGTCTCATGATTTCGACTTCCTTCGGTGTATGCCCACTGGATTTTGATACCTGCTTGTGGGTAGTTGATTCATCGACCGACCCCCCAGGAACCTTGAGCCCGGCCTCCCGGCCTGAGCTGGGAACGACGGGTCCGTTGACACGTGGCTCCTACCGACCTACGCTGCGACGACACGGTCGTAATTACGGAGCTGTGATGAGCGAAGAGGGCTATCGGGTACCGGACGTCTGCCGGATCGTCGGCATCAGCTATCGACAGCTCGATTACTGGGCCAGGACCGAGCTCGTGACCCCGTCGATCCGCGACGCTCACGGCTCCGGGACCCAGAGGCTCTACTCGTTCCAGGACCTCGTTTCGCTCAAGGTGATCAAGAAGCTCCTGGACACGGGGGTGTCCCTCCAGCGGGTCCGCAAGGCCGTGGAGCACCTGCAGTCCATGAAGCGGCCGACGCACGGGGTCACGTTGATGTCGGACGGCCGAGGCGTGTACGAAGCGCACTCGCCGGAGGCGGTGATCGACCTCCTGCAGAAGGGGCAGGGTGTGTTCGCGATCGCCCTCGACCAGGTATGGAACGATCTGGAGGGGACCCTTTCCAAACGCAAGCGGGCGGCCGCCGGAGGGTCGTGAGCGCTTCCGCCGAGGCCCCAGTCGCACCGATAGGGGAGTCTCTGCCCAAGAGCGACACCGTCGGCTTCGCCCACGCGTCCGAGCGCCAGTTCGCGCAGCTCCTCGACTTCTACGGGATCACCTGGGACTACGAGCCCACCTCCTTCGATATCGAATGGGACCGTGAGGGGCACGTCGTCCGTCGATTCACCCCCGACTTCTTCCTCCCGGAGTTCGATCTCTACATCGAGATCACCACGCTCAACCAGAAGCTGGTGACCCGGAAGAACAGGAAGGTCCGGCAGCTCCGGGAGCGCTATCCGGAGATCCGATGCAAGGTGTTCTATCAGCGGGACTACCTCTCGCTCGTCACGAAGTACGGCCTCGAGGACCGCTCCGGCTGAGGTCAGACCTTCGTACACTTCCCCGGTGAAGTTCACGCCTCACACGGGATCCGAGATCGAGGAGATGCTCTCGGCCATCGGTGTCTCCTCGCTCGACGGGCTGTTCGAGCAGATCCCTTCCACCGTTCGCCTCGACGGCTCCCTGGGCCTTCCCGAGGGCGTCTCCGAGCTCGAGATCGTGGAAGACATGGGTCGGATGGCCGCCCGCAGTCGCCACCTGGACGACCTCGTGTGCTTCGCGGGTGCCGGCGCGTACGACCACTACATCCCGTCCGCGGTCTGGGCGCTCGCGGGTCGGTCCGAATTCTCCACCGCGTACACGCCGTACCAGCCGGAGCTGTCCCAAGGCATCCTGCAGGCGTTGTTCGAGTTCCAGTCGATGGTGTGCGAGCTCACCGGCCTCGAGGTGTCCAACGCCTCCCTGTACGACGGCGCCACGGCGCTGGTGGAGGCGGTGAACATGTCCAGGACGGCCGGGCGTGGTCGGGTCCTGGTCTCCGAAGGCGTCGATCCGAGGCTGGTGGACACCCTTGGCACGTACGGCAGAGGGTCGGGATACGAGCCGGAGGTCTTCGGAGCCGTTGAAGGCAGGGGTGGATCGCCGGTGGTGGACGACGACGTGGCGGCGGTGGTCGTCCAGCACCCCAACGTCTTCGGGATCCTGGAGCCGGTGACGCAGCTGTTCACCACCGCTCGTGAGGGCGGTGCGAAGGCGATCCAGGTGTTCGACCCCCTCTCGCTCGGTGTGCTCGCCCCGCCGGGAGAGCTCGGCGCGGACATCGCCGTCGCCGAAGGGCAATCCCTGGGGAACCATCTCGCCTTCGGCGGCCCGTATCTCGGACTGATCGCCGGTCGGATGTCCGACGTGCGGAGGATGCCGGGTCGGATCGTCGGCGCGACCGTGGACGTGGACGGGGATCCCGGATATGTCCTCACGCTCCAGGCGCGCGAGCAGCACATCCGCCGGGAGAAGGCCAACTCCAACATCTGCACCAACCAGACGCTGATGGCGATCGCGGCCACGATCTACCTGGGGTGGCTCGGGCCGGATGGCCTCGCCGAGCTCGGACGCCAGTGCGCCGCGAAGGCCTCGTACGCGGCGGAGAGGCTCGCGGAGGTCCCGGGGGTCTCCCTGCTCCATCCCGATGCCCCGTTCTTCAAGGAGTTCGCCCTTCGCGTTCCGGGCGACGCTGATCGGGTCGTCGAGGGCTTGGTAGAGCACGGCTACCTCGGGGGGGTGGCCTTCACGAGAGCGGGGGAGGACGTGCTCCTGGTCGCCGTCACCGAGCGGAGGACGCGGGAGCAGATCGACGGCTTCGCCGCCGCGATGGAAGCGGTGGTCGCATGACGGCGATCGGCGCCCCGATCCGGCGCCAGGGGCCGCTCGGCAGCGGAACGATCCTCGATCGTTCCGTCTCCGGACGGCGAGCGTGGAGCCTGCCTGCCTTGGACGTCCCGGAGGCGCCGATCCCGGCCGAACATGCCCGGACCGAGCGTCCCGGGATGCCGGAAGTGGGGGAGGTGGACCTGGTTCGCCACTACACGCGTCTGGCACAGATGAACTACGGCCTCGACACGGGCATGTACCCGTTGGGTTCCTGCACGATGAAGTACAACCCGAAGGTCGCCGAGACGGTCGCCGCACTGCCGGGCTTCCAGCGGCTCCACCCGCTCCAACCGGACTCGACGACGCAGGGAGCGCTGGAGCTCCTGTGGAGGCTCGAGCGGGCCCTCTGCGAGGTCACGGGCATGGCCAGGGCCACGCTGCAGCCGCCGGCGGGGGCGTGCGGGGAGATGACGGGCCTGTTGCTCATGCGGGCCTACCACGAGGACCGTGGCGACGCGCGCCGGCGAGTGATCATCCCGGACTCCGCACACGGGACGAACCCGGCGAGCGTCCGTCTCGCAGGGTTCGAGGCGGTCCCCGTCCGGTCGGACGCGCGCGGACTCGTCGACGTGGGGGCACTCGCCAAGCTCGTGGACGAGTCGATCGCGGGCCTCATGCTGACCAACCCCAACACCCTCGGGCTCTTCGAAGAGGAGATCGACGAGATCGCGGCGACGATCCACGGCGTGGGGGGACTCCTCTACTACGACGGGGCGAACCTGAACGCGATCCTGGGTCGTTGCCGACCGGGGGACATGGGGTTCGACATCGTGCACATCAATACCCACAAGACGTTCGCGACGCCGCATGGGGGAGGAGGTCCCGGAGCGGGGCCCGTCGGGGTAACCGACGAGCTCGTCCCGTACCTGCCCGGTCCCACGGTGCAGCGAGCGGACGACGGAGCCTTCTCTCTGGAGCAGGGAGGGGATCGCTCGATCGGTCGCATGCACGGGTTCCACGGGAACGTGGGGATCCTCGTGCGCGCGTACTCCTACGTGTTCCTCCACGGATCCGACGGTTTGAAGGCCGTGAGCGAGCTGGCCGCCCTGAACGCCAACTACCTGGCCCATCTCGTCAAGGAGGACTTCCCTCTGGCTCATCCGGACATGAGGCCGATGCACGAGTTCGTCGCGACGGCCAGGCCGCTCCGCGAGGCCACCGGTGCCAGGGCGATGGACGTCGCGAAGCGCGTCATCGACCTCGGTTTCCATCCCTCGACGGTGTACTTCCCGCTCGTCGTGGAGGAGGCGATGATGGTCGAGCCCACCGAAACGGAGTCGAAAGCAACGCTTGAATCGTTCGCCGATGCGCTCCGGCAGGCGGCCCGCGAGGCCCGCGAGCACCCGGAGATCCTCCGAGAAGCGCCCGTGACGACACCGGTCCGCCGGCTCGATGAGACGAGGGCCGCACGGGCTCTCAAGCTGCGCTGGTAGCGCGCTTTCACTACCTCCTCATAGGTACACGCCACTAGTCATCTTTGACCAGGTTCCTCTCAAGCCGGGTGACCTGATGCCGATGTTCGGGGCAGAGGCGGCCGAGGGGGTCGCCCGCGGCAAGGAGGCGCAGCGATGAGACGAGGTCTGGTCAAGACCTTCAAGGTCTTGGGGCTCACTCTCGCCCTCTCCGTGCTGCTGGGAGCGGTCGCGCCCAGCGCACATGCCACTTGGACGCCCCGTCGCGACATGCTCGGGTGGATGAACACGGCCCGAAGCAACCGTGGAGCGGTGAGCCTGGATCCGAGGTGGCGACTCCGGAGGATGGCGAACGAGCACAGCCAGCAGATGGCCAACGCCGGTCGGATCTTCCATACCGTTTCCCTGGGTTCCAAGCTCACGTTCGTGTCCTGGAGCGTGGCAGGGGAGAACGTGGGTGCCGGAGGCAGCATGCGCGGCCTGTTCGACGCGTTCATGAAGAGCGACGCCCACCGACAGAACATCCTCGGACGCAGCTTCCGCCGCGTCGGGGTCGGGCTCTACGCTCACGATGGGTTCCTGTGGGTGACGTTGATCTTCGTCGGGTGAGGATCTACCCGGTAGGAACGTGAAAAGGGCGGGGTCCCGGTTGGGACCCCGCCCCTTTCGTGTACTGCCTGTTCTCGTTACGCGGCCTCACGCTCCGACCGGCGCCTGCGGGTCGCCGCGACCACGGTCACGCCGATCCCGAACAGAACCATCGTGATGAGTCCCAGACGGCCCGCGTCCGAACCCGTGAAGGGCGTCGGGGGGTTGTTCGGCGGGTTCGGCGGGTTCTCACCGGCGATCGGGGTGACGATGGCGTCGTCATCGGCGCTCACCGACCGACCGAGGACGTCCTCGCCCTCAGCGGTACCCACGTTGATCACGGGTTCGGTACCGACCACGAAGTCCTTCGTCAGCGTGACGGAGTCCCCCGGCTCGAGGACCGCGATGTCCCCGATGTGACCCAGGATGTCGTCGTCGACGCTGATCTCGTACAGCGTGGTGTCACCCGTGTTCGTGATGACGTAGGTGTAGGTCACCGTGGTGCCGACCGGCACGACCTCTTCGTCGACCGTCTTCACGATGTCGATGGCCGGCGCGATGATGTCCACCACGTGGTCATCGGTGTCGGTGACCTCGTCGCCACCCTCGCCCTCCTCCGTGTCGCCACGCACGGTGGCGGTGTTCGGGATCGGGTCCGGGTCATCGGTGGTGACCAGGTGCAGGCAGGTGAAGTGCCACACCTCGCCGACCGCCAGGCCGGAGTCGACGTCTGCCCCCGGGACGATCGTCCCGGTGTCGCAGATCGGGTCGGTCAGCTCGACGTCGAACAGCTCGACCTCACCAGGGTTGGTGACTTCGAACGTGTAGGTGATCGTGTCGCCGCGGTGCACCAGCTCCGGACCATCCTTGACGATGTTGATCGCCGGAACCAGCACAGCGGTCGGGCAGTTGGCCGTGTCGCTCACGGCCTCTTCCGAATCGACACCGGTGGCATCGACGGTGACCACGTTGTTGAGGTCCGCTGAACCGGTGACCTCGTATTCGAAGGTCTGCTCATCGAACGCACCGGGTGCGAGCGTGTCCACGAAGTCAGCCGAGAGGTCGCCGAGGATCGTGTCATCGACGGTGATGCCCTCGAGTGCTTCGTCGCCCGAGTTGGTCACCCGGATCGTGTAGGTGATCGTGTCGCCCACCTGCGCGAACTCCGGGCAGGTCTTCGTGACCGTGATGTCGGGGTTCAAGATGTCGGTCGGGCAGTTGGCCGTGTCGCTCACGGCCTCTTCCGAATCGACACCGGTGGCATCGACGGTGACCACGTTGTTGAGGTCCGCTGAACCGGTGACCTCGTATTCGAAGGTCTGCTCATCGAACGCACCGGGTGCGAGCGTGTCCACGAAGTCAGCCGAGAGGTCGCCGAGGATCGTGTCATCGACGGTGATGCCCTCGAGTGCTTCGTCGCCCGAGTTGGTCACCCGGATCGTGTAGGTGATCGTGTCGCCCACCTGCGCGAACTCCGGGCAGGTCTTCGTGACCGTGATGTCGGGGTTCAAGATGTCGGTCGGGCAGTTGGCCGTGTCGCTCACGGCCTCTTCCGAATCGACACCGGTGGCATCGACGGTGACCACGTTGTTGAGGTCCGCTGAACCGGTGACCTCGTATTCGAAGGTCTGCTCATCGAACGCACCGGGTGCGAGCGTGTCCACGAAGTCAGCCGAGAGGTCGCCGAGGATCGTGTCATCGACGGTGATGCCCTCGAGTGCTTCGTCGCCCGAGTTGGTCACCCGGATCGTGTAGGTGATCGTGTCGCCCACCTGCGCGAACTCCGGGCAGGTCTTCGTGACCGTGATGTCGGGGTTCAAGATGTCGGTCGGGCAGTTGGCCGTGTCGCTCACGGCCTCTTCCGAATCGACACCGGTGGCATCGACGGTGACCACGTTGTTGAGGTCCGCTGAACCGGTGACCTCGTATTCGAAGGTCTGCTCATCGAACGCACCGGGTGCGAGCGTGTCCACGAAGTCAGCCGAGAGGTCGCCGAGGATCGTGTCATCGACGGTGATGCCCTCGAGTGCTTCGTCGCCCGAGTTGGTCACCCGGATCGTGTAGGTGATCGTGTCGCCCACCTGCGCGAACTCCGGGCAGGTCTTCGTGACCGTGATGTCGGGGTTCAAGATGTCGGTCGGGCAGTTGGCCGTGTCGCTCACGGCCTCTTCCGAATCGACACCGGTGGCATCGACGGTGACCACGTTGTTGAGGTCCGCTGAACCGGTGACCTCGTATTCGAAGGTCTGCTCATCGAACGCACCGGGTGCGAGCGTGTCCACGAAGTCAGCCGAGAGGTCGCCGAGGATCGTGTCATCGACGGTGATGCCCTCGAGTGCTTCGTCGCCCGAGTTGGTCACCCGGATCGTGTAGGTGATCGTGTCGCCCACCTGCGCGAACTCCGGGCAGGTCTTCGTGACCGTGATGTCGGGGTTGAGCACCCTGGTGTCACAGTCATCGGTCGCGTCGATCGCGGTCGAGGAGATGACGCCATTGGCCTCGACAGTGACCACGTTGTGGATGTCCGCAGGACCCGTGGTCTCATGCTCGATCGTCGCCGAGTCGGAGTCGCCCGGCGCGAGCGTGTCCACGAAGTCATCCGAGAGGTCACCGAGGATGGTGTCCTCGACGGTGATGTCCTCGAGCGTTTCATTTCCGGTGTTCGTGATGACGATCTCGTACGTGATCGTGCCGCCTTCCAACACGAACTCGTCGCAGGTCTTTTCGATCGAGATCGCGGGCGCAGCCGCGATGCCGCCGACCTGCTTCATCGGAACCGTCTCCTGGCCGACGCTGATCCTGTCGCCGCCGACGATCCGGGCGGCGTCGATCGCGTTCAGGATGTTCCCGGTCGGGGTCCCTCCCACATCGCACGCGAGATGGACGGTGATACGAACGATCGCCGTCTCGCCAGCGTTGAGGTTCGAGACAGTGAACTGGCTCTTGATCTCGTCGTAGCCAGCGGTGTCCAGGGTCTCGTTGTTCTGGACGACGGTCTCGTTCCCGTCGAGATCGACGTTGCCGTTGTCGGGGGAGTTGATGCCCCAGCTCACGATGTCGTCGAAGCCGATACCGGGCTGGCCCGTCGTCTCGGCACCGAAGGACATGTCCAGCTGCACCGAGCCGCTACCCTCCGCGTCTTCTTCGACGCCGACCGCCACGAAGAACGTGACGAGGTCGCCACAGGCGAAGTCGCCGCCCTCGAGAGACTCCACCACGCCGTTCGTCTTGCTGATGTTCCGGTTGTCGTACCCGAACTGCGGATGGGTGCCCAGACCGGTGGTGTGGTTGTAGGTGAAGGGCCCGGCCGCGACGAAGTCGAGGGTGACGTCCCCACCATGCAGGCCCCCATGGCTCAGGATGCCCGCGGAACGGTCGGAGCTCGCGGAGCTCGCAGTCGTCAGCTGGCTGGGCTTGGGTGCCGTTCGAGGTGCGGAAGCGACCCTGTCATCCGAAGACGCGACTGAGTCACCACTGCTCTCGTCCGCGCTGGCGGTCGGCTGTGCCGACGGAAGAGCGGTGCTCCTCGCGTCGTCCGCAAGGGCGATCAACGAGCTGCCCTGTCCGAGCGCGAGCGCGAACAGAACGACGAACGATACGAACGAGGCGAGCCCCCGCTTGGTGCCGCGGCTACGCCGACTGTTGGATCTGGATCCCATCCCGTACCTCCCCAACTGGTGTGGTGCGCTTCACTTGACCGACAGAGGCGGGCCCCGCCCTACGGTGAAGAGCGTGGTCCGCCTTACCGAACGCTACCCCCCCCTCCGGGGGACAGCATCGGGCCAATGGCCCGTACTTTCCTAGCGGATGCAGTAGTCCGTTCGGATGAGACCGATTGTGGAGGAAGTTTCCGGATTGCGCAATACAGAAATCTGGTGGAAAACGAGCACGGATCGACTGGATCGGCCAGGAGCATGTGCTTGGCGGGAGCCTCAGGGGGCCTCAGTCACCACAGTGGGGTCCCACGGGGGAGAAACGGAAGGGGCGGGGTCCCTGTTCGAACCCCGCCCCATGTCTCCCATCCTCTGGTCTGTTAGGCAGCCTCCCGCTCAGACCGGCGCCTGCGGGTCGACGCGACCACGGTCACGCCGATCCCGGCCAGGATCATCGTGATGAGCCCGAGCTGGCCCGCGTCCGAGCCCGTGAACGGGGTCCCCGGTGGGTTCGGCGGGTTCGGCGGGTTCTCACCGGCGATCGGGGTGACGATCGCGTCGTCGTCGTCGCTCACGACCCGGCCGAGGATGTCCTCGCCCACGGCCGTGCCGACGTTGACGACGGGCTCGTCACCGACGACGAAGTCCTTCGTCAGGGTGACCGACTGACCGGGCTCGAGGACGGCGATGTCCCCGATGTGGCCCATGATGTCGTCGTCGACGGTGATGTCGTACAGCGTGACGTCGCCGGTGTTCGTGATGACGTAGGTGTAGGTCACCGTCGTCCCCACGGGCACGACCTCGTCGCTGACCGTCTTCACGATCTCGATGGCCGGGTTCGCGACATCGGTGGTGCACACGGCCGTACCCGTCGCCTGGACCTCGGAGTCCTCACCGAGGCCCGTCGCGGTCACCGAGTTGTTCACCGGGTCTTCCTCTGCCCCCGGCGAATAGGTAACGACTGCCGTGGCGACCTCGTCGACGGGGAACGGCTCCGAGAAGTCGAAGTCGAAGTCTCCCGTGATGTCGCCGAGCAAGGTGTCGTTCACCGTCACGCCCACCAGCGCTTCGTTGCCGGTGTTGGTCACCGTGATCGTGTACTCGATGTCCTCACCGAACGCGACCAGTTCGGGGCAGGACTTGGTGACGTCGATCCCCGGTGCGTGGGTGATGTTGGTGGTGCAGTCGGCGGTGGCCGACACGGCGTCACTCGTCTCGCCGGCCTCCCAGTCACCGGTCGCGGTGACCGTGTTCGTGACGGGGTCGCCGTCCGCCGGCACGGGGGTGTACTGCACTTCCACCGTGACGGGATCGGATCCGACGACGAGCGTGTTCGGGAACTCACCCGAAAGGTCACCGATGATGTCGTCCTCGACGGTGATGTTCGTCAGGTCGACGTTCCCGGTGTTCGTCACCGTGATCTCGTACGTGATCTCCTCCCCGGCAGCAGCGTCCGCGGGGCAGTCCTTGGTGACCTCGATCGCGGGCGCTGCCGCGAGTCCGCCGACCTGCTTCATCGGGACGGTCTCCTGTCCGACGGAGATCCTGTTGCCGTCCGCGCGGGCAGACTCGATCGCATTCAGGATATTGCCTGTCGGAGTTTCTCCGATCTCGCACTCGAGGTGGACGGTCACGCGAACGATGGCCGTCTCGCCGGGGGCGAGGTTGGTCACCGTGAGCGTCGCCTTCAACTCGTCGTAGCCGGCGGTTTCGATGGCCCCGTTGACCGGGGCGGCCGTGACGACGTTGTCACCCACGTTCCCGACATTGCCGTTATCGGGGGTGTTGATGCCGTAGCTGACGATGCTGTCGAAGCCGAGGCCGGGCTGGCCAGTGGTCTCGGCGCCGAACGACAAGTCGAGCTCGACGTCGCCGCTCCCTTCTGCGTCCGCCGCGACCCTCACTTGGACGAAGAAGGTCACGAGGTCGCCACACTCGAAGTCGCCGCCCTCCAGCGACTCCACCACACCGTTCGTCTTGCTGATGTTGCGGTTGTCGTATCCGAACTGGGGATGCGTGCCCAGGCCGGTGCTGTGGTCGTAGGTGAACGGTCCGGCTGCGACGAAGTCGAGCGAGACATCCCCGCCGTGGAGTCCGCCGTGGCTCAGGATCCCGGCACCGCGACCTGCGCTTGCGGTCGGGAGCTGGCTGGCCTTGGGTGCGGTTCGACTCGTCGCCCCGTCGCCTTCCGCCTCGCCGGTGCTTTCCTCTGCGACGGGAGCCTCCTCAGCCGGGGCCTCAGCTGGGGCTTCTTCAGCTGGCGGCGCGTCCTCGGCCGGAGCCTCTTCGAGAGGGGCTTCCTCCGCGGGGGCTTCCTCCGCGGGGGCTTCCGCGACCGGCGGAGCCTCTTCACTCGCAACTTGCTTCTTCCCCTTCGCGCCGGCGTTGTCCGCCAGTGCTACCACCGAACTGCTCCCGAGCGCGAACGCGAACAGAAGCAGGAACGAAACGAAGGACGCGAGCCCACGCTTGCCGTGTCGGCCCCGCCCATTGTCGGTTCTGGTTCTCATCCTTGCCACCCCCAACTGATCTCGTGTGTCATCGACCGATGAACGGGCCCCACGTCCTACGGCGTAGACCGTGGTCCTCCGCCCCGACGGTACCCCCCTCACCCGGGGGAGGCCATCGGGCGAATGGCCAGACTCCATCCGGACCGATGTGCGTAGTCCGTCCGGAGGAGCCCGATTGTGAATCAAGTTCCCCGAATGCACAAGACAGAAACCCGCTGATCTGGAGAAGTAAAGAGCGGGCCCCCGAAGGGGCCCGCGCTGTGCTCCACGCCCTCCCGTGTGCGGTCCGCTACGCGCGTGCTTGCGATCGCCTCCGCGAGATCAGGAGAAGGGATGACCCGACGGCGGCGAGGATCACGATCCACGCAGCGAGCGCGTCCGTGTCCGAACCCGTGAACGGGCTCCCGCCGCCAGCGCCTTCGCCGCCTGCGCCCGCCACCACGGTGACCGAGGCAGCGTCAGTGTCCTCGATCGACATCCCGAGACGGTCCTCGCCCGTGGCCGTAGCCACGTTGGTGGCGGGGGAGGAGCCCAGCGTGGTCTCGGCCGTGAGCTCGGCCGTCGCTCCCGCTCCGAGCGTCGCGATCACGCCCACGTTCCCCAGCATGTCGTCGATCACGGACACGTCGAACAAGGGCGTGTCTCCCATGTTGGTGACGGCGTACGTGTAGACGATGAGGGTCCCGGCCGGACCAGAGGTCGGGGTTGCGGTCGTCCGGAGCTGGATACCCGGGTGGATCACGTCGACGTCATGTGTGTCCGTGTGCCTGATGGTGCCACCTTCGTGATCGCCTGCGACCCTCGCCAGGCTGTGGACGACGTTCCCGTCCGCGGATGTGACCGTGTGGTCGCACTCGAAGCGCCATGCCTCACCAACGGCTAGGGTCCCGTTGCCGTTCCCGTCGTCGACGAGTGTGGGAGAGGAGTCGCACTTCGGATCGGAGACGTCGATGTTGGTGAGGGCGACGCCTCCGTTGTTCCTCGCGGTGAACACGTACGTGATCGCGTCGCCGACGTGTGCGAATGACGGACCGCTCGTCGACAACCGGATCCTCGGTACGCACGCGACCTCGTCGGTGGCATCGGCGTGGTTGTCGCCCCCGACGTTCGCGGCGGGTTCGTTCGTGCCTTCCACGTCCACGACGTTCGTGATCGGGCCGCAGAAGCTGCCGTCGATGATGACCCGCACCGTGACGGTTGCCGCCTCACCGGGATCGAGAGAGACGCGGCCACAGCGAACCTCGGCGTGAGGGACGCCGCCGGGGAGCACGGAGCTCGTGACTGTGCACGCCTTGCCGGCGAGCGTCGGGAACGGTGGGAAGGCGACGCCCTGTGCGCCCGGCGGAAGGATGTCGACGACCTCCACGCCCGTCGCTGTTTCGTCGCCCGCGTTGGTCACGGTGATCGTGTACACCAAGTCGTCGCCGTCGTGGAGGATCCCGTCCGCGTTGGACGTCTTCGAGACCTGGAGGTCGGGCGGGCTCGGCTCGACGACCGCTTCGGTGACGCGGACCGGGATGCTCGCGCCGGCGTCGATCTCATCCGGCACGCACGTCTCGAGTCCGACGTCCTCCGGACAACCGATCTCGGCATCGACGGAGGGGACCACTGGGGGGAGCTGGTCGGTGACCTCCCCGGCAGGTGTGTCACCGCTGCCGTCGTTCGAGGGCGGCGTATCGACGATGACCGGCTCCACGCCTTCGACCGACGGTTGCACGTCCTCCACCGACGAGGGGGCGGGGGCGTCGACCGGAGGAACGGCGCCGGCGAGCACCATGCCGGCCTGTCCCACCGCCAGGATCGCCACGATGATCGACCCGAAGACAAGGCCTCGTCGGCCGCCGGGCCGGTGCTTCGTTCTCCTCATGTCCCCTCCAGGGTTCCGCCTCATACAGGCGGTAGGTCATCCGTGTCGGTCATCTATCGGCCGGTTGACCCACAGCCTACGAGGGCCCCGGGGGAGGGAACATCGGTCGAAAGCAGGAAGCCTTTCGCCGATGTCCTTCTCTCCACGGCCGCACGCGAGCTTCGCATCCGCGTTGCCTCGAAGCAAGAACGGTCCACCAAGGACGCGCCCAGGAACGCCCAAGACCAAGGAGCTATGGATCGAAGGGGGAGGGATCGGATCTCGCCGCTCCAAGGTAAGGTGACATAATGTACGTTATCGGGGAAGCGACTGGGATCGGTCGAAACGGATCAGAGCGCGTCTGGATGTCCTCGAGGCCTCGGTCAAGCGCCGACGTAGACCGCGAGGTGCTCGCCGGTGAGGGTGGAACGAGCGGCGACGAGGTCGGCGGGTGTGCCCTCGAAGACGATCCGTCCGCCGTCGTGGCCGGCGCCGGGGCCGAGATCGATGATCCAGTCGGCGTGCGCCATGACCGCCTGGTGGTGATTGATGACGATGACCGACTTGCCGGAGTCCACGAGCCGGTCGAGCAGGCCGAGCAGCTGCTCGACGTCGGCGAGGTGCAGACCGGTGGTCGGCTCGTCGAGGACGTAGACGCCGCCTTTCTCGCCGAGGTGGGTGGCGAGCTTGAGCCGCTGTCGCTCGCCGCCGGACAGCGTCGGGAGCGGCTGGCCGAGGCTGAGGTAGCCGAGGCCGACGTCGAGGAGCCGGGTGAGGACCCTGTGCGCGGCCGGCGTCTCTGTCTCGCCGGCGGCGAAGAACGCCTCGGCCTCGGTGATCGGCATCGCGAGCACCTCGCTGATGTCCTTCCCTCCGAATCCGTACTCGAGGACCTCTGCCTGGAACCGTTTCCCCTCGCACTCCTCGCAGGTGGTGGCGACGCCGGCCATCATCGCCAGGTCGGTGTAGATGACGCCGGCGCCGTTGCAGGTGGGGCATGCGCCCTCGGAGTTGGCGCTGAACAGGGCCGGCTTCACGCCGTTGGCCTTCGCGAACGCCTTGCGGATCGGGTCGAGCAGTCCGGTGTACGTCGCCGGGTTGCTGCGTCGGGAGCCCTTGATCGCGGTCTGGTCGACCGACACGACCCCGTCCCGGCCCGACACCGAGCCATGGATCAGTGAGCTCTTGCCCGAGCCCGCCACTCCGGTGACGACGACCAGCACGCCGAGCGGGACGTCGACGTCGACGTCGTGCAGGTTGTGGGTCGCGGCGCCGCGCACCTCCAGCACACCCGACGGCGTCCGCACCGAGGGTTTCAGGGCGGCGCGGTCGTCCAGGTGCCGCCCGGTCAGGGTGTCGCTCGCCCGAAGCCCCTCGACGGTGCCCTCGAACACGACCTCGCCACCGCCGGTGCCCGCGCCCGGTCCGAGGTCGACGACGTGCTCGGCGATCGCGATCGCCTCCGGCTTGTGCTCGACCACGAGCACGGTGTTGCCCTTGTCGCGCAGCTGCAACAGCAGGTCGTTCATCCGCTGGACGTCATGCGGATGCAGGCCGATGGTGGGCTCGTCGAAGACGTAGGTGACGTCGGTGAGCGACGACCCGAGGTGGCGGATCATCTTCGTACGCTGCGCCTCTCCCCCGGACAGGGTGCCCGACGGCCGGTCGAGCGAGAGGTATCCCAACCCGATCTCCGCGAACGAGTCGAGGAGGTGCTGCAGACCGGTGAGCAGCGGGGCCACCGACGGCTCGTCGAGGCCCCTGAGCCAATCGGCCAGGTCGCTGATCTGCATCGAACAGACGTCGGCGATGTTCTTCCCTTTGATCTTCGACGACCGGGCATCTTCGCTGAGTCGGGTGCCGTCGCACTCCGGGCAGGTCGTGAACGTCACCGTCCGCTCCACGAAGGCGCGGATGTGCGGCTGCAACGCGTCGACGTCCTTGGACAGGATCGACTTCTGGATCTTCGGGATCAGACCCTCGTACGTCAGGTTGATCCCGTCGACCACGATCTTGGTCGGCTCCTTGTGGAGCAGGTCGTGAAGTTCCTTCTTGGTGTACTTCCGGATCGGCTTGTCCGGGTCGAAGAAGCCGCAGCCGCGGAAGATACGGCCGTACCAGCCGTCCATGCTGTAGCCGGGGATGGTGAGCGCGCCCTCGTTGAGCGACAGGGTCTCGTCGTACAGCGCAGTCAGGTCGAAGTCGGTGACCGAGCCCATGCCCTCGCAGCGCGGACACATGCCTCCGAGTCGGTGGAAGGTCGCCCTCTCGGTCTTCGTCTTCCCCACGCCGCGCTCGACGGTGATCGCCCCGCTTGCCCTCACCGAGGGGACGTTGAACGAGTAGGCGTTGGGCGATCCGATATGCGGCTTCCCGAGTCTGCTGAAGAGGATGCGCAGCATCGCGTTGGCGTCGGTGGCGGTCCCGACGGTGGAACGAGGGTTGGAGCCCATCCGCTCCTGATCGACGATGATCGCCGTCGTCAGCCCTTCGAGTACGTCGACCTCCGGCCGCGCCAGCGTCGGCATGAAGCCCTGCACGAAGGCGCTGTAGGTCTCGTTGATCAGCCGCTGCGACTCCGCGGCGATCGTGTCGAACACCAGCGAGCTCTTGCCCGAGCCCGAGACGCCGGTGAACACCGTGAGCTGGCGTTTCGGGAGCTCGACGCTGACGTCCTTGAGGTTGTTCACGCGCGCGCCCTGCACGCGGATCAGGTCGTGGCTGCCCATCTCTCCCCCGGTGGCGCCTCGCGCCTAGCGCATCGCCTTCTTCACGAGCGCGGCGATCTTCTTCTCGTCGGCGGCCGTCAGCTCCGTGAGCGCCCAGGATGTCGGCCACATGGCGCCGGCGTCGATGTTCGCCGTTTCCTCGAAACCGAACGTCGCGTACCTCGACTTGAACTTGGCCGCGCTCTTGAAGAAGCAGACCACCTTGCCGTCCTTGGCGTACGCGGGCATCCCGTACCAGGTCTTCGGCCAGAGGTCTGGCGCGGCCGCGGTGATGATCGCATGAAGCCGCTTGGCCATCGCGCGATCGTTGCCCTTCATCGCGGCGATCGCCGCGAGGAGGTCGCGTTCCCCTTCCGCCCTGCCCTTGTTCTCCCGGGCCTCAGCCTTCAACTCTTGGGCCCGAGCTTTCATCGCCGCTCGCTCGTCGGCCGTGAATCCCTTCGTCGCAGTGGTCCCTTTGGCGGACCCTTGCGTCTTCTTCGCGGACCTCGTCTCAGCCATCGTGAAGCACCTCCTTCGTCAGATGGTTCCCGGTCGCTCGACCTCCGGTGCGATACCTCTATGGCTCAGCGCAACTCCTGGATGCGGATCAGGTTGCCCGCGGGATCGCGGAACGCGCAGTCGCGGATCCCGTACGGTTGATCGGTCGGCTCCTGGACGACCTCGGCGTCGCCCGCCTGCAGTCGCTCGAACGTGCCGTCGAGGTCTTTGGTAGCCAGGTTGATGCTGGCGAAGGTTCCCTTGGCCATCATCTCTGCGATCGTGCGGCGCTCGTCGTCGGTCATGCCGGGGGTGGCGGCGGGCGGGTACAGGACGATCGACGTGCCTGGCTGGTCCAGAGGGCCGACCGTGATCCAATGCATCCCGCCGTACTCGACGTCGTTGCGGACCTCGAAGCCGAGGGTGTCCCGGTAGAAGGCGAGCGATGCGTCCGGGTCATCGTGCGGGAGCATGGTCTGGTGGATGGTGATGTCCATGGCCGTCACACTAGCTGCGCCTCGGTGACCGATGCTTCTCGATTCCTGACCGGTCTGGTCACCTGCTTCGCCACGCACGGTGCTATCCCCGCCATCTCGCCCTTCGCGTGACGCCGATAGGCGCTTGGCGGCATCCCGACCAGCTCTGTGAAGCGCGTGCTGAACGTGCCCAGCGAGGAGCAGCCGACCTCGAAGCAGACCTCGGTGACGCTGAGCTCGCCACGACGCAGCAGCGCCATCGCGCGCTCGATGCGTCGCGTCATCAGGTAGCTGTACGGGGACTCGCCGTAGGCGAGCCGGAACTGACGACTGAGGTGCCCAGCGGACATGTGGGCGCCGCGCGCGAGCGCCTCGACGTCCAGCGGCTGCGCGTATTCCCGGTCGATCCGGTCGCGGACGCGGCGCAGCCGTGCGAGGTCGCGCAGGTGCTGCGCCGCTGCGGGCCGGTTGGTCACATGAGAAATCGTGCCAGGTCGCATCGGCGGTGGCACGTCTCGTTCGCAGTCGCCCAGGAACGGGAGGGTCGTTAGGCGCGGAAGCCTCGATGTGGCCGCCCGAGGACCCTGAGCGCGACGCCCCAACGGGTCACCAGCCAGAGCGCCTCGAACACGATCCCACGGGAGAGCTTCGAGTGACCGTGCTCCCGTTCCTTGAACGTGATCGGTACCTCGCCGATCGTCCAGCCGCGGAGCCACGAGCGCATGACGAGCTCCACCTGGAAGCCGTAGCCGTCGGCGTGGAACGGATCCGCAACGAGGTCGTGGAGCAGAGCGCGACGGTAGACACGGTAGCCGCTCGTGGCGTCGTGAAGGGGGAGCCCCAGCATCACCGAGGCATAGATGTTGCCCACCCTCGACAGGGCGAGCCGGGCTCGGCTCCAGTTGGTCACGGAGCCGCCCGGCACGTAACGACTGCCGACCACCAGGTGGAAACGATCGCGAGCCGCGTCGAGCAGCGAGGCGAGCTCGCCGGGATCGTGCGAGAGGTCGGAATCCATCTCGACGATCAGGTCGTAGCCCTCGTGGAGCGCCCGGTCGAACCCTTCGAGGTAGGCGCTCGCGAGCCCGGACCTGGCGGGACGCTCCAGGAGGCGGAGTCGCGGCTCCCCCACCATGAGCTCTCGCACGATGCCCGCCGTCCCGTCCGGCGATGAGTCGTCGACGACGAGGGCCTCGACCCCCGGCAGCGCCAGCACCCCGGTGACGACGTCGCGGATCGTCTTCGCCTCGTCGTAGGTGGGAAGGATCACCAAGGTTCGCGCGCCGGGGTCGAGCGGGACCGGTGCGGGACGCTCGCCCCGACGGCCTCGCGGCACCGCCGCCATCCCGATCGCGAGCGCGAGCGACGCGATGGGGAGCCAGTCGCCCCAGCGCACATAGAGCGTTCGCTCGGTCGATGCGCGGATGGTCCTTCGGATCAGTGCGGGTTCGAACAAGTCGGTCTGTTGAGAGGTGCGACCGCTCGGATCGACGAACGCGCTGATCCCGGACACGGCGGCGTGCACCACCCATCGGCCGGTTTCGATCGCGCGGATCCGGGACATCTGGAGATGTTGCGCGGAGGCGGACGTCTCGTCGTAGGCCGCGTTGTTCGTGAGAACGACGAGGAACTGCGCGCCCTGTCGCACGAGCTCACGGTCGAGCCCGGGGAAGCTGTTCTCGAAGCAGATCGGCGCCGCGAACCTCGGGAGACCGGGGGCATCCAGGGTATGTACCCGCTCCCCCGGCGTGAGCTCGTACGCGATCTGGTCGAGCGCGGGGATCCAGCCGACGACACGCTTCCACGGGATGTACTCCCCGAACGGAACGAGGTGGGTCTTCCGATAGACGTCCACCACCGCTCCCCCTCCGTCGAAGACGACCGCCTGGTTGAACAGTGTGGAGGCGCCGCCTCCACCGACGGTTCGGATGTCTCGGCTGGTGGCTCCCGTCAGGACCGGGACCCCCACCTCCGCGATCGTGGCGCGGACCTCGTCGAGGATCTCCAGGGACCCCGGGTCGAGCGCGCTCTCTCCCCACACGGCCAGATCGGGTGGCGCATCCTTCAACGTCCGGTGGAGGTCAAGGTTGAGTCTCGTCACCGCGATGTCACCCTCTTCCCTCGAGCCATGGCTGACGGCTTCGTCGAAGTCGACCTGGGTCGCCGCGACGTCGATGGGTCGCCCCGTGGCGGCGGCGAACGGGATGACGAGTGGCGAGAGAGCAACGAGGGCCGCGATCCCGACCCACTGAGCCCGGCGTGCGAGGGAACGCTCCCCGGTGGCCGCCTCGGCGAGCAACGCCGCCGCGAACGCCACGACGAACGTGACGCCGAACACGCCCGCGATCACCGCGAAGCGCACCGTGATCATGTTGGGGACCTGTGATACGCCGAGTGAGCCCCACGTGAACCCACCGAACGGCCAGAGTCCTCGCAGCCAGTCCATCGCCGTCCACGCGGCGGCCGCGCCGAGGGCGGTGAGCACCGGCCGCCCGGGTCTGCGAACGAGCGCGAACACGGCGCCGAACAGGGCGATCGACGAGGCGGTGAGCAGCGTCAACGCAGCCCATGCGAGCGAGCCGAAGAGCATGATCCACGACAACGTGATCCCGAACGCCACGAGTCCGTACACGAGCCCGAGCAGGAACCCTTGGGTGGGGCTCGCGTCCCGCAGCGCGACGAGCAAGAGCGCGGGCGCGAGGAACGCGAGCGGCCAGGCAGCGACGGGCGGGAAGGCGAGCGAGGACAGTACGCCCCCGATCAGGGACAGGACGAACGCGACCGGGAGCCGGCCCTGGGTCAGGCGCAGTCGCGGCAGAACATCCGCCGTTTGTCCGCGAGCTGACTGCGGTGTTTCACGAGATAGCAGTTCTTGCAGACGAACTCCGTCTCCTGGATGGGAACCACTCGCGTCTCGATCGGCTCGAGGCGGTCGTCTCCCTTCGTCGTCGTGGCGACGGCCACCACCGGTTCCTCTTCGTCGGCGTCGTCTTCGTCGTCACGAGCCTCCTGCTTCTCGAGGACTTCGTGGATCGACTCGACGTCGGCGACGGCCGGGTCCGCGGGCGTCGCGGCGGCATCCGCGAGGTCTTCCTCGGTCGGCTCGACGTCGTCGAGATCCTCCTCGGCCGCGACGTCCTCGTCTTCGCGCTCTTCCGTGCGCTCTATCACCTTGTTCCTCCGGGTTCGGTCCTCGATCCGGCCGCGGATTCTAGCGTCCGCTCCTCCTCTTGCCTTGGCACTCGCCTTGGCACTTGTCTCGGCACTCGCCTCGGAGCGCCCATATCGGCGCTCGCCATGGAAGTACGCTGGGGAGACACAGGATGTTCCCCGGCAGCGGAAGTTGGAAACGCGAGAGCCCGAGAGACCTTTGGGGCCGCGACGCCGGGGCGCCGCGTTCTCTACTCAGCCTCTCGGGCTCCGCATGCGTCTCCGCCGGGGCGGTGACGCAGGCAGGACGTTACCGAGCGAGGCTGGGGAGGACAACCCGAAACCCCAGAAACAGTGCCAAGAACAACCAGAGGCGCCTTCGTCAGGCTCGGTAGACCTCGCGGCCGAGGGAGACCGTGAGGACGGGCCGGAGGCCTTCCAGGGACGGGACATCGAGGGGGTCATCGTCGTACGCGGCGAAATCGGCATGACGTCCCGGTTCGAGTGCCCCCTTCTTGCCGTCCTGGTGTCCCAGGCGGGCGCTCCCCACTCGGTGCAGCTTCAGGGCCTCGAGCCTCGTCAGCCGCTGCGAGGGTTCGTGGTGCTCCTCGAGCGCCGCGATCGCGAGCATCGGATCGAGCGGCGTCACCGGCGAGTCGGAGCCGACGCCCACCTCGATGCCGCGGTCGAGCATCGTGCGGATCGGATGGGCGGCCATCGCCCGCGCGGGACCGAGCCGCTCCTCGTACATGCCACCACCTTGTCCCCAGAGCCGGTCGAACGCGGGTTGCACCGAGACGGCCAGCCCGAGCATCGCGGTCCGCTCGATCTGGTCGGCCGAGGGCAGGACGAAGTGCTCGATCCGGTGACGTCGGGCTCGGAAGTGTCGCCGTTCCCGCGAGTCGAGCGCGGCGTAGACGCGTTCCCACGTCTCGAGGACCTGCTCGATCGCCCGGTCCCCGATCGCGTGGACGCCCACCTGGAGTCCCGCGTTGTGGCCGGCATGGAAGAACTCGGCGAGCGAGTCGTCGGCGTGATAGAGCTCGCCCTGTTCCGAGCTGTCTTCGTACGGATGCGCGAACGCGGCGGTCCTCGCCCCGATCGAACCGTCGACGGGGAGATCACCCCCGATCGCGAGGAAGCCTCGCTCCATCGCCTCGGGGAGCGACATCGAGGCGGGAACCGGCGAGACGTCGACCGGGAGCCGCCCTCGATGTCCGACGAGGACGTCGAGGTCCGACACGTCGAGTGACATCTCGTGGACGGCCGTCACGCCTCGAGAGGCGGCGAGGCCGGCCGCCTGCAGCTGGAACTCCTCGATGCGCTGGCGCTCGTACGACGACTCCACCCACGCCGAGACCCGCCGGTTCGCCTCCTTCGTTATGCGGCCCGTCGGCTGACCGTCCTCATCGACCTCGACCCCTTCCGCGTCCGTGAGGTCGAGGGCGGTGAACACCTCCGCGCTCACCACGGAGATGTGCCCGTCCGTGCGCGTGAGGACGACGGGGAGGGGGGTCAGGGCGTCCAGTTCCTCGCCCGTCGGCAGGTCCGGCCGATCCCACCCCGACTCGTCGAAGCCCTCCAGGTGGACGGGGGACGTGCCTGCAGCCGATCGCTCCGCGACGAGACCGAGCAGGTGCTCTTTCGAGGTCGATCCCCTGACGTCCTCGTTCGTGAGCGACCGCCCGGTCGAGGTGAGATGCACATGACTGTCGATGAAGCCCGGGACGATGGTGGTGCCGGGAAGCTCGATCGTGAGATCTGCCTCCGGCGGGTCGCCGGTGCCCACGCGCTGGATGTGGCGCTCGTCGACGAGGAGCCACTCCCCCATCATCGGGTGGGAGAGGGTGACGACACGGGATGCGCGGTAAAGGGTTCTCACGGAGCCGCGATGATAGAGGAGTCCCGCTCACCGAGCGCGATCGCTCGAGCCTCGTCGATGTCGACGGCCCGTCGCGTCTTCCTTTCGTGGAGCGAGAGGCCCATCCTTCCCGTGACGTCGTCGAGCGCGCAGAGTGCGCGCCGGACGTCGGGGTGCGCGCCCCACAGCACGACGTCGTCCACCCAGCGCACGTGCCGGGTGCCCGTACGCCGGATGGCGCGATCCATCTCGCCGAGGACGGCGTTGGCCA
This sequence comes from uncultured Actinomycetota bacterium, assembly GCA_963750945.1. GTDB lineage: Bacteria > Actinomycetota > UBA4738 > UBA4738 > HRBIN12 > JAJNBA01. Next base: position 871,222 of record CAVVSH010000004.1, on the reverse strand, counting down.
AGACCGCGGAGGGCTCCGGACCGATCGGAAGACCGCGCACGCCGCGCTCGTGGACGTGGCGGAGGAAGGCGACCGCGTGTGCCGCATCCGGTCCCAGGAGCGAGGCGATCGTCTCGGGCGAGATCGACCCGTAGCAATCGCGGATGTCGGCCACGGCGAACGCCCTGCCGGGCGGTGCCGCGCGGAGGACCCCTCGCAACGTCTTCCGCCATGCGCCTCGGGCGGGTGCCCAGGGAGCGAGGGTCGGTCCGTCTGCAGACGGCCGTGTCCGGATCGCGAACGCCTCGGGCCCGAGCGCGCGCTCGATCCTGCCGGCGAGCGGACGCACCGCCTGCCGGTACTCGGCCTCGTCGGCGGGATCGAGCCGGGTGAGCCATCGGATGCCGCCGCCGGGCTTCGGCACCGGCTCGAAGCGAGGGCCCGTGCCGTCGGTCCTCGCCGGCGGCCTGGGCGAACGTCGGTCCAAACGAACGGGACCTCCTCACGAGGGAACCGGGAGGAGGAGACGGCGACCGTACCGTCACCCGGTCGTTGCGAGCAATCGGCCGTCCCGGGGATATCTCCCTCCCCCGCACCGTGTGGGAGCATGCTCGCGTGCTGGACGCACGCGATCTCGCGATCCTCACCGCGCTGCAGGACGATGCGCGGGCAACCTACGCCGACGTGGGCTCCAAGGTGGGACTCTCTGCGTCCGCGGTGCACGATCGCGTCCGGAAGCTCGAGCACCAAGGCGTGATCCGCGGCTACCGTGCGGTTCTGGATCCGGAGGCGATCGGCCTCTTCGTGACCGCCCTGATCGCGGTCACCCCTCTGGACTCCCATCAGCCCGACGACCTGCCGGCCCGGGTCCGCGAGCTCCCGGAGGTCGAGGACTGCTACTCGGTCGCGGGCGAGGCGAACTACGTGCTCAAAGTCCGGACGAGGACGACCGGCGACCTCGAAGACCTGATCAGGCGACTCCGCGAGAAAGCGGGGGTCACCACGAACACCACCATCGCTCTGTCGATCCCCTTCGAGGACCGGCCACTCCCGACGTGATCGGGGGTCCCATCTTCCCCGTTCGAAGTCTCATAATGGTCCGATACACCGGTCTCCCGATGGACGGATGAGAGGTCCCCATGCCGAACGATCTGGACACCCAGCCGAAGCATCGCTTCGAGTTCACGAGCCGCCCGAAAGAGTCCGAGCGCGAGTATCGGACGCCCGCGCACTTCTGGGATCGGATCCGTCTTCTGATCTTCCTCCTCGGCGCGTTCTTGATCCTCGTGCTCGCCGACGTCTCGGCCACCAACATGTCGTTCCGCAGTGCGCTCCAGGATCAGGTGAGCCAGCGGTGGTGGCTCCTCGTCCTCGCGGCCCTCGAAGTGCTGCGCCAGCTCCACTACTACCTCCAGGAGCAGTCGAAGGATTACTACCGTCTCTGGCGGGGGATGCTCGACCGAGAGGAAGAGGCGCTCGGCCGGATCAACCCGTCCGTCCGGTTCCGACTCGGCCGACTCCTGCGGTTCCTCGTGTTCGCCTGGATCCTCGGGGCGATCATCGCTTCGTTCATCAGCCAGCCGGGTGATCAGGTCAACGCCCTGGAGGCATGGTTCCGGGTCCCTGGACTCATCAAGGAGTCGATGGGTCAGCTCGTCTACTTCGCGTTCCTGATCTCGTTCGGGATCCTTCAGTTCGTCGGGATCTTCTGGTTCATGTCTCGCGGCGGGGTGGAGGTCTACATGCCCGACGACATGGACACCCGGTTCTCCGACGTGAAAGGCCAGGACGCGGTCCTCGAGCGCGTGAAGGAGAACATCATCTTCCTCGAGGATCCGGAGGCGATCGAGAAGCGCGGTGGCTACGTTCCCGGCGGACTCCTCCTCTGGGGACCCCCAGGCACGGGGAAGACCCTCATGGCCCAAGCGGTGGCGGGTGAGACGGCGAAGCCCTTCGTCTTCGTCGAGCCCGGTGCCTTCATCAACATGTTCATGGGCGTCGGCATCCTGAAGGTCAAGGCGCTCTATCGGAAGCTCCGGAAGCTGGCAACCCGCTACGGCGGGGTGATCGTCTTCATCGACGAGGCCGACTCTCTCGGCAACCGCGGCAACGTCGGCCCACAGGGCGGCTGGGCGATGGATCCAGCGGTCACGCCGTGGACCAACGAGCTCACCTGCAACGGGATGGGGTATGTGTCCGACGCCGGCCGCAACACCGTGTTCGAGCTCGCCCCGTTCGGAGGGGGCCAAACCGAGCGCGTCGTCATGGGCGGCATGGGCATGGGTGGCGGGGGCATGGGGACGCTGCAAGCGCTCCTGTCCGAGATGGACGGATTGAAGAAGCCGCGAGGACTCACGAATCGGCTTCGGCGGCTCCTGGGGATGAAGCCCAAGCTGCCACCCCGATACCGGATCCTCCACATCTTCGCGACGAACCAGCCGCACGTGCTCGACGAAGCGATGCTCCGTCCGGGCCGGATCGACCGGAAGTTCAAGGTCGGCTACCCGCAGCTGGAAGGGCGCGTCGCCACGTACCGCTACTACTTCGACAAGGTGAACCACGGACTGAGCGACGACGAGATCACGAAGCTCGCCACCATCACGCCGTACGCGGGTGGCGCCGACATGAAGGACATCGTGAACGAGTCCCTCGTGATCGCCATCCGCGACGGCCGCGATCTGGTCGGCTGGACGGACGTCGTGAAGGCGAAGCACGTCAAGCAGCATGGGCTCCCCGATGACCATGACTACATCGAGCGGGAGCGCCACGCGGTCGCCGTCCACGAGGCGTGTCATGCGGTGGCCGCTTACCACCTCCGCAAGCACATGACGATCGACCTCGCGACGATCGAGCGGCGAGGCGACGTGGGTGGATTCGTGTCCTCGATCCCTCCGGAGGATCAGTTCGTCCAATGGCGCTCTGAGCGCGAGGTCGACGTGATCACGTTCCTCGCGTCGCTCGCCGGCGAGCGGCTCTTCTTCGGCGGCGACCACTCCACCGGTGTGGGCGGGGACATGCGCGGAGCTACCGCGCTCACGACGCAGATGCTCGCGTACTACGCGATGGGCGAGACCATCGCCTCCCGATCGGTGACGCTGGCCGGTCTCCGAGGACCGGTGCAGCCCGCGGAGACCGGTGCCGACCGCTCGTTGTTCGACACGGAGTTCGGGAAGTCGGTCGAGGCCAAGCTGCGGGAGCTCTACGACAGGACGATGGCCCTGCTCGAGGAGCACCGCGACGACGTGCTCACCGTCGCCCACGCCCTGGAGACGTACAAGTCGATCACCGGAGACGACGTCGAAGCCATCATCGAGGACCGCGAGGGCCCGAACATCGACGGGCGGCGCTACCACGACTCGCGGTTCCTGGAGGAGCTCGAGACCTATCACGCCGCGTGTGCCGCCGCGCACCTCCAACACGGCGGTGTCGAAGGCACGATCCCGATCCCGGTGCCGCCCCCGCCCGTCGGAGCGCTCGTCGCGGTCCGGTCCGGCTCGGGCAACGGCCGGAGCGAGCAGCGCCAACGCATCGGCGGTACGGAACCCAGCGAAGAGTGACTCGCGCCGGTTCGATCGGCAGGCGCCGCTAGGATTGGCGCGTGCGTCTCTACAACACGCTCACGCGTCAGGTCGAGGAGGTCGTGCCGGTCGAACCGGGCCGCGTGAAGATCTACGCCTGCGGTCCCACCGTGTACCGGTACGTCCATCTCGGGAACCTGCGCACGTTCATGCTGACCGATCTCATCCGGCGCACGCTCGAGTTCGAGGGGTACGACGTCACCGAGGTCCAGAACATCACCGACGTCGGACACATGACCGACGAGTCCTCCCCCGAGGCGGTGGACAAGATGCTGCTGGCCGTCGAGGACGAGGGGCTGCAGCCTCTCGAGATCGCCGAGAAGTACACGCGGGAGGCGCTCGACGACATGGCCGCGGTCGGGATCCGTCTTCCGGACATCATGCCGAAGGCCACCGACCACATCCCCGAGATGATCGACCTCACGGCCACGCTGATCGAGCGTGAGCACGCCTACGTCGTCGAGACGGGCTCCGTCTACTACGACGTCACGAGCTTCCCGGGGTACGGGAAGCTCTCCGGCAACACCCTCGACAAGCTGAAGGCGGGGCACCGCGACCTCGAGACGGATCCGGCGAAGCGACATCCCGCCGATTTCGCGCTCTGGAAATCGGCCGGTCCCGGGCGGCTGATGAAGTGGCCGAGCCCGTGGGGCGAGGGCTTCCCCGGCTGGCACATCGAGTGCTCGGCGATGTCGATGAAGTACCTGGGCGATCGGTTCGACATCCACACGGGCGGCAACGACCTGAAGTTCCCTCACCATGAGGACGAGATCGCGCAGTCCGAGGGCGCCGTCGGCCACGAGGTGGTCTCCACGTGGGTGCACGGCGGATTCCTGCGGCTCACCGGCCAGAAGATCGCCAAGTCGACCGGCAACGTGATCCGCGCGGCGGAGCTCGTGGAGCGCGGCCTCGACCCGCTCGCCTTCCGGTGGCTCACGTTCCAGACCCGGTACCGCTCGGAGATGGACTTCACGTGGGAGGTGATGGAGACCGCCGGCCAGCGCGTGAAGCAGCTGCGGCGCCACGTCGCGGAGTGGGGGACGCCATCCGATCCTCAGAGCGCGGCCGCGAAGGACTTCGACGCTCGCTTCCGGGAGGCGCTCGCGAACGACCTCGACATGCCCTCCGCGGTCCGGGCGGTGAACGATCTCGATCACTCGAGCGAGGTGACGCCGGGCGAGAAGCACGCCCTCCTCGCCGCCTGGGACCACGTCCTCGGACTCGACCTCGAGCGGGAGGCTCGGGCCGGGTGGACGCCGACCGAGGACATCCTGCGGCTCGTCACGGAGCGCGACGCGGCGCGCGAGACGAAGGACTACGCGCGCTCGGACGAGCTCCGCGACGAGCTCCAGGCGATGGATCTCGAGGTCATGGACACGGCGGAGGGCACCAGGGTTCGTCCCCGAGACTAAGTCGGGCTCAGCCGACGCCGAGAGGCGTGCCCAGGCGTCGTGCGGCCGCCTCGAGCGCGTCGGAGAGGAACGTGCTCCCCCGGAGGCCGGGCAGCTCGCCGAGCGTGTGCTCCATCTCCTTGACCGCGACCATCCCATCGGCGTCGCCGAAGAGCGAATGGATCACGAAGTCGGTCTCGTGCTGAGGTCTGACGCCCGTGCCGACGGGCGCCCAGAGATGCTCGAGCGCCCACCGGGTGATCGTCCGGGCCTGCTTCGACCGGGCGAGGCGCATCTTCGCTTGCGCCCGGTAGAACGCGAAGTGCCGCCGCTCGTCCTTGATGATCGCCTGGAGCAGCTGGATCAGCACCGGATGCTCGGTCTTCGCGATGATGCGGTGATAGCCCGTCAGCGTGCCCAGCTCGTTCACCGCACCCCACGTCATGTGCACCGCGACGAAGTCACGGAACAGCGCGGATCCGAGGAGCGTGCCCATGTGCGAGACGTAGCCCTTCGTCCCGAACTTCCGTCTGATCCACTGGTTGCGGTCGAAGCGCGTGGGGAACGGATCGTCTCCCGCGACGCCCTCGTAGGAGGGATGCAGGCGGTAGCCGGCTTCCCCGAGGAATCGGCTGAAGGCCTCCCCGTGCCAGAGCTCCTCGTAACCCCAGCATGAGAGGAACGAGGTGACCTCCGGGTCGAACGAGGCGCGGGTCGCGAGGAGATCGCGGAGGAACACGACCGTGTGGGTCTCGATGTCCATCATGTACGCGAGGCATCGAGCCTCGTCGGCGGACACCGGATGCTGCCCGATCCGGCCCCAGTCGACCGCCGACAGATCGACGCGGGTGGACGCTCGGAGGTACTTGTCCAGGTCGAATTCCGACGTGTCCATCTTCATGATCTCGTCCCTCGTCACGGCGCGACCCCGATCATCTTCGCGGACTCCTCACCCGGTGGTTCGCACCACCTGGGCGACAGGATTACCTGAGGTGGGTCTGCGTGGTCAAGACACGACCTGAAGCTCGCGCGTGCTCCGGTTCAGGCGCTCGACCCCGTCTGCGGTCACGGCCACGATGTCCTCGATCCGGATGCCGAAGCGCCCTTCGAGGTAGACGCCCGGCTCCACAGAGAACGTCATGCCGGGCTCCAGGACCGTCCGGTCACCCTCCACCATGTAGGGGGGTTCGTGGAGCTCGAGGCCGATCCCATGTCCGGTCCGGTGGATGAAGCGGTCGCCGTAGCCCGCGGCGTCGATGATCGTCCGAGCGGTCCTGTCGACCTCCTGGGCCTCCAGTCCGGGCCGAACGGCGTCGACGGCGGCCGCCTGGGCCTCCTGGACGGCCTCGTACGCCTGCTCGAAGCCCTCGGGCGGCTCGGTCACGACCACGGTTCGGGTCGTGTCGCTGAAGTAGCCCCCCAGCTCCCCCCCGAAGTCCATCACGACCGCATCGCGCGGCAGGATCGTCCGTCCCCCCGGTTCGTGATGCGGCGACGCGCCGTTGGGGCCGCTCGCCACGATCGTGAAGTCGGCGCGAGCGTGTCCGTTGCGGACGAGCAGCTCCGCGAGATCGTGGGCGACGTCCTCTTCGCTCCGCCCCTGGAACGACATCGAGACGATCGCGCGGAACGTCTCGTCGGCGGCGCGTCCGGCGCGCTGGAGCGCCCCCAGCTCATGCTCGTCCTTCACGGCGCGGAGGCGGCTCATCACCGCGGATGCCGGCGAGAACGCGGCGCCGGGCAGCACGCGCTGGAGACCGAGGAGGTGGGCCGCCCACAGGCGATCCGCGACGGCGATCCGGTCGGCGCCGGTCAGCAGGCTCGCGGCGGCCTCGAAGGGGTCGGACCCGTCGCGCCAGGACACCAGCTCCAGGTGCTCCCCCAGCGGCGAGGAAGCCGCGAGCGGCCGCTCGAGCTCGGGAACGAGCACCACGGGGTCGCGGTTCGGGCGGAGCACGAGAAGGGTCGGACGTGGGAGCGGCATGGGGTCGTAGCCGGTCAGGTACGCGAGGTCACGCGAGGGCGACACCACGAGCGCGTCCAGTCCCTGGGCCACGGTCTCCTCGGCAGCCCTCGCGAGCCGATCGAGATGGACCGCCTTCACAGCTTGAAGAGTATCGGTCGGGGCACGATCTGGAACGTGGCGGGGGTGGTCCCGAGCGCGACGCCGTCGGCGAGGACCGGCATCGCCCGCTCCGACCGGACCTCGAAACGGATCTTCGCCTTCAGCTCCTCGATGTGCGGGTCCGGGACGTGATCGCCGTGGCGGAACAGGCGCGGGAGCTGCGTATAGGCGCCGGACCGCGGCCCGGTGAACACGAGGGCGTCAAGCACGCCGTCGCCGGGGAACGACCGCGGCGACAGCCGGAGACCGCCACCGGTGAACTGGGCGTTCGCCACGACGACGTTCCACGCTCTGCCTTCCCACGTCCGCGTGTCGTGCTCGATCGTGAACCTCGACGCCTTCGTCTTCAGGTAGCCGCACCAGAAGCCGTAGAAGCGGCGCGAGCCGCCGAGCCACGCCGGAGCCTTCGCGGCGCACGCGATCTGCTGCGCGCCCATCCCCACCTGCGCCAGGTTGTGTCCGTATCGCGTACGGCGCTCGCCGTCGAGCCCGGTCGACGTGATCTTCATGAGGTCCAGGGCGTAGGTGTTGTCCCCGGCCAGATGCGCCGCGGCCGACTCGGTGTCGCCGGGCACGCCGAAGCTGCGGACGAGGTCACATCCGCTCCCGGCGCCGATCACGCCCAGGACCGGATCCTCGCGGATCGGCCGGCCCTCGCGGAACATCCCGTTCACCACGTCCTGGACCGTCTCGTCGTTCCCCACGGCGACGAGGAAGCGGAATCCCTCGTCCAGCGCGCTGGTCGCGAGCGCCGACGGATCCGACCCGTTCGCCACGAGGGTCCGGTGCTCGAGCCCGCGCTCATCGAGCGCGCGCTCGAGCACCGGAAGCTGGTCCAGGACCCCCGCCCGTGGGTCGGCGATCACCGCGATGGTGCCGAACGGGCTGGCCATGCTCGGCATCGTAGCTACACCCCTGTGTAGGCGACGACGCCGCGCAGGATCGCTCCGCGTCCCGCACGGACCTGCGCGGCCACCTCGGGCGCCGCGACCTCCTCGATCTGCCGAAGCAGATCCACGAGCTGCTTGCAGTTCCGGATGAAGTCGCCGGGCGCCATGTCGGTCTCGGCGAGGATGTCGTCCAGCGCGTCTCCTTCGGCCCAGTGGTAGATCGGCGTCGCGAAACCCGCCTCCAGCTCGCGGCAGAGCTGCACCTGGTGCTCGTCCTCGGTCCGGCGCACCGTCCTCCACAGTCGCTGGAGGCGTTCGTAGCGTTCCTTGGTCTCCGCCGTGGGCATCTCCCCCGAGAGCGGGACCCGTTCGCGCCCCTCGTAGATCACCGCCGAGAGGAGTGCCACCACTTCGGAGGGCCGAAGGTCGTCCAGGAGGCCGGATCCGAGGGCCTCCCCGACCAGCAGGTCTCCCTCGCCGTAGATGCGGGTCAGCGTCCGACCCTTCGTCGTGAGCGTCCACGCGTCCACGTAGCCCAACGCCCGAAGCACCGAGAGGACCCGATCGAACTGCCTGGCGAGGGTCTCGGTGCGGACGCGGATCCGTCGCTCCACGCCGCCGAGTCGTCGCTGGAGCTCGCTCGCACGCATCGCCCATCGTTCATGCTTCGCCCGCTCCGGGCACCGACGGCATGGATGTGCCGCAGCGAGCTCCTCGAGATGGGCGGCTTCGCGCTCGACCTTGGGATCGGTCCGCCCCCGTCGCCGCCCTCCTCCCCCTTTCACGTCGAGCGCCACGAGCCTGGCCGCCACATCCCTGCGGAACCGCGGGTTGCGAACGCTCCCGGACTTCGGCAGCGGGATCCTCGTCAGGACCTGCGGTGGTTCCTCGAAGTCACGGTCGTTCAGCCGGAAGAACTGGCGATCCTGCGCGAGCACCGTGGGCTTGCCGTCGCGTGATGAGACGACCACCGCCACCCCTCGGCGTCGAGCACGCGGGACCCACACGACGTCGCCAGGTCGGAGCCGCGCCACGCCCTCCCGGACCTCGTCGCGGCGTCCCTGATCGCGGGTCCGCCGATCTTCCTCCCGCAGCTGTCTCGCCTTCTCGAGGTATCCCCAGTACTCCTCGAAGTCTCCGACGTGGCAGACCATGTTCGTGCGGTAGCCCTCGAGCGTCGCCAGATCCTGCTGGCGGGAGCGTTCGAGAGCGACGACGCCTCGGTCGGCGAGGAACTGGGCGAACGACGAGTTCAAGAGGCGATGTGCCTGCTCTGGCGTGTAGTTGCGCACCAGGTTGACCGCCATGTTGTACGAGGGGCGGAACGAGGAGGCGAGGTCGTACGTGCGGGTCGCGGCGAGCCCGGCCACCCGCTCGAACGGGACCTGCTTCTGGTATATCACGACCGCGTGGCCGAGCGCGTCGATCCCTCGTCGGCCCGCCCGCCCGGTGAGCTGCGTGTACTCCCCCGGCGTGACCAGCTCGTGCCGCTCGCCCTGGAACTTCCACAGGTCCTCGATGACCACGCTCTTGGCCGGCATGTTGATACCGAGCGAGAGCGTCTCGGTCGCGAACACGACCTTCACGAGCCCTTCCTGGAAGAGTTCCTCGACGGTCTCCTTGAACATCGGGAGCATGCCGGCGTGGTGGGCGGCGACGCCCGTGGTGAGGGATTCCAAGAAGTCGGAGAAGCCGAGGCTCACCAGGTCGTCCTCGTCGACCCAGGCGGCGCGGGTCTCGGCCCTGTCCCGGATGACGGCCGCTTCCTCCCTCGTCGTGAGGCGCACGTTCGCGTCTCGCAACCATCGCACGCTCTTGTCGCAGCCCGACCGGCTGAAGACGAAGTAGATCGCGGGAAGCATCCCTTCCTTCTCGAGCACCTCGACGACCTCTTCTCGCCGGGGGACGTACACGCGGCGGTGGCCCTCGCGAGGTCGGCGGATCCGTTGATGCTGCGGGAGGCCCGAGCCCCGCCGGTAGTAGGTCTTGGTCTTCAGCTCGTGTTGATCAAGCGAGACCACGTACGGGTTCGGCAGCAGGATGCCGTCCTGTTCCACGTGCATCGGATGCAGGCGGGGGCCGACGAGGTAATGGTGCTCGAGCGGCACCGGACGGCGCTCCTCGATCACGACCCGCGTGTCGCCGCGGAGGGTGGTGATCCAGTCGCCGAACTCTTCCGCATTGGAGATCGTGGCCGAGAGGGCCACCACGCTCACCGACGGCGGCAGGTGGATCAGTACCTCTTCCCAGACGGCGCCTCGGTACGGGTCCTGCAGGTAGTGGACCTCGTCCATCACGACCGAGAGGAGCCCCGCGAGGGTCGAGGAGCGCTCGTAGAGCATGTTGCGAAGCACCTCGGTGGTCATGACGACGATCGACGCCTCCGGGTTGATCGCGTTGTCTCCCGTCAGCAGTCCCACCGTGCCCGAGCCGTGCTTGGCGACGAGATCGCCGAACTTCTGGTTGGACAGGGCCTTCAGCGGGGTCGTGTAGAAGGCCTTCCCACCGCGATCGAGAGCCCGCTCGATCGCGAACTCCGCGACGACGGTTTTTCCCGAGCCGGTCGGCGCCGCGACGAGCACCGAGAGCCCTCGATGCACGGCGTCGATCGCATCCCGCTGGAAACCGTCCAGCTCGAACGGGAATTGCTGCGCGAACTCTTCAGGGGTGGCCACGGTGTGGTCAGTCTACGAGCGGGTTCCTGACCGGCCGGCCGGGGAGGCGTGGTGCGTCAGGTGGCGACGGGCGGGATCATGCCGTCGAGGGCCGTGTGGAACGCGTCGGGAGCCTCGAGGTTGGAGATATGCCCGGCGCCCTCGATCCGAAGGAGCTCCGCGCCGGGCACGCGGCCGGCGATGCCGGCGGTGACGTCGGGCGGGATGAGCCGGTCGGCCGTGCCGGTGATCACGAGGGTGGGCACGTCGATCCCGGGAAGATCCGGCACGGAATCCGGACGCTCCGCCATCCCGAGCGCGGCGGCCGCGATCCCCTCCGGTGTCTGGTCGGCGATCATGGCCTTCACGCGCTCCCGGAGCTCCGCGGGGGCATCCTCCGCGAGCAGCGGCGGTGGCTCCTCGACCAGGAAGCCGTGGCCTTCCTTCTTGAGTCGCTCGGCGAGGGTGCGCCGCCCGGCCGCGCCTTCCGGAGGATCGGGTTCGGCCCGCGTGTTCGCGAGCACCAGGGCCGAGACGCGGGGCCGGGCGGCCCTCCAGAGCTCGAAGGCGACGTAGCCGCCCATCGAGAGCCCGCACACGATCGCGGTGTCGAGGCCCGCCTCGTCGAGCGCACGGACACAGTGTTCGGCCGCGAGCCCCATCGTGAGGACCTCGGGTCCCTCCGTTCCCCCGAAGCCGGGGAGGTGGGGTGCGACGATCGGCAACCGCGCCCCGAGAGCGGCCAGCTGCGGCTCCCACATGCGGGCGTCCAACGGGAACGCGTGGATCAGGAGCAGGCCGGTGGTCATGCGCTCACCGTACGCCCTTGGCGTCGGGCCCGACCACCACCGGTAGCGCCGCGGGACGGACCTCGAAGATCGCCGGGAGGGAGCCGACCAGCTCTCCGTCGGCGTACACGAGGACGCGGCGGTTCGCCTCGACCTGGACCCGGGTGCCCGTGCGCATGCGCACCTTCGGATGCGTCGTATGAGAGCCGAGGAACACGCGTGGGAACGCTCGGAGGAACGCCGGCTTCGAGAGCGCTTCGACGATGCAGACATCCAGCAGCCCGTCGTTCATGACGGCGTTCGGGAGGACCTTCATCCCTCCCCCGGTCCAACGGCCGCTTCCTACCTCGACCAGCATCGCGTCCAGCTCCATCCGTTCGTCGTCGACCTGGATCGTGAACGCGGCCGGGGAGAACCGGGAGAGCGTTTTCAGCAACGCGGCGATGTACGTGCCGGTCGCTCCGAGCTTGACCGTCATCCCGTTGGCCGTCTCGTTCACCTCCGAATCGAAGCCGGCGCCGGCGATGTTCACGAAGCTCCTCGTGTCGGCGCCCGTCGTGACCTCGATGACGTCGAGGTCGACGATCTTGGGGTTGGCGAGCAGTTGGACCGCCGTGTCCAGCTTCCCCGCGCCGATCGCCTTGGCGAAGTCGTCGCCGGTCCCCGCCGGGAGCGCGGCCAACGCGGCGCCGGTGCCGAGGATCCCGTTGGCCGCGAGCGAGGCGGTGCCGTCGCCGCCGAGCGCGGCCACGATCCTCGATCCCCCTTCGGCCGCGGCGCGAGCGAGCCGCTCCAGGTCGGTGCCCGATTCCGCGACGCGGATCTCATGTGGCACTCGAAGACGGTGGAGCGCCGTGGTGACCTTCCCGATCAGGCGTCCTGCCCTCCCGTGGCCCGCCGCGGGATTGGCGACCACGACGAGGTCGGGAGCATCTGCCAACGGGCTACGCGCCCGGGAGGGCGGGCTGCCGGATGATGCCGGCGGCGGCGAGCGCCTCGGTGTGATGGGTCTGGAAGCGAAGCAGGGCCGCGTCACCATCGGCGAAGAGCGCCTCGGCCCGAGCGAGCGCCGTGCGGCGTTCGTTCCCCTCGAGATCGACGGCCAGCACCCCGACGAGCGCACCCTGGCGGGTGTACTCGATCGCGGTGAGCAGCTCGTCCCTCGCGGACAGGAATCGAAGCACCTGCCCCTGGTCGAAGCCCTTGTCGGCGAGCGAGCTCGAGAGCTCATACGCCTCGATCGCATCCATCGCCTTCCTGACGTCGTCCGCGGCCGTCTCCAGCGTGGCCGCGGCACCCTTCGGCGTCCCCTCGGCGAGACCGGAGAGGAGTTGGCGGGCCTCTGGGAGGAGCACCGGGGGCCTGCCCTCGGTGATCTGACCGATCGTGGCGACCTGGGTCGCGACCAGGTCCTCCCACGCCGCGCCCGCCCGCCGCCGCAAGAGTTCCTGCTCGCGGTCGCGCTCGGAGGTCTCTTGGGCACGGAGGCCGTTCGTCAGCCAGATCCCTCCCCAGAACAGCAGGAGGCCGGCCATGAACGCGGCGATGACCTGCACGCCACGGCGCCGTACGAACGGCACCGGGACGGGGACCGGCCCACGCCTCGGCGCGCGGACGGACTGCCTCGTCCTCGTTCGTCCCTTGCCCTTGATCGCCATGGTCTTCGTCCTATCGCTTCAGTAAGCGGCTTGCGATGATAGCTCCCTCGTAGAAGAGGTAGAGCGGGATCAACAGCGCGAGCATCGAGATCGGATCGGGACTCGGCGTGATCACCGCCGCGAAGATCGCGAGGCCGAGGATCACCTGCCGCCGGTACTTCCGCATCGTCTCGTTCGTGAGGACCCCTGCCGCGGAGAGCGAGATGAGCAGGATGGGGAATTCGAACCCCAGTCCGAACGCGAGGATCGTGAAGATCACGAAGCCGATGTACTTGTCGACGGTCAGGAGTGGGCTGACGAAGTCACCGCCGACACCCAAGAGGAAGTCAAGCGCTTTCGGCAGCGTCAGGAAGGCGGCGAGGCCTCCGAGGAGGAACAGGACGAGCGAGAGCGCCACGAAGGGGATGGCCCACTTGCGCTCCCGCGACGTGAGCCCCGGCACTATGAACGCCCAGAGCTGGTACAGGATCACCGGCAGGGCCACGATCAACGCGAGGAACACGATCACCTTCACCGTGATCATGAATCCGTCGATCGCCCCCAGGAAGATGAGTGAGCAGCCCTCCTGTTCGAACGGAGCCTTGTCGGGGTTGTCGCGCAGGAAGTCGCAGTAGGGGCTCTGGATGAGCGTCATCGTGGGTTCGTAGAGGAAGAAGCCCGCGACCGACCCTGCGAGCAGAGCCCACAGACAGATCACCAACCGGTGGCGGAGCTCCTTGAGGTGGTCCATCAGCGACATCGCGCCCTCGCGCTCCTCCGGGCTCTTCCGCCGCCACCTGGGAAGGGTCCTCATGAGGGAGCGGGGGTCTCGGGTTCGGTGTCGCCGCCGGTCGGTGCGCGGTCCTCAGCCGAGTTCCCCGCGAGCCGCTCGGAGGGCGGGCCCCCGGCTTCCTCAGTACCCCCTGCGTCTTCGGCAGGCGTGGCCCGTGGCTTCCTCGGTGGTATCGAGGTCTCGTCTCGGATCGTCTGCTTCGTCCGACGAACGGCGCCCTTCACGTCCGTGGCCTGCTTGATGCCGCCGGTGACCTTCCGGAACTCGTTGGCCGCATCTCGCATGTCGTCGTTGACCTCGGACGACACCATGTTCCGGACCTCGTCCTGCACGTCGCGGAACTGACGGAGGACACGACCGACGGATCGGGCGAGCTCGGGCAGGCGTTCGGGCCCCACCACGATCAGCGCCACGGCGAGGACGACGAGAAGCTCGAGGGGTCCTACGTTGAGCATGGGATTCGGGCCGCGCCCAGCAGGGATTCTATCGGCGGACCCTGCGCCGGGCCGGACTCCCGGCGGATGCTCTCCCCGACAGACCGGCTGCGGCGTCGGCAGCCCGTGCCGACTCGGCGGCCAACTCGTCGGCGATCGGCTGGAGCTCGTCCTGCAGGCGGCTCGCGGTGCGCCCCAGCAGGATCACATGGCGCACGAGGAACCCGAGCATCACGAGCAACGCGACGGTCGTGGTGAGCCCGACGACGAGCCACACGACGAGCCAGGGTCTCATGCAGGGATGGTACCGGGAGGATACGGAACGCGGGCGCTACGACTCGTCGGAGCCGGCGAGGAACTTGTTGAGGTAGCGCTCGTCCTCGAGGAGGAAATGGAACTCGATGACGTCGTCGATCGTGAACGCCGGGCCGTCCATCGCGTGCTCGAGGGCTTCCATCGTCGCGACGGGTTCCTGATCGAACAGCGTCTCGCTCACCTCTCCTGCAGCACCTCGCGGTTCGAGGTCCACTCCGGCCGAGACCAGCAGCGCGACGATCTTCCGGTCGGCCCGCTTCTCGACGGAGTCGTCGCAGCGGGGGCAGGTGAAGCGATAGCTTCCTTCCCTGCCGCTGGAGCGGACCGAGAGCGAGATCGCCTCGGGGCCCATATCGACCTCGCCGCAGCGGGGGCACGTTGTCCGGATGGTGGTCATCTCACGACTGCTATCGGCCCGGTTCCGGCGAGCCTTGAGGATCGGGAGCGTTGTCGGGGCTAGACCCGTATGACTAGGTCTTGTGGCCGTACCGGTCCAACGTCTCGCGAGCGAGGTCGCGGACCTGATCGCGAAGCTCAGGCGGCTCCACGACCTCGGCGTCGTCGCCCACGCGGAGCAGCAGGCGCGCGACCCAGCCGAGCTGCCGCGCGGGCAACGTCAGCTCCACGCCACCGTCCTCACGTTCCTCGACGCCCGTGGTCGCGTAGTACTCCGCGATCCATCGGGCCGCGGGTCGCAACCGGAGGCGCACGGCGACGTCCTCGCCCGACGGGGAGTAGAGATCGCGTCCCGCGCCTCGCAGGCCGCGCGGGGAGAACGTCTCTCCCGTCGGAACCGCGCTCCGCATCCGATCCGCGCGGAAGAGGCGCTCCGCGTCGGCGTCGACGTCCCAGGCCGCCACGTACCAGTGCCCCATCCCGGAGAAGACCTCCTCCGGGGCGATCTCGCGTTGGCTCCATTCCCCCGTCGACGCGGCGAAATACTCGATCGACAGCCGCTCGTGCGTCCTCGACGCTTCGAGCAGCACGTCGAGATGCTCCGGAGCTCGGCCTCCTCCGGCGATCTCGATCCGCCCGTCGGTCTCCTGGAGCGTCTCGGCACCGAGGGACCGGCGGAGCTTGTCGAGGGCCTTCGCGAGGGAGGGTGTATCCGGCATGCCGGGTGTGGCGAGCAGCTCGGTGCCGCGGAGGTAGACCGCCAGAGCCTCGATCCTCGTGAGTTGCAACGGTCGGGAGAAATGATCGGCCATCGAGATCCAGATGTGCCCGTCCTCGTCGACGTCGACGTCGATCAGGTCGCCGGGGCCGTAGGGCGGCAGCCCCGACATGAACAGGAGGTCGAGATCGCGTCGCAGCTGTGAGGGAGGAACTCCGAAGGCGCTCGCGACGTCCGTCAGAGCCGAGCCCGGATGCTGCACGAGGTACGGCACGATCGCCAGCATCCGTCCCAGGCGGTCCGAGGTCTTCGGCACGCCCCGCTTCCGATCAGGCAAGGAACGCCTCCAGCCGCGAGACGAGGGCGTCGCGCAAGGAGGCCGGGGATCGCACGACGGCATCCGGTCCGTATTCGAGCAGCATGGCCGCGAAGGCGTCCTCGTCGGCCATCGGGACCTCCATCGCGACCCAGCCGTCCTGTTCGGTATCGATCTCACGCGCCCCGGGGAACTGGGATGCGGCGAACCACGCTCGACCCGGCGAGAAGAGCACCACGGCGCGATCGTCGCCGGCCGCGACCCACGGGCCCGCCTCCACGTGGTCGGCGGCTCGGAAGTCGGCGGGCGGTCCCGATCCCTCTCCGGCATCGGCGATCTCGCCGGTGATCCGTGAGAGCCGGAACGCGCGGACGTCGTCTCGTTCCCGGTCGTGCCCCACGAGGTACCAATGCCCGGCTCGGAACACCATCGCCCAGGCGTCCACGTCCCGCTCGCCGATCCTGCCCTGGGACGTTCGGTAGAGGAAGCGGACCCGGCGGAGCTCCTGCGCAGCTTCGGCCGCCGCGTGGACGAGGTTGCTGCGTGCGTCGGATCCGGAGGCGAGCGGCCCGCCCCCGAGTCCGGCGAGGACGCCGCCGTCGGCACCGTAGAGCAGCTTGCGAGCGCCGCTCTCCGCCGCCGGGTCCTGGCCGCCGCTCTGGGCGGCCACCAGCAGGGCGACGAGCTCGCCCGGCTCGAACTCGATCTCCGGGAGGTAGTACTTGTCCTTCTGGATCACGTAGCCCTGCTCGGTGCCCCACACGTCGACGTCGACCAGCTCCAACGGGACGCCGTATTCGCGGAGCACGTCCTTGTCCCGTTCGAACATGCGCTTGGCGGTGTCGGGATTGCTCTGCCCGTACGGCTCGAGCACGCGGCGGATCTGCTCGAACGTGAGGGGCTGAGGCGTCTCGAGGAGGAGCCCGACGAGGTTCAGCAAGCGCTCCAGCGGCTCCGCTCGGTCCCCCTCCCCCATGGTTGCGGCATCATATCGGCGCCGTGATACGCGACCGGAGCACCGCGTGATCCACATCCGACGAGGGGTGGTCCGCGCCGTGACGTCCGTACGTCCGGGGGCGCAGGAGCTGGAGGTCGAGGTCGAGGGAACGTCCGCGCCGGCCATCTGCTATCCGGACCTCTCCGGCGAGGCTCGACCCGGCGATCCGGTCCTCCTCAATACGACGGCGGTCGATCTGGGTCTGGGCACCGGCGGCGTCTCCTTCGTGATCGCGGTCGAGGGGCGGGAGTCACCAGCGGACGCTCCACCCGGCCACGTGATGAAGGCGCGGTACACGCCGGTCCAGACTGCCGTCGCGAGCGTCGAGGAGACGCACGCGGACCTGTTGGAAGCCTCCGGAGGGCTGGGCCAGACGCCCGTCGTCTGCGCCCCGCTGCACTCGATGGTGGCGCCGATCGCCGCCGGTGCGAAGCGGGCGGCCGGCGTGCGTGTGGTCTACGTGATGACGGACGGCGCGGCGCTGGCGGGAGGCTTCTCTCGCCTGGTTGCAGAGCTGAGATCGTCCGGTTTGCTCGACGGGTGGATCACGTGCGGGCAGGCGTTCGGTGGGGAGCTCGAAGCGGTGACGGTGTGGACGGCCCTGTTGGCAGCGAAGGAGCTCTTGCACGCCGAGGTCATCGTCGTCGCCGACGGGCCCGGGAACCTCGGCACCGATACGACCTGGGGGGTGAGCGCGCTGGCGAGCGGTCACGCTCTGATGGCCGCGGCGACGCTCGACGGCCGGCCCATCCCCGCGCTCCGTGTGGGCTTCGCCGATGAACGCGAGCGGCACCGAGGGGTGTCACATCACTCGCTCACCATCTTGGCCGACGTCTGCAAGGTGGCGGTGAACGTGCCGGTGCCGGCGCTCGAGCGGGAGGAGCAGCGGACAGCCGTCTGGGACGCCCTCCGATCGCGGAGGCTCGAGGACGTGCATCAGCTTGTCGAGGTGGACGGGCAGCCGGCCGTGGAGGAGCTTCGCGACCGGAGTGTGGACGTGCGGTCGATGGGACGCGGGATCGACGACGATCCCGCGTTCTTCCTCGCGGCCGGAGCGGCCGGGGTTCTCGCCGGCCGCCTGGCCGCCGAGAACCGCCGCTGGCATCAGCCGAGCTGAGCTCGGGGGGGTGCCTACCCCGGTTCGCCAGAACCCGGAGCGTTCAGGAGCGCGCGAGCGATGTCGGCCTGGGTCGTTCGCACGACAACCTCGTACGTATTCGTGCGAGCCGGCTTGATCCACGCGGAGACGTGATTCCGCCTGAGGAACCTGACCTCGCGTTCCGCCCGCCTCCTGTCCCCCATCGCGACGCGCTGCCATCGGCTCCGCCCGCCTCGGAAGAACAGGTCGGCGAGGAACTCACCGGCGAACTCCGGTATGCCGATCGCAACCACGTCGATCAGCGCCTCGAGCACCGGCATCACATATGGGCGATGAGCTGATCGACCCGCTCGTCCACCGATCTGAACGGGTCCTTGCACAGGACCGTGCGCTGCGCCTGATCGTTGAGCTTGAGGTGGACCCAATCCACCGTGTAGTCGCGACGCTTCGCCTTCGCCTGACGGATGAAGTCGCCCCGCAGCTTCGCCCGGGTGGTCTGCGGCGGCTCGCGCATCGCCTTGGAGATCTCCGCCTCCGATGCGACCCGCTCCACCCTTCCCGCCTTCTCGAGGAGGTAGTAGAGCCCCCTCCCGCGGTTCACGTCGTGGTATGTGAGGTCGAGCAGCGCGACCTTCGGTGACGCGAGCGAGAGGTCGTGCTTGACCATGTATCGCTCGATCAACAGGCGCTTGGTGATCCAGTCCACTTTGCGTCCCAGCCGCTCTGGGTCACCGGCGCTCATCGCGTCGAGCGCCTCGCCCCATTCGTAGAGGAGGAGCTTCGACGTCTCATCGGTCCCTCGACGCTCGAGGAACCGGGAGGTCTTCTCGAAGTACTCCTGCTGCATCTCGATCGCCGACAGCTCCCGGCCGTTCGCGAGCTTGACCTTGCGCGTGCCGGTGGTGTCGTGGCTGATCTCACGGATCGCGCGGATCGGATTCTCGAGGGTGAGGTCCCGCATCACCGTGTTGCCCTCGACCATCCGCAGCACCAGATCGGTGATGCCCACCTTCATGAACGACGTCCACTCGTTCATGTTCGAGTCGCCGACGATCACGTGGAGTCGCCTGAATCGCTCGGCGTCGGCGTGCGGCTCGTCGCGCGTGTTGATGATCGGGCGAGAGCGCGTGGTGGCCGAGGAAACGCCTTCCCAGATGTGTTCGGCTCTCTGCGAGATGCAGTACTGAGCGCCTCGGGGCCCATGGAGGACCTTGCCTGCGCCGCACCAGATCTGGCGGGTGACGAAGAACGGGATCAGGACGTCCGCCATGCGGGCGAACTCGCCGTGCCGCGCCACGAGGTAGTTCTCGTGACAGCCGTAGGAGTTCCCCGCCGAATCCGTGTTGTTCTTGAAGAGGTAGACCTGGCCCGAGATGCCCTCTTCGTGCAGGCGCATCTCTGCGGCCGCGAGGAGGGCCTCGAGGATCCGCTCCCCCGCCTTGTCGTGCGCGACGAGCTCTTCGACGTCATCGCACTCCGGTGTCGCGTACTCCGGGTGGGAGCCGACATCGAGGTAGAGACGCGCTCCGTTCTCCAGGAACACGTTGGAGGAACGCCCCCAGTGGACGACTCGGCGGAACAGGTACCGGGCGACCTCGTCGGGCGAGAGGCGGCGCTGCCCCCTGAACGTGCAGGTGACGCCGTACTCGTTCTCGAGTCCGAAGATCCGCCGGTCCACGGAGCAAGAGTACGCTCGGCGGCGTCGAAGACGCGGAGGGAGCGCCCACGCTGGCCGGGGCGACCGGGCAGATCTTCTCTTCGAATTTCTTGCCCTGATGTGACGCGTTTCACTGTGCGGGGAATGCGAGGTCGCTAGCGTCGTTCACGTGAGCACGTTGCGATCGGCACTGGATGAGCTGCGGTCCGAGGACCTGCGGGTCTCTTCCGAGGAGGAGCTGGGCGAAGGGCTGGTCGAGCTGGAGCGCGCTTCGCGTGTGCTGGAGGCAGAACGCTCCCGTCGCCTGGTGGAGGTGGAGCGCCGAGGCAGCTGGGCCGTCGATGGCCACCTCTCGGTGGTCTCGTGGCTGGCTTCCCGTGTGCGGGTGGGGTTCGGTCGTGCTTCCCAGCAGGTGAAGCTCTCCCGGGCGCTCCGAGCGATGCCGGTGACCTCACGAGCCCTGGGAGAGGCTGAGCTCTCCTCCGAGGCCGTGGGGTTGCTCGTGGGGGCCCGCCAGGCTGCTCCTGAGGCCTTCGGTGAGGCGGAGCCGATGCTCGTGGATGCCGCGGTGTCCCTGCCTGCGAGGGAGCTCAGGGTGGCGATCTCCTACTGGTGCCAGGCGGCGGATGCAGCAGGAGCCGAGGAGCGTGCCAGGCGCCAGTGGGAAGGCCGCCATCTCCACGTCTCCCCCACCATCGAGGGCACGGTCCGCATCGACGGGTCGGTGGACCCCGAGTCCGGACAGAGCGTGCTGGTGGCCCTCGGTGCCATCCAGGACGCCTGGGCCAAAGATGGGACCCGAGACCCCAGGAGTGCCCCTCAGCGGCGTGCAGATGCCCTGGTGGAGCTCTGCAGGAGCTACCTGGATACCTCCGACAGGCCCCAGGTCGCCGGTGAGCGCCCCCACGTGGTCGTGACGGTGGATCTGCAGAGCCTCCAGGGCACGTACTGGGAGGCGCTCGGAGCTCGAGGACACGGGTCCGATCACCCCGGAGACCGCTCGGCGCCTGGCATGTGATGCCGGTATCTCGCGCATCATCACCATGGGCGCCTCCGAGCCGCTGGATGTAGGCAGACGTACCCCGGTGGTTCCCTCAGGGATGCGCAGGGCTCTGGTGCTCAGGGACGGAGGCTGTCGGTTCCCCGGGTGTGGCAGACCCCGGTCCTGGTGCGATGCCCACCACATCAGGCACTGGGCAGACGGTGGTTCCACCGCCCTCTCCAACCTCGTGCTGCTCTGCCGTCCCCACCACCGAGCGGTGCACGAAGGGTTCCGTGTGGAGATGAACGGCCACGGCCCAGTGTTCTCCAGAGCCGATGTGTGCTCGCGGAGGACCGCGCCGCCGTGACGGGCGACGGTCGCCCCTAGCCGGCGAGGAAGCCGGCGACCTCGGTGTCGGTGAGCCTCCGGAACTTCCGGCGGCGCGGCTGGCTTCGCTCCAGCACGCCCGCTTCGATGTGGTCGTGTTCGATCGTGCGCGAGTCCGGCGCGCCGAGCACCTGCACCGCGTTCTTCACGGCCGTGGGGAGGTCCCATCCGGCGCCGTACTTCTCCTTGAGGCTCTCGGTGAGGTCGTCGGCGTGGCCCCCGATGGCCACGAAGCCGTGCTCATCGGTCACGCTGCCGTCGAACAGCACGTGGTAGATCGACGTGCCGTCGACGTCACCGTTCACCTCGCCGACGAGGATCTCCACCTCGTAGGGCTTCATCTGCTGGGTGAAGATCGTGGACAGCGCCTGGGAGTACGCGTTGGCGAGGTCGCGGGCCTTGACGTCCTCCCTCCCGTAGGAGTAGCCGCGCAGGTCGGCGAGCCGGATGCCCGAGATCCGCAGGTCCTCGAACTCGCTGTACTTCCCGACCCCGGCGAACGCGATCCGATCGTAGATCTCGCTGATCTTGTGGAGGGTGGAGCTCGGGTTCTCGGCGATGAACAACAGGCCGTCGGCGTACTCGAGCCCGATGACGGAGCGTCCTCGCGCGATGCCTTTGTGCGCGTACTCCGACCGGTCCTTCATCAGCTGGTCGGGCGAGACGTAGGGCATGAACGACATCTACGACCTCGTCTCCACGACCGCGCGCACGGCGGTCGCGACGTCTTCGTCGGTGGACTCCGTGGCGCCCTGCGCGGTCACCGTCACCACCACTGGGAAGATGCCTCGCGCGAGGTCCGGACCCCCGGTCGCGACGTCGTCCTCGGCCGCGTCGATCAATGCCTCGACCGCGACCCGCATCGCCTCGTCGTGATCCAAGCCCGGCCGCCAGCGCTTCTTCAGCGAGTTCTTGGCGGGCTGCGCTCCCGATCCCGTGGCCTGGTAGTCCTGTTCCTCCCATCGGCCGCCGGTCGCGTCGTAGTAGAAGAGCCGGCCTTCGTTCCGGCCTTCGTCGTACCCACCGAACAGCGGTACGACGACGAGTCCCTGTACCGCGAGCGGGAAGTTCGCGCGGATCATCTGGGCGAGTCTGTTGGCTTTCCCTTCGAGGGACAGCCGGTCGCCGGTGAGCTTCTCGTAGTGCTCGAGCTCGAGCTGGAAGAGCCGCACTGTCTCCACGGCCTGTCCTGCCGCACCCGCGATCGCGATCGCGGAGAAGTCGTCCGCCGCGAACACCTTCTTCATCTTGGCGTCGGCGATCGTGTAGCCGGCGGTCGCGCGCCGGTCACCGGCCATCACGATCCCGTCCGCGTAGCGCAGGCCGAGGACGGTGGTGGCCTGGGGCACGTCGACGGCGCCCAGCTGCAGCGCGGAAGGCATCACCTCGGGACGTTGGCGCTTGAGCAGCTCGACGAAGCTCGGGTCGGCGCCGAAGGAAGCCCCCGAGAGTGGAAGCTCGACCCTGTCGGTCACTCCCCGCCCTTCTGCACGTAGGACTTCACGAACTCCTCGGCGTTCTCCTCCAGCACCGAGTCGATCTCATCGAGGATCTCGTCCATCTCCTCTTTCAGCTCGGCGGCCTTCGACGTCGACGAGACCTGGCCGGCGTCGGCATCGGGCTGGTCCCCGTCGCCACCCTTCTTCTGAACCTGCTTCCGTTCCTGTTCGGGCATGGCTCCTCCTCCGTGGCGATTCTAGCCGCAGCGGCGGATCACCCCTGGAGGGCGGTCACCAACGCGGCCGCGTCGTGGGACGCCTCGAGCAGCTCGTCCACGTGCGCCTTCGTGCCGCGGAGCGGCTCCCTCATCGGGATGCGTTGGAGCGCCTCGGCGCCCGTGTCGATGATCAGGGAGTCCCACGACGCGGCCGCGATCGCATCTGGGAACTTCCCGATGCATCGTCCCCGGAAGTACGCACGCGTGTCCTCGGGTGGATCCATGATGGCGCGCTGCACGTCCGCCTCGGCGACCATGCGCTCCACCTTCCCCGAGCGTTCCAACCGATAGTAGAGACCCTTCTCCTGCCGGACGTCGTGGTACTGGAGGTCGATCGCGCGCAGCTTCGGGTCGCCCCTGTCGAGCCCCCCTCGCTCCCGGTACGCCTCGATGAGGCGGTACTTGGCCACCCAGTCCAGCTCGCGGTGCAGTGAGAGAGGCTCGGTCTCGAGCGCGGTCAACACGCTCTCCCATCGCTCGAGGACCTCGTGGTTCGACTCGGTGTCGTCCTCGTGCTCGATGTACTTCTTCGCGTGCTCGAAGTACTCCCACTGGAGCTGCACCGCGGAGAGGCGCCTGCCGTCGGCGAGGCGGACCTCCACCGTGCAGGTCACGTCGCGTGAGATCTCGTGCAGCGCTCGGACCGGTCCCTCGAGCGACAGGTCCGGTAGGAAGCGGTCCTCGATCATCTTCAACACGATCGCGGTCGTCCCGACCTTCAGGAACTGCGCGACCTCGCACATGTTGGCGTCCCCGATGATGACGTGCAGACGCCGGTACTTCTCGGGATCGGCGTGCGGTTCGTCTCGCGTGTTGATGATGGGCCGCTTCAGCGTGGTCTCGAGGCCAACCTCGGTCTCGAAGAAGTCCGCGCGCTGCGTCAGTTGGTAGATCGGCCGGCCTCGCTCGTCCCACGGTGCCTCGGAGCCGAGCTTGCCCGCACCGCAGAAGACCTGGCGCGAGACGAAGAACGGGGTCAGGTCCCGGACGATGTCGGCGAACGGGGTCTGCCGGTCGACGAGGTAGTTCTCGTGCGTGCCGTAGGAGTTGCCCTTCCCGTCGGAGTTGTTCTTGTAGATGAGGAGGGCCGGGGCGTCCGGCAGCTGTGTGGCCACCTCGCGCATCGAGCGCTCGAGGATGCGCTCCCCCGCCTTGTCGTGGATCACCAGCTCGCGCGGCGTCAGGCATTCGGGCGTGGAGTACTCGGGATGCGCGTGATCCACGTAGTACCTCGCGCCGTTGGGGAGGATCACGTTGGCGAGGCCGAGGTCTTCGTCGGACACCTCGCGCGATGGGATCGGCTCGAAGCCGCGGGCGTCCCGGAGAGGCGACTCTTGCTCGTAGTCCCAGCGGATCCGCCTGAGCGACCCGGCGAACGTCGAGATCAACAACGACGACGAGAGAACGGGGTTGAAGTCCGGGACGCCGACCGCGGCGATGCCGTACTCGGTCTCGGTGCCCAGGACCTTGGGGATGGCCACGCAGGGACCTTACAGATACTGCCCGGGGCTCACGCGCTCCACCTGCCGGCCGTCGCCCTCGTCGCCGAGCAGCGTTCGGACGTAGACGATGCGCTCGCCCTTCTTGCCCGAGATCCGAGCCCAGTCGTCGGGGTTGGTCGTGTTGGGGAGGTCCTCGTTCTCCTTGAACTCGTCCCGGATCGCCGTGAGGAGATCGTCGGTCTTGATGCCCTTCTCCCCGGTGGAGAGGAAACGCTTGATGGCGTCCTTCTTGGCCCGCCGCACGATGTTCTCGATCATCGCGCCCGAGTTGAAGTCCTTGAAGTACAGGATCTCCTTGTCCCCGGAGGCGTAGGTGACCTCGAGGAAGCGGTTGCGCTCAGAGGGCTCGTACATCTGCTCGATCGTCCGCTCGATCATGCGCGAGACCGCCACCTGGACGTCTCCCGAGTTCCGCTCGACCTCGTCGGGGTGGATCGGGACGACGGGATGCAGGTACTTGGACATCACGTCCTTGGCCTGATCCGCGTTGGGGCGCTCGATCTTGATCTTCACGTCCAGCCGGCCGGGTCGCAGGATCGCCGGGTCGATCAGGTCCTCGCGGTTGGAGGCGCCGATGACGATCACGTTCTTCAGGGTCTCGACCCCGTCGAGCTCGGAGAGCAGCTGCGGGACGATCGTCGACTCGACGTCGGACGAGATCCCCGTGCCGCGGGTGCGGAAGATGGAGTCCATCTCGTCGAAGAAGACGATGACGGGAAGCCCCTCCTCGCTCTTCTCCTTGGCGCGTTGGAAGATCTCGCGGATCTGCCGCTCCGTCTCGCCGACGTACTTGTTCAGCAGCTCCGGCCCCTTCACGTTCAGGAAGTAGCTGCGGGCGTCCTCGCGGCCCGTGCGCTCGCGCACCTTGTCTGCGAGGGACTTGGCCACAGCCTTCGCGATGAGCGTCTTTCCGCACCCCGGGGGTCCGTAGAGCAGGACGCCCTTGGGTGCCTCCAGCTCGTGCTCGTGGAAGAGCTCGGCATAGAGGAAGGGCAGCTCGACCGCATCGCGGATCGCCTCGATCTGACCCTCGAGCCCACCGATGTCCTCGTAGGTGATGTCGGGGATCTCCTCGAGGACGAGCTCCTCCACCTCTTCTCTGGGCAGGAGCTCGGTGGCCACGCCGGAGCGCGCGTCGTAGAGAACGGGATCGCCGGCACGAACCGTCGTGCCGAGGAGCGAACCGGCGAGGTAGGCGACGTGTTCTTCGTCGCCCCGGCTCACCACGACGGCCCGGTCGGTCCCGAGCTTGTCCTTGACCTTCACGACCTGACCGGCGCCGTCGGGATCGAGCACCTCGACGACGTTCAGCGCGTCGTTCAGGATCACCTGGGCGCCCGATCGCAGCTTGTCCGGGTCGAGATCGGGGGCGGGCATCACGCGCATCTTCCGTCCGGCGGTCACCACGTCGACCGAGCCGTCGTCGTTGGTCCCGACGAAGACCCCGAACGTGGCGGGCGGTTGGGAGAGCTTCTCGACCTCTTCGGCCAGGGACTCGATCCGCTGCTTCTCGTCCCGGAGGGCATCCGCCAGCTTCTCGTTCTGACCGGTCGCGCGGGCGAGGGCCTCGCGCGTCTCGACGAGCTTCTCCTCGAGGAGCTGCACCTGTCGCGGGGCGTTGGTCAGGCGGCGGCGGAGGAGACCGACCTCCTCCTCGAGGAAGGAGATCTGCGTCTGCAGCTCGTGGATCTTCTTCGCCTGCTGTTCAGTCTGCTCGTGGCGATCCGCCATCCGGCTCACCTCCCACCGAAGTCATCGGCGCTTCACCCGCATCTTGAGCCCTTTCGGGCCTCTTTCCCGTAGATACGGCAACCAGCCGATCTTGGCCGATGCCCGGAACAGGGTACTTCTCCTGAAGCTAGTCCTCGGGACCGACACGGGCCACGGTCAGGAACCCGGTGTGGCCGACCATCCGATGGTCGGGGCGAACGCTCCGTGAGGTGACGTGCCACCCTCGCTTGAGCACTTCGAACGTCTCGATGTGGAGGAAGCCGGACTCCGGGAGCGCCAGGACGAGTTGTTGGACCTGGATCGTCGTCGGGAGGTAGGCGCAGAGGACCGCCCCGGGCTCGAGCGCCGGTCGGAGCGCTCCGAGGGGTGCCCACGGCTCGGGCAGATCGAGGACCACCCTGTCGAACCGCTCCCCGGTCGATCCCGCGTCGGTCACGTCGCCGTCGCGCATCTCGAGGGTGTCGGGGATCTTCCCGAAGAAGCCCTCGATGTTGGCCTGGGCCCGCTCCCGATGCTCCGGCCGGACTTCGTACGAGACGATCCGTCCCTGCTCGCCCACCGCCCGGCACAGCGCGATCGTCAGCGCTCCCGATCCCGTCCCTGCCTCGAGGACCCGCGCGCCCGGAGAGACGTCCGCGTACACGACGATCGGCCCCAGGTCCTTCGGGTAGACGACCTGTGCCCCTCTCGGCATCTTGAGGACGTAGTCCGAGAATCGCGGACGGAACGCGACCAGGACCATGCCGCGCGCGGTCGTCACCCGGGTCCCCTCCGGTCGGCCGATGAGGTCGTCGTGGGCGAGGGTGCCCGCATGGGTGTGGTACGTGGCGCCGGCCTGCAACGAGAACAGGTACGTCCGCTCCCGCTGGTCGATGAGGAGGACCTTCTCGCCCGCTTCGAACGGCGCGCTCATCGGACGGCCCGAGCGTAGATCTCCGCCGGCAGCACCTCGTCCGACAGCTCCTCGGCGATCTCACGATCGGTCGGCTCCCGGTCGGTGCCCGGGTCCGCGCCGAGACGACGACCGAGGATCTGCGCGCGAGCCCGGCAGAACGCGCAGAAGCGACCCGTGGTGGGTTGGTCGCACGACTCGCAGGGTTGAAGTTCCGCCCGATCCGCCGACCGGAAGAGAGGCATGCCGCGCTCCAGATACCCGAGGAAGAACTGAGCCTTGGTCCCCGGCGAGGTCTGCTCGATCGCGTTCATGGCTTCCTTGTATCGCAGCTGCGTGTTCCCGGCGACGAGCGGGCACTCCTCGACCACGTACTCGATGCCACGCAAGAAGGCGTAGGCGGCCGTCTCGAGCTCGGACAGGCGATGGAGAGGCTTGACCTTCTTGACCATCCCACCTCGCCCTGGCCCACCTCGCCCTGGCCCACCTCGCCCTGGCCCGTCTCGCGCGGGAAGGACCGGCGACTGGCGCGCGATCGCGTCGGTCTGCCAGCGCAGGGTGTTCCCGAGCAGGGTGGCGGCCTCGTCGTCGAGGTTGTGACCGGTCGCGACCACGTCGAAGCCTCCTTCCAGCGCCGCACGATTGAACACGTAGCGCTTCGACAGCCCACAGACGGCGCACGTCGATCGCGAACCGCGCCGCCCGGCGGTCGGGATGTCGTAGCCGTAGTCACGCGCGAGGTCGACGGTCAGCAGCCGAGCTCTGCGCTCCTCCGCGAACGCTCGCGCGACCTCGTGCGAGCGATCGGAATAGTCCGCGATGCCGAGACCGAGGTAGAGCCCCGTGACGTCGTAGTCGAGGTCGAGGAGCACGTCCCACAGCGCAAGCGAGTCCTTGCCTCCGGAGACGGCGAGCAGGATCCGGTCGTCCGGCGCCATCATCTGATGGCGCCGGATCGCTTTCTCCACCTGGGTCCGGAACATCACGAAGAAGTGCTCGGTGCAGAAGGCGGCGTGGTGACGCCTGATCTCGACCACGGCGTCGCCACGGCAACTCCGGCACCTCATCGTGCACCTCCCGAGATGACGGGACGGATCTCCAGCTCATCGTCGTCTCGGACGGGCATCTCGCGTGTGATGAGCTCCCCCGCCCGGATCACGAGCACGGTGTCCACCGAGATGCCGAGCTCGTCGAGGACCGAGCCGACCGGACGGCCCCCTCGTACCTGGACCTCGCGGTCCGGGTTCCGCAGCTTGACCTTCACGCCGAGAGGCTATTACGGCTCGAGGAACTCCGTCGGCAGCGGCTTCGTGCCGAGACCGACCGAGACGGAACGCTCCTCGCCGCCGGAGCGGATCACCCGCACGTCGACCTCGTCCCCGGGGTTCAAGGCATCCAGGACCCGGCCGAGGTCCGTCGCGGCGTCGATCGACTCCCCGTTCACCTCCACGATCACGTCTCCTTCGCGGATCCCGGCGTCCGCGGCGGGGCCGTTCGTGAGGGTGGCCAGCACGTAGGCCCCGTGATCGACCGGGAGGCCGAGTTGGAAGGCGAGGTCCTCCGTGACGTCCCTCGTCGACACCCCGAGGTACGCCGTGGCCTGGAGCGGGTCCGAGATCGCCGCGTCGATCGCTGTCTTCGCCGAATCGATCGAGATCGCGAACCCGATGTTCTCCGCGTTCTCGCTGCCGGCGGAGTTGATCCCCACGACCCGCCCCTCCATGTCCACGAGGGGTCCGCCGGAGTTGCCGTGGTTGATCGCCGCGTCCGTCTGGATCACCTCGCTGTAGGTGCGAACACCGTTCGGGCAGACGGTGCACTGCGGGTCGGGCACACGGATCGTCCGGTCGAGTGACGAGACGATGCCCGTCGTGACCGAGGGACCGCCCTCCAGCGCGAGGGCGTACCCGATCGCCACGACCTGCTGTCCGAGCCGGAGATCGTCGCTCGCCCCGAGCGGGAGGGCCGTCAATCCCTCCGCCTCGAGCTTCAGGACCGCCAGGTCGTGCTCGCAATCACCGCCGATCACGCGAGCGTCGTAGCGCGTCGGCTTGTCCTCCGACGTCGACACCGTGATCCGAGACGCGCCCTGCACCACGTGGCAGTTGGTGACGACGACACCGTTCTCCCGCACGATGAAGCCGGTGCCCACGCCTTTGCCCTGCTCCGGCTCGCCGGTCGGGGAAGCCTGGTAGACGTTCGTGGTGACGTTGACCACCGAGGGAAGCACGCGTTCGGCGACGGCGGCGTAGGGCTCCTCCCCCTGATCCAGGGGCGGGAGCGGGGATGCCGCGGGGCTCTGGCCCTGGCGGTCGACCTGGACACAGCCAACGAGCAGGAGGGCGAGCGAGACGGAGAGCAGCAGGAGACGCCCGGGGGTTGTGAACGGCTTCACGAGGTGGGTTCGCTCCCGATCGATCGGGGGTTCGGAGAACCCACCCTACCGGCGCTAGGAGAGCAAGGAACCGGAAGGCCGCTCCTTCCTCGGATCGACGAACGGGATGGGCGCGGTGCGCCCGACCAGGTGTTCGCCGTCCTCGGTCTCGACGTCGAGAGCGGTTCCGGGTGTCGAGAGCTCGATGGGCACCCAGACGTAGCCGATGTTCTTCGCGAGCCCCGGTGACCAGACCGCGTCGGTCATGTGCCCGACCTTGCGTCCCTCGTGATGGACGGGCCAGAACTCCGACATCTCGGCGCGGAGCTCGTCGCCGTCGAGCTCGATGCCGACGAGCTTCCGGTCGACGCCCTCCGTCCTGACCCGCTCCAGCGCGTCCTTGCCGATGTAGTCCTGTGGCTGGTCCTCGACGAGCCGCTCCAGACCCATCACGTGCAGCGGCGTGTCGGCGATCGTCATATCCGAGCCGTAGTTGAAGATGCCCGCCTCGATGCGGCGCGCCTCGCAGGGTGCGATCGGCTTGATACCGAACTCCTCCCCCGCTTCGGCGACGGCGCTCCAGAGTTCGTCGCCCTTGGAGCCGTCGAGGAGGTTCACCTCGAAGCCGGGGATCGCCGTCCACCCGGTGCGGCTGATCAGCACGGGGATGCCGCGGATCTCGAACTCGTCGACCCAGTAGTACTTGATGTCGTAGATCGACGGTCCCACGAGCTTCTCGAGCGTCTTCGCCGACAGGGGCCCCTGGACCTGCATCGGGTGGACGTCGGGGAAGGTGACCTCGGCGTCGAGTCCGGAGGACGCCCCGACGCCCATCGCGTAGAGACCGGCATCGGAGTCGGCCAGCTGCATCCACCAGGTGTTCTCGGCGACATGGAGCAGCACCGGGTCGTTCACGATCCCGCCGTCCGGCGAAGTCACGATCATGTACTTGCCCTGCTTCACGGCGCAGCTCGTGAGATCGCGGCACGTGATCATGTCGATCAGCCGGTCGGCATCGGGTCCCGCCACCTGGACGGTGCGTTCGACCCCGACATCCCACATCGTGACGCCCGTCGCCAGCAGCGCGTACTCAGTGTCGGGATCGTCGAAGTACCCGGGCAGGTACATGTGGTTGTAGATGTCGTAGGCGGTGCATCCCGCTCGCAGCGTCGACTTGAAGAACGGCGACTGCCGGTACCAGGGGCCGAAGTACAGGGTCGCGCTCTTCGCGAGCATCTCGGGTCGCTCATTCACCATCGTTGCCTCCTAGCACGCCGTCGTTGAGTTGAATCATCGTTCAATATGCGCACGCGGCGCAACTCCGCGCATGCCCCCTGAACAGGGACGAAGGACCTGAACGCTCGTTAGGAATCCGGAGTCGTTCCGACTAGGAAACGGGGATCGTCTTGTCCGGATCGATGAACGGCATCGGCACGACCGTGGCGGTCCGGTTCCCCCATTCGGTCTCGACCGTCACCGAGACACCCTCGGAAGAGCGGTCCGCCGGGAGCCAGCAGTAGCCGATGTTCTTCGCGAGCCGAGGTGAATAGATCGCCGACGTGACCTTCCCGACTGGGGTGCCGGCATCGAGGGCGGGCCACTTCACGTTGTTGAGCTCCGGGAACGGATCCCCGTCGAGCTCGACGCCGTTGATCTTCTTCGTTACCCCCGCGTCGCGGATCCGGCGCAGCGCGGAGATGGAGATCGATGCGTCATCGGGAAGGTCCCACGCGACCAGCCGATCGAATCCCAGCTCGATCGGGTTGTTGTCGTAGGTCATGTCGGCGCCCCAGTTGAAGATCGCGCCTTCGATCCGCCGGATGTCGCTCGGGCCCGTCGGGACGATGCCGAACTCCTGGCCCGCCTCCATGATCGCCTCGAACACGTCCGTGCCCTTCGTCGTGTCTGTGAGGTAGACCTCGTAGCCGATCTCGGAGGTCCAGCCGGTTCGCGTCACGATCACGGGCGCGTCGGCGATCTTCGCCTCGGTCCAGAAGTAGTACTTCAGGTCGAGGATCTCGGGACCCAGGAGCTTCACCATCAGGTCCTTCGACTTCGGACCTTGCACCTGAAGCGGGGCCACGTCCGCCTCGCGGATGGTGACGTCGAGATCCGGATACGCGTTCTTCAACCCGCGCGCGAACAGCAACGCGTCGGATGAGGCGAGCGCGAACCAGAACGTGTTCTCGTCCATCCGCGTGAGGACGGGGTCGTTCACGATGCCGCCGTCCGAATCGCAGATGAGGACGTACTTGCCCTGGCCGACCGCGCACGTGGAGAGATCCCGCGGCGTGAGCAGCTGGGCGAACCGGAAGCCGTCGGGACCGGAGATCTCCAGGCAGCGCTCCACCGACACGTCCCAGAGCGTGACCCCGTTCAGCAGCGCCTCGAACTCGGCCTCGAATGTGTCGAAGCGGATCGGGAAGTACATGTGGTTGTAGACCGTCATGCCCTTCGGGCCGTAGCGCTGGGTGGCCTCGTAGTAGGGGGTCCGGCGATTGCGGGCGCCTCGTTGGACAAGGCTCATGTCGAAGGGCTCAGTCATCGTGGGTGCTCCTCTCCCGAGACGGCCGCCCGCCGGGCGCGGGCAATCCACCGATGCCTCCGTATCGTGCGAGTGCCATCTGGTGGAGACAACCACGCCGGCTGACCCGAAGTCAGCTGACGCCGTTGCGTTCGTAGACCGGTGTCCCTTCGACGAAGGTGGCATCCACCTGCGCGTTCGCGATCTCGTCGACCGGAGGGGCGAAGAGATCGCGATCGACCACGACCACGTCGGCGAACTTCCCCACCTCGATCGATCCGGTGACCTCGTCCAGGTGGTTCACGTAGGCGGAGCCCATCGTGAAGGCGGCGATCGACGTCGGGAGGTCGAGCCGCTCCTCGGGCAGGAAGACCTCGTGGTTGTCGCTGCCGTAGAGGTACGTGGGCGAGGTCTTGCGGTTGACCGCGACGTGGATCTCCTCGAGCGGGTCCGGGCTGGAGACCGACCAGTCGCTCCCCATCGCGAGGGTCGCGCCGGCACGGACCAGCGACCCGAACGGGTACTGCCACCGCCACCGGGGCTCGCCGAGGAACGGGATCGTCAGATCGTCCATCTGGCCCTCGTGCACCGCCCAGAGTGGCTGGGCGTTCGCGACGGCTCGGAGCTCGCGGAACCGCGGCACGTCGTCGGGATGCACGACCTGGATGTGCGCCAGGTGGTGCCGGTGATCGCTCGGACCGTTGGCCCGGAGGGCCGCCTCGATCGCGTCGAGGGCTTCGCGGACCGCGCGGTCCGCCAGCGCGTGGAAGTGCACCTGGAAACCGTGCCCGTCGAGGGCGGTCACGTAGCCCTTCAGGGCCTCGGGTTCCACGAACGAGATCCCGCGTTCGTCGGTCGCCCGTCCCTCGGCATCGAGATAGGGCTCGAGGACCGCGGCCGTGAACGTCTCGCAGACCCCGTCCTGCATGATCTTCACCGTCGAGGCGGCGAATCGTTCGGTCTGCGCACGTTCCCGAAGCTCCAGGAGCTCCTCGATCTGGTCGTCGCCGCGCTCGCGGTCCCACCAGAGCGCGCCGACGACCCGGGCGGTGAGGTCGCCGTTGCCGGCGGCGCGAAGGTAGGCGGAGTAGTTGTCCATCCAGAAGTCGGTGGACACGATCGCGTCCTGCCAGGCCGTGATCCCGAGGGAGTGCAGGTATCGCTGACCCTCGAGCAATCCCTCGTACACCTCGTCGGGCGTCGGTTCCGGTGCGAGACGGCCGACGAGCTCTGCGGCGCCCTCGTGGAGCGTGCCGCTCGGCTCGCCGGCGTCGTCGCGCTCGATCCGGCCGTCGGCGGGATCGGGCGTCGCCGCCGTCACCCCGCCCATCTCCAGCGCTCGGCTGTTCACCCACGTGCTGTGGCCGTCGCGGTTCGGCAGGAACACGCTGCGGTCGGGCACCACGGCATCGAGGAGGTCCTTGGTCGGGATCCCCCCGGGGAACACGTCCATGGACCAGCCGCCGCCAAGGATCCACTCGCGGTCCGGATGCTCCTCAGCGTAGGCCTTCACGCGAAGCAGGTAGTCCTCTGCGGAGTGGAGCTCGTGGAGATCGCACTGCAGCCGGTCGACACCGCCGCCGACCGGGTGGACGTGCGCGTCCTGGAATCCCGGGAGGAGCATCCGTCCGGCGAGATCGAAGACCTCGGTCCTCGGACCCACATGCTCGCGGATCGCGTCGTCGGTCCCGACGCCCACGATCCGCCCGTCCCTGACGGCGACCGCCTGCTCCCGGGTCCGGGCGGCGTCCACCGTGTAGACGACGCCGTTCACGAACGCGAGATCGGCCGAGCTCATCGGCGGAGCATACCGGTCACGCCAGCGCGACGAGATCGAGGAGATCCTCGCTCCAGTAGTCGATGCTCCCGTCGGGCATCAACAGGACACGCTCCGGCGCAAGTGCTTCGACGAACTCGGTGTCGTGGCTCACGATCACCATCGCGCCCGGCCAGTCACGCAGGGCGAGGGCGATCGCGGTCCGCGACGGCGGGTCGAGGTTGTTCGTCGGTTCGTCGAGGAGGAGGAGGTTCTTCCTGCCGGCGACGAGCTGCGCCAGCGCGAGCTTCGTCTTCTCACCGCCCGACAGTGTGCCCGCGTCCTGGAAGGCCATCTCACCGGGAAGGCCGAACATCCCGAGGAGCGTTCGGAGCGCCTGGTCGTCGGCCCGCGAGGCAAGGTGCATGTGCGCGAGCACCGTCATCCCCTCGCGGATCCCCTCGTGCTCCTGGGCGTAGTACCCGAGCTGGACGCCGTGGCCGAGACGGAAGGAGCCCACATCGGTCCGGGTCTCACCGGCGAGGATCCGGAGCAGGCTGGTCTTCCCGGCGCCGTTCAGTCCCATCACCAGGAGACGCTCTCCTCGTTCCACGTCGAAGGAGACGGTCTCGAACACCGGCGGACCGCCGTAGCCCTTGGTCAGGCCCTCGGCCACCAGCGTCGTTCGGCCCGAGTGGGGCGGGTCGGGGAACCGGAAGCGAACCCCGCGTTCCCGCGTCGGCGCAGCCACCTTCCGGGACTGGAGCCGAGCGACCCTCGTGTCGAGCGTCTTCGCCTTGCGCGCCCGCTTGGCGGTCTGCCCTCGCATCGAGTCGGCCAGCGTCTTCAGCCGCTTGATCTCGGCGTCCTGACGAGAGGCGAGGCCCGTGAGGCGCTTCTCGTCCCGCACCCTCGCCTCCCGGTACTCCGTGTAGGTCCCGCGGTACTCGACAACCCCGTCCCGGTCCAGGTGCAGGATCCGGGTGATCGAGGCGTCGAGAAGCGCGATGTCGTGGCTGACGACGAGCAGCGCTCCGCGGTAGCCGGCGAGGAACCGCATCAGCCAGCCCTTCGCGTCTGCGTCGAGGTGGTTGGTCGGCTCGTCCAGGAGCAAGAGGTCCGAGCCGCCGAAAAGGATCCGGGCGAGCTCCAAGCGGCGCCGCTCGCCGCCTGAAAGCGCGCCGACGGCAAGATCGAGTCGGTCTTGGGACAGACCGAGTCCGGCGACGATCGCCCGCGCGTCGGCCTCGGCACGGTACCCGCCGCTCCGTTCGTATTCGTCCTCGAGGCGCGCGAACCGTGCGACGTGCGTCTCCGACGCGTGTTCCTCCAGCTGCAGCCTGGCCTTCTCCACGCTTCGTTGCAGCTCGACCAGGCCGCGTGCGGCGAGGAGGTACCCGATGCCACTCGATGCATCGTCGGCGCGATGCTGCCGCGGATCCTGCCGGAGATAGCCCACCGCGCCGCGACGTCTCACCGACCCGGCCGCGACGGGCTCCTCCCCCGCCAGCACCTTGAGCGTGCTCGTCTTGCCGGCGCCGTTGCGTCCGACCATCCCGACCTTGTCGCCCGCCGTGAGCACGAGGTCGAGGCCAACGACGACCGTGGCTCCGCCGGCCTCCACGGACAGACCGGTCACCTCGAGGGCGGTCATCGGCACGCTCGCGCTCGGTGCGGGGCTCGCGATGTGGGCTCTGCGGGCATCGGTACCTCCGGGATCGGGACGCGGACACGCGGGCGCTCGGGGCGCCCGGTCGTGCTCGAGGAGGGCCGCTAGCTCACGGTCGAAGTCTAGCGCTCGGGGTCGGGGTCAGGCTTCCACCGGTAACCGAGGCCCGCCTCCGTCACGATGAACCGCGGGCGCGCGGGATCGTCGGCCAGCTTGCTGCGCAGCTGACGGATGAACACCCGGAGGTACTGGTTCTCGGTCGTGTACCCCGGCCCCCACACCTTCTGGAGCAGCCAGCGATGGGTCAGGAGCTTCCCGGGATTCGACGCGAAGGCCTCGAGGAGCCGGTACTCGGTGGGCGTCAGGTGGATGTCGAGGTCGGCCAACCGCACCAGCTGCCGGCCCAGGTCGACCTCCAGCTCGCCGAATCGAACGACCGGAGGGCGACGCTCGCCCTCCGTGCGGCGCCGGACGGCTCGCATCCTCGCGAGGAGCTCCGGCATGCCGAAGGGCTTGGTCACGTAGTCGTCGGCTCCGGCCTCGAACGCCTCGACCTTGTCGTGCTGACCGTCGAGGACCGACAGCACGATGATCGGGACTTCCGACCAGGCACGCACGCGCCGGATCACGTCGTGACCTCCGATCCCCGGCAGACCAAGATCCAAGACGATCAGGTCCACGTCGGCGTCCGGCAGCAGATCCAGGGCGGTCTCCCCGTTGCCAGCGGTGAGGACCTCGTAGGAATGGCCCTGGAGGCTGGTGCGCACAGCCCGGAGGATCTGGGGGTCGTCGTCGACCACCAGGACTCGGCCCTCGTTCATCAGGGACCTCCGGGGAGCTCGATGACGACGGCGGTTCCGCCGCCCGGCTCGTCGCCCACGCGGATCGTGCCGCCATGCGCCTCGACGATCGCGCGGGAGATCGCGAGCCCGAGTCCTGTGCCGGCGCTCCCCTCGCCTCGCACGAACGGCTCGAAGACCCGTTCGCGTTCCTCTCGTGAGATCCCGGGGCCCCGGTCTGCGATCCGTACCTGGACGCCGTCCCGCCATCGGGCAGCCGCCACCGTGATCCGCCGGCCGGGCGGTGTGAACCTCGCCGCGTTCTCGATGACGTTCGTCAGGGCCTGGTCGATCTGCACGAGGTCCAGAGGGATCTCCGGGAGGTTCTCTCGCAGCATCAGCCGGATGTCGTGATCCTTGAGGAGCGAACCGGACCGAGCCACCACCCCCTCGATCAGCTCGTCGACCGCCGTGGGCGACTTCGTTGGCGTGACCGCCCCCGCCCGCATCCGCGACAGGTCCATGAGGTTGCCGATCACACGATTGAGCCGCCCGGCCTCCTCGTCGATCGTCTCGAGCAGCTCCCGGCGATGCGCGCCTTTCAAGGGGGAGGCTTCCTCGAGCAGGCTCGAGACCGACGCCGTGATCGAGGCGAGCGGCGTGCGGAGGTCGTGGGTGACGGACGAGAAGAGCGCGGCGCGCAGCCTGTTGGTCTCCGCTTCCACGCGCGCGGCCTCGGCCTCTGACCCCAGCCGCATGCCGTCGATCGCGAGTGCGATCTGGCCGGCGAGCGTCTGGATTACGCCTCGTTCCTCCGTGCTGAGGGCTGGATGCGTTGCCCTCGGGACCGCGACGATGCGGCCGAGCTCGCGATCCTGCACCGCGATCGGCATGATCTCCTCCCGGCCTGCGTTCTCCTCTGGACCCGGGCCTACCTCGACGATGGGACCGTTCGTGAGCTCGCTGGTGATCTCGCATCGGGCGAGATCGAAGAGCTCCACGACGGAGCGGGCAAGGCTCCGGAGCACCTCCTCCGTGGGTACTCCCGAGCGGAGCCGAGTCCCGAGGTGGTGAAGCAGCCTCGCCTCTCGCTCCCGGCGCTCCGCCCGAACCCGCTGCTCGAGCACGCGGGAGAGCATCGTGCCCACCGTCGCCGACACGGCAACGAAGACGGCGAGCGCGACGAGATCCTCGGTCTTCTCGACCGCGAACGTGTGGATCGGCGGTGTGAAGAAGAAGTTCAGCGCGAGGAAGGACCATACGGAGGCGATCAAGCCGGACACAAGACCGCCCGCGGCGGCGGCGACCACGACGGCGAGGACGAAGAGCAGTGCTGCCGTCGTGGTCGGGATGTCCACGGGCAGGAGCGCACCGAGGGTCACGATGCCCGGGGGGACGGAGCCGGCGACCGCTCCTCGGACGAGTCGCGGCCACCGGTGGCGTTCCATCGCGAGCGTCATCCAGTCCCTCCCCGGGAGGGTAGCAAGGCCCCGACCAGGCGCTTCGGGCCCTTACAGAACCCTTATGCTCGGTGGCCCGTTCCTTACCTCAGCGCTATGCACACTGAGGGACGCTCAGGGCATGGATCTCACATCGTTCCTCGCGGCGGGCGCCCATGCCGATTCCGGATTCGTGGTCGGACTGGTTCTCGGCGGGTTCACCGGCTTCCTCGTGGCTCCCGCCATCCGCTCGTGGCAGGCATACCGAGAATGGACCGACGCCTCCCGCGAAGCCCGTCTCGCTGATCGGCTCCTGGAGCGCATGGAGATCGACGCCGACCTAGATGAGGGACGGCGGGAGGTTGACGACAAGGTCCTGGGGTCGACATGGCGAACGCATCCTTGAAACGCGTCCTCGTCGGGCGCGCGCTCGCGAGCCACAAGGCTGAGCATCAGCTCCTCCCCAAGGTTCTCGCGCTCCCGATCTTCGCGTCGGACCCGCTCTCGTCCAACGCGTACGCGACCGAGCAGATGATGCTCGTCTTGGTGACGGCGGGGGCGGGCGCGCTCGTGTATCGGATTCCGATCGCGATCGCGATCGCCTTGATGCTGACGATCGTCGTCGTGTCCTACCGGCAGACTGTGCGCGCCTATCCCAACGGCGGCGGTTCCTACATCGTGGCTCGCGAGAACCTCGGGACCCTCCCCGGGCTGGTGGCCGCCGCCGCGATCTTGATCGACTACGTGCTCACCGTGGCCGTCTCCGTCGTCGCGGGCTCCCTCGCGATCACGTCCGCGGTGCCGGAGCTCGCCAGACACAAGGTCGCTCTCTCGATCGGACTGGTCATCTTGCTCACCCTCGCGAACCTCCGCGGCGTGAAGGAAGCAGGTACGCTCTTCGCCGTACCCACCTACGGGTTCGTCGCGATGGTCTACGTGATGCTCGGGGTCGGTTTCGCCAGATGCCTGACGGGCTGCCCCATCGCGGAGACGGCAGACCTCCCGCTCGAGGCCACGGCGACGGTCAGTCTGTTCCTGATCCTCCGGGCATTCTCCTCAGGCGCCACCGCGCTCACGGGTGTCGAGGCGGTCGCGGACGGAGTACAGGCGTTCCGTCGGCCCCACGCCAAGAACGCGGCGACGACCCTCTCCGTGATGCTGGCCATGACGGTGACGATGTTCATCGGGATCACCCTCCTCTCCGTCTTGTTGCACGTCCGTGTGAACGAGGAGATCGCCGCGAGCCGATCGGTCCTGTCGCAGATCGGAGAGACCGTGTTCGGCAGGACATTGCCGTTCTTCCTCCTCCAGGGTCTGACCGCCGGGATCCTCATCCTCGCCGCCAACACGTCATATCAGGACTTCCCGAGACTCTCCGCCATCCTGGCCCGCGATCGGTTCATGCCGTCCCAGTTCCGGAACCGAGGGGACCGGCTGGTGTTCTCGAACGGGATCGTCATCTTGGCCGTGGTCGCGAGCGCCCTCATCTACGCCTTCGACGCGAATCTCACCCGGTTGATCCAGCTCTACGTCGTGGGCGTCTTCACGGCGTTCACGCTCTCGCAGAGTGGGATGGTCAGGCGCTGGCGACGACTGCGGGGACCGGGGTGGCAGCGAAGCATGATCATCAACGCGATCGGAGCAAGCGCTACCGGCGTGGTGCTCGTGATCGTGACGGTGACGAAGTTCACGCACGGCGCGTGGATCGTGATCGCCGCGATGCCGGTGATCATCGGTTTCTTCCTCGCCGTCCATCGACACTACCGGGCCGTCGAACGGGCGCTCCAGGTCCACTTCGAGCCACCTGCGCCCAACGCGCCGAACACGTTCGTTCTCCTGATCCCGGATCTGGGGCCCGCGACCGCGAAGGCCGTGGGCTACGTTCGAGCAGTGCGCCCGGAACGGGTGGTCCCACTGTTCATCGGCGAGCCGAGTAATTTCGAGGACATCGCGGAGCAGTGGTCCAGCTTCGCACCTCGGCTTGGCGCCCTCCAGCGACTCGACGTCCAGGATGGGCGCCCCACGAAAGCCCTCCGCATCCGCCTCCGATCGTTCCTGCAGGAGGAGCATGGTTTCGTCACGGTTGTTGTATCGGAGGAGCTCACCAGCCATTCGTTGCTGCGGCATCTCGGTCGTCGATGGGGGTTCTGGCTCAAGCTCTCCCTGTTCTTCGAGGCGGGGATCGTCGTGTCGGACGTGCCTCTCCTGCCGGAGGAGCGGACATCGATGCGCACACCGATCGAGCCGGTGCGGCACGTGGTCCTGGTTCCCGTGTCCAGCGTCCACGCGGCCTCCGCCAGGGCCGTGTCGTACGCGCTCTCGCTGGGGGCCGCAGAGATCGAAGCGGTCTACTTCTCCACCGACCCGGGTGACGATCGGAAGCTCGCGGAGGCATGGATCGATCGCCGGATGGCGATCCCGCTGTCGATCGTCGACGCGCCGTTCCGAGATCTCTCAGAGCCCATGCGGGAGGAGATCCATCGGCGCACGATGAGACAAGGAACGGTCGTGACGGTGGTCTTGCCCGAGCTGGTGGTGGCCCATTGGTGGGAGCAACTGCTGCACAGCCAGAGTGCCCTGTTCTTCAAGCGCTTGCTCCTCTTCGAGCCAAGAGTCGTGGTGACGAGCGTCCCGTTCCATGTTGCCCAGGTCGATGTGCAGCGGGCCGCCACGGTGAACTGAGCGCATCCGTCGGGGGCTCGATGCCGAGTGGTAGATTGGACATGTCCACCACTGGTGGAGCCGCCCAAGACGGGGCGCACGCGCGAGCACTCTCGCGACCTTGCCTTTCCCGGTTCCTTGAGATCGAGGAGGCATCCGTGGCTCATTGGCCGAAGACCGTTTCCGGCAACCTGTTCACGATCGGGCTCGCCGTTGTCGTTGTTCCGCTCCTGGTGTGGTCCTTCATCGCACTGCCAAGTGTCGTCATCTGGGGCATGGCGGCGGTAGCGCTCGCATCTGTCGCTCTGGTCATCTGGCGCCGCAGGATCGAAGCGGCCCGCGAGCGTGCGTGGGTCGGAGAGTTCTCGTTCGGCGACGTGGTTGCTCGCAGGCGAGCCGCGGAGGAGCTCGAGCTCGCGACGCCGTAGTCGACGGCGCGACCGAGTTCGGATGCGGAGAGCGTGTCGGAGGGGGATTTGAACCCCCACCCCTGTGGAGGGGACTAGGCCCTCAACCCAACGGGGCATCCGGCAACCCGTGTCGCGCCGCGCCGTTTCGTGCTCTTACCTGCACTGACGAAGCCGTCCTAGCAGCGGCGTGACATCGCGTTGAGCCGTCTGCTTCGCTGCGTGGGGAAACGTTTGGGGAACGGAATGTCTGTCTAGGCGGAGGCCACGATCGAGCGCTGGGCTGACCAGGAGTGGTGGGACACGCGACGATGGCGGAAGCGGACCCGAGAAAATGAGAAGCCGCCGGAACCCGAAGGCCCCAGCGACTGCTCAACAGAGAAGCTAGCCCCTCGAGGTCTAGCCCGTCAGATCGGACGCCCCCACGAAGGTCTGAGGCCAGCCGCGAGCAAGCTTGCAGATCTGAGCGAGAGCGACTCTCTTAGCGGCGAGTCCGAATTCCGCCAAAGATCGCCAGGATCACCACAACCACGATAACGATCCACACCCAGTTAGGCATCAGTGCTCACCTCCGATACGACCATGCCGAAGAAGGCCCGCTGGCTGACCCACCTCGCCCTTCAAGTCTTCCTCGTGTCTGCCCATGGACATGCTCTTACCCAGCGCGGTGGAACGGACAAACTCCCCCATCGCGGGTACACAGGGTTCGCCTCGCGACCCTTGTCGCGTGGGCGGCTCGTGGCGTACTCGACGTGGAGCGCCATGGGAAGACAGAAGCTGTCCTCTTGAGCGAAGTCCGGGCGCTCGCCTCTTGGGAGCGGCACCGACAACCGGAGACGTTGCGCGAGCGCCTCACAGACGCTGTCGCGACACAGGATCCCGCAAGGAAAGTGACGGCGCTCCAGCGCGTCGCGAGAGGCCGTCACACTGGGCACCAGCTCTCCGGCATGCCTGGCCCAAGCGCGGCCGCCTTCAATCGGATCCCGTCGCTCGGCATCCGCGAACCGAGAACTGACACAAGGAAGAACTGGGACAAGGAAAAGGGCTCAAGCTTCGGGAAAGCCTGAGCCCCTCTCCAGCTCGTTGCTTTGAAGGGGTCACCTCCGACCCCGTTTTCGAAGCCGGCGGCAAGCTCCATCGGTCCTCACGAGTGGAGGTCTCCCGTTACCTGCCGCCGACTTCGGTCTGATGGATTCCCACAGCCCTGACCGCATAAACCGGCCAGGTAGATGTCCCTCGAAAACTTCTACGACCGTGACCCCACGAACGTCCTGAGGGTCAGCCGAACAACTTGCAGATCCGGTCCCACGTCTCGAAGCTCGGTGATCGAACGGCGGCGTGACCCCGATCGGCCGACCACCGCGAACATCTATACGCACGATACGGACGAGGCCGCGATTGACGCAGCGCGGATCCTCGGCGATGCACTGGAAGGAGCTAGGTGATGGACTGGAATCGCATCCGTGACACTGACGACGACACGGAGCTTGAAATCATCGGTCGCGAGTCGCAGTCGGGGAGCTTCCCCGTGATCCATCACGGCGGTGAGTACGACGGGATGGTCGGTGGGTACGGCCGGATGAAGGACCGGAAGCTCCAGCCGTCGAGGGTGCTCTTGTCCCCAGACGGGGAGCTGACCGTCGTGGGCGGGATGAGATGAAGCCACGCTTGGGGAAATTCTGGGGAAACGAGAGCTCCAGACGACGCTCGAGCTTCCAGGGATCCTTGTGATTCCGCAGGTAGTTGGAGTGTCGGAGGGGGGATTTGAACCCCCACCCCCTGTGAAGGGGACTAGGCCCTCAACCTAGCGCGTCTACCAAGTTCCGCCACTCCGACCGAGGTGCGCGGTGGATGCTACCAGCGCTCATCAGTTCCACTTCCAGGCGAGCCAGAACGTGCAGATCCCCCACACGATCGCAGTGACGACCGTGACGCGGTCGAGGGTCCGCTCCAAGGCGGTCCCGCCGGCGAGGGTGGACGAGCCGCCGAACAGCTCCGACATCCCGCTCCCCCGCCCGGAGTGCAGCAGGATCGTGAGGATCAAGAAGAGCGACGCGATGATGTCGATGGTGATCACAACGGCATTCAGCACGACTCGGATCCCTTTCGGCTAGTTCGGAGCGGAGTCCTCTTTCGACTCCTGCTCCTCGATGACGGCGTCCTCGAACCGGTCCACGGCGCCACCGCCCTCGATGATACTGCCCTCCAGCGGGAAATGGCAGGCGGCGGTCTGTTCCGGGCCCTGGGGCGTGAGCTCGGGGAGTTCCTGGACGCATCGTGGGTGTGGCCCATCGATCCCCTCTGCCTTGGCGATCGCACGCGACTGCGGGCACCGTGGGTGGAACCGGCAGCCCGACGGGGGATCGATCGGCGACGGCACGTCGCCTTGGAGGATGATCCGCCGCTTCTGTCGAGCGAGCTCCGGATCGGCCATCGGCACCGCGGACAACAGGGCACCGCTGTACGGGTGCTTCGGGGTGCGATAGAGACTCGCGCCCTCGGCCATCTCCACGATCTTGCCGAGGTACATCACGGCGACGCGGTCCGACACGTGCTTCACGACGGAGAGGTCGTGCGCGATGAAAAGATAGGTGAGCTTGAACTCGTCCTGGAGATCTCCCAG
The DNA here is from genome assembly GCA_963750945.1 of uncultured Actinomycetota bacterium. Lineage (GTDB taxonomy): Bacteria > Actinomycetota > UBA4738 > UBA4738 > HRBIN12 > JAJNBA01. The sequence continues at coordinate 828,012 of CAVVSH010000004.1, read as the reverse complement.
CAGGTTCAGGATCTGCGCCTGGATCGAGACGTCCAGCGCGGACACCGGCTCGTCGCAGACGATCAGCTTCGGACGCAGGGCGAGCGACCTCGCGACGCCGATCCGCTGGCGCTGGCCGCCCGAGAACTCGTGGGGATAGCGGTTGTAATGCTCGGGATTCAAGCCCACGAGCTCCATCAGCTGCTGCACCTCGGACTTGATCCGGTTCTTCGGCACCGTCTGGTGCAACCGGAACGGTTCCCCGACGATCGACCCGACGGTCTTCCGAGGGTTCAGGGACGCATACGGGTCCTGGAACACCATCTGCATGTCTTCCCGGAGCTCCTGGAGTTCCTTGCCCTTCAGGTGCGTGATGTCCTGGCCGTCGAACCAGACCTTGCCCTCGGTGGCGTCGTAGAGCCTCATCACCACCCGGGCCAAGGTCGACTTCCCGCAGCCGGTCTCGCCGACGAGGCCGACCGTCTGGCCCGGGTAGACCTCCAGGTCCACGTCGTCGACGGCGTGGACGTTGCCGACATGGTGCTGGAAGAGGATCCCCTGGGTGATCGGGAAGTACTTCTTGATCCCTTCGAGCTTCACGAGCGGCTCGCCGGTCGGCGGAGATTGCGCCGGGAGCGGTTCGGCCTGGACGCTCATCGGCGGGCCAAGACCTCCTCGTCCCGGATCCTCTCCTTGTCGACGAGGCTCAGGTGGCAGGCGGCCGCGTGGTGACCATCGACGGGCAGGAGCTCGGGGACGTCACGATCGCACGGGTCGAACTTGTACGGGCACCGGGGATGGAACGCGCAGCCGGGCGGCACCTGGATCAACGACGGCGGCAACCCCCGGATCGGATTGAGCCGATCCTGCTTGACCTCGTCCAGGCGAGGGATCGAGCTCAGAAGGCCCCACGTGTACGGATGCAACGGCTTGTAGTAGATGTCGTCGGTGTCGCCGAACTCCGCGGCTTTCCCCGCGTACATGACCATGATGTCGTCGCAATGCTCGGCCACCACACCGAGGTCGTGCGTGATGATGATCACCGCGGCGTTGAACTCCGACTTCAGCCGGTCGATCAGGTCCAGGATCTGCGCCTGCACCGTGACGTCGAGCGCGGTCGTCGGCTCGTCGGCGATGAGAACGTCGGGGTTCAGGGAGAGCGCCATCGCGATCATCGCTCGCTGACGCATCCCGCCCGAGAACTCGTGCGGATACTGGTTGGCTCGGTCCTTCGGATGCGGGATGTTGACCCGAGCGAGCATCTCGACCGCCTGATCGAACGCCTCCTGCTTCGAGATCTCCTGATGCTCGAGGATCGCTTCGGCGATCTGGAAGCCCACCTTGTAGAACGGGTGGAGCGAGGTCATCGGGTCCTGGAAGATCATCGAGATCTTCGCCCCGCGGATCGTGCGCATCTCGTCTTTCGGGATCTTCAGCAGGTCCTGTCCCTGGAACAGGACTTCGCCGGAGATCTTCGCCTGCTTGGCGTTGATGAGGCCCATCACCGTCAGCGAGCTCACGCTCTTGCCCGAGCCCGACTCCCCGACGATGCCGAGGGTCTCCCCCGCCTGCAGCGAGTAGCTCACGCCGTCGACGGCCTTCACCAAGCCGTCGTCGGTCGGGAAATGGACCTTGAGATCCTTGACCTCGAGGAGAGGCTGCGCCACTAGGTGTACCTCACCCTCGGGTCCACGAATGCGTACGCGACGTCCACGACGAGGTTCGCGATCGCGATGATGAACGCGCCCAGGATCGTCACTCCCATGACCGTCGGGAAGTCGTTCGTGCTGATCGACTGGACGGCGAGCTGTCCGATCCCCGGCAACCCGAAGACGGTCTCGGTGATGAACGCCCCGCCCAGCAGGAGACCGACGTCGAGCCCGAGCATCGTGACGACCGGCGTGAGGGCTCCCCGCAGCCCGTGCTTGTAGATCACCCGTCGCTCGGAAAGACCTTTGGCGCGGGCGGTGCGGATGTAGTCCTCGTTCATCGTCTCGATCAGGTTGCCGCGAACCATCCGGGCATAGAACGCAGCGTTGATATACGCGAGGGACACCCAAGGCAGGATGAACCGGCCCTCGGCCGCGGCTCGCAGCGCGCCGCTCCAGCCGTTGTAACCGATCGGGATCCCGCTCGACGGCAGGAGCTCTAACTTGAACCAGAACGTGTAGAGAAGCAGCTGCGCGAGCCAGAAGATCGGCATCGACACGCCGACGATCGCGAAGATCATCGCAGCCCGGTCCGCCACCGATCGTCGACGCACCGCCGACAGGATGCCGATCGGGATCCCGATCAGCAGCCAGATCACGGCGGCACCGATCGCCAGGACGCCGGTGATCGGGATCCGCCTGCCCAGCTCGTCCTTCACGGGTTCGAAGCTGCCGTAGGAGAAGTACACCTCCTCGTTGAGCCAGAGTCCCGGGTACGGGATGAATCCTTTGAGGAAACGCCAGTACTGGATATAGAGGGGCTTGTCCAGTCCGAACGCGACGCGCGCGTTCTCGATCTGTTCGGGGGTCGTGGTCCGCCCGACAGCTCGTCGTGCCGGGTCGCCGGCGGGAAGCTTCACGAAGATGAGGAAGGTGAGGAAGGAGACGATCATGATCACGAGGATCATGAAGAGGGCTCGCCTGATCAGGTACCTGCCCACACCCGCCTCCTTCCTAGGCCCGAACCTTGGGGCCGGAACGGTGAGGGGGCCGCCTGCGCGACCCCCTCGATCCGTCGTGGAACCGCTTACGCGTTATCCGGTACCGCCAGTGAGTCGAACGCCGCGAGACCAGCGAACTGGTCGAACGAGTAGTTCTGGACGTTCTCGGAGATGATGTCGACGCTGTTGTCGAACAGGTACGGCACCATGGACACGATCTCTTCCATCAGCAGCTGGTCGAGTTCGGCCCAGCACTGGAACCGCTCATCACCCGGCTCTAGAGCGGCGCACTCATCCTCCTTGTCGTCCACCGACGGAACCTCGGTGACGTCGTATCCCCACTCCGTCAGCTGTTCGCTCGTGGCGCCCAGCAGGGAGTAGTTGCAGCAGCTCTCCCAGAGGCCGGCCGACGTGAACAGGGGCTCGCCGAACGTGACACCGTCGGCGTAGTCCTTGCCCCAGCCCGGTCCCGCGCAGAGGGCGTGCTTGGAGTTGGCGTCGTTGCACTTGTTGTACATCGTGCTGCGCTCGAGTTGCTTGACGTTGAGCGTCAACCCGATCGGCTCGAGGAACTGGACCAGGAGTGCCGCCTGTTCCGGGTAGGGATCCTCACGGTCGGTGATCGTCAGGATGTCCTTGCACTCGGGAGCGTCACACACCCCGTCCCCGTCCGTGTCGTAGTCGGTCGCGAGGGCCATCGCCTCCTTCGCCTTCTCGACGTCGCCCGACGCGTTGGGCGTCTGGTACGGGTCGTAGTCGGCCAGGATGTTGTCCTCGAGGGTGTTCACCATGACATGCCCCGCGATCTCACCGACCGACGGGCCACCTCGCAACTGGCGGAACCCCTGTTTGTCGAACGCCCAGCTGACCGCCTTGCGGACATTGACGTCGTCGAACGGAGGTACCGCCAGGTTGAACGACACGTACCGGATCGCATCCGATGCGTAGATGTTGATCCGATCCTGGAGGTCGGGGTTGGTCTGGTAGTCCCGGATCTTCTCGGGCGGCACCGCGCCGTCCACCACGAAGTCCAGTTCTCCCGAGGCAACCTGGTTGTAGAGGTCATCGTTGTCGCCACCGAGCCGAACCTCGATCTTCTCCGGGTAGTGGTCGCGCAGCTCGTCGCTCGCCGGGTCGTACGAAGGGTTCTCGACCAGGACGATCTGGCGGCCCGGGACGTACCCAGACGCTTCGGTCTGGTCCTTCGGGTCCGCGGAGAAGTCCATGGCTTCGGACCCCTCGAACATGTACGGCCCCGAGGCGACGAGGAAGCGACCGTAGTTCCGGTCGTGTCCCTCGGCGACGCCCATCCGCTCGCCTTCGTCGTCGGGCGGGATCGGTGCGGTCGTGCCCATCGCGAAGCGGTAGCTGATGTCCCCGACCGGTGATGTTGTGGTGATCTCCAATGTGTGGGTATCCGGTGCGGTGATCCCCGAGATCTCCTCGGCCGTGCCGTCCGCGAAGTCGTCGAATCCCTCGATCACCGAGTAGTAGAAGGGATACCCGCCGACGTTCGCCTTCGGGTTCGCCGTCCGCTCGATCGCGCGGATGAAGTCCGCCGCCGTGATCTCCGTGTCTTCCTTGGGCGGCGCGTACATCAGTCCCGGTTTGATCTGGTAGGTCCAGGTCAGCCCGTCTTCGGACTGCGTGGGCTCACCGGATGCCAGATCCGGGTGGATCTCGGCGCCACCCTCGTCCGTCGGCACGCCCTCGTACGACATGAGCGTCCGCAGCAGACAACAGCGGTAGTACTCCCACGTGACGGAGTAGTACTCCTTCTGTGGGTCGAACGCAGCGCCGACGTCGGCCAACTGCGCCATGCGCAACGTGCCGCCCTCGAGCTCCGCGGCCGGCTGTTCAGCGTCGGTCGGCTCGTCCGTCCCGCCGTCGTCGCCGCACGCGGCGGCGACGAGGCTCAATACCGCTACCGCGGCGATCACTCTGAGTGCTCGTTTCAAAGCTACCCCCCTTCTCATGGTTCCCTTTTCACACTTCAAGAAGCTCACGTGCCTTCGAGGTCGTCCTCCTTTCGCACAGGGTCCCCCCCTGTCGATACGCTCAGATTCCCCTCCGAGGATCGAGGGCGTCGCGAAGGCCGTCCCCCACGAGGTTGAACGCCAGCGTCGTGAGGAACAGAGCGAGTCCCGGGAAGATCATCAACCAAGGTGCGAACGTGAAGGCCGTGCCGGCATCGGCCAGCATGCCCCCCCACGACGGGGTGCTATCCGGCACGCCGACTCCGAGGAACGACAGACCGGCCTCGAACAGGATGTTGCTCGGGATGATCAGCGTCGTGTACACGATGATCGGTGCGGCGACATTGGGGAGGATCTCGCGGAGGATGATCCGCCGATTCGATGCCCCCAGGGACCGCGACGCTTCGACGAACTCCTTCTCGCGGATGGACAGGACCTGACCGCGGACGATGCGGGCGATGTACGGCCAGCTGAACAGACCGATGATGAGGATCACTGGTCGCAAACCCGGTTGGATGAAGCCCCAGAAGCATCCCTCCGCGCTTGCCCCGCACGCCGACGCGATCCCCAGCGCGAGGAGCAGGATGGGAAGCGCCAGGACGACGTCCGTGGCCCGCGAGATCACGGTATCGATCTTCCCTCGGAAGAAGCCGGCGGAGAGTCCAAGCAGCACACCGATCACCAGTGCGATGCCGGTGGCCAGGAAGGCGACGATGAGCGAGGTCCGAGCACCGTACGCGATCCGGACGAACTGGTCGCGCCCGGTGTCGTCGACGCCGAGCAGATAGCCCGGGGGCGACTCCTCGATCTTCTCGCCCGTGGTGGGATCGTAGCTGTCCGGCCACCACCGCGGGGCCGATGGCAAGCCGTACGAGTCGAGCGAATCGAGGTTCACTTCGTTCGGCTGATGCGTCGTGATGTTCGCGATGACCGGTGCGAAGATCGCCATCATCACTATCAGGAAGATGATCACCAGTCCGGCGAGAGCGAAGCGGTCCTGCCGGAAATGCCGCCAGAAGATCTCCCATGGGCTCCGGCCGATGATCGACGCCGGTGTCTCTGCCGACGGCGCGGAGGACTCAAGGTCGGCGCGCCCCCGAACCTCGCCCTGCTCGACCTGGGATACGTCGGTGTCCGTGTCGGATCGACTCATGCCCGAATCGGGATACTACGGGAGGTTGCCCAAGACACGCAATCCAGCACCCTCGGAGCGGCACCGCCGCAGCTTCTTTGGGGAGCAAGGAAGCGAAACTGCTCACCGGTACTTCACGATGAGGGCGAATTCCTCCGGGTCGAGGCTCGCGCCCCCCACGAGCGCGCCGTCGATCTCCGGGTGCGCCATGAACTCCCTGATGTTCCCCGGTTTCACGCTCCCGCCGTACTGGACGCGGATCGCCTCTCCGACTTCGTCGGAGAGGTGCTCCGCCAGCGTGGCGCGAACCACCTCCATTACCTGCCCGGCGTCGGTCGGCTCCGCGGTGCGCCCCGTGCCGATCGCCCAGATCGGCTCGTAGGCGACGACCGCTCGGGCCGCCGCCGCCGCCTCCACCCCTCCGAAGGCCCGCCGGACCTGCTCGGCGACCTTGGTCTCGGTCCCACCCGACTCCCGCTCCTCGAGGGTCTCCCCCACGCAGACGATCGGGACCATCCCGTGGTGGAAGACGGCCTTCACCTTCCTGTTGACCGTCTCGTCGTCCTCGCCGAAGAGCTGGCGGCGTTCGGAGTGACCCACGATCACGTACCCGACGTCGAGCGCGGCCAGCATCGGGGCCGAGACCTCTCCGGTGAACGCGCCCTTGTCCTCGGCGTGGACGTCCTGGGCGCCGAGACCGTACGGCAGCCGGTCCGAATCGATCAGCGTCTGGATGGATCGCAGCGCGGTGAACGGCGGGCAGATCACGACCTCGACACGATCCGCATCATCCCGGTCGAGGAGGTACGACAGCTTCTGCACCGTCTGGATCGCTTCCAGGTGCGTCTTGTGCATCTTCCAGTTCGCCGCGATGATCGGCATCCGCTCGGCCATGTCAGTCCTCCAACACCAGGATGCCGGGCAACGGCTCGCCCTCGAGGAACTCGAGGGAGGCCCCACCGCCGGTCGAGAGATGGTCGAACGAGTCCTCGAGCCCGGCGCGCTTGACGGCGAGGAGCGAGTCGCCGCCGCCGACGACGGAGAACGCCGGGGCACCCGCGATCGCGGTGGCGACCCCGCGTGTGCCGGCGGAGAACGGCTCGAGCTCGAAGACGCCCATCGGGCCGTTCCACAGGATGGTCTTGGCGTCCGCGAGGATCCTCGCGAACTCCTCGACCGTGCGCGGGCCGATGTCCAGTCCCTTGAGGCCACGGGGGATCTCGCGCGCCGGCACCGTGCGAGGGCGCACGTCGGCTCGCACCTCCTCCGCCGCCACCACGTCTTGGGGCAACTCGATCAACGTGCCCTTCACCCTCGCGCGCTCGGTGACGGCGCGGACCTCCTCGAAGCGTTCGGGTTCCACGAGGCTCTCCCCGACCTCACCTCCCGCGGCGGCGATCAACGTGAACGCCATCGCCCCCCCGATCAGCAGGGCGTCGACACGCTCGACGAGCGCATCGAGCACGCCCAGCTTGTCCGAGACCTTCGCCCCCCCGAGGACGGCCACGTACGGCCGGTCGGGATCGGCAAGGAGCCGGCCGAGCACCTCGACCTCTCGTTGGAGCAATCGTCCGGCCACCGCCTGCCTGCCGGACGCGCGCATCAGGTCGGGCAACGCCACGACGCTCGCATGGGCTCGATGGGCCGCTCCGAAGGCGTCGTTCACGTACGCGTCGGCCAGCTCGGCGAGCTGTCCCGCGAACCGGACGTCGTTGGCCTCCTCCCCCGGATGGAACCGGAGGTTCTCGAGCAGCACGACCTCGCCCGGCTCGATGTGGCCGCAGGCGGCCTCGGGCCCGTCGCCGACCGTGTCGTCCAGCGCCATCACGTTGACGCCGAGCAGTTCGCCGAGGATGTCGGCGACAGGCCCGAGGCGCAGATCGTCGCGCGGCTCCCCTTCCGGCCTGCCCAGGTGCGACGCGACCACGATGGCCGCGCCCCGCTCGATCAGCTCTCGGAGGGTGGGGACGGTTGCGCGGATCCGCATGTCGTCGGCGACGCGGCCGTCCTCGAGGGGGACGTTGAAGTCGGCGCGAACGAAGACGCGGGTGCCGGCGACGTCGCCGAGGTCGTCGAGGGTTCGAAGCGTCACTAGAGCTTCGACGCGACCAGGTTCGTGAGGTCGACCAATCGGTTGGAGTACCCCCACTCGTTGTCGTACCAACCGAGCACCTTGACGAAGTTCCCGATCGCCATCGTCGAGAGCGAATCGAACGTGCAGGAGGCGGGCGAGCCCACGATGTCGCTCGAGACGATCGGATCCTCGGTGTAGACGAGCTTGTCCTTCAACCGGTCGGTCTCCGACGCAGCTCGATACGCCTCGTTGACCTCCTCGACGGTGACGTCGCGATCGAGGATCGCGACGAGGTCCGTGATCGACCCGTCGGGCACTGGCACCCGCATCGCGACGCCGTCGATCTTCCCCTTGAGCTGCGGGAGCGCGAGGGCCGTCGCCTTCGCGGCGCCGGTCGACGCCGGCACGATGTTGATCGCGGCGGCGCGGGCCCGTCGCAGGTCTTTGTGCGGCAAGTCCAGCAGGTTCTGGTCGTTCGTGTACGCGTGGACGGTGGTCATCAGTGCGCGGTCGATCCCGAACGCGTCCTCGAGCACCTTCGCGAGCGGCACGACGCAGTTCGTCGTGCACGATGCGTTGGAGATCACGTGATCGGTCGTCGGATCGTAGGCGTCGTCGTTGACACCCATCACGATGGTGATGTCCTCGTCCTTGGCCGGCGCACTGATGATGACCTTCTGGGCGCCGGCCTCGAGGTGGGTCGCGGCCTTCTCCCGGTCCGTGAACAGACCGGTCGACTCGATCACGATCTCGGCGCCCACCTCTTTCCAGGGGAGCTGCGAGGGATCCCGCTCGGCGAACACGCGCAGCTCGTCGCCGTCGACCGTGATGCCGTTCTCGGAGACCGTGACCTCCGCGTCCAGTCGCCCGAGGACCGAGTCGTACTTCAACAGGTGCGCGAGGGTCTTCGCATCCGTGATGTCGTTCACGCCGACGAAGTCGACCTCCGCTCCGGTCTGCCTGACCGCGCGGAGGAAGTTGCGCCCGATCCGTCCGAAACCGTTGATCCCGACCTTGACAGCCATCTGGGTCCTCCCCATGGAGTCGCTCGTGGAGTCGCTCGGCGCTGGAACCCCATCCTACCGAGCCGCACTCACGCATCACTCGGGCGCTATCGGCGTGTCCGGTCTGAGCGGGTTGAGCGGGTATAGGGTGCCAACGCCGTGGACGAGGCCCTGCACGAGATCGTGGAGCGGAACCGTTCGTCGCTCGAGCGATTTCGAGCGATCGGATCCGCCCTTTCTGACGAGGAGCTCGACAGGACGATCGATACGCCCTGGACGGCGGCGGCGTTGTTCGCTCACATCGCGTTCTGGGATCGATTCGTCTTCCAACGCTGGCGCCTGGCGGCGGAGAAGGGAGAAGGGACACCGATGCAGGTGGACGGTGGCGTGATGGATCGGATCAACGACGCCTCGCTCAGACAGTGGCTCGCGATCCCCGCTCGGATCGCGGTCGATGAGTTCATCGGTGCAGCCGAGGAGCTCGAGGAACTGATCTCAGGGCTGGACGGCGCGATCGTGTCTGCGCTCGCCACCGAGGGGCGTGAGCGACTCGCCGACCGCTCGCTCCATCGGGGAGATCACCTTCGAACGATCGAGGAGTCGTTCCCGGCCGTCTGATCAGGCGTGCGGGCCGCGGGGCCTCAGTCTCGGTTGAGGTCCCGGTGATCCACCGAGACCCGATGCCCGTGCTCTCCGAAGTACGCGGCAAGGTCTTCGACCACCACGACCGAGCGGTGCCGGCCGCCGGTGCAGCCGACCGCGACGGTGAGGTAGGACTTCCCCTCGTTCACGTAACCGGGAACGACGACGTCGAGGAGTCCCTCCAGCCGCTTCATGAACGCCCCGTACTGCTCCTGTCCCTCCACGTACTCGCGAACCTTCTCGTTGCTGCCCGGCAGAGGGCGGAGCTCGTCGACCCAGTGAGGGTTGGGGAGGAATCGCACGTCCAGCACGAGGTCGGCGTCGCGCGGGCTGCCGTACTTGAAGCCGAACGACATGAGCGTCACCAGGAGGCCTGCCTCCGGCGGTGCGGTGGCGAACATCTCGCGGATCCGATCGCGAAGATCGTGTGGAGTGAGCCCGCTCGTGTCGATCACCAGGTCGGCGTCTTCGCGAAGGCTCTCCATCATCAGCCGTTCCTTCCGGATACCCTCGGCGACCCGATCGCCTGGCGCCAGGGGGTGGCGACGCCGGGTCGCCTCGTAGCGGTTGACGAGGTCTTCGTCCGACGCGTCGAGGAACACGATCCGCGCGGCGACCCGCTGTCCGCGCAACTCCTCGAGGGCTCGAGCGAGCTCGCCGAAGAACACGCCTCCGCGAGCGTCGACCACGATCGCGACACGGCCGGGTCCGCCCGGCCCCGCGGCCAGCTCGGCCATCTTCGGCAGCAGAGCGGGCGGCAGGTTGTCCACGACGAAGTACCCCAGGTCCTCCAGGCTGCGAGCGGCCTCCGACCGTCCGGCGCCCGACAGGCCGGTGATCAACAGGAACCCGGGCGCGGTGACGGGCTCCGTCTCTCCACGGCGCGATGCTCGGGCCATCACGCGCTCTCCCGCCGATCGGAGGTCGCGACGGCGTGGAGGTGCTGGTGGATCTCGTCTGCGAGCCTCGGACCGACGCCCGGGGTCGCGGCGAGCTCACCCGGTTCCGCCTGGCGGATCTTGGTCAGGGAGCCGAACCGCTTCATCAGGGCTCGCTTCCGCGAAGGACCGACGCCGGGGATCTCGTCGAGCGGCGAAGATAGGGCGCGGCGATCGCGCCGCTGCCGGTGGTACGTGATCGCGAACCGGTGCGCTTCGTCGCGGATGTGCTGGAGGACGAAGAGCGCCTCGGACCCACGGGGGATCGACAACGGATCGGGCCGGTCCGGGAAGTAGATCTCTTCGAGCCGCTTCGCAAGGCCGACGTGGGGGATGTGCAACCCGAGGTCCTCGAGGACCTTCGTGGCGACGCTCAGCTGCCCGCGTCCCCCGTCGACGACGACGAGCGCAGGAGGGTAGGAGAATCGTCTTCGGCCACCCGGCGCCTCGTCCTTCTCTTTGAGGAGCCGTGAGAAGCGCCGCGTGAGCATCTCCTCCATGCTCGCGAAATCGTCTTGTCCCGCGACACTCTTGATCTCGAAGCGACGATAGTCGGAGCGCTTGGGCAGGCCGTCCTCGAAGACGACCATCGACCCGACGGTGTCGCTCGGCCCCAGGTTCGAGATGTCGTAGCACTCGATCCGGAGCGGGGCCTGCTCCAATCCGAGCTGCTCCGCGAGCTCCGAGAGCGCTCGGGAACGCGCGCCGAAGTCCGACGCGCGGCGGAGCTTGTGCCGGTGGAAGGCATCGGTCGCGTTGCTCCCGACGACCTCCATGAGCTTGCGCTTCGCACCCCGTGCCGGGACCGCGATCGTGACGTGCGAGCCTCGGCGGCCGGACAGCCAGGCTTCGAGGACCGCGAGATCCGCGGGCGCGGTCGGGACGAGGATGCGCGGCGGCACGTCCTCGCGCTCCATGTAGACCTGCCGGAGGAACGACGCCATGAGCTCCGGGCGATCGAGGTCTTCCACACGGTCGACGACCCAGCCCTTCCGCCCGAGGACCCTCCCCCCTCGAACGGTGAACACCTGGAACGCCGCCTCGAGGTCGTCCTCGGCAAGGCCCACCACGTCCAGGTCCTCCGGGCGGACCAGAACCATCTCCTGGCTCTCGAGCGCACGGCGTGCCGCCTGCAGCTGGTCGCGGAACCGAGCCGCCTGCTCGTACTCCTCGCGATCGGACGCCTCCGCCATCTGGGCGTCGAGCCGCTTCAGCACGGGCTTGGAGTTCCCGGCGAGGAAGTCCCCGAGCCCCTCCACGTCTCGTCGATACGAGTCCTCGGTGACGCCCGTCTGTGCGGGCACACACGGGCCTGCGCAGCGGCCGATGTCGTAGTAGAGGCACGGTCGCCCGGCTCGCGCCCGCTGGTCGAAGAAGTGGTTGGTGCAGGTCCGGATGGGGAAGACCCGCGTGAGGGCATCGAGTGTGTCCCGGATCGCCCAGGCATGTCCGTAGGGCCCGAAGTACCGGACCTTCTTCCGCTTGGTGCCGCGCAGGACCTGGGCGCGCGGCCACTTCTCCCCGACCGTCAGAGCGAGATAGGGATAGGACTTGTCGTCGCGGTAGCGGATGTTGAAACGAGGCCGGTACTGCTGGATCAGGTTGAACTCCAGCATCAGCGCGTCGACCTCGCCGGACGCGACGATCCACTCGACGCCGGCGGCTGCGTCGACCATGGCCTGGGTCCGCGGATGGAGGGGTCGCGACCAGTAGCTGGCGAGGCGCTTGCGTAGCGAGCCTGCCTTGCCGACGTACACCACCCGCCCGTCCTCGTCCCGGAAGAGGTAGGCGCCGGGGGCGTCCGGGATGCTGGACGACACCGGTTTCGTGAAGCTCACGCACCCATCGTAACGCCGGGGTGCGAACCGGTCGGGAACAGGGTGGGTCTAGCCGCCGCCTCCGCCATTGCCGCCCCCACCGCCACCGCCGGCGATCACAGCGAGCGTGCCGTTCATCGGCTCCGGGTGGACGACGCACTGGAAGTAGTAGCTCCCCTCGTCGAGGGCAGACACATCGAGCTCGTCCGTGTAGACCCCAGGCTTGACCTCGGTGCCGGCGAGCAACTCGCCCCCCGGCTCGGGGAGGATCTCGAAGTTGTGCGGGATCCCTGCATCTTGGTTTTCGAACGTGACCGTGAACGGTTCGCCCGCGGGGCCGACCAGACATGCCGGGTCGAATGCGGTGTTCAAGGCGACGATATCGAGCACGATGTCGCCGTCCTGACCACAATCTCCGCCGCCGGGTGGTGGTGCCGCGAGCTGCGGCGGCGGGCTCGGGGCCGCGATCAACAGGTCGGGGACCTCGGCGTACGTGCCCAGCCGGAGATCGGCGTTCACGGTGTCGTACCACGCGAGGTAGACGAAGGAGCCGTCCCCCGTGATCGCCACCGTGGGGGTGACGCCACCGGTCGTGTCCGGGAGCTCGATCTCATCGAGCTCCTCGCCGTCGGCGCCGGAGGCGAGGTGGATGCCCTCGCCGTCCTCCCAGCTCACCCAGACGGTTCCGGCGTCGTCGACGGCCACGCCGGAGCTGGGAGTGGTTCCCTCGCCCGTGTCACCCGCTTCCGCTCCGCTGCCGAGCGAGCCCACCTGGGACCAGGAGCCGAACCGGCCGGTCATGACCTCCAACCCGGATCCCGTATAGAAGGAGATCGTGGCGGTGTCGCCGGCGGTCGCGAGCGACGCGCCGCCGGTCACGTCGGTCGCCACGACCTCCGTGGCCCAGGTGTCGCCCTGTCGTTGCGCCGCGATCAGCTCGCCCGAAAGAGGATCGGCGACCAGCACGAGGAGCTCGTCGCCGAGGAGCGCGACGTGGGTCGCCGGTGGGCATCCCTCACCGCACCCGGAGAGGGTCGTCACGGGCGTGACCTGCCACCGCTCCCCCACCCGTTCCGCGACTCGCACCTCCGGCCGGGCGCCCGCCACGGTGTAGGCGACGATCGGGGCGCCGGACCCGTTCACCACGATCGAGGGGGCCCCGGCCTCGGATGTCTTCTCGACCGCCTCGATCTCGAACGAGGGGCCCAGCCCGTACCAGACGCCCGTGTCGGCCGTCCAGGTGGTGTGGATGTCCGTCCCGCTGATGGCGATGTCGGTGCCCTTGGCCCCCGACGGCGTCAGGCTCGCGAGGGACGGTTCGGCCGCCGGTCCGAAGGGAACCGGGACCCCGCCCGGGGACTCCCTCGGCTGCGCCACGGCTCCCCGGTTCCAGATCTGCTCGGGCGTCAGGTTCGCAAGCAGCACCGCACCTGCGTCCTCCCCCTCCTCGGTCTGCAGGAACGGAGAACCGACGGGCCGGGCGACGGGGATGTCCCCTTCTTCCAGCTGCGCGGCGAACCCGAAGTAGGAGATGTTCGGCAGGCCCTCCCCGTCGACCGCCACGGAGGGAGCGAGACCGACGTCGTCGACGGAGTCCGGCACCATCGGGATGAACTGCCGGCCCTCGGGGACCTTCACCGCGGGCGTCGGAACGCTGCTACACGCGGCGGTCAGTACCACGAGGCAGGCGACGGCCGCGATGAGCCGCCCGCGGGTCGCGGGGTGCCGGAGGGCTGCGGCCCGGGTGACGACGATTGGCCTCGACACGACGGGGCGAATCCTAGCAAGCATCGTCCCGCCGACCGTTGACCTCACGCAGAAGCGCCGGCGCCGACCGGGAGCACGCCCAGGACTTCCTCGAGGAACCGGCCCGTGTAGGAATCGGGGTTGGCGGCGACGGCCTCGGGCGGCCCCTCGGCGACGATCCGGCCGCCTTGGTCTCCGCCTTCGGGCCCGAGGTCGATCAGCCAGTCCGCCGTCTTGACGACGTCCAGGTTGTGTTCGATCACCAGCACCGTGTTGCCCGTCGCGACGAGCCGTTGCAGGACCTGCAGCAGCTTCCGGATGTCTTCGAAGTGCAGGCCCGTAGTCGGCTCGTCGAGGATGTAGACCGTGTTCCCCGTCGCCCGCTTGTGGAGCTCGCTCGAGAGCTTGATCCGCTGCGCCTCGCCGCCGGAGAGCGTGGGTGCGGGTTGCCCGAGCTTGATGTAGCCGAGCCCGACGTCGGAGAGCGTCTGCATGTGTCGCTTGATCGGCGGGATGTTCTGGAAGAACTCGAGTCCTTCGTCGACGCTCATCTCGAGGACGTCCGAGACCGTGCGGCCCTTGTACTTCACCTCCAACGTCTCACGGTTGTAGCGGCGGCCCTTGCAGACCTCGCACGTGACGTAGACATCGGGGAGGAAGTGCATCTCGATCTTGATCTGGCCGTCGCCGGCGCAGTTCTCGCACCTGCCGCCGCGCACGTTGAAGGAGAAGCGGCCTGGCTGGTACCCGCGGAGCCGGGCCTCCGGCACCTGGGCGAAGAGCTTGCGGACGTGATCCCACACCCCCGTGTACGTGGCCGGGTTGGACCGTGGCGTCCGGCCGATCGGCGACTGGTCGATGTCGATCACCTTGTCCACCTGCTCCCACCCCACCATCCGCCGATGCTTCCCCGGCAGGAGCCGCGAGCGATACACCTTCTGCATCAGCGCTCGGAGCAACACGTCCTGCACGAGAGTGGACTTGCCGCTCCCGCTCACGCCCGTGATGCCGACGAAGACGCCCAGCGGGATCCGCGCCGTGATGTCCTTCAGGTTGTGCTGGCGCACGCCCTCGAGGCGGAGCCACCGGTCGGGCTTGCGCCGCGACGTCGGGGTCGGGATGGACCGTCTCCCGGCGAGGTAGGCCCCCGTGAGCGATCCCTCGCAGTCGAGGAGACCCTTGAGATCGCCCGAGTACACGATCTTGCCGCCGTGCTCTCCCGCCAGCGGACCGATGTCGACGATGTGATCGGCCTCGATGATCGTCGCCTCGTCGTGTTCGACGACGATTAGCGTGTTCCCGAGATCGCGGAGACGGATCAGCGTGTCGAGGAGTCGCCGGTTGTCCCGTTGATGCAGGCCGATCGACGGCTCGTCGAGGATGTACAGCACTCCCACGAGCCCGGAGCCGATCTGGGTCGCCAGCCGGATCCGCTGCGCCTCTCCCCCGGCGAGGGTCCCGGCCGGTCGTGAGAGCGTCAGGTAGTCGAGGCCGACGTCGACCAGGAACCCGAGTCGCGCACGGATCTCCTTCAGCAGCCGCTCCGCGATCATCTCCTCCCGCTCGGAGAGATCGAGCGCGTTCAGGAAGTCGAGCGTCTTCCGGATCGAGAGATCGGTCAGCTGGGAGATGTGGAGACCACCTACGGTGACGGCGAGGGTCTCGGGCCGGAGCCGTGCACCCTTGCACGCGCGGCACGGGATCTCGCGCATGAACTGCTCGAGCTTCTCCCGCGAGGCGTCGGAGTCGGTCTCCTTGTACCGCCGCTCCAGGTTGGGGAGCACCCCTTCGTAGGTGGTGTAGTACGAGCGCTGGCGCCCGTAGCGATTCTTGTAGCGGACGTAGATCTCCTCATCGGAGCCGTAGAGCACGACCTCACGCGCCCGCTTGAGGAGCTTCTTCCACGGCGTGTCCAGGGAGAAGCCGTGGACCTCACCGACCGCTTCGAGCACCCGGTACCAGTATTCGAGGGTGTTGCTCGCCCACGGCGCGAGCGCGCCCTCGTTGATGGACAGTGTCGGGTCCGGGACTACCAGATCTGCGTCGACCTCCAGCCGGGTGCCGAGCCCGTCGCACGTGGGGCACGCCCCGTACGGCGAGTTGAACGAGAAGTTCCGGGGCGCGAGCTCGTCGAACGACAGCCCGCAGAACGTGCAGGCGAGGTTCTGCGAGAACGTCTGAAGCTCCTCGTGCCCTTCGTGCGTCGTCACCGCGATCGAGGCGACGCCCTCCGCGAGCTCGAGAGCCGTCTCGATGCTGTCCGCGACGCGACGTCGGATGCCCTGCTTGGCGACGAGCCGGTCCACCACGACCTCGATCGTGTGCTTGTAGTTCTTGGGAAGGCGGATCGACTCGGAGAGCTCCCGAACCTCGCCGTCGATCCGGGCGCGAGGGAATCCCTTCCGGGCCAGCTCCTGGAGGAGCTTCTCGTACTCCCCCTTCCGCCCGCGGACGACCGGGGCGAGGACCTGGAACCGCGTGCCCTCCGGCAGTTGCAGGACCTGGTCCACGATCTGATCCGGCGTCTGGCGGCCGATCGGTCGGCCGCAGTTGTAGCAATGGGGGTGGCCGATGCGGGCGAAGAGCACCCGGAGGTAGTCGTAGACCTCCGTGATCGTCCCCACGGTGGACCGGGGGTTGCGCGACGTGGACTTCTGGTCGATCGAGATCGCCGGCGAGAGACCCTCGATGAAGTCGACGTCCGGCTTCTCCATCTGCCCGAGGAACTGGCGGGCGTACGACGACAGCGATTCCACGTAGCGCCGCTGGCCCTCGGCGTAGATCGTGTCGAAGGCGAGCGACGACTTCCCGGAACCGGACAGGCCCGTGAACACGATCAGCTGGTTGCGCGGCAGGTCCAGCGTGACGTTCTTCAGGTTGTGCTCACGGGCGCCGTGGATGACGAGTCTCTCGGAGCCCACGAGCCGAGTGTACCGGCGGGTCGGGACATGGCTGGCCGCCTCATCTCGCGCCCCGGCCGCCACCCCTCCTCCGGGCATATCCTGAGCCGATGGAGAGGGACCTGCGCGAGTCGTCTCTGTACCGGGAGGTCGAGGAGCACTTCCGCACGCTCTTGGAGCCGGGCTTCGGGAAGGTGACGGAACCGTCGGACCCCCGTCCCTCTCCCGACGGGCGGTGGGTGGCGTTCACCGGCTCTCTCTGGGAGAAGCTCGAGGGCACACCCAAGACCCGGATCTGTCTCGCGCCGCTGGGTCGCGAGGGGTCCTCCGAGGCCGCCGAGACCGAGGGCGCCGAGACCGAGGACGCCAAGCAGGTCACATCCGGACCCGAGCACGACGCAGGACCCAGATGGTCACCGGACGGCGGGCGGCTGAGCTTCATCTCCGACCGTCGGGAGAAGGGCCGCATGCAGCTCCACGTCCTGACCGTGGACGGCGTGGGCGAGGCGGAGTCGCTCCCCGAGATCGAAGGCACGGTCGAGGACCACTCGTGGTCGCCCGGTGGCTCGCGGATCCTCGTGCTCGCCGCCGGACTCCACGCGGACAGCGCCGGCGCGGACGGCTCGGGGGCGCTCGAGTCCGAACGGGATCTCCCCGACTGGACCCCGAAGGTGGACTCGTGGGAGGACCGCAAGGTCTGGCGTCGCCTGTGGATCGTCGAGGTCTCCTCCAGGGAGGTACGAGCGCTCTCGCGCGATGACCTCAACGTCTGGGAGGCCGATTGGTGCGGGGACGGCGCCGTCGTGGCGGTGGCTTCCGAGGATCCGGGCGAGTCGGCCTGGTACACGGCGCCGCTCGTGCTGATCGATGTCGCGAACGGCGAGGATCGGGTGCTCGCGAAGAGCGACGTGCAGTTCGGGCTCCCGACGGGTGCGGCCGATGGATCGCGTGTCGCGGCGATCGAGGCGCCGTGCAGCGATCGCCAGCTCGTGTCCGGGAGCGTCCTGATCGTGAACGCCGACGGGACCTCGGACCGGCGCGTCGAGATCGGCGACGCGGATCTCACGTGGGTCGGGTTCAGGAAGGACGGACGGCTCGCCTACACCGCTTTGCGGCGCGGCGACACCGTGATCGGGCACATCGACCCGTCAACCGGCGACCGGGACGAGTCCTGGTCGACGACCGACGCGGTGGGCGCATGGGCGCCGTATGCCGCGCTGTTCGGGGACGACGGGTTCGCGTTCGTACGTCAGGGCTTCGATCGGCCTTCGGAGGTTGCCGTCGTGGAGGGTGGCGCCGATCGGACGGTCGCGTCTTTCCGACACGAGGGACACGATCACGCCCGGAGCCTGATCGGACGCGCCGAGCGGGTCACGTGGAACGCGCCCGACGGCCTCGAGATCGACGGGTTCCTGTTGGCGCCCGAAGGCAACGGGCCACATCCGTTGATCCTGCACGTCCACGGTGGTCCCGTCTGGTCCTATCAGGAGTCGTTCCCGAGACCTTCTCTCTCGTGGCTCGTCTCGCGCGGCTACGCGATCCTCCTCCCGAACCCGCGGGGCTCGACGGGACGCGGGCGCGTGTTCCTCGAAGCGGTGATCGGTGACATGGGCGGCGCGGACGCGCACGACGACCTCGCGGGTGTCGACGCGCTGGTGGCGCGCGGTGACGCCGATCCGGAACGGATCGGCGTCACGGGCGGTAGCTACGGAGGCTTCATGTCGTGCTGGCTCCCGATCGTCGACCAGCGATTCAAGGCGGCGGTCGCGATCTCGCCGGTGACGGACTACTTCAGCCAGCACTGGAACAGCAACATCGGCGGGTGGGACTCGTGGTTCCTCGGCGGGAAGCCTGAGGACGGCGCCGAGCACTATCGGGAGCGGAGCCCGGTGTTCTTCGCGGACCGGGTCACGACGCCGACACTGCTCACCGCGGGGACGGAGGACCGGTGCACGCCGCCCGGGCAGGCGATGGAGTTCTACCGCGCCCTGCACGCTCAGGGCGTGCCGGCGGAGGTCGCCATCTATCCGGGCGAGGGGCACGGGGTGAGGAAGTTCCCCGCCTACCTCGACCTCGTCACCCGGACCACGGCCTGGTTCGAGCGGTTCATGCCAGCGAAACCATAGGCCGCAGATGGACCTCAGCGACTGGCGCACGGAGTTCCCCGTCCTCGAGCGCAAGACCTACCTGATCAGCGCGTCACTGGGGCCGGTCTCTCGGCGGTCTCGTGCCTTGCTCGACGGGTACATGGACGCGTGGGAGGCGAAGGGAGCGCCGGACCACGTCTGGTTCGAGGACATCTTCCCCCGGATGGGCGCCCTCAAGCGTTCGTTCTCCGCGCTCGCGGGCTGCGACCCGGACGAGGTGGCGCTCACCACCAACATCTCGATCGCACTGTCGACGATCGCCTCGTGCATCGATCTCTCGGGTGAGCGGCGAACCGTGATCCTGTCGGAACTGGACTTCCCCACCGACGGTCACGTGTGGATCGCGTGGGCGCGGAAGACCGGCGCCGAGATCCGATGGCTCCGGAGCCCGGACGGTCTGACGATCCCCTTGGAGGAATACGACCGGGCCATCGACGAACGGACCGCGCTGGTGATGGTCAACAGGGTCCTGTACCGGTCGAGCGCGATCGTCGACGCGAAGGCGGTGTGTGCGATCGCACGCGAGCGAGGCGCGCTCTCGTTCGTCGACGACTACCACGGGCTCGGGATCGTGCCTCTCGATCTGCACGACCTCGGGTGTGACCTCTACACGGCAGGGGTTCTCAAATGGATGCTCGGCGGCCCGGGGCTCGTGTTCCTGTACGCGCGGAGAGACCTGCTCCCGTCCCTCGAGCCCGCGCTGACCGGCTGGTTCGGACAACGAGAGCCCTTCGCGTTCGACACCGAGCATCTCGACTACCACCCCACGGCGCGTCGGCTGGAACACGGAACGCCGCCGGCACCTGTCTTCTTCATCGCGCAAGGTGGGATCGACATCATCTCCGAGGTCGGACCGGCGACCATCCGTGAGAGGCAGGGCGAGCTCACCGACCATCTGATCGCGCGCGCGGACGATGCGGGGCTCGAGGTTCGTACGCCTCGGAGCAGAGAGCTCCGGGGTGGCGTCGTCAACGTCAAGGTGGGTCCGGAGGCCGAGAAGATCTGCCACGAACTCCTCGCTCGTGACGTCTGCACCGACTTCCGGGGCGACGGTCTCCGGATCAGCCCGCACTTCTTCAACACCGAAGACGACATCGACCGCTGTTTCGACGAGCTGCGTGCGTTGGTCTAGGCGCGTCAGCGAACGAGTACGTGGACCTGGTGCGGCGTGTTGTTCATGAATCCGCCGTAGTTCCACGGGGGATCGTCGGGCTGGACGTTGCCCGCATCGTCGGTTGCTCGGACGAGGAGCACGTGCTCACCCGGCCGGGCGTCCCAGTCGAAGGACCATGAGCGCCACGACGAGGGCGACTCGGGCATGGGACCCAGCTCCGCATCTGCCCACGTTTCGCCGTCGTTGTCGCTCACCTCGACCCGGTCGATGTGTCCCCACCCGGACCACGCCCGGCCGATCAGCTCACAGGAGCCCGCGTCGACGAACCGCTGCCTCGCGGGGAAGTCGCTGAATCCCGGCGGCAGCATGAGCGCTCGGACGGCTTTCCTGGTCACACGTTCACCAGGGCCGTCCTGTTCCTGACGACGCTGATACGCGGAGAGCTGGAAGCCCTCGAACGGCTCGGCGACCGCTGTGATGCGTTGAAGCCACTTGACGCTGCACATCCCGTACCAGTCGGGCACCAGCAGGCGGATCGGGAACCCATGCTGCGGCGGGAGCGGATGGCCGTTGACCTCGTAGGCAAGAAGAACCTCGTCGCGCACGATGTCGGCCAGCGAGAAGCCCCACTGGTAGTCCTGCTCCACGTCTCCCTGGATCCCGTGGTCGGCGCCGGTGAAGACGAGCTCGACCGCCTCGGGATGCAGGCCCGCCTCTTCGAGGATCGGCGGCAGCGGCGTGCCCGTCCACTCGGCGTTCCCGACCGCCTCGAGGAGCCAGGGCTGGCTCTCGGCCCGTGGAGGCATCAGCGCGCGTCCGTTGCCGGCGCACTCCATCGTCACGGGACGCGTGACGGCCGGCCGGGACCGGATGTCGTCCATGGAGAGCGTCAACGGATGATCGACGAGGCCGTCGACTTCCACCGTCCACGCCGTCTCGTCGGCCGCCGGGATGTCCCAGTGGATCACGAGGTAGTGCATCCCGATCGGCGTGACGTCGTATCGGAGGCCCTCGAGCTGCATCCCGTGGTTCCGCGCAGCCTGACCGAGTTCATGCTGCGTCACGCCCTGCCACGTCGTCGTGTCGCTTCCGATCATCCCGGATCACCCCCAGTGAAGCTCATCGTCCCACGACCGCGGCCTGGAGGTCATGCGTCCGCCACGACCCTGCCCGCGCGGATCACGAGCTGCACGTCGTCCAACGCCCTGAGATCTTCGAGAGGGTTCGCACGGAGCGCGATCACGTCGGCCGGCGCGTCGGGTTCCAACGGCGCGCGGATCATCGCCTCGAGGACCTCCTCCGGCTCCAGCCCCGCCTCCACCATCAGCAGCGCTTCGCGTGTGTGGATGCCCGGAGGGATCGACCCGTTGCCGAGGTCGGTGCCGTACGTGATCTTCCCGCCCGCAACGTGGAAGCGGCGGAGGTTGTCGAGCGCCGTTCGGATCTCCGGTGTGTCCCGGCCGAAGCTGAGGATGTCGAGGGTGGACACGATGCGCAGCTGTGTCGCCGCGGCCTGGATCACCTCGTCCGAGAGCCGGGTCCACGGCGTGTGTGCGAGTTCGTCGACCCCCGCCCCGAGCGCACGCTCCACTTGTCCCTTCCCCTGCGCGTGTGCGGTCACCGGCAGGTCGGCTGCGTGGGCCGCGTCGCAGATCGCCGCGAGCTCCGCGTCCGAGGGCGTGGGTCCGGCGTCGGCGTTCAAGGACACCTTGATCGCCGCCGCGCCGAGCTTCGCGAGTTCTTCGACGGCCGTCGTCGCATCCTCGACCGATGTGAGCTCCCGGCCGGTCCCGGCGGGTGCCCACGCATCCTGCGTCGGGTAGCCGCCGGGGGCGGTGAGCATCGGGCCCGCCGCCCGGATGAGCGGCCCCTCGAAGGACGGCATCTCGGAGGCGTCGGCGAGGGAGAAGATCCGCTCGGGCGGCCACGCGAGGTCCCGCACCGCCGTGACGCCGCCGCGAAGCACGTCCGCCGGGTTGGACAGCTCGATGTGGACGTGGCGGTCCGCGACCGCCGGCATCACGAAGCCGCCCACGCGCAGCTCGCGGTCGACCGCGTCGATGTCCGTGGCCACCCCCGCATACGTCACGAGGCCTCCCTCACAGACGATCTGGGCGTCCTCGACCAACCTCCCGGGGCCCAGCCATGCCGATGCCGCCCGGATCGAGAGTCGGTTCACGCGCCGACCCCGGCCGCACGGAGGGCCTTGAGCTCCTTCCGGAGATCGACGACCTCGTCCCGCAGCCGGGCGGCGTACTCGAACCGCAGGTCCTTCGCGGCTTGGTGCATCTCCTCCTCGAGCTCGAGGAGGAGCCGTTCCAGCTCCTCCTGCGGCATCTCCGGCAGCGAGGGGCGACGCCGTCGCTCCTTGCGAGGCGACGTCGCCCTCTTGGCCGGGTCTTCCTGGATCGCGAGCAGGATGTCGGACACTCGCCTACGGATGGTCGTGGGGTCGATCCCGTGCTCGGTGTTGTAGGCCGCCTGGATCATCCGCCGTCGCTGGGTCTCGCTGATCGCGGTCTTCATCGAATCGGTGACGGCGTCCGCATACATCACGACCTTGCCGTCGACGTTCCGGGCGGCACGGCCGATCGTCTGGATCAACGACGTGTCGGAGCGGAGGAACCCCTCCTTGTCGGCGTCGAGGATCGCGACGAGCGAGACCTCAGGGAGGTCGAGCCCCTCGCGGAGCAGGTTGATGCCGACGAGGACGTCGAATTCCCCCAGACGGAGATCGCGGATGATCTCGATCCGTTGGATCGTGTCGACTTCCGAATGGAGATACCGCACGCGGATCCCCATCTCGATCAGATAGTCCGTCAGGTCCTCCGCCATCTTCTTGGTGAGCGTGGTGACCAGCACGCGTTGCTCGACCTCGGTCCGACGCCGGATCTCCTCGATCAGGTCGTCCACCTGGCCCTTCGTGGGCCGGATCTCGACCTCCGGGTCGATCAGGCCCGTGGGGCGGACGATCTGCTGCACGATCCGCTCCGAGACCTTCAGCTCCCACGGTCCGGGCGTCGCGGACATGTAGACGACCTGATCGACCCGCTCCTGGAACTCCTCGAACTGCAGCGGCCGGTTGTCGATCGCGCTCGGCAGCCGGAAGCCGAAGTCGACCAGCGTGGACTTCCGGGAGATGTCTCCCTCGTACATCCCGTGGAGCTGCGGCACCGTGACGTGTGACTCGTCGATCACGACGAGGTAGTCGTCCGGGAAGTAGTCCAGCAGCGTGTACGGGGCGCTGCCGGGCTCTCGACCGTCGATGTGCCGCGAGTAGTTCTCGATCCCCGAGCAGAAGCCGACCTCCCGGAGCATCTCGAGGTCGTAGGTCGTCCGCATCCGGAGACGTTCGGCTTCGAGGAGCTTGCTCTGGGATTCGAGCTCCGCGAGGCGCTCGTGCAGCTCCTCCTCGATCGTCACCAGTGCTTGCTTCATCCGCTCGTCGCCCGCGACGTAGTGCGAGGCGGGGAACGTCGTGAGGTCCGTGATGGCATCGGTGAGCAGCTCTCCTGTCAGCGGGTCGAACCGGCTGATCCGCTCGATGGTCTCGCCCCACCACTCGATCCGGTAGCCCGTCTGCTCATAGCTCGGGAAGACCTCCAGCGTGTCGCCCTGGACACGGAAGGTGCCACGCGCGCGGCTCATGTTGTTCCGCTGGTACTGGATGTCGACGAGCCGCTGCATCGCGAACTCGAGGGGGAGCTCGGTGCCCCGCACGGTTCGCAGGAGCTGACCCTCGTACTGCTCGGGGGAGCCGAGGCCGTAGATGCACGAGACGCTGGCCACGATCAGGACGTCGCGACGGGAAAGCAGCGCGGCGGTGGCGGAGTGCCGCAGCCGCTCGATCTCGTCGTTGACCGACGAGTCCTTCTCGATGTAGGTGTCCGTCTGCGGGACGTAGGCCTCCGGCTGGTAGTAGTCGTAATAGCTCACGAAGTACTCGACGGCGTTGTCGGGGAAGACCTCCCGGAACTCGTTGGCGAGCTGCGCGCCGAGCGACTTGTTGGGGGCGATCACCAGGGTCGGACGCTGGACCCGTTCGACCAAGTGGGCCACCGTGAACGTCTTCCCGGTCCCGGTCGCCCCGAGGAGCGTGACCTGCTTCTCCCCCGCCTGGACGCCCTCCACCAGCTGTTCGATCGCATCCGGCTGGTCCCCGGACGGGCTGAACTCGGAGGAGATCTTGAAGGGGGGCATACGCACGCCAGTTTAGGTCTGCCCGGCGACAAACCCTCCTCTCATCCCCTCGCGGCCTCGCTCACATGCGGCCGGCCGCGATGATGCGGTCGAGGAACCGACGGGTGGCCTCCTCTCGCGGCTCGGAGAACATCTGCTCAGGCGGACCCTCCTCCAGGAGCCGGCCGGCATCCAGGAAGGCGACCCTGTTCGCGACGTCGCGGGCGAAGCCCATCTCGTGCGTCGCGATCACCATCGTCATGCCGGCCTGCGCGAGCTCCCTGATCGCGTCCAGCACCTCGGCCACGAGCACTGGGTCGAGGGCGCTCGTCACCTCGTCGAGGAGCATCACGTCCGGATCCATCGCGAGCGCTCGAGCGATCGCGACGCGTTGCTGCTGACCCCCGGAGAGCCTGTCGGGGTAGTCGGCGGCCTTGCCCGCCAAACCGAATCGCTCGAGGAGCTCGGTCGCTTTCGTCCGTGCCTCCGCGGCCGAACGCCCGAGCGCCTTCTCCTGCGCGATCGTGACGTTCCGCATCACCGTCATGTGTGGGAAGAGGTTGAAGGCTTGGAACACGATCCCGATCCTCCGCCGGACGGCGTTCTGGTCGACGCCGGCCGCCGTGACCTCGTCCCCCTCGATCCAGATGCGGCCGGCGTCCACCGGCTCCAGGAGATCGATGCACCGCAGAAGCGTCGACTTGCCGGAGCCGCTGGCTCCGATCAGACACACGACCTCGTGATCCTCGACCGCGAGATCGATCCCTCGGAGGACCTCGACGTCGCCGAAGGACTTCCGGAGGCCCTCGATCCGGATCGCCTCCGTCACAGCAGCGTCCCGGATTCGCGGCGGCGCCGGTCTCGAAGGAGGAGCCAATCCGTGAAACGAGCGAGCGGGATCGTGATCGCGACGAACAGGACGGCCGTCGCCAGGAACGGCGTGTAGTCGAACGTCGCGGCGTTCTCGATCTGCGCCCGTCGGAACGCCTCGATCACCCCGATCGTCGCGACGAGGGCGGTGTCCTTCTGCAGGCCGATGAAGTCGTTCAGCAGGGGTGGGATCACGCGACGCACGGCCTGTGGCAGGACCACGTGGCGCATCGACTGCCACCGTGTGAGCCCGAGCGAGCGAGCGGCCGCCACCTGCGATTCGTGCACGGACTCGATCCCGGCTCGGTAGACCTCGGCCACGTAGGCCGAGTACACGAGGACGAGAGCGACGATCGCCCAGAAGAACGGCTCATCGGGAACGCCTTGCAGCTCGAGGGCCGGAGCGCCGAACCCGAGCGTGTAGATCACCAGGATCGTCGGGATCCCTCGGAAGAGATCCGTGTAGACGATCGCGAGGGCGCGGATCGGGAAGAACACCGGCCCGGGGAGACTCCGAAGGACGGCGATCGCGAGGGCGAGCGCCAGGATGAAGACCTCCGCGATCAGGAACAGCTGGACGTTGACCAGGAATGCTTCGAGGATCTTCGGGAACGAATCGGCGAAAACCTCTGCATCGAGGAAACGTGACCGGATCGTCGGCCACCCCGGGGAGCGGACGATCACGACGACGAGGATCGTGAAGAAGACGACCGTGCTCGCGAGGGCGATCACGACGGCTCGGGCGCCCTCGGGCCCGGCGGTCCCGCCGAGGATCTTCGACCGGCGTCCTCCCTGGGGGTCCAGTGTCTGCCGGGGGCTGGCGGCCACGGTGTCGGGCCTACCGGCTAGCTGAACTCAGGGAACGTCACGTCCCCCAGGTACTGCTCCTCCAGCGCGGCCAGGGTCCCGTCGGCGTTCAGCTCGCCGATCGCGAGGTTCACGCACTCCACCAGTGTGTTCCCCTGATCGAGCACGAGCCCGAAGTCCTCGCCCTCCCCGGCGAACTGACCGACGACGACACCGTTCTTCACCTCTTCGATCAGCACGTTGACATACGCGGTCGGGGCATCCACGACGTACCCGTCGATCTGCCCGTTGTTGAGAGCCTGGATCACGTCCACCGACTGATTGAAGACCGCGATCTCCTGGTCCGGTTGCACGACGTCCTCGAGCGCGTTGAAGCTGGTCGTGCCCACCTGGGCGCCGAGTTTGTACCCCTTCAACTCCTCGATCGTCGTGGCGTCCGCGATCGGCGTGCCCTTCTTCGCCACGAGCGCCTGGCTCGCGTGGTAGTAGCCGTCGCTGAACGTGACCGCCTCGGCCCGCTCCGGGAGGATCGCGACCTGCCCGACGTAGAAGTCGAAGTCCTTCGGGCCGGGCTTATAGGACTCGTTGAAGCCCAGCGGGGTCCACACGACGGCGTCCTCGGTGAAGCCCATCTGCTCGGCGACCGCGTACGTCACTTCGCTCTCGTAGCCTTCACCGCTGGCGGGGTTGCCGATGCCGAAGTCGGGGTCGGCCTCCCAGTCCTCGTAGCTCCCCGTCCCGCCGAACCATGGTTGGAACACGGGCTGGTCGGTACCGACCGTGAGGCTGCCCTCCTCGAAGAGATCCGACGCATGCGACTCGGTGCACTCGGCGGCGGTGACGTCGTCGGCGGGAGTATCCGTCGGATCGGCGGGAGGAGTCTCCTCCTCAGGCGCGCACGCCGCCGCGAGCAACGTCATCGCCGCGAGCGCCACGATCCACTTCCGCATGCACACCACCCCGTTCCCCGTGGAAGCGCGGAGCGTAGCACAGGCCCCTAACGGCGCGGTTCCCAGCTGAAGAAGCGCACGGCGAGGATCAGCCCGACGAGTCCCCACGCGGCCACGATCGCAACGTCGACCCAGTCGAAGACGAAGACGCGCCGTCCGACCAGCTCGATGTTGCCGAGGAACCCGGCTCGCATCGCGTCTGCGAAGTGCTTGACGGGGAAGATCTCGGCAACCGTCGTGATCCACTGGGGCGCCTCGTCGTCCAATGGGATGAAGATGCCGGAGAGGAAGAGGAGCGGAAGGATCGCGGCGTTCACGATCGGCGGCGCGGCCTCGGCGTTCGGGATCACGCAGGTGAGGGCGAGCGCCAACGCGGCGAACGACAACGATCCGACGAGGAACGTCGCCGTGAACTCGAGAAGCGGACCGCCGGTCGGGATCGGCGAGTCGTAGGCGATCTTCCCGAACACGAGCGTGATCGCCACCAGGATCGCGCCGACGACCATCGCATGGAACACGCGGGCCGCCATGTACGCGCCCGCCGGCAGCGGCGTCCCCCGGAGCCGCTTCAGGATCCCCGCGTCGCGATTGAACGTCGTCTGGATCGCGATGTTCGTGAAACACGCGGACACGACGCCGAACGCCGCCATCGCACCCACGTAGTAGGTGGTCGTGTCGAGCTCGAAGCGCTGGAGCTCCACCTGCCCCTGCCCGAGCAGCGCGGTGAAGATCACGAGGAACATCAGCGGGAACGC
The DNA here is from genome assembly GCA_963750945.1 of uncultured Actinomycetota bacterium. Lineage (GTDB taxonomy): Bacteria > Actinomycetota > UBA4738 > UBA4738 > HRBIN12 > JAJNBA01. Next base: position 800,332 of record CAVVSH010000004.1, on the reverse strand, counting down.
GAACGTGAAGAACGCCGAGGCGGGGTTCCGCCAGAACGCCTTGTTCGTGAACCGGAACTGACGCCCGACCTGTGAGACCGCGCTCACTCCTGCCCCTCCTCGCCGCCGGTCAGCTCGAGGTAGACGTCCTCGAGGCTCGGTTGGGTGACCTCCAACGGGTCGAAGACATAGTCGTGCTCGAGCGCCCAGGCCGTGAGCTCGTGGACGACCTTCGTCGGGTTCTCGGTCCGGATCTCGATCGAGCCGTCGGCGAGGACCGTCGCGTCCGAGGGTCCCGACGGGGCTTGCCGACCCTCGGGGACGTGGAACCGAACCCGCGTCCGCATGTGATCGCGTCCCGCCAGGGTGGCCGGGGTGCCCTCCGCGACGATCGAACCCGCCGCGATCACCGCGACCCGGTCCGCGAGGTACTGGGCCTCGTCCATGAAGTGGGTCGTCAGGAAGATCGTCTTGCCGATCGAGGTGAGGTTCTTCACGATCTCCCACGCGTTGCGGCGGGCGTTCGGATCGAAGCCGGTGGTCGGCTCGTCGAGGAACAGCAGCTCGGGGTCTCCCGCGAGCGCCACGGCCACGTCGAGCCGCCGCTGCTGGCCGCCCGAGAGCTTGTTCACGCGCGTGTCCCGCTTCTCGGCCAACCCGACGAGGTCGACCACCTCGTCCACGTCCCGCGGCGACGGATAGAACCCGGCGTAGAGCGTGACGGTCTCGCGGACCGTGAGGTACGGGTCGACGCCCGTCGACTGGAGGACGATGCCGATCCGTCGCTTCAGGTCTCCCTCTGGCTTCGCCGGATCGTGACCGAGGACCGAGATGTCGCCCGCCGTCCGGTCGCGATAGCCCTCCAGGATCTCCACGGTGGTCGTCTTCCCCGCGCCGTTCGGGCCGAGCAGGGCGAAGACTTCGCCCCGGTCGACATGGAGGTCGACGCCGGCCACGGCTTCCACGTCGCCGTAGGATTTGTGGAGCCCCCGTACGTCGATCACGCGCTCCGTCATCCGCAGGAGCCTACCCCGTCGGTCAGAGCGGTTTCCGGCCCGAGAATCCCGTGTGTTCGTCGTGGTACCAGGCGACCTGATCCTCGCCGAGCCGCCAGCAGAGAAGCACGCGCAGCCCGTCCCGCTCGGCGGGGAAGTCGATCAACCCGGTCTCCGGGTCGCGCAGAAGGATGCCTCGGTCCGCGAGCCAGAGGAGCTCGGTCTTCAGCGACTCCTGCGCCCGGAACCAATCGCTCCCCTCGACGCCTCCCCCGTCGACCTCGACAGCCGACGTGATCCGTTCGCTGGTGTCGATCAACCGCTGTCGCGCCTCGCGGAGGCGCGGCAGTCGGCCTCGAAGCTCGTCCAGCTCGGCGTTGGCCTCGGCGACGGTGAAGAGGCGCTCCTCCTTCATGCTCCCTCCAGGATCGCCGGCAGGTCGCGCAGGTCGCGGATGCGGGCTCCGGCATGGTGGGGGAAGCGGTCGCGGCGGTCGACGAGCACCGGGAACATCCCGAGCGCGGCCGGCGGATCCACGTCGAACTCCGGGTTGTCGCCGACGTAGGCCGATTCGCCCGCGTCGACACCGGCACGCTCGAGCGCGAGCCGGAAGATCCGTCGGTCCGGCTTCTCGATCCCCTCGATCCCCGAGATCACGCGGACGGGGAAGGTCTCGACGAGCTCGTGGATGCCGAACCACTCTTCGAGCCATGCCTCGAAGTTCGACACGATGCCGAGCAGGAGCCCGTGGGCTCGCAACGCCGCGATCGTCGGGCGCACGTCATCGAAGAGGACATAGTTCTCGAGCCGCGTGAACTCTCGGTAGAGGGTGGTGGCCAATCCGTCGACCTCCTCGACCCGGAGCTCCCCGAGCATCCGTTCGTAGACGGACGTCCAGAACTCGCGGGAACGTTCGAGTGACGTCGTCCACATCGATCCGTCACGAGCGGCCTCGGAGAACCTCGCATAGATGTGCGCCGATGCCTCTCGGACCTCGACCTCGGAACGTTCGTAGCCGGCGCCGGCGAGCACGGTGACGAACAGCTCCACGAACGACGGATCGACGTGCACGAGCGTTTCCCCGACGTCGAAGAAGACCGCCCGGAACCGCACGTCCTGAGGATAGCCGCGCCTCATGCGCCGGCGCGCGTCCGCAGGTCCCCCCAGAGGCGATCGACCTGCGGCTCGAGGTCGGCCAGGGAGCCGTCGTTGTCGATCAGGACGTCCGCAACCTCGGCACGTTGCTCGTCGGTCGCCTGCACGGCGAGCCGGCCACGGACCTCGTCGGGCGACAAGCCTCGATCCGACGCGACGCGCGAGACCCGCAGATGAGGGGACGCCGTCACGACGACCACCACGTCGAAGGCCGGGGCGAGCCCGAGCTCCACGAGCAGCGGTGTGACGTAGACGACGATCCGGTCCGTCGCGCGGAAGCCTTCGACCTGATCGCTGAAGCGCCGTGCGACCTCGGGGTGCACGATCGCCTCCAGGGCAGCCTTCTGCGCTGGATCGGAGAAGATCCGGTTCGCGAGGGCGGAGCGATCCAGTTCGCCGTCGGGCGAGACCACCCCCGGTCCGAACGCTTCGACCACGCGATCGAACCCGGGCGTCCCCTTCGTCACCGCCTCCCGCGCGAGCTGGTCTGCGTCGATCACGGCCGCGCCACGTCGTTCGAGCAGGCGGGCGACCGTCGATTTCCCGGAACCGATGCCGCCGGTCAGTCCGACGAGGAGCACGACGACATCCCTACTCGGATCGGCCCTCTCGACGCTTGAGATCCTCGAGGATCGCCTCCAGGGAGACCTCCTCGTCGGTCGCGGGCGTCTCCGGCTTCTCGTCGGGGACGGCCTCGGCGGATGGTGGCTCCGGCGCGGGGGGCTCCGCTTCGGGCGCCGCCTCCACGGGGGCCGGCTCCAGCACGGGGGCCGACTCCGCCGCCGGCGTCGGCGTCGGAACGTCTGCCTCTGCCTGCGTCGCAGGCTCGGCCTCCGTCGGGGCGGCCTCCACGGGCGGAGCCTCGGTTCCGGTCGGTGCCTCGACCTGCGTCGCATCCGACTCCGCGACCGCGTCGAGCACGGCCTGCGGCACCTGGACGGTCGGGACGAGGGGCTCCGCCGGTCCGCGCTCAGGCTCGGGCTCCACCTCGATCTCGGTCTGCTTGGCCGGAGCGGGTGTCACCTGTCGCATCGACAGGCTCACGCGCCGACGGGATACGTCCACGTCGACGACCTTCACCTGGACCTCGTCGCCGACGGACAGCACGGACTCCGGGGTGTCGATGTGCTCATGGGAGAGCTCCGAGATGTGCACGAGTCCCTCGATGCCCTGCGACACGCGCACGAACGCCCCGAACGGCACGAGCTTGGTCACCTGACCGGGGATCACCTCCCCCGCCTTGTAGCGACGCTCGAACTCCTTCCAGGGGTCCTCCTGAGTGGCCTTCAGCGACAACGACACGCGTTCGCGCTCGAGGTCCACGTCGAGGACCTCGACCTCGACCTCCTGCCCGACGGCGACGACCTCGCTCGGGTGATCGACGTGCTTCCAGGAGAGCTCGGACACGTGCACGAGGCCGTCCACGCCGCCGAGGTCGACGAACGCGCCGAAGTTCACGATCGAGGAGACCGTGCCCTTGCGACGCTCGCTCTTCTGCAGGTTCTCGAGGAACTTCTTGCGGCCTTCGGATTGCGACTCCTCCAGGAACGCGCGACGCGACAGCACGACGTTGTTGCGGTTGCGATCGAGTTCGATGATCTTGCACTCGAGCTCCGTCCCGATGTACGGCTGGAGGTCGCGGACGCGGCGGAGGTCGACGAGCGAGGCGGGCAGGAAGCCGCGGAGCCCGATGTCGAGGATCAAACCGCCCTTGACGACCTCGATGACCGGGCCCTTGATCGTGTGACCCGACGCCATCGTCTCCTCGATCCGGCCCCAGGCGCGCTCGTACTGGGCACGCTTCTTGGACAGGATCAGACGACCTTCCTTGTCCTCCTTCTGCAGGACGAGCGCCTCGATCCGGTCCCCGACCTTGACGACCTCGTTCGGATCGACGTCGTGGCGGATCGACAGCTCCTTGGACGGGATCACGCCTTCGGACTTGTAGCCGATGTCGAGGAGGATCTCGTCTCGATCGATCTTCACGACGACGCCCTCCATGATGTCGCCGTCCTTGAAGTCGCGGAGCGATGCCTCCATCGCCTGGATGAGCTCCTCGGGCGTGTAGTCCTCGCCGACGGGCTCGGGCGTGGCGACGACGGGGGTGGTCTCGTCGGGAGCGGGTGCTGCCGACGCTGGCTCCTCGGGAGTGGCCGCGTCGGCGGTCTCCGGGGCGCTCGTCTCGGGGACCTCCGGACCCGCTGCCTCGGTCGGCTCTTCGACGGCCTCGGTGGTCTCCGGTGTTTCCTCGGTCGTGGTCTCGATATCACTCATGCGGTGGGTCTCCTTCTGGCGCGCGGGGCTCACCGCATCGCGGGTTGGGATTTGCGACGCGGGACGCGAGCGATCCGCGACCCATAGGAAGGGTAGGTGACCAGCACAAACGCCGTCAATCGGCCGGCGGCCCGCTGTGCCGGTCTCAATGGCCCTCGGGAGCGGCCTCCGACCAGTTCGCTCCGACACCCACGTCGGCCCTGAGGTCGACGTCGAGCTCGACCGCGTGCTCCATCCGGTCTCGGATCAGGTCGACGGCCTCCTCGGCCCGGTCCTTCGCCACCTCGAAGACGAGCTCGTCGTGCACCGTGAGCAGCATGTGGCAGTCGAGCTCGGGCTGCAGGCGGAGGGCCCTGTCCACCGCGATCATCCCGACCTTGAAGACGTCCGAGGCGCTCCCCTGGATCGGTGCGTTGAGGGCCTGCCGGCGACCGAGGTCACGGATCCGCGGATTGGCGGCCTGCAGCTCCGGGATGTACCGGCGCCGTCCGAGGAGGGTCTCCGTGAATCCGTCGACCGTCGCTCGGTCCACCTGGTGGTGGAGGTATTCCTTGATCGCCGGGAAGCCCTCGAAGTAGGCGTCGATGAACTCCTGGGCCTCATCGGGCGTGATCCCCAGCCGGGTCGCGAGTCCCCACGCGTTCATCCCGTACGCGAGGCCGTAGTTGACCGCCTTCGCGCGGCGGCGCATCTCGGCGTCGACGTGCTCGGGCGGCAGGTCGAAGACCGTCGCGGCGGTGGCCGCATGGATGTCGAGGCCGGAATCGAACGCCAGCCGGAGCCCGGCGTCGCCCGAGAGATGCGCGAGGATCCGGAGCTCGATCTGCGAGTAGTCGGCCACGAGCAGCACTTGGTCGTCGGCACCCGGGATGAACGCCCGGCGGATCTGGCGGCCGAGCTCGGAGCGGACCGGGATGTTCTGCAGGTTCGGGTTGGAGGAGGACAGCCTCCCGGTCGCAGCCACGGTCTGGTTGAACGAGGTGTGGAGCCGGCCGTCCTTCGGGTCGACGAGCTTCGGCAGCGCCTCCAGGTAGGTGGAGTTCAGCTTGTCCAGCTCGCGCCAGGAAAGGAGTGCGTCGACGATCGGGTGCGCGTCTCGGAGCTTCTCCAGGACGCTCGCGTCGGTGGAGAGCTCGCCCTTCGGCGTCTTCTTCCCGGGTTGGAGTCCTAGCTGGTCGTAGAGGATCGCCCGGAGCTGCGGCGGCGAGTTCAGGTTGAACTCCTCCCCGGCGTGCCGGAACACCTCGGCCCTGAGCGTCGCCATCCGGTCCCGGACCGACTCCCCCATCTCCTCGAGATAAGGCACGTCGAGCCGGACGCCGCGGGCCTCCATCCGGGCGAGCACGGAGGCGAGCGGCAGCTCGACGTCCTCGAGGAGAGGCCGCAGACCCTGTCGGTCGACCTGCTCCTCGAGGACCGGCGCGAGGAGCGCCACCGCGGCGGCCTCGGAGGCGACGCGTCGCCAGGGGTCCTCGCTGAAGAGCTGCCCTTCCGCCTCCCGGGCCGCTTCTTCCTCCTCAGCCCCGAAGAGGTCGGTGCCCAGATGACGCTCCGAGAGCGAGGCGAGCGGGTAGTCCGCGGAGCCCGGGTCGAGCAGGTAGCCGGCCAGCATCGTGTCGAATGCCACGCCTTCGAGGAGGGCGCCGGCACGCAGGGTGACCCGCTCGAGGGCCTTCGCGTCGTGCGTCCACTTGGGGGTGCCGGGATCGGCGAGCCGCTCGCCGACCGGACCGGGTCCGTCGAGCGCGGCGTAGGCGGCCTGTGCGCCCCCCGCCGAGACCCCCAGGCCGACCAGCTCATCGGCCTCCTCGTGGATCGCGACGCCCACCGGGCCGTCGCCGAGCAGGTCGGCCAGCTCCGCAGGCGTGACCTGTCGCAGATCGAGCTCGGTCACATCGACTTTGGGCTTCACCTCTTTCGCCAGCTCCATCAGCCGGTCGAACAGACTCCGGAACTCGAGTGAGATGAAGAGCCGGCGGACCTCCTCGACGTCCCACTCCCCCATCTGCGCATCCTGCGGTTCGACGTCGAGCGGCACGTCCGTCACGATCCGGGCGAGGTCTTTGTTCAAGATGAGCCGCTCGCCCGCCGCCTCGATGTTCTCCTTCAGCTTCCCCTTCAACTCGTCGGTTCGAGCCAGCAGCTCCTCCACGGAACCGAAGTCCTGGACGAGCTTGGCGGCGGTCTTGTCCCCGACGCCCGGCACGCCGGGGATGTTGTCGGAGGTGTCGCCCTTCAGGGCCACGTACTCGAGGTACTTCGACGGCGGGACCCCGTACCGCTCCTCCACCGCCGCCTCGTCGAAGAGGGCGATGTCGGAGATCCCGCGGCGGTTGAACAACACGCGGATGCCCGGCCGGACGAGCTGGAAGAAGTCCCGGTCCGCGGTCACGATCGTCGCCTCGATGCCTCGCGCCGCCGCCTGGACGGCGAGCGTGCCGATCGCATCGTCCGCCTCGTGGTCGATCACCCGGAGCATCCGGATCCGGAGTGCCTCGACCACCTCCTGGATCAGGCCGAGCTGGGGCTTGAAGTCCTCCGGGGTCTCCCTGCGACCCGCCTTGTAGTCCGCGTCCATCGCCAGCCGTGCCACCGGCTTCCCGACGTCGAAGGCCACGGCGATCAGGTCGGGGTGCTCCTCCGCCAGGAGCTTGATCAGCATCGAGGTGAATCCGTAGACGGCGTTGGTCACCTGCCCGGTGGTCGTCGCGAGCGTGCTGGGCAGCGCGAAGAACGCCCGGTAGGCGAGGGAATGCCCGTCCAGGATGAAGAGTCGGAGGGGCGGATCGGAGGCCGTGTCGGAGGAGGGGGGCGCCACGTTGCCTATCGTAGCCGCGTCGTCCGACGTGGCTCGAGGTCGCGGGCCGGGCCGCGTCGCTCGTGGGTCGGCGGTGCCTCTTCCTGCGGGCGCCGGGTGAGCCGGGCTCAAAGTCTCGACCCGAGCAGGAGACTTCTCGGAGCGCCTCGACCCATGTCGAAACAGACGCGCCGCACTCAGAGCGCGGAACGTTCCGTTCCCGTTCGTGTCACTCTTCTTCCGCGTCCCCGACCTGCAGGGATGGAACCGCATCTCTGCGACGCAGTCGCTCTGGTGGAGCGGTCCTCGGGTTGACATCCCTCAACCTCCCATTTACAGTCCGCCACGGTTCTCTACGAGACGCGAGCCCCGGCCGGTTCCGACCGAACGAGGTGGCGGTTCGAAGAGACCGAGTGTGACGGGCCGTGTCACCGAGAAGCGACGCTCGCGTATGGGGAAGGCGCGAGCGCCTCGGATCGGAGGGCGCGGCCCGTCGCGTCGGGGGGTTACAGGACCGCCTTCAGGAACGTCCGGGTCTCCGGGAAGCGCGTGTCGTTGAAGATCTGATCGGGCGTCCCCTCCTCGAGGATCCGGCCTTCGTGGAAGAACGCCATCCGGTTGGCCACCTCGCGGGCGAAGCCCATCTCGTGCGTGACCACCATCATCGTCGTGTGCATCTCCCCCGCGAGGGCCTTCATGACGCCGAGGACCTCGCCGATCAGCTCGGGGTCCAGCGCCGACGTCGGCTCGTCGAACATCATCACGTCGGGCTCCATCGCGAGGGCGCGTGCGATCGCGACGCGTTGCTGCTGACCTCCGGAGAGCCGGATCGGGTACTCCTCCGCTTTGTCCGAGAGCCCGACTTTCGCCAGTACCTCCATCGCGAGTGCACGCGCGTGCGTCTCGTCGACGCCCTTCACGGTCACCGGTCCTTCCATCACGTTCCCGAGGGTCGTCATGTGCGGGAAGAGATTGAACTGCTGGAAGACCATGCCGCACCTGGTCCGGAGCTTCCTGATCAGTTCGCGCTTCGAATGGATCCGATGACCTCCTTCGATCCGGAGGCCGGACACCTCGATGGTGCCCTCGCTCGGTTCCTCGAGGAAGTTGATGCAACGGAGCAGCGTTGACTTGCCCGAGCCCGAGCGGCCGAAGATCACGACCACCTCTCCCTCGTCCACCTCCATATCGATCCCCTTCAGGACCTCCAGGTGGCCGAAAGACTTGTGGAGGCCCTCGACCCGGACGACCGGCTTGCCATCGCCGGAGCTCATGACGGGTCCTCCTCGACGGGGGCGGGAGCCGGCGGGAGCCCCCCGGCGTGCGTGTGGCCGGTGGCGCCCACCTCGGCGTCGGGAGCGTCCATGACGTAGCCGGTCGGAGCGCCGTGGTCTCCTCCTCCGGTGCCCGTGACGACCACCTTGGTGCGCTCCCGGGTCCTGGGCCCCGCGACGGTCCGTACGTATCCCTTGCTCATCTTGCGCTCCAGCCTGCTCTGGAAGAAGGTGAAGACGGCCGTCAGGGCCCAGTAGAGCGCCGCTGCCGTGACGAGCGCCTCCGTCGGCCTCACGTCGCCGTTCCCGAGCAGCTGGGCCCGGCGGAAGAGCTCCATCGACTCGATCCCCTGCCCGAGGATCGAGACCAGTGCCGTGTCCTTCATCATCGCGATGAACTCGTTCCCGGTCGGCGGGATCACGACCCGGAGCGCCTGCGGAAGGATCACGCGGCGCATCTTCTGCCGGTAGGTCATCCCCAGCGCGTCGGCGGCTTCGCCCTGGCCGTGACTCACCGACTGGATGCCGGCGCGGAAGATCTCCGTCATGTACGCGCCGTAGTTGAGTCCGAGCACCACGATCCCCACCTGGAACGCGCTCCAGGTGAAGAAGTCGTCGAAGGTCGTCGGGAGGAAGTTCGGGAACTTGTCGACGAGGTTCTGCGCCGTCCTGGGCATGGCCAGGTAGAAGAGGAAGAGTTGCACGATCAGCGGCGTGCCACGGAAGAACGAGGTGTAGAAGCCACTGACGCCGTACGCCACCGGGTTGCGGGACAGTCGCCCCAGCGCCCCGACCAGCGCGAGGGCGATCGCCAGCGCGATGCCCCCGGCCGCCATGATGAGCGTGAAGACGAGACCGCGGGCGATGAAGCCGATGTGCTCCCGGATCCATCCGTTGTCGAAGGAGGCCGCCCAGAAGAGGAAGCCGAGGACCGCGAAGATCGCGATCCAGACCAGCGCGACCTTCGCCCGGAAGGGAACCCCCGCGCTGACGAGAGCGAGACGATCCCTCCTGGGCTGTGGAGGACCGACTGGGGACCGGGTCGCCCCGGTCCCCGTCGTGTCCTGTGTCGTCACCTCAGCCCGCGATCGGCGCTATACCTTCGTGACGTCGATGCCGTCGTACCACTTCTCCGACAGCTCGGTGAGCGTGCCGTCGGCGTGCATGTCCGCCACGATCTGGTCGACCGCCGCCTGGAGGCTCGCGCCATCGAGCTCCGACTCCTTGTCGAACGCGACCGCGAGGGGCTCACCGAAGACCGGTTCCCCGACGACCTTCACCGGGTTCTCCGCGGCGAACGCCACCGCCGTGGGCGAAGAGGTCATCACGGCGTCGAGGCGTGTGCCGTCGCCCAGTGCGAGATCCTGGAGCGCAGTCGTGTCCGTGTCGTAGCCCTGGACGGTCGCATCGTCGATCACGAAGTCGAACTCGTACCCGGAGATCTCGAGGCTCTTCTCCAAGAAGAACTGGTAGGTGCAGTCGGCGCAGACGCCGATCTTCGCTCCGTCGAGGTCGGTCGCGACATCGCTGACCGCGGAGTCCTCGTGGACCACCACGACCGCGGGCACGAAGGAGTACGGCTCGGTGAAGTTCAGGACCTCCTGCCGCTCGTTGACGGGCGTCATCGAGCCGACGCTCATGTCCCAACGATCATTCCAGCTTCCCGCTGTGAGGACCTCCCAATCGGGTGTCTCCCACGCGACGGCGACACCGAGGCGGTCCGCGATCTCGGTCGCCACGTCGATGTCGAAGCCCTCGTACTCACCCGTCTCCGGGTTCAGCTCCGACTGCGGTGGATAGGCGGGGTCCGTCGAGACCCGGATCTCCTCATTGGTGCAGATCTCCGCGAGCAGATCGCCCGCGTTGGCGTCGTGCGTGGAGCAGACGGTTGCCTCGCCGGCCGGCGTGCCACCGTCGCCGGCCGGCGGGGTGTCTTCTCCGCAGCCGGCCGCGACGAGGGCAAGAACCCCCACCAGCAGCGTCATCCGTCGGAAGCCGAGCTTCATGTTTCCCCCTCAGGTCGATGGACGAGCGGAGCATGCTCGAGCGCGCCACTCTCGGCCGCGACTATAGGCAGGACTGCTCCGGAGGGCAATGCAACCAGTCCTAGGGGCCGTCCGCCGGCTCGGGGAGCCACCGAGATCCCGAGGCTCGCCAGACCCCGATCGCCGACGGGGGGATGACCCGCGATCCATCGGGTCCGAAGGCGTACGTGCCTGCGAGCCCCCGGAACCGACCGAGATCGCCCAGCGCCTCGGCGAGCGCTCCCCTCGTCCCTTCGCCGCCTTGGAGCAGGCCGATCAACAGCCGTCCCGCGTCGTACGCCTCGACCGAGAACGGTCCCGGCGGCGCGCCGCTCTCCGCCTGCAAGTCGTGGACGAAGCGCTGGGACGTCGGCTCGGTCGACAGCGACACGTCCACGCACGCGCAGATCGAGCGGAGCCCGATCCCCGATGACGCCACCTCCAGTCCCTCGTCGGTCTTCATCCTCGACGTCGCAACGACCCACGGTGGATCGGGGATCGAGGACAGGACGGACGCCGCATCCGTCGCACCCCCGACCCAGGCGAGAGCGGGGCAACCAGCGTCGCGGATGCGGGTGGCGACCGCGGCGGCGGTCGCCGCCCGTTCGGCCGCGGCGATCCCGGTCATCACGAGCTCCGGATCGCCGACGGCCTCGCCGAGCTCTTCAGCCGTGGCCAGGAGTGCACGGCTCGTGACATGGTCGTCACCCGCGAGGCAGAGTGCGTCTCCGGACGCGAGACCCGCGGCCTCCGACAGCAGGATGACCGCTTCCCGAGCCCGCTCGGGAACGAAGGAACGCCATATCCCCTTCTCCGGAGGCCCCCAGGCCCAGGAGAACGTGATGACGGGCACTCCTGCCCCCGCGAGCAGCTCGATCGCACCGGCGGGCGGGGCGGTCCAGGGGGAGATGACCGCGGCGACGACGCCTCGGTCCTCGCCCAACTCTCGGAGGGAAGCCATCGCTTCGTCTCCGCCCACGCCGACGTCCAGTGGCTCGATCTGGACGTTCCCCGCTCCGCGCGCCGCGAGCTCGAGCCCGGCGAGCGCCGGCGACGTCACCAGCTCCGCGTCGGCGGACGACCCGTCCAGGAGATAAACGATCGTGGGGCCGTTCGCCTCCCCTAACGAGACGTCGTTCGTGCACGCGGCAAGCAGGATCAGGAGCACCACGGTGAGACCGGCTCGCGGTCCTCGGCCCGCTACGCTAGAGCCGCCCGGCCGGGATGGCGGAACTGGTAGACGCGCGGGTCTCAAAAACCCGTGAGCTTCGGCTCGTGAGGGTTCGAGCCCCTCTCCCGGCACTCTGCATCCTTCGTTGTGACCGGTCCGCCATCCTCCACCCATCGTCCGCGATTATCGACGCCGTCGCGGCGGTCGACTCGGGTGGCCTAGCATCGAGGGCGATGGTGCCCGCACCACCGCGAGCACCACTAGCGATCTCCCTCCCGGCCAGGGCCGCGGCCGGGCGGTGTACGAGGACGGTGACGTATCGGCGGATGTCCGCCTCTTCGAGGTGGATCTCAGCCGATGGCCGCACGAGACGCTGCTCGCGTCGGTCGGCGTGTCGGTGCCATGGGTCGAGTGTCGGCCGAGACGGTGGACGGGGTCACCTACACCTGTGCTCGGGTGCGCCAATGATCCGCGTGCGTCTGGACCGATGGGGCGTGGACCGGCTGGGCGCGCGATCGGACGGACCACTCGCCGTCGACCGGCTCCGGGAGCTGGCGAGCTCGGCGCACTCGGACGCGACCTGAACGCGCGGAGACGCGGGCTCACGGAGGCAAGCCCAGCGGTCGGCTCGCTTCAGCTCACGTCCGCTCAGCTCACGTCCAGGAGCCACACCCCTCGGCCGTGTGTCGTCGCCATCAGCCGGCTCCCTCCCGGCTGAAGGGCCAGGTCCAGCACGCTGACGTTCGGCAGGCCGGCGCCGTACTCGGCCCATGAGCCGCCGGAGCGCACGAAGACGCCGACGTCAGTGGCGACCACCAACGTGTCCCCGACCATGACGATGTCGTTGGCCGGGATGTCGGGCAGGTCGGCGGAGATGTCCGTGAAGCTCGCGCCTCCATCCGTCGACTCGAACACGTGGCCGATGCCGGCCGCCGGGATCCACCGGCGCGAGAACCCGGAGACCGTCACCCATACGTGGTTCACATCCGCGGGATCCACCAGGGTCGACGTGATGTACCGGTTCGGCAGGCCGGCCCCGGCGAGCTCGTGGAACGTCCCGCCGATGTTCGAGACGAGGCCCGCCTCGAAGGGTGTGCCCGGTGAGAACGAGGATGGGTTGCAGGGCCCGCACCAGGCGGCGTAGATGTCGGATCCATGGACCGAGATCGCGGTGGCCTGCCTCGGGCTGCCGAGATCGAACAGCTCGTCCCAATCGTCCGACTCGGTCGCCACGCCGAGAGACGTCTCCCAGATCTGTTGACCGCCGGCTACCACATGCTTCGGCTCGAGCGGGTCCATCTCGAACGGCGAGATGAAGCGCGGGCTGGCGTCGGGAGGCCCGACGACGGCCCATGACTCACCACCGTCGCTCGAGGCGAACATCGTGAGGAACACGTACTCCGCCCACATGTTCTGGGAGTTGTCCGGCTCGATGGCGACGTCACCGCCGTCACCTCCGGTCACGACGGGCCACTCGGTCTCCCCCGTGAACTTCGCGGTGCCGTTGTCTTGCGTCCCACAGAGCATCGTGCCGTCGGCCGCGATGTCCCCGTAGTAGCACTGGATCGTCGAGATCGTTCGGTTCAGGTTCTCCCAGCTGTCGTTGTCGAGTATCGGTCCCTCTTGGAAGTACATGCCGCCGTCGCTCCCGGCGAAGTAGTCGCCTGTCGACGTGAAGGCGGCGTCATGCTGGTCCGGGTGTGTGGTGAGCGTGTTCTCCTCGTTCCCCGGGCCCGCGTTGCACCACGGTGACTGGGGCCACGGTGGTTTCGCGTAGCAGAAGTTCCAGTACCGACCCACGGTGTCCCACCCCTCACCACCGTCGGTCGACTGGTAGATCTCCTCGAGCCCGAGCATCACATGATCCGCATCGGTCGGGTCGACCTCGATGTGCTGGTTGTACCAAGCCTGCACACCCGGCCCGAATCCCGTGCCGATCTTGCGTCGGTCCAGGGCCGATCCTGGGTCGTTCTCCAACTCTTGTGAGCGCACGACGGGCGTCCAAGGCCCCGACGGGCCGTTCTCGCTGCGATAGACCCCGTTCAGCACGGTCCCGTTGGGACCTCCCAGGTTGAAGTACCGGGCGTCCTGCACGATCGCGAAGAGCCGATCCGGAGCAGACGGCGCCTGGGCCAGGGTCATCCGCCCGAGCCGCGCCTGGGGAGCGAAGCCACGGGGCGAGCCCAGAGCGGTCCAGCTCTGTCCGCGGTCGTTCGACAGATAGAGACCGTTCGAGGGTGCGCCTCCCCGCCAGCCGATCGCTGCCAGGAGCCGCGTACCGTCGCCGTCGAGGCTGATCACGTCGCTCACGAAGTTGCCGAACGTGTTCGTGTCGCCGGGGGCGAGGGCGAGCGCCCACGTATCTCCGAAGTCGGTCGATCTGTACAGGCCCTGATTCGTGGCCGCGAAGACGAACCTGCCGTTCGCCGGAGCGAGGATCTTGAAGACCGTCTTGCGGTCGAAGAGGGTGCCGCCGACCTTCGCGAAGGTGGCACCTCCGTCGGTCGATCGGTAGACGCCGAGGCCGAAGTAGGCATCCTGGCTCGTGACGGCCTCACCCGTACCCACGTAGAGCGTGTCGGGTTGTCCGGTCGCGATCGCGATCGCCCCGATCGCCTGGGTGTCGAGTTCGTCGCCGATCGAGGCCCAGGTCGCGCCACCGTCCACGGTCTTCCAGATCCCGCCGTCCGCGGCGCCCATGTACACGGTGTCGTCGTGCTCCGGGTCAACAGCCACCGCCGTGACGCGGCCGGCGTCGATGCCCCATCCGGCTCCGAAGTTGTTCACGACCGGGTCCTGGTACGTCGGGTCCTCGGAGTTCACCGGCTGCGGGCCGGCGCTCTGCCAGGTCGACGTCGCACCTATCGCCATCCGTGCGCTGACGTGATCCACGTTCGACGCCTGCTTCACGGCCGCGGGGAACGCGCCCGCCGGGATCCGTTTCGCCGGGGCCGAGCGCTGTCCGTAGAAGTGGCTCACGTAGCCGTCGAGATGCTCGATGATGTTCTCGGGGTGCGGCAGGCCCGAGAGCATGGCCTCGGTTTCGCATCTCGCCTCGTCGTACCGCGCCTCACACGCTTCCTCGGCCGCGGTCTCACCCCCGTTCCGCAGACCTCCTTGCGAACCACCGGTCCATGCGAATGCGATCGCGATCACGAGCACCGTGATCGCGAGGGTAGTGATGAGCGCTCGTCGGATCATCCGCCGACCCCTTTCTCCGAGCGAACCGACCGTTCCCCGTTGGTGCCGAAGGGGCTCTCAAGAGGAACCGTATCGCCATCTCCACTGCCACGGCACATGGGGGCTCGTGTCGCTGCCGTGGCGAGTCGGATCCCTCTCGACCCGCCATCCGAGCGAGGGTGCGTCGCAAGTCACGCGGAGGGTGCGTCGACGATCGCGCGGGCAACCGCGAGGTCCTCGAACGCCATCCCCACGCTCTTGAAGACGGTGAGGTCTTCCGGAGACCGTCGGACGGGCACGCCCCGGACCGTCTCGGCGAGATCGGCAGCCACGTCTCCTGCAGCGAGCGCGCCTTCGGCGATGGGGATCGCCAGCTCGCCCGCCTCGGCGAGCCCGACGTCCCGTGTCTCGACCACGACCCTCCCGCGACGGATCGTCTCGGTGTCCAGTTCCCGGGCATCCGGGCGATGGGAGCCGACCGCGTTCACGTGGACGCCGGGCCGCAGCAGGGACCCGTCGAACACCGGGTCCTCCGACGTCGTGCAGGTGCAGATCAGGTCGGCATCGGCGACGGCATCGGGATCACCCACCCGAGCGGCGAGGCCGCGGCCGAGGCCGTCCTCCACGAGCGACTCCGCCGCCGGCCGTGACCGAGATACGACGATGAGCTCCGACACCGGTCGCACGGCGCACATCGCTTCGAGATGGGCCCTCGCCTGGACGCCCGCGCCGAAGAGCACCAGCCTGGCGGCGTCCGCGCGCGCGAGGTGTCGCGTCGCCAGGCCGGAGACGGCCCCGGTCCGCAACGCGGTAAGGGCGGCCCCGTCGAGGACGGCCTCGGGCGACTGCGTGTCGGCGTCGAACAGCACGTAGCTGGCCTGGATGTATGGGACCCCGCGCCCGGGATTCGACGGCGTGAGCGTGACCAGCTTCACGCCGACCCCGGCCGCGCCGAACGCCGGCATCAGGAGCAGCGAGCCGCTCGATGTCTCCACGGTCGACCGGAGCGGTCCGCCGCCGGCGTCGAGCGTCCGGAAGGCGGTCTCGAGCGCGTCGACCGCTGCGGCCATCGGGAGGCGAGCGCGCAGCTCCTCCGCCCCGATCAGCCGCGGCTCAGAGCTCACCCAGATAGGCCTCGCGCATCAAGGGGTTCTCCAGGAGGTTCGCCGCCGTGTCCGCGAGCACGACCTGGCCGGTCTGGATCACGTAGCCGCGGTCGGCGATCGACAGGGCCATGTTGGCGTTCTGCTCGACCACGAACACGGTCTTGCCCAGCTCTCGGATCTTCTTGATGATCTCGAAGACCTGTTCCACGAGGATCGGCGCGAGACCCATCGACGGCTCGTCCATCAGAAGGATCTTCGGATCGGCCATCAACGCGCGACCCATCGCCACCATCTGCTGCTCTCCCCCCGACAGGGTGCCGGCCTTCTGCTTGAGACGCTCGCGGATCCGAGGGAAGGTCTCGAAGACGGTCTCTCTCGCCTGCTCGACCTGGTTCCGGTCCTTCCGCAGGTACGCACCGAGCTGGAGGTTCTCGTCCACCGTCATGTCCGAGAACAGACGCCGGTTCTCCGGGACCATCGAGACGCCGCGTCTCACGACCTCGGTCGTGGACAGCCCCGACACGACCTGACCGTCCAGCACCACCTCGCCCTCCGACGGCGTGACGTAGCCGAGGATCGTCTTCAGCGTGGTCGTCTTCCCGCTCGCGTTGCCGCCGAGGAGGCAGACCATCTCGCCCGCGTAGATCTCCATGTCGACGTCGCGGAGCACCGCGACGAGGCCGTAGTGCGTGCTGACGTTCCGGAGCTCGAGGACGGGTGCGCGGTCGTTGCCGCTCACGTCGTCGCCGTTCGACCCGCCGGTCGTCATCCGGCCGCCTTCGTGCCGAGATACGCCTCGATCACCCGTTCATCGTGGGCGACCTCCTCGTAGGTGCCTTCGGCGATCTTCTGGCCGTAGTCGCACGCGATCACACGATCGGACACCCCTTTGACGACCCGCATGTCGTGTTCGATCACGATCACCGTTAGTCCGAGCTCGTCGCGCATCCGGACGATGTGATCGCGGAGCTCAAGCGTCTCGCGCGGGTTCATGCCGGCCGTCGGCTCGTCGAGGAGCAGCAGCCTTGGGTCCGTGGCGAGCGCGCGAGCCATCTCCAGCCGGCGACGGTTCGCGTAGGAGAGCGAGAAGGCCGGCTGTTCGAGACGGTAGCCGGACAGCCGCTTGCCGAAGAAGCCCAATGCGTCCTTCGCTCGCTCCCGGATCCGCTCTTCCTCGGCGCGGACCCCGGGCGTCCGGAAGACCGATCCGAACACCCCTCCGCGGCTCCGGCAGTGCTGCCCCACCATCGCGTTCTCGAGGATCGTCATGTTCGCGAACAGGCGAACGTTCTGGAACGTGCGAGCGATCCCGAGCTTCACGAGCTGGTGGGGCCGGAGACCGACGATGCTCACGCCCTCGTACGAGATGTCACCGACGTCGGGCTCGTAGATGCCGGTGATCACGTTGAAGAGCGTGCTCTTCCCCGCGCCGTTGGGGCCGATCACCGACACGATCTCGCCCGTTCGCACCTCCATGTCCAAGCCCGAAAGCGCGTAGAGCCCGCCGAAGTGCTTCTCGAGGCCGCGCACCTCCAGGATCGTTCCCGTTCCCGTTCCCGTTCCCGGCAGGGGCGTCGGCCCGCTCACGTCGTCGCCCCGGTCGCGGGGGCGGCGTCGGGCGAGGCCCCCGCTTCTTCGACGGTCTTCGCCCATTCGTCTTGCGCGCTCTCCTCGTCCTTGAGCTCGCGGCTGCGGCGAACGTTCGGCACCAGTCCTTCCGGCCGCAGGATCATCACCGCGACGATCGCCGCGCCGTAGGCGAGGAAGCGATACTCCTCGAACTCTCGGAGCAGGCCCGGCAGGCCGACGAGCACGAGCGCACCCACGAGCACGCCGGGGATGCTTCCGATGCCGCCGAGGATCACCAGACCGAGCACCTGGATCGACACGATGACCTGGAAGCTCGCCGGCGTGAGCGATCCGATCTTCACCGCGAAGAGCGCTCCACCGAGCGACCCGATCGCGCCGCCGATCGCGAACGCGAGCAGCTTGAAGCGGGTCGTGCTGATCCCCATCGCGTCGGCGGTCTGCTCGTCCTCCCGCATCGCGGTCCATGCCCGGCCGATCCGCGAGGAGGCGAGCCGCCATGAGACGAACGCGGCGAGGGCGACGAACGCGAGCGCGAGGTAATAGAAGTGCTGCGGATCGCGGAAGCCGAAGCCGCCGATCGCCGCGTCGGTGATTCCTCGCATCCCGCTCGGCCCGCCGACGAGCGGCACGAGCCACGGGCTCGCGAGGAGGACGGTCACGATCTCGCCGAGGCCGAGCGTCACGAGCGCGAGGTAGTCCCCCCGGAGCCGCAGCACCGGTGCACCGACCAGTAGTCCCGCCGCAGCCGCGATCACCATCACGATCGGGATCGCGACATAGAAGTTCAGGCTCCCGGAGATCGCCGGCTCCGGTGGGATCCCGAACGCGTTCAGTGTCGCACCGGTGAGGAGCGCGACGGAGTACGCGCCGAGCGCGAAGAAGAAGACGTAGCCGAGATCGAGCAGGCCCGCGTAGCCGACGACGATGTTCAGCCCGATACCGAGGAGGGCGAACACCATCACCGTCCCCAGGACCTCGGAGATCACGGACCCGAGGAGCAGCGGCGCGACGAGCAACAGGGCGAGGACGACCACACCGGCCACCAGCCGGAGGGGGCTGATCCCCGGGTTGTCTGCGCCGGTCGCGCCGGGGACGCTTGTCGCGCCGGGGACGCCCCACGAGGCCCGGAGCCGGGCGCCGTAGCGGGTGTTCAGCACGCTGATCCCTGCGGCGACCACCGCCACGACGAGGGCGCCGATCCAGGTCAGTCCGTCGAACTGCGGGCTGTAGAGCCAGTCACGCTCGAGACTCAGTTGGTCGAGGGCGATCGGGATGACCCGTTGGAGGAAGCCGAACATCAACGTGGTGATCACCGCCGTCGTGATCGGCCGCCGGATCCTCACGGGAGCTACCCGCAGGAGCCCTCCCAGGACGCCTGCCACGGCGGAGATCACGACGATGATCGAACCACCGATCAGCGGCGGCTGCCCGAAGGTGACGAACTCCATCAGCT
Source organism: uncultured Actinomycetota bacterium (assembly GCA_963750945.1). Classification (GTDB taxonomy): domain Bacteria; phylum Actinomycetota; class UBA4738; order UBA4738; family HRBIN12; genus JAJNBA01. The sequence goes on along the minus strand of CAVVSH010000004.1, from coordinate 781,334 downwards.
GCGGTGTCACGTTGAGGAACACAGCTCGGATCCGCTCGTCCCCGATCCAGTCGGACAGGACCACGGCGACGGCGAAGGTCGCTCCGGCGGCCGCGCCGGCCACCGCGGCCGCGACCGCGGCCTCGGAGCTCCGCATCTCGTGCCGCTCCCCACCCTCGACCCGGGGCGCGGCCGCCACCAGACCGGCCACGATGGCAGGGAGGACGAGCATCAGCCCGGCGAACGTGAGGTCGTCGTCGATCAGATACACCTCGGTGAAGTTCCCGATCAGGCCGACGAGTGCGAGGAAGATCGTGACGACGCCCGAGAGCGCTCCCATGCGGACCCATCGGCCCGCCATCACACCTTCTCCGCTTCACCCGTGCCGAGCAGCCCTCCGGGACGGAAGACCAGGACGAGCACCAGGACGAGGAAGACGAACGCGTCTCGGAGGGAGAAGACGCTCGGGATCCCGAATCCGGTGAGGATCAGCGGCGGCCCGATCGCCTGCAGCAGCCCGATCACGAACCCACCGAGCGCCGCGCCGCCGATGCTCCCGATCCCGCCCAGCACGGCGGCGGTGAACGCCGCGATCCCGGGGCGGAACCCCATCGTGAACTGCACCTGCTCGAACGTGAGCGAGTACAAGACCCCGGCGATGCCTGCGAGCACCCCCCCGATCGCGAACGTGATGACGATCACCCGGTCGACGTTGATGCCCATCAGGCTGGCGATCTCCCGATCCTGCGCGACCGCGCGCATCGAGCGTCCCGTCGTCGTCGTGGCGACGAACCACTGCAGGACGACCATGCAGATCAGGGCGACGACGAGCACCAGCAGCTGGATCTTCTCCATCGGGATCCCTAGCACCGTGATGCTCCCCGCCAGCACGTCCGGCTTCGGATAGCCGTAGGGCTGGGGGCCGAAGAAGCCTCGGAACGCGTTCGACAAGAACAACGAGGCACCGATCGCGGTGATGAGCGGAACCAGCCTGGGCGCGTTGCGGAGCGGTCGATAGGCGAGCCGCTCCAGCAGGACGGCCGTGCCCATCGAGATGACGATCGCGACGGTCGTCACGATCGCGAGCGCGACGACGGGATTCCGGTTCAAGAAGCCGCTCTTCGCATAGGCGTCCGCCCAGAAGAACGAAACGAACGCGCCGGCCATGAACACCTCGCCGTGGGCGAAGTTGATCATCCGGAGGATCCCGTAGACGAGGCTGTAGCCGAGCGCGATCATCGCGAAGATCGCGCCTTGCGCGAGGCCTTGAACGATGAAGTCGCGCCACGCTCCGGCCGAGTACCCGCCCTCGGCCGAGTCGAGCGTGAGCGTGAGATACGTCCCGAGCACCACCACGCCGACGACGACGATGCCCAGGACGATGAGGATGATGCGCCGCCACGGCAGCCGCTCGAAGCGACCCAGCCGAGCGGCGGCCACACGGGGGGACTCGGTGCTACCCAGGGTTCCCTCCCTCGAGGGAAGGGGCCGCGGGCGAGCCTCTCGGCTCCGCCCGCGGCCCCTCCGCCGTTCTTCTCGTTGCTGTTCCTCTACAGCACTTCGTCGAGCGACTTCGTGTCGGTGTACACCGCCGGATCGTCCGTGCCTCCCTCGACCGGCCAACCCGGAGCGAGGAACAGCCCGATCGTGACGTCCGTCGCGCAGTCACCCGTGTCGAGGCACGTGATCGTCCCCGTCACGCCCTCGTATCCACTCGTGGCGAAGATCGCGTCACGGAGCGCCTGGCGAGGGATCGAGAGCGATCCGTCGCCGTTGTCGATCGCGACCTCCTCGATCGCCGCGAACACCACGTTCGTCGCATCGTAGGAGTGGGCGTGGAACACCGAGAGCGGTTCGGTGCTGAACGCCTCCTGATACGCGGGGATGAACTCGCCGGAGTAGAACTCGTTGGTCTGGAACGCCGACAGGTCGGGTGAGGATGCCCAGACGCCCTCCGCCGCCGCCCCCGCGTTCTTCAGGGTGTCGCTCGACAGGCATCCGTCAGCCACGATCAGCTCGGCGTCGGGCATGATGTCCTGCGCCTGCTTGATGATCAGCGTGCAGGCTGCCACGAAGATCGGGAAGTACAGGACGTCCGGATCCTGTTCGGCCAACGACCTGAGGACCGGCTTGAAGTCGGTGTCCTCGGAGTTGACCTGCTCCTCGCCCGTGAGGGTGCCGCCCCCAGCCTCGAAGTTCGCTCGGAACGCAGCCACGAGACCCTGGGTGTAGGGGCTCTCGTCGGCGATGGTCGCCGCCGTGGTGGCGCCGAGGTCTTCGCCCAGCGCGAACTCGGCACCGATCGCGCCCTGGATGCGGTCGTTGTGGGCCGTACGGGCGTAGAACGGGTTGTGCAGCTCAGGATCGGTCAGCGCCGGGCTGGTGTTCGAGCCCGAGATGAGCGTGATGCCCTTGTCGCCGAGGATCGTGTCCGCCACGCCGAGCGCCGCGCTCGAGCAGCTCGTCCCGATGACCGCCGCGATCGATGCATCGGCCGCCAGCGCCGTGCCGGCGGTCTGCCCGCCATCCGCGGAGCACAGCTCGTCCTCCACGGTGAGGTTCACGGGGTGATCGAGTAGCGTGCCGTCGGTCTGGTCGAACGTCCCGTCGAGATGGTCGATCGCGAGCTCGATGGCATTCACCTGGTCTTGTCCCAGCGTGGCGTCGGCGCCGCTGATGACCTGGGCCGCGCCAAGGTTGATCGGCTCGTCTGCGCCGACCTCCACGCAGCCGAACTCGACGGTCGCACAATCCACGTCCCCTCCGTTGCCGCTTGGCTCCTCGTCATCGCCGGCACACGCCGACGCAACGATGGACAGCACGGCAACCAGGGCGAACGCCTTGAACCATGAACGGTGCTTCATGGAGCCCCCCTTCTCTATCCCGGTCCCCCGAGATGCTCTTCTCGGTCCCCCGAGATGGTGTGTGACTATCACATCCCGCCCCCGATTGGCCAATCCACTCGGGGCGTTTCCCCTGGTCATACGTGACGGTCGGGGGCGGGAGATGGCGCGGGACGCGATGGGTCAGGCGGGGATCGAGGATCGGAAATCCCTCGCGAGGCTGACGGCACCGTCGAGGTCCCCTCCGAGGACGCGCGCCATCAGGGCGCTTCCGACCACCACCCCGTCCGCGAAGGTGCATGCTTCCGCCGCCTGCTCGGGCGCGCCGATCCCCACCCCCAACAGGAGGGGAAGGTCCGTGTGGGGCCGGAGGGCGTCCACGAGGCCTCTCGCCGCGGTGTCCAGGTGGTCGCGGGCGCCGGTCACGCCGTAGGTCGCGACGCAGTAGACGAACCCGCGTGACCGGCGTCCGATCTCGGCCAGGCGCTCCGGCGTGCTCCCGGGCGCGGCCAGGAGCACCGCGTCCAATCCGCGTGCGACCGCCGCCTCTTCGAGGTCGCCGGACTCGTCCACGGGCAGGTCGGGGACGATGATCCCGCTCACGCCCGACGCCACCACCTCGTCCAGGAAGGACCCGATGCCGTGCCTGTAGACCGGGTTCACGTACGTCATGACGGCGACCGGGATGTCGATCGCCGCCTCCCCGATCTTCGCGAGGACGTCGGTCGGCCGGGTACCCAGGCGAAGCGCCTCGGCGGAGGCCTCCTGGACCACGCCACCGTCCATCACCGGGTCGGAGAACGGGATGCCGACCTCGATGGCATCCGCACCCGCGGCGTCGAGCCGCCGGAGCAGATCCGCGTCCACCCCGGGAAACCCTCCCGTCACGTACGGCACGAACGCGCGCCCGCCGGCGTCGCGGCGGGCGCGCAACGCCACCTCGAGCCGTCCCACCTACGTGGTCCCGAGCTTCGTGCGCACCGTGTCGAGGTCTTTGTCGCCGCGTCCCGAGAGGCAGACGAGGACCGACGTGCCCTCGGGAAGGGGCCTCCGGAGGAGCCAGCCGATCACATGAGCGGGTTCGAGTGCGGGGATGATCCCCTCGGTTCGGGCGAGCGCCTGGAAGCCCGCGAGGGCGTCGTCGTCCGAGGCGCTCACGTACTCGGCCAGGCCGGCGTCGCGGAGATAGGCATGCTCCGGTCCGACCCCCGGATAGTCGAGGCCGGCGGAGATCGAGTGGGTGCCGGCGACCTGCCCGTCGCCGTCCTGCAGCAGATAGGTGAGCGCGCCGTGGAGGATGCCCGGCTCTCCCTGGGTGAGCGACGCGCAATGCTCCCCGAGGATCGAGCCTCGACCGCCGGCCTCGACGCCGAGCAGACGGACCCCGGGCGCGCCGACGAACGCCGTGAACATCCCGATCGCGTTGCTGCCACCACCGACGCACGCCGCCACGACGTCGGGCTCCGCACCGCCGTTCTCCTCTCGGAACCGGGGTCGTGCTTCGTCGCCGATCACGCGTTGGAGGTCTCGCACGAGGACCGGGAAGGGATGCGGTCCCACGACCGATCCGATGACGTAGTGGGTCGTGCGGACCGATGCGGCCCAGTCCCGAAGCGCCTCGTTCACGGCTTCCTTCAACGTCTTCGAGCCCGCGGTGACCGGGACCACCTCCGCACCGAGCAGCTCCATCCGGGAGACGTTGGGCGCCTGCCGTCGCGTATCCTCCTCCCCCATGTAGACGACGCAGGGCAGGCCCAGGAGGGCGCACGCCGTCGCGGTCGCCACGCCGTGCATCCCCGCACCGGTCTCGGCGATGATCCGCTCCTTGCCCAGGCGCTTCGCGAGGAGCACCTGGCCCAGCGCGTTGTTGATCTTGTGTGCGCCGGTGTGCGCCAGATCCTCTCGCTTCAGCCAGATCCGGTAGCCGAGCTCGGTGGACAGACGGGTGGCGAACGTGAGCGGCGTGGGGCGGCCGACGAAGTCCCTCGAGAGCGACGAGAGCTCGGTCCGGAAGCCAGGGTCCTCCCGCAGCCGCGACCAGGCGTCCGCGAGCTCGTCCAGCGCGGGGATCAGCACCTCCGGGACGTAGCGCCCCCCGTAGGTGCCGAACCGGCCGCGAGCGTCGGGGAGGGTGGCGGCGATCGTCATGTGCGGAGTTCCCTCCAGAGGAGCTTCCTCACGGCGCGCGCGGGATCGTCCGCGCGCATCAGCGCTTCGCCCACCAGGATGGCAGACGCCCCCGCCTCGAGCGCGGCGTCGACGTTCGCCCGGGTCGAGATCCCGCTCTCCAGCACCGAGATCCGGCCAGCCGGCACCCGTCCGATCCGTGCCAGCGCCGCGTCGACGTCGACCTCGAGCGTCTCGAGGTCCCGCGCGTTGACCCCGATGACGCCGGCGTCGGTCTCGAGGGCACGCCGCAGGTCCTCATCCGAATGCGTCTCCACGAGCGCGCCGAGACCCAGGTCGCGCGCAGCCTCCAGGAGCGCCCCGAGCTGTGTGTCGGTCAGGGCCGCCACGATCAACAGGACGGCATCGGCGCCCGATGCCCTCGCCTCGATCACCTGGGACGGGTGGATCAAGAAGTCCTTCCGCAGCACCGGGATCGACACCGACGACCGAGCCGCCTGCAGATCGGCGAGAGACCCGTGGAAGTGCCGGGGTTCGGTGAGGACCGAGACGGCTGCGGCACCACCCGCCTCGTATCCCCGGGCGAGCACGCTCGGGTTCACGTGTTCCGCGATCACGCCGGCCGACGGCGAGGCGCGCTTCACCTCGGCGATCAGCGCGGGCGGCTCTGCGAGCCGGAGGGCCGCCTCGAGATCTCGCACCGGCGGCATCGCGGATGCGCGCGACATCAACGCCAGATCGTCGAGCGGGTGCTCGTGCAGCTCCCGCTCGAGCCGCTCGATGAGATCGCTGAGGAACCCCATGGGGCGGCGAGTCTAGACGCCGGTCGATCGCGGCCTCAGGCCACCTCGGCGATCGCCGCCGCCAGATCCATCGAGCCGTCGAGCGCGGCGCTCCCGACGACCGCGCCCGCGGCGCCGGCCGCCCGAACGTTGCGCAGGTCCGCGATCGACGCGATGCCTCCCGCCGCCAGCACGGGGCGGCCTGCACGCCCCACGCGCCTCACCAGCTCGAGGTCCGGGCCGCCTCGCCGTCCCACCCGGTCGATCGACGTCACGAGCAGCGTGGCGGCGCCGGCGGCGACGACCCACCCGAGGGTCTCGAGCAGCGGCAGGTCGACCGGGTCGCGGCCGCGCGAGCGGATGCGCCCCTCGTCCACCTCGATCCCGATCGCGAGGCGAGGTCCCTCCGCCGACAGGAGCGTCGTCGCCCCGTGCTCGTCCGCGAGGGCGGCCGATCCAAGGACGACCCTCGTGGCTCCCGCCTCGAAGAGGGTTCGGACCTCCTCGGCGTCGCGCACGCCGCCCGCCGCCTGCACGGCCACGGGGAGCGAGGCGATCTCGGCGAGGACCTCCAGGTTCCGCGCCTCGCCGCCGAACGCGAGGTCCATGTCCACGACGTGGAGCCATCGGGCACCCGCCGCCACCGCCGCATGCGCGGCGGCGAGCGGGTCCCCTCCGAACGCCTCCACCGGCCGGGGTCCCGTCGGTGTGAACGTGGCGAGGGCGCCGTCGCTCACGTCGATCGCGGGCATGACCTCGAACACGCCGTGCACGATAGAGGCCCCGCGTGGCGAGAGACGAGGGTCGAACCGAGTGATGCTTCAGACGAAGCGTTCCACGCGGGCGGTGCCGGCCCCGAGCAATCCGGTCAGCTCCCCCATCAGCGCGCCCGAGGAGTCCACGCGGAACTCGCCCATGTCGAGTGGTCGCACGCCGGCAGAGGAGTGGAACCGCACCTTCACGGGCGCGGGTCCCGGCCGTGACCGCAGCAGCTCGGCCATCTTCGCCAGTACGGCGTCCGTGCACGCCGCCGCGGTGAGGTCGATCACGACGGACTCCGGTCCGTTCTGCGCGGCGACACCGGCGAGGATCGGCTCGCGCACCTCGTTCGCCCGGATCTGGAGCTCCCGTCCCCGCCGGTCGATCCGCCCGACGACCACCACGATCCGGTCCGCCGAGATGAGGTCGGGATCTGCTTCGTACACCGAGGGGAACGCCACCACCTCGACGCCGGCCGCGAGCCCCTCGAGACGGAACTGCGCGTAGGGCTCCCCCCGCTTCGTGTACTTCCTGGCGACCCCGCCGATGATGCCGGCCGCGGTCACGAGCTCGCCGTCATCGGCGCCCTCGAGGTCGCCGATGTCGTGCGTGCTTTGCGCTCGAAGTGCGTCCGCCACCTCGAGGAGCGGATGGTCCGAGACGAACTGCCCGAGCATCTCCTTCTCGTAGCGGAGGAGCTCAGGCTTGTCGAACTCCTCCCCCTGCAGGACCGACTCGTCGATCTGCCCGACCTCCGAGTCGCCGCCGAACAGCGAGAACTGCCCCGCCGCCTCCGCCTTGCGCTCGGCGACGATCGGGCCGGACACCTTGTCCTGTGAGACCAGCAGCGCCCGCCGCCGGTACCCCAGCGAGTCGAACGCGCCGGCCAGGATCAACGACTCCAGCATCCGTTTCGCGAGGACCGACGGGTCGACCTTCCGGCAGAAGTCGGAGAAGGACTCGAAGGGGCCCTTCGCGTCTCGTGCCTCGATGATCTGCTGCACCGCGCCCTCGCCGACGTTACGCACCGCGGAGAGCCCGTACCGGATCGCCCGACCGCCGCCGGCGGCCGGAGCGAAGTCGAGCGCGGAGTCGTTCACGTCCGGCGGAAGCACTTCGATGTCCATCGCGCGGCACGCGTAGAGGTAGTACGGCTTGCGGTCCTTGTCGTCCTTCACCGACGTGAGGATCGCCGCCATGTACGAGACCGGGTGGTGCGCCATCAGGTAGGCGGTCTGGTAGGCCACGAGGCCGTACGCGCACGCATGCGAGGCGTTGAACCCGTAGTCCGCGAACGGGACGAACATCTCGAACATGTCCGCTGCGCTCCGTTCGGGGTAGCCGCGATCGACGGCCCCCTTGACGAAGCGCTCCTTGAAGGGCATCAGGTACTCGATCTTCTTCTTGCCCATCGCCTTGCGGAGCGTGTCCGCCTCGCCCATCGAGAAGCCGGCCATCGTCACGGCGATCTGCATCACCTGCTCCTGGTACACCATGACGCCGTAGGTATCCCGCAGGATCGGCTCCAGGTCGGGATGTGGGTAGGTCACCGGCTTGCGTCCGTGCTTGCGCTCCGCGTACTCGGTGTGCAGGCCGTTGTTGAGCGGGCCGGGCCGATACAACGCCACGAGGGCCATCAGGTCCTCGAACCGATCGGGCTCGAGGAGCTTGATCAGGCTGCGCATCCCGCCGGACTCCATCTGGAACACGCCGGTGGTCTCGCCGCGGCACAGGAGCGCGTAGGTGTCCGGATCGTCGAGTGCCACGTGGTCGATGTCCATCTCGATCCCGTCGACGCGGAGATGACGAAGGGTGTCCTCGATCACCGAGAGGTTGCGGAGCCCGAGGAAGTCCATCTTGAGCAGACCCAGCTTCTCCACGCCGTGCATGTCGAACTGCGTGACGATGCGTTTGGAGTCGTCGCGCGAATCCTTCGACAGCTTCAGCGGCAGATAGCGCACCAGCGGCGCGTCGCCGATCACGACGCCGGCCGCGTGGACCGAATCCTCCCGGCGCAGCCCCTCGAGCGCCTTCGCCGTGTCGACGATCTCTTTTGCCTCCGGCTCGCCCTCGTAGGCGGTCGCGAGCTCCGGGGACAGACGCAGCGCCTCCTCGATCGGATGATCGCGACCCATCACCGGCGAGGGATACATCTTGCACAGGCGGTCCCCCACCGACGGCGGGAAACCGAGGACGCGCGCGGCGTCGCGGATCCCCTGCTTGCCCTTGATCGTCTGGAACGTGACGATCTGCGCGACGTGGTCGGCGCCGTACTTCGTACTCGCGTACCTGATCACCTCGTCACGGCGACGCTCGTCGAAGTCCATGTCGATGTCCGGCATCTGGATCCGCTCGGGATTCAGGAAGCGCTCGAAGATCAACCCGTACTTCAGCGGATCGACGTCGGTGATCCGAAGGCAATAGGACACGACCGAGCCGGCGGCCGATCCTCGGCCCGGTCCGACGCGGATGCCCTGCTCGCGAGCGAAGCGGATCAGATCCCAGACCACCAGGAAGTACCCGGCCAGACCCATCTGGAGGATCACGCTCATCTCCAGATCGAGTCGGTCCCCGATCGCCGAGGGCAACGGATCTCCGTACCGCTGCGTGGCCCCGGCGAGCGTGAGCTCGCGGAGGTACGCCTCGAGCGACCGACCGTCCGGCGCCTCGAAGCGAGGCAGGTGGTAGCGCTCCTCCAGCGGGGCGGCGTCGCCGTAGATGAGCTCGAGCTCCACCGACTCCGCGATCTCGAGCGTGTGATCACAGGCTTCGGGGAGCTCCGCGAAGAGGGCCCGCATCTGCTCCGCCGACTTCAGATAGAACTCCTCGGAGTCGAAGCGAAGCCGTTTCGGGTCCGTCTGCAGCTTCTGCTGCTGGATGCAGAGCAACACGTCGTGCGGCTTGGCGTCGGCGGCCGATGTGTAGTGCAGGTCGTTGGTCGCGACCAGGCCGATGCCGAGCTCCCGTGCGAGGGACACCTGCCGCGGCGTCACCCGGCGCTGCTCCGAGAGGCCGTGGTCCTGGAGCTCGATCCAGTAATTGCCGGCGCCGAAGATGTCCCGGTACTCCGCGGCCACCGCCCGCGCTCGAGCCTCTTGTTCGGTGAGCAGGAACTTCGACAGTTCCGACGACAGGCAACCGGACAGGCAGGTCAGCCCTTCGGCGTGCTCCGCGAGGAGCTGCTTGTCCATGCGCGGGCGGTGGTAGAAGCCCTCGAGGTGGGCCGCCGACACGAGCTTCAGCAGGTTCCGATAGCCCGTCTCGTTGCGGGCGAGCAGCGTGAGGTGGTGGTATTTCTCCTCGTTCTCTCCTGGTTCGCGGTCGAATCGGGAACCCGGCGCGACGTAGGCCTCGACCCCGAGGATCGGCTTGATGCCGTGGGCGTGCGCCGCCTCGTAGAACGGGAGCGCGCCGAACATCACCCCGTGATCGGTGATGGCGACCGCCGGCATCTCCATGCGCTGCGCTTCCGAGAAGATCGTCGGTGCGGATCGGTTGGCCGCGGGAGCCTCGATGCGGGCAGCCCCGTCCAGCAGCGAATACTCGGAGTGAACGTGCAGATGGACGAAACCGTCTCGCGCTGCCGTGGCGACCTCCGGCGAGGGGTTTTCCACACCCGTCCCGGCCGGTTGTGGAAACTTACATGACTGTGATTCGTAGGAGCCCCACGCTACGTCGCGGCTTCGGCGCCGTCAAGCGAACCCCTTCATCGGAACCGGGCGAGCGCCTCGGCGAGCTCCTCGGGGAGGTCCTCCACCACCTCGATCCTCTCCCCGCCGACCGGGTGGGTGAACGACAGGCGCCAGGCGTGCAGGAACGGGCGCTCGAGCCCCACCCGGCGGGCGTCGTTCCCACCTCCGCCGTACGCGCGATCTCCCAGGATCGGATGCCCGATCGCCGCCAGATGCACCCGGATCTGGTGCGTACGTCCGGTTCGCGGGACCGCCTCCAAGAGCGTCGCGCCGTCCAACCGCTCGCGGACCTCGAACCCCGTCTCCGCCCGCCTGCCCTCGGTCGCGTCCACGACGATCTTGGCCGCGCGGCGGCCGAGCGGGGCGTCCACGGCGAATGCGTCGTTGGCGACCGCACCCCGGACGAGTGCGAGATACCCGCGCTCCACGGCGTGGACGCCGAACATGCTTCTCAGTGCCGCGTAGGCCTCGTCTGTCTTGGCCACGACCAGCAGCCCGGACGTGCCCACGTCCAGTCGGTGCACGATGCCGGGACGGAGCGGACCGCCGGCCGGCGCGAGCGGGACGCCCATCCCGAGCAATCGGTTCACGAGCGTCCCGCCGCGCCGGCCGGCGGTGGGATGCGTCACGAGGCCGGCGGGCTTCACGATCACGAGGAGGTGGTCGTCCTCGTAGCGGACCGGCACGGGAGGGCCCTCGGCGGCGACGGGCTCGTCCCGCTCGAGCTCGAGCGTCACCCGCTCGCCACCACGCAAGTGGAAGGACTTCGGCCGAGGCTCGCCGTCGACCTGCACCTTGCCCGAGGCGATCGCGCGCTGGACGTCCGCTCGCGCCTCGCCGGTCATCCGCGCGATGACGGCATCGAGCCGCCCCTCCTCGGCGACGAGCGTTCGTCTCACCGCGGCGCCGCCGTCGGCTCGGGCTGCTCCTTCCCCGGGCCTTCCCCCGGCCGTTGCCCAGAGCGGTCCCGCGTTCCCGCCCACGCGAGCACGATCGCGCCGATCACGATCGCGGAGTCGGCGAGATTGAAGACGGGCCAGACGTGGAAGTCGATGAAGTCGACGACGCGTCCCCGGAAGCCTTCATCCCGGAACGCGCGATCCGTGAGGTTGCCGAGCGCGCCACCGAGCACCAGCCCCAGCCCCACGCCGACGATCCGGCTGGTGTGCCGGAACGAGGTAGCGAGGATGATCGCGACCACGACCGCCGACACCCCGACGAAGAACCACGGGGCGCTCTGGCCGATGCTGAATGCACCGCCGGAGTTGGTCGTGAATCGCAACGTGAGGACGCCCGGCACGACCTCGATCGGAGAGCCGGGGAGGGTCGCCTCGGCCCAGATCTTCGTGATCCGGTCAAGGCCGAAGGAGACGACGGCCACGACGAAGAGCGTTCGCGCCGCCCGGCTCCGCCGCGCGTCCACGGGTCAGCGACGCGACTGCGCCGCCTGCGCGTCCTTGATGCAGAGCTCCGCGTACGGCAGGGCCTTGATCCGGGCTTTCTCGATCGGCTTGCCGCAACGCTCGCACAGGCCGTAGGTCCCCGCATCCATCCGCTTCAACGCGCCCTCGATCTTCCGCAGCAGGTCTCGCACGTTGTTCTCGATCGAGAGGTCTTTCTCACGCTCGAACGTGGCGGTGCCGGCGTCCGCCGACTCGTCGTCGAGCCCCACGTCCCCCGACAGATCCGACTGTGTCGCCGCGAAGGAACCCTCGACGATCGACGCGAGCTGCGCCTCGAGGTGGGTGCGCTCTTCCAGGAGCCGGGCGCGGAGGTCATCGAGCTCCTTCGCGGTGAGCTTGGCCTGCGTCATGGGGGCGAAGGGTAGCACGTCGGCGCATCGGCCATGACTGGCGACGTGGCGGCGTCGGTCGGGTCTGGAAACGTTGCAGCGCTTACACTTCCGTCGTTCCACCAGCGAACCCGGTCCACGGGGAGGGGCACCCCTCCCCGAAGGAGGAGGTGTCGCGGATCGCGCATCGTCGTGCGGCCCGCGTGTGTAGCATGCACGCGAGGCGACGACGGGAACACGTCGCAGGGACCGCAGAGCCAGAGCGAGCCGGGGACGGTGGAAGCCCGGTGCCGAGCGCCCCGCGAACATCCTCCCCGAGCCCCTGCCCGAACCGAGCCGGCCTACGGCTCCCAGTAGGCGCAGGCGGGTCCGCCCGGAACAGCGGCAGGCCGTGATCGCGGCCGCGAGCGGCCGGGATGCCGCGAGGCATCCGGCAAGCGAGGTGGTACCGCGGGGCTCGCGCCTCGTCCTCGCGAGACGAGGACGAGGCGTTTCGCGTGTCGGGAGGCGAGCGGATGGTGAACGACGAGAGCCCACGGTTCCGGCCGGTCGACCCCAAGGTGCGCTTCCCCGATATCGAGCGCTCGATCCTCGCGTTCTGGGAGGAGGCGAACGTCTTCCATCGATCCCTCGAGCAGCGCGCGGACGCCCCCGAGTGGGTCTTCTACGACGGCCCTCCGACGGCGAACGCCAAGCCGCACATCGGCCACGCGGTCACCCGCACCTTCAAGGACGTCTTTCCCCGCTACCGGACGATGACCGGCCATCTCGTCCATCGCAAGGCCGGATGGGACTGCCACGGGCTCCCCGTCGAGATCGAGGTGGAGAAGGAGATCGGAACCTCCGGCAAACGCGACATCGAGGCGTTCGGGGTCGCCGAGTTCAACGAGCGGTGCCGGGTGTCCGTCCGGCGATACGTCCACGACTGGGAGGAATTGACGCGCCGGATCGGCTTCTGGATCGACATGGACGACGCCTACTGGACGATGGATCCCGCCTACGTCGAGTCCGTCTGGTGGTCGCTGAAACGCCTCCACGAACGCGGTGTGCTGATCGAGGCGGACAAGGTGACCGCGTATTGCCCCCGGTGCGGCACGGCGCTTTCCGACGCCGAGGTGGCCCTCGGCTACGAGTCGGTCGAGGACCCGAGCGTCTACGTGCGCTTCCCCGTCGTCGAGGCGTCGTCCGCGGACCTGGTCGGCACGTCCCTGCTCGTCTGGACCACGACGCCGTGGACGCTCCCCTCGAACACCGGTGTCGCGGTGGATGCCTCGGCAACGTACGTCGTGGCCGAGCGGAACGGCGATCGAGTGATCGTCGCCGAACCCCTCGCGGAGGCGGCCCTCGGCGACGGTTGGACGATCCAAGAGACCGTGCGCGGGGAGGATCTCCTCGGTGCGCGGTACGAGCCGCCCTATCCGAACGTCGAGGGCGCGCACACCGTCGTGTCGGGGACGTTCGTCCAGATGGAGGACGGCACGGGCATCGTGCACCTGGCGCCCGCGTTCGGGGCCGAGGACCTCGAGGTCGGGCTCGTCCAGGGCTGGCCGGTCTTCAAGCCCGTCGGCGACGACGGGCGCTTCACCGATCTCGCGCCCGGGTTCATCCGGGGTCTGTTCGTGAAGGACGCCGATCCCGTGATCGTCGAGGACCTCTCGGCCCGCGGGCGCCTGCTCCGATCCGGGACGATCCTGCACACGTATCCGTTCTGCTGGCGATGCAGGACCCCCCTCCTCTATTACGCGCGCACCTCCTGGTACGTCCGCACGACGGCCGTCAAGGAGCGCCTCCTGGAGGTCAACGACCAGGTCGACTGGCACCCCGATCACATCAAGCACGGGCGCTTCGGCAACTGGCTGGAGAACAACGTCGACTGGGCGCTCTCACGCGAGCGGTACTGGGGCACTCCGCTGCCGATCTGGCGGTGTCCGGCCCGGCATGTGACCGCGATCGGATCGCTCGCCGAGCTCGGGACGCTCGCCGGACGCGACCTCACGGACCTCGATCCACACCGACCCACCATCGACGAGATCGCGTTCCTGTGCCCGGAGTGCGGTGAGGAGGCACGACGGGTCCCCGAGGTGATCGACGCCTGGTACGACTCGGGCGCGATGCCGTTCGCGCAGTGGGGCTACCACCCGGAGCTCGGCCGGGGCGAGGAGTCGTTCTCGCGGCGGTTCCCCGCCGACTTCATCTCCGAGGCGATCGACCAGACCCGAGGTTGGTTCTACACGCTTATGGCGGAGGGGGTCCTGCACTTCGACTCGACCGCGTACCGCACCGTCGTCTGCTTCGGCTTCATCGTCGACGAGCAGGGCCGGAAGATGTCGAAGTCGCTCGGCAACGTCGTGGATCCGATGAGCGTGATGGAGCGCTACGGAGCGGACGCGCTTCGCTGGGTGCTCCTGACGAGCGGCTCCCCCTGGTCATCGAGACGACTCGGCGACACGGTCCTCGAAGAGGCGGTGCGACAGTTCCTGCTCACCCTGTGGCATGTGTACTCGTTCTTCGTGCTCTACGCGAACGCGGACGTGTTCGACCCAGACGCCGAGCCCGCTCCGCCCCGGTCCTCCCGGCCGCTGCTGGACCGATGGATCCTGTCTCGACTCGCCGGCACCGTTCGCGAGGTCCGGGACGGGATGGACGGCTACGACGTGACGGGAGCCGGTCGGCGGATCCAGGCGTTCGTCGAGGACCTGTCGAATTGGTACGTGCGACGCTCGCGCCGTCGGTTCTGGAACCCGGGGGGGGGTGGCGGCGCCGACAGCGTCGCCGCGTTCCACACGCTGCACGAATGCCTGGTCACCGCGGCGACGCTGCTCGCGCCGATCACCCCGTTCGTCTCCGAGGAGATCTGGTCGAACCTCGCCGCCGGACGAGGCGGTCGGCCGGATTCGGTGCACCTCGCGGACTATCCGCGGGTGGACGAGGAGGCGGTCGACCCCGGGCTGGACGACGCGATGGCGCTCGCGCGTCAGGTCGTGGAGCTCGGGCGGCGGATCCGCACGGAGACGAAGACCCGAACGCGGCAACCGCTTCCCGCCGCGGTCGTGCATCTCACCGACACGCCGGGATCGTTCGATCGACTGCGGGATACGGTTGCCGAGGAGTTGAACGTCAAGCGCGTCGAGGTCGCGGGGTCGGCCGATGTGTTCGGTCGATGGCGAGCTCGACCGGACTTCAAGGTCCTCGGCCCTCGCCTCGGCCCGCGTGTCCAGGCCGTCGCGGCCGCACTGGCCGCGGACGACGGCACGCTCGCAGGACGACTCGCCGACGGTGAGCGGATCGAGGTTCCCGCTGATGGGGGCGCCCCCGTCCCGATCGGACCGGACGAGGTCCAGCTCACCCACGACGTCCGTTCGGGGTTGGGTGTCGCTTCGGAGGGCGGCGTGACGGTCGCCCTCGAGCTCGAGATCACGCCGGAGCTCCGCCGCGAAGGGCTCGCCCGCGAGCTCGTCCGGATGATCCAGGATGCTCGGAAGGAGGCGGGCCTCCAGGTGACGGACCGGATCGTGCTGGGGGTGGAGACGTCCGGCGAACCCGCCGCAGCACTCGCCGCGCACGGAGACGAGATCGCCGCCGAGACCTTGGCCGCGGGCGTGGGAACGGACGGCGTGGACGGATTCCGGTTGGAAGGAGCGCTCGAGGAGACGCCGGTGATCGTGAGCCTCAGGAAGGATGGTTGAGGGCCCGGTTCATTCCTCGCCCCAGAACAGCTCCCGGAGCGAGCTGTCCTCTTCTTCGTCCGGACGTCCCGACCGTGCGGGTTCCGGCTCATCCAGCAGGATCGGCTCGTCGGCGACGGCGCCGGTGATGACGGTCGCCGACCCCGCGAGGGTCGTGCGATCCTCGCCCTTTCCCTCCTCATCCGGGACATCGGGCGTGGTCTGCGCCGTGGTCCCGGTCACGTCGGGGCCTTCGGCGATCTCGGCCTGCGGCGCGTCGGGTTCCTCCGATGCCCCCGGAGCGAACGCGGCCTCAGGCGGCGGCGTCGGTGCCGGGGCCTCCGCGGCCTCTGGCGACGGCGACGCTGCCGGGGGCAACTCCGTCATCGCGGACTCTTGCGTCGTTGTCCCGGCCACGGCCGATGCGTCCTGCCGAACCGTCCGCACCATGGACCGGAGCTCCTCGGCGTGCTCCTGGACGAGGCCGCCGAGATCCTGCAGGAATCCCTTCTCGCGCCGCAGGAACGCCTCGACCGCGGCGCGGTCGGCGTCGCCGGTCGCCGTGGGGACCGATGACCGGCTCGGAGCCGGCTCGGGGCCGCTCGCTCCTCGGGCCAAACGCTCGTTCTCCGCCACCAGCGCGGTCATCGCGTCGGTCACCTGATCGAGGAACTCGTCGACCTCCCGCATCCGGTAACCCGCACCGAACCGGGCGACTTGGAACTCCTTCTGTTGGACCTCCAGGGGCGTGATGCGCCCTGCCGGAGCCGAGGTCCAATCCGATGCGCCGCCGGTGGTGTCCTTTTTCTTCATCTTGGTTTCTTCTCCTCGCCCACTTCATCCGCCCTGGGTTCGGTCGCTTCCGGCCATCGCTTAGCAGAACACTGTACGCAACACGACGAGGACTACGAACGCAACCAGCACCGAGAGGTCGAGCACGCCCGCCGGCGGCACGATCCTCCGCAGCAGCCGGAGCGGCGGTTCCGTCACGTCGATCACGACATCGAAACCCGCTCGGAGGGGTCCCGAGTGCGGTGGCCGCCACCCCGCGAACTGCACCCAGCCGAGGATCACCCTGATGAACAAGAGGATCATGAAGACGAAGAGCACGAGACAGATGAGCTCGCTCACGAAGTCGTTCCCGTTGGCTGCGGTCATCGACGGGCAAGGCTAGCAGTGCAAGGACCGCGCCCGGACCGAAGCGTCGTCAGAACTGGTTGTAGAACCCGCCGCCGGCGATGCGTTCCCGCTCCTCGGCCGAGACCTCGACGTCTGCCGGTGTGAGCAGGTACACGCGATTCGCCACGAGCTCGATCTTGCCGTCCAGTCCGTAGACGAGACCGGAGGCGAAGTCGACGAGCCGGCGAGCGGTGGAATCCTCGGTGCCCTGCAGGTTCATGATGACAGCCGTGCCCTCTTTGAACCGGTCGGCGACCTCGCGGGCCTCGTTGAATCGCTTGGGCTCCGACTTGTGGATCGCCGCCGATGCACCCACCTGGCGAGGCGAGGCGATCGTGCGCACCACGCCTTCCGCCTCTGAGGACACCTCACGGACCGGTTGAGGCCGCATCCGCCGCACGGCCGCAGGCTCGACGTCGGGGAGTTCCTCGACGAACTCCTCGTCGTCTTCGACCAGACCGAGATAGTTCAGCGTCTTCTTCCACACGCCGCTCATGTTGGTTCCTCCCTATTTCTAGGCCTGGCTGCTCGGGGGCCGAACAGGGCCGTCCCGATCCGGACCATGGTAGCGCCTTCTTCCACCGCGACCTCGTAATCCAACGACATCCCCATCGACAATGCCAGCACGTCGGGGTGCTCTTCTCGGATCTCGTCGCGGAGCCGGCGCAACCGGATGAAGGAGGCGCGTGCGTCCTCGGCCGTCTCCCCGACCGGGGGCACGGTCATCAGACCGATCAGGCGAAGGCCCTCGAGCGAAGCGACCAGATCGGCGAAGGCGGGAAGCTCGGCCGGGGGCACACCCGTCCGTGCTTCCGTGAGATCGACCTCGATCAACGAGTCGAGCCTGCGGCCGGAGCCGGCGGCGCGGCGCGCGAGCCGTCGCGCCGCCCGCTCCCCCGCGACCGTCTGGACGACATCGGCGTGGTCGGCGACGCGGTGGGCCGTGCTCGACTGGAGCGTCCCGATGAAGTGCCACGTAGCGGTGTCGATCGCGTCCCGCTTGTCGCGCAGCTCCTGCACGTAGTTCTCGCCGAGATCACGAACCCCTGCCTCGATCGCCCATCGGACCCGCTCGACCTCGACCGTCTTCGTGACCGCGATCAGCGAGACGTCCCCGGGGGTCCTGCCCGAGCGAGTGGCGGCGGCGGCGATGCGCGACCGTACCTCCTCGACGTTGCTACGTACCTCCTCGCGATCCGCGGTCACCGCGTCCTCTCGTGATCGTGGCGCGACCCCCGCCATCGTCATCCCTCGGCGGGCCCGAACAGACGAACGGGGCGGGGAGATCCTCTTCGAGAGGAGGCGGGGGAAGGGCGCCTCCTCTCGTGGACCTCCCCACCCCGGTCGAGGGCCGCGCGGGGCGGGTGTCAGCTCTTGAGGAAGTCCGGGATGTCCAGGTCCTCCTCGGCGTCGAAGGTCAGCGGGGCGGATCCCTCACCGCTCGTGAAGACCCGGTCCTCGTCGTCCTCGGCCAGGATCGACGGAAGCGGCTCTTCGCTCGCGGCTCCTTCCTCGGTGGGTTCCTCGAGCAGCCGGGAGAGCCGGCTCTCGAAGCGACTGTCGGAGACGGCCGTCACCTTGTCGAAGCCCGCGGCCACGACGGTGACGCGCACCTCCTCGCCCAACGCATCGTCGACCACCGCGCCGAAGATGATGTTGGCGTCCGGGTGGGCGACGCGCGTGATCGCATCCGCCGCCGCGTTGACCTCGTGCAGGGTCAGGTCGGTCGGACCGGCGATCGAGAGCAGGACGCCCTTCGCGCCGTCGATCGAGGACTCCAGCAACGGGGAGCTGATCGCTGCCTTGGCGGCCTCCGTGGCGCGGTCCTGTCCGGACCCGAGGCCGATCCCCATCAACGCCGAACCGGCGCCCGCCATGATCGACTTCACGTCGGCGAAGTCGAGGTTGATCAACCCCGGAGTGGTGATGAGCGAGGTGATGCCGTCGACACCTTGATAGAGCACCTGGTCCGCCATCCGGAACGCGTCGAGCATCGGCATGCTGGCGTCGGCTACCTGGAGGAGCCGGTCGTTCGGCACCACGATCAACGTGTCGACTGCCTTCTTGAGCTCCGTGATCCCGAGGTCCGCCTGGGTCGCGCGCTTGCGGCCTTCGAAGCCGAAGGGGCGTGTCACGACGCCGATCGTGAGAGCCCCGAGGTTCCTCGCGACCTCCGCCACGATCGGAGCGCCGCCGGTTCCCGTGCCCCCGCCCTCGCCGGCGGTGATGAACACCATGTCGGCGCCCTTGAGGATCTCCTCGATCTCGTCGGCGTGCTCCTCCGCTGCGCGCCGGCCGACGTCCGGATCGGAGCCGGCGCCCAGACCGCGCGTCGTCTCCCGGCCGATGTCGAGCTTCACCTCGGCGTCGGACATCAGCAAGGTCTGTGCGTCGGTGTTGACGGCGGTGAACTCGACGCCCCGGAGGCCTGCCTCGATCATCCGGTTCACCGCGTTCACGCCGCCCCCGCCGATGCCCACGACCTTGATCACGGCGAGGTAGTTCTGAGGAGCGTCCATCATCCGCTTTCCCTCCCGGGCCCCGGCCCGCGTACCTGGAGGTCCCGCCTCCGACTGCAACCTGTGGTCGACCGTTGGTGCGAACTCACTCGCCGTCCCTGCTCACTGCGAGCAAAACCGTAAGGCTCCACTTGAACGTTATTGTCATATCTAGCTCATGTGGAGGTAGCGACCCTACTTCGGAATCGCAGGTCCGTCAAGAAGTTGTGGCACACGTCACGGGTCCTCGCTTGCGCTTACTCGTGACAATCAGAACGACCGTGTATCGCGTCACGGATCAGGGGATCGGCACCGCGGTCGAACCTTGTGCGAGTTTCGCGGTCGGGCTCCCCGGCACGCTCAGATCGGCCGACACCACGCTGACATCCCGCTCCTGCACCCACGCCAACAGGGCAGCCAGCGACGCGGCCTTCGCGGTGAGCTCCGACCCATCTCCGAGGGAGGCGGAGAACCCGGCCGCGAGCCGGACCTCCACTCCCCCTTCCGGTGACACGACCACGGCGTCCACGGCGCGTCGCAACGTCGGGTCGAGCGCGCCGGCCGCGGCCGCGGCAGTCGCCAGGCTCCCCACTCCGACGGGGCCGCCGTCCGGAGCGAGCAGCGCCGGCAGGTCGACGGTGTGCCCCGCGGGCCCGATCACGACGCCGTCGGCACCGACCAGGTCCATCGGCGTTCCCACCCCACCGGCGCCCACGACGCCGACGGGGGTCCGAGCGACGACCTCGATCGTGAGCGCGTCCGGGAGCGACGTGATGACCCGCGCCTCGAGGATCCGCGGGTCGCGTTCCAGGCGCCGCTCGACCGCGCCGGTATCGAGATGGAACACGTTCGAATCCTCGTCCACGCGAGCAAGGACGAGGAGATCGGCGCTCGAGATCCCGTGGGAGCCCTCGATCTGGATGTCGCTCGCCGCGAACAACGGGGTGTACGTCACCGCGACCGCCACTGAGGCCACCAGGATCGTCGCGATGGCAGCCACCGTCCAGCGTCGGATGCCCCGCCGCTCCTCGTCAGCGCTCCGCATCGCGGACGGCTCCCATCAACTCGACCTCGGTTTCCAGTCGGATCCCGGCGTGGGACTCCACGAGCGCTCGCACCCGTTCGATCAGCGCCCAGACGTCGGAGGACGAGGCGCCCGGACCCGCGACGATGAAGTTCGAGTGCTTCTCGGAGACCTGGGCCCCTCCGAGCCGAAGTCCCTTCGCGCCGGCCGCCTCGATCAGCCTGGCGGCGTGGTCGCCGTCGGGGTTCTTGAAGACCGATCCGCAGTTCGGCTCCGCGAGCGGCTGCGTGCGCCGGCGCCAGTCCCGGGCCTCCTCCATCCGAGCCCGGATCTCTCGCTCGTCGCCGGGCTCGAGCCGTGCCGCAGCGGCGACCACGACGTCACCGGGAGGCAGGCTCGACCGCCGATAGCCGAACCCGGCCTCGTCGACCGAGAGGGAGCCCCGGCCGCGGCGGGCGAGCGAGTAGACGTCCACCCGCTCGATCACCTCGGACATCGACCGTCCGTGCGCACCGGCGTTCATCTTCACGGCGCCGCCCAGGCTGGCCGGGATCGCGACGCCGAACTCGAGCCCGGCGAGGCGGTGTCGCATCGCGATCCCGGCGAGCGCCGGGAGCGGCATCGCACCCCCTGCGGTGAGCAGGTCTCCGTCGCGGCCCGCCCACCGATACCCACGACCGAGGCGCACCACGATGCCGTCGAACCCGTCGTCCGACACCAACACGTTGGATCCCTTGCCGATCACCACCACCGGCACACCCGTCCGCTCCACCGCGAGGCCGACCGCTTCGAGTGCACCGTCCTCTTCGGCCTCGACGAACAGCGAGGCAGGTCCGCCGATGCGGAAGCTCGTCAGGGGCGCGAGCGGGAACCCCACGCGCAGTCGCGAGCCCAGCCGCTCGCGGAGGAGACGCTCCGCGTCCGCGAGGTCAGGAGCCACCATCGGCCTCCCGGATCCGGGAGAGCGCCGCATCCCCGAGCATCCAGACGTCGCCACACCCGAGCGTGATGACGAGATCGCCTTCGTCCACCTCGCGAGCGAGGAAGGACACCGCGTCCTCGCCGTGCGGTGCGTAGATCACCGTGCGCTCGGGGGCCGCGAGACGCACGCCGTCGACCACGAGCGCGCCCGTGACCCCTGGGATCGGTCGTTGGCTCGCGCCGTAGACATCGGTCACGACGATCAGGTCGGCCTCCGTCAGGCTCGCCCCCAGCTCGCGCCAGAGGGCCTGGGTCCGGGAGTACCGGTGGGGCTGGAACACGGCGACCAGCCGGCGCGGCCCTCGTGCTCGCGCCACCTCGAGGGTGACGATGAGCTCCGTCGGGACGTGCGCGTAGTCGTCGTAGAACTCCGCCCCTCGGACACTCCCCCGGTGTTCGAAGCGGCGGCGGATCCCGTCGAACGTGGACAGAGCCTGCGCGGCGTCCTCGGCGGGGACGCCGACGACGCGTCCCACCGCGATCGCGGCAGCGGCGTCCAGCAGGTTGTGCGCGCCATCGACCCGCAGCGTCAACGGGACGACGGCACCGTCGACGTCGATCGTGCCGCGGGCGCCACCCGGGCCCGGCGTCTCGATCGTGAGACGAACGTCCGCGTTCCTGCCGACCCCGTAGCCGATCGGCTCGACCTCCGCGATCCGCAGTGCCTCGCGGGCTCCCTCGTCGTCGAGACAGGCGACGATCCGGCCCGAGCGCGCGCAGAACTCCGCGAAGGCCAACCGCAGCTCGTCCGCCCCGCCCGGATAGAAGTCGACGTGGTCCACCGCGACGTTGGTCACCACGCCGATCGAAGGATCGGTGAGGAGGAAGGAGCCGTCACTTTCGTCGGCTTCGAAGAGGAAGAGGTCGCTCTCCCCGGCTCGCGCCCCGCTGCCGCTCTCGTTCAGGTCGCCGCCGATCAGGTACGTCGGGTCGAGCCCGGCCTGTTCGAGGATGGTGGCGATCATCGACGTGGTCGTCGTCTTCCCGGTCGTGCCCGCCACGGCGATGGAACGATGGTCCGCGGCGAAGGCCGCGATCGCTTGCTGACGCGCCCACACGGGGAGGCCGCGGGCACGAGCGGCGGCGAGCTCCGGGTTCTCCTCGGCGATCGCACTCGAGATCACCACGGCATCGGGATCGCCCATCGCGTCGGCGTCGTGACCCACGCGCACGCGAGCGCCCGCGGCCTCGAGCTCCCGCAGCCCGTCGGAGTCCTTGAGGTCCGACCCCGAGACCTCGATGCCGCGCGCAAGGAAGAGCCGGGCGAGGTTCCGCATGCCGGCCCCCCCTGCTCCGATGAGATGCACGGTGAGCACGGCATCCAGGGAGGGCACGCCGAGCGTCGGGATCGAGCCCGGCCGCGGGTGATAGAGCGGCGTCCGCTTCATCGCCTCGCCACCTCCCGAACGAGCTCCGCCACGCGTTCGTCGGCATCGGGCTTGGCCCACCCCTCCCCCGCCTTCGCCATCACGGTCCGCCGTTCCGCGTCGCCGGTGAGCGACAGGATCCGTCGAGCGAGCCCCTCCGGCGTCAGCGCTCGATCCGGGTACACCTCGGCGGCACCGGCGCGCTCCAGCTCCCTCGCGTTCGCCGACTGATGATCGTCGGTCGCGTGCGGGTAGGGCACCAGGATCGACGGGATCGCGCAGGCCGCGAGCTCGTGGATCGTGCTCGCTCCCGCCCGCGCGACCGCGAGATCCGCGACCGCGAGGGCGAGCTCCATCCGTTCGAGGAACGCCACGGTCCGCACGATCAGCTCCATCTCTCGCCTCGTGGCCGAGGCGACAACCGGCTCGTGGGCCGACCCGGTGAGCACGAGGATCTGGAGGTCGGATCGCCCGGCCAGGAGCGGGATCGCGTCCGCGATCGTCCGGTTCACGTGCAGCGCCCCCTGACTCCCCCCCGTCACGAGCAGCGTCGTTCGCCCGGCCTCGAGGCCCCACACCTGTCGCGCCTCCGCGGCGAGCTCGCCCCGTCGCATAGCCACCTCGCGGATCTCGCGGCGGAGGGGGAGTCCAGTGACCTCCGTCCGGACGGACCGAGGAAGTCGGCCGCGCGAGTCTTCGAACGTGAGCGCCATCGTCGTCGCGAGCCTCGCGAGGAGTCGGTTGGCGAGTCCCGGGATCGCGTTCTGCTCGTGCAGGACCACGGGGACCCCGAGCGATCGTGCCGCGAGCACCGGCCCGATGCTCGCGTATCCGCCCACGCCCAGCACCGCATCCGCCCCACGCACGATCGGCCGGGAGGTCACCACCGAGCGCATCGCCACGAACGGGGCGGCCGCCGACCGCAGAGAGAGCTCGCGGCGGAACGGCGCCGCCGCGACGGGATGGAACCGGTAGCCGGCGGCCGGCACGATCGCGGCTTCCTGTCCTTCCGGGGAGCCGATGAATCCGACGGTCGCTCCGTCGTCACGCAGACGGTCGGCCACCGCGATCGAAGGGGAGATGTGCCCGGCCGTGCCGCCGCCGGCGATCACGATCCTCACCGCCGACTCCCCTCGCCGCCCTGGCGGCGCCGATCGCGGATGTGCCTCCTTTCCGCGGATCGCACGCCCTCGAGCGCCACGCTCGCCATGACACCCACCCCGGCGAGGGTGACCACGAGGGCGGTCCCCCCGAACGAGAGGAACGGCAGCGGGACGCCCGTGATCGGCAGGAGTCCGGTGACGGCCCCGAGGTTCACGAGGGTCTGCAGCCCGATCCAGCCGGTGATCCCCGCGGCCAACAACCGGCCGAACGTGTCCGGTGCGTTCACCGCGATGCGGATGCCGGCGAAGAGCAGCATCCCGAACAGCGTCAGGACCGCCAGCGCGCCGATCAGCCCGAGCTCCTCCCCGAGGACGGCGAAGACGAAGTCGCTGTGCGCGTTGGGGAGGTAGTCCCACTTCTGACGGCTGTTGCCGAGGCCGATCCCGAGCCAGCCGCCGGACCCGAGCGCGATCAGGCCCTGACGCAGCTGCCATCCCGCACCGCTGGGATCCAGCTCCCAGTTGAGCCACGCCTCCAGGAATCGGGTGCGCCGGTAGGCCGTCCCGAAGGTGAAGAACGACATGACCGCCACGCCCGCGAGTCCGGTCCACGCGAGGTGGCGCAGGCGGAGGCCGGCGGCGAAGAGCAACAGGAAGACGCTCCCGCAGATGATGAGGGTCGTGCCCAGGTCCTTCTGCAGCATCACGATGCCGGCCACCACGGCCACGAGAGGACCGAGCGGCAGGAATGCGTCCCGCGGACGGTCGAGATGCTTCCACGGCCGGGACAAGATCGCGGCGGCCGCACAGACCGTCAGGAACTTCGCGAACTCCGCCGGCTGGAGGGTGATGGGGCCGAGATCGATCCAGCGGGCGGCGCCGTACAGGGAAGACCCGAACGCGGGGTGGAGTGTCAGCAGCATCACCGGCAGCACCGCCAGGAGCATCGGGATCGCGGCACGGCGCCAGAAGGCGTACGGCACGCGCGCGGTTACCACGAGCCCGACCACGCCCACGACCGCGTACAGCGTCTGCCGGTTGAAGTACCAGAAGCTGGTGCCGTAGCCCTCGACCGCGGAGATCGAGCCGGCCGAGAGGATCATCACGAGTCCGATCACCGTGAGGAGTGCGGCCGGCACGAGCAGGAGCGAGAGGTTCCGGCGCGTGACGGCCGCCGGGGTCGGCGCCGCGCGCATGAGATCCTCGGTGCGCACGAGACGCAGATGGGATCCGGCGGCGACCGCCTTGGGACGGCGACGAGTGACCGTGCGATCAGCCACGTGCGCCGGCCTCCGCCCGCAACGACCTGGCCGCCGCCGAGAATCGCTCGCCACGCTCGACGTAGCTCGTGAACTGATCCCAGCTCGCGCACGCCGGCGCCAGCAGGACGGTGTCGCCGGGCTCCGCGGCCTCGAAGGCATCCCGCACGGCCTCCTCGATGGATCCCGCGCGGCTCGTCGGGACCGATCCTTCGAACGCATCCACGACGTCGGGGGCGGACTCCCCGATCGCGATCACGGCCCGGAGGCGGCCCGCGTGCGCCCGCAAGGCAGAGAGATCCACGCCTTTGGCGCGGCCGCCCGCGATCAAGACGGCGTCGCCGGCGCCGTCGATCGCCGCCGCCGCGGCGTGGACGTTCGTGGCCTTCGAGTTGTCGACGAAGCGAACCCCGTCGATGGTCGCGACGACCTCGCCACGGTGCGGCGCGGCCCGGAACTCCGCGAGCGCGGCCGCCACGGCAGCCGGGTCCACGCCGAAGGTGAGCGCGACGGCTGCCCCCGCGGCCGCGTCCTCCCGGTACCCGGCTCGCTCGCCGTCGATCACGCCGAGCCGGTGGGTGCCATCGACCCGGGAGACGAGCTCCTCCCCCACGTAGCCGACCTCCCCTTCATCCGGCGGCCCCTGACGGAACCAGCGAAGCTCGCACGTCGCCCTCGAGGAGATCTCCGCCGCCGCAGGGTCGTCGCGGTTGCCGACGTGCACGTCGGACCCGGTCTGGAGAGCATGGATCCTTCCCTTCGCCTCCGAGTAAGCCTCGAGGGAGCCGTGCCAGTCGAGGTGGTCGGGCGCGACGTTCAGCAGGACCGAGATCGTGGGATGGAACGACGTCTGGACGGCGAGCTGGAAGCTCGACACCTCCACGACGAGGACGTCGCGCTCCTGAAGGGCCGCCTCGGGGAAAGAGAGGCCGATGTTGCCGCATGCGAGGGCGTCGCTCCCGCCCGCTCGCAGACACGCCTCGATCATCGCCGTGACGGTCGTCTTGCCGTTCGTGCCGGTGACGGCCAGATACGGCGCCTGCGCAAGGCGGGCGCCGAGCTCCATCTCACCCCAGATGGGCAGGCCCCGCTCCCGCGCCCACCGAAGGACATCGGTGTCGGGCGCTACGCCCGGCCCCGTGACCACCAGCGTGGCGCCCTCGAGATGGCTCCGGTCGTGTCCACCGGTACGGACCTCGACGCCGATCGCACGCAACTCGTCGGCGACCGGCACGTCGGTCTCCGGACGAGTCTCCGTCACGAGGACGCGGGCGCCCTCCGCCGACAGCGCTCGCGCCGAACCGGTACCGGCGACCCCCGCACCGACGACGACCGCTCGCTCCCCCGCGAACCGCCCGCTCAATCGAGTCCTCCTCGGGCGATGAAATCCGCGTAGAACACGCCGAGCCCGACCGCGACGCAGAGGCCCGCGATGATCCAGAACCGGACGATCACGGTGAACTCGGGCCACCCCGAAAGCTCGAAATGGTGATGGATCGGCGACATCCGGAAGATCCGCCTCCCGAACCCCCGGAAGGAGATCACCTGGAAGATCACCGACATCGTCTCGATCACGTAGAGACCGCCGAGGATGATCAGCAGCATCTGTGTGTTCGTCGTGATCGCCATGGCGCCGAACAGACCGCCGAGCGCCAGGGCGCCGGTGTCGCCCATGAAGATGCGCGCCGGTGCCGCATTCCACCAGAGGAAGCCCATGGCGGCGCCCATCATCGCCGCCGCGATGATCGCGGTGTCCTGCATCGCGAGAAGGTCGACGCCGTAGCACGCGACGTCGGGTCCGGGCCCTTCACAGGTGTGCCGGAACTGCCAGAACGCGATGAACACGTATCCCGCGAGGACGAGGATCGAGGAACCGGCGGCGAGCCCGTCGAGCCCGTCGGTCAGATTCACCGCGTGCGAGGAGGACGTCAGCACCACGAACACCCACACGTAGAAGAAGACACCGAGATCCAGGGCCGTCGGCCGGACGAACGACAAGCTCGTGGACGTGCCGGTATCTCCGGAGAACGCGACGACGACGAGCGCGAAGAGCATCGACACGATGGCGGTGCCCAAGAACTTCTGTGTCTTCGACAGCCCGAGGGATCGCTTCCGTCGGACCTTCAGGAAGTCGTCGACGAAGCCTACGAGCCCGAACCCCACCGCGGCGAGGATCAGGGCGAGTCCCGCGGGGCTGAACGTGATCCCGGCGGCGATCGTGGGCCGCGTCGCGAGGTAGGCGACGACGAGCGCCACGAGCATCACGATCCCGCCCATCGTGGGCGTGCCGACCTTCTCGAAGTGGGTATGTGGCCCGTCCTCGCGGATCCGCTGACCCCACCCCCATGTCCGGAAGATGCGGATCGCGACCGGGGTCCCGAGCAGCGTCACCGCCAGACCGACCGCGCCCGCGACGAGGATCGGGATCACCGAAGGGCCTCCGCCAAGGCCTCGAGGCCGGCCACCCGCGAGCCCTTGCAGAGCAGCAGGTCCCCGGGAGCCGCGGAGCGCCGGATGTCCGCGAGCGCGTCGGCAGGGTCGTCGTAGCTCGCGACGTCCACCGACCCCATCCCTTCCCGGACGGCCGCGCGCGCGATCGTGCGCGCGGTCTCCCCCACCGTGAGCAGCCGGTCGACGCGGATCCGCGCCGCCAGTTCACCCACCCGGTCGTGCTCTTCCTCCGAGATAGTGCCGAGCTCCGCCATCTCACCGAGCACCGCGATGAGGCGACCCTTACCCGCCATCCACCGCGCGGTCCGGAGTGCCGCCGCGGTGGATTCCGGGTTCGCGTTGTACGCGTCGTTCAGGACACGGACCCCCGACGCCGTCGTGAACGTCTCCATCCGCCAGCGGGACACGCCCGCCTGCGCGAGCGCGGGGCCGACCTCCGCCAGGGGGATGCCCAGCTCGAGCCCGACGGCGACGGCGGCCAGTGCGTTCGACACCATGTGCTCGCCCGGCACGGCCAACGTCACCTCGGTCTCTGCGTCACCGGAGAAGAGCCGGAACGACGCCCGCCCGTCGGGCCCCAGCGCGACGTCGCGGGCTCGCACGTCGGCGTCGGGGCGAGTGCCGAAGGTCATCACCCGGCCGGGGCACCGATCCCCGTAGGCGATGACGATGGGATCGTCCGCGTTCAAGATCGCGAGCCCGTCGGGACCGAGTGCGTCGATCGGCTCGGCGGACGCCTCGACGATCGACGCCCACGACCCGAAGACCTCCATGTGGGCGACGCCCACGTTCGTCACCACGACGATGTCGGGGCGGGCGATCCCGGACAGGAGCTTCACGTCGCCGAGCCGTCGTGCGCCCATCTCGGCCACGAGGACCTCCGAGTCGGGGGGCGCGCCGAGCAAGGTCATCGGCAGCCCGATCTCGTTGTTGAACGAGCCCGGGCTCGCGTGCACGCGGAACCGTGTCTGCGCGACCGCGCGCGCGAGATCCTTCGTCGACGTCTTGCCGTTCGCCCCCGTGACGCCGACGACGGTCGCCGTCATCGAGGTGCGCTCGTCGGCGGCCAAGCGCATCAGCGCTTCGGCCGTGGAACCCACTCGCACCACGGGTCCCGCGGGGTCGCTCCCCACGCTCCCCGACGCGTCGATCATCGCCGCCGCCGCCCCACCGGCGAACGCCTGATCCACGAAACGATGACCGTCCGTGTGCTCCCCCGACAGTGCGACGAACAGTGCACCGGCAGCCGTGTCTCGCGAGTCGGTCGTCACCGACCGCACCTCGACGTCCTCGCCCTCGAGCGTCCCCTCCACGGCGAGCGCCACCTCTGCGAGCCGCCTCGGCCTCACTCGGAACCCCGCAGGCTCTCGAGCTCTTCGTGGACGACCACGCGGTCGTCGAACGGCACCGATCCGCCGGCCAGCTCCTGCTCCGACTCGTGGCCCTTCCCCGCAACGATGACGACGTCTCCGGGAGACGCCTCGCCCAGCGCGAGCCGGATCGCCGAACGGCGATCCGGCTCGACGACGTAGCGTCCGCCGCTTGCTGCGGCCCCCCGCACGACATCGACGATGATGTCGTTGGGGTCCTCGGAGCGTGGATTGTCGGTGGTGATGACCGTGAGATCAGCTCCCTCCGTTGCCGCAGCTCCCATCGGGAACCGCTTCGCGCGGTCACGGTCACCACCGCAACCGAAGACGACGATCACCCGGCCCGTCGCCAACGGGCGTGCCGCGGCAAGCACTGTTCGGATGCTATCCGGCGTGTGCGCGTAATCCACCACCACCAGGAAATCCTGCCCACCCTCCACCGGCTCCATCCGGCCCGCCACCTGCCCTGTGCTCGCCACGCCCAAGATCGCGTCCTCCGCGTCCACGCCGATCACCCCGGAGGCCGCGATCGCGGCGAGGCAGTTCGACACGTTGAACGCGCCCCGGAGCGGGCTCGTGACCTCTCGGTCGCCCACCCGGAACGCCAGGCCGTCCACCGTCGCCCGAACGTCCTCCGCGTGGACGTCGGCTCCCGGATCGAGTCCGTACGTGGTGACCGGCACCGCGAGGTCGAGGAGACGCCTTCCCCACGGATCGTCGAGGTTCACCAGCGCGTGCTCGGTTCGCCCGGGGGCGAACAATGACGCCTTCGCCGCGAAGTAGGACTCCATCGAGCCGTGATGGTCCAGGTGATCATGCGAGAGGTTGGTGAACACGGCCGCGTCGAAGACCATCCCCTCGACCCGACCTTGATCGAGCGCATGCGACGACACCTCCATGGCCACGGTCGTGACGCCCTCACCCCGCATCCGTGCGAGCAGACGCTGGAGGTCGGGCGCCTCGGGTGTGGTTCGTGCGAGAGGGATCGGGTCTCCCGCCACGTGCGCGCCGACCGTGCCGATCGCCCCGGTCCGCTGTCCGGCGGCCCGGAGCACCGCGTCGAGCAGATGGACGACCGTCGTCTTGCCGTTGGTACCGGTCACTCCCACGATCGTGAGCGTCCGGGCCGGCTCGCCGAACACCACGGCCGACATCGGCCCCATCGCCCACCGGGCGGAAGGGACCAGGACCTGCGGAAGGTCGAGGTCGAGCCACCGCTCCACCACCGTCGCGACCGCCCCCGAACGAGCAGCGACTCCGGCGAAGTCGTGCCCGTCGGCCCGGGCGCCGGGCACGCAGAAGAACAGGGCACCCGGAACCACCTGACGAGAGTCGAACGTGGCCTCGCCGACCGGGACGCTTGCGTCACCGCGAATCTCGGCGCCGGTCACGGCGGCCGCGACCGCGGACAGCGGCACGTGGGGAAGACGTCTCACCGCCGTCCAGCGTACCGGGGCCTGGTCGCGAGACCGGCAGCCTCAGAGATCGGAGGCGAACGGGGGGAGTCGCACCGGGGGTGCGGCAGGGATCGCCAGCCGCTGGATCACGTGGCGCGCGATCTCGGAGAACACCGGGGCCGCCGCCACCCCGCCGTAGACGGTGCGAGGCTCGTCGATCGAGACCACGATGACCACACGGGGATCCGACGCCGGCAGGAACCCCACGAACGAGGCCATGTACCGTCGGACGTACCGGCCGTCCACCAGCTTCCGGGCCGTGCCCGTCTTCCCCGCCACCTGGTAGCCGGGGATCTGCGCCGCGCCCCCCGTTCCCGTCTCCACGACGGACGCGAGCATCCGCGTGAGCATCCTCGCCGTGTCCTCGGACAGGACCCGATGCGGCTCAGGACGGGCCGCGACGTCCAGCTGTCCGTCGGGCTCCGATGTCCCACGAACGAGGCGAGGCTGGACCCACAACCCACCGTTCGCCACCGTCGCGTACACGGCGGCCATCTGCAGCGGCGTCATCGAGATGCCCTGGCCGTACGCCGCGGTGGCGCGGGTGATGTCCGTCCAGTTGAGGAGGTCGGGCACGACACCGCCTGCCTCCCCCGGGAACTCGACGCCGGTGGGGCTCCCGTAGCCGAACCGCGCGAGGACCGAGGCGAGCTCGGCGCTGCCGACCCGCTCGGCCACCATCGCGGATCCGATGTTGCTGGAATGCGCGACGATGTCGCCGAGCGTCATCGGCTGGACGGGGTGGGAGTGCGAGTCGTTCACGGTGTACCCCCCCACCCGCATCCACCACGGCACCTGGAAGACCTCGCGCACGCCCACGGATCCGCTTTCGAGCGCGGCGGCGGCCGTCACGACCTTGTTCACGGAACCCGGCTCGAACATGTCGGTGACCGCTCGGTTGCGAACCGCCTCGCGGTGGGCGTGCTCGAAATCGTTCGGATCGAACCACGGGTAGCTGGCCATGGCGGAGATGTCCCCGGTGCGCGCGTCCATCACGACGATCGTTCCGCCCTTCGCATGGTTCTCCCTCACGGCCCTCCGGAGTGCCTCCTGCGCCAGGTACTGCACCTCTCGATCGAGCGTGGTGACGAGCGTCCTCCCGGCGATCGCCGGCTCGAGGATCTCGATGCCGCTCGCGATCGGCAAGCCGTCGCCATCGAGCTCCACGGTGCGTGTTCCCGACGTGCCCGCGAGCACATCCTCGTACTCGTATTCGAGCCCCGCCAGCCCGGTCGCGTCGACACCCACGAACCCGAGGACCTGCGGCGCCAGCGAGCCCGCCGGGTAATAGCGTTTCGGCACGTCGAGGAAGCCGATCCCCGGGAGCCCGAGCGCTTCGAGACGATCCGCGACCTTCACGTCGATCTGGCGCCCGAGGTAGACGAACGTCGCGTCGGGGGTCTGCAGCCGCCGCTCGACGTCTCGGGCGGGCATGTCCAAGACGCGCGCGATCTTCCTCGCCTCCGCGACCGGGTCGGTCACGTAGCGCGGATCCGCGTAGATGTCCCGCGCGTGCAGGGTGATCGCGAGGGGCGCGCCGGTTCGATCGACGATCGCGCCTCGCTCGGCCGGCAGCTCCGTCGGGTGCACGCGTTGCTCGAGCCCCTGCGCGGCCAAGGCTCGATGGTCCCCCACCTGCAACGTGACCAAGCGCGCGGTGACGCCGACCAACGCCAGCACCATGGCACCCAGCAGGGCCACGAGGCGGCCCGCGGGTGGACGTTTCACTCCCCGACCTCGTCCTTCGAGGAAGACGAGCCGGCCGTTCCGGGCACCTGCAGGATCACCACGTCTCCCGAGGCCGGGTGCACGAGGCCCTCCCGGCGCGCCCACGAGCCGATCCGAGACGGCGAGGAGAGTCGCGCGACGTCGTTGACGAGGGTTCGACGTTCATCGGTCAGCAGCCGGACCCGCTCGGACACCGAGCGGGTGCGGTACGCGGCGTCAACGCGCATGGCGTTCAGAGACACGAGACCCACCACCATGCCGGAGACGATCACCGCGGTCAGGATCCAGAACGCCGAGTGGTGCTCGCGGCGCGCCCGCCGATTGGGATGGGGAGGCTTGAGGGTCGGCGGGCGCGCCGCGGGCGCGCGTGCGGGGGTGACCGCACGACGTCGGACGGGCTGCGGGGTGGGCGAGACCCACCGTTCCGCCTCACGCGCGGGGAGACTCATGCGGCCTCCTCGATGCGCTCGGCCGCGCGTAGCTTCGCGCTGCGAGCCCGTGGGTTGCGAGCCGTCTCCTCCGCGGAAGGAGTCAGCGGCTTCTTGGTCAGCACGCGGAGCCGGTCGTCGTCACGGAAGGCCCGCTTCACGATGCCGTCCTCCAAGGAGTGGTACGAGAGCACCACCACGCGGCCACCGGGGCCGAGGAGCCCGACCGCCCGAGGCAGGGAGGCGGCGAGCTCCTCGAGCTCCCGGTTGACCGCGATACGGAGCGCTTGGAACGCACGACGCGCGGGGTGGGGGCCCCCCGGACGTCGTCCCACAGCGCCCGCGACCACACCGGCCAGCTGGTCGGTGGTCTCGATGCGAGCTCGGTCCCGGGCCCGGACGATCGCCCGCGCGATGCGGCGCGACCGATGCTCCTGCCCGAACTCGTACAGCAGATCGGCCAGTTCGTGCTCCGGAAGATCGTTCACGAGATCCGCCGCGGTGACGCCGCTCGGACCCATCCGCATGTCGAGTGGCCCGTCGACGCGATATGAGAACCCGCGAGCGGGCTCGTCGAGCTGCATCGACGAGACTCCCAGGTCGAAGAGGACCCCTTGCAGCGGCCCCGTGGCTTCGGCCTCTCCGACCTGGGAGAAGCGTCGATGCACAGCGGTGAAGCGGTCGCCGTAGCCGGCCAGACGCTGGTCCGCGATCCGTACGGCCTCCTCATCGCGATCGAACCCGAGCACCGTGGTCACGCCGGCCTCGAGGAGCGCCTCGGCATGGCCGCCGCCGCCCACCGTCATGTCGGCGAACCTCCCCTCGGTCCCGGACCGCCCGGCGACCAGGAAGTCGACAACCTCCGCCACCATGACCGGTTCATGCCGCGCGTCGCCGTTCGCCACGTCACCCGATCTGTCCCGCCAGCACGCCGAGACCGATCGACGCGAGGAGCGTCAACGCCGTCATCGCCAGGAGCGAGAGGCTCTGTCGAACCTCCGTCGAGAGTTTCGTCTGCATGTTCCCTCCTCTGTTCATCCGTCCATGGGATCCGTCTCACCCGGGCGTGTGTGCCCCCGGCGAACGGGCTCCCGACTACGTGCCGCGACCTGCCGGCGCCCGGGGCTCGAGGTCTCCGTTCTCGTATGCGACCGCGTGGGCATCGCGGTATCGCTCGAACTCCCCGCGGTCCCAGATCTCCATGCGCTCGCGCACGCCGAGGACCACGACCTCCTTCTTGATGCCGACCGCCTCTCGGAGGCGCTGCGGGATCGTCACGCGTCCCTGCCCGTCGAGCTTCACCTCGTCCGCCGAGGAGAAGAACAGGCGGGAGAAGGCCCGGCCGTCCTTGTCGGAGAGGGCGAAGGCGTCGACCTCGCTGCTCCGCCGCTCCCATTCGACCCTGGGGAAGCAATACAGGCACCGGTCCTGGCCCATGGTCAGCCAGAGGCCTTCGTCGAACGCCTCGCGGAACTTCGCGGGCAACGACACCCTGCCTTTCGGGTCGAGTGAGTAGCTATGCGTGCCGAGGAGCTCGGCCACGCCTTCCTCCCCTCTCCTCCACTGAGCCCCACGTTTATGCCACTAACACTCCACTACGTCAATACATCAGTGGAGGAAATAGGGGCCGGTGGTCGGAAAAGGGGAAAAACCCGGAATAAGGAATCGCCCGACGGCCGTCCGGAAGGGGACGACTAGGAAGCCAGGTAGAGCTCCCAGCCGGGTTCGATCCGGCCGAGGGTCAGATGGAACCCGTCCCGCGGCGCGTAGGGCTGGCGGAGCAACGAGAAGCCCGCTTCGTGCGGGGTCCGATCTTCCTTCCGTGCGTTGCACTTCCGACACGAGGCAACGACGTTCTCCCATGAATGGAGCCCGCCCCGGGAGCGAGGGATCACGTGGTCGAGGTTCTCGGCGGTCGCGCCGCAGTACTGGCACGTGCTGGAGTCTCGGGCGAAGACCGCCCGTCGCGTGAGGGGGGCATGGGGCCGGTACGGCACGTGCACGTAGCGGCGCAAGCGGACGACGGATGGCGCCTCGATCGTCAGATGGGCCGAGTGGAAGACCAAGCCGTTGCTGATCACGACGTCGGCCTTCTCCTTGAGCACCATGACGACCGCTCGCCTGGCTGCCACCACCGCGAGCGGCGACTCCGACGCGTTTAGCACGAGGGCGCGGCCCATGCGCGCAGTGTAGCGACCTCGCAGGAGCTGCGAGGGTATCGCGAAGATACGAACAGGCGAATCACAAGGGTGTAATCTTCCCGATCGAGGCGGGCCGGCCCGCGCGCGATGCCTGCATCCTGCGAATAGGGGCCGCTCGGGGCGTCCGTTCGCGGGCCGGCCCGCCGTTCTTCCTCCGCGGTGCGGCTCTTGTCGGGAACTTGCCTGCGCCCGGTCCGTCTTGTTCCTCGGGGCAACCCGCTCCCCCTCACAGACGTACTATTGGACACCTGCTCGCAGTCCCGAACTCGGGGGTCTATCTGATGGAGGTACGAGAGAAGCTCCCGGATCCGCAGGCGTTCGCTGCTCGGTTCCGCGAGATCGAGGAGAACGTCGAACGCGTGGTCCGGGGCAAGCACCGGGAGATCAGGCTGGCGCTCGTCGCACTCATCGCCGAGGGGCACCTCCTGATCGAGGACGTACCCGGCGTCGGCAAGACCATGCTCGCGAAGTCCATCGCCCGGTCGATCGACTGCTCCTTCAGGCGGATCCAGTTCACCCCCGACCTCCTGCCGACCGATGTGACCGGCGTCAACGTGTTCAGCCAGGAGACGGGTGACTTCGAGTTCAAGCCGGGCGCCATCTTCGCCAACATCGTGCTGGGTGACGAGATCAACCGAGCCTCGCCGAAGACGCAGTCCGCCCTTCTCGAGTGCATGGAGGAGCGACAGGTCACGGTCGACACCGAAACCCACACGCTCGGCACCCCCTTCATCGTCATCGCCACGCAGAACCCGATCGAGCACGAGGGGACCTACCCCCTGCCCGAGGCGCAGCTGGACCGGTTCATGCTGCGTCTCGCGATCGGCTACCCGTCCTCCGAGGTGGAGGTCGAGATCCTGGCGAGCCACGCATCCGGCGCTCCGTTAGACGACATCCGGCCCGTGAGCGACGCACGCGGCGTGCGCGACATGATCGAAGAGGCCCGGCAGATCCATGCGGCCCCTGCGATCCGGCGCTACATCGTCGAGCTCGTCGAGGCGACCCGGCGTCACTCCGATGTCTACCTCGGGGCGAGCCCGCGGGCGTCGATCATGATCCTGCGAGCGGCGCGCGCGCTCGCGGCGGCGGAGGAACGGGACTATGTGATCCCGGACGACGTGAAGGCGCTCGCACCCTCCGCCCTGTCTCACCGGATCATCGTCACCGCGGACGCGATCATGAGCGGGCGCTCGGCCGACGTCCTCGTGAAGGAGATCGTCGACGAGGTCGACGTGCCCGTGGCGGAGAACCCCTGATGTTCGTGAGCCCCACGCCTGTGGGTCCCATGCCTGTCGGTCCATGATGCTCGCGGGCACCTGATGCTCGCGGGGCGCGGCGTCACCGTCTTCGTGACGGGCCTCGTGATGTGGCTCGCCTCGCGCCTCCTCGGTTCCCCCGGCCTCGAGGTGATCGCGATCGGCATCGCCGCGCTTCCCTTGCTGGCGGCCGTGGCCGCCAAACGGGGAGCGCGGCGGATCCTGGTGCGGCGGCGCCTGTCCGACGTTCGCGTCAAGCCTGGTTCACGGGTCATGGTCACGCTCGACGTGGAGAACCGGTCGCCGTTCGCGACGTCGTTCCTCCTCCTGGAGGATCGTCTCCCCACGCCGCTGGGGCGGGCGGCGAGGCTCGTGATCGGTGGGGTCCGCCCCGGGTTCCACGAGCGAGCGACCTACACGCTGATGCCCCAGTCGCGCGGTCGCTACCTCCTCGGCCCCCTGGTCGTGGACGTGTCGGACCCGTTCGCGCTGACGCGCCTGCGCCTGGAGTTCCCCGAACGAGATGAGCTCCTCGTGGCCCCCGAGATCGAAGACCTCAGCACGGCGCCGGATCCCGCGTCCGGCCCGTCCTTCGGAGCCTCGCGGGCTCGGCAGCTGTTCCGAACGGGTCAGGAGTACTACACGATGCGTGCGTACCAGGAGGGCGACGACCTCCGACGGATCCACTGGCCCTCCGTCGCGCGGACCGGCGAGCTGATGATCCGCCAGGACGAGTCGACGCGTCGCGCGAGCGGGCTGGTGTTCCTCGACACGCGGTCGGCGGCGCTCGGCCGAACCCACACGCCTGCGTTCGAACGCGGCGTCTCCGCGGCGGCATCGATCGGCGTCTTGCTGGCGCATCGTGGCTTCGTGCTCCGTCTGGCGACGACAGAGCTCCCGGCGGCTGCCCTGTCGGAGGATCGATTCATGGACGCGCTGACGGGGATCTCCCATGCGGAGGCTCGCTCGATGGGACCGGCGCTCGCGCACCTGCGGGCCGGTTCTTCGCCCGACACCTCGCTCGTGTTGGTGTCGGCGCCCCCGGTCCCCGCCGAGGTCGGCCCGCTCATCCGTGCCGGCGCCGGCTTCGGGCAGAAGCTCGCCGTCCTGATCTACCCGACCGACCCCGTC
This sequence comes from uncultured Actinomycetota bacterium, assembly GCA_963750945.1. Taxonomy (GTDB): domain Bacteria; phylum Actinomycetota; class UBA4738; order UBA4738; family HRBIN12; genus JAJNBA01. The sequence goes on along the minus strand of CAVVSH010000004.1, from coordinate 744,262 downwards.
CGCCTGCCCCCGGAACGTCAGGCTCAGCTCGAAGGGCGGGCCAGCCAGGCCCGTCTGTCCCTCGCCCGCGCGGGGTGGGACGTCATCGTCCTTCCCCCTTCGATGAGATTGCAGGAGCGATGGCACACGCCGCTGGAACGTCCGCTCGCACGCACCGTCTGATCGGGCTCCTCGCCGCGCTCCTGTTGGCGGCGACGACGGCCCTCGCCTTCGGACGGGTCTTCCTCGGGGCGGCGAGCAGCCTGCAGCTGGTGGGAGCCGCGGTCGCTGCTGCCGGTCTCGCGGTCGCGTTCGAACGGCGCAGCCTGTTGCTCTCGACGGCGGCGAGCGCCGCCGGACTCGCCCTCGCGATCGGCTTGATCGTCTTCCCGGAGACCACGTGGTACGGCATCCCGACGGCCGATACGCTCCGCGCGACGCTCGATGCCGCCGCCGTGGTCGGCGAGCAGGCGAGGATCCAGGCGGCGCCGGCGGAGCCGATCGCGCCGCTCCTCCTCGCCGCGGTGGTCTCGCTCTGGGCCGCGGTGTTCTCGGCCCATGCGCTGGCCTTCCGCGCCGGAAGTCCGCTCCTCGGGCTCATCCCGCCGGTGGCCCTGGTGGCGTTCGCCGACACCGTGCTGGAGGAGTTCGTGAAACCGCTCTACGGGGTGGCGTTCCTGGCGGCCGCGCTGCTCGTGGTGTTCGCCGATGGCCTGGCACGGGTCCAGGGATGGGGTCCGATCTGGTCGTCTTCTCGGCGCGGGGTCGCTCGCTCCGCGAGCCGGGGGGCACGTCGCCTCGCGGTCACCGCATTGGGTGCGGCCGTCCTGGCCCCGATCTTCGTCCCGGGCTTCGGATCCAAGGCCATCGTCGACTTCGGCACGCCCGCGACGGATCGCGTCGCGATCGATCCACTCGTCTCCGTGCAGAACTATCTGACCCAGAAAACGCCGGTCGAGGTGCTCCGCGTCACCGCCTCGCGACCGACGTATATCCGGCTGATCGCGAGCCCGGACTTCGACGGCGTGATCTGGAGGCCGGGCGCCGAGCAGGGAGCGATCCTCGAGGCGGGCGACCCGGTGCCGGGGCCCGATCGACCCGACGGTCCGACGGATCCGGTGACCATCGACATGACGGCCGGTCTGGCACAGCACTGGGTGCCCGCGCCCTATCCCATGACGTCGATCGAGGTGCCCGGCCGGACCGTTCGGTACGTGGCGGCGACAGGGACGACGTTGGTGGACGCCCCGCTGGAGGCGGGCGATAGCTACACCGTCGAAGCGTCGCTCGCCCAGCCGACCGCAGAGGATCTCAGGGCGGAGACCTCTTCGGCCCCACTGGAGAACGGTCGGTATCTCGCCCTCCCGGACTATCCGGAGGAGATCCGGGAGATCGCGCTGCGATGGACGGCCGAGGCCGACTCCGCCTTCGACAAGGCGTTCGCGATCCAGGAGCACTTCCAGGACCCGTCGGAGTTCAGGTACACGATGGACACGCAGCTCCGTTGGGGAACCCGTTCGATCCTCGAGTTCCTGACGGAGTCGAGGGCCGGGTTCTGCCAGCAGTTCGCGAGCTCGATGGCGGTGATGCTCCGCTCGATCGGCATCCAGTCTCGGGTGGTCGTCGGCTTCGCGACCGGGAACCTCACGCGCACGACCGGCCAGTACTCGGTGCTGACGGACCGTGCCCACGCGTGGGTGGAGGTCTACTTCCCGGGCTGGGGATGGATGCCGTTCGAACCGACCCCGAGGCGTGTGAACCCGACGGTCGTGGGCTACAACCCTCCCGTCGACACGGGCCCTGAGACGGGAGGCGAGACGGGTGGCGAGACGGCCTCGCCTGCCGGGGGGCCCGGTGGGAGCCAGCGAGAGCGCATCGAGGGCGACCCGAGGCTCGGGAGCGCCCCTCCACTGCCCCCCACCGGTTTTCCCGCGGCCGCGCCGATCGGGAACGACCCGCCGATCAGTGCGCGAACCGCGTTGCTGATCGCCGCGATCGTGGGAGCGATCATCCTCCTCGTCGTCCCGCCGGCCCGTGCCCTCCGGCGCGCGATGCGACGCCGCGGGGCCGCGACCGAGCCCCGGCGGCTGATCCTCGTGACGTATGAGCAGTTCACCGAGCGAGCGGCGGGGCTGGGGCTCGGCCGCGGCCCCGGAGAGACCTTGGAGGAGTACCGGCGCAAGGTGGTGGAGACCGGCTATCTCTCGAACGGCGATCTGGACCGGCTGACGCGGCTGGCGACGGCGGCCGCCTACTCCCCTCGCGATCCCGACGGTGAGCAGGCGAGGGACGCGGGCGATGCCGCGGAGACCGCGATCCGGGAGATCAGGCGAGCCGTCGGGCCGGCCCGATGGCTGGTCGGGCTGTATCGACGCCCCTGAGCCTCAGCGAGCGGCGGCGTGGGTCTGCGACGTTGCCGTCTGCGCCGCCGCGGCCCGCAGCGCCCGGACGAACTTCTCCCGGTCCTCCTCGAACTGGCGAACCCGGGTCTCGACCCCCGTCGCGATGTCGTCGATCGCCACGAAGAACGCCATCTGCCCGTCTCGAAGGGCGTCCATCACCTCGCCGTCACGGCGACAGATCTTGAAGATCGACTGCCCGTCGGTCACGAGCTTCACTTCGGAGAGATGCTTCGTGAGCCCGGCCTTCTTCGTGAGGAACTCCCAGGATCGGCGAACCCGCTGGAGCGACATGCCGCCGTCCAGCAACGACTTCACGACGCGAAGCGCGACCAGGTCTCGGAAGGAATACAACCGCGGCACGCCCGGACGCCCCCCGGTGCCCTGGACCGACGGCTGCACGAGCCCGATCTCATCCCAGTAGCGGAGCTGACGTGCCGAGCAACCTGTGAACTTGCACGCTTGATGCGCGGTGAAACCCTCCATCCGGACGCGCGCCCTTTCGATCCACACCTCACGACTCGAACCATCCGGCGCGGCCGTCACGGGCTCTCCTGGGAGACCCGCCCTCCGGCGACAACTCGCACCCAGGGGAAGGAAGACGTTCTACACCCATCCGTGAAGTCGTGGCAAGCGCAGTGGTCAGACGGTGTGATCGACACGACGTTCGCGCCGGCGGGATGCACGCGCGAGCGCGCGAACGTCGATCACTCGTCGGTAGGACGACCCGGCGCGGGCGGACGGAGACGTCCCGCGACGCGCGCGGCGATCCTTCCGAAGGCGCCCGGGGCCATCCGATCGTCCCCGAGACGGCCGGCGTAGCGATACGCGAGCAACGCCGACAAAGTCATCACGACGAAACCGGCGGCGGCGATCCAGACGGACATACCGACCAGCAGGAGCAGCAAAAGACCGAAGACGAACCCGGCGATCGCCATCTTCATCCGACGCCAGGCGTGGGTGTGGAGGTCGGTGCGGTTGACGTGCTCGACGAGCCTCGGGTCCTCTTCGGAGAGGCGCCGCTCGATCTCCTCGAGGATCTTCTGCTCGTTCTCGTTGAGGGGCATCGCGTCCTCCGGTCGTGGAACGACCTGTTGCTCCCTCGATTATAGAGAGGGGTTCGGACTGAGCGGAACCTACCGTCGAGGAGTTCTGCGGAGCAGGCTCGCGGGACCCGCCGCGCCGGGGCCGAAACGACGCTCGATGCGGTCGACGGTGCGCTCCACGTCGTCCCAGCGTTCGGACTGAAGGAGCGCCAGTTGCTGAGCACCTGCCGAGACCAGCCCGCCCGCCTGGACACCCAGGAGCCGAACCCTGCGCGTGGCCCCCGGCAGACCTCGGTACAGCTCCGAGACGATCCGATGGAGATCCGCGCCCAGATCGGTGGGATCGGCCTGCGTCCGCGAACGCGTCAGCGTCGTGAAGTTCGCGAGCCGGACCTTCAGCGTCACCGTCCTCGATCGGTACCCGTCCTCCCGCAGACGAGCCGCCACCCGGCTTGACAGCGCGAGCAGCTCGCGCAGGATCTCGTCCTCGTCGTCCAGATCCCGATCGAACGTCTCTTCGTGACCGATGGACTTGGGCCGCTCGTACGCCACGACCGGCCGATCGTCGATCCCCCTCGCCAGCTCGGTGAGATGCCTCGCCGCCGCCTCCCCGAGGAGTCGTTCTAGGATCGTCACGGGCGTCTTGCCCAGGTCGCCCACCGTCCGGATCGCCAAGCGCCCCAACATCTCTGCGGTCTTCTCCCCCACACCCCAGAGCCTCCCCACGGCGAGTGGCTCGAGGAAGCTCGCGACGTCCCCCGCATGCACGTGGAGCAACCCGTCGGGCTTGCAGCCGTCCGAGGCGAGCTTCGCCACGAACTTGGTCGGCGCGATGCCCACCGAGCAGGTGATGCCGACCTCCCCGGCGACCTCACGACGGATCCTCTTCGCGATCGTTTCCGGCGAGCCGAACAGGATGACGGCGCCGCCGACATCGAGGAACGCCTCGTCCATGGAGATCGGCTCCACGAGCGGGGTGTGCGCGAGCAGGACTTCCCGGAAGCGGTTCGAGTGGACGCGATAGGCGTCGAAGTCCGGGGGAAGGAAGATCCCGTCCGGACACAGCCGGCGCGCGCGAACCGACGGCATCGCGCTGTGGACCCCGTATCGCCTAGCCTCGTACGAAGCGCTGGTGACGACCCCTCGGGCGCCGGTTCCCCCGACGATCACCGGTTTCCCCTTCAGAGACGGATCTTTCAGGATCGCGACCGATGCATAGAACGCGTCGAGGTCGACGTGGAGGATCGGCTCGGACGGCCTACGAGTCATGGGTGCGCAAAGATCCTCATGGTTGGCTCACGAGGTCATCATCCCGCGAGAGCCCGTCACCCCGCAGACCCGGGGCTCGCATGCCAGAGTCGACGATCCGGGCTCCGCGGCTGCGCGGGCCCGGCCATCACCTCGCGGAGCGAGCCGTCGGCGCGTGCCCGGTGCAATGCCGTCAGGTCCCAGATGTCCTCGGCGACGACGCTCACCCCTTTCAGTCCGGTCCTGCGCACCTGTCCCCATACCGCCATCGCGAACGCATGGAACACGGTCTTGGCAACCCTGGGCTGCACCGACTCGAAGACCGTGACCTCGAGCGGACCGGTGCCGTCATCGAGCGTGAGGAAGATGATCCGCTGGCCGCTTCGGATCGCCGGGGTCTGTGAGGAGACCTTCACCCCGGCAACCATCACCCACTCGTTCGCCCGGCATCGCCAGACGTCTTCGGAGTATGTGACGCCGAGGTCGGCGAGCAGCGGTTCGTAGAAGCTGACGATGTGGCGAGTGGCGTCCAGCCCGAGGACCTCGAGCTCCGCTCGGACGACCTCGGCGTCGGTGTAATCCTGGAAGGCGAATCGATCCGAGCGATGGTCGGTCACGCTCGACACGGATGACAGCCGCAGCTGATCTCCTTCACGTTCGGGCTGGGTGGTCATCGCCGTATAGAGATGGCCGCGGCGGTTGGTTCGCTCCGGGAGCGCGTCGAACGCGCCGGCGTGCGCGAGCGCCTCCACCACCGGCTTGGCCACCGAGGTCCTGGTGAGGAAGTCCTCCACACTCGCGAAGGGCCTCTCCGCGCGCGCCATGAGGATCGAGCGGACCTCCGCGTCCGAGATCCCGTGCACGTCCTGGAGTCCCAACCGGATGGCATATCCCTGGGGGGCAACGCTCGCGTGGGGCGCTCGTTTCTTGAGCCCCCCAGACCCCTACCTCCTGGGGGGCTACGCTCGCGCGGGGCGCTCGCTTCTTGAGCCCCCCAGACCCCCCTCCCTGGGGGGTCTCTTCCGCCGTGTACTCCTGCTCGCTCACGTTCGCGTCCAGCGGCAGGATGGGGATGCCGTGACGGCGCGCGTCGTCCAGGAGCGCCCGCCGGGGATACATCCCCGGGTCGTGCGTGAGGATCCCGGCCATGAAGTGCGCCGGGTAGTGCGCTTTCAACCAGGCGCTCCGATACGTCGGCACCGCGAACGCCGCCGCGTGCGCCTTGCAGAAGCCGAACGAGGCGAACTGGGCGACGGCGTCCCAGGTCTTCTCCGCAGCCATGGCATCCACGTCCCGTTCCGCTGCGCGCCGGAGGAACTCCTCGCGGAACCCGGGCACGAGCTCCTCGTGATCCAGATGACGGCGGACGTGATCGGCGTAGGTGAGGTCCCAGCCGGCGACCGCGGCGAGCGTCCGCATCACCTGCTCGTGGTAGACGATCACCCCGAACGTCTCCCGCAGCGCGGGTCGCACATCGGGATGGATGTAGACCGGCCCCTCCAAGGCGGCGCGCCGCCGGAGGTACGGGGTGATCATGTCGGACTTCACCGGACCTGGCCGGAACAACGAGATGTCGACGATCAGATCCTCCCACCGGCTCGGCTGGAGCTTCTGCAGCAACTCGCGCTGGCCGGGGGACTCGATCTGGAAGCAGCCGAGGGTGTCGGAGTCACGGATCATCTCGAACGTGAGCTCGTCGTCGAGCGGGATCCGATCGAGGTCGACCTTCTCCCCCATCGTCCGCGCGATCTCATCCGTCGCATGGCGCATCGACGACAGCATCCGCACGCCGAGGACGTCGAGCTTGAGGTACCCGAGCAGCTCGACGTCGTCCTTGTCGGCCTGGATCATCCGGTGCCCGTTCGCGGATCGCTCCAGCGGCACGCGGTCGACGAGGTCGTGGGAGGACAGCACGATCCCGCACGGGTGCAACGCGATGTGGCGCGGGAACCCGTCCAGTCGCTCGGCCACACGGAACAGGAGCTCCAGCTGGGCCATCGGGAGGTTGATCCCGTCGAGCTCCGGGAGGCGCGTGAGCGACTCCCGGAGGTTCCTCGCCGAGATGTGCGGGAACGACTTCGCCACCATCCCGACCTCGACCTCCGGCAGTCCGAGCGCCTTCCCCACCTCGCGGACCGCGGCGCGCGCCCGGTACGTGTCGATCATCGCGACGCAGCCGGTCCGCTCGTCGCCGTGACGCGAGAGCACCATGTCGTAGACGTCCTCACGCCGGGCGGACTCGACGTCGACATCGATGTCCGGGAGCTCGTCGCGCATCGGGTTCAGGAACCGTTCGAACGAGAGGTCGTGACGGAGCGCGTCGACGTCGGAGATCCGGAGCAGGTAGCACACGAGCGAGCCGGCGGCCGAGCCGCGACACGCGACGTGGATCCCCATCGCGCGGATGTCGGCCGTGATGTCGGCGACCGTGAGGAAGAACGCCGCGTAGCCCATCCGGCGGATCATCGAGAGCTCGAGATGCAGCCGATCGCGGAGGCGTTCGTCCTCGGTCATCCCTCGGTCGTAGACGCCCGCCCAGCAGCGCTCGGCCAAGATCGCGTCGGCGCTGCGTCCGGCCGGCGTCGGGAAGTCCGGGAAATGGACCTTCTTCAGCCCGAGGTCGAACCGGCACGAGTCGGCGATCTCCAGGGTCGTGTCGCAGAGGTCGGGCCGTTCTGCGAACAGCAGGCGCATCGCCTCGGCGGGCTTCAGCCATCCTTCGGCGTTGGTGCGGGAGACGTGGTTCGCCGCGATCGGCACGATCCGACGCATGCACTCGAGCGCGTCGGCCAGGAACGCGTCCTCGGGCACGAGGTAGCGGATGGGATTGGTGGCGACGGCGCGGACACCCATCCGCTCGGCGAGGCGGAGCATCGAACGGATCTCCGTGTTCGAGCCCCGTTCCATCCGGTGCTCGGCCGCGACGAAGAACCGTTCGCGGCCGAACGCTTCATGGAGCGGATGGAGCGCCGCCGCGGCGGCGTCGATGAGGCCGCGGACGGCGAGCCGGCCCGCGTGCGAACGCGGGCCGGCGAGCGCGACGAGACCGGTGGCGTGGGCACAGATCTGGGTCGCGGTGATCGAGGGATCCCCGCGCTCCCCCAGCATGTGCGCGTCGGTGACCAGACGGCAGAGGTTGGCGTAGCCCCGCCCGTCCTGCGCGAGCAGGACGAGCGGGGCGTCGTGTCCACCCTCCCGGACCGTGAGCGAGGCGCCGAGGATCGGACGGATCCCTCCCCGCTCGCAGGCGGCGACGAACCGGGCGGCGCCGTAGAGCCCGTCCCGGTCGGTGATCGCCACGGCCGGCATCCCCATCTCGCTCGCGAGCGCGGCGAGATGCTCGGGGACGAACGCCCCTTCCTTCAACGAGAACGCGGACCGGACGTCGAGATGGACGAACCCCCCCGAGCTCCTCACAGTATCGAACACATGTTCGATACTAGGTGGCTCCTATCGAGGCTGTCTAGGGCCCAAACGGATGTTCCATCGTCTGCGACACTCCTCAGGAGGCGTGAGAGGAGCTCTTCGATGGATGACCAGCAGGTGATCGGCCGGATCAACGAGATCGCGCACGAGGAGCACGAGCTCTGGGAGCGCGAAGGCCGCGGAGAGGCCACCGACGCCGAGCGGGAACGGCTCCGTGAGCTCGGCGTCACCCTCGACCAGTGCTGGGACCTGCTCCATCAGCGCCGGGCGAGGCGGACGGCGGGGCAGGACCCCGACGACACGAGCATCCGCGATCCTCGGACGGTCGAGGGCTACACCGGCTGACCGACGGCCTCGCGAAGATCGTCAGGGTTCCTCCGGCGCTCCTGCCACCGTCGCCACGCCAGTAGGTAGCCACCCACCACGGCGAGGCCCGTCGGGATCAGGCCGGTTGCTGCGGCCGGGTCCGCGCCCAGCAGCGCCACCGTCACGCCGATCGTCACCACCACCACCATGCCGACGGCGGGAGCGAGCGCGATGCCGTCGACCACGGATCCTCCGCGTCCCCATGCGACCGCCGCGCCGTATCCCCCGCCCATCACGACGAGCGCGAGGAGACAGGCGATGATCTGCCACCGGGCGTGCGCGATGGGCACCCTCGCGGTCGGCACGAGATCGCCTGGCGGCTGACGCGGCCCTCGCAAGACGGCGAGCTCGGGGATCACCACGCGGCTGGCGTCGGAGGCGATCCGTCTCCACGCCTGCCCGCGCATGTACGCCCGGGGCGCCAGGATGATCGCCCCTTCCTCGAGTGCAGCTCCACCGGCCGACCAACTCTGCTCGACGGCGTACGCGAAGGCTCTGTCCCCTTGCATCCTCGGCGCCACACCCTGTTCCGGCAGGCCGTCTTCGCCGAGTCGACCGATCAGGAAGAAGATCCGGTCGATCGACTCGGTGGGCGCGAGGGCGCGGACCTGATTCTGCCGCCCTCTCCACGCCAGTGCGGCGAGTCGTGTCGGGGGATCGGCGAAGACCACGACCGGAACCTGCGGATCGACGACCGCGATATAGGAGGCGATGGTGCGCGCCAGCGCTCCGCGAGGCTCGCCTCCGGCCCGCCTCGCGAGACGGTCGAGTCGCGGGGACACGACGAGCATCGTCAGGACGACCACCACGCACGCCGCCGCGAACGCGCGCGCCAGACGGAGGCCGGTTCGCCCGTCGGTCGCCGTCGCCTTCCAGCCGATCACGAGGAGGGCGATCCCCACGATGCCCATCCCGGCCAACGCGGGAAGAGGAAGGATGACTCCCAGCACGCGATGACCCGGGAACGTCGGATCGCGGACGGCGAGCAGTCCTCCGACCGCCGACGCCGTCAGCCACGCGAGGCCCAGGAGGGTGAGCGCCCGAGACGAGCGTCGCGACAACCTCCACACCGCGACGGCGCCGACGGCGGCGAGCACGGTCATCGCGGACACCCACAATCCGATCGCTCTTTCGATCTGCGCGAGCCGGTTCCCGAACTCGGTAACGCGATCGTCGATGTTGGTGAACTCCTCCACGGTGACCCCCATCGCGACGAAGATCACCAGGCCGACCGCGGCGCCCCCGATCACGAGCGCGACCACGAACGAGCACGACGGCTCCTGCCACCATCGCCTGCCCTCTCTACGGGCGCGCAGGAGCGAAGGGGCCGAGAGCAGGACCCAGAGGCCCGCCGTCACCGCGTAGAAGGCAAGGAGCCCTGCATGCGCCAGCCCCGATGCCGTCACGATCACCGCCGCCCACGCCACGCGGACCCTCCAGGGTTCGCTCGGCACGGCGAGCACGACCAGCGCGGGAACGATGCACACGAGGCTCAGGAGATTGGCCAGGTGCCCCTGCGCGAGATGGAGTGCGCCGCCCCACAGGGTCACGACGGATCCGATGACACCCACGGACCAGAGAGGGAGACGGAAGGCCAGGCGGAGGGCCACCGCGACCGCGAACCCGAGCGCCACCATCATCACGGGGGCGAGCACCAGCGGCGCCAACCCGTCCGAGGTCAGGCCGAAACCGGCGAGCACCGAGCCGAGGATCGGCACCCCGGGGCGGGCTTCGATCGACGAGAGCGGAGCGTTCCCGACGATCCGCGTCTGCCAGATGTAGCCGAACAGGTCGGGACCCAGCGGGGCGAGCGCCTGCGTGAACGCTCTCAGATAGAGGACCACGGAAAGGAGCGACCCCGCGACGAGGGCCACGCTTCCGATCAGCGCGTCACGGGGCCGTACGGGCGACGGCGAAACCTCGTCGTCCGTCGTCTCGATCCTCACGGGTTCATCGGAACTCCTCATGCAGCCTCGTCCTCGAGGACGCCGGGACCGAGACAGCATCCTAATGGTCGGCTCGACGGTCGGCGTTCGATGCGTAGGATTGCGACCCATGAAGACTCAGAGCGGGCTCCTGACGGCCGAGCTGATCGCGCTGACGGAGCTGCACAGCGCGCACAACTACCACCCGCTCCCCGTCGTCGTGTCCGAGGCCGAGGGCGCATGGGTCACCGACGTCGAGGGCAAGCGCTACCTCGACATGCTGTCCGCCTACTCCGCGTTGAACTTCGGCCATCGCCATCCGGATCTGATCCGCGCGGCCAAGGCACAGCTCGACCTCGTCACGCTCACCTCCCGCGCGTTCCACCACGACCGGTTCGGACCGTTCTGCGAACAGCTCGCCGAGCTCTGCGCCATGGACATGGTGCTTCCCATGAACTCGGGCGCGGAGGCGGTCGAGACCGCCCTCAAGACCGCACGCCGGTGGGGCTACGACGTGAAGGGCGTACCGGAGGGGCGCGCGAAGGTCGTCGTGTGCGACGGGAACTTCCACGGCAGGACGATCACGATCGTGGGCTTCTCCTCCGATCCGTCGGCGACGAAGGGCTTCGGTCCCTTCACGCCGGGGTTCGTGTCGGTTCCCTTCGGCGACGCCACGGCGCTGGAGGCGGCGCTCGAGGATCCGGACGTCGTGGCGTTCCTCGTCGAGCCGATCCAGGGCGAGGCCGGCGTCCGGATCCCGCCCGACGGCTACCTTCGCGAAGCGCGACGACTCTGCACCGAACGCAACGTCCTCTTGCTGGCCGACGAGATCCAGACGGGACTCGGCCGAACCGGTGCGACGTTCGCGTGCGACCACGACGGCGTGAAGCCGGACGTGTACATCCTGGGGAAGGCGCTCGGCGGCGGGATCCTGCCGGTGTCGGCGGTCGTGTCGCGGGCCGAGGTGCTGGGGGTCTTCGAACCGGGTGAGCACGGGAGCACGTTCGGAGGCAATCCGATCGCGTGCGCGGTGGGTCTCGAGGTCCTCGCGCTCCTTCGGACCCACGAGTATCAGCAGCGCTCGAAGGACCTCGGGGCGTGGTTCCTCCAGCGGCTGCGCGAGGAGGCGCCCACGTCGGTGACGGAGGTTCGCGGGCGCGGCCTGTGGTTCGGCATCGAGCTCACGCCCGAGGCCGCGCCCGCGCGCGACGTCTGCGAACGGCTGCTGGCGCTGGGAGTGCTCGCGAAGGACACGCAGGAGACCACGGTCCGGCTGGCGCCGCCGCTGGTGGTGTCGCGCGAGGATCTCGAGTGGTCCCTCGAGCGGATCGTGAGCGCGCTGGCCGAGCGCGCGTAGCCCCGGGGGTTCGGGGGCTCAAGTAGCGAGCGCCAGCGAGCGTAGCCCCCGAGAAGATCAATCCCACAAGCGCTCCACGTGCCAGCGGTCGCGCTGGCGGTCGTGGTACAGGTCCCAGACGGCGCCGCCGCGCGCCTCGACCCGCCAGTACTCGCGATCGCGGCCGTCCTCCCACCACCGGCCCTCGATCCGCCACCGTCCGATCACGTCCACGACCCGATAGCGACGCCCTCGCCATTCGAAGCCCGAGGGCATCCCCCCGTCCCGCTCGACCATCACCTCCTCGTCGAACCGCTTCGTCATGAGTGCCTCGCTGGTCGAACGTGTGTTCGGGTGGGCAACGATAGGGCCCCGCCAGGACATCCGTCAAGGCGTGGCGGGTGGGGACGCTCGGCCGCGTCAACTGCCGGCCGGAGACGGCATCCGTGACTCGCGGTACCAGGAGATCGTGGCCTCGAGTCCTTCTTCGAAGGGGACCTTGGCCATCCAGCCGAACTCATCTCGCGCTCGCGACACGTCCAGGGCACGCCGGGGTTGACCGTCAGGTCTCGCCGCGTTCCACGAGAACGTCCCGCGGAAGCCGGTGCGCTCCGCGATGAGGCCCGCGAGGTCGCGGATCGAGATCTCTCTACCCGTCCCGAGGTTGACCGGCTCGGCGCCTTCGTAGCGCTCCGCGGCCGCGACGATCCCGTCGGCGGCGTCCTCCACGTAGAGGAACTCGCGGGTGGGCTCACCCGATCCCCACACCTCGATCACATCGTCGCCCCGATCCGCCGCCTCCACGCACTTGCGGATCAGCGCCGGGATCACGTGTGAGCTCTCCAGGTCGAAGTTGTCCCGAGGCCCGTACAGGTTCACGGGGATCAGGTAGATGCCGCGCATCCCGAACTCCTGGCGGTACGCCTGCAGTTGCACCAGGAGCGCCTTCTTCGCGATGCCGTACGGCGCGTTCGTCTCCTCCGGGTAGCCCGACCAGAGGTCGTCTTCGCGGAACGGCACGGTCGCGAACTTGGGATACGAGCACACCGTGCCGACACACACGAACTTCTCGAGCTCCCGTCGCCGCGCGTGCTCGATCAACAGCGCCCCCATCTGCAGGTTGTCGTAGAAGAACGTGCCCGGGGACCGCTGGTTCGCGCCGATGCCTCCGACGCGAGCGGCGAGATGGACCACGACGTCGGGGCTCGAATCTTCGTACATCGCTCGAACCCGATCCTCGGTCGTGAGATCGTAGTCGCGGCTGCGGGGGACGAAGACGGATGCCCCGCCGGCTTCGAGGCGTTCCACGACCTCGGAGCCGAGGAAGCCGGACCCACCCGGGACCGCGACGGTCTTGCCCGACCAGACGCCGCTCATGACCGGACTCGGATCATGGCTTCGCGCGGGTCATGGATGCGTGACGCTCCGATCGGAAACGGGACGTTCGAGCCCCGCAGCGGTGAGCTCCGCATCGACCATCGAGCGGACCAGCTCCTGGAAGCTCACCTTCGGCTTCCATCCGAGCTTCGTCCGTGCCTTCGATGCGTCTCCGACGAGGATCGGTGGGTCGACCGGGCGGAAGTATCGTGGGTCCTGCCGGACGTGCGGCTCCCAGTCGAGACCGACGTAGCTGAACGCTTCCTCGAGGAAATCCTGCACCGAATGTGGCTCGCCGGTCGCGATCACGTAATCATCCGGCTCGTCCGCCTGCATCATCATCCACATCGCCTCGACGTAGTCGGCCGCATGGCCCCAGTCCCGCTGGCTCTGGAGCTTCCCGAGGTGGATCACGTCCGCGCGTCCGGCGAGGATGTCGACGAGCCCCCTGGCGATCTTCCGGGTGACGAAGGTCTCGCCTCGGCGCTCGCTCTCATGGTTGAAGAGGATGCCGTTCGTGCAGAACATGCCGTAGGCCTCGCGATAGTTCACCGCCATCCAGTACCCGTACACCTTGGCGGCCGCGTACGGAGACGCCGGGTAGAACCGGCTCTCCTCGTTGGAGGGGATGTCCGGGTTGGTGCCGAACATCTCCGAGGACGACGCCTGGTAGAACCGGGCGGGGCTTCCCTCCTGTCGGATCGCTTCCAACAAGCGGGTGGTCCCCAGTGCCGTGACGTCGCCCGTGTACTCGGGGATGTCGTAGGAGACCCGTACATGGGATTGCGCGCCCAGATGGTAGACCTCGTCGGGAGCGACCTCGCGCACGATCCGGGACACGACGGTGGAGTCGACCAGGTCCCCGTAGTGGAGGAACAGGTGCCCGGCCGGGTCGTGGGGATCGGTGTACAGATGATCCAGCCGGCCGGTGTTGAACGAACTGGACCTTCGGATGATCCCGTGCACTTCGTAGTCCTTGGAGAGCAACAATTCGGCCAGGTAGGAACCGTCCTGGCCGGTGATGCCCGTGATCAGTGCGCGCTTGGAGGCCATGCGATATCCGCGCGATGTCCGCGGAGAGATGAGCCTATCATTCCACCCTTCGTGGGAAGCCAACAGTCGCCGTCGCCCGACACGCGGGACGGTGGCGCGAACGGTCTCGACGACCGGGCGCGCCGCCGCGTCCGCCGTCACTTCGACCGTGCCGCCCCGGAACGTCTCGCGACGCGATCCCGACACCGGTACTACTACGACGATCTCTACGGGATGATCCGCGATCAGGTGGAGCCCGGGGCGACGGTCCTCGATCTCGGGTGCGGCGACGGGGCGCTGCTCGCCTCCCTCCAGCCCTCCCGCGGCGTCGGCGTCGACTTCTCGCTCCCGATGCTCGTGGACGCCCGACGCCGCCATCCGGATCTCGACTTCGTCTGCGGAGACGTGGAGCGGCTCCCGATCTCGGGGACCTTCGACTATGTGATCGCCAGCAACGTGGTCGGCTTCGTGATGGACGTCAACGAACTCTTCCGCACGCTGACGAGCGTGACGCATCCTTCGTCTCGGGTCATCGTCGCGTACTACAACTTCGCGTGGGAGCCGGTGCTGTGGCTCGCGGAGCGGTTCGGACTGAAAGCGCAGGAACCGCTCCAGAGCTGGTTGTCCAACGACGGCCTGGCGAACCTCGTCGAGATGACCGACCTCGAGGTCGTGAAGTCCGGCTACCGGACGCCGCTGCCCGTGGGTCCTGCGTGGCTGACGCGTCCGCTGAACAACCTGCTGTCCGCGGTCCCCCTCATCAACCGTCTCGGGCTGATCTCCTTCGTCACGGCCAGACCCAAGAAGGCGGAGGTGATCCCCCGGATCTCGGAGCCGACGTGCACCGTGGTCATCCCGGCACGGAACGAGCGCGGGAACATCCGGGATGCGGTCGAGCGCCTCCCCCGTCTGGGAAGCCATACCGAGCTGATCTTCGTCGAGGGCCATTCGAGTGACGGCACCTACGAGGAGATCGAAGCGGTGATCGCCGAGCACCCGGAGCTCGACGTGAAGGTGACGCGACAGGACGGGACGGGCAAGGGCGACGCGGTCCGGAAGGGATTCGAGCTCGCGACCGGTGACGTGCTGATGATCCTCGACGCCGACCTCACCGTTCCGCCGGAGGATCTCCCGAAGTTCTGGTCCGCACTCGTCGAGGAGCGGGGAGAGTTCATCAACGGGACGAGACTCGTCTACCCGATGGAGAACAACGCGATGCGCCTCGCCAACACGGCCGGCAACAAGGTCTTCAGTCTGATCTTCAGCTGGATCCTCGGCGAACGGGTGACGGATACCCTGTGCGGCACCAAGGTCCTGTGGGCACGCGACTACCGTCGGATCGCGGCCAACAGGAAGACGTTCGGGGACTTCGACCCGTTCGGAGACTTCGATCTCCTCTTCGGGGCGGCGAACCTCGGCTTGAAGATCCGCGAGGTGCCGGTGCGATACCGGGAGCGCACGTACGGCACGACCAACATCGATCGGTGGCGGCACGGGCTCCTGCTCGCTCGGATGGCACTGATCGGAGCCCGGAAGCTCCGATTCCGCTGAGGCCCGGATCACGTCACCGGCGGCTCGTATCAGCCGGGGGTCGTCGGGATCTCGTAGACGAACCAGTTCGAGAACGCCGCGAGGACGGGTACCGGTTCGATCGAGCCGAGCGGCGAGTCCTCCGGCACCTCCCTGATCCGCACCACGAAGACCGCTCGTCCGCTCCTGGAGAGCTGCTCGAGGCGCTCCTCGGTGAGCAGACGGAACTCCGCCGGTCCACCCGAACACCCGGCCGCGTAGGCGACCTGCGGGTAGGCGCGCTGGCTCAGGACCAGGCAGGGCCGACCCTCCGCCAGCCGCCGGATCGTCGTGCCGACGCGCACCGGGCCGGCCGCGCCACGATTCACCTTCGGAGCCTGCTCGATGGTGACGGCACCCTGCCAGATCGTCCACGGGACGAGGAGCAGGAACACACCGGCGCCGATGATCCGTGAAGGGATGGTGCCTCGAAGCAGCGAGACCACCCCGACCGCGAACGGGATCGAGGCCATCGCATACGCCGGGAGCAGGAACCGGTACGTCAGCGCCGGAACGAAGAAGAGGTATTCGGCGGCGAGGAACAGCGCGGCGACGGCGCAGAGCAGCGCCGCCGCACGATCGTCCCTCGTCACCCCCCGGGCGATCGCGACGACGACCATCAGGACGAGCACGCCCCACCAGATCGCCCCCGGGATCGCCGACTCACCGTACTTCCCATCCGTGTAGAGGAGATGAAGACGCACGTTCTCCGCGACCGGGACCAACCCGAAGTGATGCTCCTTGCCGGCCTCCCGCACCGCTCCCGGGAGCCCACCGAACCGTACGGACATCTCGATGACCCACGGCAGCCAGCCCAGGAACAGCCCGGCGCCCAACGCGAAGAGGTCGCGCCACGACGTCCTTCTGAACAACAGGATGTACGCCCCGATGGCGCCGGCCAGGACGGTTGCTTCCGTCGGGCGCACCAGCGCCATCGCGGCGAGGACGATCGACGCGAACACCAGGTCTCGCGTGCGGTCGCCCTGGAGTCTCCGGGCGATCAGGCCCGCGGTCGCGAGGCCCAGGAGCGCTCCCCAGTAGTTCGGCTTGATCTCGCTTGCCGGGATGAGCCCCTGCCAGGAGAAGGAGAAGACGAAGGCGGCGAGCGCCGCCGCGATCCCGACGACGGGGATCCACAACCGGAACGTCAGCGTGACCGCGATGGCGGACAGCACCGTCAGGAACAGACGGACGTCGCTGACGGAACCTCCCAGCGACGTGACAGGAGCCACCAGGAGCGTGATGCCTCTCGCGTGCCACGCATTGAAGAAGAGTCCGTCCATGTCGGGCGTGACCTGCGAGAGGTAGACGGCCTCATCCCAGCTCGTCGGCCAGTCATGGGGGATGAACAGGAGCTGAACGACGAGCGACACGACGCCGATGGCGATCACGAGACCGAGCGCCAGCGCGCGCTCGCGGCTCGTGTGACTTTCGGCCTCCTCCTGAAGATCCTTCGGGTCTCGATCGATCGTCGCGGTCATCGGACGCTCGACGATCGTGCGCGACCACGCCGTACGCTTGTCGACGTGCCACGAAGATTCCAACCGGGCGAGCCGATCGCGCTTCGAGAGCTGTGGCACGGTCGTGTCTTCGAGGCACGGCCGATGACCGTCGTCCAGGACGATCCCGACCAGGCCATGTTCTTCTTGCCCGGCGGCGTTCGGTGCGGCCTGCCGATCGGAGATGACGATCGTGTCCGAAGGCTCCCCGACGGGCCCTGGCACTTGGAGGTCCGGCTCCGTGGCGACCAACCGATCCTTTCGTTCGCGTGGCCGGACACGCCCTACTCCGTCCTTCTGTGGGCCCCGGAGGACCGGCCACGCGTCTGGTACGTGAACCTCGAGGACCCGCTCGAGCGCACGCCCATCGGCTTCGACACCGTCGACCACGTGCTGGACGTGCTGATCGAGCTCAACGGCTCATCCTGGGGGTGGAAAGACGAGGAGGAGCTGATGGAGGCGGTTCGCGACGGGCTGTTCTCTGCGGAGGAGGCTGCCGGATTCCGCGACTGGGGCGCCCGAGCCGTCGATCGCATCATCTCGCGGAAGCCGCCCTTCGATCGGGATTGGGAGGATTGGCGCCCCGACCCCGCCTGGCCGACCCCCGAGCTGCCGGCCGGATGGAACGTGGACCCCGGGTCGTCGGAATGATCGCCGGCGTGATCGGCGGCGGCGCCGGTGCCCGGTTGCCGCCGGGCACGGGGTGCGGGAGCCTGTGACCGTGCTGGACCTCCGAAGCATCCGTGCCCGATTCCCCGCGCTCGCCCGCCTCGGCGAGGACGGCAGGCCGCCGGTGCTCGCGGATGCGCCGGGCGGCTCCCAGGTCCCCGATGCCGTGATCGAGGCCGTGGCGGGTCACTACCGGCGAGGGTTGAGCAACACGCACGGTGTGTTCGCCACGAGCGAGGAGACGGACGACGTCATCTCGGAGGCTCGGCGCGCGGCTGCCGACCTCACGGGTGCGGACCCCGGCGAGGTCGTGTTCGGTCCCAACGCGACGACCCTCCTCTTCCATGTGTCCCGATCCTTCTCGAAGACCCTGGAGCCCGGCGACGAGGTCGTGGTGACCAGGCTGGATCACGATGCGAACGTCCGCCCGTGGGTGCTGG
This sequence comes from uncultured Actinomycetota bacterium, assembly GCA_963750945.1. GTDB lineage: Bacteria > Actinomycetota > UBA4738 > UBA4738 > HRBIN12 > JAJNBA01. Next base: position 725,951 of record CAVVSH010000004.1, on the reverse strand, counting down.
CGGCCGCCGACGCAGGGGCGACCGTCCGATGGGTGGATGTCCGCGACAACGACGTGACGATCGACATCGATTCCTTCCGTGCCGCGCTGTCCCCGCGAACGAAACTCGTCGCGTTCACTCTCGCGTCCAACGCGGTGGGCACGATCCCACCGGCAGCCGACCTCGTGGCGCTGGCCAAGCAGGTCGGCGCCCTCGTGGCGGTCGATGCGGTGCACCTGGCACAGCACCGCCTCCCCGATCTGCATGGACTCGGCGCCGACCTCCTCGTCTGCTCTCCCTACAAGTTCTTCGGGCCACATCTCGGCATCCTCGCGGCGCGCCGCCATCTCCTCGAGACGTGGACACCGTACAAGCTGGTCCCCGCGTCCGACGGAGATCCGGAACGCTGGGAGACCGGCACCCAGAACCACGAAGGCCTGGCCGGACTGGTTGCCGCCGTGGAGTATCTCGCGGGTATCGAGGGCGCGGCCGGCACGTCGCGTCGGGAGCGTCTCACGGCTTCCTACGTCGCGATCGCGACCCATGAGCGGGCCCTCGCAGATCGCTTCCTCGAGGGGATCGCCACCCTCCCCGGCGTGCGGCTCTGGGGCATCTCCGATCGGGCTCGGCTGGACGAGCGAACGCCGACGTTCGCGATCCGGGTCCAGGACGAGCTTCCCGTGCAGACCGCCAAGCGGCTCGCGGCGCACGGCATCTTCGTGTGGGACGGCGACTACTACGCGCGGGAGATCATGATCAGGCTCGGGCTGTGGGAGTCGGGAGGGGCCGTTCGGATCGGCTTCTGCCATTACCACACCCCGGGTGAGGTCGATCGCGTGCTCGGAGCACTCGCCGATCTCTTGTGACCGCCCTCGGTGGAACCTCGTTCGCGTCAGGCCACCCTGAAGAGAGATCAACCTGCCGTGCAGCGATACCCCGGTCGACCTTCCACGGCTGGGAGCGACGGATCCGGCACCGACCCCTTGACGCGAAACACGAACCCCACGGGGCTGGTGTAGACACGTCGGAGGAACCCGATGTCCCGGAAGGGATGAGGCCGAAGCCTGCCGACTCGACGCCAGCCCGCGAAGTCCGCGAACGGTCTCGTCGCGACCACGATCGCCACTCCTCGCTCCTTCAGGTATCTCCTGCCTGCTCGGGGATCCTCGAAGAAGTCCGTGGCCAGGAACAGTTCGCCGATCGCCCTCGTCAACACCTCGGGTCGAACGTGAGGGCCCATCCCCTCCAGAACCGCGGCATGACCCGTCATGGTCTGGAACGTGCCGAGGGTGCGTCGGTCCGCCAACACCCTCCCTTCGCAGGGCACGTGCTCGCCGATCCACCGTAGCAACGCGATCTGTTCCCGGAGACTGTCGATCTTCTCCACCTTCGGCCAGCCTGCCGAGGGCAAGAAGACGAGCATCGACGCGACCACGAGCCCGCACGCGCCGATCGAGACGAGCCGCATCTGCACCCGCCCGCGAGCCGCGATCCATCGCAGCACCCCCTCTGCGCCTGCGAGGAACACGATGACGTAGGGGACCATCGCGTAGTTGAAGAGACGCCGGTTCCCGAATCGTTCGAGTGCGTAGAGGTCGTACCGGAGCGCGAACGCGACACCCCCAAGGAACAGGAATCCCGCGAAGACGCTTGCGCACAGCACGGTCACACGTGCGTCGTTGGGTCCCCATACGAGAACCATCACCACGATCAGGAAGACCAGGGCGATCGGCATGATGAGAGCCCAGGGAGGAAGGACCCGCTCCGGTGTCACGACCTGGACGTTCCTGCCGGCCGCGCGATACGCGAACGCCATCGCGACGTCCTCGATCCCGAGGGTCTCGTCGTCCAAAGGCTGTTCGAGCTCCGACGTGACGAGGAACCTCGTCGGGTCGAACGTCGGCGAGAGCCCCAACTCTGCGCGCAGGTCCTGGTACGCGGCGTCCCCGCCCGCGCCTCCGAACCCCAGATCACCGGCGGGAAGCGCAAGGCTGAGCGTCGCCACGACGAACGCGACGGCCCCGACCCCAACGGTGCGAGACAGCGTCGCCCTCGGTGAGCCTCGGATCGCCATCTGGCCCACCGCATAGGCCAGGATGAAAAGGGCCCCGGTCGCGGCCGCCACCAGATGGGTGCCGGCCGCCGCGCCCAGCACCCAGCCGGCGATCACCAGGTCGCTCGGCCGAACGGGATCCGCATCAGCGGCATCCCCCGCTCCCGCGCGGTCTTCGGACGGACGCCTCAGGGCGAAGATCACGAGGATGATCCCGACGAGCGCCGCGAGCCGTCCCCAATTCTCCGCGAGGTTCCGCGTGAGGTCTGCGGTGAGCTCGCTGCCCGTCACCTGGTTGGCGAAGAGGGCGAGCGCACCGAGAGGAGCGAGCCGCTTCAACCCGAGCGCCCAGAGAAGAGCGATCATCACGATCACGAGCGAGACGGAGACGATGAACAACAGGATGCCCATCGAATCCAGCGGACCGCGCCCCGTCAGGAGCGAGATGCCGGCGTTGAAGCTGTTCAAGACCGACTTGCTCGTCGCCGGCCGCAGGAGCGTTCCCCACTGGAGCGTCTCCGCAGGGATCCTCCCTGCGTCGGCGATCTCGAGCGCGTCCGCCCAATACCGCATCGCGGTGGCGCCCATGTTCGCGATCGGCGGGTACGTCCATCGCACCGCCGCCACGCCGACGATCGTCGCGACCGCCGCCAACGTGCTCCACGGATCGTCCGAGATCGCCCGGCGCCATCGCCTGATGTGCGCACCGACGGCGTTCGTCGTGAGTGCCACGACCCACGCGGCGGCACTCGTGAGCGTCCAGACGATCGCGACCGCCGGAAGGGTGAGGAGCCCCAGGAGGACGAGGACGAACGAGATACTCGCGACGGCGGCGAACCCGCATCCCAACGACAGGGCGAGGAACGTGACAGGCCCACGCATCCGAGCGACACCGGTCGCGAGACAGATGCCCATTCCGGGTACGAGGAGGTAGGCGAGCACGATCAAGACGCTGGGGATCGAGGCGGCCGGCACAGCCGGGAAGTCTAGGTGCGGCCGGACGGGCGAGCACCTTCGTGGGTTCAGTGATCCTCGTCACTTCTCCGATAGATGCCACGATCCGAGCAGGCTTCGCTCGGCAGTCCGATAAGCTCCTCCGGTGAATCGGCAGTGGGCGCTTCTCTTGCTACTCACGCTGGTTGCCTGTACCGCCGATCCGGTCACGCCTCACGACAACTCCCCAGATGCGGGGAGACCGAACATCTTGCTCATCGTCACCGACGACCAGCGAGACGGAACGATGTCGATGATGCCGGATGTCGAACGATGGTTCGGAGCCGGCGGAACCCGGTACGAGAACGCCTTCGTCACGACTCCCGCCTGCTGTCCGGCGCGCGCATCGATCTTGACCGGACTGTATGCGCACAATCATGGGATCCACACGAATCGGGAGAACCTCGACGTCCTTGCGGCCGCGGAGCCGTTGATGGTGCAGCGAGCCCTTCGGAACGACGGATACCGGACCGCCCTCTTCGGCAAGTATCTGAACAACTGGCCGAACGAACGAGATCCCGCCAACTTCGATCGGTGGGCGACCACACCATTCGTCGCATTCGGAGGCGAGGAGTGGAATGTCGACGGCGAGGTCAGGGAAGTGACACAGAACTCGACGAGCTTCCTCGGCGACCTCTCGATCTCCTTCCTCATGAACCGCGAGCGCGACGACGCACGGCCATGGTTCCTCGACCTCGCCTTCATGGCTCCGCATCTGCCCGCGACGGTGGAACCTCGATACCTCGATGTGGTCGTGCCGCCGCTCGAACCCAACTCCGCGATGCTCGAGGTCGACCGGAGCGACAAGCCGGGCTACGTGCGAAGCCGCCGTCTACGGAGCCTCGACGCTATCCAACTGCGGCGGGTCCCTGCCCTCCGGTCGCTCGTGGCGGTCGACGATCAGGTCGATCGCATCATGCGCGCGCTGGAAGAGATGGGCGAGCTGCAGAACACCGCCGCGATCTTCGTTTCGGACAACGGCTACCTGTGGGGCGAGCACGGGCGCTCGAAGAAGGCTGCGCCGTACCTGCCCGCGATCGAGGTGCCTCTCTACGTCCGCTGGCCCGGTCACGTGGCCGCCGGCGGCATCGACACCAGGCTGGTCGGCAGCCTGGACATCGGCCCCACGATGTTCGCCGCAGCGGGCGTCGAGGCCCCATCCGCGTTCGACGGGCGCAACCTGCTCGATCGAACCTCCGATCGCGCTGGACTCCTCCTCGAATCATGGCGGATCTCGGACGAACCTTCGTGGACCGCGGTCCTCACGAAGTCATGGATCTATGTGGAGTATGTGAGCGATCGAACGAAGGAGGTCACGTTCCGCGAGTACTACCGGATCCGCGGCGATCCCGATCAGCTCGTGAATCTGCTGCATGATGGCGATGACGCGAACGATCCCAACGTGGCTCGACTCGGGGCCAGGCTGGAGCGGCTCCGATCCTGCGCCGGCGCCGAGTGTCCCGGGTGATCTGTGACCGATCGCGAAGACCTCGCATCATCCATCACGTCGACCCGGAGACGTGATACATGAACCACGTCCTGCGTGGCCCGGGGACCTGAACGGGATCCAGGGAGCCGAGAGGCGAGTCGGCCGGAGCTACCCGCTTGAGGATCACGAAGACTTCCTCTCCGTCGTTCCGGAGCTCCTCCAGCTCACCGACCATCGGACCACGGGCCCGGAGGAGCTCGGCCCCGTCGCACCCTGAGGCGAACGCGATCTGAGGGTACCCCTGCGGACTCATGAACGAGCAGGACCGGCCATCGGCCAGCTGTCGGATCGTGAGGCCGACGTCACGGTACGCCAGGATCGAGATCATCCTTCTCTCCTGGTATCGGTCCGCCACGGCACCTTGCCAGATCGTCCACGGGATCGCGAGCATGAGCACGACCGCGCCCGTGGCCCGGGAGACGACCCCACCTCGGATGAGTGTGACCACGCCGATCGCGGCGAGGAGCGAGCCGAACGCGTACGCGGGTAGCAAGAACCGGGGAGCAAGTGCGGACACGAACACGAGGTACTCCGCCGCGAGTGCCAGCGCCCCGAAGCTCGCGAGGATCGCAGCGGACCGATCCTTCGGTCTCGGCGCTCTCGTGATCGCGACGATCGCGAGGATCAGCAGGATGCCCCACCAGAGAACGCCCCCCAAAGGAATCGGGGAATCCGGGGGTCTTCCATCGGTGGCGGTCAGATGGAGAAGGACGTTGTCCGCGACCGGAGCTCTCGCGAAATGTTCGACCGCAGCCTCATCGAGTGCGCTCATCGGTCCTCCGAACCGGATGGACATCTCGATCAGCCAGGGCACCCATCCGAGCACGAGGCCCAGGCCGAGGCCGAACAGCAGGCGCCATCGAGCCCTTCGGAACACCACGACGTACAGACCGATCGCTCCGGTAAGCACCGTCGCTTCCGTCGGGCGGACCAACGCCATCGCGGCGAGCACGATCGCGGCGAGCACAGCGTGCCATCTCTCCCCGCCGTCGAGGTATCGAGCGACGAACCCGGCCGTCGCGAGCCCGAGGATCGCTGCCCAGAGGTTCGGCATCACCTCGGATCCACTCCAGAGACCGAGCCACGAGAAGGAGAACAGCCAGGCGGCGACCGGTGCTGCCAGGCCAACCGATGGGATCCACAACCTGAACGTTGCCGTGATCGTGACCGCGGAGGCGAGCATCAGGAATAGCCGGACGTCTCCGACCGATCCTCCCAGGAACGTCACAGGAGCCACCAGGAGGGGGACCCCTCTTGCGCGCCACGCCTCGAAGATCATCGGATCGATCCCCGGCATGACCTGAGAGAGGTAGATCGTTTCGTCCCAAGCGGGTGGCCGGGAAAGCGGTATCAAGACGACCTGGGCGACCACATAGGCAACCCCGATGACGATCAGGAGTCGCCACGCGAGCGCCTGCTCTCGAGCCGAAGGGTCGGACTCGTCCGACCGTTGCGCCGGATCGGCACCTGTCGTCGAGGTCATCGAGGGCGTCGGTGTGCCCTCACGCCGATGCGGGACACTCGCGCGATTCGAGGATCAGCGGGTCCAACGGAGGCTGGAGGAAGTCGAACGCATCGAGCATGTCGCTCGCGCGGCGATCCCGGTCGGTCAACGCGGGGAGATCGAACACCGTCTCGATGAACTTGAGGACGGAGGAGAACTCGTACGTGCGGCTATCGATGTACCCGGGTCGAGCCCACGGCGAGATGACGATCGCGGGCACGCGGGGACCGAGCCCGTAAAGGTCGACGTGAGGTGGGGCGACATGATCGTAGAAGCCGCCGAAGTCATCCCACGTGAGGACGACCGCCGTCTCCTTCCAATAGGGGCTGCGTTGAAGCGCGTTCAGGATCTCCACGGTCCAGTTCTCACCCTCGCACATGCTCGCTCTCCCCCCACGGGGGTGATCGTTGAGTCCGTCGGGAGGGATCAGCCAGGAGACCTGAGGAAGCTCCTCGGCTTCGACGTCGGGAAGGAAGTCCTCGTTATCGACGACCTTCTCCCACATCGGCCCGAACCGGACGTGTTTGATCCCATCCATCACCTTCATCTGCGAGTGGCCGCCCTGGTAGTACAGCCAAGAGATATCCCGCTCCTCGAGGAGGTCCGGGAGGATCTTGATCTCGCTACAGGGCCACCGCTCCGTCCAGAATCGCGTCGTCAGCGGGATGATCGCGGGGATCTCTTCCAGCCGGAACGCCTCGTCCTCCTCCTCTTCGGTGAGCTCTTTGAAGGAATACGCCCGTTCGGCCGGATCGAGACACCGTTCCCGCGGCTCTCCTGTCCCTTGCTGACCCCTGCGTTCCATGTCCACGAACCGGTCGGATTGCGACGCGATCACCCACATGTGCTCGACTCCCGTCGGGCCGTAGATCGAGCTGAAGAAGCGATCCGCGAGCGTGAAGTGCTCCGCCAGCGCCCAGTAGTTCGGGATCCCCTCTTGGTCGTACGTCAGATAGGAGTCGAGGTCCTCACCCCCGCCGAGGCGATCGAAGCAATCCATCCGGCCCCCGTTGATCGCGACGAGGCCCTCGACGAATCCATGGTCGATCTCCGGGACACGGTCCCCGGCGGGTCGGAGCGGCACCCGTTCACCGTCGCACGTCCACCCCGACGTCGCGCCGTCCGCCCCGGGGAAGCGACCGAACATGTGATCGAACGTGCGGTTCTCTTTCACGATGAACACGATGTGCTTGATCTTCTGCCGCGCCAGCGAGATCTGGTCGGGCCGCGCGAGTTCCTCCGCGAGATGCCGCTGGAGCCTTTCCACGAGGAACTCCGGCACACCCTCGACCTGTCGCAGCTCATCACCCGTCAGCGCTGAGGGCGGCGGGTCCCGGCGAGCCGGCGCCGGGCCGGGCTCGGGAGATCCCGTACACGCGGCGAGCACGATCAGGAGCAACGCGACCGCGAGCACGGTGTTCCGGATGACTCGGACGATAGGCATCGCGGGCCGGGATGCTACCAAGGGCGCGAGAAGGGTTCGTGCGCACGTGAGCTGCGAGCCCCTCCGATCCCGCATTGTAGAATCCGGCGATCCCTGACTTTCGAAAGGACCGCTCCATATGCGGATATTGATCCTTGGTGGCGACGGATACCTCGGATGGCCCACCGCGATGCGCTTCTCGCATCGTGGCCACGAGGTGCACGTCGTCGACAACTACCTGCGGCGCCGAGCGCACGAGGAGGTGGGCACCGACACCCTGGTGCCCATCCTGCCGTCATTGCCGGATCGGGCCGCGGTCTGGAAAGAGCTCTCCGGCAAGGAGATCGCCGTCACCGAAGGTGACCTCGTCGAGTGGGACCTGACCGCGGACCTGTTCCGCGACTTCCGGCCCGAGGCCATCGTGCACTACGGCGAGATGCCGTCCGCTCCGTACTCGATGCGGGACCGCGACCACGCGGTGTTCACCCAGCAGAACAACGTCGTCAACACCCTGAACGTCCTGTGGGCGATGCGCGAGTTCGCTCCCGATTCCCATCTCGTCAAGCTGGGCACGATGGGCGAGTACGGGACGCCCAACATCGACATCGAGGAGGGCTATCTCGATATCGAGCACAACGGGCGGAAGGAGACGATCCTGTATCCCAAGCTCCCGGGCAGCATCTATCACCTCTCGAAGGTGCACGACTCCAACAACATCCACTTCGCGTGCCGCATGTGGGGTACCCGTGCGACGGACCTGAACCAGGGCGTCGTCTACGGGATCGAGACGGATGAGACGAAGCTCGACGAGCGTCTCGCGACCCGCTTCGACTACGACGACGTCTTCGGCACGGCGCTCAACCGCTTCTGCGTGCAAGCGATCATCGGCCATCCGCTCACCGTCTACGGGAAAGGCGGCCAGACCCGCGGCTACCTCAACATCGTGGACACCTTGCAGTGCGTGGAGCTCGCGGTTCTGAACCCGGCCGATAGCGGCGAGTTCCGCGTGTTCAATCAGTTCACCGAGCAGTTCTCGGTGATGGAGCTCGCGGAGATCGTGCAACGGGCCGGCAAGGAGCACGGGCTCACCATCGGGATCGAACCGATCGACAATCCGCGCATCGAGCTCGAGGAGCACTACTACAACGCGAAGCACACGAAGCTCATGGACCTCGGCCTGGAGCCACACTTCCTCTCGGAGACGCTCGTCGAGTCGATGTTCGGCGTGATCGAGCGTCACAAGGATCGCGTGATCGCGAACGCCATCCTCCCCAGGGACCGGTGGCGGCCAGGGCTCGAGGCTTCCTCGAGCTAGCGCATGCCTGCGATCAGGATCCTCGCCGGTCTCGCGGCGATCGGCCTGTTCGTGATGGTCATCCGCGGGTACGATCGTCGTCAGATCAGCCGGCTGAACCTGATCATCCTGTTCGCACTCTGCGCGTGTGTGTTCGCGCTCGCGATCTACCCACCGCTGTTCGATCCGCTCCTGCGCACGTTCGACTTCGAGCGGGGAACCGACGGCGTGATCTTCGCCCTGCTGGTGGCCGTCGGCGTCCTCTTCTTCCTCTACCTGCGGGCGCAGACCTCTGCCGACACGAACGAGCGGAGCATCCGTCTGCTCGTCGAGGCGCTCGGCCAGGAGCGGTTCGATTGGGATCGGGCTGCCGCCTTGCCGGACGGCCCTCGACTGGTCACGATCTCGCCCGCGTTCAACGAGGCGGAGAACGTCGCGGCCGTGGTCAAGCAGATCCCGGGGATGGTCGAGGGCCATCACGTCGTGCCGGTGGTCGTGAGCGACGGGTCCACCGATCGCACCGCGGCGGTGGCCCGTGAGGCGGGGGCCTTCGTCGCCGAGTTGCCGATCCGGCGCGGTGGCGGGCTCGCCCTGCGCGTCGGCTACGAGATCGCGCTGCGACTCGGTGCGGAGGTCGTCGTCACGCTGGACTCGGACGGACAGCACCTGCCCGAGGAGATCCCGGTCGTGATCGCACCGATCCTCGCGGGCGAGGCCGACTACGTGAACGGGTCGCGGCTGCTCGGTACCTTCGAGCGCGAGAGCCTCATCCGCCACCTGGGCGTGCACGTGTTCTCCCGGATCATCACGATCCTGACGGGCCAGCGGATCACGGACCCCTCGTCCGGGTATCGAGCGGCCCGCGCCGATCTCCTGGAGAAGGTCGTCTTGAAGCAGGATCAATTCTGGACGAGCGAGATCTTGATCGAGGCGCTCCGACATCGAGCTCGGGTGGTGGAGGTGCCGGTCACGTTCCTCGCGCGCGCCGGCGGGGAGTCCAAGAAGCCGAAGTCCTGGCGCTACGGCTGGAACTTCCTCAAAGTGATCATCCAGACCTGGTTGCGGTGATGTCGGAGCCGCACGGGCGACACGCGGCGCGGACGCCCCCGGCACGAGCCGAGACGATCGCGAGGATCGGCTGGGCGACGTTCCTCGTCGTGTCGCTGGCTGTGGTGATCGGTGCGATCTACCTCCAACCCTTCCTCGCGGATCCGGATCGATTCCCCCACGGCATCGACACCTCGGTGTACATCTTCCGGTCGCGGCTCGTTCACGACGTCGGCCTGAGCGAGCTCGCTCCGTTCGGAGAACGACCTGCCCATCCCATCGTCACCAGCGTGCTCCGCGACGTCGGGGGTGGTACTCCCCTCGAACTGGCACGGATCTGGCCCGCATTGTTCGCCATCGCGATCGGGTCCGCGGGGGCGGCTCTCGCCGCAGGGGTCGCGGGTGAGCGTCGATGGGTGGCCTTCGCCGTGGGCGTGGGACTGGCGGCTTCGCCGTTCGTGGCGCTCACCGCGATCGGGTACGCCTCGAACCTTCTCCTCGACGTGTTCGCGGTGGCGGCGATCGCCCTCGCCGTGCGCGTGAGGATGGGTCACAAGGGAGCGGCCGCGCTCGTCCTTCTGTTCGGTGCCGCAGCGATCGCCCATTGGCTCTTCGCGATGGGCCTGGCCGCGTTGTTGCTGGCGTACGCGGCCGGCGTCTTCGTGCTCGAGCGGATCCGCCGCCGGCCCGAAGACCCCGGGACGCAGCACCCCGCACGTCTCCTCGTCATCGTCGGGGTCGGCGTGCTGCTGGGCGCCCTGGCGCTGTTCATGTCCCCCGACCTCCCCCACAAGGTGCCGAAGGCGAAACAAGAAAACGCAACCGCCAAGATCGCGGCGCGCCTCCCCGAGATGAAGCTGGCGATCACGATCCCGCTGGCGGCCGCCGGGGCGGCGATCATGCTCCGCTCCGGGAGGCCGGCGACGAGGCGAACCGCGGTGCCGTTGGCGATGTGGGCGCTCGCCGCTCCCGCCGGGCTGCTCGCGTGGAAGCTCTTGGACATCACGATCCCGCACCGGATCGTCCCGTTCGCGCTCGGTGTCCCTCTGCTCATCGTGCTCGGGGCGGGCGCGACCCGCCTGTGGACCGATGCGCGGTCGTCGCGTCCGGGAGGAGCCCCGTGGGGGATCGCGGGTGCCGTGGCGAGCGCCGTTCTCGTGCTCGCGTCCGCCGCGTGGCTCTCGAGAGCCGGTGCCGATACGTGGTCGGACCAGCAGGCCGGATTCACCCGGGCGCAGATCGAGCAAGCCTCGACCCTGGCGGCCTACCTCGAGACGATCCCTCCGAGGACACGGGTCGTCGTACCGGTGCGGCCGGGCGTGTGGCGTCCGCTCCGGGCCCTGCAGGTCACCCTGCCGGTCCAACGCTTCTTGTCCGTGAAGACCTGGCGGGTGGACTTCTTCGGGGACACCCGCGAGTTCCGGCGGAGGCTCGCCTCCCGGTATCCCCAGGGCACCGTGGCCGTCTATGTCGCCGGATACAGCGATCAGAACCCCCTGCAAGGGACGAAGCTCGGACCCGGGGTGACGGTGCTCGCGGGCCCCGAACCTCCGAGGCGGTTGTCCGTGGCGCCCATCGAACCGGCTGATCCTGGTGAGCTGATCCGCCTGACGGCGGTCTCGGTGACGACGGTGCTGCTGATCGGCTTGGGGTGGACCCTGCTGATGACCGGACTCCCCGCGTTCGCAGCCGTCTGTCTCTCCCCGGCGATCGGGATCGCGGTGCTGTCGATCGGCGGCCTCATCGCGGGCCGGCTGGGATTCCCGCTGGGCCGTGGCGGTGGAGTGATCGCGGCGCTCGCGATCGGGATCCTCGGGTGGCTCGCCTTCGCGGTCGGGTCATGGAGGAGTGCCCCGGATGACGGGCCTGGTGAGGCGCCGGCTGACGAATTGGACCTGGAACCTTCCTCACCGACGACGACCGGATCGGCCGAGCCCGGCGGTGACGGACGCCACGTTGCCGGCGAGCGCGGCGTTCGCAGCAAGTAGGGCGAGGTTCGCCTCCATCGAGCGCCCTCCGGTCAGCTCGGCGATGGTGGCGAGTAGGTAGGGCGTGCGGGTCCTCCCCCGGATGCCCTCGATCGCGGCTCGCTCCTCCGCGCGGCGTGTCACGTCGGCGATCTCGGCGGCATCCATCGCCACCGGAGGGGAGATCGGGTTGCACAGCAGGATGGTGGAGCGCGTGTCCAGCTCGAGCGCCGCGGCGAGGATCGCAGCGGCCTCGTCCGGGGTGTCGACGCGATGCTCCAGGTCGATCGGTGCCTCTCGCGTCAAGAAGAAGGGCAGCCGGCTCACCCCGTAGCCGATCAGGGTCACGCCGAGCTCCTCGAGACGCTCCGAGGTGGCCCCCGGGTCGATGATCGACTTGGGGCCGCTGCACACCAACAACCCGGGGGTGCGCGAGAGCTCGACGAGGTCGGCGCTCACGTCGGGGTGGTCACCCGGATGCACACCTCCGATCCCGCCGGTCGCGCTCACCACGATCCCCGCGCGCGCGGTGGCCCAGATCGACGCGGACACCGTGGTCGCGCCGAGGCCGCCGCGCGCGCACGCCGCCGGGAGGTCGCGCCGCGCCACCTTGTCCGCCCGCCCCGGCTCGGTGAAGGGACGGAGCTCCTCGTCGGAAAGGCCCACCACCACCTCTCCCCCGAGCACGCCGACCCACGCGGGGACCGCTCCCGCGCCGCGGATCGCGCCCACCATCCGTTCGATGCACTCGACGTTCCGAGGGAAGGGCAGACCTTGACCGATCACGCTCGTCTCCACGCCGACCACCGCGCGTCGATCCGCGAGCGCGGATGCGACCTCCTCGCCGACGCGGAGGAGTCGGCTCACCGAGCCACCGCCGGCCACACCGATGCGCTGGCCGCGACGCGTGCTCCGGCACGGCACGCCAGGTCGAGCGCTTCCTCGGGCTCGATCCCACGAGCGAGCGAGCCGAGCAGGACGCCGTCGAACGCGTCCCCCGCCCCGGTGGGATCGAGCTCCTCGACGACCTCCGACGTCGCCTCGAAGGTCCGTCCGTCCAGGACCAGCACGGCGCCGGCGGCTCCTCGCTTGACGCAGACCGCCCGATAGCGTTCGCCGAGTGCGCGCGCCGCGGTGACCGGCTCCATGGATGTCAGCGCCTCCGCTTCGTGCTCGTTCGCGAGGATCACCGTCGCACCCGCGGCGAGCTCATCGAAGCCCTCCGGTCCGACCGCTTCGACCAGCGGCCAGGAGGCAGCCTCCACCCCGATCCACTGCGTTCGGGACCGACGGATCGCCTCGAGCCCCGCCTCCCGGGCACCGTCCTGGAGGAGCAGGTAGCCCGAGACGAGCACGGCACCCGCCTCGAGCTCGGGCGGCAGGTCCGAGGGCGCCAGCCGAGCGTTCGCTCCCCGGTCGGCCACCATCGAGCGCTCGCCCGCTTCGAACACGACGAGCATCGTGCCGGACGGGGCGTCGGGGTCCTCAACCAGCGCGGCCTCGACGCCGCGAACCTCGAGCTCGGTGCGAAGGAGCCTCCCGACGACGTCGGCGCCCACACGGCCATGCACTCGCGTCGTCGCTCCCGACTCGGCGGCCCACACCGCCGAATTGGCCGACGTCCCCCCCGGCTGGAGCCCGACCCGCCCGTGGACGTCGCCTCCCCGGGCGAGCTCGCCCGCGTCCACGCGAACATCGAGCATCACGTCGCCGACGCAGATCAGGTCCATCGGCGCCAGAGCGTATCGGGCGACTCAGGGATCGGCGCCGGCGGCCGCATCCGCCGCCCACGCTCCGAAGGCACCCCAGAACGGATCGAGCCCCGGATGGGTGAGCGGATCCTCACGACCTCCGATCATCACCGTCCGGCCCTCCTCCCTCGGCAGGATCTCTCCGACCACGGCCGCGTCGATCCCGGCTCCGGCGAGCGCCTCGACATAGGCATCGGCGCGGTCGGGGACCACGGTGGCGATGAGGGTGCCTTCGCTGATGGCCGTGTACGGATCGATCCCGACGTGGTCGCAGACCGCTGCCACCTCGGGGCGGATCGGGATCGAGTCTCGGTCCACGCGGATCCCCTTGTTCGACGCGGCGGCGACCTCGAGCAACCCGCCGATGACGCCGCCCTCGGTCGCGTCGTGCATCGATGTAACGCCCGCGTCGCGCAGTCCGAAATCGCGGGAGAGGACCGCCTCGGGGACCACTGTCATCGACTCGAACAAGGCATCTGCCACCCTCACGGTCTCCTCACCCACCCCGGCGATCAGACGGTCGGGGAAGGTCGCAGCGAACAGCGCGGTCGTCTCGATCGCGGCACCCTTGGTGACGACGACCGCATCGCCGGGACGTGCCATCGTGGGTGTCACGTACGCGTCCGACGATCCCAGCGCCATGCAGGTCGCCCCGCCCACCATGGGCCACGCACATCCGTCGTAGCGCCCCGTGTGTCCGGTCACGATCGCGATGCCGAGATCCGCGCAGGTCCCGTGGAACCCTTCCCAGAGGGCCGTGAGGTCCTCATCCGACGTCGCCGGCGGGAGGTTGAGGTCGACCGACATCCAACGCAGGGGCAACCCACTCGTCGAGGCGTCGGAGGCCAGGATGTGGACGGCGAACCACGCCGCCCGCGCCCATCCGTAGGCGGGCACCACGAAGACGGGGTCGGCGGTGAGCGCCATGGCGACTCCCCCGGCCACCTGAACGACGCCGACGTCGACCCCATGCTGGGGACCCACCAGGACGTGGTCGTCCTTCGCACCCAGTCGACGGAGGATGACCTGCTCGAAGAGCTCCGCGGTCACCTTCCCCGTCTTCTGCTCGGTGCGCTCGCTCATCCCGAACGATCCTCCAGGAAGGCGTCCACCAACGCCCGCAGCTCGCGGACCGCCTCGACCGGGTCCTCGGCGGCAGCCACGGCACCGATCACGGCGATCCCCGTCGCCCCCGCCGCCAGCACCTCGCGGGCGTTCCCCAGGTGGATCCCTCCGATCCCGACCAAGGGAAGCGCCGTCGCAGCCGCGATGTCGCGGAGCCCGTCCAACCCGATGGGGACGGCCTCCGGTTTGGTCCCCGTGGCCCAGACGGTCACGCCGAGATAGTCCGCGCCCGCCATCTCCGCCACCCAGACGTCCTCCGCGTTCGCCACGCTCACCCCGAGTATCCGCTCGGGCCCGAGGCGTCCTCGAGCGGTCGCGGGATCGTCGCCCTGACCGACGTGCGCGCCGGCGGTGCCGGCGCCCACCGCGACCTCGACGCGGTCGTTCACGAGGAGTGGGATGCCCGCCTCGGCGCACGTCTGGGTCGATGACATAGCGAGCGGGAGGAGCTCTTCATCGGCGAGCTCCGGCGCTCGCAGCTGCACCGCCGTCGCACCGCCCTCGACGGCAGCGGAGACGATCGCTCCGTGGCTGCGACCCGCCACGGAGGGTCCGGAGGTCACCACGTAGACGCCAAGGATCCTCGGATCCAATCTGGCCATGCTCCCTCCGCCGGCATTGTCCGGTTCAGGTCCTGCGGGTCGCGGGATCGTCCCGCCTCTCAGCCCGGCCACGCCCGAGCTCCCCGGTGGTGCAGCACGCAGCTTACGCGCCCGCGGCGCCGGTCCGCTTCCTCGCACGTGCGACACCGAGCTCTCTCCGGACCTTCTTCCAGTCGCTGGCTTTCGTGCTCAAGATGATGTCGGTCGCGATCTGGAAGATCCCGAGGCCGAGGAGGATCGCGACCGCCCATCCCGGCGCATCGGCGGCCGGCGCGAACGCGAGTGCGATGAAGGGGGCCAGCTTCGTCGCGATGGCGCCGGAGGCATGCATCCACGCTCGGGCGACCGGCGACGCCCGGAGGTAGGTCGCGTAGTCCGTCTTGAGACCCGGGAGGGGCGGCGGTGGGAACGGCACGAAGAGGTCCGTGAACCGGATCCCGACGAACCGACCGACGAGGTAGTGGGCCAGCGAGTGCAGGCCGGCCGCCCACGCCGCCGCGCCGACCAGGAGGCCGATGCCGGCCGTGACCTGGTCGGGTTCTGGATCGGAACCGGCGCGCACGGCGAGTCCGACCGCGACGATGCCCACGACCACGGCGGTAAGCATCAGCGAGATGCCCACCCAAACCGGCACGCGGAACGGGACACCCGCTCGGAACGCCTTCCCGTCGATCCGGCCGACCTGCTCGGCGTACCGCTCGATCAGCTGGTCGTCGCGCTTGATCAGCGCGACCACGCGCCAGAAGCCGAGCCGGCGGAGATCGGTGTCTCCCGCTTCGACCGCGACCTCGATGCGATCGAGCTCTGCGCCGAGCCCTCCGGACGGAGTTTCCCCAGCTTCCACGGTTGGATCCCCCTCCGGCGTTACGATGCGCCGGACGCGCTCCGACCTGCCCCTTCGAGCGCTTCCCTAGGGAGGAGAGCACCATCGCAAGGAGTATCACGCAACCGGCGCCCTCGCACGGCGGAGGGCAGGCATTCGTCACCCTCGACGGCCGTTATCACATGGTGGAACGCATCGCGGCGGGGGGTATGGGCGAGGTCTTCCGCGCGCATGACGCCGTGCTGGCGCGTGAGGTCGCGATCAAGGTGCTCCATCGCTCCCTCGCAGGCGATCCCGCGTTCGTCGACCGGTTCCGGCGCGAGGCCCGCGCCGCGGCGGGCCTCGCCCACCCCAACATCGTCAACGTCTACGACTGGGGCGCCGTGGACGGCGTGTACTACATGGTCATGGAGTACGTGCGCGGCCCGAGCGTGCGGCACCTCCTGAACGAGCAGGGACGGATGGAGCCGGCGCAGGCCGCCGAGATCCTCCGCCAGACGCTCCTCGCGCTCGGGCATGCTCATCACGAGGGGTTCGTCCACCGAGACATGAAGCCCGAGAACCTGCTGGTGACGCAGGAAGGCGTGGTGAAGGTCGCCGACTTCGGGCTCGCCCGCGCGTACGCGGACGGCAGAGTGACGCAGGCCGGCGCCGTGACCGGCACCGTTCAGTACCTCGCTCCCGAGCAGATCCGCGGCGAGCCCGCCGACCCACGGAGCGACCTGTATTCGCTGGGGATCGTGGCCTATGAGCTGCTCACCGGGCAGCTCCCGTTCACGGGCGAGACGGCGATGGCGGTGGCGTACAAGCACTTGTCCGATCGCGTGCCCGCCCCTTCCTCGCTCCTGCCGGACCTGCCGGACGAGCTCGACGGCTTCGTGGCGGCCGCGACGGACCGTGACCGCGAGCTCCGGCCGGAGTCCGCCGACGTCATGCGCATGGATCTCGACGCGATCGCCCACCAACTCCCCCCGGCGCCCCGGCTCTCCTCGATCGTCCAGCACATCCCGTCGGTCACCGTCGAGGGCGGCGAGACCACCGAGGTGGGGGTCCGCCTGGAGACCGGCTCGATCCCCCGGATGGAACGCCACCGGAGACGGCGGCGGATCCTCAAGCGGATCGTCGGCGCCATCCTCCTCGTCGGGCTGCTCTCGGGCGTCGCGTGGGGGACGTGGACGTACGCGATCCCACACACCGCGGTCATCCCCGAACTCGAAGGCGAGACGGTCGATAGGGCTCGCGACCGCCTGACGGCACTCGGCTTCCAGGTCGTGCTCAGTAACGGCAGGTACGACATGCAGGTCCCCAAGGGTCGCGTCTGGGCGGTGGATCCGCCGGCCGGTGCCACTCGGGACCAGGGCACGCAGGTGACCATCGTGCCGTCGAAG
This sequence comes from uncultured Actinomycetota bacterium, assembly GCA_963750945.1. Classification (GTDB taxonomy): domain Bacteria; phylum Actinomycetota; class UBA4738; order UBA4738; family HRBIN12; genus JAJNBA01. The sequence continues at coordinate 708,513 of CAVVSH010000004.1, read as the reverse complement.
GGGCCGCCCCCGGTCGCCGTTCCCTCCGTGAAGGGGAAGCCGGTGAAGAAGGCGAAAGAGTCTCTGAAGGGCGCCGGTCTTCGCGTCGGCGAAGTGAAGCGCCGGTACGACGAACGGGTCCCGCTCGATCATGTGATCTCGCAGCAGCCCAGGAACGGTCGGATCCCCAAGGGCTCGACCGTCTCGCTCGTGGTGAGCGACGGCCCGCGTCCGGTCTCGATCCCGGACGTCCGGGGGATGACTCAGGACAAAGCAGTCAAGACGCTCGGCGGGAAAGGCTTCGAGGTCGTGATCGAGGAGACGTTCTCGAACCAGGTCGCGCGTGGCGACGTGGTCGGCACCGATCCCGTCATCGGGACGGAGCTCCAGCCCGGGCAGACCATCGTGCTTACCGTGTCGCTCGGCCCCGAGTACTTCCCCTGCCCCGACTTCGTCGGGATGAGCGTGGATGAGGGTCGCGCGCTGGCCGAGCGGATCGGCCTCCGCCTCTCCGCGGTGGCCGTTCCGGGTGCGGACGGCGAGGAGATCGTCAGCCAGGACTTCCCGGAGCCCGGGGCCCGGGTTCGATACGGAACCACGGTCACCGTCTTCTACGCGTGATCCTGGGCGCCCACGTACGGCGCCGGCAGACTGGCATCTCGGGCGCGATCGAGGAGGCGGTCGCGCGGAGTGCCGATTGCCTCCAGATCTTCATCTCCAACCCCCGGGCTTGGGCGGGCCCTCGATACGACGAAGGCGAGCGCGAGGGGTTCCGAGCTGCCCTCGCGACGAGTGATCTTCGGCCGTGCGTCGCCCACTTGTCCTACGTGGGGAACGTCGCGTCGTGGGATCCGACGACACTCGCGAGGACGCGCGAGCTGCTGGTGGAGACGGTGCATGCGTGCGACTCGCTCGACGTGGATCTCCTGGTCGTGCACACGGGAGCGGGCGGCCCGCAGGATCGCGACGCCGCCCGGCGGGCGGCCGCGGAGAGCTTCCGAGTTGCCGCAGGGGAAGCCGATACCGTCCGGATCCTCGGGGAGCTGATGGCGGGGACGAGTGGCGCGGTCGCGTCGCTCCCCCAGGAGGCGGAGCAGCTCGTCTCGGAGGTCGGCGACGATCGCCTCGGACTCTGCCTCGATACCGCGCATCTGTTCGCGGCCGGGGTGCCGCTGGACGATCCCGCCGGCGTGGCCGGCCTCTCAGATGAGCTCCATGATCGGGGGCTCGCTTCGAGGCTCGCCCTCGTCCACGCCAACGACTCGGTCTTCGAACGTGGCGCCCGCCGGGACCGTCATGCCGACATCGGCGACGGGCAGATCGGCCCGGAGGGGTGGCGAGCGCTCGTCAACGATCCGCTCCTCGGCTCGGTTCCGTGGATCCTCGAAACCCCCGGCGATGTCGACCGCCAGCGGGCCGACATCGCCCACCTACGCAGCCTGCGAGACAGCTAAGGCTCGAGCTCCGCCCTGGGTCCCTCCTGGTAGGAGTAGCGCTCCTCCCCGAACGGCTCCGCATGAGTGTGGTAGCCGCGGACCTCCCAAAACCCCCGCTTGTTCTTGTCGACGAACTCGAGACCCGTGAGCCACTTCGCGCTCTTCCAGGCGTATCGCTTCGGCACCACGAGCCGGAGTGGCCAGCCATGCTCTGGCTCCAGGTCCTGTCCCCCGTTCGCCCACGCGACCAGAACGTCGTCATCGTCCATCGCCTCGAGCGAGAGGTTCGACGTGTACCCGTACTCGCAGTGCGTGATCACCCACTTGGCCTCGGCCGTCGGCTTCGCGAGCTCCACCAGTGTGCGGAAGGACACCCCGTGCCACGTGTTGTCCAATGTCGTCCAGCCGGTCACGCAGTGCATGTCCGCGGGGACGCCCACGTTGGGCAGCGCCCGCAGCTCCTGATAGGACAACGTGACCGGGTTCTCGACGAGTCCGCTCAGCTCGAGGTCCCAGTTCTGCCCATCGAACGTCGGGATCGGCCCGTAGTGCAGGACCGGCCAGGTCTTCACGAGCCGCTGGCCCGGCGGGATACGCGCAGCGATCTCCGGCGGGTAGTTCTTCGAGAACAGCGCCATCAGTCTCCTCGTTCCTCCGCGGCCATCTTGGCGGCCAGCCCGCGCCAGGCGTCCAACGCGATCCCGATACCCGCATCGTCCACGTCGAGGTGCGTGACCATCCGGATCTTGCCGCCGGAGTGCGTGACGCCGACCCCCAGGGTCGCCAGCCGATCGAGGGTGTCGAGCATCGGCAGCCCCACAGCCTCGGTGTCGACGAGGACCATGTTCGTTTCGACCTGTTCGAGGTCCACGGAGCCGGGGAGGGACTCCGCGACGCCCTCGGCCAGGCGCCGGGCACGCTCGTGGTCCTCGTGGAGGCGCTTCGGTCCTTCCTCCAACGCGATCAGGCCGGCAGCAGCGACGATCCCCGCCTGGCGCCAGGCGCCGCCGTACAGGATCTTCAGGCGGCGGGCCTCGCGAGCCATCTCGGCCGGGCCGCACAGGACCGACCCGATGGGGGCTCCGAGACCCTTCGAGAGGCAGAACATGACCGTATCGACCTCGGCGGCGATCTCGGACGCGTCGATGCCGGCAGCGGCGCCGGCGTTGAAGATCCGCGCGCCATCGAGGTGGATCGGGACGCCGGCGTCGTTCGCCACCTTCCGGACGGCGCGGAGCTCCTCGAGCGGCATCACGCGCCCGCCCACGCCGCCGACCGTGTTCTCGACGCTCAAGAGGTCGATCACCTCGACGTCGTAGAACTCGTCGGGCTCGAGGAGCTGGGCGGCCTGCTCGGCGTCGATCCATCCGCGGGAGCCCGCGTCGACGGTGCGGTAGGCGATCCCCGCCAGGGCGGCCGCCGTCATGACCTCGACGCTGGTCACGTGCAATCCGGCCGCGGCGGCCACGAGGTGGCCGGGCCCGGAGAAGTGGAGGCGCAGCCCGATCTGGTTCGCCATCGTGCCGGTCGGGACGAACGCCCCAGCCTCTTTGCCCACTGCCTCCGCGCACTTCTCCTGCAGCAGGTTCACGGTCGGGTCGTCGTCGTACCAGTCGTCCCCCACCTCGGCCTCGGCCATCGCGCGGCGCATCGCCTCGGACGGCTTCGTGACGGTGTCGGAACGCAGATCGACCCGGAACGAGCTCATGGCCGCCGAGTCTATCGACCTCGCACTGATGGTCGGACTAGGAGTCGTTCCCCCGCGAGCTCCAGATCCCCTCGAAGACCTCTTCGGAGATCGGTACGAGGTCATCCTCGATGTCGGGATGGAGAGCCTGATCCGTCAGGCCCCCGGCCACATCATCGAGCTTTTCCCACCAGTACCGATGGACAAGGCCGTCTGCGCCGATCTGCACCTGACGGATCGCGATGAGCTCTCCTTGATCCTCGGCAGACTTGAACCAATAGCGGTATCCGTCGACTCCTGCATCTGGGAAGTGGCGGTAGGCGAAGGGACCCGGACCCTCATCCAGCCTCCGGTAGTTCTCGGCGACTCGACGCTGATGAGGCTCATCCATCAGTACAGAAACATCGGCTTGCCGTCGACGTGGCGGATCTTCGGGCGGTACTCGTCGACGTCGTAGAGCGCGTCGACGTCGGCTCGCTTCACGCCTTGTCGGACGACTTCGAGCGGCACGTTCACGTAGCTCCCGTTCCGGAGCGCAACCAGTCGCCCGTTCGTTCCTTCGAGCAGCAGGTCGGCCGCCATCACCGCGTAGTTGATCGCCACCATCAGGTCCAGCGAGTCGGGCTGGCCCGAGCGCATCAGGTACCCGATCTGCTGGTAGATGATCCCCTCGCCGGTGATCTCCTTCAGCGCCTCACCGGTCTGCGCTCCGATCCCGCCGAGCTTGCGATGCCCGTAGGCATCGGCGTTCCCGCCCATGACCATCTCGCCGCCGACGAAGTGGGCTCCCTCGGAGATCGTGGTCATCGCGTAGCGCGAGGGGTTCTTCCGCTTGTCGTCCATCAAGAACGTCGCGAGCTTCTCGACGTCGAAGGGGACCTCGCTGATGATCGCGCGATCCATCCCCGAGAGGTACGCCGACACAAGAGACGTCTCCCCGCTGTACCGACCGAAGACCTCGACGACGGCGAGACGCTCGTGGGAGCCTGCGCTCGTCCGCAGCTGGTGGATGAAGATCACCGTCCGCGTAACCGCGGTCGAGAACCCGATGCAGTAATCGGTGCCGTGGACGTCGTTATCCATCGTCTTCGGGACCGCGACCACTGGGACGCCCTCGTCGTGGAGCCGGAGCGCGAACGAAAGGGTGTCGTCGCCGCCGATCGGGATCAGCGCGTCGATCCCGAGGTGATCGAGCACCTTCATCACGTGCGGGGTGTGATCCCGCGCCTCGTCGTCGACGCGGCCGGCTTTCAGAAAATCGGGCTCGTCGGAGGCCCGGACCTTCGCGGGGTTGGTTCGGGAGGTGTGGAGGATAGTGCCGCCCGTTCGGTCGATCGTTCGCACGACGTCCGGGTCCAGCGGGACGATGTGTGTGCGGGCCGAATCGGGATCGGCGGGATCGAGCTCCAGGAGACCCGCCCAGCCGCGGCGGATCCCCACCATCTCGTGTCCGTCGCCGACGGCGCGGTTGGTCGCGGCCTTGATGGAGGCGTTCAGCCCAGGGACGTCGCCGCCGCCGGTGAGGATGCCGATGCGCATGCGTCGACCCTACAACCGGCTCCCGCTCGCCTACCCGAAGAACACCTCGGCTTCGCGGTAGAGCTCGGGCGGGAGCAGGTTCCGCTGGGCGACGGCTTCCTCAAGCGACACATCTCCGATGTCCTGCGCCTTCCTGGCGACCATCCGGCCCCAGCCGCCCGCGGCGGCCAGATCCGCCGCGGCGAGACCGAAGCGCGTCCCGAGCACCCGGTCGAACGCCACCGGCGAGCCACCGCGCTGGAGATGCCCCAGGATCGTGACCCGTGTCTGGAACCCGGTCCGCTTCTCGATCTCAGGTGCGAGGTGGTAGGCAACGCCGCCCAGTCGAGGGAACCCGTTCTCGTCCAGAGGAGGCTCGGGCAGCTCGAGGGTCCCCTCCTTCGGGACGGCCCCCTCCGCGACGACGACGATGGAGAACGAGCTCCGGCTCGCGTGCCGGTGACGGAGATGGTCGCAACCTCTGTCGAGGTCGAACGGCTGCTCGGGGATCAAGATCGCGTCCGCCCCGCCCGCCATGCCGGCGTACACGGCGATCCAGCCCGCGTTCCGACCCATCACCTCGACGAGCATCACGCGATCGTGGCTCTCCGCGGTCGAATGCAGGCGGTCGATCGCATCGGTCGCCACCTGCACGGCGGTGTGGAAGCCCACCGTCACGTCGGTACCGCCCAGGTCGTTGTCGATCGTCTTCGGGACGCCGACGACCTTCAGCCCTTCCGCCGCCAGGCGCGCCGCCGCGCCGAGCGTGCCCTCGCCGCCGATCGCGACGAGCCCGTCCAGGCCGTGCCGCTCGAGCGTCGCGACGACCTTCTGCGGTCCATCTTCGAACCGATAGGGGTTCGCACCGGAGGAACCGAGGATCGTGCCGCCGCGAGGGAGGATGCCGGTGGTCTCGGCGATGCCGAGGGGCTGCGTCGCGTCGTCGAGGAGTCCGCGCCACCCGTCCTGGATGCCGACGAACTCCATCGCGTGGGCGCGGACGCCGCGGCGAACGACCGCGCGGATCACCGCGTTCAGTCCTGGGCAGTCTCCGCCGCCGGTCAGGACGCCGAGACGCATGACGCCACCCTACCGAACGGTCGGCGCGCACCCGCTCGGTAGGATGGGGCGATGTTGGCGATCAACGGGTTCCTCGAGTGGTTCTTCATCGGGCTGCTGTCGTTGCTGGTGGCCGCCGTCACGATCTTCGGCCTCTTCGTGGCGATCCAGTTCTTCCGGAACCCGGTGCGAGCCCGGCGTTCTCGAAGCTAGCCCTCGCCGATCCGAAGGTCGGCGACCACCATCAAGTGGTCGGAGACCGTGCCGCCGACGGTCCAGGCGCGCAGCGGCTGAACCGCCGGACCCGCGAAGACGTAGTCGATCCGGGCGGTCGCGTCGGACGAGGGGTACGTCGATCCTCCTCCCTCGCCGACCCCCGTCCACATGTCCGGATGGCTCGCCGCGATCCTGGCCGGCGACGCGTCCTCCGGACGCGCGTTCAGGTCTCCGCCGATCACCACAGGCTGCTCAACGCTGCCAACGATCTCGAGGAGCCGGGGAACGTGGCGCGCTCGTTCCGCACTCTCCAGTCCGAGGTGTACGGAGATGGCCGTCACGTCGTCGAGCCGGGTGATCAGCGCTCCCCTCGGGTGCATCCGGGACCTCCCGGCGAACCGGACGAGCCGATGCGACCGGACCCGTTTCGGCGGCCGCACCAACACCGCGTTCTGGATCCGTCGACGAGGGAACGCGCGAGGGTCGGCGCAGACGACCATCCCGAGGGTCGCGCCAAGCGCGCGAAGGCGGCTGCGTGGCCCGGACTCCTGGAGCATCAGGATGTCCACCCGTTCACCACGAACGACACGGGCCACGGCCTCGACCCCGGCCCGGAGGCCGTGGACGTTCCAGGTGGCGACGCGGATCTGGGGGCTCACGACGGCTCGATCGCGGTGCCCGCCTCGCCCCGCAAGATCGCCGTTGCGTCCTCGAGCTCACCGATCATCACGTGGTGCCCGCCGGCGCCCAGGAAGTCGATCGCCGCCTGGATCTTCGGCCCCATGGATCCGGCGCCGAACTCCCCCCGGTGGAGCAGCCCGGCGGCCTCGTCGGTGCTCATCCGGTCGATCTCCTCGGGATAGAGGGTGCCGAACCCTCGTTGCACCTTCTTCACGTCGGTGAGGATCAACAGGGTGCTCGCCTCCACCTCGGCGGCCAGGATCGCCGCCGCGAGGTCCTTGTCCACGACGCCCTCCTTGCCGATGAGCCGCGGGCCCTTCTCGATCACCGGCACACCGCCACCGCCGCCGGCGATCACGATCACGCCGTCGGCCACCAGCTTCTTGAGTACCGGTGTCTCGACGATCGAGTACGGCCGAGGCGAGGGCACGACGCGGCGCCAGCCCCCGTGCGGATCCTCCTTCATCACCCAGCTTCGCTGCTCCTCGAGTTTCCGGGCCTGGGCGGCTGTATAGAAGGGGCCGATGAACTTCGTGGGCTTTCGGAAGGCGGGGTCGTTCGGACGCACCCTGGTCAAAGTGAGCACCGTGGCCACCGGACGCTCCATCCCACGCTCGAAGAACACGTCCCCGATCGTGACCTGCAGCAGGTAGCCGATCAGTCCCTGGCTCTCGGCGCCGCAGACGTCGAGCGGCATCGGCGAGACCGTCTTGGCGGCCGCCTCCTGCTGGATCAGGATCCGGCCGACCTGCGGCCCGTTCCCGTGGGTGACCACGACCTCCCAGCCCTCCGCCGCGATGTCGGCGATCTGCTCCGCCGCGGCGCGAGCCGCTCGGTACATCTCCTCGAACGTGTCGTCCGCGCCACGTCGGAGCAGCGCGTTGCCGCCGAGCGCGACGACGACGCGTTCCATGTTCGGCGGCTCCCTTCACCGGTCCGTTCGGGCTAAGGCCGCGGCGCGAGCACGGGCTTCAGGACGTCGAGCAGCTGCGGAGAATCCGGGAGCACGTCGAGGTCGTAGCGCACTCGGACCGCGGGCTTGCTGATGTCGATCACATGCCGCAGATCGATCGGGGTCCCGATCACGACGAGGTCGGCGTCGGCCGCGTCGATGATCTTCGCCATCTCGTCGAGCTGACCCTGGCTGTAGCCCATCGCGGGCAGGACCTCGCCCACGTCATATTTCTCGAACGTCTCGGCGATCGTGCCCACCGCCCAGGGCCGCGGATCCACGATCTCTGCCGCGCCGAACCGTTGCGCAGCGACCACGCCGGCGCCGATCTTCATCTCGCCGTGCGTGAGCGTTGGGCCGTCCTCGATCACGAGCACCCGCTTCCCGGCGATCGCATCGGGGTCGTCCACCGACACCTTGGAGTTCGCCCTGACGACCGTCGCCGTCGGGTTCGTGTCCGCGATCGTCGCCTCGAGCTGAGCGACCTGCTCGGGTGTCGACGAATCGATCTTGTTGATCAGGACGACGTCGGCGCGACGGAGGTTCGCCTCCCCGGGGTGGTACCGCGTCTCGTGGCCGACCCGGAGCGGGTCGACGAGCACGATGTGGACATCCGGGAGGTAGAAGGGAAGATCGTTGTTGCCCCCGTCCCACAGAAGCACGTCGGCCTCGGCCTGTGCTTGCTCGAGGATCTCGGCGTAGTCGACGCCGGCGTAGATCACGGTCCCGCTCGCGATGTGCGGCTCGTACTCCTCACGCTCCTCGATCGTGCAGTGATGCCGGTCGAGGTCCTCGAGCTCCGCGAACCGCTGCACGCGCTGCGCGGTCAGATCACCGTAAGGCATCGGGTGTCGCACGGCCACGACCTTCGTCCCCGCCTCTTTCAGTGTCCCGGCGACCGCGCGGGTGGTCTGGGACTTCCCGACGCCGGTCCGCACGGCCGTCACGGCCACGGTGGGGATGGCCGGCTTCAACATCGTGGCGTCGGGGCCGAGCAGCAGGAAGTTGGCGCCGGCCGCGAGCGCCTCGCTCGCCTTGTGCATCACGTGCTCATGCGAAACGTCCGAATAGGCGAACACCACGTCGTCGACGTCCAGTTGACGGATCAGACGCGGGAGCTCGTCCTCCTCGTAGATCCGGATGCCCTCGGGGTAGCGATCCCCGGCGAGCGCCGCCGGGTAGGTGCGGTCGTCGATGTACGGGATCTGCGTCGCGGTGAACGCGACGACCTCGATCCCGGGGTCGCCCCGGTAGACGACGTTGAAGTTGTGGAAGTCGCGGCCTGCGGCTCCCATGATCAGGACACGACGCGGCATGGCCGAGGTCCTTTCGAGAGAGGGTGATGTGATGCGCGGGCAGATGCGCGGAGCGCCCGCTCTTCGGTCGCGACTGTAGCCCAACGGCGGCCGGGACGACCGCAGGGTGCAGCTGACCTAGACTCCTGTCCCTCGTGGCGAAGGAACGATCAAGCGACGGCTCGGCGGTCCGGAGCGTCCTCGCCGACGTGCGAACGTCGCTCACGGCGCTCGGGAGCTCGTTCCGATCGCCCGACATCGCGAAGGCGCTGGCCGCCTATCTCGCGTTCACGATCACCGAATGGGCGGCGTTCATCGCGCTGATCGTGTACGCCTACCAGGACGGCGGCAGCGTCATGGTCGGTCTGGTGAGCCTCCTTCAGCTGATCCCCGCCGCGATCCTCGCACCGATCGGATCGGTTCTCGGGGATCGGCATCGTCGCGAGCGGGTCCTCTTCTTCGCCTATGCGTCGCTCGCCACGATGACGGCGCTGGCGGCCCTGGCACTGCTGACCGAAGCGCCGGCTCCGCTCGTCTACGTCGCGGGCACCTCGGCCGGATGGATGATCACGCTCGTCCGTCCGACGCACGCCTCCCTCCTTCCCCGACTGGCTCGTACGCCGGAGGAGCTCTCGAGCGCCTACGCCGCCAGCAGCGTCCTCGAGAGCTTCAGCATCCTGCTGGGCCCGCTCCTCGCGGGCGGACTGATGGGTCTGGCGCCCGGTTCCGTCTCCGGTCCCGGCGTCGTGGATGCCGCGCTCGCCGTGATGCTGCTCCTCGGTACCGTGAGCGTGGCGTCGATCCGGGTGCGCACCGAACCGGCTCACGACGGCGGAACTTCCGGCGTCCGGGTCGTCGCAGCCGACGCCGTGGACGGCGTCCGTGCCGTTGCGCGCGACCGCAGATCGCTCCTCCTGGTCGCGACGATGGGACTCGCGATGGTCCAGCTCGGGTTCGTCGACGTGTTGATCGTGATCTTGGCTTTCGACTTCGTCGGCACCGGCGACGCCGGCGTCGGCTACCTGACCGCCTCGATCGGCGTCGGCGCGATCGTCGGAGCCGCGTTCGCGATCGGCCTGGCGGCGCGATGGCGGTCGTCGCGCTCGTTCCGGTGGGGAGTGACCTGGAGCGGGCTCTCCGTCGCCGGGATCGCCATCCAACCCTCGTTGGCCGGAGCCTTCCTGGCGATGAGCGGCGCGGGCGGTGCGCTCGCCGACGTCAACGGGCGCATGATGCTGCAGCGCTTGATCCCGGACAAGCAGCTCTCGAGGGCGTTCGGCGTCCTGGAATCGTTGTACATGGCCGGAGAGGGGATCGGGTCCTTCCTCGCGTCGCTCCTCGTGGTGGCGCTCGGGCCTCGGTGGACCCTGGTGATCGCCGGCGTGCTCTTGCCAACGGCAGCCTTGCTGGGTCGCCGTGCCCTCATCGCGCTCGACGTGGGGGTCCGGATCCCCTCGGAGGAGATGGCGCTCCTGCGCTCGACACGACTCTTCGCGCCGCTGCCGACCCCGATGCTCGAGCGTCTCGCGAGGAACCTCATCCCGATACGGGTGCCCGAAGGAGCGGTCGTGATCCGACAGGGCGAGGTCGGCGATCGCTACTACGCGATCGTCGAAGGCGCCGTGGAGGTCATCGAGGGCACCCGCAGTGTCACGACGCTCGGCCCGGGCGGATCGTTCGGTGAGATCGCGCTCCTCCGCGACGTTCCGAGGACCGCGACCGTCGTCGCCACGACCGCGAGCAGGCTCCTGGCACTCGACCGCGACGAGTTCCTCCGCGCCATCACCGGGCACGAGGCCGCATCCGACGCTGCCCACGGAGTGGCCACGGAGCGGCTGGACGAGCTCGAGTCGGGTCGGGACGGCTAGCGAAGACTGCCCTCTCTCGGCGTCCAGCCGTCGGCCTCGACACGGCCGAACGGCCGCCCGAAGTGGGAAACCCCCAAGGCCCATCCCTTCGTGAGCGCCGCTTCGATGATGCGTGCTCGCTCCCGGGACGCGACCTCCGGGTCCTCGTCGTGGTTGGAGCGGGCCTGTGGGCGGCTGATCTGTGGCGTTGTGTGAAGGAGATCGCCGGTGAGCACCAGGGTGTCGTTGCCATCGTCGATCCGAACGACGCGATGCCCTGGCGTGTGCCCAGGTGCGTGGAGCAGGGAGAGGCCCTGTCCGACTTCATGATCACTTCCTTCGAGGTCGAGGAGGCCAACGTCCTCCACGATCGACATCGCGAACCGTCCGGTGAAGTCGCCCGGTGAACGCTCGGTCGCGAAGAAGCTCCAGTCGTCGGGATGAACGTGGTGACGCGCGTTCGGGAACCGCAGCGTGCCATCGGGTCCGCAGACCGCGCCCGAGTGGTCGGCGTGGAGATGCGTCAACACGACGGTGTTGACGTCCTCAGGGGCAACACCCATCGCGCGTAGCTCGTCGTCGATCCGGCCGGTCACGTCGAATGGCGGACGGCCGAGATGACCGATGCCCGTGTCGACGAGGGCGATGCCGTCCGGATGCCGCACCAGGAAGGCATGGACATGCCACGCCCAACTCGTGGGGTCGTCGACCGGGAATGCCCACGGGTACCGGTCTCGCTCGGCGTTCCAATCCACGTCGACGCCGGGTATCTCGTCACTGAGCGGCAGCGGTGCCCAGCCGTCGCACAATGGCACGACCTCGAACGACCCGAGCGTGAAGGGCTCGTGCGGCACCCAGCGAGCCTATCGAGGACTCAGGACTCGATGTCCCCGGGCTCGTCGACATCGCGCAGCGTTCGTCTCTCGGGGTCGAGCGCGGTCCAGGTCGGTTCATCGATCGTGACGGAGGGGACGGCCGCGAGCAGGTCTCGCAAGCGTCGCCGCCCGGCCCGCAGGAGCTCATGCACCGCCGCCGTCGCGGGAGCGGTCCGGAGCACACACGGGAGCGGTCTCTCTTTGCCTCCATCGGCGAGCGACACGGCGACCGCTCCTGTCTCCAGCCCGGCGCGAAGCATCTCCAGGAGCACGGCAGGTTGAAGATCCGGCATATCACCGCCCGCGAGGACGGTCCAGTCCGCGTTCGCGACCTCGAGTCCTGCCGACAGTCCGGAGAGCGGTCCCTCACCCTCGAGCGCGTCCCGCGCGAACTCCACCGATGCGCCGACCGGCATCGGAGGCTCTTCCGCGTCGGGCGAAAGCACCACGATCACGCGGTCGCACACCTCGAGCAGACGCGAGACCGGATGCTGGAGGAGGGGGCTGCCCTGGTACTCCTCCGCGAGCTTGTCGCGACCGAATCGACGTGACCGACCTCCCGCGAGCACGATGCCCGCGACGTCGCTACCGTCCCCGGCCGTCGCGTTTTCCTCGGCTCTGCACGTAGGCGAACCCGAACCGTCCCTTGATGCAGAGGTGGCCGCTCGTGACCGAGTGATCCTCGGGCGACGACACCTTCACGATCTCGTTGTCCTGGACGTGGACCTCGAGCTCACAACCCACTCCGCAGTACGGGCAGATCGTGTTGGTGACCGTCTGCGCGTCCTCGTCCCACGTCCCCTCGGCGCGCATATCGTGCTCCGACTTGAACATCAATGCGCCTGTGGGACACACGCCGATGCAGTTTCCGCAGTAGACGCACGCCGACTCGTCGAGCGGCACGGCGAACTCCGTGGAGATCCGAGCGTCGAAGCCGCGGCCCGCGACCGCGATCGCGAACGTGTTCTGCGCGTCCACGCCGCATGCCTCGACGCACTTGTAGCAGAGCACGCATCGCTCGTAGTCGCGGACGTACAGGTCGTTGTCCACCTTGACCGGCTGGGCCACGGTCTCCGCAACCGCCGGGTCGGGGTCGTGGTGGTGCCCGGGCGGTCGCTCGTCGCGCTCCCCCGCGTCCATCGGTTCCATCGCGACGCCGAACCGGGAAGGATCCGCTCCGTACTCGCCCGCCCATCGACGCCAATCCGTCGAGGCGAGGGTGGTATCGACGCTCGAGTCGAGGAACTCCATCACGAGCTTGCGCGAGTGACGCACGCGCTCTGTGTCGGTTTTCACCTTCATCTCCGGCTCGGCGCGGCGGGAGCACGCCGGCACGAGGACGCGGGAGCCCTCGACCTCCACGACACACACGCGGCAGGCGTTGATCGGGGTGAGGTTGCCCGCATAGCACATCGTGGGCGTGTCCACGCCCTCGGCCCGGCACGCGTCGAGGATCGTGGCACCCTCCGGCACGCGGACCGCTCGCCCGTCGATCTCGACGTCGATCAGGCGCCTCGGTGCGTCGAGCGGTACTGCCTGGCTCATGCGGCACCTCCGTGGAAGACGCCGAGCCGCGAGATCGCCGACTGCACGGCGTTCGCCGCCGTCTGGCCCAGCCCGCAGATCGAGGCGTCCCGCATCACCTGGGCCACCTCGTCGATCAGGGCGAGCTCGTCGCGAGCCGAGCCGATCGGCGTGCCGGAGACGAGCCGGTGGAGCGCCTCTTCCTGCCGGACCGTGCCGACACGGCACGGGACGCATTGTCCGCAGCTCTCGTCGCGGAAGAACCGAGCGATGCGGAGACAGAGATCCACGAGATCCGCGCTCTCGTCGAAGACCATGATCACGCCCGAGCCCAGCACGTATCCGCCTTCCCGCGCGTCTTCGAACGTGAGCCTGACGTCGAGCATGTCCGGGCCGACGAAGCCACCGGCCGCGCCGCCGAGCAACACCGTCTTGAGGATGGCACCCCCGCGGACGCCGCCCGCCATCTCGATCAGGTCCCGCAAGGTCGCGCCGTGCTCCACCTCGTAGACGCCGGGCCGCTCGACGTGGCCCGAGAGACAGAAGAGGCGTGGTCCCGTCGAGCCCTCGCTCCCGATCTCCGCATATGCGTCCGCGCCCAGCCGAAGGATCTCCAGCACGTTGATCAGCGTCTCGACGTTGTTGATCGCCGTCGGCTTGCCGAACACGCCGTGGGTCACGGGGAACGGCGGCTTGTTCCGGGGCTCCCCTCGCTTGCCCTCGAGCGAGTTGAACAGGGCGGTCTCCTCACCGCAGATGTAGGCGCCCGCCCCGCGCCGGAGTTCGATGTCGAACGCGAACCCGTGCCCCATGACGTCGTCGCCGAGGAAGCCATGGTGTCTCGCCTCGGCGATCGCGTGCTCGAGGCGTTCGGTCGCCAGCGGATACTCGCCCCGGATGTAGAGGAACCCCTTCTCCGCGCCGCACGCGAAGCCCGCCACGGTGAGCGCCTCGATGACCGCGAACGGATCCTGCTCCATCACGACCCGGTCCTTGAACGTCCCCGGCTCCGATTCGTCGGCGTTGCAGATCACGTAGTGCGGCCGTACCGGCTGCGTGGTGACCGCCTGCCACTTCACCCCGGTGGGGAAGGCGGCTCCTCCACGCCCGAGGAGCTTCGCGTCGGTCACCGCCTGGATCGTGGCCTCGGGCCCAAGTTCCATCGCGGTGCGGAGCGCCTCGTAGCCGCTGTGGGCGCGGTAGTCGTCGATCGAAGCCGGATCGACGACGCCGGCCCGCCTCAGGAGCCGCAGACGCTCGCGCCCTTCGGGCGCGAGCGTCTGCGGCGCCCCCACCCCGCCGGCGCACACGACGTCGGAGACGGGCACCACGATCGCGTCCACGGTCGCGCGGGTCGCCTCGCCGATCGCAACCTCCGGCCGTCCCGCGCGCTGCGCGAAGACGGCCGGCGCCTGCTCGCACATCCCGAGGCAGGGAGACCGGACCCAGCTCCATCCACCGGCGTCGGTACCTTCCGGCGCGTCACGCCCCAGCTCCTCACAGAGTGCCAAGCCGCCGGCTCCCCGGCAGGCGAGGTCGTCACAGACGTGCACGATGTTCGCCGGTCGCTCCTCGACGCTGAACATCGCGTAGAACGTCGCGACGCCGTAGGTGTCCGCGGGCGGCACCGAGAGCCGCTGGGACACGTAGTTGAGCCCTCCCCGGCTGATCCATCCCACGCCCGCTTGGAGCGCGTGAAGGGCCGGAAGCAGGAGGTGGCGCTGGTCGCGCGCCTCGCGACCGCCTCGCACGACCCGGAGGTCTCTCGCGGAGCGCTCGAGACCTCCCTCCCAGCCGGTCTCCGGAAGCCCCAGGAAGCCGTCGACCACGGATCGTTCCGCCTCCGTCGGGGCGGCGTCCATCAGATGGAGGTCCACGTCACCTCCGTCACTTCATCACTCCCGGTCCTCGTCGCCGGCCGCGATGGCCGAGGTCGCCAGCTTCTCCACCTGCACGGCCGTGGCCTTGAACTCCGCGGTCCCCGATTTCGGGTCCCACGCATCGATCGTCAGGTTGTTGACGTCGACCTGGTCCGGGAAGTGCAACGTCATGAACAGCAGACCGGGTCGCAGGCCGAGCGCCAGACGCACCGGTGCCTCCACTTCGCCTCGGCGAGAGGCGATCCGCACGCGTTCGCCCTCTCGGACCCCGAGCCGCTCGGCGTCTTCCGGGGAGATGTCGAGCGTCTCCTCCCGGCGCAGCGGTGAGGTGTACCCGCCGGTTTGGACGCCGGTGTTGTACGAGTCGAGCCGGCGGCCCGTGGTCAGCCGGAACGGGTAGTCCTCGTCCAACTCGTCGACCGGAGGCTCGTAGAGCACCACGGAGAACGGCGCCTTCATCCCCTGCTCCCCCGGGTCCTCCGACCACAGGCGCGCATGGAGGAACTTCGTCCCCGGGTGCGACTCATCCGGACAGGGCCATTGGATCCCGCCCAGCTCCTCGATCCGCTCCCATGACATCCCGGCGTGCATCGGAGAGAGCCCGCGGACCTCCTCCCACACGTCCTCCGCGGAGGGGTGACCCCAGTCATGACCGAGGCGCTTCGCGAGCTCGCCGATGATCCAGATGTCGTCCTTCGCGTTCCCGGGAGGCACGAGCGCCGGACGCACCCGCTGCACCCGCCGTTCGCTGTTCGTCACGGTGCCCTCGGACTCGAACGCCGAGTTCGCCGCGGGCAGGACCACGTCGGCCATCTTCGCGGTCTGGGTCATGAAGATGTCCTGCACGATCAAGATGTCGAGGTTCGCGAGGAGCTTGTGGGTCCTTTGGTTGTCGGCCTCGGATGCGGCCGGGTTCTCGCCGATCACGTACAGCGCGGTGAGATCCCCCTCCTCCATCGCCTCGAACATCTGCGAGAGGTGCCAGCCCTTCTTCGGCGTGATCGGCACCCCCCAGGCTCGCTCGAACCGCTCGCGGGCGGCGGTGTTCGTCTCGATGTCCTGGAAACCGGTGAGCTTGTTCGGGATCGCGCCCATGTCGCCCCCGCCCTGGACGTTGTTCTGGCCACGGAGCGGGTTCATCCCGGACCCATAGGTCCCGACGTGCCCGGTGAGCAGTCCCAGGTTGATCAACGCGAGCACGTTGTCGGCGGCGTTGTGATGTTCGGTGATCCCGAGGGTCCAGCAGATCATCGCGCGATCGGCCTTCGCGTAGGCGTGCGCCACCTCGCGGATCACCTCGGCCGGGACGCCCGTGATCTCCGCGCCGCGCTCGAGCGTCCAGTCCATCACCGAGGCCACGTAGTCCTCGAAGTCGGTGGTCGCGAGCTCGATGAACGCGCGGTGGTGCAGGTCGTTCACGATGATCTCCCGAGCCATCGTGTTGGAGAGGGCGATGTCGGTGCCGACGTCCAGCCCGAGCCAGAGATCCCCCCACTCGGCCGACTCGGTCCGACGAGGGTCGACCACGATCAAGCGCATCCCGTCGTGGATCCCCTTGAGGACGTGGTGGAAGAAGATCGGGTGCGCGGCGCGAGCGTTGGAACCCCACAGCAGCATGAGGTCGGTGTGCTCCGCCTCTTCGTATGAGCTGGTACCGCCTCCGGCACCGAAGACCGTGGCCAGACCGACCACGCTCGGTGCGTGTCAGGTGCGGTTGCAGCTATCGATGTTGTTGCTGCCCAGGGCCTGGCGGATGAACTTCTGTGCCGCGAAGTTCATCTCGTTCGTCGCCTTCGAGCAGCTGAACAGGCCGACCCCTTTGCCGCCGTGGCGGTCCGTGGCGGCGCGCAGCCCCTCGGCGGCCCGATCGAGGGCCTCCTCCCAGGTCGCGACGCGCAGCTCCCCGTCCTCGCGCACCATCGGCTCGGTGAGCCGCGTGAGCCCGTCCTTCATCGGCATCCCTTCTCTTCTCAGGCCGGGTCGGATGATCCGACCGCCGGCAGATTCTAGGCGGCGCGGAGAGCCGCCGGATGGGTGTCCAGTGTCCTCGGTCTACTGTGTGCGAGATGACCTCGCGGATCAGACCGCACGCCGGCCCCGTAGGCGGCGAACAGGATGCGTCGAGCAGCAAGTCGGGTGCCCTCCGCGCCGCGATCTTCGGGGTGAACGACGGGCTGGTGTCCAACCTCTCACTCATCTTCGGGGTCGCGGGATCCGGTGTCGCGGGGAGGGTGGTGATGATCGCCGGGTTCGCGGGTCTCCTCGCCGGCGCGTTCTCGATGGGAGCGGGCGAGTACGTTTCGATGAAGGTGCAACGCGAGGTCTACGAGCAGCTGATCCACAAGGAGGCGCACGAGATCGCCACGCAGCCGGAGGAGGAGCAGCAGGAGCTGGCGCGGATGTACGAGACGAAGGGGATCGACCCCGAGACCGCCGAGCAGATCTCGGTGGCGCTGATGAAGGATCCACAGGTCGCCCTCGAGACCCACGCTCGGGAGGAGCTCGGGATCGACATGCACGAGGGACTCGGCTCACCGTGGGCCGCAGCAGGTTCTTCCTTCGTAGCGTTCTCGCTCGGGGCGATCGTGCCCCTGATCCCGTTCCTGTTCACCTCGGGTGCCACCGCCCTGGTCGTGTCGGCGGGGTTGTCGGCGGTGACGTTGTTCGCCGTGGGGAGCGCGATGACCATCCTTACCGGCCGAGGCGTGCTCTTCTCGGGAGCGAGGATGCTCGGGATCGGCGCGGTCGCAGCGGCGATCACGTACGGGGTCGGCCGCCTCGTCGGCGTCGCCGTCAACTGATCGACGAGGCGACCACCCGTTCCGGGTGGGTGTAGACGTTCAGGCGCTCGTCTCGGACGAAGCCGACCAACGTCATGCCGAACCGCTCCCCCGCTTCGACCGCGAGCGAGGACGGCGCGCTCACGGCGCTCACGATGGGGATCCCTGCCACGGCTGCCTTTTGGACGATCTCGAACGAGAGCCGCCCGCTCACCTGGAGGACGTGGTCCGCGAGCGGGATGTGGCCGGCCAGCACCTGCTCCCCCACGATCTTGTCGACGGCGTTGTGGCGGCCGACGTCCTCACGGACGGACAACAGGCCCCCGTCCGCCGCGAAGAGTCCCGCCGCGTGCAGGCCGCCGGTCCGCTCGAAGACCTTCTGCGCCTTGCGGAGGGCAGGCGGCAGCGCGAGGAGCGTCTCGCCGCTCACCTTGGTGCCCTCCGCGACGGGAGCACACCTCACCTCGATGTCGTCGAGCGCCGCTTTCCCGCACACCCCGCACGACGACGTGGCGTAGAAGTTCCGCTTGAGCCGGTCGAAGTCGAACGATCGGTTGAGCGTGACCGACACGATGTTGTACTGCTGCTCCTCGCCGGGAAGGGTGTCGCAGTACGCGACCCTGCTCACGTCGGTCGGGACGATCAACCCCTCGGTGAAGAGGAATCCCACGGCGAGCTCGAAGTCCCCACCCGGCGTCCTCATCGTGACGGCCACCGATCGCTGCTCCTGGCCGGGACCCTGCACACGGATCTCCAGCGGCTCCTCCGCGGCCAGCGTGTCGGTCCGTTCGGAGCGGATGCCGTCGTTCAGCGCGACGACGTGCACGCTCGAGGTGTTCCGTCGGAGCGGCTGCGCGGCGGTCGCCATGGGAACGATTATCGTCCTTCCCAGGAGGCTCCGCGGGCGCCATCAGTGGGACACGGCGGCGGCGGCGATCTCCGAGACCAGCTCCCGCTTCCAGAATCGCTCGAGCGCGAACGGCGCGATCAGATCCGGCACCTGGTTGTCGTTCACCAGGTCGGCCATCGTGACGCCGACGATCGGTGTGGCCTTGAACCCGTACGTGCCCCAGCCACCGTCGATCAGGAAACCCTCGACATCGGTGAGTCCCATGATCGGGGAATAGTCGGGCGTCACGTCGCAGAGGCCGCCCCACGCGCGCATCAGCTTCACGCGTCCGAGCATCGGGAGGAGCTCGAGCGAGTGGGCGGCCGTGACCTCGAGGAAATCCAGCGTGGAGTCTTGCGAGTACGACGTGTACGGCTCGATCTCCGAGCCGATCAGTACCTCGCCACGGTCGGTCTGCGAGATGTAGACGTGCAGGGTGGCCGAGACCAGGATCACGTCCAGGAATGGCTTCAGCGCTTCCGTCACGAATGCTTGCAGCGGATGGGTGACGATCGGCGTCTCGACGCCGGCCATCCGGCAGATCTCGCTCGTCCAACCCGCGACCGCGGAGATCACGGTGCCGGTCTCGATGTCCCCGCGGTTGGTCCGAACCCCGGTCACGCGACCGCCCTGGACGTTCACGCCCGTCACCTCGGTGCCCTGGTGCACGTGCACGCCCATCCGGTCGGCCATCCGCGCGTACGCCCACACGACGGCGTCGTGGCGGATCACGCCACCGGGCGGGTGGTAGAGGGCGGCCATGATCGGGAAGTCGGGATGGGTCGAGAGATCGAGCTCCGGACAGAGCTTCGCGATCTCGTCCGGGTAGATCACCCGGGAGTCGACGCCGAGGAGTCTGTTCACCTCGGCGCGCTCGTGGGCGACGATCACGGCGCGCTCGGCGTGTGCCAGCGTCAGGTGACCCTGTTGCGAGAGCAGGAGGTTGTAGTCGAGCTCCTGCGCGAGCTGCTCGTACAGCCGGAGCGCCTCCTTGTAGAAGGCCACGCCTTCGGGCGTCCGGTAGTTCGCACGAACGATCGTCGTGTTGCGGCCGGATCCACCGGCGCCGATGTAGCTCTTGTCCAGAACGGCGACGTCGCGGATGCCACGCTTCGCGAGCTCGTACGCGATCGCGAGCCCGTGGGCGCCACCGCCGACGATCACGACGTCGTAGGAGTCCTTGAGCTCGTGGTGGCGCCACATGCGCCAGGGCCGGAAGTAGCGGATCGGGTGCATCAGCTCCAGCCCTCCATGCGCAGCGCCTGCCATCCCACCGGTGCACCGCCAAGCCCCGCGACGACGCCTGAGAGCGTCTCCCAGACGTAGCGCGCGAACTCCGTGGCGACGTACACCTCCATCACGGGCACCTCGAGATCCCGGCGGACCATCAACGCCCTGACCTCCGCGATCGGCGCTCCCGTCGCCTCCCCAGGAGCGAGGGTCGTGGGATCCCACGAGGTGGTCCGCTCCAGCACCGCGGGCAGCTCGGGCCCGGCCAGCGCGAACCCCGCGAACAGGTGGGTCACGTCCGTCACCATCGGGCCGGGACCGGCCACGGGTTCGATCGCCCGGAGCAGCCTCGTCTCCGCATCCGGCCCACCGAACACCACGACCCATTCCGCCGAGATCCGAGCGATGACGGTCGCCGCCGGCAGGGGAAGCGCCTGCGGCAGTCGGCCGCGCACGTCCACCTTCGCGCGCGCGGTGACGTCCGCGATCGCCACGCGATCGCGAATGGCAGCGCGCTCGGCGGCGTCGTCCCCGTAGGAGGCCGGGATCTCCCATCCGGCCTCCTCCACGAACACCGCGCCGCGGAGCGCCGACAGTCGCGCGGCGGGCGAGCGCCTGATCGCCGTCCTCATGACCGCAACCTCTGACCGTGAGGGTCGTAGAACGGAGCGGTGCGCACCGTTCCCGTCGTGTGGCTGCCCCCGAACTGGATCTCGAACGTGCTTCCATCGGAGGCGGTGTCAGCCGGGACCCAGGCGAGGCCGATGACGTTCCCGACCGCCGCGCTCCGTCTCGCCGACGTCACCCGACCGACCCAGGCGCCGTCACGAACCACCGACGCTCCTTCCGGCGGCAGCCATCGGTCGGGCGCGGTGAACCCCACCAGACGCTCTTCGGGCCCCTGCCGCCTCAGGTCCCGCAGCGCGCGCAAGCCGAGGAAGTCCTCCTTGTCGTCCTTCACCATCCAGCCGAGCCCGACCTCGAACGGATCCGACTCCGCATCGGTGTCCTGACCCACGAGGATGTGGTGCTTCTCGAGCCGCAGGATCCGCTGGGCTTCGAGACCGAACGCCGCGATCCCCTCGGCGCGCCCCGCCTCCATGATCGAGTCCCAGAGGTGTTCGCCGTAGGTCGACGGGAAGTGGATCTCGTAGCCCATCTCGCCCACGAAGCCGATCCGGAGCACCAGGGACGGCACACCGGCGACCTGCATGCTCGTCGCCGACATGTACGGCAAGGCGTCCCCGGATACGTCGGCGTCGGTGAGCGCCCCCATGACGCTCCTGGCTCGCGGTCCCGCCAGATTCACGGCGCCGAAGGCTCCGGTCACGTTCAGCGTCCGAGCGTCGAGCTGCCAGTCGGCGTTCCACCAGGTGATCCATCGCTCGAGCGCCGCCGTGTTGCCCGTCGTCACGGTCACGAAGAACTCGTCGTCCGCCAGTCGGACGACCGCGCCGTCGTCGAGGATCACCCCCTCGTCGTTGAGCATCGCCCCGTAGCGGACCCTCCCCACCTTGAGATCCGAGAACCGGCACGGGTAGAGACGCTCCAGCAGCTCGACCGACTCCGGGCCCTTGATCCGGAACTTGCCCAAGCTGCTCACGTCGATCAGCCCCACCTTGTTCCGGACCGCATCGACCTCTGCCTCCGGGGTGGTGTAGTGATGGGGCCTCCGCCAGTCACCCGCCCACATGAACTCCGCGCCGGCGGTCGCGTGCCGGTCGTGCATCGTCGTCTGTTTGCGGGGCGTCAACCGGCTGCCGGCCAACGTGCCCATCTCCACGGGGACCCACGGCGGCCGTGCCGTCGTGGGCGCCGTCTCCGCGAAGGACGTTCCGGTCGCACGCCCGCACAGCCGCTGAGAGGCCAACATGCAGGACTTCCCCTGACAGGGACCCATCGTGATCGTGGTGTAACGCTTGAGGAGCTCCATGGAATCGAACCCCTCGGTGGCCGCCGTCTTCAGCTCCTTCGAGGTGACATCCATGCAGAGGCACGCGAACTGCTTCCCCGAGGCGGCCGAGACCTCGGGCGGGAGGATGACCCGGTCCCCAGCTGCCGCGGCTCCGGCCCGAAGCTCCTGCAGCTCGGCGCTGTCGATCTCATATCCCAACGCCGCCGCGGTCTCGAGTCCTGCGAGTCGACCCTGCGCCACCGCGGCCTCCGGGGTTCTGCTCCCCGCGACCGCGCCCACCGCGTATGTTCGCTCCGGCATCTCGACGGGGAGGAAGACCTGCATCGCGTCGTCGAACGCGACCTTCGCTCCCGCCTGCGCCAAGAGGTTCGTCGAGGGCATCTGCACGGAGGCGATCGCAACGAGGTCGCACGCCACCTTCTGTCCGGACGTCGAGGCGGGTGACCCGACGGTGACCGAAGTCACCCGTCGGCGACCCTGTGCGGACAGGATCGTCGCGCCCGGCACGACGGGGAACCCCTCGGGCCAACCCCCTTCGGAGCGGAGGTCGACGACGGTGACCTCGGCCCCGGCATCCTTCAACGCCCACGCGCTGGAGTAGCCGGCGTTCTCGGCCGTGAGGACCACCGCGCGAGTCCCGGGAAGGACGCGATAGCGGTGGAGCAGGAGCTCGACCCCCGACGACAGCATCACCCCCGGCAGATCGTTGCCCGGGAAGACGGCGGACTGCTCGACGGCGCCCGTCGCGAAGATCAGGTGCTTCGCCCGGATCCGGTACAGAGCGTCGGGCCCCGCGGCCGCCACCAATCTCCCGCCGAAGACCCCGAACGCCGCGGTGTTCGGCAGGAAACGGACGCCCGACTCGGTCATCTGCCGGGCGAGTCCGGATCGCAGGGTCACGTTGGCATCCCCGAGCAGGTGGCCGCCTGCCTCGCGGCCCTGTTCCAGGAGCACGACCGTCGCTCCGGCCTTCGCGGCCTCCGCCGCGGCCGCGAGGCCGGCGGCTCCGGCGCCGATCACGAGGACGTCGGGATGCAGGTTGATCCGCCGCCGGCGACGGTGATCGGGCTCGTGGGGCACCGTGCCGAGCCCCGCCTTCGATCGGATGAACGGCTCGACGAACGGCCACGCCCAGCGCGGTCGCTGGAAGACCTTGTAGTAGAAGCCGGGTGGCATCATGAACGAGAGCGTGTTCAGCCATCCGTGGACGTCGCGGTCGGCGGAGGGCCAGGCGTTCTGTCGCTCGACCCGCATCCCTTCCCGCACGGGCTCGGTGCACGCGCGGACGTTCGGGACCCCGTCGACCCGCATCAGGCAGTTGGGGCAAGAGCCCGTCATGCAGTGCAACCCACGTGGCCGGTGGTACTTGAAGGAGCGGCCCGTGATCGTCACGCCGGCGACCGCCAACGCCGATCCCACCGTGTCTCCCTCGAACGCGGAGATCGTCCGACGTTCGAATCGGAAGCGTATCGGCCGGTCGCGCCGGATCGCCTCGCCCAGGCGCTCCGGGAGCCGCTCGCTCACGCGGGCGCGGCCTCTCGTTCTTCTGGTCGGTATGTGCGCCTGATCTCGTTCGTGGTCGTATGGCGCTCGGCCAGGAACCAGGCGCGACATCCACTCTGGTGCACCCACCATTCCGTCTGCCAGCCGTCGACGTTGCGGCGGAAGTACAGGGAGGCGGCGAGCTCACGATCGGTCGAGGTCGGTCCGGCGCGCCGCGTCGTCTCGCCCCCGAAGGCGAATTCGAGGGCCTCGCGCGGCCCACAGTTCGGACATGTGATCAGGAAAGTCACCCCGCGCTCCTCCGATCTCCCGCGCCACCCCAAGTGGGTCGGAACGCGCGTGAGACTATCGAAGGAAGGCCTCAGCCCGACCGGAGGTTCCAGGTCGGGAGCTGCCGGGCCCTGTCCCGGACCTTCCTCCTCCATCGGGGCATGTAGATCAAGAACCAGAAGCCCATGACGCCGAGGACGATCGGGAAGTACCGCCTGCTCCCCAGGTTCGCCAGCGTGATCGCGAGCGCGATCCCGAGAGCCACCGACACCGCGACCACCTCGAGGCGGTACCGGCGCATCTCTCGCATGACCCCCCAGTACTCCTCAGAAGGGATCTGCGCCGTGTCCCATCGGCGACCGCAGTTCGGACAGATCCAGGCGTCGCCGTAGGGAACCCGTTCGATCTCGCCGCAGTCGCAGCTCACCGTGATCGGAGGACCCTTCACGGCGGCGATGCTACAGGGAGCCCCGTTTGCCACGGGACGCAACCTCCCTGGGATTGCCCGCCTCGAAGTGCCGTGCTATACCCCGGCAGTCGGCCGAGGGGCCGCGCACGCGAGAGGGGGAGGGATCAGGTGGCTGATGAGGTCACGGCGCAGGCGACCATCGAGGAACGCCATCTCCTCAAGTCGCTCAATTGGTACGACGGGTTCGTCATCGGCTTGTGCCAGCCGGCGTTCCTGTTGGGATCGCTCGGCTTCACGCTCGCCACCATCGGCGCGTGGGGATCGATCCTCCTCTGGGGGATCTCCGCGACCGTCGGGCTGCTACAGAACTTCATCTACGCGGAGACCGCGGCGATGTTCCCCGACAAGCCGGGTGGGATCTCCCTGTACGCGCACGAGGGCTGGCGATCGCGCTTCAACCTCTTCGGGCCGATCGCGGCGTTCGGCTACTGGATCGGCTGGTCCGTCGTGCTCTCGTTCGTCGGGAACATCGTCGGGGCACTCATCGTCGCCGAGTGGTTCCCGAAGTCCGGGGACGGCGTCGACGACGCGTACTTCAACCTCGGGTTCGCCGATTTCGGGCTGGCCCAGGCGATCGCCATCGTCGTGATCCTCGGCGTCTGGATGTTCAACGTCCTGGGGGTCAAGCCCTCGATGGCGGTTGGGTATGTCACCGGGGCGCTGCTGATGGTCCCGCTCGCCATCTTCATCATCTTCCCCTACATCACCGGGGACTGGGACTCATCGAACCTCGAGTACGTCCACAACGCCGGTGGATTCAGCGACCTCAGGATCGCCCTGATGTGGCTCTTCATCATGTGCTGGTCGGCGTACGGGATCGAGGTGGGTGCGAGCTTCGCCCCCGAGTTCCACGACACGAAGCGGGACACCGCGAAGGCGCTCAAGAGCGTGGCCGTGTTCTCGTTGTTCGTCTACCTGTTCCTCCCGCTCGGCCTGGGCGGCGTCGTTGGATCCACCGGCGACTACGGAAGCTTCTACGTCCAGGCCCTGGAGGACATCGCGGGACCCGCGATCGGCGGATTCGCCGTCATCTGTCTCATCGCGAGCCTGATCCTCGCGATGAACACCTCGACGGCGGACGGTGGCCGGGCGCTGTACGGCATCGCCCGCGACGACATGACGATCAAGTGGCTCTATCACCTGAACAAGTTCCACGTGCCCGCCCGCGGGATGACGGTCGACATGGTGGTGAACATCGGCCTGCTGCTGCTGCTGGGCGCGAACAACTTCGTGATCCTGTACATCTCGAACATCGGCTACGTCTTCTGTCACGTGCTCGCGCTGACCGGGTTCCTGCTCCTGCGGAAGGACCGACCGGATTGGCCGCGGCCGATCAAGGCCGGCCCGCTGATCGCCGCGTTGGCGTGGCCATTGGCGGCCTTCAACCTGATCCTGGTCCTCGCCGGGGTCCTGGACCAGAAGGTGGCGTCGTACATCGGCTTCTACGAGTTCAAGGGCCTCCCGCTCTTCCTCGGCGCCGGTGTCCTCGTCGTGTCGGTGCTGTTGTTCTTCTACCGGCGAGCGATCCAGGACAAGAAGCCCATCACGTTCCGGGACCCGGACGT
Source organism: uncultured Actinomycetota bacterium (assembly GCA_963750945.1). Taxonomy (GTDB): domain Bacteria; phylum Actinomycetota; class UBA4738; order UBA4738; family HRBIN12; genus JAJNBA01. The sequence goes on along the minus strand of CAVVSH010000004.1, from coordinate 682,943 downwards.
CCCGACGATGCCGAACGAGGAGCAGATGCGTCTGCTCCACGAGGAGGTCATGCCGGGCAGGTCCGCGTAGATCCGAAGGACCGCGTGGTCGGCAACGGGGCGGCTCCGCCGCCCCGTTGCCATCTCCTGGGGACACGAGCCGGGCTGCTTCTGGGGACACGACCCGGGCTGCGTTGCCCGGCTCGCGGCGCCCGCCTAGCATGGGCGCCGACAGCCGCCCGGAACAGCAGCCCATGGAGGAACGATGACCGAGAAGATCTGGGGGTCCGAGCCCTTCTGGGGACTCGGCTACGACTGGGATCCGGACTGGGTCTACACGGACAAGCAGAAGGAGCTCCGTGCGACCCTGATCGAGCTCTGTGAGAAGGAGCTGCGGGCGAACGCGAAGCGTTTCGACGACGAGCTCATGTTCCCCCGCCGCAACCTCGAGCTCCTCGGGGAGCACGGGTTCCTGGGACTCACGGTGCCGGAGGAGTACGGCGGCCTCGGTGAGGATCACGTCGCCTACTCGATGGTCTGCGAGACGATAGCGCGCTACGGGTGCGCGTCGACGGCGATGTGCTACGTGATGCACATCGGCGCCGTGAACGCGATCATGCTCCGCGCCACCCCCGAGCTCGTCGACAAGTACATCCGGCCGCTCAACTCGGGCAAGATCGGCACCCTCTCCTACTCCGACCCGGAGACGGGGTCCCACTTCTGGTATCCGATCTCCTCGGGCGCGGAGCGTTCGAACGGCGGATTCAAGGTCCGCAAGAAGGCCTCGTGGACGACGTCCGGCGGGTTCGCGGACTTCTACGTCGTGCAGACGACCAGCCCCGACTTCACCGGCTATGACGACCTCTCCGTCTTCGTCGTGGACGGCGAGCACATCCAGGCCCATCCGTCGCTCTGGGACGCGCTCGGGCTGCGGGGGAACCAGTCCGGTCCGATCGAGATCGACAACGTCGAGATCCCGATGGAGCAGCTGGTGGGACCGACCGGCGACGGTGCCACCTCCAACGACGAATCCGTCGACCCCTGGTTCTTGATCGGATCCTCTTCGGTCTGGAACGGGCTGTCCCTCGGCGCGATCGACATCGCCAAGCGTCACACGACCCGCAAGAAGCACGTGGACGTGGGCCTGCGCGTCGCCGACTACCCGACCATCCAGGACTATGTCGGCGAGGCCGTGATGGACACGAATGCCTCGCGGTTGTTCACGCTCTCCGTCGCGCAGGCGATGGACGGCGCGACCCAGCACAACACCGTGAACCCCGGACCGGGAGAGCTCGCTCGTGGGAACTTCCTCCACTGGGCCTGGCAGATCAAGTTCGAGGCCGCGAAGAACACCGCGCACGTCGTCGACAAGATGCTCCACGCGTGCGGCGGTTCCGGGTACAAACGGGACATGGAGCTCGAGCGCTACCTTCGGGACGCGAAAGCCGGCTGGGTGATGGGACCGACCAACGAGGTGCTCCGGCAGTTCGTCGGGAAGGCGGTGCTCCTCGGCTTCGAGGCGCTCGACTACTGGAACCAGTCGTACAACCGACGGGCCGTGGAGAACGAGGTCAAGAAGCTCGACGCCGCCGGCAAGCGTGAGCTTGCCGAGCAACTCTTCAAGGAGGCGGACGAGCAGGTGTCCAAGGAGCCCGCGGCCAAGGGCTGACTCGGATGGCGATCTCGACCGGACGCCGGAGCCTCACCGTCCCGGGACTGATCGCGGCGGACCCGTTCCTCCAGCGGTACTGGGTCCGGCCCGGAGGCGCCACCGTGATCACCCTCGAAGGCGACGACCAGCTCACGGTGCACGACCCGGACGGCGGCCAGGTCGCGGAGGTCACGGCCCTCGCGCCGGACGGCTCCGATGACGCCGATGCGCTGGGCGGTCGGGCCGACGCCCCCGCGTCGGTGCTGCGCTCGCTGATCGGATCCGACGGGGTCGGCGCCGCGGACGTGATCGGGTCACTGGCCGGCCGGGGCCTGAACCCGACGGAGGCGATGGCGATCCGGCTCTTCGGGGAGTGGTCCCCGCCCGGCTCGTCCCAAACCCTCGTCGCGGCGCGTCCGGTCGTGGTCGTGATCGCGGCGCCCGAGGGCGCTGCCGTGTTGGAGGGCGGCGTCCCTGCATCGGACCTCGACGTGGAGGTGCGCCGGACGCGCCCTCGGACCCACGACGGGTTCGAGCTCCCTCCGCCGCTCGCCGAGCCGCGTCTGGACTTCCGGGTCGACCGCGCGACGGCCCTCTCCTACGAGGTGAAGGCCGGCGAGTACGTCCAGATCATCGACGTCGAAGGCAAGCAGTGCTCGGACTTCCTCGCGTTCCATCGACGGAAGCTGGAGGACGGCGTCGAGCGCGGCTTCGATCCCACGATCACCCGGACGCTGATGGGCAACGCGTTCCCGCAGCCGGGCCTGTACTCGAAGTTCTACGACCTCGACATGGACGTCCTGGTCGAGGTGATCCGCGACACGGTGGGACGACACGACTCGTTCCTGCTCGCGTGCACCTCGCGGTACTACGAGAACCTCGGCTACTTCGGGCACACGAACTGCACCGACAACTTCAACCGCCAGCTGGAGACCTACGCGATCGCGCCGAGGAAGGGCTGGCAGGCGCTCAACTTCTTCTACAACACGATGTTCGCGACCGATAACCTGCTCGTCTTCGACGAGCCCTGGTCCCGTCCGGGCGACTATGTGCTCCTCCGGGCGGCCACGGACCTCGTCTGCGCCTCCAGTGCCTGCCCCGACGACGTCGACCCCGCGAACGGGTGGGATCCGACGGAGGTCCACGTCCGGGTCTACTCCCCCGAGCACACGTTCTCGGCGGCGATCGCCCACCGGGTGACCCCCGACGCGGAGCCGACCCTCACGACCGAGACCGGCTTCCACCCACGGGTCTCCGAGCTGACGAGCCGGACCGCGGAGTACAACGGCTACTGGCTCCCGACGAGCTTCGACAACCACGGCGCGACCGACGAGTACTGGGCCTGCCGCGAGCGAGCCGCGATCATGGATCTGTCGCCCCTGCGCAAGTTCGAGGTGCTCGGACCCGACGCCGAGGCGCTGATGCAGGCGACCGTGACGCGCGACATCCGCCGGCTCGCCGACGGGCAGGTCGTCTACACGGCGATGTGCAACGAGGCCGGGGGGATGATCGACGACGCGACGATCTTCCGGATCGCGGGCACGAACTTCCGGTTCGTGGGCGGCAGCGAGTACGACGGCGTGTGGCTCCGCGAGCAGGCCTCGCGTCTCGGCCTGAACGCGTTCGTGAAGGAGTCGACCGACCACCTGCACAACGTGGCCGTCCAGGGCCCGGCGAGCCGTGATCTCTTGCAGCAGGTCGTCTGGGTCCCACCGTCCCAGACGCCGTTCGGGGCGCTGGAGTGGTTCCGATTCTCGGTCGGGCGGATCGGCGGGCCCAAAGGTGTCCCGGCGGTGATCTCGAGGACGGGGTACACGGGCGAGCTCGGCTACGAGATCTTCTGCCATCCGAAGGACGCCCCCGCGGTCTGGGACGCGATCTGGGAGGCCGGTCAGGAGCACGGTCTCGCCCCCCTCGGGCTCGACGCGCTGGACATCCTGCGCATCGAGGCCGGCCTGATCTTCGCGGGCTCCGAGTTCGACGACCAGCTCGACCCGTTCGAGGCGGGGATCGGCTTCACGGTGACCAAGGACAAGGACGAGGACTACGTCGGCCGCGAGGCGCTGCGCGAGCGCCGGGACCATCCGCAAAGGACCCTGGTCGGACTCGAACTCGAAGGGAACGAGGCGGCGGGCCACGGCGACGGCGTGTTCGCGGGCCGCCAGCAGGTGGGGGTCGTGACGAGCGGCACCCGCTCCCCGGTCCTGAAGAAGAACATCGCCCTCGCCCGGGTCGCGGTGCAGCATCGCGACCCGGGCACGGCGCTGGAGGTCGGCAAGCTCGACGGGCACCAGAAGCGCATCGCCGCCGAGGTCGTCCGTGTCCCGTTCTACGATCCCGAGAAGACTCGACCGCGCTCCTGACGATGGCCGGGCTCGTCGAATCCTTCACGCCCGAGCAGGTCGAGGCGTTCCATCGGGACGGCTTCCTCGTCGTGGAGGAGGGCCTGATCTCCGACAAGGCGCGGGAGCTCCTCGAGGACCGTTACCTCCGGTTGTTCGACGGCGAGTACGAGACCGGCATCAAGCCGGACGAGGTCAACTGGGTCAAGGGGCGAGATCCCGAGGACCGGACGCGACAGCTCTGCAACGCCTGGCGCGCCGACACGGTGATCGCGGCGCAGGTGCTGTCGGCGAGGATCGGCCGCCTCGCGGCCCAGCTCATGAGCTATCCCGGCGTGCGGATCCTCCAGGACAACGTGCTGTGGAAGCCTCCGGGCACCAAGGCGATCGGCTTCCACCAGGACGGCTCGTACGCCGACTACCTCGTGCCTCCTGAGATGGTGACGTGCTGGATGTCCCTGCACGAGACGCAGGCCGATGCCGGCCCGATCGCCTACGTGCGCGGCTCCAACCACTGGCCGTGGACACCCCCGGAGCGCTCGCAGTTCCACGCACCCGATGATTGGCTGGAAGGCGTCCGGGCGGCGAAGCCCGCCGATACCGAGATGGAGGTCGTGCCGGTCGTCGTGAAGCCCGGCGGCGGCGCCTTCCACCACAACCTCACGTGGCACGGCTCCGAGCCGAACCGGAGCGGCACGGTGGCTCGCATGGCGCTGGTGTCCCACATGCTTCCCTCCCACGCCCGTTTCCACCACCGTAACGTGGACCTGATCTACTCGCGGTATCGGCGCCGTGGCGACGTCTCGATGGACGAGTCGTTCTTCCCGGTGCTCTGGGACGAGACCGGTCACCGCACGACCTGGCTCGACGAGCTTCCAGAGATCGACTGATCTAGTCGTCGCGGAAGCGAGCGGCGAGCGCCTCGAGCATGGCCCACGCGGCCTTGGGCTCGCGCGTGAGCGCCTCGCTGATCAGGTCGCGGGAGATCACCAGGGTTCGCAGACGCGTGGCGGCGACGACGTCGGCACTCCGGGGACGGCCGTCGAACACCGCCAGCTCCCCGAAGAACTCACCCGCTCGGAACGTCGCGAGCGCGCTCCCCTTCCGCTCGACCCGGGCCTCCCCCTCCAAGATCACGAAGAGGTCGTCTCCGGGATCACCTTCACGAACGACGAACTCACCGTCTTCGAACGTCCGCTCGTCTCCCTCGGACGTGATCGACTCGAGGATCTCCGGTGGCAGCGAGGAGAACACGGGAGCCCGCTCGAGGAGATGCTGGTACTGCCCGCCCTGGAACAGGAGCGGCTGCCCCTCCCCGTAGCGGGCGTACTCGACCTGTCCGAGGAACAGCGAGTGGTCCCCGCCCCAGTACGAACGGGACACCTTCGCCACCAGATGGGCGAGCGCCCCTCGCACGAGCGGCGTCTCGTGGACGATGTCGAACTCGACCTCCTCCGTCCCTTCACCCGTTCTGCCGGCGAAGCGGTCGGAGAGCCCCCGCTGCTCATCGGCGAGCACGCTGATCCCGTACCGCCTTCCCTCGTGGAGGAGGGCGTGCATCTTCGCCCGCCGGTCGACCGAGATCACGACGAGCGGAGGTCGAAGCGACACCGACATGAACGCGTTGGCGGTCATGCCGTGGACCTGCCCGCCGTCCTGCGTGGTGATCACGGTGACGCCGGTCGCGAACATCCCCAGCGTGCGACGGAACGCGGCCGCCGGATCCTGTCCCGGCTCGCCGGCGATCTCGAGCTCGTCGGACTCGGCGGCCTCCTCCGGGAACGTCTCACCGATCCCGAGGGGCGCGAACCCACCGTGCACCGGCAGGTCGAACTCGAGCGGCGGTGCTCCGGCGACGCGGCGCTCCGCCACCCGTTAGCTCCAGGGGTACGGGGAATGACTGACGGGATGCAGCTTGCCTTCGGCGAACCGGGAGAACCGGAACGGCTCGAGGAGCGCCTGCGACTCCCCCAGCAGCTCCTTCGCGACGAGCGCGCCGATCCCGATCATCTTGTAGCCGTGGTTCGAGTCGGCGATCACGTAGGCGTTCTCGCGGAACCGGTCGAACACCGGGAAGCTGTCCGGGGTGAACGCGCCGATCCCTCCGGTCGGCGCCTTCCGGTAGAGCGGGCGTTTCCCCTCGAATCGCTTCTGACAGTGGGCGAGCGCCGACGTCCACATGCGCTCGAACTCCTCCGTCACGAGGAACTCCGTGCTCTTCTCCCCGTAGGGGTCGACCGCGACGTCATCCGCCGGCTGCTCGACGACCCACGGCATCGCGCCTCCCTGGACACCGCCGAAGTTGAAGTCGGGCTTGTAGTAGATGCCCCAGAGTTCCTCGCTCACCGTGGAGCCGTCCATGTCGTCGAGCAGCGGCGCGTCGGTGTCCAGGTGGACGACGGGCGGCATGTTCCCCTCGTTGTCGAGGAGGTAGGTGGGATCGACCCCGAGGGTCCCCTCCTGGAGGCACCAGTAGGTCCACATGGGGCGTTCGTAGACGTTGCCGTCTCGCCCTCGCACGTCGATCTCACTGGGGAGGTCGAGCATGTGCCAGAAGTCCCGCACCCACGGACCTGCCGCCACGACCACTTGCTCGCAGGCGATCGTCCCCCGGTCGGTCTCCACGGCGGTCACGGCCCCGCCGTCGATCGTCAGCCCGGTGACGGTGACCGGCGTGTGGAGCTCCACGTCGAGCGCCTCGCTCTTCCCGCGCAGGCCACGCATCGACGGCATGTTCTCGGCGTAGCCACCCTTCTTCTCGTGCAGGACCACCGAGATGTTCTTGGCCTGCCAGTCGGAGAAGATCGACTCCATGTAGGTCCGGCAGTCGTCCTCGCCCTCGATCAGCTCCGAGGGGTACCCGATCGCCTTCTGCTCCTCGTGGATCTGCGCCACGTCTTCCCGCATCACCTCCGGCCCGATCTGGAGGTAGCCGATGGGGTGGTAGTGGAACGCTTCCGGGTCCGACTCCCAGACCGCGACCGAGTGCGCCATCAGCTCTCGCATCGCGGGCTGGAAGTAGTTGTTGCGGATCACGCCGCACGCGATGCCGGAGGGTCCCGCGCCCACGCCAGTCTTGTCCAGGATCACGATGTCCGACCCGCTGCCGCCACCGCGTGACGCCCATCCCTGCGCGAGGTGCCAGGCCGTCGAGAGTCCGTGGATCCCTGCGCCGATCACGACGACCCGCGCATGCTCCGGAAGCGTCATCCCGCCGACCACCTTTCGAGCTCGGTTCCGAGAGGATTCTAGGGTCTTCCCTGCTCGGAGCCGGTCAGGGAACCTCGACGTCCTCGCGAACCTCCATCCGACGCCGCGCGTCGTCGACGAACGCTCGCCAGATGTCGAGCGACCGCTCGTCGTCCTGCCACTCTTCGTGCAGCTCCCACTGCACGCCGAGGACGAACACCGAAGACCCGGGCATCTCCACAGCCTCGATCGTCCCGTACGGCGCCCAGGCGACCGCCTCGAGCCCGGTCCCGAGGTCCTTCACCGCCTGATGGTGGTAGCTGTCCACCTCGGACCGCTCCCCGAGGTGGGAGGCGAGGAGCGACCCCGGCTTCACGGTGACCGGGTGGGTCGGATGCGGAGGACGCTCCGTCTCGTCGAGCGTCGCTGCGACCAAGGCTCGCCACTCGTCCCACTTCGCGCCGGGATGATCCGCACCGCCCTCCGGGAACTCGTCGAGGTCTCCGTAGAGCGTCCCGCCGAGGGCGACGTTCAGAACCTGACACCCCCGGCACACGCCCAGGACGGGCACGTCCAGCTCGATCGCGAGCAGCGCGTAGGAGATGTCGATCTCGTCCAGGTGAGGCTGACCCGGAAGGTGCTTCGGATGAGGATCTTCCCGGCCGTACCGCCACGCCTCGATGTCGCGGCCGCCGGCCAGGACCAGACCATCGATCCGCTCGATCAGGGCAACCCGATCCTCCTCCCGTTCGTAGTACGGGAGGAGGACGGGGAGGGCGCCCACTGCGAGCAGCGGGCGCCCGTATCCGTATCCGTAGTAGTCGCCGTAGTCGGCGAAGCCCTCCGAGATCGCGATCAACGGGCGTCGGTCAATCATGTGTCAGAGCCTTGGCACGGATCAGGGCCTTGGCATGGATCGGGACTCGGCACCGTGATCAGTGGCCGGCGGGCCGCTCCCAGCCCTCCATCACCGCCGGCTTCCAGTCCGTGCCGACGATCTCCGAACCCTCCACCCACGGGCCCAGCATCGGTTGCGGGAACTTCGCGTGCTTGGTCTTCAGCTGGATCCCGTAGGAGTTGCCCTCGATGAGGTGCTTCATCAGCACCTTGCGGGCGAACTCGTCCTCACGACCGACCGGGATGTCGAAGTAGATCTTCAGGAACGCGTTCGAATAGCGATCGAACACTGCGGCGACGCCCTCCTCCTGGAGGAGCGTGACGTCCTCGAGCCAGTTCAGATCCTCCCCCGGCGTCAGCGCGTCGAGATCGATGTCCTCCACGAGCGACGCGTCCTCTTGGTAGGGGAACCGCCGGCCGGCGAGCTCCTCGGCGTCGATCCCGATCTTCGTCGACAGATGCCGTTCGTCCATCGTCTTCTCCGTCCTCTTCTCCGTTCTTTGGCCTCTAGGTCGGGAACTGCCCGGTGTCGGCCATGTACTTCTGCATCAGGGTCTTGATCTCCTCGAGCGTTCCCTGTTCGGTGACGCCCGGGACGTAGTTGGTGCCTGCGAGCGGCACCTTGGCCATCGCGGCAGCCTCGACCGTGAGCGCGCAGAGGTCCTCGGGCTCGAGCGAATGCACGTCTGTCTTCCCACACGCCCGCGCGAGCATCTGGAGCTCCATCGTCATCGCCGTCAGCAGGTTGTAGACGCGCGTCGCCGCGGAATCCACCTCGAGGCGCTTCCGGAGCTCAGGGTCCTGCGTGGTGATCCCCACCGGGCAACGGCCCGTGTGGCAGTGATAGCACTGGCCCGCGGGCACCCCGACGGTCCCTTCGTAGTCCGTGACACCGGGGATCTCCTTGTTGCAGTTGAGCGCCATCAGTGCGGCCGTCCCGATCGCGACGGCATCCGCGCCGAGCGCGATGCACTTCGCCACGTCGGCGCCGTTGCGGATCCCGCCCGCCACGACCAGGTCGACGTCGTCGGCCAGCCCCACGTCCTCCAGCGCCCGGCGGGCCTCGGGGATCGCCGCCATGAGCGGGATCCCGGTCTCCTCGGTGGCGATGTGAGGGCCGGCACCCGTGGATCCCTCGGCGCCGTCCAGGTAGATGATGTCCGGGCCGCACTTGGCGGCCATCCGGATGTCGTCGTAGACGCGGGCAGCTCCCAGCTTGAGCTGGATCGGGATCCGGTAGTCCGTGGCCTCGCGCACTTCTTGGACCTTCAGCGAGAGGTCATCGGGTCCCAGCCAGTCGGGGTGGCGAGCCGGGGAGCGCTGGTCGATGCCGGCCGGCAACGACCGCATCTCCGCAACCTGCTCGGTCACCTTCTGGCCCATGAGGTGCCCGCCGAGGCCGACCTTGCACCCTTGGCCGATGAAGAACTCGCAGGCGTCGGCCAGCATCAGGTGATGCGGGTTGAACCCGTACCGGGACTGGATGTTCTGGTAGTACCACTTGGTCGAGAGGTCGCGCTCCGGCGGGATCATGCCTCCCTCTCCCGAGCACGTCGCCGTCCCCGCCATCGACGCACCCTTCGCGAGCGCCATCTTCGCCTCGAGCGAGAGCGCACCGAAGGACATCCCCGTGATGTAGATCGGGATCTCCAACTCGATCGGGTCCTTGGCGAAGCGAGCGCCGAGCACGGTCTTGGTCTCGCACTTCTCGCGGTAGCCCTCGATGACGAAGCGCGTCAGCGTCCCGGGCAGGAACATCAGCTGGTCCCAGTGCGGGATCGGCTTGAACATCGAGAACCCGCGCATGCGATACCGCCCGAGCTCCGACTTCACGTGGATGTCGTTGATGACCTCTTCGGTGAAGATCGGACTCCGTCCGAGCACGTCCTTCTGGGACGAGACCTCTGCCATCACGTCTCCTTGATCACTTTTCTCGGGTTCACTTTCTTGGGTTCGCTCTTCCTGGCATCGAGCCCCCCGCGCCGTTCAGATGACATACTTCTTCTCGCTCGGCTCGAGGTTGTCGTAGTTGTAGAGCATCTTGCCGCAGACGAACTTCTGGAAGGCGGGCGGGCTTCCGAGCCCGTAGATCCGGAACTTCCGTTCGATCATCTCGGTGTCCGCGTCCGTCCACGCTCCCTCGACGCAGTCGATCCCGAGCGACTTGACCTTCCCGGCCACATAGATCGAACCCTCATACATCGAGTCACCGAGCCCGGGACCCACGTCTCCGAGGATGATCTGCCTGCCTCGCTGCATCATGAAGGCGGTCATCGTGCCGGCGTCGCCCCCGACGATGATCGTCCCGCCTTTCTGGTCGATCCCGGTCCGGGCGCCGACGCTGCCATTGACGATCAGGTCTCCGCCTCGCATGGCCGCTCCGGTGAGGGAGCCGGCGTTCTTCTCGATCACCACGACCCCGGACATCATGTTCTCGCAGGATGACCAACCGACCCGGCCGGTCACGGTGATCTCGGGGCCATCGTTCAGCCCGAGCCCGAAGTAGCCCAGGGAGCCTTCGAACCGGATCCGGCAGCGCTGCAGGATCCCGACACCGATCGAGTGCTTGGCCCCGGGGTCGCGCACCGTGACGTCGCGGATCCCCTGCTCGTAGATCAGCCAGCGCAGCTCGAGGTTGATCTCCCGGGTGGTCAGATCCGTCGCATCGAAACTGGCCGTGACGCCGTCGATGTCCGAGACCTTGGGGATCTCGGCATGCGGCTCGGCGAGGCCCCGGGCGTCGTAGGTGGTGCGTCTCGACCCACTCATCGTGTCCACACGAGCACCTGCCCCTCGTACGGATCGGAGGTGTCGATCTCGCGGTTGAGCACCGCCCGGATCGCGATCTCCTCCGACGCCATCGCGACCAGCCCGTCGGACTCGTACAGGACCAACGGCTTCGCGGCCATCTCGTCCTTGGCGACGCCGAGGGCATCCTTCGTGACGGCCATGTACGTGAAGACGCCGTCCAGGTCCTCGAGGCTCTTGTGCATCGCGTCCTCGAGGGAATCGCCTTCGGACATCTTCTCTGCGAGGTACACCGCGATGATCTCGGAGTCGCATTCCGACTGGAACCGCTCCCCGTTGGACTCGAGTCGCCGCTTCCACTGGAAGTAGTTCGTCAGCTGCCCGTTGTGCACGACGGCGACATCGGAGAACGGATACGCCCAGTACGGGTGCGCTCCGGAGATGTCCACGTCGGACTCGGTTGCCATGCGGACGTGCCCGATCGCGTGTGTGCCCGTGAACCCGCCCAGGCGATACAGATCCGAAACCTCCTGCGCGTCGCCCAGGTCTTTCACGATCTCCAGGGAGTGCCCCAACGAGAGGACCTCGCATCCGGGGACGTCCTCGAGGTAATCGGCGAGGGCCTTCATGTCCCCGTCGTACCGCACGGTGGCTCGGTAGGCGTATTCCGTCTCGCTCTCGACCCGGTCGACCGATGCACCGATCTTGTGGAGGCGCGACTCCACCTCCTGGCGGTTCCGGTCCAGGCGCTCCTTGAAATCGAAATCCCGCGGGTCGTTGGCATCGGCGAGCTTGAAGCGGATGACGACCAAGTCGGAGGGCTCTCCGAAAAGCGCGTAGCCGGACGAGTCCGGTCCCCGATGCTTCATCGCTTGGAGCATCTGGGTCATCTCGGTCCCGACGTCGGCCGAGCCGTCACGGTGGATGATGCCTGCGATGCCGCACATGGGAAGGGCGCCGCTCCTTTCCTCGAGTCCTCGAGCCGAACTCCGCGACCAGAATCCTACGGCCAAGTCCTACGGAAGGATGTCCAGATATTCGTTGACGTCCCAGTCGCTGACCGTCCCGATGAATCGCTTCCATTCGTCCGTCTTGTAGTGCATGAACACTCGGTACATGTCCCCCGGCAGAGCCGCCTTCACGACGTCGTCCGCCTCGAGGGCCTCGAGGGCTTCGCCCAGCGTCTCGGGGATCCTCTGCACGTCCTTCCCCTCGGCGATCGCCTCGTAGATGTTCCGTTCCTCCGGTGGACCCGGGTCGAGGTTCCGGGACAGTCCGTCCTTCATCGCCATGAGGAGCGCTGCGAAGGACAAGTAGGGGTTCACGGCCGAGTCCACGGACCGATACTCGTATCTACCAGGCGCCGAGATCCTGAGCGCGGTGGTTCGGTTCTGGAATCCCCAGTCCGCGAAGATCGGAGCCCAGAATCCTGCGTCGGCGAAGCGCCGATAGGAGTTCACGGTCGGCGAGGTGATGCACGTGAGAGCCCGGAGGTGCTCGAGCACTCCGCCGATCGCGTGCAGGCCGATCTTGCCCGGCACCCGGGGATCGTCACCGTCGGGCATGAACATGTTCTCCTCGCCCTGCCAGAGCGAGATGTTGTGGTGACAGCCGTTCGCGGAGACACCCATGAACGGCTTGGGCATGAAGCACGCGAACGCGTCCATCTCCCGCCCCACCTGACGGCAGATCTGCCGATAGGTCGTGAGCCGGTCGGCGGTGGCCTCGGCCTTGTCGAACATGAAGTTCAGCTCGAGCTGTCCCGGCGCGTCCTCGTGGTCGCCCTGGATCATGTCGAGACCCATCGCGGTTCCGTACTCCATCACCTTGTGGATGATCGGCTGGAGCTCCGAGAACTGGTCGATGTGATAGCAGTACGGCTTGGTCTTGCCTTCGACCGACGGCGTCCCGTCGGGGTTGGTCTTCAGCCACATCATCTCGGGCTCGGTGCCTGCCCGCAGATGCAGCCCGGTCTCCTCGGTGAACTCGTCGTGGATCCGTTTGAGGTTGCCGCGACAGTCCGACGTCAGGAACGCGCCGCCGTCGACCTCCTCCTCACGCCCTCGGAACAGCGTGCAGAAGACCCTCGCGGTCTTCCGATCCCATGGCAACACGCAGAAGGTCTCGACGTCCGGGATCCCGACGAGCTCCCGAGCCTCCGGGCCGTAGCCGATGTAGTTGCCGAGGCGATCGACGAACAGGTTGGCCGTGGACCCGTACACGAGCTGGAAGCCTTTGCGGGCGATCGTCTCCCAGTGCTTGGCGGGGATACCCTTCCCCATGATGCGCCCCGTGACGGAGACGAATTGGTAGTACATGTAGGTCACGCCTTCGGCGTCGATCTGCCGGCGGACCTCCTTGATCGCGTCGTCGCGCCCGGATCGCTCCACGAACTCATCGATGGCGGTGGCCAACTGACGCCTCCCTTCGAACGGCCCTCCGCGGGCCGGCTGGGCGCATCCTACGCCGAGCACGGTGGCGCGTGCTATGGCCTACGGGTATCCTCACGCGACCCTGAGCCGAGAACAGGGCCGAGAAGCGCCGACGGGAGGCCGACACCGTGAAGAGCGGGCTGGAGATCGCGCAGGAGGCTGTGCTTCGCCCCATCACGGAGATCGCGGCGGACGCCGGGATCCTCGAGGACGAGCTCGAGCAGTACGGTCGCTTCAAGGGCAAGATCTCGCTCTCGATCCTCGATCGGCTGGTCGACCGGCCCGACGGCAAGCTCGTCATCACGACCGCGATCACGCCGACGAAAGCCGGCGAAGGGAAGACCACCACCTCGATCTCTCTCGCACAGGGCATGGGGCGGATCGGCAAGGACGTGATGCTCTGCCTCCGCGAGCCCTCGATGGGCCCGGTGTTCGGGATCAAGGGCGGTGGCAACGGCGGCGGGTACGCCCAGGTCGTGCCGATGGAGGAGATCAACCTCCATTTCAACGGGGACTTCCACGCCGTGCAGGCGGCGCACAACCTTCTGGCGGCCGCGCTGGACGCCTCGATCTATCACGGCAACCCGCTCGGCATCGACCCGGTATCGGTGAGCTGGCCGCGAACGCTCGACGTGAACGATCGCGAGCTCCGGTACAGCGTCGTCGGCCTCGGCGGGAAGGCACACGGGGTCCCTCGCGAGAACCAGTTCGTGATCGTGGCGGCGTCGGAGATCATGGCCGTACTGGCGCTCGCGAACGACGTCGCGGACCTTCGGGCGAGACTCGGCCGCGTCGTCGTGGCATCTACGTTCGACGGGACCCCGGTGACGGCCGAAGAGCTGAAGGTCGCCGGCGCGATGGCCGTGATCATGAAGGAGGCCATCAAGCCCAACCTGGTCCAGACGCTCGAGGGGCAGCCCACGCTGATCCACGCCGGCCCGTTCGGCAACATCGCCCACGCGAACAACTCCATCATCGAGGACCGGATCGCCTTGAAGCTGGCCGACTACGTCGTCACCGAGGCCGGGTTCGCGTCCGACCTCGGCTTCCAGAAGTTCTGCGACATCGTGTGCCGGATGGGTGGCTTCGCTCCCTCCGCCGGGGTGCTCGTCACCACCGTCCGGGCGACGAAGTCCCACGGGGGGATGCCGTTCGATCAGCTCGCGAACGAGGATGTCGACGCGCTTCGCAGGGGGATCGACAACCTCGCGGCACACATCGGCATCGTCAAGACCTACGGGCTGCCGTGCGTCGTTTCGATCAACAACTTCCCGACCGACACGGAGAAAGAGATCGACACGATCCGGGAGCTCGCCGGGGGTGCCGGGGCCGAGGTCGTCGTCGTGAACCGGGCGTTCGCGGAAGGCGGCGCCGGGGCCGTGGAGCTCGCCGAGGCGGTCGTCACGGCGTGCGAACAGCCGAGCTCGTTCCGGCTCCTCACGCCGGACGGCACACCCCTCAAGGAGCAGATCGAGGCGATCGCCACGAAGATCTACGGTGCGGAGGGCGTGGACTACCAACCGCAAGCCGAGAAGGACATCGCTCGGATGGAGCAGCTCGGGTTCGGCGAGGTGCCGGTGTGCATGGCGAAGACCCACCTCTCGCTCAGCCACGACCCATCGATGTTGAACCGGCCGACCGGCTACCGGCTGCCCGTCCGCGGTGTCGTCCCGAGCGCCGGCGCCGGGTTCGTGGTGGTTCTGTGCGGCGACATGCAACGGATGCCGGGCCTCGGGAAGATGCCCGCGTTCACGAAGGTCGACCTCGACGAGGACGGTCGGACGGTGGGCCTCTTCTAAGACGGGTGTTCGCCGGGCTTGGCCGCTTCCGTGAACGTGAGGTAGTAGCCGTTGGGATCTCGCAGGCCGAGCTCTCGAGCTCCCCAGTCACGAACCTCGGGACCCCACTCCGGAGTCGTGTGATCCTTGATCTCGTCGTAGAGCGCATCCACGCTCGGCGGATAGAAGTAGAGCGTCCCTGTGAAGGCAGGAGGATCCGGCCAAGGCGTGTCCTTCCCCCCGAGGAACTGCAGGACCACACCGTCGCGCGAGAGCTCGCACCAGGTCGCGTCGCCGGCTTCCGGAAAGACCCCTCGCACGCGGAACCCGATCCGCGTGTACCACTCGATCGTGCCTGGGACGTCTTCGGTCTTGAGCATCACGGAAACCTGATCGTCGGACACGCCCACGAGGATACGGTCGGTGGGCTCGGCCCGCTCTCTCGGGTGCCAGCACCCACCACGCTCGCGTAGCCGCCCCCTTGCCGGCGGCCCGTCCCAAAGCCCAACATCGGGCACATGAGCACCGCCGCGACCGCCGCAGCTCCTCCCCGGTGGTTGACGAACACGGTGGCCGCGGCGCTGCGGCGAACCGCGATCGTGGTCGTCGGGTGCGGGATCGCGGGCGCGCTGGTGGGTGGGATCGGCAGCCGGCTGGTGATGCGTCTTTCGGCCCTCGCTGCTCCCGAGGTCCGCGGCACGCTGACCGAGAACGGCAACGTGGTCGGCGACATCACGTTCTTCGGAACGATCGGCCTGATGCTTTTCGCGGGCGTCGCCTCCGCGATCTTCGGAGCCGGTGCCTACACCGTGCTCGGACCCTGGCTCCCTCGTTCGACCCTGGCACGAGGGCTCGTCTTCGGAGGCTTCCTGCTCGCCCTCATGGGGAACAGCCTGGTCGATCCCGGCAACGCCGACTTCGTGATCCTCGGCGACCGTGTCCTGAACGTCGCGATGTTCTCGGCGCTCTTCATCGCGTTCGGCCTCGTCGCCTCCGGCGCGATCGCGTTCCTCGAAGGGCGGGTCCCCCGCGACATCGACCGGTCACCTGGGGCATTGGCGCTCGTCGTGCTCTTCGCCCTCCCGATCGTTCCGGGGTTGGCTGCCGTGACCCTCGGGTTCGACGCGCGGCGCGGGGTGGCGCTCGTGGGCGCGTGGACCGCGATGGTGGCCGCCGGCGCGCTCGCCCGGTGGGGACGCCAAGGCGCCGCGCGAGTCCTCCGCGTCGCGGCCACCGTCGTGCTCGTCATCGTGCTCGCCCTCGCGGGCGCGGACTACGTTGACGGCGTCGCGACGATCCTCTAGCGACTCGCGTCAGACCTCATCGGCGTCATCGTCCCCGGACGGGGACACGACGCAGAACTCGTTCCCCTGAGGATCGAGCATCACGCACCACATGCTGCCGCCCTCCTCCGCCCAGTTGCGGACGGTGGCGCCCAGACCTTCCAGCCGTTGCACCTCGTCCTCGACGGCGACGTCGGCCGAAATGTCCAGATGCATGCGGTTCTTGACCAGCTTCTCCTCCGGCACCTCCGTGAAGAAGAGGACGGGAAAGTCAGTGCCGTTCGGAGGCTCGACCATGACCGACGGGTCCTCTTCCGGATCGTAGATGCCCTTGGAGGCGAGCCGCTCGAGCTCCTCTTCGTCGTAGGGCGCCACGGTCCACCCGAGAGCGGTGGCCCAGAACCGCGCGAGTGGCGCGGCGTCCAGACAATCGAAGACGATCGAATCGATCCTCACCTCACCGAAGGGTAGGCCATGCGAAGCTGTCGCGCTCAGGTCGCGAGACGCAGGAGGAACGCCTCTTCGATCTGATGCAGGAGGACGTCCGCCCGCTCTCGCAGCGCGTCGCACTCATCGACGAGGCCTTGTCCCTTCGCCTCGTCCTTGAGGCCGGCGGCGTTGATCCGCACGTTCGCCATCGCGGACAGTGCGGCGGCGAACAACAGCGTGCCCGCCGAGTACCCGTCGGATGCGGCGTGAGGATTGCCCAAGGCGGTGGCGTCCTCGGCCAGATCCATCAGTTGCACCGACCGCTTCGCGAGCTCCAGCGGAACCGCGGCGGCTGCCTCGTAGGCCTCCTGGATCTCGAGGGTCCGCGAGTTCTTCTCCTCGTCGGTCTCCTTGGGGAGCTTGAAAGAGGCCATCACCGACTCGAAGGCTCGAGCGTCCTCGTCGGCAAGCGTCAGGAACGCCTCGCGCTCCGCGTCGGCCGTCGCCACCATGGATCGCATCCGCGCATCCAGATCCTCGAACCCCTTCTTGCCGATCGTGAGGTGGCCCACCATGGCGATGAGCGCGGCGCCGGTGGCGGCGGCGACGCCGGCGGCGGCTCCGCCGCCGGGAGTCGGCGACGCCGATCCGAGCTCCTCCAGCCACGATCCGATCGGTTGTTCAGGGGTGCTCACGAACGTTCTCCTTTCCCGACACGTGCCGGCTTCAACCGGCCTCCACCAGACGTTCCAGGAACTGCTCGTTCGGCGAGAATCCCGCCAGCCGGACGTGCTGCTCGTCCCCGGGGGCCAGCGCCGCCTCGGGCGCGAGTCCGACGATCTCGGACTCGAGGATCTCCATCCCCCTAGCGGCCGCCTCCTTCGCCACGGCGTCGAACGCGTCCCGGACCCCGGTCACCTCGAAGTCGACGAGATTCATCGACACCGTCACGGATCGCCGTTCGGGGACCGCGAAGCCGATCGCGCGGACGGCGGCCAGGCCCCCCGAGGACTCACGGACGGACCGAGCGATGTCCTTCGCGCCGGACTCGTCGGTGCCGGAGAGGTAGGTGTTGAAGGCGATGAGGGGTTTGCGGGCCCCCACGGCGGTCGCGCCGGCCCGCCCGATCTCGGGCGGGCCGAAGTCGGGGAGGCGGTCGCCGGACGCGACCGCCTCCCGCAGCCCCTCGAACTCCCCTTTCCGGACATCGGCCAGCGACCGGCGCTCGGGCACGAGCGCGGCCTCGCCGTACAGGTAGACGGGCAGATCCAGCGTCTCCGCGAGCTCGCGCCCGACATCGCGTGCGAGCTCCACGCAAGCCTCCATGCCGACCTCGCGGACCGGCATGAAGGGGATCACGTCCGCGGCGCCCATCCGAGGGTGGCCGCCGCGGTGCTCGAACATATCGATCCGCTCCACGGCGGCCGCGGCGCCCGCGATCGCCGAGCGGCGCACCGCGTCGGCGTCACCCAGCACGGTGGTATCCAGACGGTGGTGATCGGGGTCGGCCTCGGCGAAGACCACGCGCGCGCCCTCCACGGCCAGCGCGTCGACGATCGCCTCGATGACGTCAGGACGCCGTCCCTCGCTGAAGTTGGGCACCACGCCGACGATCGCGCTCATCCCGCGAGCCTACGTGACGGTCCCGCTCAGCTCCGGGGACGCCGCTTGTCGGGATCGTGGATCGCGAGCACGTCGACGGTCGCACCCGTCGTCCCTGCACCGAGAGCGACGTCCACCCTCGTCCCGTCGGCCGCCACATCCGAGCGGATGATCGCGAGGCCGATCGGTCCGTACGCGGGACTCGTCGCGGGCGAGGTCAGCACGCCGACCTCCTCGCCGTCCTTCGACACCACGGCGCCGTACTCGGGCAGCTCCTCACCGTCGAGGCGAAGGGTCTTGAATCGGTTCGGCGGCGTGGCGGCGACCGCCCGCAGCGCCTCCTTGCCCGGGAACGCGCCGTCCGCATCGAGGGCCACCAGACGATCGAGACCCAGGTCGTACGGGGTCCGCTGGTGCGCCTCGTAGTCGTAGTCGGTCACGATCATGCCGGCCTCGATCCGGAGCGGCTCGACGACATCGACGCCGTACGGCACGGCTCCTGTTCCCTCGATCACCGTCCAGAGATCTTCCGCGTGCTCGGGTCGCGTGAACAACTCGTATCCCAGCTCCCCGGAGAAGCCGGTGCGCGAGAGCCAGACCGGGACGCCGCCCACCTTGACCTCTTCGGGGATGAAGTGGAAGTAGCGGAGCGAGCCCAGGTCGGCATCCGTGAGCGGTTGGATCGCTTCGCGGGATCTCGGCCCCTGCACCTGCAGGTGCGGCAGCTCCGGCGCGATGTACTCCACAGTGACGTCGAGCCCCTTCGACGCGTCGGCGAAGTACGCCTCGTGGTCGAGTCCGTTGGTGGCGACCCACAGGTGGTCGTCCGCGTGCTTGAACACCGTTCCGTCATCGACCAGCAGGCCCTTGTCGTCCAGGAAGGCTCCGTACCGGACCTGTCCCGTCTGCATCCCCAGGATGTCGTTCGAGTGGACGCGCTGCGCCGCCTCGAGCGAGTCCTTCCCTCGGAAGTCCCATTTGTTGAGGGGGGAGACATCCCAGACGCCGACCCCTTCGCGGACCGCCCGATACTCCGCCTCGGGGTCGCCGAACCCGGTGACCCACCACCATCCGGCCTCTTCCATGAACCCGGCGGCCGTCTTCGACATGATCGCGTGGAACGCGGTCCGTCTGCTGTCGCTGCTCTCGCTCCCGTTCCCGTTTTCGCTCATAGCCCCTCTTATCATGAGGTTGAACGGCTGTTCAAGTTCGCGATGCGGATCGTCTCGTCCTCGGTCACGATCGCCTGCACCGGGAGATCGAAGCGGCCGGCGGGCAGAGCCTCCTCCACGACCTGCAGACCGAACGCCACGGCCACCGTGAACGCCGGCAGGTTGCGGAGGAAACGATCGTAGTACCCCCCTCCGTAGCCGACCCGACTCCCGCCTCGGTCGAACGCCACCCCCGGCACGGCGACCACGTCGATCGACGCCGGGTCGAGTGGCGTGCCGTCGAGCGGCTCCAGTGCGCCGAACGAGGTGGTGCTCGTGGGATCACCGGGGGCATAGACGATGGGGACGAGGTGCCCGTCCTCGATCCTCGGGAGCGCGACCACGACGCCGCGGTCGTGGAGTCGCCGGATCAAGGAGTTGGTCGGCACCTCGGACCCGAAGTGGGAGAAGAGCATGACGGTCTTCGCTCGCTGGACCTCGGGGAGCTCGAGGAAGCGCTCCACCACACGCTCTCCCCGTTCCTCTCGCACGTCGGCCGGAAGGGCATCCCGGTCGTCGAGGACCGCTCGGCGTGTCCGGCGCTTGGCGCGCTTGAGCTCGCTGCTCTTCATCACCGAAGGGCGTCCGCGACGACCTCGATGCGATCTTCGCCGCCGACCGGTTGCACGATGAACCACGCGCAGCCGGCCTCGCCGAGCCGGCCCGCGAACGAACGGAGATCACCGGCATCTCCCTGCCACACGTCCATGGACAGTCCCTTCGCCCGGCGCTCTTCCTGAAGCCGATCCAGGTCGCCCGGGTCGGATCCGACGAGGGCGATCCCTCCCCAGGTGGGAGCCACCGGCCGGCCATCGGCGAGCCGGCGGAGTTCGCCGGCCGCTTCTTCGAACCCCTCTGCGTCCATCGCCCACCCGTTCCATCCGTCGGCGGACCGTGCGGCCACCGCGATCACGGGCGCGGAACGTCCTCCGACCCAGAGCTCCGGGTCTCCCGGAGGGAGCAGAGGTCCGGCGATCGCGGGCACCTGGGCACCGCCCGGCCAGGGCTCCCCGCCGAACAGCGCACGCAGGGCACCGACGGTCTCTTCCAGGGTCGCCACCCGCTCCGCGGTGGAGGCGAACGGGATCCCGAACGCGTCGTGCTCCGGCCTGGAGAGCGAGTCCCCCGCGCCCAGACCGAGGATCGCGCGTCCGCCGTTCATCTGATCCAGGGCCGCGCCCTGCTTCGCCAGGAGCCCCGTGGGACGGAGCGAAACCCTCGTCACGAGGGTTCCCACACGGAGGTCCGGATGCATCGACGCGACGGCCGCCAGCACGGCGAACGGCTCGAGCGCGGGCCGGCCGGGTGATCCCGGGGGGAACAGGTGATCGGGGGCGAACACCCCGTCGTACCCGGTGGCGGCGGCCCGGGCGGCGGCCGCGATGGGCCGCCCCACGTCCGCCGTGAACATCGGAAGGCTGAGTCCGAGCTTCATGCGGTCGCCGCGTCGAGTGCCAGGAGTGCGGCGCCGATCGCGCCGGCGTCGTTCCCGAGCTGTGCCGGCACGATCGGCACCTCGGGACGCACGTCTGCACCCTCCACCGAAGCAAGGAACGCCTCGCGGAGGGGACCGAACAGGACGTCGCCCGCCTCTCCGACGCCGCCTCCGATCACGACGATCTCGGGATCCAAGACGTTCACGAGAGAGGCGACGCCTTCGCCGAGGCGCCGTGCGACGGCGGCGAGGATCGCCACGGCCACGTCGTCGCCCCGCTGAGCCGCCTCCGTCACGAGCTCGCCCGTCGCGCGTCCCGGGTCGCCGCCGGCGAGCCGGGCGATCTCGGAGCCCGGCTCTTCGGTGACGGCTCGCCGGCCCGCTCGCGCGATCGCCAACCCGCTCGCCACCTGCTCCCAGCATCCTCGATTGCCGCACCCGCACAGGGGACCGCCGGGCTCGACGATCGAGTGGCCGATCTCCCCGGCGAGACCGTGTGCGCCCCGGATCAGATTTCCCCCGGAGACGATCCCGCCGCCGATCCCCGTGCCGACGCCGACGAACAGGGAATCGGCGCGTTCCCGGGAGGCCCCCAGCCGACTCTCCGCCCACGCGGCGGACGTCGCGTCGTTCTGCACGGTCACGGGGAGCCCGTACTTCGCGCGGAGCCCCTCGCCGAGCGGGAGCTCCCGCCAGACGAGGTTCGGGGTCGAGAGCAGGACGCCCGAGCGGACGTCGATGAGGCCCGCCATGCCGATGCCGATCGCCACCACGCCGTCGTCCATGACTTCTTCGGCCGCGGCCTCGATCGCGGGTAGCGCCGCCGACTGGTCGTTCGCGGGTGTCGGGATCACCGTGCCGGCGCGGATCTCACCCTCCGCGGAGATCCGCAACGCGGCGATCTTCGTGCCGCCGATGTCGATCCCGACCGCCTGCCGGTCGCTCACTCGATGTCGATCCGCGTGAGCGTCGGCCCCTTCTCCTTCCCGCCTGCCTCGTCGGCCCGCGCGCCCAACACGGCCGTCATCGCGAGGAGGAACTCTCTCCCCGCGTTCAGCAGATGCTCGACCGCCTCCGGCTTCAGCGGTTGGACTGCGGTCACGGCCAGACAGATCGGACAGAACCCCACGGTGCAGACCTGGCCGCCTTCCGTATGGGACTCCGTGCCGGGCGGTCCAGACCCCCGCGACCCCCTGCCCTTCGCGGTCTCGGCCATGTCAGCTCCTTTCCGCCGGACGGGGTTCCCGCCCGAACAGGATCTCCAGATGATCGCCCGCGAAGTTCGCCTCGCGGACCGTCATCCGCTTCAGCGATTGCGGCAGGATCAGGTTCCTCTTGTAGGCGCCGACGCGGACGAAGAGCTCCTCGCCGCGCCGGTGGATGTCCATCTCGTCGCGTGAAGCGAACGGGAGACGCATCGTCATCACGTAACCGGTCCCGCGCTTGCGGACACGGATCGGCTCGTCACGGTAGAGGATGTCGGCCGCGTCGAGCTCACCGTAGACCTCGTCCCCCATCTCCTCGAGGAGGGACACCCCCACCATCTCTCGGTCGAACAGTCGTGCGGCGAGGATCGGCACCGGGTCGAACGACTCGTGGACGGTCACGAGATGTTCCGCCTGGATGTCCTTCCACTTGCCGAAGTACGGATCGGTCACGTCCGGCGGCAGCACCCGGTTCACGACCACCGCATCCACGCGGTACCCGAAGAGCCCGAGGTAGGTGTACGTCCGCCTGGCTTCGGCGATCACCATCTTCTCCAGGTTCACCACGAGTCGTACGGACGACGTCGTCTCATCGGTCAGGATCTTCTTCACCGCATCGAGGTTCCGGTGGAGCTGCTCGATCGCGTCGAACACACGCTCGCCGGCGATCGGGAGGGTCGTGACACGCGACACGATCGGCCGGACCGTCTTCACGATCCTCCGCTCCACGGGGAAGATGCGTTCGATGTACCACTGCATCACGTCGGGCAGCGACAGGAGCCGCAGCGTCTCGGCCGTTGGCGCGCAGTCCACGATCAGCACGTCGTAGTCACCGCTCTCGACGTGGGTCTTGACGTCGATGAGGGCGAAGATCTCGTCCAGTCCGGGGAGCACGGTCAGCTCCTCAGCCTGGATGGTCTCGGTCCCCGCCCAATTCATCAGCTGGATCATGTAGTCCTGGATCACGCGCCAGTTGTCCTCGAGCCGCTCCTGCGCGTCGATCTGCTGCGCCCAGAGCAGCTCGGAGATCTGCGTGGGATGGGATCCGATCGGCAGCTCGAAGGAGTCGCCGAGCGAATGAGCCGGGTCGGTCGACATCACCAGCGTCCGCTTTCCCGCTGCGGCCGACCGCACGGCCGTGGCGGCGGCGATGGTCGTCTTGCCGACCCCGCCCTTGCCGGTGAACAGGAGGACCCGCATCCGGGCAGCTTACTGAGCCTTGCGGGGGTCTTCTGACTACCCCATCTCGACGCGGCGCTTGAGACGCTCCAGCGCGTTCTCGATGACGCGTTTCGCGCCCTCGGTGCGGACGAACCCCGGCACGAGGACACCGATCTCCACCGCCAGCCGGTACGTCACCTTCGTTTCGGAGTCGGAGACCTCGTTCAGCAGATACTCGCCGCGGATGTCACGGATGGCACCTCGAGCTTCCTTGGTCACCCACGAGAGACCGGTGTCCCCCGGCGCGTAGCGGTACGTCAGCGTGTACGTGGCCTTGCCGAGCACGGGGACGTCGACCTCGTAGGCGACCTCGGTGGCCCGGCCTCCCTCGACTCGCTGGAGGATCTGGGCGGTCCGGACCTCGGCCCACTGCGGATACGCCTCGTAGTCCTCGAGGACCTCCATCACATCCTCGAGCGGCGCATCGATGAGGATCGAGCCTTCCGCGTGTTCCATCGGCTCAGGAATCCTAGCGGTGACCAGGTCTCAGCGGCTGTTCACCGTGACCACGGACATCGCGAGGAGGGACACCGAGATCATGATCAACGCGACCGTGGCCCACAGGAGGGTTCGGGCCGACACGAACGGCGACCCTCCGTCCGCGAGCCGATAGGCCTCCGCCGCCGATCCGAGATAGATCGTGAGCGCCGACAGGAGGAGGAGCGCGACGACGCCGAAGATGGGTGCGCTCGAGACGCCCGAAAGCACGATCACGAGCGCGAGGCCGAAGGTGAGCACGAACAGGGTGCCCCGGGCGATCCCGTCGGCACCGCGGCCTGCCTTCGCGTGGCCGACTCCCGGGAACACGAGCGACCACAGGAAAGCGTCTCGCGGGGAGACCGTCGGCCCGGGCTCATCCCGCCGGAGCAGGGCCGCGAAGGAGGTCCCGCAGACGCTGCACGCATCCAGCTCGAGCGGGTTCTGCGACCCACAGGTGGGGCACGGCCAGGTCGCGACCGACCCACCCTCGCGGCGCTCGGCCGGCGCCGGTCGCTCGAGGACGGCGAGAGGTTCAGGTGCAGGCTCGGGCTCGGGCCGAAGGGACGTGAAGCACTGGCCGCACCATTCGGCGTCGGCGCTCACGAGGGCTCCACAGCGGGGGCATCGGAGATCATCCACTCGAGCTAGCGTACGTCGGCCCTCGTCCGGACAGTGGAAGCGCGTTAGCCTTCGGCGGCCTCCCGGAGCCAGCCCGCCAGCCGCTCGGCCACCCGAGGCCACGTGTGTTCCCGCTCAACCCGAGCCCGACCGTTCTTGCCGAGCCGCCTCGCGTAGGCCGGATCCTCCAGCAGGGTCGCCAGCGCGTCGGCCACGGCGTCAACCTCCGAGCCGTCGACGAGCAGACCGGTCTCCCCGTGCACCAACGCCTCACGCGAGCCGCCGGAGTCCCCGACGACGACGGGGCGGCCGCAGGCGGCTGCCTCGATGAAGACGTTCCCCCACCCCTCCACCTCGAGGCCGGCAAGGCGTGTGCGACACGGCATCGCGAAGACCTCGCCGACCGCGTAGTACCGGGGGAGGTCCTCCTCGGGCACCTCGCCCGCGAACGTCACGGACCGGGTCGGCGCCCGCTCGGCGAGCCTGCGGAGCTTCGCTTCGTACGGACCCGACCCCACGATCAGCAGCGCGGCTTCCGGCACACGGCGCTGGATCGCGCGCATCGCCGCGATCAACACGTCCTGCCCCTTGCGCGGCACCAATCGGCTCACACAGACGATCAGCGGCCGGTCGCCGAGTCCGTGGCGCTCTCGGATGTCCTCGGTCGCCAGATCCGGCCGGAACCGTTCCACGTCGGCTCCCGGATGCAGCACCGAGACGGGAACCCGGCGAGGCACCGCCGTGCGGACCCGTCGCGAGATGAACTCGCTGCAACCCGCCACGCGCGCGACGTGGGAGGTCATCCGCTTCATCACGCTGTGGGCCACCGGGACCGTGGAGAGCCAGTAGTCGAACCCGTGCACCAGCACCACCGAAGGTGTCCCGCGGGAGGCGAGTCGTGGACCGAGCAGCGCGAGGGGGAACGCGTCGCCGAACAGCACGACCTCGGCGCCGGTCCGGGCGACCTCGGCCTCCACCCGGTCAGCGAACGAGCGCGTCGGCCACACGAACCGGCTTCGCTCCCTGACGACCTCGTAGCCGACGCTCGCATCGAAGGACTCCGAACCTTCCGACGACGGGGCGATCACGGAGAGCTTCGACGCCGGGAGCGCCCGGCAGAGCGATCCGAGCGTCCGTTGGATGCCACCGACGCGAGGCGGGAAGTCGTTCGTCACGACGAGGGTCCTGGGTATCTCCACCGGACCGATATCCTCTCAGAGGGTGATCGAGCACCGGCGTGCTCAGCCGCATGCGGGCTCGACCCGACGCTTCGGGACCACCGCATGCTCACGCGAGGAGGTCGTCGCACGGGATCGACGGGATCGGACGCGCTCGAGAGCGGGAGCGCCTTCGCGCTGCTGTCCGGGTGGCGAGCGATCGTGGTGAGGGGTGTCGACGCCGGCGCCTGGCTCCACGATCTCGTCACCGCCGACGTGGAAGGGCTCGAGGCCGGACAGAGCCGACGCTCTCTCGTCCTGACTCCGACCGGGCGGATCCGCGCCGACTTCCACGTCGCGAGGAACGACGACAATACCTTCCTCCTCCTCCAATCGGGCGAGCAGCCCGAGGCGGTCGACGCGATCCTCGCTCCCTACGTGCTCTCCTCCGACATCGAGCTCGAGAACGGGACCGAGCGATCGTCGATCGTCGCCGTCCCCGGCGCCTGGGCTCCCCAGGACGGCGATGCCGGCCTCGTCCTTGCGCCGTCGGTCCTCGGCAGCGGACACGACATCGTCGTGGCCTCGGGCGAGCCCCTCCGAGTGATCCGCGGACGCCTGACGGAACGAGGGCTCACGGAGGTCACCCCCGACGACATCGAGACCTGGCGGATCCACCGTGGGGTTGCACGCATGGGGGCGGACTTCGGGCCGGACGCCCTGCCCGCGGAAGCCGGGCTCGAGGAGACGATCGACTTCACGAAGGGGTGCTTCTTGGGTCAGGAGTCGGTGGCAAAGGTGCGCAACCTCGGCCATCCGCCCCGGGTCCTCCTGCCCGTTGGCTCGGCGACGGCGATCCTTCCGGGCGCAACCGTGCTCGCGCACGGGGTCCCCGTCGGGGAGGTCACGAGCGCCGCGGAACGGAACGGAGAGATGCGCGCGATCGTCCGCATCCGGTGGGACGCAGCCTCGGAGCAACTCTCGACGGGAGCCGGACACCTCTCCCTACGGCACGAAGAGTAGATACTTCGGGTCATTTCCCATCGGCCACCTGGGGGTTTGCTACGACCCGACCGACGACCCCTTCCCCGCCGTGGTCACTCCATGCTATTCCTTCGTTCCCGGAAACGACGGGGATCCCGGGGGGAGGTACGGAAGGGTGCGCATCGATCGTCTTCCGAGCTTCGACATCGACGTCTTGCCCGATGACCCCTCCCCGCCCGACGTCTGGCAGGAGCGCTCCGCGTGCTTCGGGATCGACCCCGACGTCTTCTTCCCGATCTCCGAAGAAGAGGCCGGCCCCGCTCTCGCCTTCTGCAGCGCCTGCACGATCCGCGAGGAGTGTCTCTCCTGGGCCTTGAAGAACGGGGAGCGCTACGGGGTCTGGGGAGGCCTCACGGAGCAGGAGCGACGTCGACTCTCGCGCCAGGTCGCGTGATCACGTAGAGAGATCCTCTCTACCTGTTCCCGGGCAGGAGAACTGCCCTGAAACAGGCTATGCGCAGGAAGGCCGTCGCGAGCCGATACCTAGGGCATGGACCGCTCCGCTCGTCTATTCCGCCTACGTGCTTTCCACCGAGCCGCCGTTCGCGTCGTGGCGGGGGCCGTGGCGACCGCCTTGCTCCTGCTCGCGGTCCCCACGCCGGCCACCGCTGCCCCGACCCCGAAGGTCACGATCACCGATGTCGCGGTGACCGAGGGAACCGGTGCCGCGGTCAACGCGAGCTTCACGATCCAGGTCGCTCCCCGTCCCGCCGCCTGCTGTGCGCTCCAAGTCAGTTGGACGACGGCACCGGGCTCGGCCTCCGCCGCCGACTTCACGGCCTCGTCCGGGATCGTCTCCCTCACGAAGACGACCACCTCAAGGGTCGTCACCGTGCCCGTGACCGGAGACGCCAGCGACGAACCGAGCGAGACGTTCGTCGTGAACCTCTCCAACCTCACCGGCTCGCCGGGATCGATCCTCGATGCCCAGGGCGTCGCAACGATCACCGACGACGACGCACCTCCGCTGCTCTCGGTGAACAACACCTCGGTCACCGAGGGGAACGCCGGCACCGCGACGGCGACGTTCACCGCTTCCCTGTCGGTCGCAAGTGCGAACGCCGTCACTTTCAACTGGACCACCGCCGCCGGCACCGCGACCGCGGGGGTCGACTACGTAGCCGCGAGCGGAAGCCGCACGATCGCGGCCGGCGCCACGACCGCCACGATCGGCATCACCGTGAACGGCGACGTCCAAGCGGAAGGCAACGAGAACTTCGGTATCACGCTGTCCACTCCTTCGAACGCGACGATCGGCGACGGCTCCGGGCTCGCCACCATCACCGACGACGATCCCCTCCCCGTCCTGTCGGTCAACGACGTCTCGGTCTCGGAGGGCAACGCCGGCACGACCACGGCGACGTTCACCGCCACCCTCTCGGTCGCGATGGGGAACACCGTCGGCTTCAACTGGGCCACGGCCGTCGGCTCCGCCACCGCCGGGGTCGACTACGTGGCCGCGAGCGGGAGCCGCACGATCGCAGCCGGCGCCACGACCGCCACGATCGGCATCACCGTGAACGGCGACGTCCTGGACGAGCCCGATGAGACCTTTGGCATCACCCTCTCCGCCCCCTCGAACACCACGATCGGCGACGGCTCCGGGCTCGCCACCATCACCGACGACGATCCGCTCCCCTCCGTTTCGGTCAACGACGTCTCCGTCATCGAAGGCAACGCGGGGACGACCACGGCGACGTTCACGCTCACCCTGTCGGCCACGAGCGCCAAAACCGTGACGCTCGACTGGACCACCGCCGCTGGCTCCGCCACCGCGGGAGTCGACTACCTCGCCGCGACCGGGAGCCGCACGATCCCCGCCGGGTCCACGACCGCGACGGTGGCAATCACCGTGAACGGCGATGCCCTGGACGAGCCCGACGAGACATTCGGCATCACGCTCACCAACCCGTCGAACGCAACGATCGTGGACGGCGCCGGGTTGGCCACGATCACCGATGACGACCTGCCTCCGACGCTCTCGGTAGACGACGTTTCTGTCGTCGAGGGCAACGCCGGGACGACCACCGCGACCTTCACCGCGACCCTCTCGTCCATGAGCGCCAAGACGATCACGTTCGACTGGGCGACGACGGCCGGATCCGCGACGCAAGACGTCGACTACGCGGCCGCCGGCACCAGCGGCACGATCACCGCCGGGTCCACCGGCGTGCAGATGATCGTGACGGTCAACGGCGACGTCACGGACGAGCTCGACGAGACGTTCGAAATCATCCTGGCCACCCCATCGAACGCGACCATCGCCGACGGCTCCGGCATCGGCACGATCACGGACGACGACCAGCCCCCGGCCCTCTCGGTGGACGACGTGGCCGTCACCGAAGGGAACTCCGGAACGGCGACCGCGACGTTCAACGTCACCCTCTCCGCGGCCAGCGGCAAGACGGTGACCGTCGGGTGGACAACCGCCGACGACGACGCCACGCAGCCCAGCGACTACACCGCCGCGTCCGGAACGCTGACGTTCGTCCCGGGGGACACGAGCGAGTCCATCCCCGTCAGCGTGCTCGGAGACATCACGGCCGAGCTCGACGAGACCTTCGACATCATCCTGGCCACCCCATCGAACGCGACCATCACCGACGGCTCCGGCCTCGGCACGATCACCGATGACGAGCTCCTCGCGGTCGTCGACATCGACGAACCGACCCTCGTGGAGGGACAGAGCGGAACGGCAACACTCGGGTTCTCGGTGACGCTCTCGCATCAGGCGACCTTCCCGGTCACGGTCGACTGGAGCACCTCGGCGGGTACCGCCACGAGCGGCACCGACTATCTCGGCGCGAGCGGCACCGTCATGTTCGCCCCGATGGAGACCTCGAAGACCGTGCTGATCACGGTGTTCGGGGACACCACGTTCGAGCGAGGCGAAACGCTGATGCTGGATCTCTCGAACGGCCTGGGCGCCCCGATCGGCGATGTACGGGGCATCGGGACGATCGCGAACGACGACGCTGCGCCGGTCGTGTCCGTGGCGAACGCCTCCGTCGTGGAAGGGAACGCCGGGACGTCGCTCCTCCACTTCACCGTGTCGCTGGCGGGAGCCTCCGATATCGCCGCTTCGGTCGATTACGCCACCGCCGGTGGCACGGCCACGACGGGATCGGACTTCGTGCCGGTCTCCGGCACGCTCACGATCCCGGGCGGCACGACCACCGGAACCGTGAACGTCCTCGTGAACGGCGACGTCGTCTACGAGACCAGAGAGACCCTGTCGATGACGCTCAACAACCCCATCGACGCGACCGTCGGGGACGGCGTCGCGCAGGGAGCCATCGTGAACAACGACAGGATGCGGACGGCGCTCACGTTGAAGGTCGTACGGCGATCACATGACGTGATCGCGAAGGGACTCTTGGAACCGACCAAGTCGGGTCACCGGGTCACCGCGACCCTGTACCGGAAGCAAGGGACGAGGTACGTGAAGGTTTCCGCGAAGACGGTCCCGATCCGGTACATCCGAGATCGCGACGGTGACAACAAGAAGGACGGTACCTACACCGTGTCGTTCCTCCGTCCGAAGGCGCAGGGAACCTACGAGATCGTCGTGCGGTTCAAAGGCACCGCGACCTACAAGCCGTGCACTCGACTCAGGATCTTCACCCTCCCCCGCAGCTGAACCGACCCCTGTCGGCTTCCCTCCTCACACTGAGACGATGGTTG
This sequence comes from uncultured Actinomycetota bacterium, assembly GCA_963750945.1. GTDB lineage: Bacteria > Actinomycetota > UBA4738 > UBA4738 > HRBIN12 > JAJNBA01. The sequence continues at coordinate 652,558 of CAVVSH010000004.1, read as the reverse complement.
CGCCCTTCCTTGACCATCGAACATCTGTTCGATACGGTGTTCCTCCCCGTCGGCCCCACCGATCGGAGGCACCCGTGCTCTCGGCTCCCGTCCAGACCACCTTCGCCGAGGCGGTACCGCTGCGACAGGTTCCCTTCGTGGTCGTCGACCTCGAGACCACGGGCGGCTCGCCCCGGGACTCTCGGATCACCGAGATCGGAGCGGTCAGGATCACCGGCGGGGAGCGCCTCGGGACGTTCCAGGCCCTCGTCAACCCCGAGGAGCCGATCCCTCCGTTCATCGCCCACCTGACCGGTATCGACGATCGGCTCGTGCGGCAGGAGCCTCCGATCGAGGCGGTCCTCCCGGCATTCCTGGAGTTCGCACGGGGCGCCGTCTTCGTGGCGCACAACGCGCGATTCGACTTCTCGTTCCTGAACGAGAACCTCGTCCGACTCGACTATCCCCCCTTCGAGGGACCTCCGGTGTGCACCGCCAAACTGGCCCGTCGCATCGTGTGGCCCGACGTCCCCAACGTTCGCCTTCAGACCCTCGCGCAGTACTTCCGAACCCGTGTGAAGCCGATCCATCGAGCCCTCGAGGACGCGATGGCGTGCGCGGAGGTCCTGGACGGGCTGCTCGACCTGGGTGGGCGGCTCGGCATCCTGACGCTCGGCGACCTCCGCGAAGCCGTTGGGGCTCGAGGACGACCGCATTTCGGCAAGATCAGGCTCGCGGACGCGCTCCCCCACGCCCCCGGTGTGTATCGATTCGTGGGCCGGGACGACCACGTGCTCTACGTGGGGAAGACCCGCGACCTTCGCTCCCGCGTCAAGTCCTACTTCTACGGCGACGGACGGAAGAAGATCGAGTCTCTCCTCGGCGAGGTGCGACGCGTCGAGGGCGAGGAGACGCCGGGCGGGGAGCTCGAGGCGCTCGTGCTCGAGGCGCGACTCATCCGCCGGCACGAGCCGAAGTACAACCGCCATGGGAAGACCTGGAGGAGGTTCGCGTACCTGAAGCTCGACCCTTCCGAGGCGTTCCCGCGGCTGAAGGTGGTCCATCGCGCCGGCCATGCGGACGGATGCACGTACCTGGGCCCGTTCTCGGGAAGCGGGGCGGCCCGCCTCGCCAAGGAGGCGCTCGAAGAGGTCGTCCCCCTCCGTCGATGCACCCGCTCGATGGGCGCACGCACCCGCTTCTCGCCATGCGCGCTCGCCGACATCGGCCGGTGCCCAGCTCCGTGCGACGGCCGGATCGACCCCGAGCGCTACGGAGAGCTCGTCCGGGACCTCCTCTCCTCCCTCGAGTCCCCGGACGGGCTCCTCGAAGCGCTCGGAGCGAAGATGGCGCGGCTCGCGAACGCCGAGCGTTTCGAGGAAGCCGCCTCGACCCGCGACCGGCTCCGAGCGCTGGCGGCGGCCCTGCACCGGGCACGCAGGGACGCGTGGCTGCTCGGGGCCGGTCGGCTCGAGCTGGAGGTGGAGGGCGACCGACGGCTCTCGTTCGTCGGTGGCGCGCTCGCTCGATCCGGTGAGGCCGGAGACGGGACGGACCCGATCCCGCTCCCGTGCCCGCGCGAGCGCGCCGATGAGCTGTCCGCGGTGCGCTCGTGGCTGGGGAGGAACCCCGCTCGTCTCGTCGCGTGCGATGTCCCGCTCAGCGAGCCGGTCGACGGTGGCGCTCGGATCGCGGCGATCCTGCGCTGGTCGCCACGATCGAGAGAGGATCCCGAGCTTCCCCGAGTCGGCCGGCGCTAGGCTCGGCTCGGTGGGTACGGCAGTCGAGCTCCTCGCGCGGGAGATGTCGGAGACCTTCCACGACATGCGCTCGCGCCTCCACGGTCTGACCGACGACGAGTTCTTCTGGGAGCCCGTTCCCGGGAGCTGGACCGTCTTCCAGGACGAGCATGGCCGTTGGGACCACCACTACGCGGAGCCCGACCCCGAACCCGCCCCATTCACGACGATCGCCTGGCGGCTCACCCATCTCGCGATGTGCAAGGTGATGTATCACGAGCATGCGTTCGGAGCGGGCGAACTCACGTGGCTCACCCTCCCCACACCGGGGACGACCTCAGATGCCATCGAGTTGCTCGATACCGGCCATGCCCTGCTCACGGAGGATCTCGCGGGGATCGATGATGCCGGTCTCGAGCGACCCGTCCCGACCAACTGGGGCGAGCGCTGGCCGGCGTGGCAGATCTTCTGGACGATGATCCATCACGACGCCCATCACGGCGGCGAGATCGGCGCGTTGCGCGACCTGTACCGAAGCACGCCCGGGACCGGGGATCCGAGAGCCGGCGGATAGACTGGCTCGCGTGGAGCGCGCGGTGATCCTCGAGGGTGCCCGGACGCCCATCGGAAGGTTCCTGGGCTCCTTCGCGGACACGACGGCCGTCGAGCTGGGGACCATCGCCGGAAAGGAAGCGCTGGCGCGCGCCGGGGTCACTCCCGAGCAGATCGATCAGACGATCGTCGGCCACGCCCGCCAGGCGGGGAACGGACCCAACACGGGACGACAGGTGAGCATCCATGCCGGCGTCCCGGACGAGGTGTCCGCCTTCAACGTCAACATCGCCTGTGGCTCGGGGATGAAAGCAGTCCAGTTGGGCGCGCAACAGATCGCGCTCGGCGACGCCGAGGTCGTCCTCGCCGGTGGCATGGAGAACATGACCCGCGTGCCGTTCCTCCTGGACCGCATGCGCACCGGCTACCGGATGGGCAACGCGACCGTGTACGACGCGATGTATCGCGACGGACTGATGGATCCGCTGAGCGGGCTGCTGATGGGTGAGACGGCGGAGAACCTCGTCGACCGCTACGACATCTCGCGGGACGAGCAGGACGAGTTCGCCCTGGAGTCCCAACGCAAGGCCGCCTCCGGCGCCGACGCCCGCGCCGTGGAGATCGTCCCCGTGGAGGTATCGGGCAAGACCGCGATCACCGTCACCGAGGACGAGCATCCGCGCCCCGAGACCACCCTCGAAGGACTCGCGGCGCTGACCCCCGTGTTCCGAGAGGGCGGATCCGTCACGGCCGGCAACTCGGCCGGCCTGACCGACGGAGCCGCCGCGATGGTTCTGATGGCCGAGTCGAGGGCGCGATCCGAAGGCCGCGATCCGCTCGCGAGGATCGCGGGCATGAGCTGGGCCGGGGTACCGCCGGAGATCATGGGCATCGGACCGGTGCCGGCGACCATGAAGGTCCTGGAGAAGACCGGCCTGTCGCTGGCCGATATCGACCTCATCGAGATCAACGAGGCGTTCGCCGCGCAGGTGATCGCCTGCGAACGTGAGCTGAAGTTCGACCGTGACCGGCTGAACCTGCTCGGAGGCGGCATCTCGCTCGGCCATCCGATCGGGATGAGCGGGGCCAGGATCCTCCTGTCGCTCGCGTACCAGATGCGGGCGCGCGGCGCGGCGCTGGGGCTCGCGACGCTCTGCATCTCCGGCGGGCAGGGGCTCGCCGTCATCCTCGAAAGGACCGAGCAGCGATGACCGTGCACGCCGTCGTCCTGATCCAATGCCAGATCGACGAGATCGGGGAGGCCGCGGAGGCGATCGCCGAGATCGACGGCGTCTCCGAGGTCTACTCGGTGGCCGGCGAGTTCGATCTCATCGCGATCGTGCGCGTCGCCGATCACGACGACCTCGCGAACGTGATCCCCGGGGGGATCTCCAAGGTGGATGGGGTCGAGCGGACCGAGACGTTGATCGCGTTCCAGGTGTACTCGAAGCACGACCTGGAGCGGATGTTCTCGATCGGCTTCGAAGAGAGCTAGGGCCAGTCGATCGCGACGGGAAGGGACGTACGACCCCACTCGCTCAGGTCCTCGCTGTCGCGCGGCCGATACTTCTCGAGCACGAGCCGCCGAGCCATCGCGTCTTCGGCCGGATCGGTCACGACACGGGCCCTGGTCGTCCGTCTCACGTCACCGATCTCGAGGACGACCTCGGGCGAGATCATCAGGTTCCTGACCCAGTCCGAACGCTCACGTCCGCCCGACAGGAGATACACCGTGCCGTCCGCGAGCGCGAACCAGATCTCGATCCGATGCGGTGTCCCGGTGTGGCGCCCGGTGGTGGTCAGGTAGCAGTAGTCGAGGTCGGCGGATGGCCGCTCATCGGTCACAGCACCGCCCACAGCACGAGGCCGACGATCACCAGGAGTGCGACGCCGGCGATCACCAGATCGGCCTTCTTCACCTTCCCCGGCTGCATCGCGTTGAAGCCCATCGTCTACTCCTCGACGGTTCCCTCGACCGGGCCCTCGATCCGGTAGTACTCGCGGAACTTCTCCGGAGAGAGCCAGTGGATGTGCTGGCGCACCGTCGAGGCGTAGGTTCGCGCCTCCGCACCGTCATGACACGCGCGCTCCGCCACCACCTCACCCTCGGGATCGAGGATCGCGACATGCCAGGTCCCCTCTTCACCCCGGACCTCGACGCCGAAACCGCCTTCGACCGACGCCATCGCGATCACCCCATCAGCCTTGCCTGACGAGGTTCCGATGCAGCCGCCCGAGCTGAGTCTTGATCTCCCCAAGCACGCTCGCTTCATCCAGAGTGAATGCGGGGTGGAGGGACGCGACCCGTTCGAGAGCCCGCTCGAAGCCTGTTCCCAAGCGCTCCACCTCGCGCAACGACTCCACCAGCATGGCCGCGTAGTCGGCGTTGAACGGCTCGCCGTCCCAAGGGCACTCCCCGCCGAGGTCGACGACCTGCTCCGCGAGGAACTCCCGGCCGTCCCGTTTGCAGGTCCCCTTGATCTTCACGCGCTCTCCTTCTCGCTCTTTGGCTCGCTCTTTGGCTCGCTCTTTGGCTCGCTCTTTGGCTCGCTCTTTGGCTCGGTCGTTGGCCCGGTCACGAGGTCGAGCAGCCGGTCGGCCAACTCGAACGGATCGACGGGCTTCACGAACCACGCGTCGGCTCCCGACCACTTCGCGAGCCAGGCGTCGTGCTTGCGGTCCAGCAAGATGACGATCACTCCGGTGTAGGGCTCGAAGTCGTCCCGAAGCGTCCTGGCGAGCCCGAAGGCTCCCGCACGGGACGCGATCTCGTCCGCCACGATCACATCCGGGCGATCCCGCAGCGCCGCCGTCGTCCCCAGCTCGCCGTTGCGGGCGGCGCGGAAGCGCAACTCTTGTCCGAGCCGGCGCTCGATGCTCCGCACCGACAATGCCATCAGCTGGCGGGAGCGCTCGTCCGGCGACACCAACAGGACGTCCACGCACGCGATGCTACTCGCTGCCGCGGCCGCGGTCTTTGAACGATCGCGGGCGGCCCGCTACGCTCGGCCCCGTCGGGTCCGCCGCCTGCCCGCTTCCCCCATCGATCTCGAGCGGCTCGGATCGGAACTCGAGGAGGGAACGGATGGAGAGTCTCGGCAAGGCATCGGTCGCGGAGTTCGTCGGAACCTTCGCGCTCGTCTTCGTGGGTGCGGGCGCGGTGATCCTTTCGGTCGGAACGGGTCAGCTCGACCTCGTGGGGGTCGCGCTGGCGCACGGCTTCGTCCTGGCGGTCATGATCTCCGTCACCGGCCACATCTCCGGCGGCCTGATCAACCCCGCCGTCACGATCGCCCTCTGGACGGCCGGCAAGATCTCCACCCAGCGCGGCGCCGTCCTGATCGTCGCGCAGATGCTCGGCGCGGTCGTGGGCGCGCTCCTCGTTCGCTTCGTCGTCGGGGGCGGCCTCTTCGACGCGGGCGGCGCCGGCGCGCCGGCGCTCGGACCCGATGTCACGGTCGGCAAGGGGATCGTGCTCGAGGCGATCCTCACGTTCTTCCTCGTCTTCGTCGTGTTCGGCACGGCTGTCGACGACCGTGGGCCCTGGAACAAGACCGCCGGCTTCACGATCGGTCTGACGGTCGCGTTCGACATCCTCGCCTTCGGGCCGTTCACCGGCGCCGCGATGAATCCGGCGCGCTGGTTCGGACCTGCGCTGGTCGGTGGGCTCTGGGACGACGCGCTCGTGTGGACCGTCGGCCCGATCGCAGGAGGGATCATCGCCGGCGTCCTGTACACCACCGTGTTCCTCCGTGGGAAGGAACCGGCCACGCCGTAACCCCCGACGACCTCGGATCAGGAGACCGCAGCCGGGTACCCTGAGGCGGCGATGGTCGCCGACCTGTATCTCGACTCGTCCTCGGCCACTCCCCTGCTGCCCGAGGCGCGCGACGCCGTGCTCGCCGCCCTCGACGCGTACGGCGACCCGCTGTCGATCCACACGCCCGGGCGGGCTGCTCGCGCGCTCCTCGACGGAGCTCGCGAGCAGGTCGCCGGGGCGATCGGCGCCCAACCCGATGAGATCGTGTTCACATCGGGCGGCACCGAGTCGATCGCCCTCGCGGTCTGGGGCGGCGTGCGAGCCGTGCGCGAGCTCGGCACCAGGATCGTCCTCGGGGCCGTCGAGCACCCCGCGGTCGGGGGCGTCGCCCATGCGCTCGAGTCGGACGGCTTCGAGGTCGTGACGATCCCGGTCGACCGGTACGGCCGGGTCGACCTGGATCACTACGCGAGGGAGGTGCGAACGCCGGGCACGCTGCTCGCTTCGGTCCAACACGCGAATCACGAGCTCGGGAGTATCCAGCCGGTCGCGGAGGCCGCCCGTCTCGCGCGCGAGGCGGGCGTCCGTTTCCACACCGACGCGTGCCAGACCGTGGGTCGGCTTCCTGTCGATGCGCCGGCGCTCGGCGTCGACCTCCTCTCGCTCTCCGGGCACAAGTTCGGCGGCCCGCCGGGCGTCGGAGCGCTCTACGTCCGCCGCGGGCTCGGGATCACCGCCTACCCTTGCGGCGACGACCGCGAGCGGAAACGCCGCTCGGGGATGGAGAACACCCCGGGGATCGCCGGCATGGCGGCGGCGCTCACTGCGTCGCTCGCCACCATGGCCGATCGGGCGGCCGTCCACTGGTCGATCACCGCCGGCCTCAGGGACCGCATCGCCACCGTGCCGGGGGCGACCGTCCACGGTCATCCGACGCACCGGACGCCTCATCTCGTGGGGTTCAGCGTCGCCGGGCTCGACCCGGCGACGCTGATGATGACGCTCGATGACCGGGGGTTCCGCGTGGGTGCCGGCTCGCTCTGCAGCGGCCGGCCGGAGGATCACTCCCCCGTCCTCGAGCAGATCGGGTGCCCGGGGACCACGGGCTTCCGGGTGAGCCTCGGCGACGGCGTGAGCGAGCACCAGCTCGACGAGTTGCTCGGCGTGCTCTCCGGGACGGTCGGGGAGCTCCGACGGATGGAGGAGGCCTCTTCCGAAGCGCTCGCTCGGTTCAGCCTTCCGGGCGACGCGTAGACCCGCCTGAGCCCGCGGGCTACTCCACCGTCCAGGTGTCCCCGGAGTGGAGCAGCGTCCCCAGGTCGCCCGCGCCGAGGCGTTCGGTCGCGGACTGCAGCTGATGCTGGATCGCTTTCCCGTAGACCGGACGCTCGATCTCGTGGAACACGCCGATGGCCGACGGCTCGTCGGGGCCGTGCGACAGGTGGGCGAGGGCGAAGGCGAGGGACGGTCGCCCGTGCGGGTCGTGGACGACGATGCTGGACGCATCGGTCTCGGCCGTCACCGCGATCTCGTAGCGGCCGTTGTCCCCGACCCGCACGCACCGGTTCCCGTCGTCGAACACGATGGGCTGTCCCTCCTCCAAACGGATCTGGTTGTGCTTGCCCTGCGACTTCTCGCGGAGGAGGTCGAACGCTCCGTCATTGAAGACGTTGCAGTTCTGGTAGATCTCGACGAAGGCCGTCCCCTTGTGCTGGGCCGCACGCCGGAGGACCTCCGTCAGGTGCTGACGGTCGTTGTCGAGCGTCCGCGCCACGAACGTCGCCTCGACGCCGAGGGCGAGCGCGATCGGGTTGAAGGGATGATCGACCGACCCGAACGGCGTCGACTTCGTGACCTTGCCCTCTTCCGACGTCGGCGAGTACTGGCCCTTCGTCAGTCCGTAGATCTGGTTGTTGAACAGCAGGATCTTGATGTCCACGTTCCGACGTAGCGCGTGGATCAGATGGTTGCCGCCGATCGAGAGCCCGTCGCCGTCGCCGGTGACGACCCAGACGGAGAGCTCCGGGTTCGCGACCGCGATGCCGGTGGCGAGGGCAGGCGCTCGCCCGTGGATCCCGTGCATCCCGTACGTGTCCATGTAGTACGTGAACCGACCGCTGCAACCGATCCCGGACACGAACACGGTCTTGTGGGGCTCGATGCCGAGCTCGGGCATGAACGCCTGCACCGTCGACAGGATCGCGTAGTCGCCGCAACCGGGGCACCATCGCGGCTCCTGGTCGGACGTGAAGTCCTTCTTGGTGAGCGCCGGCGCCGCCTCGCCCGGAGCCTGACCGCCGTTCTGGATCACGTCACTCATCGAGGACCCTCGCGATCTCGCGTTCGAGCTCCTCGGCGAAGATCGGAAGCCCCTGGACCTTCGTGTAGGACTGGGCGTCCACGAGGAACTTCGCGCGGATCAGGGCGGCGAGCTGTCCCATGTTCATCTCGGGGATCAGGACCTTCGGGTACTTCCGCACGACCTCGCCGGTGTTGGCCGGGAACGGGTTCAGGTGCCGGAGATGTGCGGTCGCGACCTTCTGGCCGTTCGCCCTCGCGCGAGCCACGGACGCGGTGATCGTGCCGAGGGACGAGCCCCAGCCGAGGACCAGCAGGTCCGCCTCGCCGGAGGGATCCTCGACATCGAGCGGCGGGATGTCGTCAGCGATGCCGTCGACCTTGGCCTGTCGGAGGCGGGTCATCAGCTCGTGGTTCGCGGCGTCATAGCTGATGTTGCCGGTGCCGTCCTGCCGCTCGAGCCCGCCGATCCGGTGGACGAGCCCCGGGGTGCCGGGCACGGCCCACGGGCGCGCGAGCTTGTCGTCGCGGGAGTAGGGCAGGAAATCCGCGCCGTTGGGCGTCGCGAACGCGGGATCGATCTCCGGCAGGCTCTCCACGTCGGGTATCGGCCACGGCTCCGACGAGTTCGCGAGGAACGTGTCGGACAGCAGGATCACCGGGGTGCGGTACCGGACCGCGATCCGTGCGGCCTCGATCGCCGCCGAGAAGCACTCCGCCGGCGTGGAGGCGGACACGATCGGGAGCGGTGACTCACCATGGCGCCCGTACATCGCCAGCAGGAGGTCGGCCTGCTCGGTCTTCGTGGGCATCCCGGTCGAGGGGCCGGCACGCTGCACGTCCACGATGATCATCGGCAGCTCCATGATCACGGCGAGCCCCACCGTCTCGGCCTTGAGATCCACACCGGGGCCACTCGTTCCCGTCACCGCGAGCTGACCGCTGAAGGCGGCGCCGAGCGCGATATTCGCGGCGGCGATCTCGTCCTCGGCCTGGATCGTGATCACCCCGAAGTTCTTGTGCCGCGAAAGCTCGTGGAGCAGCTCCGAGGCCGGCGTGATCGGGTAGCTCGCGTAGAAGAGCTGCAATCCGCTCCGCTCGGACGCGGCGATCAGCCCCCAGGCGAGCGCCGTGGCCCCGGCGATGTTCCGATAGGTCCCCGGCGCCTGGGGAGCGGCATCGACCTTGTACGACTCGGCGAACAGCTCCGTCGTCTCGCCGAAGTGGTAGCCGGCCTTGAACGCCGCGACGTTCGCGTCGAAGATCTCCTGGCGGGAACCGAACTTCTTCTCCAGCCAGCCGAGCGTCGTCTCGGTTGGGCGACCGAACATCCACGACACGAGGCCGAGCGCGAACATGTTCTTCGCCCGCTCGGCCTCCTTCTTCCCGATCCCGATGTCCTCGGTCGCGCGGACCGTGATGGACGTCATCGGGACCTTGTAGACCTGGTAGCCGTCCAGTGTTCCGTCCTGCGTCGGGTCCGCCGAGTAGCCGGCTTTCTCGATGTTGCGCTGGGTGAAGGAGTCCTCGTTCAGCACCAGCACGCCGCCCTTCGCGACCGTCTCCAGGTCGGCTTTGAGCGCGGCCGGGTTCATCGCGACGAGGACGTCGGCGTGGTCACCGGGCGTGGTGATGTCGCTCGAGGCGAACTGGATCTGGAAGGCGGAGACGCCGTGGACCGTCCCGGCCGGCGCCCGGATCTCGGCCGGGAAGTCCGGCAATGTCGCCAGGTCGTTGCCGAGGACGGCTGTCGCACTTGTGAACCGGTCGCCCGTGAGCTGCATGCCGTCCCCCGAGTCGCCGGCGAAACGCACGACGATCCGTTCGCGTTCTTTGACGGGTTTGCTCATCCCCGACACCCTACTGCGCGACTTCCGGTCTGACGGGTCCCCGGTTGGTAGTTTCTCCCGCATGCGGAAACGGAAGCTCGGAGCGCAGGGTCCGGAGATCTCGGTGATCGGCTTCGGGGCGTGGGAAGCGGGTGGCACCGCCTGGGGTCCCAACGAGTCCGAAGAGGTGATCATCGAGGCGATCCGGGCGGGCATCGACGCGGGCATCGATTGGATCGACACCGCCGAGGTGTACGGCGACGGCGTGTCCGAGCTGCTGGTGGGCCGAGCGATCGCGGGGCGACGAGACGAGGTCGTCGTCGCGAGCAAGGTTGCGCCACAACCCGAAGGGACAGGCTTCGCGCCGACGCAGGTACGGGCCGCGTGTGAGAAGAGCCTCGGCCGCCTGGGGATCGACCGCATCGACCTCTACCAGCTCCACTGGCTCGATGAGAGCGGGGTCCCGTTGGAGGACACGTGGGGAGCGATGTGCGAGCTCCAGGACGCGGGGTTGATCGGAGCCATGGGCGTCTCGAACTTCGAGCGAGAGCAGATCGAGACATGCCTGGCGATCCGCCACGTCGATTCGCTCCAGCCGGAGTTCTCGATGCTCGAGCGGAAGCACGCCGAGCTGATCCGGTGGTGCGGCGACCAGGGGATCGGCGTCGTGGCCTACGGACCGCTCGCCTTCGGATTGCTCACCGGCGCGATCACCGCCGAAACGAGCTTCGCGGTCGGCGACTGGCGGGGCGACAAGCAAGACGATGGCCCGTTCGCGGACCTCGCTCGTTCACTCGAGGTCGTCGACCGCGTCCGGCCGGTCGCGGAGCGGCTGGGATGCACCCTGTCCCAGCTCGCGCTTGCCTGGAACGTCCACCAACCCGGCGTCACGGCCGCGATCGCGGGGAGCCGGAACCCCGAGCACGTCCGAGCGAACGCTGCCGCGGGCGACATCGAGCTGGACGAGGCGACGCTCGCGGAGCTGGACGCGACCCTCTCCTGATCAGCCGACGGGCGTGCCGGGCTGGACCTGGCGGAGTCTCCGCGCCAGCCCCTCGAGCAGACCCATCGCGAGGGCAGGCTCCTGCTCCACCATCCTCAGGAGGGTGTGACGGAAGACCCGGAGGACCTCCACGGGCGTCTCCGGGACGACCGATGCGGTCCGCGGACCGCCGTCCAGCGCCGAGAGCTCCCCGAAGAAGTCACCGGGGATGAGCGCGGCCACCTTCCGGTCGGCTCGGACGACCCGCGCCGTCCCGGTCAGGACCACGAACAACGCTTCGCCCGCTTGCCCTTCCTCCACGATCGCCCGTCCTGGTTCGAACTCGACGGCGTCGGCCTCTCTGGCCAGGCGCCGGAGATGCCGCTTCGAGAACCCGTCGAACAGCGGGACCGCCGCCAGGGCGGCCACCGACCGCCGGAGCGTGGCGGGTGGATGCTCTGCGGACCCGCCCGATCCCCTCTGGGTGGAGCGGAGGACCGTGTCTCGCGTCGGCACCACCCGCATCCTCGGAGCGTACTCCCCACACCCCGATCGTGCAGGGCGTATCCGTTCGCGGCGGTAATGTTGAGCGATGGACGCGCGGAGCAGGCTCGAGGCATTGATGGCGGAGCGCATCCTCGTGCTCGAGGGACCCAAGGGCACGGCGATCCAGACGCTCGAGCTCTCGGAGGAGGACTTCCGCGGGGAGCTCCTGAAGGACCATCCCAAGGATGTGCGCGGGGACAACGATCTGCTCGGCCTGACCAGGCCCGACATCGTGGAGGCGATCCACCGCGACTACGTCGCCGGCGGCGCCTGGATCGTGAGCACCAACACGTTCAACGCGAGCCCCGTCTCCCAGTCCGACTACGGCCTTGAGCACCTCGTATACGACATGAACAAGGCGGCGGCCGAGACCGCCCGACGAGCGCTCGACGGGGCCGAGGACCGCTTCGTCGTCGGCTCCGTCGGCCCCACCAACCGAACGCTCTCCATCTCTCCCAAGGTCGAGGACCCCGCGTTCCGAACGATCACGTTCGATGAACTCACGGCCGCGTACGCGGAGCAGATCCGCGGGTTGGCGGACGGGGGCGTCGACGTGCTCCAGATCGAAACCATCTTCGACACCCTGAACGCGAAGGCCGCGATCGCCGCCGCCGAGGACGTCGCCCCGGACCTGCCCCTCTGGCTCTCCTTCACCGCCGTCGACCAGAGCGGAAGGAACCTGTCGGGACAGACCGCCGAGGCGTTCTGGCTCTCGATCGAGCACGCGGAGCCGCTGATCGTCGGTGTCAACTGCTCGCTCGGCGCCGCGCAGATGCGCCCGTACCTCGAGGCGCTCTCCCGCATCGCCCCCACCTACACGGCGTGCTACCCCAACGCCGGGTTGCCCAACGCGATGGGGCTCCACGACGAGGACCCGGAGATCACGAGCGGCTTCCTCGGCGAATTCGCGCGAGCCGGGCTCGCCAACGTCCTCGGAGGCTGTTGCGGAACGACGCCCGAGCACATCCGGCAGATCGCCGAGTCCGTCCGCGATCTGCCGCCGCGACAGGTCCCGACCCCGACGGAGACGTTCACCTCGTTCAGCGGCCTCGAGCCGTTCGTCGTCCGCCCCGACACCGGGTTCGTGATGGTGGGCGAACGCCAGAACATCACAGGCTCCAAGAAGTTCCGGCGCCTGATCGAGAGCGGCGACTTCCAGGCCGCCGTCGACATCGCGCGTGAGCAGGTGCAGAACGGCGCGAACCTGCTGGACGTGAACATGGACACCGACCTGCTCGACGGCCCGCAGGCGATGACCACCTACCTGAACCTGTTGGCCACGGAGCCGGAAGTCGCCCGCGTGCCCATCATGGTGGATTCGTCCAGCTGGGACGTGATCGAGGCAGGTCTGAAGTGCGTCCAGGGCAAGGGCGTCGTGAACTCGATCAGCCTGAAGGAGGGCGAGGAGGACTTCCTCGACAAGGCCAGGCGTGTCAAGCGCTACGGCGCAGCCGTCGTGGTGATGGCGTTCGACGAGCAGGGGCAGGCCGACACCGTCAAGCGCAAGGTCGAGATCTGCGAACGCGCCTTTCGGGTGCTCACCGAGCAAGCCGGCTACGACCCGTCGGACATCATCTTCGACCCCAACATCCTGGCGATCGCCACCGGGATGGAGGAGCACGCGGACTACGCGCGTGCGTTCATCGACGCGACCCGGATCATCAAGCGCCGCATGCCCGGCGTGAAGGTCTCGGGCGGCGTGTCGAACCTCTCGTTCGCCTTCCGCGGGAACGACGTCGTCCGCGAGGCGATGCACTCGGCCTTCCTGTACCACGCCCGCCAGGCCGGCCTCGACATGGCGATCGTGAACGCGGGCCAGCTCCCCGTCTACGACGACATCCCGAAAGACCTCAAGGAGCACGTCGAAGACCTCCTCTTCAACCGCCGGGCCGACGCGACCGAGCGGATGCTCACCTTCGCGCAGACCGTGACCGGCGAGGCGATGCGGACCGAGCAGGATCTGTCGTGGCGGGAGGGCTCGGTCGAGGAGCGGCTCTCGCACGCGCTCGTCCACGGCATCGACGCCTTCATCGAGGAGGACGCGGAGGAGGCGAGGCAGCACTTCGAGAGGCCGCTCGAGGTGATCGAGGGTCCGCTGATGGATGGGATGCAGATCGTCGGCGACCTCTTCGGCGCCGGGAAGATGTTCCTGCCACAGGTCGTGAAGTCCGCGCGCGCGATGAAGAAGGCGGTCGCCTACCTGGAGCCGTTCATGGAGGAGGAGAAAGAGCGACTCGGCCTGGTCGGTTCGGCGCAGGGCACCATCGTGACCGCCACGGTCAAGGGGGACGTCCACGACATCGGGAAGAACATCGTGGGCGTCGTCCTCGGCTGCAACAACTACCGGGTCGTGGACCTCGGCGTGATGGCACCGGCAGAGACCATCTTGGACGCTGCCGAGCGTGAGAAGGCGGACGTGATCGGGCTCTCGGGCCTGATCACGCCCTCGCTGACCGAGATGGTGAACGTGGCGATGGAGATGCAACGGCGAGGTCTGAAGTACCCGTTGCTGATCGGTGGCGCGACGACGTCCAAACAGCACACGGCGGTGAAGATCGCGCCGGCCTACTCGGAGCCGGTCGTGCACGTCGTGGATGCCTCGAGGGTGGTCGGCGTCATGAGCGCTCTGCTCGACGACCCTCGCAAGGCGAAGCTCGACACCGACAACCGGAAGGACCAGGAGCGGCTCCGGAAGCTCCACGAGGAGAAGCTGAAGATGCCGCTCCTCCCGTACCGCAAGGCGCTCGAGAACCGCCTCCAGGTGGAGTGGCGGCAGGAGGATGCGCCTCCACCCCCGTTCGTCGGGACGCGGACCGTCGAGCCCGACCTCGCGGTCCTCCGCGACTACATCGACTGGACGTTCTTCTTCACAGCCTGGGAGCTGAAGGGCAGCTACCCGCAGATCCTCGACCATCCGGAGATGGGCGAGACAGCTCGCGAGCTCTTCGAGGTCGGTCAGGAGGTGCTCGACCGGATCGTGAGCGAGCATCTGCTCGAGGCACGCGGTGTGTATGGGTACTTCCCGGCCCACGCCGACGGCGATGACCTCGTCCTCGAGGGGGGCTGGGTCTTCCACTGCTTGCGGCAGCAGGCCGACCGTGGTGAAGGAGAGCCGAACAAGTCGATCGCGGACCTCGTCGCGCCCCTCGAATCTGATGTGCAGGACCACGTCGGCGCCTTCGCCGTCTCCGCTGGCTTCGGCGCCGACGAGCTGGCAAAGACCTACGAGGCCGAGCACGACGACTATCGGGCGATCGTGGCGAAAGCACTCGCCGACCGCCTCGCCGAGGCGTTCGCCGAGCAGCTCCACGAGCAGGTCCGGCGCGAGTGGTACGCGCCCGACGAGCAGCTCTCCAGCCAGGCGTTGATCAAGGAACGCTACCGCGGAACGAGACCGGCGTTCGGCTATCCGGCCTGCCCCGACCACAGCGAGAAGCGAACCCTCTTCCAACTGCTGAACGTGAGCGAGGCGGCGGGCATCGACCTCACGACGTCGTGCGCGATGATGCCCGCCGCGAGCGTCAGCGGCCTGTACCTCGCGCATCCCGCCGCGCGGTACTTCCACGTGGGACGGATCGCGAAGGATCAGGTCGAGGACTACGCGCGCCGCAAGGGAGAGTCGTTGACCGAGGCGGAGCGCTGGCTGGCACCGAATCTCGCGTACGAGCCGGGATAGGGAGGTCCCCCCGGACCGGCACCGCTGCTGATAGCGTCCCCGCCATGACCCAGGCGTACTGGCATCCGTTCGCAGACATGGCCGCCGTCGTGTCGGGCGGCGAGCTGGTCCTCGACCGAGGGGAAGGCTGCTACGTCTGGGACGTCGACGGGAAGCGCTACCTCGATGCGACCGCATCCCTCTGGTACTGCAACGTGGGCTGGGGTCGGCCCGAGATCGGCGAGGCGGCGGCGGCCCAGATGACGAAGCTGCCGACCTACTCCAACTTCGGCGACATCGTGGTCCCGGTGACGCTCGAGCTCGCCGACCGGGTGGCCTCGATCGCTCCGGTTCCCGACTCCAAGGTGTTCCTCACGAGCGGCGGCTCCGACTCGATCGACACCGCGACCAAGATGGCCCGCCACTACTGGCAGCTCGTCGGGGAGCCCGACCGAACGATCCTGATCCGCCGCGAGAAGGCCTACCACGGGATGCACACGGCGGGCACCTCGCTCGCGGGCATCCCCGCGAACGCCACCGGGCACGGCTTGCTGATCGAAGACGTCGTCGAGGTGCCGTGGGACGATGCGGACTCGCTTCGGGCCGCGATCGAGGACGTCGGGCAGGATCGCGTCGCCGCCTTCTTCTGCGAGCCGGTGATCGGCGCGGGCGGTGTCTACCCACCCCCCGACGGGTACCTCGAGGCGGTGCGGCAGGTCTGCCGGGACACCGACGTCCTGTTCGTCGCCGACGAGGTGATCACGGGGTTCGGTCGCTGCGGTGACTGGTTCGCCTCCACGCGGTTCGGTCTGGAGCCGGACATCGTCGTCTGCGCCAAGGGCATCACGAGCGGCTACCTGCCGCTCGGTGCCGTGCTGGCCGCCCCCCGTGTCGTCGAACCCTTCTGGTCCAAGAGCGCGGGGATGTGGCGCCACGGCTACACCTACAGCGGCCACGCGGCCGTCGCGGCGGCGGCGCTGGTGAACATCGACATCCTCGAGAACGAGGGTCTCCCGGCGAGATCGAAGGCGATGGAGAACTCGATGGTCGATGCTCTCAAGCAGCTGACCGATCACGAACTCGTCGAGGACGTGCGAGGCGGCATCGGCCTGCTCGCCGCGGTGCAGCTCCGGCAGGACCTGGTCGCGGCCGATCCGGCGCTCGGAGCTCGCGTCGGCGCCTCGACTCGGGAGGCGGGCGTCCTGGTCCGCCCGTTGGTGGGAGGCGCGCTCGCCGTCAGCCCCCCGTTGATCCTCGAGGAGTCACAGCTCCAGGAGATCGTGGATGGGATCCGAGCGGGCGTCGACGCGATCGCGTTGTGAGGCTAGTGGAACGAGTGGCCGCAGGCGCACGAACTCTGCGCGGCCGGATTGTCGATCGTGAAGCCTGAGGCCTCCAGCGAATCCACCCAGTCGATCGTGGCTTGGGAGAGATACGGGACGCTCATCTTGTCCACGACGACCTTGACGCCGAACTGCTCTTCCAGCAGGTCCTTCTCGGAGACCTGATCGTCGAGGTACATCGCGTAGCGGAGCCCGGAGCAGCCACCCGGCTGCACCGCGATCCGGAGCGCGATCTCGGGGCGGCCCTCTTCCGTGATGAGCTTCTGTACCTCACCGGCGGCCGTCGCTGTGAGCTGGATCGACTTCTGGGTCGTCTGCGGTGTCGTCTCTTCGGCGGTCTGGGCCATCGTGTCTCCCGTCGATGTCATGCCCGTGATTCTACCCTCCGTCGGCGTCAATCCTCGACGAAGTCCGACGGTTCGGCCCCGGTGGCCCGAACGAGCTCCCCCGGAGGCAGCGGGAACACCGAATCCGGTGTCCCCGCTGCCGCCCAGACCTCCTGGAAGGCAAGCAGAGCCGGGTCGACGTACGAGGGCACCGGGGCCGGGTGCCCGAAGGGTGGCGTGCCGCCGACGGCGAAGCCGGTGGCGGCACGCGCCTCCTCGGGGGTGGCCCGGCGCGTCTCCGACGCGCCGGCCACCCTGGCCAACTTCGAAGGATCCACGCGATTGGCCCCCGACGTGAACGCGATCACGGGACGCCCATCCGCCATGAAGATCAGGGACTTCACGATCTGCGCGACGTCGCAGCCGATCGCCTGGGCGGCGTCCACCGCCGTCTTGGTTCCCTCTGGGAACCTGCGGACGTTCGGTTCGATCCCGAGCCGGTGCGCGGCCTCCGTGAATCGCTCGATCGCCCCCATCAGGACCGTCGATGCCGCCCAGCCATCATCTCGAGCGCTGCGGCGAGCATAGCCACGTACTGTACGATTCCGCGCCGTGAGCCCGGACCGCACCACGCTGCTCGGCGTCGCGCATGCGGAGCGCCAGCGGCTCGGCCGGACCATCCAGTACTCCGACCCGCAGACGTGGGAGCAGCCGAGCGCGCTGCCGGGCTGGTGGAACCGAGACGTGATGGCCCACCTCGCGGCGCACGACACGGCCGCCGCGCATCTCGTCAAAGGGGACCCTGCCGAGGAGCTCGACGAATACCGGTCTCGCCTCAACGGCAAGCCGTTCTCCGTCGAGGCGTTCAACGAGTGGGTGGTGGAGCGCAGGTCGGGGCTTCCCACGCGCGACGTGCTGGTGACGTGGGGCCAGGCGGCCGACGCCTTCCTCGCGTACGTCGGCCTCCTCTCGGAGCAGGACTGGGAGAAACAGAGATTCCCTTGGCTCGCCGGTGAGATCGCGGCCCGCTACCTGGTCCAGTCCCGGATGGTCGAGTGGTGGATCCACGGCGAGGACATGCGAGCCACCAACGGACTCGGTCCCGAATACCAGCATTGGCCGATCTTCATGACGATCGACCTGGGGGTCCGGATGCTGCCGTGGTCTCTCGGGCAAGCCGGGCTCGACCTCACCGGGTACAGCGTTCGGATCGATGTCGAGGGTGCCGGCGAAGGTTCCTGGCACTGGGGCCTCGGGGGCGGAGAGGTGCCGCCCGCGGACAAGGAGCCCGACGCCACGATCGTGGGGCGAGCTCCCCAGCTCGCGCTCGTGGCGGCTCGGCGTCTTTCCGCCGTCGACGTGCTGGCGTCCGGCAACCTCGTCGTGGGACTCGATGTGGAGCTGGGCGTCGCAGTCCTGCGCCACATCCGCGCCTTCGTCTGAAGGAACCGGGAGGGTTCCTCGTCCGTATCCCTTGCGTGTACGGTCACGGTCATGCCCGCGAGCGAGCTCGACGCCGACCAGCGTCTGATGCGGTCCTTCGCCGCTCGGGACCCGGGCGCGGCCGACACCCTCTATCGGCGGTTCGCGGGCCGGATCTACGGGCTCGGGCTCGTGATGCTCGGGAGCGACGCCGCGGCGCAGGACCTGGTGCAGGACACGTTCGTGAAGCTCTGGCGCAACGCGGAGCGTTACGACCGATCGCGAGGGAAGCTCGAGACGTGGGTGCTCCTGATGGCCCGCTCGCTCGCGATCGATGCGATCAGGCGTCGGGTGCTCGAGGCGCGGACCCTGGAACGTGTGGACCGTCCGCTCGAAGCCGACCAGGCGCCGGGACCGGACGACCGGGTGGTGACCATCGATCTCACGGAGCGGGCGCGCCGGGCGATGTCATCGCTGCCTCCCGAGCAGCGGGCCGCATTGGAGCTGGCGTATCTGGGCGGGAAGACGAGCGCCGAGATCTCCGACCTCGAAGGGATCCCCATCGGCACGGCGAAGACGCGGATCCGGGCGGCGCTGCTCCGGCTGCGGGAGTCCATGGCCTCAGATGTAGGGCAGGAAGAGGCCGATCGTGACGAACTGTGACGACGTGCGCCCTCTGCTGCCCGACTTCGTGTTGGGCTCCCTCGAGGGCGCCGGCGACCTGGACGTTCGTCGCCACCTCCGCGGATGCAGCGGATGCCGACGCGAGCTGGACGCGCTCCGCGAGGGAGTGGGTGTGTTCGCCTCGACGATGGAGCGAACCGCCCCGACGGAGCTGCACGACCGCGTGATGAACGTCCTCACGGAGGAATGGGTCGAAGCCGACGGCTCCTCGAGATCGCGCGGGCGCGTTCCCCGCAGCTGGCGCGCCGCGATCGCCGCCTCGCTCGCGCTCGCGGTCGTCGCCGTGACCTTCGGGATCGTCCAACTCGGCCGCGCCCGCGATGCCACGGACGATGCCACCAGCTTCCGCACGGTCCTCGCGACCCTCGGAGGGACCGGGTTCAAGGTGGGGACCCTCGAGGCCGCCTCACCGGTGCCCGTCGAAGGGAGCGTCGTCGCGTACGAGTCCAGCAACGACCAATCGTTCGTCGTGGTGTTCGTCCGGACGCCGGAGCTCAAGGGTGACGGATCGCTCCTCGTGTCGCGGGCGGACGGGACGTCGTGGGACCCGGGACCGATCGAGTTCGACGGGGACGGCGACGCGGCGGTGTGGTGGGTCACCGATCGAAGCATCGCCTCGATGACGGGGCTGACCGTGACCGCACCCGACGGCGCCACGCTGGCGACCGCCGGGCTCCGTCCGGCTTAGCCGCGGGAAACCACCAGTCGTCTGACGAGCCGCTTCCTCGCGCCGAACCGGTACTTGTACTCGTAGTCCCCTTTGAGGAAGTCGAACACCGAGCAGTGGTCCTCGATCGCCTCCCTGATGTCCTCGGCCACCAGCACCATCCCGGGGGCCAGCTGCTGCCACTTCCGGTCGAACGCGGAGTTGTAGAGGGAGTAGGTGCCCCCGAAGCGGAAGCCGATCGTGCCGGCGGCGAGCTCGTCGCCCACGCCGATGAACGAAAGTCGGAAGACGCCCCGCTCACAGAACGTGAGCCCGAGGCGCCGGAAGAAGATCTCCATCCCCGGGACCATGAAGACTCCCTTCGGGCCCTCGCTCATCCGATGCAGCTCCACGAACCGGTCGAGGAACGGCAGCAGGGTCTCCTCCGTCGCGGTCTCGATGCGGAACGGTCCGGTCTCCGCTTCCAACTTCTTCGCCTTGCGCCTGATCTCGTGCCGGAGCTTCGACGGGATCTGCGCGAGGTACTCGTCCCATGTGGGCGGGAGGTCGAGGCGCGGTGCCACCCCGTTCTGGTCCTCGGTCTCCTCCACCGTGAGCCCGTGGCCGACGGCCGCCTCTCGGAGCTCGGCGAGCCACGGGGAATCCTCGGCGAGGCCGCGCAGGTCGGCCTCCCGCCACTCGTCTCGTCCGAGCAGTCCGGCCCACAGCGCGTGTGCGGAGCCGGCGACGGACTCCGGCACACCCACGGGGCCCATGTAGTCGGTCACCTCGGTCCCTCCCAGGAAGCGCAGCGTGTCTCCGATCAGCTCGAAGGCCGCGGCGGACACCTGTGCGCCGGTGTCGTCCTCGCCGAACGCGAGCAAGAGGTGCTCGGGCTCTTCGCCGAACTCCTCCCAGTAGAGCTTCAGGAAATCCGGCGTGTGGAAAAGGGTCCCCGAGGGGTCGGCCCGCACGAGGTCGTTCCAGTCGCGGCGTTGGAAGTCCCTGGGGTCCTCGGAGAAGACGACGTCGATCCCCGTCACCAGGAGCCGCCGCCTCCGCCGCCCCCACCGCCGCCGGAGAACCCTCCCCCGCCGAACCCGCTCGAGCCCGAGGACGCCGGCGTTGACGCGAGGGTCCCCCCGGTGGTCACGGCGAATCCGTCGATCGAGTCTGCGAACGCCGCCGCGGTGAACGCGTGGGGGCCCACGTACCAGCCGGACGTATCGGGCTGGATCCCCAGGTCCTCGAATGCCTTCGCCCACTTCTTCGTGAGCCCGAAGACGATCGCGTACGGGAGGTAGCGGGTGAACACGTTCTCCTCCTCCGCCCAACGTGACATGTGCGTCTCCGCGGTCGCGATCACCCGGCGGAAGCCGCGGATCCGCCGAAGCATCGCCGTTCCCTTCGCCGTCCGAGCGGGCATCCGTCGAGCGATCAACGCGAGCGCGACACCCGCGACGATCACGGGGATCCCGACGAGCCCCCAGTGGGTCCACCGAGCGAGGACGAAGGTCACGACGCCGCCCGCGACCGCGAGCAGAGCGCCTCGCCCCGCCCACCGTGTCCGGACCTGATCGGGTCGTGCGCGGAACCACTTCTGCCCCATCGCATCCTTGTACAGGGACTCCTCGACGCCGTGCAGCCGTTCTGCGAACGTCGTCTTGAGTTCCGAGACCTTGACCTCGTTGCCATCCCGGAAGAGACCGTCGAGCAGCTGCTTCTCGTACGCGAGCAACTCGGTCTCGTCCTTCTCGAGTCGGATGAGGTTCCAATCGGCCTTCGAGAACAACCCGCGGTCCGGGATCTCCTGGATCAGCAGGAACCCCCGGCCCGCGAGATCGACGATCGTCGCGGTGACGTCGATCACGTTGGCCCGTTCGTCGATCAGCGTGCCGATCTGTCCGGGCCGGATGTCCTCGGGAGGGGCGAACTCGACGGGGGCCTCCGCATCACCCTCCCCGAAGGGGACCGCCTCGTCCTCTCCGGTCGGCGACCCCATGACCTGGTCGATCTGAGAGCCGAGGAAGCGACGATCGCGACCCTCCCGTGACCACATGCGGAAGAGCCCGCCGCCGAGGAGAGCCAGCACGGCGAGCGATGCCGTGACCGTGCCCGGGTTCACGCTGAAGGCGCGCTCCGCCGCCCAGCGCTCCTCGAGGATGGGCCGGGGTTCGGGCACGGCTCCCTTCGGGATCGCCACGACCACCGTCATCCCCTCGTAAGGGACGAACGATCCTCCTGGTGAGAATCTCGCCTCGGATCCCTCGTGCTCGGCGACGGCACACGGTTCCGTCGACCCCTGGCTGCCTTGGAAGCACTCGACGCGTTGGATGGCCCCGGGAGCGCGCACCGCGACTTCGGAAGTCACGATGGATGCCGCCCACTCGTGTCCGATGGCGTTCCAGTACAGCTCGTCGTGTTCCGAGAACGCGTTGAGGGCGCCCTCAACGCGGTAGGCGATCGTGTACGTGTGCCGGCCGGAGACCTCCACGTCCTCGTCACCGATGCGGATCACCGTGGAGGAACCCTCTTGCGAGATCTCGACGTCGTCCGGCGCATCGCTCTGCACCGTGACGTCTTCGATCGGGTACACGCGATCGTGCACGTCGTCGTAGGGGAACCTCGACGGGATCGTGCGGAAGATCCCGTGCCGGAGCTGGTCGCCGAAGTCGTAGTCGATCGTCTCGGTGATCCTCAGGTCGCCGTCGTCGAGGATCTCGACCTCCACGGCATAGTCGTGGATCGCTTCGGCGGTGAGCTGCGCCTCGGCGGGCGCAGCCAGTAGGAGCAACACCGCTGCGGCGACGAGCGACGAGCGCAGGAAGCCTCCCATCACTGCACGAAGTAGAAGGAGATCGCCATGATCCCGTAGGCACCCATCAGCTGCGCTCCTTCCAGCCAGTTCGACCGGCCGTCGATCGAGATCATGAACACGAGGAACGTCGAGACCGCTACCGCCGCGACCTCGAAGGTACTGAAGATGAAGTCCATCGGATGGCCCACGAGCAGCGAGATGAACACGAGGGCCGGGGCGACGAACAGCGCGATCTGCGTGGAGGAACCGATCGCGATCTCCAGCGTCACGTCGACCTTGTTCCGCAGGGCGAACATCACGGCCGAGGAATGCTCGGCGGCATTCCCGATGATCGGGATGAGGATCAAGCCGACGAAGGCCTCCGAGAGGCCCAGCGACTCGATCGCGGGATCGAGGGAGCCCACGAGGAACTCCGACATCAGGGCGACGAAGGCGGTCGATCCGAGCAGGTAGCCGATCGCCCTGCCGCGAGACCAGGAGGGCTCTTCGTCCGCATCCGGAGTGTGGAACAGGTGCTCGTGCGTGACGAGCGTGAAAGCGAGCGCGGCCAGGTAGAGCGTGATCAGCACGGCGGCGACGGTGCCGGAGACGACCTCCCGTTGGATCAGGCTGTGGTCGCCGCCGTGCGCGAACAGCGCCGGCATCAGGAGACCGGCGACGGCGAGGACGAGGGACGTCGCGTGCACGGATGCCGACCGTGCGTTGTACTCCTGCTCCTCGTGCTTCAGCCCGCCGAGGAAGAACGAGAGGCCGAGGACGAGCAGGAGGTTCCCCAGGATCGAACCGGTCAGCGAAGCCTTCACGATCTCGATCCGACCTTCGAGCAGCAAGAAGATCGCCAGGATCAGCTCGGTGACGTTGCCGAAGGTGGCGTTGATGAGGCCACCGAGGCGCGGACCGACGTGCAAGGCGAGCTGCTCGGTGGACCGCCCGATCAGTCCGGCGAGCGGCAGGATCGCCCCGGCGGACGTGAGGAAGATCGCGAGGTCGGGTCCGTCCGCGATCTCCAGGACGATCGCGATCGGCACGAGGACGAGGAACCAGTCGAGCGAGGGCTTCAGGGACAGGGTTCGCGTCGGCGGCGTCGTCGGCACGGGCGCCAGGGTAGACGGTCGGCGGCGGCCGGGTGGTTAGTGGGTGGCGGCGCCGCTCGCGGCGCCGCCGCCCGACACCGCCTCCTGCAGGACGTCCCACGCCAGCACGGCGCACTTGATCCGGATCGGGTACTTCACGACGCCCTTCAGCGCGACGAGGTCGCCGAATGCGTCCTCGTCGGGGTCGACCTCACCGGCGAGCATCCCCCGCACGTCGGCGGCGAGGGCCATCGCGTCCTCGACCGGCTTGCCGCCGACCGACTCGGTCATCATCGACGCGCTCGACTGGCTGATCGAGCACCCGGCGCCCTGGAAGGTGACCTCGAGGAGCTTCCCGTCCTCGAGGTTGGCCGAGACCGTGATCTCGTCGCCACACAGCGGGTTGTTCCTCGTGCAGGTCACCACGGCCCCCGGGAGCTCACGCTTGTTCCGCGGGTTCTTGTAGTGGTCGAGGATCGTTTCCTTGTAGATGTCGTCGAGCGCCACGTCTCCTCCGAACGCTAGTGAGCGAAGAACTCTTCCGCCTTGGCGAGCGCTTCCACCAGCACGTCCACCTCGTCGCGTGTGTTGTACACGTAGAACGAGGCTCGTGCGGTGGCCGGCGTGCCGAACCGGCGCATCACGAGCTGCGCGCAGTGATGGCCGGCGCGGATCGCCACACCCTCCGCATCCAGCACCGTCGCGAGGTCGTGCGGGTGGACGTCGCGGTACCAGAAGCTCACCGCGCCACCACGCGCCGCGGCGTCCTTCGGGCCGTACACCGTGGCGTCCACCGACAACAGCCGGTCCAGGGCGTACCGCGTGATCTCCTCCTCGTGGGCGCGGATCGCGTCCATACCCAGCGCTTCGAGGTAGTCGACCGCGGCGCCGAGGCCGACCTGTTGGGCGATCTGCATCGTCCCGGCCTCGAACTTGTACGGGATGTCCTTCCACGTCGAGTGGTCGTGGAAGACCTCGTGGATCATCTCCCCGCCGCCGAACATCGGATCCATCGCCTCGAGATGCTCCGCCTTCGCGTAGAGACCGCCGCTCGCGGTGGGGCCGAGCATCTTGTGGCCGCTGAACGCGAGGAAGTCGCAGTCCAGCTCGGCGACCGAGACCCCGTTGTGTGGGACGAGCTGCGCCGCGTCCACCGCGACGAGCGCTCCCACCGCGTGCGCGGCCTCGACGAGCTGGCCCAGGGGTGTGATCGTCCCGAGGGCGTTGGACATCCCGGTCACGGACAGGATCTTGGTCTTCTCGTTCAGCAGCGAGCCGAGCTCCGAGAGGTCGAGCTGCCCGTCGTCGGTCAGGGGGATGTAGCGGAGGACCGCGCCGGTCACCTGCGCCGTGAGCTGCCAGGGGACGATGTTCGAGTGGTGCTCCATATCGGTGAGCAGGACCTCGTCGCCCTCCTGGAGGAACTTCCTCCCCCAGCCCTGCGCGACGAGGTTCAGCGATTCGGTGGTCCCGCGCGTGAACACGATCGTGCGCGGATCCGGAGCGCCGAAGAACCGGGCGAGCTTGGCTCGTGCTCCCTCGAAGGCCTCGGTCGACTCCTCACCGAGCGTGTAGATCCCGCGGTGGGCGTTCGCGTTGTGGTTGGCGTAGAAGTCGGAGACGGCGTCGATGACCTGCCGGGGCTTCTGGGACGTGGCGGCGGAGTCCAGGTAGACCAGCGGGTGCCCGTTGATGACGCGTTCGAGGATCGGGAAATCGCGGCGGATCCGCTCGACGTCAAGAGCCTCTCTTCCCACCCCGTTCCCGTTCACGCCTTCGCCTCCGCCCCTTCCTCGATACCGAGTTCCTCGCGGATCCCCTCGTACCCCTTCTCCTCGAGCTCGCTCGCGAGCTCGGGACCGCCGGACCTCACGATACGACCCTGCATCATCACGTGGACCCGATCGGCGGTGATGTAGTTGAGGATCCGCTGGTAGTGGGTGATCAGCAGGACGCCCAGGTCGGGTCCGACCAGCTCCGCCACCCCGCCCGCGACCAGCTTCAGCGAGTCGATGTCCAGACCCGAGTCGGTCTCGTCGAGGATCGCGATCTCCGGCTGCAGGACCGCGAGCTGGAGGATCTCGTTGCGCTTCTTCTCCCCGCCGGAGAACCCCTGGTTCACGTAGCGCTGGACCATCGCGTCCTCGATGCCGAGGCGGTCCATCTGCTCCTTCATGTGCTTGCGGAACGCGAGGGCGCTGATCTGCTCGGCCTTGACGGCCTGGTACGCCGTCCGCAGGAAGTTCACGACGCTCACGCCCGGGACCTCGGTCGGGTACTGGAGCGCGAGGAAGAGTCCCCGCTTGGCTCGCTGGTCCGTGGTCAGACCGGTGATCTTCTCGCCCTTGAAGATGACGTCACCGCTGGTCACCACGTAGCCGGGCCGACCCATGATGATGTTGGACAGGGTCGACTTGCCGGATCCGTTGGGACCCATCAGCGCGTGGGTCTCCCCCTGCGCCACCGTCAGGTCGATCCCCTTCAGGATCTCTTTGCCCTCGACCTCCGCTCGGAGATCTCGGATCTCGAGGGTCGCGCGGCCGTTCTCCTCGCTCATCTTCCTCACACCTCGATGTAGATGTCGTCGTTCTCGGTCGTGATCGGGAAGACGTCCACCGGCGTGGTGGCCGGCAGGCTCCTCGGCTTCCCGCTGTTCAGGTCGAACGAGGACCCGTGCTTCGGGCACTCGATCGTCTCGAAGTCGGCGTCCACGTCCCCCTCGTCCAGGAAGTAGTGGGCGTGACTGCAGATCGCGTCGATCGCGCGGAGTCCTTCGTCGCCGAGGTTCACCAGCGCCACGAGACGGCCGTCGACGGGGAAGCGCTTCGCCTCGCCGGGCGCCGGGGCATCCGCCACGTCGCAGACCTTGATCCGGCCCATCAATCCGACCCTCCGGGGCCGAGGGCCGCCCGGTCGAGCTCATCCTGGATCGCCTGCTCGGCGCCCTCCCGGACCTCGTCGATCTTCACGCGGTCGAGCACCTCCTGGAAGAAGCCGGAGACGATCAGGCGCTCGGCTTCCGCACGAGGGATACCGCGGCTCATCAGGTAGAAGATCGCGTCCTCGTCGACGGGACCGACACTCGCCGCGTGGCCGCACCGGACGTCGTTCGCCTCGATCTCGAGGTTGGGTATGGCGTCGGCCTTCGCGTGCTCGGAGAGCACGATGTTTCGGGAGGTCTGCATCGCGTTCGTCTTCTGCGCATCGGGGCGCACGTGGACCCAGCCGCTGTAGACCGCGCGGGAGTGGTCACGGAGCGCGCCCTTGTAGAGCAGGTCGCTGGTGCAGTTGGGCGCCACGTGGTCCTGGATCGAGCGGTGGTCGAAGTGCTGGTCCTCATCGGCGAAGAAGATCCCGAGCATCTCGGAGAAGCCGCCCGGCTCGGCGAGGATCGTCTCGGCCTCGGCGCGGGCCAAGGAGGCCCCGAACCCGATGTTCAGGGTGCGGAGCGTGGCGTCGCGTCCCACCGTTGCCCGCTGGATCCCGAGGTGGGTGACGCCGCTCCCCCACTCCTGGATCGAGACGTAGCGGACGTGGGCGCCGTCGCCCACGTGGATCTCGGTGATCGCGTCGCTGAATGCCCTGTGTAGATCGGGGCTCGCGTAGCGGTCGATGAACGTGACCTCTGAGCCCGCTTCGACGACGACCAGTGTGTGCGGGAAGACGGCCGCGCCGTCGGCGTCCAGGTAGGTGAACGTCTGGATCGGGAGCTCGATCGCCGTGTCGCGCGGGACGTGGAGGAAGGTCCCCCCGGTCCGGAACGCGGCGTGGAGCGCCGTGAACTTCGTCCGACCGGCCGGGACGAGCTGATGGAGGAAGGGCTCGACGAGGTCGGGATGGGTCGTGGCGGCCTCGTCGAGGCTGCCGAACCAGACCCCGCGGTCGGCGAGCGTGGAGCTCCGCTGGGTCGAGAGCACGGTGGAGTTCCGCTGGATCTGCAGACCGGCTCGCTCGCCGGCGACGCCTGCGGAGGCGAGGATCCCGTGCCTGTTGAGGTCCTCGGGGCCGCCACCGTCGGCGAACGGCTGGAAGTCCAGCTCGAAGGCCGACAGGTCGGTGTAGCGCCACTCCTCCGTCTCTTGCGAGGGAACGGGCATGGCCTCGAAGCGCTGCAGGGCATCTGCACGCAGCTGGGCCACGAACGAGGGCGCGTTCGGAAGGGACTCGAGGGCGCGTTCGTCGAAAGTCGTGGTGCTCACCGCGGTCATACAGGAATCCTACCGAAACAGTCGGATTCGCCCCAGCGCGAAGGGCTGCCGGGCGGCAGGCGTCTCGGGAGGCGACCGACATCACGCCTCGTCTCGCCCGGGCGGACCCTTGGACCCGGAAGGTTCCTCGTCCGTCTCGAAGGTGACCGTGATCTGTTGCTCCGGACGACGCCGCTCGGTGAGCGTGCCGGCCCGCATCACACGCTGGTCCGCTTCCGTGAGCGGCGGCGCGAGGCTGCGAGGCCACAGTCTGCGGACCCTCACGACGTTGATCTCCGCGCACAGGAGCGTGAGCTGCCCGGCGAGGTAGATCCACACGAGCAGACCGATGACCAGCGCCAGCGTCCCGTAGACGTTCGACGCCCTCTTGATCGTGTGTTCCACGTAGTAGCCCCCCACACTCTGGAGGACCGTCCACAGGACGGCGGCGACGATGGCGCCGGGGAGGACGTCGCGCCACCGCAGGTCCAGCCTGGTCAAGACGCGATAGACGAGGAGGAACAGGACGAGGTTGAAGAGGAGGGAAAGCCCGATCTCCCATGTCACGGGGACCGCCCCGTTCGAGCTGCGAGTGGTCGCGAGGCCCGAGAAGAACGTCGAGGCCAGGAGCGTGGTCCCAAGGACGAAGAGCATGAGCAGGCTGCGAAGGCGGGAGATGAAGAAGTTCGGCCTGTCCTTCCTCGGTACGTCCCAGACCTGGTTCATCGCGTTCTGGCTCGCCTGAACGACGCCCAGTCCGGCCCACAGGGCCGTGACGATGCCGACCGTCAGGGCGACCGCGTTCCCCGTGATCGCATGCAGCTCCTCGGCGATCGTCGGGCCGACGATCGGGAACTGGGCGAGCGCCGAGTCGATGATCTCTTGCTGGAGCTGGGGGCTGTTGGCCAGCACGATACCGAGCACGCTCACGAAGACGAGCATGAGAGGGAACACCGAGAAGAACCCGTAGTAGGCGATGAGCGCGGCGAGATAACCGGCCTGGTCGTCTCCGTACTTCTTCACGACGGCGAAGGAGAACCCCGCCCACCCATGACGGCGTTGGAAGCGGTCCATGGCGTGGAAGGTGCGCTGGCCGAGGCTCACAACGCGCGTGGAGCGCTTCGGTGCTCGGCTTCGGCGACCACGTTCAGATGGAGGCTATCCGACCGAGCCTTCCATCTGCAGCTCGATGAGGCGGTTCAGCTCGACGGCGTACTCCATCGGAAGCTCGCGCGTGATCGGCTCGATGAAGCCGTTCACGATCATCGCGGTGGCCTCGGCCTCGGAGAGCCCGCGGCTCATCAGGTAGAAGAGCTGGTCGTCGCCGACCTTCGAGACGGTGGCCTCGTGGCCGAGCGCGGCCGTCTCGTCCTCGACCTCGATGTACGGGTAGGTATCGGAGCGGCTCTCGTCGTCCAGGATCAGCGCGTCGCAACGCACCGTGGACTTCGCGTGATGCGCATCCGGCTCGACCCGGACGAGGCCGCGGTAGCCGGTGCGGCCACCGTCCTTCGAGACCGACTTCGAGTTGATCACGCTGGTCGTGTACGGCGCCGCGTGGATCGCCTTGCCACCGGCGTCGGTGTGCATGCCCTTGCCGGCGAACGCCACGGACAGCACCTCGCCGCGCGCGCCCTTCCCGAGCAGATAGATCGACGGGTACTTCATCGTCACCTTCGAGCCGATGTTGCCGTCGATCCACTCCATCACAGCGTCCTCGTAGGCCGCGGCACGCTTGGTCACGAGGTTGTACACGTTGGTCGACCAGTTCTGGATCGTCGTGTAGCGGACCCGGGCGCCCTTCTTGGCCACGATCTCGACGACCGCGGAGTGCAGCGAGTCGCTCGTGTAGATCGGGGCCGAGCAGCCCTCGACGTAGTGCACGTAGGAGCCCTCGTCCGCGATGATCAGCGTCCGCTCGAACTGGCCCATGTTCTCCGCGTTGATCCGGAAGTAGGCCTGCAGCGGGATGTCCACGGCCACGCCCGGCGGCACGTAGATGAACGACCCGCCCGACCACACCGCCGTGTTCAGCGCGGCGAACTTGTTGTCGTTCGGCGGGATGATCGTCCCGAAGTACTCCTTCACGAGATCCGGGTAGTCGCGGAGCGCGGAGTCCATGTCGGTGAAGATCACGCCGATCTCGTCGAGCTCCTTCTTGATCTTGTGATAGACGACCTCGGACTCGTACTGAGCCGACACGCCGCCCAGGTACTTCTTCTCCGCCTCCGGGATCCCGAGCTTGTCCCAGGTGCCACGGATATCCTCCGGGAGGTCCTCCCAGTTCTGGGCCTGCTTCTCGGTCGAGCGGATGAAGTAGTAGATGTTCTCGAAGTCGATGTCCGAGAGGTCGGCGCCCCACCAGGGCATCGGACGGCTCTCGAAGTGCTTCAGGGCCTTCAGTCGGTACTTCCGCATCCAGTCGGGCTCGGACTTGAGCTCGCTGATCTCCTCGACGACCTGCGCCGACAGACCCCGCTTCGGCTCGAAGACCGAGTGGGACGGGTCCTTCCAGTCGAAACGGTATCCCTTGGAGAGCTCCTCGAGATGCTCTTCCTGACTGACGACCATGTCACTCCCTCGCATCGGTTTCCTGCGGTCCCTTACAGGGTACCCGTTAAGTCTACCCACCAGGTCGGATTCGCCCGCCACGCTACCCGTGTCGAGCGGCAGCGTCCGAGGGATCCCAGCGGTCGACCCGCCGCGCCAATACCTTCGTGACCACTGAACCGACGACGACGGTGAGGATCACGTAGGCGACCGTCAGCGGTCCGAGGTCGTCCTCGATGGCGGCGGCAGCCGCCAGCCCGGCGATCGCGATCGAGAACTCCCCACGCGGGATGAGCGCGGCGCCCACCACCCCGCGCGCTCGCACCTCGGAGCCGAGGCGGCGCGCCGCCCACCATCCCGTCGCGTACTTCGTCGCGGAGGTCACCAGCCCCAGAAGCACGGCGATCCCCAGGACCGGAGGGATCGTGGAGGGATCGACCGAGAGGCCGATGAAGGCGAAGAAGATCGCCGCGAACAGGTCTCGGAGCGGACGCACGAGCGTCTGCGCCCCCTCCGCGGCAGGCCCGGAGAGCATGATGCCCGCCAACAGGGCTCCCACCGCCGCCGAGAACCTCGCCACCTCCGCGACACCCGCGATGAGGATCGCGAACCCGAGGATGGACAGCAGGAGCGCCTCGTCGGAACGGCTGAAGAGCATCTGGCTGAGACCCACCTCGACCCGCAACGCGATCACGAGCAGCACGCCGACCGCCACGATCGCGACCAACGCGGGCACGAGCGAGATGTCGGCGCCGCCTCCGATCAGCAGGGCGGCGAGGACCGGGAGGTAGATCGCCATCACGAGATCCTCGATGACGGCGATCGTCACCACGAACCTGCTCGCGCCTCGGGCGTGCGGACCCGCATGCTCGAGCAGCTTCGCCGCGACACCGGAGGAGGAGACATAGGTGATCCCTCCGAGGAACGCAGCAGCCAGCGGCCCCCACCCGAGGATGAGACCGACCAGCACGCCCGGAGTGACGTTCAAGACGAGATCGACGACGCCGGGCATCGTGGACGCCCTCGCCGTCGCGAGCAGATCCCGGGATGAGTGCTCGAGACCGAGGACGAACAGGACGAGGATCAAGCCGATCTCGGCACCGATCTCGACGAATCCCTGTGTGGTGACCAGAGGGAGGATGCCTCCCTCGCCGAACGCGAGGCCCGCGATCAGGTAGAGAGGGACGGTCGGAAGATCGAACCTCGCCGCGATGCGCGCGAGGACCGCGAGCCCGAGGATCACCGCCCCCAGCTCGAGGAGTCTCACGAGCGGCGACCTACCTTCGTGGGCCCCATCGCACGAGTCTATGGATGCGTATCGGACCCGGTCGTGCCCGGCTGCTTCCTATGTGGTCCAAACGAGTCGGGAGCGGTGGCTGCCGATCCGCCTCACGCCCAGAACTTCCACCAGGGCCGCTTCGTCGGAACTTCGCCCCGCTCCGCCGCTTCCTCGGCGTGGATCCGCTCCGCCTCGTGGGCGAGATGGTCTTGCCGTGCGCCCTTGTCGATCTGCTCCTGCTCGGCTCCCCAGCGTTGGGCTCCCAGGTCGCGGCCGCCAGCCCCTCCCGGTCCTTGCATCGACATGCTCGGCTCCTTCCCCCTGCCTTCGGTCACACTACTCCTCCGTCTGCATCCGCTGGCGCGAGGGAACCTGTCGGATCACCGGGATCGATCACAATTCGCCGTGGCGTTTGAGGGTTCGCATCGAGATCACACCCCAGACCGGGGGCAGATAGAAGGTGATGATCCGGTAGGCGAGCGTCGCGGCGACCGCCGGCGACTCCGGGATGCCGACGCCGATCAACAGCGTCGTCATCGCTGCCTCGGTCACGCCGATCCCGCCCGGTACGGGCATGACCCCGGAGAACAGGCTCGTCATGGTGTTGACCAGGAGCAACTCGGCCAGGGTCGCGCTCTGCCCGAAGGCGCGCAGGCAGAGCCCGAGCACCACGGCAAGCATCACCTGGGCGGCGAAGTTGCCGCCGAAGAGCTGGAGCAGCTTCACGGGCTCGCGGAGCACTCGGGCACTCTCCCGGGCCTCGCCCATGTGCGGGGCGATCATCCGCCGGACCCGAGGGATGAAGAAGGCCACCACGACCAGGAGCAGCAGGACGATCGCGCCGATCGCGAGGATCTTGCCGCTGAACGTCACGTCGGAGCCGTTCAGCGTGATGTCCAGCGAGACCAGATTCGCCAACGCGATGATCCCGAGGATCAAGGCTTGGATCAGGAAGCCGGACACGCTGTCGATCGCCCCGATCGCGACCGCGGAAGCCGTCGGGGCACCCGCGCGTTGGAAGAAGCGGACGCTCACGGCGATCCTCGCGGCCGATGACGGAACCGCCAGGGCGATGAACTGGATCGCGAACTGGAGTTGCAGCACCGGCCCATAGCGCAGAGGCATGAGCGCGGCCCCGATGGTGGAGAACGCACCGAAGATCTGAACCAGCGGTGCAACGATCAGCGCGAAGACGAGCCAGGGCCAGTCCGCGGTGCTCAGCTCGTCCACGACCGTGTCCAGACCGACCCCGGCCACGGTCGAGATGACCACCCAGGCCGCGACCCCGAACAAGGCGATCTGGAGCACCGTGCCCCAGGTCACGCGACGGAGCGGAACGAGATCGGGGACGTCGGTTGCTGCGGCGGAGGCGGCCGCCTTCCGGAGCGAGTCGAGATCGAGCTCGGCTGCTTCGACCGCCGACCTGGACGAGTGGCTCAGGGCCGCCTCCTGCAGGTATGGCAGGAGCCCCGCGAGTGCGCCGTCCTCGAGCGCGCCTGCGGCCACCGCAACCGCACGGTCCGCCCCCAGCGCGAGGGCGGTCGTGACCAGCAGCTGCGCGCGGTCCGCCTGGACATCCGCGTCCGACGCGAGGCCGGTCGCCCGCCCGAAGTCCCCGATCACGATCGTGCGATCGGGCTGAACGAGCAACCGCTCCGCGTCCAGCGACCCATGGGCGATGCCTGCCCGATGCATCCGCTCGACACCTCGCCACAGATCGTCGATCATCGCGTCGGATGCGTCCGTGATCGACGACAGCGTTTCCCCTCGGGCCTCCACAACGAGCAGGGCATCGTTCGCCACCGATCCCGCTGCCACGACCGGGAGGACGGGCACACCGGCTCGCTCGGCGAGGAGTGTGACGAACGCCTCGTGCTCGACCTGTTGGAGACGGCTGAACGTCAGGGTCGGCGCTTCATCGCGGTACCACAGGAACGTCCAGATCGTGGACAGCAGCTGCCCGTCCCACGCGTCTCGTCCGTAGACCTTCACGATGAGCGTTCCGCCCGCCGTCGTGTTGGCGCGCATCACGGCGACCCCTCGGGTCTGGAGCTGCGCCGGCTCCACCTCGACGATGTCGAGACCCAGGTCGGCGAGGGCCGTCGACACCTGCTGTGCGGTCGGCCGACCGCCGGGCGAACCGAAGATCAGATGCACGATCGTCGCCGCAGCCGTCCCGATGGCGATCGCGGCGATCGCGCCGATCGGGAGCGTCCCCCCGAGCGCGATCGCCGCGAGGAAGCCCGCTCCGACGAGGAGCCGGCTCGTCCTCCTCGCCGGCCTGCCGAGGTGAGGGGATGAAGTGACCGACACAGCGGCGATCAGGGAGATCGCGACCGCCGGGAAGATCGGTGGGGGGTTCCACGGGGTCAGCCCCTCGACCGCTGTGGCGACGTCTCCGGCGAGCAAGAGACTCCCCAGCGCCGCGAGGAAGAGCGCCAGCACTTGATCGCGGAACAACGATCGCCTGCCCCGCCCGGAGAGCGCGGCGACCAGCAACGCCGCCACCCAGACGATGGCCAGAACGTAGACGATCTCCCAGAACCATCCGAAGAGACCGGGGAGCGACCGGATGAAGTCCGCAGTCGTCGAGGCGTCGTCCGGATCGGGCGCCAGAGCGGCGGTCGTCGCGATCGTCGCGATCGAACCGATGCAGAGGACGAAGTCGGTGGGGCGCCGGGCGCGCGGGGCATCGGAAGCCGACGAGAAGAACCGGATCGGCGTCACCGCCCGGGACAGCAGCCGCCTGCCACTCCATCGAGACGCCTCTTTCGTCTCGCTCGAACGGACCCCTCGATCGCGTTTGTCGTTCATCCGTCGCTGGGCACGTCGCGCCTGTTCTCACGGGGCTGCGGCTGCCAGGCGTTCACCGCTTTCGCCACAGCTGTCACGAGGAACAGTTGCCCGATGAGCATCTCCAGGACAGCGAAGGATTGTCCGGGGTTCCCTGCCGGGATGAGGTTGCCGTAGCCGGTCGTGGTGAGTGTCGTGAACGAGAAAAACAGGTCCTGCGGGAACGTCCCCTCGCCCGAAGCCCCGAAGAACGGACCCGCCTGGATCGCTCCCAGAGCGCTGTACGCGAACGCGAAGAACATCCCCATCATGAGGTAGGCGGCGACCGCGCCGAGCACCGTCTCCCTATCCACGGTTCGCCTCAGCACGAGGTGACGGACGATGCTGAACGGAGTTCCGAGATAGAGGAGGGCGCTCACGACAGCCATGAATCCGTTGCCGCCAACCTGGTCAGGGATGAAGACGTTCGCGATCGCGACGATCGCAGAGATCCCGGCGAGAGCGCTCGCGAAGACCCGGAAGCGACGGCGAGCCTCGGATGCTCGAAGGACCACCCAGATCGTGGCGATCTGCACCGCCACGACGATGGAGATCGCCCGGCCCCTCGTGAGCGTGACCGAGAGCACGTACGTGGCCAGGATGAGAAACAACACCAAGCCGTAGCTGTTCGGCGAGTAGAAGGCCTCGATCAGCCGCTTCGGCCGGCGTCGCCGACGCACAGGCCTGAGTTCGGGGGTGTCGGGCATCAGAACATCAACGGTATGCAGAATCCGAGGACGGTGCCCACGCCGGCGAGCTGCCCTCCGCGCTCGAACGCGAACGGCATCAGCGAGTTGGTGAGCATCGCGAGAAGGCCACCTCCCGCGAGCGCCGCCATGCGATCACCGGCGACGTCAGAGAACGAGTTGGCAAGGAGGTATCCGAGGCCCGACGCGACACCACAGGCGACCAAGACGAGCGCCCACATGCCCGCCATCCGCCCGATCTTCCAGCCCTTCTTCGCCAGATCGGCGGATGGCGCGATCGCCTGAGGGAAGTTGGAGACGAACACCGCGGCGAAGAAACCGATGCTGATCGGAAACCCGGTCGCGACCTGTATCCCGAAGATCGCCGACTCGGGGACTCCGTCAACCATCGAGCCGACCACGATGCCCATCGCACCCCCACCCTCGTCGCCGAAACGTTCGTCGACGATGCGGTCTCCGATGAGGAGGATCGCCGCGCCTATCAGCATCCAGACAGCGAACTGGAGGCTGTCGAGGTTCTCTGCTTCCGCGACGAGGTCGAATGCGACCGCTTCGATCAGTGCGCCGGCCCCGAAACCCGCAAGCACGCCGACGAACTTCGGTGGGAAGTCGATCCAGTACACCAAGAGCCCGCTCAGCAGCAGCGCGGACTGTGCCAGGGTCCCGAGAGCGATCGCTTTCAGCATCCGGGTCGCCCGTCATCCGACGTCCTCACTCAGGGCCGCTCCCCACGGACTAGTGACTCTCGAGCGCGGATTCGATGTCGTACCCCAGCGCGCCGGCGAGCGCCGGCGCCGCGGCGACGACCCGGGCGAAGCCGACGACAGGCGCAACCGCGCACAGCATGCCGACGATCTCGTCGACCGTCGCACCGGCGGCGAGCGCAGCGTCAACGCTCGACCCATACGATGCGGGGGCGGCGTCGATCGCGATCAGCACGCCGAGCCGAACGAGTGCTTGGGTCCGCGGATCGAGCGCGCATCCCGACCCTGGTGCCGTCTCTCCCATCAAGGCGGACTGAACGGAAGACTCGTCATTGAGGGCCAGCGAAAGCAGCGTGCGCTCGCTTTCCATGGCGGGGTCGACTCCTCTCGGGGTTCCGACCGGAGAGGCTCCCTCTCCGCGCCAATCAGACCCCACCACACGGAGGTATCCATCATCCTCAAGGGATGAAATCGGCGGAGGAAGTGAAGCGCGGAACGACTACGCGTCCAAGAGACCGAGGGCGATGGCGCGCTCGATCGCTTCGCCGCGTGATGTCACGCCGAGTTTCCGGTAGACCGAGATCGCCTGCGTCTTGACGGTGTGAGGCGACAGGTGCATCTGCTCCCCGATCTGGCGGAACGAGAAGTAGGTGGGCAGGAATGGCAGAAGCTTCAGCTCAGCCGTCGTGAGGGTCGAGGCACCCGGGGCCCCTCCGCTGATAGCCCGTAGCTGTATCCGCAGGTCCTCGGCCTCCTGCGCGAGCACACCCAGAGCCGGTCGTCTCCGCAAGAGGTCGCCGACCTCTCTCAGGAGCAACCGGGCGGCGGCAGGGTCCGCGAGCGTGAGGTGCGCTCGGGCGAGCTCCAGCCGAGCCTGGATCGCCAGGTGGGGAACGGCTCGCGAAGTGAGGGGCCGGAGCCGACTGGCACGGGCGAGGTCACGTTTCGCCTGACTGACGTTCCCTTCATGCAAGCCGACCCGAGCCACTGCCGCGTAGGCAAGGATGCTCGTCATGTAATCCCGCAACCCGCCCTCCTCGACGACCTTCCGCGCTGCCTGCGCGTATGTTCGGGCGTCCGCCCAGTCGCCTCGCTCCATCGCGAGCACCGAGCGCTCGGCCAAGGCGGTCGAGACGGTGGGGGCCGCCCCGTACCGATCTCCCAGCTCCGCTGCGTCCTCCATCGAGGCGTCGGCTGCTTCTGCATCGCCGGCGAGCTTCTGGGAGATGCCGAGCAGGAGCACAGCCGTCGCTCGTAGCTGGCTCCCGTTGGACAGACCTTCCAGAGCGATCCTCGCGTCGTCGGCCATCTGGTCGATCCCATCGCGACACAGCAGCGACCGGAGCAGCGCGAGCCAGGAAGCGATCGATGAACTCCCATCAGGCAAGATCCCATCGAACGATGCTCGCTCAGCTGCGGCCGCCCAGCGCTCCGCATCCGCCGGGTGTCCCGTCAGCGCTCGGATCCAGGCCCACTGGACCGCGGCCGGTGGATATGGATCCGGAGGCCCGTGGGCATCGAGCCAATCGAACCATCGCTCGACCGTGACCGCGCGACCCGCAGCCCACATCGGCGAGGCGAGGTCGGTGAGTCGTCTCGCGACCAGGTCGGCATCGTTGGCGGCGAGCGCGTAGCCGACCGACTCCTCGAGGAGGTCGTTGTCCTGGCACCAGTCCGAGGCTCGCTGTCGCACTTCGCGCACGAGATCGGGGTCACGGAGCTGCAACCGGTTCAGGAGCGCTTCTCGGAACAATCCGTGATACCGGAACCACTCTCGACGCCGATCCAGTGGTGTAAGAAGCAGATTCTCCGACTCGAACGATCGAAGGACTTCGGCGGATCCGGCTCGTCCGAGGACCGCATCGCAGAGCGGCCCGGACATCCGATCCAAGACCGCGGTCTCCTCGAGGAACCGCACGTCCTCCGGCGACCGATGTGAGAGGAACTCCGACCAGACATACTCCATCATGAACTGGTCGTCGCCGGAGAACCTCGGCGCCGCGAGAGTGTCGTCAGGGGTGTCCCTCCAGGCGAGCGCCGCGAGGTACACACCGACCGGCCAACCCTCTGTCGCGAGCGTGAGCGCAGCGACGGTTGGCTGTGACACGGGAATTCCCATGCTTTTCAAAAGGAGAGCCGTTTCCCTGTCGTTCATCGCGAGGTCCTTCGGCCCCACCTCGAGGACCGAACCATCGGAGCGCATGCGAGCGAAGGAACTTCCCGGCCAGCTTCGTCCCGCGAGCGCCACCTGCATCTTCGCGGGCACATCTGTGGACATGATCTCGATCGCGGTGAGGCAGTGGAGGTTCTGGAGAACGTTCACGTTGTCGAGGACGAGGACCGTCGGTCGTGACATCGAGGTGAGCGCCTCTAGCAGCCTGTGGACCACCGCCGGGATCGTCGCCACGCGGATCGACGCCAGGAGATCGAAGATCGTCGGGTCGATCGGTTCCACGCGATCGAGCGCAACAGCGATCGACGTCAGGAGGACCGTTGGGTCGTTGTCGTCTTCATCGAGCGTGAGCCAGGCGAACGGCCGGCGATCCTTCGCCGCCCACTGTGCCAACAATGTGGTCTTCCCGTATCCCGTCGGGGCCATGACGGAAACCAGCGGGATCCCCCGTGAAGCCTGGAGCCGACCCACCAACTCCGTCCTCGGGACGAGACCCTTGCGACGTACTGACGGTGGGTGGAGTTTCGTCTCGGCGAGCGCTGAGCGGCTCGACATGAGCGAGGGTGATTCGGGAAGGCTGAGGACCTTCGTGGCATGCCGTTCTCGAGACGTCGATCGGTCACGGATATCGACGCCTCCGTCGCCACTCCCCCTCGGCTTCAGGTCTTACCCCCCGGTTCGACGTCTGCCTGCTGATGGGCTGGTGCGGGCCGGCCGCCTGCTCAAGCTGTGCCAGCGAAGCGGTGCGATCCACCGTCGCGGAGCGTCGCCGAGGCGTCCGCAACCTCTACCCGACGAGCATGGGCTGGGCTCGATCGTCCGACCGGAATCGTGAATGGATCACCCCGTGTCGAGTTGGAAGTGTTGCACGAGACGGCATCGCGCGCAAACGAACGCTGCGTGAACACGCGCCAGCCGCGACGCTCAAGTCGAGCACGAGGTCGAGGCACCCTGCACCGGCTCACTCCGATGCCGTAATCCGTATGGACGACATGGACCCCGGAAGGGCTCGCGTGTCGGGACGCTCTGGGAAGGCCCCTTGCTTGCGACTAAGCCTCGACCGCCCGTGCCTTCAGCCGCTCGTACTCCTCGGCCGAGATGTCCCCCGAGGCTTTGAGCTTCGACAACTTCTCGAGCTCCTCAGCGGGCGAATACCCGGACGCGCGTTGCTGCATCGCCTGCACGCGCTGGATGTCCTCGCGATCCTGTTCGGTCATCTTCGGGCGAGCGATCATGTAGATCAGGGCCCCCAGGAAGGGGAGGATGACCAACAGGAAGATCCAGCCGGCTTTCGCTGCGCCGGACAGGTCTCGTCGGTGGAAGATGTCCGCGAACACCCGGATGAAGATGAAGATCACCTGGAACCACAAGAAGAACACGAACATCGCCCACAACCACTCGCCGAGATTCACTTCTCCGCCTCCTTCCCGGATGTGTCACCCGGGGTCGGTGTTCCCTGCGTCGACGTCATTTAGCCCACGACGACCTCATCCGGCATCATCCGGTTGGGATGAAGTCAGGCACGAACCCCGGAAAGCGATCGGATCGAACCGCCAGCTACGACTCCTGGACGATGTCCCTCCCGTGTGCGGTCAGCGCCCAGATCACCGTCACATCGACGGAGATCACGACGATCGACCACACCGGGTAGAGCGGGATGAAAGCGAAGCTGATGAGCGCACTTCCGGCTGCGGCGATCACGCCCAGTGTCCTGCCCCAGAGCGATCCGGAGAGGAGACCGAAGCCACCGATCAGCACGAGCACGCCCCAGGTCAGATGGATCCATCCCCACGCGGAGGCGTCGAACTCCAGGAAGTAGTTCGGCGTGGTCACGTAGAACGTGTTCTCGAAGATCCCCGTGAGCCCGGCGATGATCTGGAACGATCCGTTGATCATCAGCATGATCGCCGCGAACATCGTGAAACCGACCGCCATCCCGCTTCTCCGCTCCATCCCCTTCTCCTTCCCAGCCTTCACCCGAGGTCTCTCCTGCGACGCTCCAACTGAGCCCTGCTTCACACCGCCCACTGATCCGTTGCACGCCAACGTCTTCCGAAGACCCGATGCTGCGCAACGAACATAGGCTCGGGCGACACGCGCACGCATCACCCTCTTTGGATGAATCGCTGAGGCCCGAGAAGCCAGTGCCGCGAGCTCCGGAAGCTCTCGGGATGAGTTCATCCCAAGCGGGTGATGCATCGAACGGATCTTGTCCCACGATGAAGACCCATCAGATCAGCTCACCACCGAGTATCGGTGCGTCATCCCGAGAGGAGCCACAGAGATGGATCGCTACCCGCTGATCTCGGAGCACGGATTGATCGGCGACCTGCAGACCACGGCCCTCGTCACAACCGACGGGACGATCGATTGGTTCTGCTGCCCCCGCTTCGACTCGCCCAGCGTGTTCGCCTCACTGCTCGATCGGGACAAAGGCGGACGATTCCGGATCGCGCCTGAGACCAAGGACTACGTCACGAAGCAGCTGTACTTCCCCGACACCGCCGTCCTGATCACACGGTTCATGACAGCGGACGGGGTGGGCGAAGTGGTCGACTTCATGCCGATCGATGAACCCCACGTCGCTACCG
Organism: uncultured Actinomycetota bacterium; assembly: GCA_963750945.1. GTDB lineage: Bacteria > Actinomycetota > UBA4738 > UBA4738 > HRBIN12 > JAJNBA01. The sequence continues at coordinate 611,883 of CAVVSH010000004.1, read as the reverse complement.
ATCGACACCTGTTGGTTCGATTGGTGCGGGTCGTACGGGGCGAGATGAGGTTCGTGCTGGAATGCGCCCCCCGCTTCGACTACGGAAGAGCCCAGCATGAGCTCGAGGCCACCGACAACGGCTGGGCCTTCAGATCCCACGGCCAGCAACTCACACTGCAGGCAACGATGGGTCTCGACCGAGACGCGAACGACGTTCGCGGGTCTTGGAGCCTCCGCGCCGGACAGGTGAGTGGGTTTGTTCTGGAGACGGGGACGAAGACCGAGTCTCGGAAGCTCGATGCGCAAGACGTCCTCGACATGTTCAACAAGACGGTGCGGTTCTGGCGCGAGTGGGTCGGGAAGTCAACCTATGACGGTCGGTGGCGTGAGATCGTCGATCGCTCGGCGATCACCCTCAAGCTCATGACGTACGCACCGACCGGGGCGCTCGTCGCAGCGCCAACGACCAGCCTCCCCGAGCAGGTCGGTGGAGAGCGCAACTGGGACTACCGCTTCACGTGGGTCCGCGACGCTTCGTTCTCCGTGTACGCACTGCTGGGCCTCGGGTACACGGAGGAGGCCGAGGCCTTCATGCGCTGGCTCCGCGATCGCATGAGCGAACAGGCCCGGGGTGGCTCCGGGCCTCTCCAGATCATGTACCGGATCGACGGCTCACCAGATCTCGACGAGGAGGTGCTCGATCACTTCGAGGGCTATCGGGGATCGAGACCTGTCCACATCGGGAACGGAGCCTCGGACCAGCTTCAGTTGGACATCTACGGAGAAGCGATCGACTCGGTCTACCTGGCGAGCCTGCGGGGCTTGACGCTGGGGCATCAGGGTTGGATCGAGCTCTGCGGGATCGTCGATTGGCTCTGTCAGCATTGGGATCAACCGGAGGAGGGCATCTGGGAGACCCGCGGGGGTCGAAAGGACTTCACCTACGGCCGGCTGATGTCCTGGGTCGCGCTGGATCGGGCTGTGCGGATGGCACGCACCCTTGGCCGGCCAAGCGATCTCGAGCGCTGGATGATGGAGCGTGACCGGATCTACGAGCAGATCATGGAGAAGGGGTGGAGCAAGGAGCGGTCGGCGTTCGTGCAGGCCTACGACTCGCAGGTGCTCGACGCCTCGAACCTGCTCATGCCGCTTGTCGGGTTCATCGCCCCGCGCGACCCGATGTGGCTGTCGACGCTCGACGCGATGCGGAACGAACTGGTTTCCGACAGCCTCGTGTACCGATACGACCCCAGTGCCTCACCCGATGGATTGCAAGGCTCTGAGGGGACGTTCTCGATCTGCACGTTCTGGTACGTCGACGCGTTGACCCGGGCTGGTCGGCTGGAGGAGGCGAGGCTCATATTCGAGAAGATGCTCACGTATGCCAACCATCTTGGTCTCTTCTCAGAGGAGATCGGCTTGACGGGCGAGCAGCTCGGAAACTTCCCGCAAGCGTTCACGCACCTTTCGCTGATCAATGCTGCGATGAATCTGGACGCCCAACTCGACCAGCGACCGAGGTGGGTGGACATGGTCGCGGGGAGCCTGCCCTGAGTCCACACGAAGGACGCGATCGGCAACCTGTCGCGCGACCGTCGAGCTAGCGCGACCGATCCGAACCGAAGGCGGTGGCGAAGACACGAGTACCGCTGGCATCGTCTCTGACGACGAGTATCACAGGCGTCGGTGAAAGGCACGGCGATGCCTGGCGTCCGTGTCCTCCGCAGGTATGAGCGCGCCTGGCTCGCGAAGGATGTCGTCGCCGGGCTCGTCCTGACCGCCTTGCTCGTGCCACAGGGCATGGCCTACGCCGAACTCGCCGGTCTTCCGCCGATCACGGGTCTCTACACCTCCATCCTCTGTCTCACCGCGTATGCCGTGGTGGGACCGTCGAAGATCCTGGTGCTGGGCCCCGACTCATCGCTCGGCCCGATGATCGCCGCGACGATCCTCCCGCTCGTCGGGGCGAATGGCGATCCAGCGAAGGCCGTCATGCTGGCGTCGATGCTCGCGCTCCTCGTCGGCGCGATCATGCTCGTGGCCGGCGCTGCGAAGCTCGGGTTCATCGCGGACCTCCTCTCGAAGCCGACCCAGATCGGCTACATGAACGGCCTCGCTCTGACGATCCTCGTCAGCCAGCTCCCGAAGCTGTTCGGGTTTTCGGTGGATGCCGACGGATTCGTCCCCGAGCTCCGGGGCTTCGTTCGCGGCGTCACGCAGCGGTGAGACGGTGACCGCGTCGTTGGCGGTCGGGGTGGGCGTACTCGTCCTCATCCTCGTGTTCCAACGCGCGATGCCGAGGGTCCCCGCGGTCCTCGTCGCCGTCGTGCTGGCGATCCTCGCGGTGAACCTGTTCGACCTCACGGCGTCAGGCGTGTCCGTGGTCGGACCGCTGCCCAGCGGGTTCCCCCCGTTCACGATCCCCCGCGTCGCGTTGTCTGACCTCTCCCTCCTCGTCGCCGGAGCGTTCGGCATCGTGTTCGTGGCGCTCGCGGACACCATCTCCACGGCATCGGCGTTCGCGGCCCGCGCCGGCGACCGGGTCCACGGGGACCAGGAGATGATCGGGATCGGCGCGGCTAACGTCGCCGCGGGACTGTTCCAGGGGTTCCCGGTGAGCACGAGCGGATCCCGGACCGCCGTGGCCGAGCAGGCCGGGGCGAAGACGCAGGTCGCAGGTCTCGTGGGAGCTGGCGCCATCGTGCTGATCTTGGTGGCCGTCCCCGGACTTCTGCGGAACCTGCCCCAGCCCGCCCTCGCGGCCGTCGTGATCGCGGCATCGTTGTCTCTCGCTGATGTCTCAGGGATCATCCGCCTCTGGAAGCAACGGAAGACGGAAGCGTGGCTCGCCGTCATCGCGTTCCTGGCAGTGGCGCTCCTCGGCGTTCTCCCCGGGATCGCGATCGCCGTCGCCGTCTCGATATTGAACGTATTCCGCCGGACCTGGTGGCCGTACCAGGCGATCCTCGGGGATACGCCTCAGCTCGCTGGCTTCCACGACGTGGCCAATCATCCAGACGCGGCCACGACGCCCGGACTCGTTCTGTTCCGGTTCGACGCACCCCTGATCTTCGCGAACGCCCGCACGTTCAGCGAGCAGGTCACCGAGCTCGCGAAGGGGTCAGACGTGCGCTGGATCGTGATCGCCGCTGAGCCGATCACCGACGTCGACACGACCGCCGCGGACATGCTCGAGGAACTCGACGAGTGGCTGAACGCCCGTGGCATCTCCTTGGTGTTCGCCGAGATGAAGGACCCGGTCCGCAGCAAGGTCACGCGGTACGAGCTCACCCGCACGATCGACCCGACGCACTTCTACCCAACGATCAAAGCGGCCGTGACCGCCTTCAACTCCCTCGATGCCGACGGCAGATCAGAGGACATAGTGAGAGAGGTGGTGACGCGACGTCTCGCTGATCTGTTCCGCTGAAGGTCAGCGCGACTGCCCCAGTCGGTCGCTCTGAGCGATGTCCCTCTCAGGACCCACTCCGAGCGTCGCATCACTCGGCCGCGAGCTGCCGGCGGGCCTCCGCGTGCTCGGCGCGGTCCTCATCGGCCACCTCAGGCCATGACAGGTCGAGTGTTCGGATCGTCTCAACGAGGATCCGCGCCACGATGGCCTGCATGACCCGCTTGTGATCGGCCGGGATCACGTACCACGGCGCCCACGCTTTCGAGGTCGCCGTGATCGCGTCCTCGAAGGCCCGCATGTTCTCGTCCCAATACGCACGCTCGGCGACGTCGGATGCCTTGAACTTCCACTCCTTCCCGGGCGTGTCCAGGCGGGCCAGGAACCGGCGCTTCTGTTCAGCCTTGGAGACGTGCAGGAAGAACTTCACGATCTTCGTGCCGCTCCGCTCCAGGTGCCGCTCGAACGCGTTGATGTCGTCGTACCGTCCCTTCCAGAACGCCCTCCCGCGCGGCCCGGGCGGCAGCTTCTGGCCCTCGAGCCACTCCGGGTGCACCCGGAGCGCCACGACCTCCTCGTAGTGCGAGCGGTTGAAGATCCCGATCCGGCCCCGCTCGGGGAGCGCCTTGTTGATGCGCCAGAGGAAGTCGTGGTCCAGGTCTTCGCTCGACGGTTGCCTGAAGGACACGACCTGCACCCCCTGCGGGTTGACGCCCGACATCACGTGCTCGATCGTCGAGTCCTTCCCGGCGGCGTCGAGGGCCTGGAACACGACGAGGAGCGCGTACCGATCGCTCGCCCACAGGAGCTCCTGCGCGTCCGAGAGCTCCCGTGACACCCTGCCTCAGGATCGTCCTTCGCGGTGCCCTTGAGCTTCTCCTCCGAGAGCTGCTCGAACTCCTCGCCCCCCTTCCAGGCGGGGTCTCGTTCCGCCAACCCGGCCGGCGTGCCGGGCTCGACGAGTAGCCGCTTCAGGATGCGTTCACGGCGTGCCATCGCTCGCTCCTCCATCATCTGCTCGATCGGTGCTCTTCCCTACGCGGCCACCATCGCCTTCGCGGTGCCCGCCGGTACTCCACGCCGCGCCCGCCGGCGGACGAAGACCTTGATCAGCTCCTCGACGAGCACGAGGGTCGCCGCGATGCCGATGCAGATCCACCACTGCGAGAAGCTGAGCGACACGGTCGAGAAGATCCGTTGCAGGAACCCGAGCGCCGTGACGGCCACGATCGCGAGAAGCGCGATCCCGTACCGCCGGAGCTGGATCGTCCCCGGGATCGCCGACCGGTCGAAGATCGTGTTCACCTGATCCCGTGCGAGGAGGCCCCCCGCCAAGTGGAACAGCGACAGCGTCGTCAGCAGCATCGTCGAGGCCACCGCCGCGCCGTACTCGGGCTCGGCGATCTGGTAGACGACCAGCGATCCGACCGTCATCACGGCTCCCTGGACGCACAGGCGGACCCAGTTGGCCGCGGACAGCACGGGAGCGCCGACCGGTCTCGGGGCACGCTGCATCAGCCCACCCGTCGGCTCGTCGAAGCCGAGCGCGACCGCGATCGGGACGTCGATGACCATGTTCACCCAAAGGATCTGCAGCGGGTTCAGGGGGACCCCTCCGGCGACGCTGAAGATGCCGGCGCCGATGAACAGCGCGATGTATGCGACGAGCGTCGACATCTGGAACCGCAGGTACTTGAGCAGGTTGTCGTACAGGCCCCGGCCGTATTCGACGGCGTTCACGATCGTCGCGAAGTTGTCGTCCGTCAGGATCATGACGGCCGCCTCCTTGGACACCTCGGTGCCCGTGATGCCCATCGCCACGCCGATATCCGCGGCCTTGAGCGCGGGCGCGTCGTTCACGCCGTCCCCCGTCATCGCCACGACGTTGCCCGACCGCTGGAGAAGCTGGACGAGACGGATCTTGTCCTCCGGCGCGACACGGGCGACCACGCCGATCTCCGGGAGCTTCGCGAGCAGCTCATCGTCGCTCATCGCCGCGAACTCGGCCCCCGTCAGGGCGAGGCCCTCGATCCCGAGCTCGCCGCCGATCGCGGCCGCGGTGGTCGCGTGGTCGCCGGTGATCATCCGGACCCGGATGCCGGCGCTCGTGCATTCCGCGATCGCAGCTTTGGCCTCAGGCCGCGGCGGGTCGACGATGCCGACCATCGCGAGCAACGTCAGGTCCTCCACCAGCCCGATCAGATCCCCCTTGGCGTCGAACGTCGACGGATCGAAGTCGCGCTGGGCCACCACCATCACTCGCTCGCCGCCCTTGGCCATCTCGTCGTTCGCCTCGAGCGCGAGCTGTCGGTTCTCGTCGGTGACGGGCACGAACGTGCCGTCGGGTGCCCGGTACGAGCCGCCTCGCGAGATCAGCACATCGGGTGCGCCCTTGACGTAACAGCGGATGACCGGGGCCCCGTCCACACCCCGCATCTCGTGGAACGTGCCCATGAACTTGTACTCAGAGTCGAAGGGGATCTCGGCGATCCTGGGGTAGGCCCGTCGGGTCTCGTCGACGTCGAGCCCTCCCTTGGCCCCCAGCACGATCAAGGCGCCCTCTGTCGGGTCCCCGATCAGCTCGACCCCGTCCAGGACGGCGTCGGCGCACAGGATCATCGGGAGCAAGTAGGGGTCGAGGTCGATGTTGTTGCCGCCCACGTGCTTGATCTCTCCCTCGATCGCGTAGCCCTCGCCGGAGACGGTGAAACGGTTGTGTCCCGGGATCACGAGCTCGCGGGCGGTCATCTTGTTGAGCGTCAGCGTCCCGGTCTTGTCCGAGCAGATCGCCGAGGTCGAGCCGAGGGTCTCCACCGCAGGCAGGCGCTTCACGATCGCGTTGCGACGTGCGATCTCGCGCGTGCCGATCGACAGCAGCGCCGTGACCACCGCAGGCAGACCTGTCGGGATCGCGGCCACGGCCAGCGCCACGCCGGTGATGAACAGCGTGTCGAATGTCTCCCCGTTCGCCAGACCGAGCAGGATGACCAGCACCAGCGCGACCCCCGCGATCCCCGCGATGATCTTCGACAGACTGTCGAGCTGCTTCTGCAGCGGGGTCTTGATGTTCTGGGTCGTCGACAGCAGGTCGGCGATGTGGCCGATCTCGGTCTGCATCCCGGTACCCGTCACGACGATCTCGCCCCGCCCGCGGGTGACCGAGGTGTTCATGTACGCCATGGAGGTCCGGTCTCCGAGGGCGACCTCGTCACCCGGCACCGGCTCGGTCGCCTTGGCGACCGGCAGGCTCTCGCCCGTCAGCGCGCCTTCCTCGATCTCGAGCGTCGCCGCGACGGTGATCCGGCCGTCGGCCGGGACTCGGTTGCCCGCCTCGACCAGGACCACGTCTCCGGGGACCAGCTCCTCGGCGTCGATCTCGATCGCCTGACCGTCGCGACGGACTCGGGCGATCGTCTTCATCATCTGTGCCAGTGCCTTGACGCTCTCCCCGGCCTTCGCCTCCTGCCGCAGTCCGACGACCGCGTTGAAGACGGTCAGACCCGCGAGGACGACGGTGGTCGCGGTGTCCCCGGTCACCAGCTGGTTGATCACGGCGGCGGCCAGCAACACCAGCTGCATGAAGTCTTGGTACTGGCGCACGAACGCCTGGAACCCGGACTCCTTCTTCGCCGCGGTCAATCGGTTCGGGCCGTAGGTTCTGAGCCGTTCTGCAACTTCGGCGGCGCCGAGGCCCCGTTCGGGCTCAACGTCCAGTTCCTTGACGACGATCGCGGCCTCGATGCCGTGCCAGGCCTGCGACCCTGGACCCGTGGTCGTGATACCTACCTCGTCACTCGGAGGCGTCATCGTGACTCAGCTCTCATCATTGCGATCAGCACGGTCCTGTCCTTCCCTTACCTCGACGACGAGGGAACAAAGATCGATCGGCCTCCAGACGCTTCTTCGTGCGCGATCATGTTCATGCGCGACATCAGCCCAAGACCATCCCTTCACCACTCTCCGATGGGGCTGGATCCGGGAGTCGCATCATCCGGAACGAGTTGACCAACCCGCAGATCGCTGCGAGGAGCGGTATGAGGAGCGCCACCTGGAGTGCGATCGGGCGTGCGTCCGTGTTGATCCGAAGGATCTCGTCTTGGACGTCCTGCGGCTGACCGACGAGGAGCTCCTCGAGCTGCGAGTCGCTCAAGACCTGCGCACCCTCCTCGAGCCCGTCCGCGACGCGCTGCTGTTCGGCCGGCGAGAACACGTCGCTCGACTCCGCCATGTTCGTGAAGGTGAATGCGAGCGTCCCCAGCATGATGGCGCCGGCGAAGGCGAGGCCGAACGAGAGCCCGAACGAACCACCCGCTGAGTTCACACCCGCAGCCTCGCTCACCCGCTCCTCATCGATCGGGGACAACGTGTAGTTGTTGAGCTGGGACACGAGAAGGCCCAGCCCCGAGCCAGCGACCACCAACGGGCCGAGGAGATGCCAGCCTGAATCGCCGCGAGGCACGATCGCGATCAGCATCGCCAAGCCGATGGACAGGAGCACGAAGCCCAACCGGATGATGCTGCTCGGTCGCCGTGCGCCTGCTCTCTTGCCTGCGAGTAGCGCGACTCCGAACATCGAGAGCGAGAGGGGCGCTATCGACAGGCCCGTCTGCATCGCGTTGTACTCGAGCACCATCTGCAGGAAGATCGGTATCGCGATCATCATCCCGCCGAGCGCGATCTGCTGAAGCAATTGTCCGGTGATGCCGAGCCTGAACAAACTCGATCGGAAAAGATCCGGGTTGATCAGCGCCGGCTTCCCAGCTCGCTCGCGGTGGAGGAGCCAGTAACCGAACGATCCGATGGCAACTGCGCCGACCGCCAGGATCGCCACGACGGACTCCCCGCCTTCCTGCCACACCAGGATGCCGAGCACCAGTCCGCCCATACCGACGACGGAGAGGGCCGCCCCGACGGCATCGAGGTGTCGAGGTCCGGTGTAGGGGACGTCGCGGACGCGACCGAGACCCGACAGCACGACCCCGATGATCGCTGCCTCGAGCAGGAAACCGACTCGCCACGAGAGGAATGTGGTGATGAAGCCTCCCAGCAAGGGTCCGACCGCCGCGGCGATCGCGGCCGAGGCACCGACCAGGGCATAGACACGCTTCTGGGCTGCTCCCTCGAAGTTGCCGTGGATGAGGGATTGCATCGAGGGCAGCAGGAGCGACGCGCCGAGTCCACCGATCACGGCCCAGAACACGACGATCGCGGTCACGCCCTGCGCGAGGGTCATCGCCAGGGCACCGATGGCGTACGCGAGCAAACCCAGCACGTACGCCTTCTTGCGGCCGATGAGGTCGCCCACCTTGCTCCCGATCAAGATGAACGCTGCGGAGACGAGGGCCTCGAGCGCGATCGCGGACTGGATACTGCTCACGGTCGTGCCGAGATCATCAACGACGGCCGCGATCGAGACGTTCATCAACGAGGTGTCGACGACGAGCACGAACATCGCCATCGCGAGCAGCAACGCGAGTCTCTGGTCGAACGCGGCCCCCTCAGCGCCGCCAGCCGGTCTCTCGCTCACCGGGATCGTCCACCCCTCAGAGGGTTGATCGAAACCCTCAAGACAGTCCCTGTCACGACGCCTGGTCCTCAGCCGAGATCATCCACACGTTGGAGGGACTGTGGGCTGCAACGCCATCATCCAGGTTCCTCACGCCCTGGAGATGCTCGAGTAGACGCAAGCGGGCGAGCCGCCAGGAGATCGTGCACACGTAGAGACGCACCTTCGCTCGGTCGAACAGAGCCCACTCCTCCATCGCCACCCGATGGATCGTTCGTTGGTCGACCTCGAGCCCGAACTCGTCGGTCAGCCACTTGATCACGAGGAGTAACTCCTCCTCGCCCTCCATGTGCTGCTCCATCGCCATGGCTTACCCCCCCCGGGTGGTACGAACACGGCTGCTGGAGTGGCGGTCCAGCCCGCCTCGCTCAGGATCCGTGGCCTTGATCACTTCGGACGGCCCCCGCGAAGAACTCGAGTGCCGTCTTCGTCTTCGTCTGCTGCTTCCCCTCGAGATCGACGCCGATGCTCGTGAGGAATGCTCTCGCCTCGGCGGCGACCTGGATGGCTTCGGAGGGCTGGGCCTTCGTGGACAGCTCGACGATCTGAGAACCGTCCGGATAGAGCCACAGCTCCCCCACGAGCCGCCGCCCGAATCCCTTCGGTTTGATCTTCAGCTTGAGGGTCGGGATCGGCCCGAGGACGGAGAGCTGGTCGAGCTCGACTCCATCGGGTGCGTGGGCGGCATAGAACCCGCGCTGCGCCTTCGAGAAGAGCTTGCGGATCGAGCGCGTGCCGCCGGCGACCTCTCGGATCTCGCCGTTGTCCGCCGAGCCCTTGAACGAAGCCGAGCACACGAACCCACCCGGCATCGCGTCCACCTCGACGTTGAAGCTCTTGGAGCGCCGGAGCTCCTCGGGGAGCTCGGCGGGCACGACCGGGCGGAGCTTCACGACCGTGTCGGCCTCCTCGCCTTGCCGACGTCGGGCTCGAACGACGACACCAGCGGCGTTCAGTGCCAGGTCGGGGGTATCGAAGAAGAACACCTGCCGGATCTGCGCGTCGAGCGGATCGGCGCCGAGCGCGGCCCCGGTCCCGGCTCGGGCGTTCTCGGGCAATGTGAGCTTGAGTTCGACGCTGTCGGCATCCCGGACGAGGTCAAGCAATCGCTTGAGCTCGGTCCCAGAGATCTGTGCGCGACCAGCCATGCCTTCCTCCTCTGCACCTTCGTGTGCATCCGAGGCTCGCCCAGCGCCCACCTCGATCTGTAATCGTTGCGTCCCCGCAACCGCCAGGCATCATCCTTTCTGGATGATTCATGCAACGAGCAAGACTCAGTCGGCGACGCTCCTCCGCCGGATCCGCGGCTCCGGCGCCTCGGCGAGCTCCGGGATGTCGCTTGCCTCGCGCAAGCGGTGACCGTAGGCGGATGCGAGGGGGTCGGCCGAGAGGCCGTGGGCCACAACCGAGAGGAGGATCGTCCACGTGGCGATCTCAGCGATGCCCTCAACGACCGCGCCTGTGCCATGGAGTTCCTCGAGCGCGATCAGCGTGAAGACGACCGATGCGAGGCCGCGCGGGCCGAACCAGCCCATGAACGCGACGGTATCCCGGCGTAGTCCTGTACCTGCCACAGCAGCGGCGACAGGCACCATCCGTACGAGCGTAAGGCTGATCACCGCGTAGAGGATCGCGATCGGCTCGATGTCGCCCGTGATCACGGGGCCGACGAAGAGGGCTCCGAACACGGTCCAGACGAAGAACGAGGCGAAGAGGCCCACCGTCTCGGTGAACTCGACGGGCTCGTGGATCCGCGAAGAGGTGGCGGCGCCGAACAGGAGGCCGCCGACGAACGCGGCCACGAAACCGTTGCCACCCATCGCGACCGCGCCCATGTAGGCGAGGAGTGAAAGGGCCAGAACCACGAGCTGCTCCGAGATCGCGGATGTCCAGCCCCGCCGACGTACGACCACGAGCAGCCTGCCTCCGAGGAGGCCGACCGCGACCGCGGCCACAAGCGCGAGACCGATCTCCTTCGCCGCCTCGGCTGCCCAGTGCCCGGATCCGAGACCCTCCTCCGCGATCAGCAGGCTGAGGAACAGGGTGACGAAGGGGGTGGCGATCCCGTCGTTCAGGCCGCTCTCCACGTTCAGCGCTCGCCGGATCCTGGCCGGCACGGCGGGGTTCGTCACGACGGCGAGCCCGAGGGCGGCGTCGGTGGGGGCCAGGATCGACGCGATGAGCGCGGCCGCCGCCCACCCGGCCTCGGGGAAGAGCAGCCTGGCGGCGAGGGTCCCCAGGGCGATCGTGAGCGGAAGGCCCACGAGGAGTAGCCGGATCGGCAGGTGTGCATCGCCCTCCACCTCCCGCAGCCGAACGGTCGCAGCGTCCGCGAAGAGCAGCACGCCGAGCGTGAGCTCTGTGATGAGGAGCGTCGTCTCGCTGTCGAGGCCCGGCGGCAAGACGCCCAGGACACTCGGGCCGAGGATGAGGCCGGTCACGACGAAGAAGATCGGCGCCGTGATGAGCAACCGCTCGAGGCGCGACGCGACGAGCCCGTACACGACGAACACGGCCACGAACGCCGTGACCTCGCTCACCGTTCTCCATCCGCCGGTTCGACCGTCGGTCGCGGGCTTGAGGCGTCCTTTGGTCCGAAGAGGACGATGACGCGCTGGCGGGCGCGAACCGCCTCCAGGATGAGGAGCGTGCCGCTCGCGAGCGCCCAGACGCCGACGGTAACCATCGCGCCTCGCGACATCACGTCGGTTCTGATCAGCAGGATCCCCGTGCCCACCTCCAAGACTCCGAGGATCAGCCCGCCGACCGTCCACCGATGGCCCGTGCGCCGTTCGATCTCGAACGCGCCCGCTATCCGGAGCGTGCCCATGGCCAAGGCGGCGAACCCGAGGATGTTGATCGTCTTCACCGGCGATATGGCCCCGCTGAGGAACTCGCGAAGGACGACCAACAGCGCTGCGATGATCGCGACCACGCCTGCGACGGCCGCCAGCCGGAACCCCAGCGAGGGGCGGGCCGCCCATGCGAGCCGTAGCGTGACGACGCCACCGGCGAGCCAGTACAAGGCGAGGAACGTGGCGAGCCGCTCGGGAGAGCCGCTCGCCGCGAGCGCGGACAGCCCAAGCAAGAGTGCGATCGCTCCGCGGAGAACCCCGATCCACCAGAACCGGGCAACGCGATGCGCGAGCTCGAGCTGCCGGTCACGCTTGAGCCGTTCTCGTTCGGGATCATCGTCGCTCGTGTGCAGACCGGCATCTTCTCCCGGGGCCACCCAACCACACGCCATCACCGGACGCGACCTCTCCCTTTGGCCCGCAGCGCGAACGGTAGCCCAGGTCATACCACCGCCGCGTCATCCCGCCGGGGTGAAGTCCGGTCGAGGCGCTGTGCGTGTCGCTGCGAGGAGACAAAGGACCCGAGCGTCAGCCGGAGGGGATGATGCAGCGCCCTTCCGCACCTGGGATAGTGACGCAGCCGGCTCGCTTCCGATGGTACGCATCCGGACAAGGGGGGACGCATGAACGACGACATCGAACTCGGCCCCATCGACTATCTCGTGGTCGAGTGGCCTGCAGGCAAGCAACCGACCGGCGAGGGGCTGCCCCTACTCGCCGACCTCGTGGACCGAGGTCTCATCCGCGTGCTCGATCTTGCCTTCGTCCACAAGAACGAGGACGGGTCGGTCGTCGGCCTCGACTTCGATGCGCTCGGGGCCGACGGATCTCCTGAGCTCACGCTCTTCGAGGGAGCCTCATCGGGGCTGCTGGGAGACGACGACTACTCCGAGGCCGGGGCAGCGATCGAGCCCGGCTGTTCGGCGGCGCTCCTCGTGTACGAGAACTCCTGGGCGGCGCCGTTCGCAACCGCCCTGCGTCGGAGCGGCGCGCAGCTCGTCGCGAACGGGCGCATCCCCGTGAACGCCATCATCGCAGCGCTGGACGAGCTCGAAGAGAAGGAGTGATCGACGATGCCAGGACTGCTCCGAGGAGTCGCGCGAACGGCGGTCGTTGCGGGCACGGCGACAGCCGTCTCGAACCGAGTGTCGCGTCGTCAGGCGAACAGATGGTCCCAACAGGAAGCCGCGTCATACGCTGAGCCGGCGCCGCCACCGCCCGCCGCTTCCTCGAGCCAGGACACCCTCGAGCAACTCAAGGAACTCGGTGAGCTGAAGGCGGCGGGAGTGCTCACCCAAGAGGAGTTCGACGCGCAGAAGGCGAAGATCCTCGCCTCGTGAGGCGGTACGACGCCCGTTCGCGGGCTGTCGTACGGGGATCTGAACACCGGATCCGGCCGGACGGATCGCGGCGCATCCGATATCACCTCTCCTTCGGTGCAGCGCCACGAACGTTCGCCCAGCCAGACTGTGCCGCGGTCAGCGCGCCTGGGTGAGCTTCGGAGGCGCGGATGGACTTCATCCCTTCTGGATGACGTCCGGCGATCGGGCGGGCGTTACGTTCTGTCGCGGTGGCTCGGCACTGCTGACCGCCGTCATAGGACGTCTCGAAACGGGGGTGTGACGTGGACGATGAGACCGATATCGATGAGCTCGGTCCGGTCGACTGGATCGTGGTTGAGTTCCCGGGAAGCAAGTTCAACGGGGAGATCGCTCCTGCCTTGGCGGACCTCGTCGAGCGCGATCTCATCCGCGTGCTCGATCTCCTGATCCTGAAGAAGGAGTCCGACGGCACGCTCGAGGCGTTCGAGCTCTCCGATCTCGACGAAGCCGAGGTCGGTGGGCTCCGCTCGCACGAGGCGGAGCTGGCGATGCTCCTCAGCGAAGAGGACGTGAACGCTGTTGCCGCCGCGATCGAGCCGGGCAGCTCGGCCGCGGTGCTGGTCTGGGAGAACACGTGGGCCGCGCCCTTCGGGTCCGCGGTACGCCGCGCAGGCGGCCAACTCGTGGCCAGCGGCCGGATCCCGATCCAGGCGATGCTTGCCGCGATCGAGGCCGACGACGAGAGACGACGAAGACGACCAAGAGGAGGCATGACATGGGGCTCGCTCGACGACGCGTGCGGCGCGCAGCCGTGATCGGTCCGGCGCCGGTTGCTCGGACCGCAGCCACGGTCGCCACAGTTGCTGTGGTGACGGGCGGCGTCCGACGCCGCAGCCGCCGTCGCCGCCGCTGAGCCCGGGGCGGGGCCAAAGCAGGCATTCGAAAGGAGCACGCGCATGACGCAGGATCGCGCGGGAGGTCGTGACGTACTCCCCATCCCCGATCGACCCTATGCGGGGTTGGTCACCTACGACGCGAAGGATCCCGACACGTCGTTCCCTCCGATCGAGCCTCTCCAGCCGCCGGACGGGGCGCCGAACGTCCTGATCGTCCTGCTCGACGACGTCGGCTTCGGCGCCTCCAGCGCGTTCGGCGGACCCTGCCAGACGCCGACCGCGGAGCGCCTCGCGGCCGGGGGGCTCCGGTACAACCGTTTCCACACCACCGCGCTCTGTGCCCCCACCCGGCAGGCGCTGCTCACCGGCCGCAACCACCACTCGGTCGGGATGGGCTCCATCACGGAGACGGCCACGTCGGCACCGGGGCAGAGCTCGCTGCGGCCCAACACGATGGCGCCGCTGGCCACCACCCTGAAGCTGAACGGCTACTCCACCGCGCAGTTCGGCAAGTGCCACGAGGTGCCGGTGTGGCAGACCTCACCCATGGGTCCGTTCGACGCCTGGCCGTCCGGGGGCGGCGGGTTCGAGACCTTCTACGGATTCATCGGCGGGGAGAACAACCAGTGGGAGCCTGCCCTCTACAGCGGCACCACGCCGATCGAGCCGCCGGCCACCGCGGAGGAGGGCTACCACCTCACGGAGGATCTCACCGACCACGCGGTGAGCTGGATGCGCCAGCAGAAGGCGCTGATGCCGGACAAGCCCTTCTTCGTGTACTTCGCCCCTGGTGCCACGCACGCTCCCCACCACGTCCCTGCTGAGTGGATCGAGAAGTACCGGGGCCAGTTCTCCCACGGGTGGGACGTGCAGCGCGAGCGCACCATCGAGCGTCAGAAAGAGCTCGGCGTGATCCCGGCCGACACCGAGCTCACCGCCCGCCACGAGGAGATCACGGCGTGGGACGACATGCCGGCCGAGCTCAAGCCCGTGCTCGAACGCCAGATGGAGGTGTACGCCGGATTCCTCGAGCACACCGACCACCAGGTGGGTCGGCTCGTCGACACCATCGAGGACCTCGGCATCCTCGACAACACGATCATCTACTACATCGTCGGCGACAACGGCGCCTCGGCCGAGGGCACCATGAACGGGGCCTTCAACGAGATGGCCAACTTCAACGGCATGGCCGCCCTCGAGACGCCGGAGTTCTTGGTGAGCAAGATGGACGAGCTCGGCTCGCCCAGCTCGTACAACCACTTCTCCGTGGGATGGGCATGGGCCATGAACTCCCCGCTCCAGTGGACCAAGCAGGTGGCCTCGCACTGGGGTGGCACCCGGAACGGCACGATCGTCCACTGGCCTGCGGGCATCGAGGAGTCGGGCGGGCTGCGCTCGCAGTTCACCCACGTGATCGATGTCGCCCCCACCATCCTGGAAGCGGCCGGGCTTCCCGAGCCGGCGATCGTGAACGGCGTAGGGCAGGCCCCGATCGAAGGCATCAGCATGCTCTACTCGTTCAACGACGGCTCCGCCGATGAGCGGCACGACCTGCAGTACTTCGAGATGTTCGGGAACCGCGGCGTGTACCACAAGGGGTGGAGCGCGGTCACCAAGCACAAGGTCCCGTGGGTGATGGTTGGTGGCAACCTGCCGGCCTTCGATGACGACGTGTGGGAGCTCTACGACGGTCGCGAGGACTACAGCCAGGCCCGAAACCTGGCGGCCGAGCAACCCGAGATGCTCGCCACGCTCCAGCGGCTGTGGCTCATCGAGGCCACGAAGTACAACGTGCTCCCCTTGGACGACCGGAGCTCGGAGCGGTTCGTGCCGGAAATGGCGGGCCGCCCAACGCTCATCCGCGGGAACTCGCAGCTGTTCTTCGCTGGCATGGGCCGCTTGTCGGAGAGCAGCGTCGTCAACATGAAGAACAAATCATTCTCCGTTACGGCCGAGGTCGAGGTGCCCGAGGAGGGCGCTGAGGGCGTCATCATCGCCCAGGGCGGCCGCTTCGGCGGATGGGCTGTCTACTTCAAGGACGGCAAGGCCAAGTTCGCCTACAACGTCCTCGGTATCCACGAGTTCATCGCCGAGGCCGACGCCCCGCTCTCCGCGGGCACCCACCAGGTGCGTATGGAGTTCGCCTACGACGGCGGTGGATTAGCAAAAGGCGGCGACGTGTTCCTCTTCTACGACGGCACCGAGGCGGGGAAGGGGCGAGCGGAGGCCACCCAGCCACTTATCTTCTCGGCTGATGAGACCACCGACATCGGCTACGAGTCCGGCACCACCGTGACATCCGACTACCCCGCCCAGAGCAACGGCTTCACCGGCAAGATCCACTGGGTCCAACTCGATGTCGGCACCGATGACAACGATCACTTCATCGACCCAGAGGAACGCCTGCGTATCGCGATGGCCCGCCAGTAGCGGATCATGAGGTGGGCCCTCGGGGCACTAATCGTCTTCGGTGCGAGCGCGGGGATGATCGCGGCGATCCTCCGCGTGCGTCGGCGCGCTCCCGAGGGTGGGTACTTCAACGACGGTGACCGGGCGTCCGGCGTGTTCGGCGTCCTCGCGACGGGATTCGCACTGTTGCTCGGGTTCGTGATCTTCCTCGCGTTCACCAAGTACGACGGATCGCGTGCGGGCGCTGAGGCCGAGGCGCTGTCGGTCATCCAGCTCTTCGAGACCTCCCAGCTGATGCCGCCGGCCGCCCGTCCCCTGCTCGCGGGCGAGATCGAGTGCTACGGGCGATCGGTCGTGCACCTCGAGTGGCCGGCGATGGAGGCGGGGCGTGGGTTCGAGACGATCAGTCCGTGGGGTCTCTCGATGTTCCGCACGCTCCAATCGGTCGAGCCGGCGACCGCCGCCGAGCAGAGCGCATACGACTCTTGGCTCTCCCAGACCAGTGCGCGGGAGGAAGCCCGGCGTGACCGTCTCCACGCGGCGGAGGGGGTCGTTCCCCAGCCGATGTGGATCGTGCTGCTCCTGTCGGCGACGCTTGTCCTCATCTACATGCTCTTCTTCGCCGACAGCGGCGAGCGCGCCGTGGTCCAGGGGTTGCTGGCGGGCTCGGTGACCGCGGTGGTCGTTGCTTCCCTGCTCGTCCTGTCCTCGCTCAACCGACCCTACGACGTGGACGTCGGAGGGATCCGACCGGTCGCGATGCAGCGATCACTGGAGATCATCGGATCCGCTCGGGTCGCGCTCGACCTCGATGAGCCGCCCCCTTGCGACGCGGTGGGGCAACCGCTGTGAGCGTTCCACGGCCGGAACGCTCGACGGCGGATCGACGGATCGACACGATCGCCGCCGTCCTGCTCGCGGTGGCGGCCGTCGCAACGGCGTGGAGCAGCTACCAGGCGAGCCGCTGGACGGGCGAACAGGCGAAGGCATTCAGTGCCGGCAACGCCGCGCGGGTCGAATCGACCAGATCGTCGAGTCTGGCCAATGCCCAGACGCAGGTCGACGTCGCCGTCTTCACGTCGTGGGTCGATGCCCAGCTCCGAGGCGAGCGCGACCTCGCGGCCTTCTACGAGCAGCGCTTCCGCGCCGAGTTCCAGCCAGCCTTCCGGGCGTGGCTCGCCACCGACCCCTTCGAGGATCCCTCGGCCCCTCCATCCCCGTTCGCGATGGAGGAGTACCAACTGGCGGCGACCCAGGAGGCGAACGAGCTCTCGGCGACCGCCGAGGCGTCGGCAGGGCTAGCCCGGACGAACATCCAGCGCGCGACCAACTACGTGCTCGGGGTGGTGTTGTTCGCGACGTCGCTGTTCTTCGCGGGCATCAGCACCAAGCTCTACAGCACCAGGCTCCGGGGAGTCATCCTCGGCGTCGGTTGCGTCGTGTTCGTCTCGGCTGCCTCGTGGATCGCGACGTTCCCGATCAGCTTGTCGATCTGATTCTGGAGGAGGGCGGAGCATGACGTTCGAAGAGTGGATGGAGGCAGTCGTCCACGGCTTCGAGATCGTGGGGGTGGCGATCCTCGTTGCAGGCTCGGTCGCCGCACTTGTGGGATACGTCGTCGCGCTGGCGCGCGGACGCCGCGAAGGAGCGTTCGAACACGTTCGTCAGGCGATCGGCCGAGCGATCCTGCTGGGACTCGAGGTCCTGATCATCGCCGACATCGTGCTCACGATCACGGTCGACACGACCCTGGAGAGCGCCTTGACGCTCGGACTGGTGGTTCTGGTCCGGACATTCCTCAGCTTCTCCCTCGAGATCGAGCTCGAAGGCGCTCTTCCCTGGCGACGAGGAGAGAAGCGTCCACGGATCCAGGACGAGCCGGTCTCAGGCACGAGCGCCTAGGGTTGCCCTCGCGATGGGGCAGACGAGGGCGACCTGGCGTAGGACCCTACGATTCGGAGCAGGGTGTGGTCTGTTCCTCGGAAGCCTGGCGGAAGCTCGAGGCGGGCGGCTCCCAGCCTACGAAGAGCGGATCTTCCGGGGCGTCAACGGAGCCAGCGACCGCCTTCGCATCCCCGTCCGCGCCGTCATGCAGGCCGGGACGTTCGTGACGGTCCCCGCCGTTTCCGCGGTCGCGCTGCTGGCGGGCCGCCGGCGCCTGGCAGCTTCGCTCCTCGCCTCGGGCACCGCTGCCTGGCTGGGCGCGAAGGCGGCCAAATCGCTGGCGGGAAGAGCGCGACCCGAGGGCGTGCTCGAAGACGTGCACGTTCGCGAAGGGATCACTGGCGACCTCGGTTGGGTCTCGGGACACATGACGGTCGCGACCACCCTCGCTTTCGTCGGCGGCGAAGCGGTGCCTCGTTGGGCGCGCCCTCTGCTCTTCACGGTCGCTGCGATCACCGGATCGGGACGGATGTACGTCGGAGCCCACCTCCCCCACGATGTAGTCGGCGGTGCCGGGCTCGGCATGATGATCTCCGCGCTCGTGCCGCCTCAGGAGTACCGTCCCCGTGATGTCTGAGGACGGCACGCTCTCGGGAGCTGCCCAGAAGGCCGGTCGCCGCCGTCGCCCCTCCGGCGAGCCACCGCCGCTCGTGCGCGGGGCGGGCTGGCAGCGGTGGGCGTGGGGGCTCCTCGGCGTCGCTCTGCTCGGCGTCCTGCTCGCGATCGGCGAGGCGACGGGTGCCCTGGCCGGCATCGACCGGGCCGTCGGCGACGCCGCGGTCGATCTGCGGACGCCTGCCCTCGTCGACGTCGCGAAGGCCGTGGACCTCCTCACCGCCGTCCCGTTGATCATGGTCCTGCGGTGGGGAACGGTCGTCGCGCTCGCGGTCCTCGGGCGCTTCCGGCATCTCGTCGTGTTCCTCGCGACGTTCGTGGTCACGGACTGGGTAGTCGCTCGGGCGCTCCACGTGGCGCTGGAGCCCCCCGATGTGACGGTGCTCGCCGACGCCGGAACGTACGCGTTCCCTTCCCTGTCGATCGCGGCGCTCGCGATCACGCTGATCGGTATCACACTCGTGCTCGTCCCACGCGGAGCCGCCCGGCGGATCGCCGCGTCGGTCGTGCACGGGACGCTCCTCGTGGTCGTTCTGGCCGAGCTGATCCTGGCGACCGACTACGTGATCCCGATGGGTTTCTCGTGGGTGTTCGCGATCGTCCTCGCCGGGGCGGCCTTCCGAACGTTCGTGCCCGAGGATGTCTTCCCGGTGACGCTTCAGCGTGGGGGGAACGCCGCGCATCTCGATCTCGGCGGCGAACGCGGGGAGGCGATCGTCCGGGCGATGCGAGACCAGCTCGGGCTGACCGTGACGAACGTCGAGCCGTTCGGCCTGGAGGGCTCGGGCGGATCCTCCCCGCTGCGGATGACCCTGGACGACGGCACCCGCGTATTCGCGAAGGTGTACTCCACCAGCCACGCACGCGCCGACCGCTGGTATCGCGTGATCCGGGAGGTCCTCTACGGTCAGCTGGAGGACGAGACGCCGATGGGCTCGGTGCGGCGCCTCGTGACCTACGAGGACTATGCGCTCCGCTCGCTCCGTGACGCAGGCGTCGGCGTCGCGCGAACCTACGGCGTCGTCGAGCTGACCCCGAACCGCGAGTACATGCTCGTCACGGAGTTCTTCGAGGGAGGCCGGAACCTCAGCGACTCGGACGTGGACGACACCGTGATCGACGGAGGCCTCGACCTCGTTCGGCATCTTTGGGACGCGGGATTCGCCCACCGCGATCTGAAACCTGCGAACCTCCTGGTGGTCGGGGGCCGCCTGCAGCTCGTGGATGTCTCGGCACTGGAGGTGCGGCCGTCGCCGTGGCGACAAGCCGTCGACCTGGCGAACATGATGCTCTGCCTGGCGTTGCGCACCGACGCGGACCGCGTGTACGCGCGAGCGACGTCGGTCTTCACCCCCGATGAGATCGCGGAAGGGTTCGCCAGCGCGGTGGGGCTCGCGATCCCGACGGAGTTGGCGGCGAAGCTGAAGGCCGACGGGCGTCCTCTGATCGATCGGTTCAAGGAACTCGCGCCCGCGCGCGACCCGGTCTCGATCCAGCGATGGAGCCCACGTCGAGCCGCGCTCACCGCCGCCGTCGGGACGGGCGTGCTCGTACTGGCCGGGATGCTCGTCGATTCGGTGCGGGCGGGTCTGACCTAGGTCTTCGCGGGCACGCGGATCACGCAGCGGAAGCCGATGTGGCCCGTGGAGGTGTCCACCGCCTCTCCCTGACGAGCGGCCGGCCGGTAGCGCAAGCAGTAGTTCGGAGCGCACAGGTGCGATCCACCCTTGGTCACGCGGCGCGGGATGTGCGCACCCGCCTCGTCGGACCCGTAGCTCTCGTCGGGCGACGTCACCCTCGGGTTCCGCGGCGCGCAACATGGCGACTCCACCTCGTCCGGGTGCGTCGAATAGAAGTCGCTCGTCCATTCCCACACGTTGCCGGCCATGTCGACAAGGCCGTAGCCATTGGGGGGAAAGGTCCCGACCGGCGACGTCCCCTCGTACTTGTCGAGCAGGAGGTTCTGCCATGGGAACTCTCCCTGCCACGTATTGGCCATCATCTTGTTCTTCGGGGCGAACTCATCCCCCCACACGAACGTCTTCCCTTCGAGCCCGCCCCGAGCCGCGAACTCCCACTCGGCTTCGGTCGGCAGCTCCTTGCCTGCCCACGCCGCGTACGCCTCGGCATCCTCGTACGCGACCTGCGTCACTGGGTGTCGATCCCGCCCGTGCAGGGTGCTGCCCGGACCCTCCGGATGCGTCCACGAGGCACCCGGCACGTACTCCCACCAGTTGTGGTAGTCGCGCAGATCGACCGGCGCGGTCGCCTTCCGGAAGACCAGCGCGCCGGGCGTCAGAACGTCGGGGTCGGCATCCGGATACTGCGCGGCGTCGAGGGGTCGCTCGGCGAGGGTCACGTAGCCCGTGTCCTTCACGAATCGCCGGAACTCCGCGACCGTCACCGTGTGCTCGTCGATCCAGAATCCGTCGACGGCGACGTCACGAACCGGACGTTCCTCCGGGTAGAAGTCGTTGGACCCCATCCGGAACGTGCCACCCGGAGATCCATCGCATCTCCTTGGCCGGCGGAGCCGTCTGCGGATCCGCCCCTGAGCCGCCCGCAGCTGGCTGGGTAACCTGAGGCCGACCGGACACGCTGACCGGTTCCGTCATCGAGCCTTCGTCTTCCTTCTCCTGGACGTCGTCCGACTCCTGGACGTCCTCCGACGATAGCCGTCTGTCTAGCGACCTGACGTGAGCACGGCCTCGAGTTTCGCGACCGCCTGGTCGATCGTGAAGCTCGCCGCCTTCTGCCGCGGTGGGAACTCCACGAACGTGGCGAGGAACTCGGTCATCACCGCCGTCCCCGCCAGCACCAGGTAGACATTGTCGATGACCCAGTCCCAGTAGGTGTTCGAGGTGACGTCCGCCCGCTCGAATGGGTCGGTGCGGAGGTTGAACAGCTTCGGGACACGCAAGATTACGAACGGCTCGGCCCAGATCTGCATCGTCCCGTGCACTCGCTGCTCCATGAAGACGACCTTCCAGTTGTCGAAGCGAAGCGCCAGCACGTCGCCGTCGTCGGAGAAGTAGACGAACCCCTGCCTGGGGCTCTTGTCCACCTCGCCGGTCAGGTACGGCACCAGGTTGAAGCCGTCGATGTGCACCTTGAACGACTTGTCGCCGGCTACGTGGCCGGCCTTCAGCTTCTCGACGATGTCCGCCTCGCCCGCGGCGGCGAGGAAGGTCGGCAGCCAGTCGTGGTGTTGGATGATCTCGTTCGAGACCGTGCCGGCGGGGATCTTGCCCGGCCACCGGATGAGCTCCGGGATGCGGAAGGCACCTTCCCAGTTCGTGTTCTTCTCGCTCCGGAACGGCGTCATCCCGGCATCGGGCCACGTGTTCATGTGCGGTCCGTTGTCGGTCGAGTAGATGACGATCGTGTCCTCCGCGATCCCCAACTCGTCCAGCTTGTCGAGCAGGGCACCGACTGCCTTGTCGTGGTCGATCATCGTGTCGTGGTAGGGCGACTGCCACCGCCCGGCCTGGCCGACGCTCTCAGGCTTCGGATGCGTCCGGAGATGCATGTGGGTGGTGTTGAACCAGATGAAGAACGGCGTCTCGGCCGCGTGCTGGCGTTCGATGAAGTCGACCGTGTGCTCGAGCACCTCGTCGTCGATCGTCTCCATCCGCTTCTTGGTCAGCGGGCCGGTGTCCTCGATCCGCTGCCTGCCGACCTTGCCCCAGCGCGGTTCCTCCGTTGCGTCGTCGTCGTCGGTCGCCCACGAGTGCATCACGCCTCGAGGCCCGAAGCGCTCGCGGAAGTGCGGGAAATCCTCGGCAGGCGGATAGTCCGGGAGCTCTGGCTCCTCCTCCGCATTCAGGTGGTAGAGGTTGCCGAAGAACTCGTCGAACCCATGCACGGTGGGGAGGAACTTGTTCAGGTCGCCGAGGTGGTTCTTGCCGAACTGCCCCGTCGCGTAGCCGAGCGGCTTCAAGAGCTCTGCGATCGTCGGATCCTCTGCCTGCAAGCCGACCTCAGACCCCGGCACCCCGACCTTGCTGAGGCCGGTCCGGTAGACGCTCTGGCCCGTGAGGAACGACGACCGCCCGGCAGTGCAGCTCTGCTCGCCGTAGGAGTCGGTGAAGCGCATCCCCTCGTCGGCGATCCGGTCGATGTTGGGCGTCCGGTACCCCATCAAACCGTCGCTGTAGCAGCTGAGGTTGCTGATGCCGATGTCGTCTCCCCAGATGACGAGGATGTTCGGCTTGTCTGCCATCGGATCGCCTCCCCTTGACGGGACCCTCCCACCGTTGCAGGGAACCCTCCCACCGTGCCGCCGACAAGCCATCACCCACTTGGGATGAAGTCTGCCGCGAGCTCGGTCGTTGCCCGCGATCGGCAGCGGTCCTAGGCTCCGAGCAGATGATCGAAGCCCTGGTCGTCGGCCTCGCGGCGAGTTCGTCGCTCCTCATCGGGGCTGCGATCGCGATCGTCCACCAGGTTCGGGAGCGAACCTTGGGGCTCGTCATGGCATTCGGTGCCGGCGTGTTGATCAGCGCGGTCGCATACGACCTCGTCGCCGATGCTCTCGAGTTCGCCGGCGGCGGGAGCATCGTCATCGGGTTGTTCGCGGGTGCCGCGGCGTTCTTCATCGGCGACCTCTTGATCGATCGCAAGGGCGGCTCGGGACGGAAATCGATCGAAGGTCAGGACTCATCGTCATCGGCCATGGCGATCGTCCTGGGTACGATCCTGGACGGCATCCCAGAGTCCGTGGTGCTGGGACTGACGCTCCTCGACGGTGAAGGAGTGAGCATCGCCGTCCTGGTCGCTGTCTTCCTCTCGAACCTGCCAGAAGCGATGGCGTCGACGTCAGGCTTCGTGAAAGCTGGTCGTCCGGTCTCGCGGATCATGCTGATCTGGCTCGTGGTGGTGGTCGTGAGCGGACTCTCGTCGATGCTCGGGTTCGCAGTCCTCGGTGATGCTCCCTCAGCCACGATCGCGATCGTGCAGGGGTTCGCGGCCGGAGCGATCCTCACGATGCTGGCGGACACGATGATGCCCGAGGCGTTCGAACACGGCGGCGCGGTCGCCGGCCTCGCGACGACGGTGGGGTTCGCGCTCGCCTTCCTGATCGCCACGGTCGAGCAGGGTGGATAAGGATCGGTCCAGGCCGGCCGCAACAGAACGACGAGACCCCGGGCACCCCGGTCAGTGCAAAGAGATCTCGAGCCAGAGGAGCCCCGCACCCACCGCGAGCAGGACGCCCGCCACCCAGAAGGAACGGCCCCAGCCGACGCCCGCCACCCGTGCTTCCCGGACGGCGAAGGCCGCGAGCGATAGGACGCCGGCCCCGATCGCCGCCTGCAGTCCAGCTTGGTCCTCCAGCACGTTCAGCATCGCGAGGATGAGAGGAACCAAGGGGATCACCACCGCCGCGAGGATCCCGATCTGGTCTCCGGCCGTTTCCGAGAACCGACCGGTGCGCAAGCGACCCTGCTCCGCGATGCGGGGGACGAGGTGGGCGTAGACGTGAGCGAGCCAGAACACGACGGCCGTGCCCACCAGGATCGCCGCGGCGTCCTCAGGGTCGGTCCGATCCTCCGCGAGGAGCACGAGGATCGTGAGTGAGACCACGGTGCCGTAGATCGCGCCGGCTGCGAACCGCTCGCGGCGGAGGCGTTCCTCTTCCATCTCCGCGGGACCGTAGCAGCGCTCGCGAGGGAGCCTGACCCGGGATCGCCGTCAGCGAGGCGTTGATGCGTTGTCGGGCGGAGACTGACGGTCGGTCATCTCGGAGCGGGCGCCGGAACGCAGCGCTCGGATCGGTTGAGGATCCTCACGCTGCGTTCGAGCGTTCCGCGTCAGTCTTCGGGTGGTCAGAGCTCGACCAGGGCACGCGCCTTGAGCCGCTCGTACTCCTCTGCCGAGAGCTCGCCGGCGTCCCGGAGCTTCGCGAGCTTCTCGAGCTCCTCGGCCGGCGAGTAGCCGGACAGGCGGCGCTGCGCTTCCTGCACCCTCGCGATGTCCTCGCGGTCCTGCTCGGTCATCTTCGGCCGCGCGATCATGTAGATCAGGGCGCCCAGGAAGGGCAGCACGAAGAGCAGCACGATCCAGCCCGTCTTCGCGGCCCCCGAGAGATCACGCCGATGGAACACATCCGCGAAGATCTGGATGAAGATCCAGATGGCCATGAACCAGAAGAAGAACGCGGCCATCGCCCACAACCACTCACCAAGGTTCAACAGATTCCCCTCTCGTCATCGTCCGAACGGCGCGGCATCGAACCACGGAACCCGTCACCCACGCAAACCCGTGTTCGATCGCACCGGTGACCACCCTGTGGACGGCTACTCCGACGCGATGTCCTGCCCGTGTGCGGTCAATGCCCAGATCACGCCACGTCGACGGCGATGATCAGGATGGACCAGAACGGGTAGTAGGGGATGAACGCGAAGTTGATGAGCGCGCTCACCGCCGCGCCGATCACGCCGAGCGTTCGACCCCACAGCGAGCCCTGCAGGAGCCCGAACCCAGCGATGAGCACGAGGACACCCCAGATCAGGTGGAACCATCCCCATGCCGAGACGTCGAACTCCAGGAAGTAGTTCGACGTCGTGACGTAGAACTCGTTCTCGAAGATCCCCGCCAACCCGGCCAGGACCTGAAACGAGCCGGCGATCAGCAACATGACTGCCGCGAACACTCGCGAAACCGACGGCCCAACCGCTCTTCTTCGGTTCCATCACTTCCCCTTCCGTGTCGATGAACCCTGCACGGCACTCCCGCTCCGTCCGTGGGGAGACCCGGTCGGCGGGTGCATCTTGCCACGGTTCCGGCTCCCTCGCCCGACGGCCGAGCTAGCCGGCCTCGGCGTCCGCCGCTTCGGTCTCCGCAGAACGCCATCTCGTGGCGCTCACGGCGAACGAGGCGACGACCAGACGTGCGATGAGGTAGAGCCAAGCCATGAATACCGCAGCCACGCCGAGCGCTCCGTAGAGATCGTCCACGCGGCCGAGCCGACCCGCGAAGTACACCTGGGTGACGAGTCGCAGCAGATCGGCCCCGACGGCGAGCACGATCGCACCTGGCAGGAACGCGGTCCAAGGGGCACCCTCCGCATGCGGGAAGATCCACTGCACCCAGACACTCAAGGCGACCATCCCTGCCAGGGTGACCAGCTCGAGCAGCAGGTCGACGCCGATGGGGCCCCGATGGAGCAGGCTGAGGAGTCCGGGGAGAAGCATCAGCCCGATGCAAACTCCCGAGAAGGTCAGAGACTTCATGAGGCCCCGGGTGAGCGGGACGGGCCGCATCCCCCAGGCGACCGAAGCCGTGAGGCTCAACGCCTTCACGGCGGCTCGACCGGCCCACAGCGCGAGGACCCCACCGAGGAGCACGAGGGAAAACGCCCCCTTCCCGGACCGTGCCGTCGCTTGGGCAACGGTCTGAGCGAGCGCCGCGCCGAAGCCCGCGTCCTGCGCCACACGCTCCGGAGCCTTGGAAGTGACATCGGCGAGGAGACCCACGAGCCCGACCGCGAACAGCGCTGTCGGCAACAGCCACAGGAACAGCCGGTACGCGATCCCGCCCGCGAGCAATGCCCCGGCCTGCCTCCGGTCGCGTTCGTACGCCTCATACGCCAGTCGCACGCTCGAGTGGCGCTCTCGCAGGACCTCGGCTCGAGCCCCGACGGCTCGCTTGGCGGTGTCCGCTCGTTCCGAGATCACGTCCGCGCGTTCGCGGAGGGTCGGCCTCTTGGGAGACTCATCGACCTCCGGCACCGACGGGTCGAGCGGATCCTGCGGGTCCGGCGCAGGAGGCTCGCCTGGCATCGTCCGCTACCTCGAGGAGGCTCCACCCTTGCGGAGACCCTGGACGAGAGCGAGCACGATGACCGCACCGAGGATGGACCCGATGATCCCGCTCGGGCGGATCGCGAGACCGTCGCCCGCGCCAAGGCTCAGCACGAGCCCCCCGACGAATGAGCCGGCGATGCCCGTCCCGAACGCGAGCGGCCAGTCGACCTGGCGCCCGCGTCCGCGGAGGAGCAGTTGCGCGACCCAGCCGGCTGCCATCCCTAAGACGATCATCGCAAGGATCAACATCTGGTCCCACTCTCCGTTCTCCTGGGTTTCGACATCTTCACGCCTCCACGGAGCTCGCGCGCTCCGCTCCAGCGCCGCCCACGCGGGCGATCACGAGCTCGATGATGCCGGCGACCGCGAGGATCACGAGCAGGCCGAGCAGGGACACATCCGCGATCAGGAGCACCAGCAGCGCGACCGCGGCCACGGCGAACATCAGTGGTTCCCGGTGCGCCTGGGTCCAGGCGACCGCCGGAGACCGAGGACGCTCGGCCGTGACCGCCCCTCCGATGGATCGGGCGAGGTCCGACACCCATCGGCGGATGGCGAGCGGCGCCGGATAGGAGCCGGTCAGCCACGCGATCACGAGGACCACGAGGACCACGGCGAGGAGCCACCCCGTGTACACCAGCAGGTTCCCGAGCACGCGATCGGTGAACGCATGGGCAGCGGCCTGGTTCTCCGGTCGGGCCGACTCCAGCGCTTGATCCGAGGCCGCGATCGCGATCCGCCGCACGACCACCAGCCCCACGGCGAACCCCGTCATCAGCTGCAGCAGGGTCCGACGCCGGCGCGGCGACAGCCACAGCGCGAGTGCGACGAGGACGAGGACGAGGAGCACGAGGACGATCACGAGCCGATCGAAGGTCCGCACCGCCTTCTGGAGTGCTGCGAGCTCGTCGGCGTCGTACACGACGACGGTGCCGAAATTATCGGGAAGATCGATCCCGAACGCGGACTCCAGGAGCGACACCGCCTCGCTGGGAGCCATGGAAACGTCGATGTCGGGGATCGTGATGTTGCGGCCGATGAGGTCGGGCACCAAGGCTGCCATCTGATCCAGCACGGCCTGGACCAGCGGCATGAGGTTCAGAGCCACCTTCCCGCCGACGGTGGAGACCGTCTCCGATCCGCCGTCGAGCACCGCGAGCATCTCCGTATGGACGAACCGGTTCGTCTCGGTCCAGAGCCTGGTGAACTCGTCGCTCTCGAACACCCGCAGGACGAGGCCGTGGACGTATCCCTGGATCGCGTTCGTCAACGGAGCCACGAGGACGGCCCCGCGTTCCGGGAAGAGATCGGTCACGAAGGCCTCGACGTCGATCAGAGACATGATCCGTTGGGTGACCTTGTCGGCCAGCGACTGCTGGATCGCCGGGTCATCGGCCAAGGGGCCGACGAGCTCGACGAACCGGTCCGTGTTGAGCGCCGTCCGTCGGGTCCAGGCCGCCGGGACGGTCGCGGTGAAGACCAGGATGGCGAGCGCCACGATGATGGGTGTGAGGACCCGTCGGAGCCGGTGCTTCGACTTGTTCGGGGCGTCGTCAGTATTCATCTGAGCCTCCGAGCGATCGGTCGATGTCGACACAGGGGTGTTGGCGCGCCGTCATTCTGGTCGGGGTGGTGTCACCGTGCAACTTCGGGGAAGAAAGGTTACCCTCCCACTCCGCACGCTCACGGGTCCCGAGGGGGAGTTTGCTTCATGGCAGAACGAACGGGTGATCGCGGATGGTACGACTTCACTGGCGCGATGTTCGGGATCGCCGGTGCGTTCAACGGCATCCAGGGACTCTCGGCGGTCATGAAGAAGGAGTACTTCGCGAGCGGAACGGCCGTATACGACAACCTTCAGTTCTGGGGCTGGGCGTGGTTGATCATCGGAGTGGTCCAGATAAGCGCAGCGATCATGTTGTTCTCCGGGCAAGGACGGATGCTCGGGATCGTCCTCGCGGCGCTGTCCGCGGTCGTGTCGTTCACATCCCTCGGGGCATCTCCGACATGGTCGATCATCGTGATCACCCTGGACGTGCTGATCATCCATGGGTTGACGGTGCACGGCACGGTCACGGGATCCTCATCGGGGTTGGGTCAGGGAGCACCGCGCCCGGAGATGACTCCCCCACCGATGCGATGAGTCGCTCGAGGAGCATATGACGGGGAACGAGATCGCGGTGGTCGTGATCGACCCCCTCCCCTCCGCGGACGAGGACACTCGAACCACTGCCGAGGTCGCCGCTGATCGGTCTCGCGGCGTCCTCGAAGGTGGACTCCTCGTTGCCGTCGGCCTCTCGGCGCTCGCGCTGGAAGGGATCGTATCGGCGATCCTCCGGGTCGTCGGCGACTCGATCCCGTCCGGTCGTGGCACGGACGAGGAGGGACCGGTCGAGGGACGTGCGACGGAACCGCCGGCCACGGACACCGCCGCGGTGGTCGTCGGCGCCGCTCTCAACGTCGCGTTCGAGGCGAGCAGGGGGTTCATGCGGATCGCTGCCGGCCTCGAGCGAGCGATCCGGCCACTCACCGTCGTGGCGATGATCCCGCCGGTCGACGGAGCGGCTCGGCGCCTCGAGGAGATGGCGACGCGCAGGAACGAGGGCTGGCAGGCCGAACGGAGCGAGAGCGTGCGTGCGGCGGACCTGTTCGCAGACGCGGTGGTGCCGCAACTGGTCGATACGGTGATCGATCGGCTGGATCTGACCGACCTGGTCCTCGAACGGGTCGACCTCCGCGCTGTGATCTCGAGCATCGATCTCGACGAGATCGTGGGCCGTGTGGACGTGACCGCCATCGTCGATGGGTTGGACATCGACGCCGTCGCCGCCCGCGTCGACGTGCAGAAGATCGTGGATCGCCTGGACCTGGTCGCGATCGCCGAGGGCGTGATCGACGCGCTCGATCTCCCCGCGATCATCCGAGGGTCGACCGAGACGATGGCGGCGGAAACGGTCGATGGCGTTCGGGTCCAGAGCATGCACGCGGACCGCTTCGTTGCCCGCGTCGTCGATCGGGCGCTCCTCCGTCGCAACGGGGGGGCCAACGGGTCTCCCGATCCGATCGACCCGGCGGAGGACGAGTCCTGATCCTGCCGACGCCGGATGCCCGGGAGGCGCAGGGACATCCCGCCGGTTTCGTGTCTCGGTTCCTTGCCGCGATCATCGATCTCGCGATCACCGTGGGAGCGATCCTGCTCTCCTACCTGGGGATCGGAGCGGTTGCGTTCGTCCTGCGGCCCCGGGCGTTCCGATGGCCGGATCCGGGCGCGCTCACCCTGGGCGGAGTCTGGTGGATCCTCCTCGTCGTGTATCTCACGTTCTCCTGGACCGCCAGCGGTCGAACGATCGGTGCGCAGGTGATGGGTCTCCGCGTGACCGACCGCAGCGGCGGGAAGTTGCACGCCCCTCGAGCGCTCCTGCGGGCGGTCGTCTGCGCGGCATTCCCTGTCGGGCTGGTGTGGTGTGCCATCGACCGCCGCAGCCGGGCCCTCCACGACCTCCTCGTCGGCTCACGGGTCACCTACGACTGGATCCCGACCAGCGCCTGACCCCGCGCGAAGCGCGGGGTCAGGCAAGGGATGGATCTGTCACGCGGTCGACGTGTTCCCCGAGTAGACCCCGCGCTGGGCGTAGACGGTCATGTAATGACTCAGGTCCATGAGCACGGCGAGCGTGATCCAAAGCACGTCCCACCCGTGGATCCCCAACGGCGGCGCGTCGAGGAGCACCCACATCAACGTCCCGAAGGGGAGGAAGATCACTCCGAGCAAGGGGAAGATGAACGTGTCGAACACGGCGTCCACGTACGCCGGACGCGCGATCCAGATGATCACGAACAGGAGTCGAGGCGAAAGCGCACCGATGATCGCGAGCAAGCAGCCCATCCAGGATCCCCTCTGTCGATGACCCGCGGAGCATATCCCGGCCGAGGCTCTCGGCCTCGCAGCCGGTATCGATCCCCCCGGTTACCCCAGCTCGACGGGCGCCCCCACGAGCGAGCCGTACTCGGTCCACGAGCCGTCGTAGTTCTTCACGTTCTCGAACCCGAGCAGCTCCTGGAGGGCGAACCAGGTGTGTGAGGAGCGCTCCCCGATGCGGCAGTACGCGATCACCTCGCCCTCACCCGTGATCCCCTCGGCCGCGTAGAGCGCCCGCAGCTCGTCCGCCGACTTGAACGTTCCGTCCTCGTTCGCGGCCTTCGCCCACGGGATGTTCGCGGCTCCCGCGATATGGCCGGGGACCTGCGCCTGCTCCTGCGGCAAGTGGTCGGGCGCGAGCTTCTCGCCCCGGAACTCCTCGGGTGAGCGGACGTCGACGAATCCGGTCCCCGACTCCACCTTCGAGAGCACCTCGTCGCGGAGCGCGCGGATCTCGGGGCGCTCGGCACCGGAGATCGAGAACCCGGTCGCGTCATACGACGGCGCCTCCTGCGTGAGCTCGCGACTCTCCAGCTCCCACTTCTTGCGCCCGCCGTCCAGCAGCTTCACGTTGTCGAAACCGCGGAGCTTCAGGAGCCAGTACGCGTACGCCGCGAACCAGTTGTTGTTGCCCCCGTACACCACGACGGTCGTGTCCGGACCCACGCCGGCGGCCGACAACAACTCCGAGAAGCCGGCTTGATCCCGATAGTCCCGGCCGACCTTCGAGTGCAGGTCGGTCGTCCAGTTCCACCCCACCGCGCCACGGACGTGCCCCTTCTCGTAGGCCTCCGTGTCCTCGTCCACCTCGATCACGCGAACCGCGGGATCATCGAGGTGTTCCTCCAGCCAATCCGTGCTCACGAGCACGTCCGGCTTCGCGTAGTCCCCCATCTCTTGACTCCTTTCTGCCTTGTGGCTCTCTCGTCCCTGTGGCTCTCTCGTCCCTGTGGCTCTCTCGTCCCTGTGGCTCTCTCGTCGCTCGAGAAGCCCTGGAAACACGTGAGCGACCGCCTTGCGCGGCCGCTCGAACTGATCCGGAACTCGTTCCCTTCGCTACGACGACCGCGCGCGCAGCGATGCTCCCGCGCACGACGAACAGCACAGCTTCGACGGGATCATCGCTCCCACGATGCCCATGGCTCTGGTTCGGACCACGTTCGGATCCCACCCCTCAGGTCGGAATCGCAGGTGCAACGAGTACCGCACCCGTGCGCGTGCGTCAAGGGGTGCCTCCCGCCCTAGAACATCCCCATGGCGGCCTTGGCCTCGTCCGACATCATCTCGGGGGTCCAGGCCGGGCGGAGCACCATCTCCGGCCTCACCTCGCCGATGCCGGAGAGGGGGGCGAGGAACGCCCGCATCTGGTCCTCGATGAGCGGGCCGATCGGGCAGCCCATCGTGGTGAGCGTGTACTGGATGTCCACGTCGCCGTCGTCGGCGACGTCGACCTCGTAGACCAGCCCGAGATCGACGATGTTGATGCCCAGCTCCGGATCGATGACGCTCTTCAGGGCCTCGAGCACCTCGTCCTCAGACGGCGCCTCTCCGTTCGAGGGCACGGAAGCACCCGTGGTGGGCACAGATGCACCCAGCGCGGGTTCCATGGGCGCGGGCACCTCATGCGTTTGCGGTATCGCGGTTTCGCTCTCAGGCATGCATACCTCGCTTCAGATCCGAACTATCCTTAGCACCACACACACTACCGCCCTGAACCTCGAAGGCACATGAGAGGGAGCGCTCCTTGGCGACGGCGACGGCTCCGATCCGGGCACTCATCGTGGACGACCACCCGGTCACTCGGGAGGGTCTGCGCACCGCGCTCGCGATGTCCGACG
The DNA here is from genome assembly GCA_963750945.1 of uncultured Actinomycetota bacterium. Classification (GTDB taxonomy): domain Bacteria; phylum Actinomycetota; class UBA4738; order UBA4738; family HRBIN12; genus JAJNBA01. The sequence goes on along the minus strand of CAVVSH010000004.1, from coordinate 579,324 downwards.
ACGCCGTCGAGGTGGTCGGCGAGGCGGCGAGCGGTGAGGAAGCCATCGTGGCCGCGAAGGAGCTCTCTCCGGACGTCGTCTTCATGGACGTCCGGATGCCCGGGATGGACGGGATCGAGGCCACCCGCCGGATCCGCGAGGCGGCCCCCGAGACCCGCGTCATCCTGATCACGATCGACGAGTCGCGGGGCGCGATCTCGGAGGCGATCCAGGCGGGCGTCTCGGGATACCTCTTGAAGGACGCGTCGCCCGATGCGCTCGTCGACGCCGCCCGCAACGCCGTCGAGGGGAACGCCGTCATCCACCCCCAGCTCACCAAGACGTTCATCGAGGAGGTCCATCTCGCCGAGAGCGGCGGCTCGAAGTCCACACCGCTCTCGAAGCGGGAGCGGGAGATCCTCCAGAAGGTGGCCGACGGCGCCACCACGAGACTGGTCGCGAGCGATCTGGGCATCTCGCCCCACACGGTGAAGACCCATCTCGAGCGGATCTTCGAGAAGCTCGGGGCAAAGGATCGCGCGCAGGCGGTGGCGATCGCCATCCGCATGGGCATCGTCCACTGACGGGGCCACCTCAACCGCCCCCCCGAAGCGCCGATACCCCCTGAAGATGCCCACCACCGTGTTGCTCTGCGACACGCCCGACGAGGTCGCCCGCTTCCAGTACCACCTGCTGCGGGAGCACGATCTCGAGGTCGAGGTCACGACCGATGCCTTCCGAGGCGTCGAGGCCGCTGTGCGCTCACGGCCAGACGTGATCGTCTCCGAGCTGACCCTCGAGGGGCTGGGTGGCGCGGAGCTCGTGAAACGATTCCTCGCGTCCTCCCCGAGTTCTCGGTTCGTCGCGCACACGGTCGTCCGCGACCCCGTGCGGGTGACGGAAGTACTTGCCGCAGGCGCCTCCGGGTACGTCCTGAAGGATGATCCGATCGAGGACTCCATCCGGGCGATCCGGGCGGCGTCCACCGGCGCGGTGACGCTGTCGGGACAGGTGGCCGGGCTGCTCTCCACCGAGCTCGCGCGAGCGGTCAGCCGCTCGCGGGAGCTCGAGGCCGAGGTGCTCGCCGTTCGCGACGACGTCGCGAAGGGCTCGACGGCGAAGGCCGACTTCCTCGCCAACATCTCCCACGAGCTCCGGACGCCGGTCACCGTAGCCAAGGGGATCGCCTACGTCCTGAAGAACCCGGCGGTCCCCGACGAGGAGAAGACAGAATTCCTCGATCAGCTCACGGGATCGCTCGACAAGTTGATGGGGATCGTGGACGAGCTCATCACTCTCTCCGAGCTGGAGCGCGGCACGTTCGAGCTCAGTCTCGTGGAAACGGATCTGGCACCGCTGGTGCGGCACGCATTGGACGAGGTACGGATGCGCTATCCCGGGATCCCTATCGCCGCCGAGGTGGCCGACGGCCTGATCTGCATCGCGGATGGGCCGAGGCTCGGGTCGGTGGTCCGCGAGCTGCTGGACAACGCCTGCCGATACTCGCCGTTCGGCCGTGCCGTGGAGCTGGTGGCCAGGGATCTCGTCGAAGGCGTGACCGTGATGGTGACGGACCGAGGCGAGGGCATGGACCGCGCGGTCGCCACCCGGGCGTTCGAACAGCCCTTCTCCACGGGGGAAGGGGTCCTGCACAAGGAGAAGTCCGGCGCCGGGACCGGCCTGCACCTGGCGCGGCAGCTGGTCGTCGAGCACGGCGGGATCATGTGGGTCGATCCGCTGCCGGGCGGCGGCACGCGAGCGTCCTTCTGCATCCCTCACCGCCGCGGCGAACGGCTCGAGGCTCCCCCGGCCGGCGCTGCCTGAGCAGCAATCCCCCGTTGGACCTACGGAGGGTCTGGAAGTATCCTGCAGCCTGAGGACCGGTGCGGGTGCGAAAACTCCTCCTCGGGATGGTGGCCGTCGTCAGCGCATGCGCATGCGCCCCCGCCTCGTCGGCACCTGCCCCCCACTCGGAGCTGATGCTCTCTGCGTCACCGACCCCCTTCACGTTGGTGACGGCCGGTCAGGTCCAGGGGGCCGTTCCGGACCATTGGCACGCCTCGCTGGCCGATCCGTCCCTCGGGATCCGGGGTGGCTTCGTGGCCTCGCCCCAGATCGGAGGCTGGCCCGACATCGACGGGAACTCCGTGGGGATGTCGGCGACCTGGGTCGACGCCACGCAGGTCGGCGTCCCCTCGGACTTCTACTACCTGGCGGCGAACGGCCCGCTCCTCTCGCGCCTCACCACCTCCGCGGATTGCCGTGAGCGGTCCCATCACGTCTACCTCGATCGCCGGCCGACGTTCGACGTGCGCCGACAGTCGCCGGGACACTTCATGGCGAAAGGGGCCGGGGTCTGCCGGCGAGGGGTGCATGCCACGCGATATGCGTACTTCGTCGCCGCCCCGGGATTCGGCCCCGTCCGCGAGATGGGGATCCCCAGCAGCGGCCTCTACGTGGTCGTGGCGGTGGTTCCCGCCGAGCGTGGGGCTCGGAGCCTCCTGCAACAGCTGATCGGCCGGACCCGCTTCGGTGAAGACGGGATCCGTGACTTCGTGGCGGTCGCGCGCTCCGCCGCCCAGACGGATTAGCGCGGGCTCCTCTCCACGAACGGAGGCCTGACCACCGTCGCGGCGCCACGGCGCCCCCTGATGTCCACCTCGACCTCGTGGCCCAGTTCCACGACGTCCCCCGGCCACAGGTAGGCGAGCGCGATACCCGTACCGAGCTCCGGCGAGAACGTGCCGCTCGTCACCTCGCCGACCAGCTGATCGCCGACGAACACCGGGTAGTGGGCGCGCGGGATGTGCCGCCGCTCGTGCATACGGAGCCCCCGAAGACGGCTGGGCAGCTCCTCTTCGTGCTGCCGCAGCAGCGCCGCACGCCCCCGGAACTCGCCCTTGTCCAGGGCGACCGCCCATGCGAGACCCGCCTCCAACGCCGTCGAGGCTTCGAAGAGATCCTGGCCGTAGAGCGGATAGCCCATCTCGAGTCGAAGGACGTCTCTGGCGGCGAGCCCGCAGGGTCCGCCGCCGAACGTGCGCACCGATCCCAGCAGTTCGCCCCAGAGCTCCTCCGCGACGTCCTGGTACGTGAAGAGCTCGAAGCCGATCTCGCCCGTGTACCCGGAACGCGTCACGATCACCGGCCGGCGGTGGTACTCGGCTTCGTAGCACTGCATGAACGCGAGCTCGGTCGCATCCGGGAACAGGCCCGCCATGACCTTCGTCGACTCCGGACCCTGGACCGCGAGGAAGCACCAGTCCTGGTGGTACATCAGGTGGAGAGGCCCTTCGGCCTCCTCCTCCTCCAGCATCCGGAGTACCCGCGGGGCATTGGAGGCGTTCGGCACCACGAAGAAGCGCTCCTCGCCGAGGCGGTAGACGATGAGGTCTTCGATCACACCGCCACCTTCGTTCAACACGAGGTTGTAGAGGGCATCGCCCACCCCGGCTCGGGAGAGGTCGTTGGTGACGAGCCGTTGCAGCATCCCGAGAGCCCCAGGACCGACCACCTCGACCTTCCCGAGGTGCGTGAGATCGAACAACCCCACATGGTCACGGACGCTCCGGTGCTCCGCGAGTGCACCCTCGTACTCGATCGGCATCTGCCACCCGGCGAAGGGGGCGAGCTTGGCGCCCAGTCGACGGTGCTCCGACTCCAGCGGTGTTCGCCTGAGCTCTTCGGGCGCCTCCGTCCCGTGGGCCGCGTCATCCGGCGGATCGGACGGCGCGTCGGTGCGAGGCGGTCGGGACATGGGGAGGGATGGTACCGACATCGCCGCGGATCGCGTGAGGCCGTACCGGAGATGCCGAGTAGACTCGGCGCTCGATGGCGGACTCGTACGATGTCGTCGTGGTCGGCGCCGGCACCGGCGGCTACTCCACGGCTCTCAGGGCGGCACAGCTGGGCAAGCGCGTAGCCATCGTCGAACGCGACGATCGACTGGGCGGTACCTGCCTCCTGCGTGGCTGCATCCCGACCAAGGCACTGCTGCAGTCGGCCGCGGTGATGGACACGGTGAACCGCGCCCAGGAGTGGGGCATCAAAGCCTCCGGTGACCCCGACTGGTCGGCCGTCCTGGCGTTCGAGGACAAGATCGTCGACAAGCTCGTCAAGGGCGTCACCGGTCTCATCAAGGCGCGCGGCATCGCCGTGCTCAAGGGGACCGCCAAGCTCCTGGCGGGACCGGCCGTCGAGGTCGACGGGTCGAAGGTCGACGCGGGCGACGTCGTGATCGCGAGCGGATCGCGTCCGAGGCTGCTCCCGGGACTCGAGTTGACCGAGCGGATCATCACGAGCGACGAAGCCCTCAGGTACGACAGGATCCCGAGCTCCGCGGTCGTGATCGGCGCCGGAGCCGTGGGCCTCGAGTTCGCGTCGCTCTATCGGTCCCTCGGCGCCGAGGTCACCGTGTTGGAGGCGCTTCCCCGGCTGGCACCACTCGAGGACGAGGACATCTCGGCGGAGATCGCGAAGGCGTTCCGCCGGCGGAAGATCACGACCGCGGCCGGCGCATCGGTGAAAGATGTCAGCGACACGGGCGAGGCGGTCGACATCACGTTCGAGGCGGAGGGCAAGGCGGACAAGGTCACCGCCGACGTCTGCCTCGTCGCGATCGGGCGCGGACCGGTCACCGAGGGGCTCGGCCTCGAGGAGGCGGGCGTTTCGATCCACGAGAAGGGTTTCGTGAACGTGGACGGCCAGCTACGGACCAACGTGGAGCACGTGTGGGCGGTGGGAGACGTGGCGGCGACGCCACTCCAGCTGGCGCATGTCGCGTTCACCGAGGGCTACGCGGTCGCCGAACGGATCGCCGGCGAGACCGTGCCGGACATCGACTACGTCAACATCCCACGGGTCACGTACTGCACCCCCGAGATCGCGAGCGTCGGCCTCACGGCCACGCAAGCCAAGGACCTCGGTCACAAGCTGGCGACGGAGCATCTGGACTTCAGGGGGATCGGCAAGGCCAACATCCTCGGCGAAGGAGGCTTCGTCAAGGTGGTGAGCGATCAGGGAGGAGGACCCGTCCTGGGGGTCCACATGATCGGTCCTCACGTGACGGACCTGATCGCCGAGGCGATGCTCATCACGAACTGGGAAGCCGTGCCGGCGGAGGTCGCCGCACTCATGCATCCCCACCCGTCCCTGTCCGAGGGGATCGGCGAGGCGCATCTCGCCTTGGCCGGCAAACCCCTGCACACAGCCTGAGGAGCCGAGTGGCGACGACCAAGACCCGTCAGGGCGAACAGCAGAAGACCGGTGGGCGGCTCCCCGACGACGAGCTGAAACGAGCCCTCTATCTCCTGAAGCTCTGCCGCTACTTCGACGAGCGGATGGAGGCGTTGTACCGCCAGGGGCGCCTCCCGGGCGCGATCTACTCCGGGCGCGGACAGGAGGGAACGCACATCGGTGTCGTGCTCCCGCTCCGTCCCGAGGACTCGCTCTTCCCCACGCATCGCGACCTCTCCGCGCAGATCGCGAAGGGGCTCGACCTGAAGCGGATCATGGCGCAGTTCTGGGGGCGGATCGACGGCTACACGCGCGGACGTGACGGGAACAGCCACATCGGCGACTGGTACGGGAACAAGACGTGGACCGTCATGTCGCACCTGCCGATCGCCTATCCCGTCGCGTGTGGCGCCGCACTCGCCTACAAGCGCCGGGGTGAGTCGAACGTCGCCATGGCGATCTGCGGCGACGGCTCCACCTCCAACGGACGCTGGCACGAGTCGCTCAACATGTCGGCGATCGCGAAGCTGCCCGTCGTCTGGGTGGTCAACAACAACCTCTATGCCTACTCCACGCCGAACGAGCTCGAGTTCCCTGTGCCGACGATCGCCGAGCGCGCCGCGGCCTACGGGATGCCCGGTGTGCGCGTGGACGGAGCCGACGTGCTGGCCGTGGAGGCCGCGGCGCGTGAGGCCGTGGAGCGGGCCCGCTCAGGCGGTGGCCCCTCGCTGATCGAATCGGTCTCGCTCCGATGGAAGGGTCATGCCGGTCACGACCCTGCCAAGTACGTGCCCAAGGAGCTCCTCGAGGAGTACATGAAGAACAAGGACCCGGTGAAGAACTTCGAGCAACGCCTCCTCTCCGAAGGCGTCGTCACCGAGCAGGACGTCGCGGACATCCAGGCTCGGATCGAGAAGGAGTTCGACGAGGGCTACGAGTTCGCCCAGGCCTCACCGTTCCCCGAGCCCGAGGACTACACGAAGGGCCTGTGGGTCGAGGACGGGTACTGGACGAACGAGCCCGGGCGCGGCGGACCCACGGAGTACGCCTGATGGCAGAGACTGCGACGGTTGAAGCAGGTGCCGCTGGTCATGGTGCGGAGCCGCGCGGCAAGCGCACCGAGGATGGCCAAGCTACCTACCTCGTGGCGATCGCGGAAGCGCTCTGGGAAGAGATGGAGCGCGACGAACGCGTCTACATGATGGGCGAGGACATCGGCGTCTACGGGGGCGCGTTCAAGGTCACCGAGGGGTTCTTCGAGCGCTTCGGCGGCGACCGGGTGATGGACACGCCCATCGCCGAGGAGACGATCGTGGGGATGGCGATCGGCTCGGCCATGGAGGGCTTCCGCCCGATCGCCGAGTTCCAGTACGCCGACTTCATGTCGAGCGGGTTCGACATGATCTCGACCGCCCTCGCCCGGGTCCACTACCGGAGCGGGGTTCCGCTCCCGGTGGTGCTCCGCGGTCCCTCCGGCGGCATGGTTCGCGCATCCTCGTTCCACTCGATCAACCCCGAGCCGTGGTTCTCGCACGCCGGCGGGATCAAGGTGATCGCGCCGGCCTTCCCCGCCGACGCCAAGGGCTTGATGAAATCCGCGATCCGCGACGACAACCCCGTGATGTTCCTGGAGCACAAGTGGATCTACCGGCGGATCCGCGAGCAGGTGCCCGAGGATCCGGACTTCCTGATCCCGATCAGCGTGGCCGACGTCAAGCGCGAGGGCGACGACGTCTCGATCATCACGTACGGAGCGATGGTCCACCGGGCCCTCGAGGCCGCGCAGGCCCTGGAGGCCGAAGGGATCTCGACGGAGATCGTCGACCTCCGCACCGTCTATCCGATGGACGAGGAAACCGTCCTGCGCTCGATCGAGAAGACCTCTCGAGCCCTCGTGCTTTCCGAGTCCTACCGATTCGTCGGGATCGCTGCGGAGGTCGCCTCCACGATCGCCGAGAAGGCGTTCGAGCATCTCGATGCCCCCGTCGTCCGGCTGTCGCCGCCCAACGTCCCCGTGCCGTTCTCCCCGACGCTCGAGGATGCGTTCCTGCCCGGGGTCGGCGACATCGTCGCTGAGGTGAAGAAGCTCTCGGCCTGGTGAGGAGATCCCGATGACCACGATCAAGATGCCCCAGCTCGGCGAGACGATCGTCGAAGGCACGATCCTGAAGTGGCTGAAGCAGGAAGGCGAGAACGTCGAGCGCGACGAGTCGCTCTTCGAGATCTCCACCGACAAGGTCGACACGGAGGTCCCCTCACCGGTTAACGGCACCGTCTCGAAGATCCTGGTCGAGGAGGGACAGACCGTGCCCGTCGGCACCGACCTCGCGGAGATCGCGGAGGAGGGCGCGGAGGAAGCGACCGGTGGGGGTGGCGCCGAAGCCGCCCCTGTCGGGGGGCCAGCGCCCACTGCTGAGGAAGCCTCATCCGGGACCACGGCGGGCACCGAGCCCCCCTCGGAGGCGGCTCCGGCGCCTTCGACAGCTGCAGCGCCCTCATCGACAGCTGCGGCGCCTGCCGAAGCGGAGAGCGCGTCGGCCGTCGCGGAGGGCTCGGCCGCGGAGATGCCCGCCGTGGAGCCGGCGACGCCGCAGGGAGCCGAGGCGACCGCTGCGAGCGCGACCTCGCCTGAGTCCGCCGCCGATACCGGATCGGAAGCGTTGCCCGACCGCGGGCCCAGATCGAGGATCCTCTCCCCCCTCGTGCGTCGGCTCGCGGACGAGCACGGCCTGGACCTCTCGCGGATCGAGGGCTCGGGGACCGGGGGACGCATCACCAAGCAGGACGTGATGGCGGCGATCGACTCCGGCGGCGCAGTGGCAGCGCCCGCGGCGGCCGCAGCAGCACCGGCGACGGCGCCCGCACCTGCGGAGGTCCCGGCACCCGCTCCTTCTCAGGCACCCCAGGTGCCGACGGCCGCCCCCGTCCAACCGGCGGTCGGGGGACCCGGCGACGAGGTCGTGCCCATCTCGCACATCCGGAAGCTGATCGGACAGCACATGCTCGCCTCGCTCGAGACCTCGGCGCGCGCCTGGACGATGGTCGAGGTCAACATCGACCATCTGGTGAAGCTCCGGGAGCGGGCGAAGGAGGCGTTCAAGGCCAAGCACGGGGTCAACCTCACGTACCTGCCGTTCGTGATCCGAGCGACGTGCGACGCGCTCCTCACCCATCCCGAGGTCAACTCGGAGCTCCGCGGGGACGAGATCGTCCGGCACCGCTACGTGAACATGGGCATCGCGGTCTCCTACGACGCCGGGCTCATCGTTCCCGTGATCAAGGGCGCGGACGCGATGAACACGGTCGGTCTCGCGCGCGCGATCGCCGATCTCGCCGGAAGAGCGAGAGCGCATCAGTTGAAGCCGGACGAGATCCAGGGCTCCACGTTCACGATCACCAATCCCGGCCCGTACGGCTCGATCGCGAGCCTCCCGATCATCAACCAGCCCAACACCGGCATCCTGTCCCTCGACGCGATCCAGAAGCGGGCGGTCGTGATCGACGACACGATCGCGATCCGCTCGATGGTGAACATCTCGATGTCGTGGGACCACCGCACGATCGACGGCGAGATCGCCACCCGGTTCCTGGCACGGGTGAAGCAGAACCTCGAGAGCTGGGACTTCGCCGAGGACGTCGCCGTCTGACGGGGACGCGATGACCCGGGACGCGCACCTGATCCGGCCCGAGGGGCCGGTCCCCTACGGGCCGGCGAACGAGGCGATGCATCTGCTCGCGGAGCGGAGGCTGGCGGGTGAGGTTCCCGACACCGTGATCCTGGTCGAGCACCCCCCGGTGTTCACGGCGGGGCGCCGCGCGCGGCCCGACGAGCTCCTGTGGTCACCCGACGAGGTGGCCGCGCGCGGCGCCGAGGTCCATCGGATCGACCGCGGAGGGGCATTCACGTTCCACGGGCCCGGCCAGATCGTGGGCTATCCGATCATCGACCTGGGTCCCAAGCCCGACGCCGCCACCCACCTCCGCCGGATGGAGGAGGCGGTGATCCGGACCGCGGAGGAGTTCGGCGTCGCGCTGCATCGACGCGAGGACGTGCAGACCGGCGTGTGGCACGGCGACGACAAGGTGTGCGCGATCGGCGTCCGTCTGATGCGCGCCCGCGTCACCTTGCACGGCTTCGCGCTCAACTGCGACCCCGACCTGTCGTGGTGGGACGGCATCGTCGCCTGCGGACTCCCGAGCCACGGCGTCACATCGCTCAGCCGGCTCGCCGGCCGACCGATGACCGTCGAGGAGGTCCGTCCCGCCCTGGCGCACCACCTGGCCGAGGTCTTCGAGCTCACGTTCCGTGACGCGCGATGGCCCGGCATCGACGTCCCGCAGCCGACCGCGGTCTAGCGCCCGTGGGTAGCGCCGACGTTCGGCTCAGGGACGTGCGCGACGACGACCTCGCGATCTTCTTCGACCACCAGCAGGATCCCGACGCGAACCGGATGGCGAACTTCGACGCCCGCGACCGCGACGCGTTCATGGCGCACTGGACGAAGATCCTCCGCGACGAGACCGTCGTGGTCAGGACCGTCGAGTTCGAGGGCCTCGTCGCAGGGAACATCGTGAGCTGGGAGCACGACGAGGAGCGCGACGTCGGGTACTGGATCGGCAGGGAGCACTGGGGCAGAGGCATCGCCACGGGAGCGCTGTCCGCGTTCCTCTCCGAACTGGAGACGCGACCGCTGCATGCACATGTCGCCGCCCACAACCTCGGGTCGATCCGCGTCCTCGAGAAGTGCGGCTTCGAGAGGACCTCCACGTCGCCGGCCGACGCCGGCGGCGTCGAGGAGCTGCGCTTGAAGCTTGACCGCTGAGGTCAGAACAACGCGGCGGACAGGAGCCGTCGGTACTCCTGGACGAGCGGATCCTCGTCGCCGACCGCGGTGAACACGGTGATCATCGCGTCCCTCGCCGCGTCACGATCGTCGGCGAGGGCCTGCAGCATGCCGGCGAGCCCTCCGATGACATCCCCCGAGGCGACCAGGCCCTTCGCCTTCCCCAAGGTGCCGTCCTCCGAGATGTTCGCCCATCTCCGCAGGGTCGTCGTCGCGATGACTTTCTCCGCCTCGGGGTCCGGGCGGTGCTTCGCCACGAGCCGGTCGGCCTCGTCGAGCTCGCCCCGCTCCAACAGGATCCGGGCGAGCCCGACCGCTGCCTCGCGGTTCTCGGGATCGTCCTCGAGCACCTGCCGGTACCGCTCCTCGGCGGTGTCGAGGTCGCCGGATTCCTCCACGGAGCGAGCCTCCTCGGCCTTCTTCTCGGCCTCGGTCGGCAGGATGGTGTCGATGAACTTGTTGACCTCCGGCTCGGGGTAGGCCCCGATGAAGCCGGTCACCGCCTCGCCGTCCTTGAACGCGATCACGGTCGGGATGCTCTGCACGCCGAACGCCGTCGCGGTCATCGGGTTGGCGTCCGTGTCGAGCTTCGCCAGGAGGAAGGCGCCCGCACGCTCGTCGGCGACCTTCTCGAGCGTCGGCGTCAGCTGGCGGCAGGGGCCGCACCACTCAGCCCACATGTCGACCACGACGGGCCGATCTTTGGAGCCCTGGACGACGACTTCCTCGAAGTTCTGGTCGGTGACCTCTACGACGTTGGGTGACGTTGCCATGCTGCCTTCCTGCTCCTCACGTCTCGCGGCTACTCGGTCAGTCTCGACGACGACCTCGCCCGTGACAACGCACGGGGGGTCCCCGCTGTTCCGATGACCCGACCGCGACTGAGAATGCCGCTGTTATCCTGCGAAGACGGTGCGAGGAGAGACGGTGTGTCCACCCGGGTAGCCGAGACACCACACAGCGCGCTCGGACTTTCCGACGACGACCTCCTGAGGATGTATCGCCTGCTCCTCACGTCGCGGTTGCTCGATGAAGCGGCTCTCCGGCAGAACCGGATGGGCCGCGCGCCGTTCGTCGTGCCGGCGGCGGGCCACGAAGGATGCCAGATCGGCACCGCGTGGGCGATGCGGCGCGGCACCGACATCTGGCTCCCCTACTACCGAGACCTGGGCGTCGTCCTCACTGCCGGCATGACGCCCTACGAGGTCTTCCTCGGGGTGTTCGCCAAGGCCGACGACCCCTCCTCGGGAGGCCGCCAGATGCCCGCGCACTGGGGGTCGAGGCGGCTGAGCATCATCAGCGGATCGTCGCCGATCGCGACCCAGGTGCCGCATGCGGCCGGCATCGCGTTCGCCGCGCGGTACCGCGGCGAGGACACCGTCGTCGGCTGCTGGTTCGGTGACGGAGCCACGAGCGAAGGCGATTGGCACGAGGGGCTCAACTTCAGCGGGATCCACCGGCTCCCCGTGATCTTCGTCTGCGAGAACAACCAGTACGCGATCAGCGTCCCCCAGTCGAAGCAGATGGCCATCACGGACGTGGCCTCTCGCGCGGAGGGGTACGGCTTCCCCGGGGTCGTCATCGACGGGAACGACGTGCTCGCCTGCTACGGGGCGATGAAGACGGCTCACGAGCGGGCGCGAGCCGGGGAGGGTCCGACGCTGATCGAATGCAAGACGTACCGGTTCATGCCGCACACCTCGGACGACGACGACAAGTCCTACCGGAGTCGGGAAGAGGTCGAGGAGGCGCGGGCCAACGATCCGCTGGTCCGGTTCGGCGCATACCTCCGACAGCACGATCTCCTCGACGACGAGAAGGACGAGACGCTCCGCGCGGAGACCAAGGAGGAGATCGAAGAGGCGATCAAGGCGGCCTGGGACGCTCCCGACCCCGATCCCGACACGGCCCTCCGCCACGTCTTCCAGGAGGAAGAGCCGTGACCGAGAAGAACGTGGTGACCGCGATCCGCGACGCGCTGCACGACGAGATGGCGAACGACGAGCGGATCGTCCTCCTGGGTGAGGACGTGGGCATCCGCGGCGGCGTCTTCCGGATCTCCGAGGGCTGGATGGAGGAGTTCGGCGAGCAACGGGTGATCGACACGCCGCTCGCCGAGTCCGGCATCGTCGGGATCGCGATCGGGATGGCGCTGCACGGACTGCTCCCGATCGCCGAGATCCAGTTCGCGGACTTCATCCACCCCGCGTTCGACCAGGTGATCTCGGAGGCCGCCCGGCTCCGGTACCGCTCGAACGGCGACTTCGGCGTACCGATGGTGATCCGGACACCCTACGGCGGTGGGATCCACGGGGCCCTGTACCACTCGCAATCGATCGAGGCCTTCTACGCCCACATCCCGGGGATCAAGGTCGTGATGCCGTCGACGCCGGCCGACGCCGCGGGACTGTTGCGGAGCGCGATCAAAGACCCGGATCCTGTCCTGTTCCTCGAACACAAGAAGACGTATCGCGCGATCAAAGGTGAAGTCGCCGACGATGCCTACCTCACCCCGATCGGCGTCGCCGATGTGAAGCGCGAAGGCGACGACCTGACCTGTGTCAGCTACGGGTACTCCCTGCACCTCTGCCTCGACGCCGCCCAGCGGCTCGAGGAGGACGAGGATGTCTCCGTCGAGGTGGTGGACGTGCGGACACTCGCGCCGCTCGATGTCGAAACGATCGTCGACTCCGTCCGGAAGACGTCGAAGGCGATGGTCGTCTACGAGGACAACCGGACGTACGGGGCAGGCGCGGAGATCGCCTCGACGATCGCCGAGCGGGCCCTGTTCGACCTGGACGCGCCGATCGTGCGGATCGGCGGGCCGGATATCCCCGCGATGCCGTTCGCCGCACCGCTCGAGCACTTCTTCATGGAGCCCGAGCCGGACCAGATCTACGCGCGGATGCGGGAGCTCGCCCGTACCTGAGGCCATCGAACGCGGGGAGGCTCGCTACACTCGGTCACGATGGCGGTCACCGATCACAATCCCCAGAAGCGCCGGCTCCACCTCCCCATCCTCGGCGTCACGAACGGGCCGGGCGTGGACTCGGTCGCCGGCAGGAAACCTCCCTGGCTGAAGGTTCGTCTCGTCTCGGGCCCCAACTACGAGGATCTCAAGGGCATCATGCGCGAGCGGTCCCTCCACACCGTCTGTGAGGAGGCGATGTGCCCGAACATCCGCGAATGCTGGGAGGAGCGCGAGGCGACGTTCCTGATCCTGGGATCGAAGTGCACTCGACGCTGCGGCTTCTGCGACGTGATGACGGCCAAGCCGGACCCGGTCGACGAGGAGGAGCCGGCGCGGATCGCCGAGGCCGTCCGCGAGATGGGACTGCGCTATGTCGTGCTGACCGGCGTCGCTCGCGACGACCTGGAGGACGGAGGTGCCCGCATCTGGGCCTCGGCGATCCGCGCCGTGCGCGAGGCGGTTCCCGGTATCGGGATCGAGGTGCTGCCGTCGGACTTCAAGGGCGGCGAGCGGGACATCGCGACGGTTCTCGAGGCGGAACCGGACGTCTTCGCACACAATCTCGAGACCGTGCGCAGGCTGCATGACCGGATCCGGCCGGCGTTCGGATACGACCGCACGCTGGACGTCCTCCGTTTCGCGAAGCTGCGCCGCACCGGTCAGGTCACGAAGTCGAACCTGATCCTCGGCATGGGAGAACGACCCGACGAAGTGCCTGCCACGATGGCCGACCTCCACGACGCCGGCATCAACATCCTTACGATGGGCCAGTATCTGCAGCCGACCACGTACCACCTGCCGGTCGACCGCTGGGTCCACCCGGATGAGTTCGCGGAGTGGAAACAGGTCGGCGAGCAGCTCGGGATCGCTCACGTGGAGGCCGGACCGCTCGTTCGTTCCAGCTATCACGCGGGGAAGCAGTTGAAGCGCGCGGTCGAGGCCGGCGTCGCCGCTCCCGCCTGACCCTCAGAGAAGCCTCAACTGCTCCGACGCCTGTTCCTCCTTGTGGGTCGCTCGGTCCCGACGGAAGAACCTGCGCGCCGGCTCCACCTCTCGCCGCACTCCTCCGGCCGCCGCCACCATCGACGACACCTGCCGGCCGAGCGACGCTCGCATCGCCTTCGGTCCGTACGGCTGCCGGTACATCTCGAGATAGCGCGGCACGAGGTCCGGATGCGCTTCCTCGAGCCAGGGCAGGAACTCCTCTCGCACGCCGGGGCGCAGATGCAACAGGATCGGTGAGACGTGCGTCGCACCCGCGTCGATCGCGGCCCCCACCACCTCGCGCAGCTGCTCGGGTCGGTCCGAGATGCCTGGCAGGATCGGCGCCATCAGGACGCCGGTGGGGATGCCCGCCTCCGTGAGCGTCCGGATCGCATCGATCCGCGCCCGCGGATGCGGCGTGCCGGGTTCGGTCTCACGCCAGACCGTGTCGTCCAGTGTTCCGATCGAGAACGCCGCCGAGACCGTGGTCACCTCGGCAGCCCGCTGCAGCAGGTCGACGTCGCGAAGGATGAGGGTGCCCTTCGTCAGGATCGAGAACGGGTTCCGGTAGTCGACCAGCGCCTCGATGATCCCGCGCATCAACGAGTACCGGCCCTCCGCGCGCTGATAGGGGTCGGTGTTCGTTCCCATCGCGATGTGCTCGCCCTTCCAGCGTTTGGCAGCGAGCTCCCGGCGAAGGACCTCCGGCGCGTTCACCTTCACGACGATCTTCGAGTCGAAGTCGCGACCCGCGTTCATGTCGAGGTACGTGTGCGTCGGACGGGCGAAGCAATATCTGCAGGCATGCGAGCATCCCCGATACGGGTTGATCGTCCAGTCGAACGGGAGGGCGCCGCCGGGGACGCGGTTGAGGATGGACTTCGCCTCGGATTCGATGAACGTGATGCCTCGGAACTCGGGCGTGTCGAACGTCTTCCGGGCGATCTCGAAGAGCTGATCCACGCGAACAGGATACTCGAACACCTGTTCGAGTGCGTGAGGCGATCAGTGGGGCGCGTCGACTCGCTGCGCGAGTTTCGGCAACATTGCAACGGCGATCCCCGGCTCCTCCTTCAAGAGCTTCTGGAAGTCCCTCCGAGAGATCGCGAGACAGCGCACCGGCGTCTTGGCCTGGATGCGCGCATTCCGGGGATGATCCGTGAGCAGCGCGAGCTCGCCGAAGAACTCCCCCGGCCCCAGCTCCCAGGCTCGGCCGTCGGGCGTCTGCACCTCGACGGTCCCCTCCTCGAGTACGAACATCCCCGAGCCCGGCTGACCCACCTCGACCAGCACCCAACCTGCGGGCTCCTCGAACTCGGTCGACAGCTCGGCGATCCGCTGGAGGGTGTGATCGTGGAGGCCGGCGAAGAGCGGGATCTCCCGAAGCGTGTCGACATCCATCGCGGTGACGCTACACGACGCGAGAAAACGGGTTCGGGGCTCAAGAAGTGAGCGAGGAACGAGCGAACGTAGCCCCGATGGAGACGGGTTCGGGGCTCAAGAAGTGAGCGAGGAACGAGCGAACGTAGCCCCGATGGAAAATGGAGGAGCCGGCCTGTAAGCCGGATCCTGTGCCGGGACCGAGGTCCCGGTGGCGGCCATCTCTCTCGGCGCGCAGGCGGGTCTCCCCGCCGCGCGGCCGCGTCGCGGTTCTCCCGCGCCGTGCGGCCTACCCGGCAGCTCGGGCGGGCCACCCTCGAACGCTGCCTGCTTGGCCTTGCTCCGGGTGGGGCTTGCCGAGCCGGCGCGGTCGCCCGCGCCGCTGGTGCGCTCTTACCGCACCGTTTCACCCTTACCTCCCAAGAAACCGGGAGGCGGTCTTCTCTCTGTTGCGCCTTCGCGAGGTCACCCCCGCCTGAGTCACCCCAGCACCCTGCCCTGTGGAGTCCGGACTTTCCTCGACCGCGCCCGAAGCGCGGCCGCGGCCGCCCGGCCGGCTCCTCCACCGACAAGGGTACTGCGTACGATGGGTTCTCTTCGATGGGCAGGATCGCAGCCAGCCTCGTGATCGTCGCCGCGGCCGTGGCCGCGTGCTCACGGACGCCCGAGCCGCAGGGCCCCGAGCGCCCCGCGAGCCAGCAGATCCTCGCGCTCGACGACCTTCGCATCTCGGGACAGGCTCGCTCGGTCGCGCACGCGTTCCTCCGCGCCTACGCGGGCTCGGCCACCGACGCCGGGCGCGCCCTCGAGCCGCTCGTGGAGGGTTCGCTCGCTCGAGAGTGGGCGCATTGGGTCGGGGTGCAGAACGCCTCGTTCCCGGGCACGATCCATGGCAGCCTGCAGCTCGGCCACCTGGGCGCGGCCTCTCCCGTGCGGGCCGAAGACGGCTCGCTCGACGATCTCGTCGCCTACGGCGTCGTCGTGCGCGCGACCATCACCTTCGCGCTCACGGACGAAACCGGCGAGGAGATCCCACCCATCCAACGATCGATGGATGGATTGGTCGTGATGATCCAAGGAGAAGACGGAGTCTTCCGCGTCATCAACTTCGTCCGAGACGGGCTCCGGCTGGATGAGTTCTTCCAGGTGTTCGACGGCGCACGCGAGCGCCGCAGGGGCGTGACGGTGGAGATCCGGAACCTCGTACAGCTTGATCGATGGCAGTTCGGGATCCAGGTCTCGAACGACACCGAGCGCCCGTTGCGCGTCGTGCCGGGCCTCACGGTGTTGCTCACTGCGCAAGAGGATCTCGCGAGCTCGGAACGCCCGCTCGTCACCTTCCCGAGCCCGATCTCGCCCGGCGAGTCGGCCGAAGGCATCGTCAGCTTCGTCGCCCCGCCCGCAACCGCCGGGGAGCTGGATCTCCAGGTCGCCGTCGCGAGCCCGGGCGGCGAGGCGACCGGATTCGTGTTCGGCCTGCCCCAGGTCGCCGCGCCCGAGTCGACCTCCCCCAGCCCTGTGGCCTAACGCTCCCCCGCGAGCCACCGGTCGACACCCTCGTTCGCCAGGCGGTCGGCCTCGACGTTCTCCTCCCGCGGGACGTGTTCGAAGGAGACCCGGTCGAATCCGGCGGCGATGCTCCGAGCACGGCGATGGAGCGGCTGCAGGTGCGCCGCCTTCACGCGATAGCGGCCGGTGAGCTGGCTGATCAGGAGCAGACTGTCCGATCGGAGCGTCACGGTCCTCGCGCCGAGCTCTGCCGCCCGCGCGAGACCCTCGATCACCGCGGTGTACTCCGCCACGTTGTTCGTCGTTTCGCCGATGCCCTCCGCGATCTCGCCCAACACCTCGCCGTGCTCGTTCGTGATCTCCACGCCGATGCCGGCGGGACCCGGGTTCCCGCGAGAGGCGCCGTCGCAGGCGACGATCAGATGACCAGGATCCGCCGGCAGTGCTCGCACCTCTTCGGGCCCTCGACTCGCTTCAACCGATCGACATAGACGGACGAGAGCTGCTCGTGGCACCCCTGGCACACACCATCGATCAGCGCCACCGCGGCAACGCCCTTCTTCTGAGGTCGCAGGTCTTCGTAGAGCTCGAGGAACTCGGGGTCGACCGCCTTCGCCAGCGCGGCCCTCGCCTCGGTTCGCTCGTTCAGCTCGGTCCGCAGCTTCTCCAGGTCGTCCGCGGCGATGTTCCCCACCTCCGCCACCCGAGCGCGGAGAGCCTCGGAACGTTCGGCCGCGGCGCGTTCCTGGCTCTCGAGCTCCTCCCGGACCTCCATCAACGCGAGCAGCTCGTCCTCTCGATCGGTGCGACGCTTCTTGAGGTTGTCGACCTCGTGGGTGATCGAATCCAACTCGCGCGCGTTCGCGACCGATCCGTCGTACAGGCGTCGCTCCTCGGCGGCCGCCTTCTGCGACATCGAATCGATCTCGTGCTCGAAGCGCATCTGGTCTCGAGAGAGCTCGTCCAGTCGCAGGCGGAGCTCCCCCATCATCCGCTCCGCCTCGTTCGCCTCGGCGAGGGCAGCCGCCGCGTCCTCACCCGATTCGAGCGCTCGCATCCGCGCCATCAGCCGATCGATCGCGGTATCGATCTCTTGGATTTCGAGTAACGGACGGGCGGGATCCATGGGCGGGGAAGCCTAGTCGATGCCTCCCGTTCTCGGGCGCGGACCAGCAGCTACGCTCGCACGATGCAGGGAGAAGCCGAGGGACGGGTGGCCCTCGTGACCGGCGCGGGGAGTCCCACGGGGATCGGGTTCGCCACGGCGAGGATCCTCGGACGGGAGGGAGCGGCTCTCGCGATCGCCTCCACGACCGACCGGATCCATGAGCGGTCCTCGGAGCTGACCGAGGCCGGATCCGAGACCGCCGGGTTCGTCGCCGATCTCACGGACCGCGAACAGGTGCGAGGGATGGTGGACGGGATCCTCGAGCGGTTCGGGAGGATCGACATCCTCGTGAACAACGCCGGCATGGTGACCGTCGACATGGAAGGCTGGGAGGACCGCGAGTTCCTCGACATGGAAGACGCGTTCTGGGATCGCGATCTCGCGCTCAACCTCGGCACGGCCTACAACGTGACCAAGGCCGTGCTGTCCGGGATGGTGGAACGTGGCTGGGGGCGGGTCGTCATGGTCTCCTCGGTGACGGGAGGAGTGGCGACCACGATCGGATCCACCGGGTACACGGCGGCCAAGGCCGGGATGGACGGCCTGATGCGCGGCCTGGCCATCGAGGTGGCTCGGAGCGGCGTCACCGTGAACAGCGTGCTCCCGGGATGGATCGCGACGGGCTCGCAGACCGAGCAGGAACACGTCGGCGGGGCTGTACACGCCGGTGGGCCGTTCGGGGACACCCGAGGAGGTTGGTGAGCTGATCGCCTTCCTCGCATCGGACCGCGCGAGTTACCTGACCGGCCAAGCCTTCGTCATCGACGGGGGGAACGTGATCCAGGAGGCGAAGGGCCCTTAGCGTCTGCGAGGGCGGCCGGCCGACATGACCAGATCGACGTCCCGGCGCGTGATCGTGGTGGGCGTCGCCCTGATCGTGGCGGCGACCTGTGTCGGCCTCGGGCTCTGGCAGCTCCGCCGGCTCGATGAGCGCCGGGCGCTCAACGCCCAGATCTTGGTCGGGCGATCCGACCCGCCCTTCGTGATCGATCGTGCGGTCGCCCGAGCAGCTCCCGGCCCTTACCGTCGTGCCGTCGCCAACGGTCGGTACGACGACGAGCGAGAGGTGCTCGTGTTCGGGCGGAGCCTCAACGGCGAGGCGGGACACCTCGTCGTGACACCGCTCGTTCTCGGGGAGGAGGGCGCGATCCTCGTCGTCAGAGGGTGGGTCCCGTTCGCGATGCAGAAGCCGCCGATACACCGGGCCGCACCTCCGGCCGGCGACGTCGCGGTGAGAGGGGTCCTCGTGCCTGATGAGGGCGACGGATCCACCACACCGGACGTCGACGGTGTCATCCGAGTGCTGGACGTTCGCGGCATCGCGTCGACGCTCCCCTACGACATCTTCCCGCTGCCTCTTCAGCTGCAGGACCAAGCGCCGCCTCAGCCGGGGTCCCTCCCGGCGCTCGCGCCGCTCCCCGAGCTCTCCGAGGGCCCCCACCTGTCCTACGCGATCCAATGGTTCACCTTCGCCGCCGTGGCCATCGTCGGCGGCGTGATCCTGCTCCGACGGGATCGGCGGTCTCCTACAGCAACCCCTTGATCACGAGCCCGGCCACCGCGCTCCCGACGATCACCGGCACGACCTTCCACCGGAAGCGCCAGAGACCCACGAACGACACCGCGGCGACCGCGACCGCGAACGGGTCGACCTCGGTCCAGACGGGAACGGGGAACTCTCCGCCCAGGAACCGAACGGTCCGCACCTCACCGAACAAGGTCACGATGGCGAAGGTCACCGCGAGGTTGGCGATGACGCCGACGACCGCCGCCATCACCGTTTGCAGTGCGGATGCGAGTCGGGCGTTGCCGCGGATCCGCTCGACGTGCGGCCCGCCGAGGAAGACCCACAGGAAGCAGGGCGCGAACGTCGCCCAGACCACGACGGTCGCGCCGAGGATGCCCGCGACGATCGGCGAGAGCCCGCCCGGATGCTGATACGCGCCGACGAACCCGACGAACTCCAAGACCATGATCAGCGGGCCTGGCGTGGACTCGGCGAGCCCGAGGCCCACCGCCATCTGACCGGGCCGGAGCCAGCCGTACGTCCCGACGGCCGCCTGGTCGACGTAGGCGAGGACCGCGTAGGCGCCTCCGAACGTGACCAACGCGGCCTTCGAGAAGAACCACCCCATGTCGGTGAGCGTGCCGGCGTCCTGTCTCCACAGCGCGACCGCGGCGATCGGGACCAGCCACACGGCGAGCCCCACGATCAGGACCACGAGGCTCCGCCGCCAGCTGGGAGTCGGCGTCTCGAGTTGGCCCACCACCGACGCCGACGCGCGCTCCTCGAGCTCGCGTCCGACGCCGACCTCGAACAGCGATGGCCGGATACTCCCGCCGATCAGGCCGAGGATGACCGAGCCGGCGACCACGATCGGGAACGGGACGTCGAGGAAGAAGATCGCCACGAACGACACGATCGCGACGCCGACCATCAGCCCGTTGGCGAGCGCCGTGCGGCCCAGTCGGATGGTCGCCTGCGCGACGATGGCGACCACCGCCGCCGCGAGTCCGGCGAAGGCCCCCGCCACCCACTGGAGATCGCCGTGCGTGACGAAGACCCAAGAGAGCGCGATCAGCAGGAAGAAGCTGGGCAGCACGAAAGCGATCCCCGCGACGAGTCCCCCTCGGATCCGATGGAGGAGCCACCCGACGTAGGTGGCGAGCTGCATCGCTTCCGGTCCCGGCAGGAGCATGCAGTAGCTGAGCGCGTGGAGGAACCGCCCCTCGTCGATCCACCGCCGACGTTCGACGAGCTCCTGGTGCATCAGAGCGATCTGACCGGCGGGCCCACCGAAGTTCACGAAGCCGAGCCAGATCCAGAAGCGCGAAGCCTCCCGGAGCGAGGGAACGCGCGGTGCCCCGTCCCCCTCGGGTTTCTCCGAGCCCGATCCATCTGGAGAGCGCGACATCGCGACCGAGGGTACGCTCGCCGCGTGCAGCTGACCCCCACCGAGGACGAGCGTCTCCGGATCTTCACCGCTGCCCAGCTCGCGCGGGCGACGCTCGCGAAGGGACTGCGGTTGAATGCGCCCGAGGCCGTCGCGCTCGTGTGCGACGAGATGCACGCGGCCGGCCGCAGCGGTGCGTCGTTCGAGGAGGTCGCCACGGCCGGCCGCAGCGCCGTGAGTCCCGATCAGGTGATGGGCGGCGTCGCCGGCATCGTGCCCGAGATCCGCCTGGAGGTCCTCCTCGAGGAAGGGACGCGGCTCGTGGTCCTGCGCGAACCGTTCGGCCCGGCGGGCGAGGGCCCCGGCGCGATCCGCTTCGGCGAGGGAGACGTCGAGCTCGCACCCGGCCGTGAGCGGATCCGCCTCCGGGTCACCAACCGTGGTGAGCATCCGATCCGCGTGTCCTCGCACTTCCCGTTCTGGCGCACCAACGAGCACCTCGAGTTCGATCGGGCCGCGGCCGACGGGTTCCGGCTGGACCTGCCCGCCGGCGACTCCCTCCGGTGGGCACCCGGCGAGGCACACGAGGTGGATCTGGTCCGGTACGGAGGGGCGGGGGCCTAGCCGCGTGCCCGAGCGCTACTCGCGCGCCGAGCACGCGATACGACACGGGCCGACCGCCGGCGACCGCGTTCGCCTGGGCGACACCGACCTCTGGATCCGGATCGAACGCGACCTCACCGATCCCGCGGACCAGGCGCTCTGGGGCTACGCGAAGAACTGGCGCTCCGGGCTGGCCCAGCACGACCGCGCGACCACCGAGAGCGAGCTCGACACGATCGTCGCGAGCGCGGTCGTGCTGGATCCGTTGCTCGGGGTCATGAAGGCGGACATCGGGATCAAGGATGGACGGATCGCAGGGATCGGGCGTGCGGGGAACCCCGATATCACCGACGGCGTGGACCTCACGATCGGACCGAACACATGGCCGGTCCCGTGTCACGGGTTGGTCGCCACGCCGGGAGCCGTCGATTCCCACGTGCACCTGCTCTCCCCTCGGCTCATCCCCGTCGCGCTGTCCGCCGGCGTGACGACCCTCATCACGGCGGGGTTCGAAGAGCCCCCGTGGCGGATGCTCCGAACCCTCGAGGCCTTCGAGCACTTCCCCGTGAACATCGGGCTCCAGCCCTCCGCGCGGACCGGCGTCCCGGGGCAGCTCGAGGCCGCGATCGAGGCCGGCGGCGTCGGTCTGAAGATCCACGAGGACTGGGGCGCCTACCCCGAGGTGATCGACGAGGTGCTCCGTGTCGCCGACTCGCACGACGTCCAGGTCTGTCTGCACACCGACGGACTCAACGAGTCGTGCGAGCTCCAGGACACGGTCGAGGCGATCGCGGGGCGGGCGATCCACGCGTACCACGTGGAGGGTTCGGGCGGCGGCCACATCCCCGACCTGATCGGGATCGTCCGCGAGCCGAACGTCTTCTGCTCCTCGACCACGCCGACGATCCCCTACGGACCGTCGACGGCCGCCGAGCAGCTCGACATGAAGCTGATCGTCCACGAAGGCAACCCCGCACTGCCCGACGACGTGGTGGCGGCCCGCGAGCTGGTCCATCCGGCGACGATGGAGGCCGAGGGACCACTGCACGACCTCGGGTCGATCTCGATCGTGAACTCGGACTCGCAGGGGATGGGTCGGATCGGCGAAACCGTTCGCCGGACGTTCCAGCTCGCACACGCGATGAAGGCGGCGGCTTCGACCCACGGGGAGGACGGGGACGGCCGCGACGACAACGATCGCGTCCTTCGGTACCTGGCGAAGGTGACCGAGGAACCCGCGCGCGTACACGGCATCTCGGAGGAGGTCGGCTCGCTCGCCCCGGGGAGGCTCGCCGACCTCGTCCTGTGGGAAGCGTCCTCCTTCGGCGTGAAGCCGGTGATGGTGTTCAAGGGAGGCGTGGTCGCGTGGGGCGCGATCGGCGAAGGCAACGCCAGTGTCCACGGGGCGCAGCCCACCCGGTACGGGCCCGACTGGGGCGCGACGGGCACCGCTCCGACGGCCGTGTCCACCACGTTCGTTTCCGCGGCCGCGTTGGATGCCGGGATCTCGAGGACGCTCGGTACCCGGCGGCGGCTCGTCGCGGTGCGCGGCACGCGCTCGATCCACCGCGAGGATCTCGCTCGCAACCGAACGGTGCCGGCGATCGACGTCTCACCTGAGGACGGGACCGTGACCCTGGATGGGGAGGTGCTCCGGAGCGATCCGGTCACCGAGGTGCCACTCTCACGCCGCTATCTCCTCGCCTAGGGATCTCTGGGCGTGAAGCGATCTCAGTCGCGGTTCCGCATCGCCTCGGCGGCCATCTCGAAGTACTCGAGGAGTGCTCGACGAACCGGCTCTTGAGGTGCCATCTCATCCACGGCGGCCCGCATGTGGAAGAGCCATCGATCCCGCTCCCCCGGCCCGACGGCGAACGGCGCGTGCCGCATCCGGAGGCGAGGGTGCCCGCGCTCGGCATCGTAGGTCGTGGGTCCGCCCCAGTACTGCGCGAGGAACAAGGTCAGATGCCGGGTGGAAGGCCCGAGATCCTCCGGATAGAGGGGACGCAGAACCGCGTCGTTCGCCACGCCCTCATAGAAGACCTCGATCAGGCGCTCGAAGAACGGCATGCCGCCCATCTCGTCGTAGAGCGTGATCTCCTCGCGCATCCCGCGAGTCTACGGAGTGCCCACCGGCGACCAGGCGACCGCGGATCCGTCTTCGACGACGAACGTGGGATCTTCGGCGTCGAGGTCTTGCACCCAGATCCCTGCGCGGTCGCCGATCAGCCCGGGGAACGCGAACGATCGGCCGTCGGGTGCCCAGAGCGTCATCGTCTGTGCGAACTGCCCGAAGAAGGGCATGTAGTCGCGCAGATAGGTCGGGCTGGGGACGAACGCGGGCCCGACGGCGCTCGTCTCCTTCCCGTCCCAGACATGCCAACGATGCGTGGTGGGATCGTCCCCTTCCGCCGGTGTCATCAACAGCAGTCGTCTTCCGTCGGGACTCCAATGGAACGCCGAAGTCGGAAGATCGGACGCGGAGCGTGATCGTGCGGAATCGATGCCGATCACCGACACCGTGCCGAAGCCTTCGCCCGCGTCCACGCGGTAGGCGATCCTGCTGCCGTCCGGGCTGACCACGAACTCGATCGCACCCCGGAATCGGACGAGCTCTTTCGGCCGGCCTTCACCCCGCACGACCAATAGTTGCTCGTCGCCGTCGTGCACCGCGTACACGAAACGCCCGTCCTCCAGCCACACGGGGGCGTGGAACACGCCGGGCCGTTCCTCGATCGGCTCGAGGGGGCCCCCCGTGAGGTCGAGCGTCCCGAGCGTGTCCGTACCGACGTGGATCAAGAGCTGGTCGCCCTCCGGCGCCCACGAGAGGTAGAAGGGCTGCCCGAGGCCGAGCGTCTTCGCGACCGGTCCCCCGCCGGCGTCCGTGTCCGCGACGCCCATCCCGACCGCCCCCCGGAAGCTCCCCAGATAGGCAAGCCTCGACGATGTCGGGTCCCACTGCAGGAAGAAGGTGCCGGCGTCCACGACGACCTCGCGACGGCTGGACCCGTCCGGGCGACTCGTCACGAGCGTCGATGAAGCCGGCGGGGCCGCCGTGCCGATCTCCACCCACGCGACGAGTGCGCCGTCCGGCGACCACACCGGCTGGCGAGTTTCGAGGTTCAGATCGTCCTCTCCACGAAGGCGGGTCGCCGTATCGCCGTCGCGACCGACCGTGAGGATGCTCCCGTCGTCCATCAGGACGAGCAGATCGCCGGTGATACCGCCGGGGAATGCGCCCAGAGACGGCAGCGCCCGGGTGGGGCCATCGGGCGCGCTGCTCGTGCACGCGGCGACGAGCGCGGCCATCGCGATCAGCGCGGCGCGGCGACGCACCTTCATCCCCGAAGCGTACGCCCGGAGGGGCACTGAGGTGCCCCTCTGCCCGAGCCGCGGGCCTAGCCGGTCGGTCCCGAGTGCCGGCGCATCCTCGGCGGGTAGCCGGTCAGCGCCGCATCGAAGATCGGCAGCGTCCGTTCCGCCGAGAGCCGTCGCAGGTAGGCGTCCTCTTTGAGATCGAAGCGGCGCCACTCACCCATCGCGTCGACCAGGACCACGGACTTGGGGCTCATGACGGTCTTCGGCTCCATGTAGGCCTCCACGCCCTCATGGGTGTCGAGGAACGCCACGATCTCGTCCCGTCGCTCGGCCGGGCCGGCAACGCCCTTGAACCGACGTTTAGCCTGGTCGCTCCGGGCTTCGAACTCGTAGCCCCCGGTCCGGCGGCTGCCGCGGCGGCTCGGCCGCCGGGCCGCCGTGACCCGTATCCCTCTGGTGAGCCAGGCGAGGATGGCGAGGGCCAGGACGATCGCCACCAAGACGGGCACCACACGAACCACGCAAGCACGATAGCCTGTGCGGGCCACGGCATGGGGTGGCGAGAACCGTACGGCCTCGAGGGGGAGGACCAAGATGAGCGACAGCGTCTATCGGGTCACCGAGGTGATCGGCACCAGCGCCACCTCGTGGGAGGAAGCGGCCAAGAACGCCGTGGAGACCGCGGCCAAGACCCTCCGGGATCTCCGCGTCGGCGAGGTCGTGAAGTTCGACGTCACGATCGAGGAAGGCAAGGTCACCAGCTACCGCGCGCGCGTGAACATCTCGTTCAAGTACGAGGCCTGACACCGATGGAAGGATCCGCGATGGACATCGACCTGCTCCGCGAGGAGATCGAGAAGCTGGTCCTGCTCGAAGAGGTGGCCGAGCGGCGGCAACAGATGATCGAGAAGCAGCTCGACGAGGCGACACAGGCCGGGATCTCGGCGGAGACGATCCGGCAGAAGCTCGGACTGTCGAAGGAATCGATCCAAAAGCTCCTCGACCAGAAGTCGCCCGACCTCGCGGAGCGCCTCGGCATCTCCCAGGAGAGCGCCGAGAACCTGGCACAGCCGATCGGGTAGGCGCAGGCTCCCTCCCGGATCCCGCGACCTCAGGCGTCGATCAGCATCAGAAGCACCGCGACGTAGTGGCAGGCTGCTGCCGCGGCGGTCGCCGCATGCCAGACCTCGTGATAGCCGAATGTCCGCGGGAAGAGCTTCGGTCGGTGGAGCGCCAAGGCGAGAGCGCCCAACGAATACAGGAGTCCTCCCGCGACGGTGAGTATCAAAACGGCGGGGCTCAACGCCCGAACGAACTCCGCGAACGGGATGACCGCGGCCCACCCGAGCCCGAGGTACATCACGCCGGAGAGCACGTGAAGATCGACGCGATAGAGCTTCACGAGGATGCCGAGTCCGGCCCCGACCCAGATCGCGACGAGCATCCACACCCTCCATGCGCCGTCGAGGGCGAGCACGCAGTACGGCGTGTACGTACCCGCGATCAGCAGGAAGATCGCGGCGTGGTCCCTCCGCTGCCATCGGGCGAACTCCTCGGCGGACCAAGATCCCCGGTGATACGTCGAGCTCACCCAGAACACCGTGATGAGTGTGAGTGTGTAGACCGCAACCGCGAGGCGGGCTTCCCACGTCGGCGCGACGAGCAACAGGATGATGCCGGCCGGTCCCGCGACCAGGAACGCAACCCTGTGGATCCATCCACGGGCCCTTGGCGGAGATGTCCCCCGCATCGTCTGTTCGTGATAGGCGCCGTCTGGATCCGGATGCACGCGTCGTCAGTCTAGGAGGGAGTCGAGGGGGTCCCGACGATGAGGCTCCACACGGATCCGAGTCTCAGCCGGTATCGAGGAACGCGTCGTGATCCCCTCGCGTCGCCTGACGTTCGGGCCCGCCCCGATACCGGGAGCCGTCGGCTCTGAACCACCGAAGCCTTCCGTCGTCGGCGCGCTCGACAGCCCATCCGTGCTCGTGGACAAGCCGATGGTGGAACCCGCAGATGAGAAGCAGGTTGTTGAGGTCGGTCGCGCCTCCCCGTGACCACCAGACGATGTGGTGGGCGTTGGCGAACGCGGTGGACCCGCAGCCGGGGAACCGGCACCCTCGGTCCCGATGGCGGAGCTGCCGCATCATCGCGGCCGACGGCTCTCGCTTCGTGCGCCCCAACGCGATCGCGTCGCTGGCGTCGTTCTCGGCGACGACCTGGATCCGAGCGTCACACGCGAGTCGCTGGAGTGCCTCGGGCGGCATGACGGCACCGTTCTCGGTCTCCGCATTGCGTCGCCCCGACAGAGCCTCGACGGACGCATGCACCACCACGGTCGCCCGATCGGCGTCGGCGTCTTCGGCGATGCGCTGCGAACACAACGCCAACAGGGCGTCGGCGCGGCGTGCTTCGATGAGGACCCCGTCGGAGTGGGCCGGCATCGCGGGGAGCCGATCGACGACCCGCTCGAGGGCTTTGGCGACGATCGCTCCCTGGGCCGACGGCATGCGCGCCTCGAGGCCGAACCGACGCCCACCGTCTTCGTACCAGTACCGCAAGGAGCGGTCGCGCTCGAGCTCCGTGGTCTCCTCCAGGGTCGCCCTCACCTCGAGATCCGCACGACGCCGGATCGTGGCACACGTGGCATCACTCGCCCAACCGATGAGCCCACCCTCAGTCTCGGGCGTTGCGAACCGGCACAGCTCAACCACCTTGTCGATACCCAGCACCCCGGTCTCGAGCGCGTCGGTGATGGCCGGCAACATGCCGAGCGCACCCGCTGCCCTGATCCAGCGGTCCGCCTTCCACCACGACATGCCGTAACGGATGGAAAGCCAATGCGCCATGTCTCGAGCGCCCGAGTCCTGCCATGCCCTCCGTCGGTCGACTTCGGCGATGACGCGGAGCAGCGCGACGTGCGCCGCCGCGATGTGGCCGTTCAATGCATCCGCCACGCGGATCAGGCCGTCGTCGTCGAGATCGGCGTTCGCGAAGGATCCGTACATGTGTTCGAGATTAGAAGGGGATCGATCCACCGTGCAGTGACGTACCTCACATCTCCACGAAAATGTTCTGGTCTTCTGCCATCGAGTCGTCCACGCTTCCGGCCCTCACCTTTGGTGGGCAACCTTGGTGAGCGCTGAGGGACTCGAACCGCGCTGGGCTCCGCACTTCAGGACGCGTGGAACGCGGACGGGTGCAACCTGTCTACGAGCTGCAGCGAGCGACACGATCGGGTCGACACGCCCGCAAAACACGACCACGTTGGGTCTGTTCTACTTGCGACTCGTGACGGGCGGTGACGACGGATCAGGATCCTCCCATCCACACCACCCGCCATCGACGTGGAGACCGACGATCATCCCAAGGAGGTCGAGGAGCATGACCGGACACATCGTCCCCATGGGCGCGGGGAAGGCCGTGATGGACCGACGCAACGACCCGCTGCACGACTACGTCCTGGAGCTCACCGGCAAGGACGACCCCGTGGTGCTCTTCCTGCCCACGGCGACGGGAGACGACGCCAGCTACATCGTCTCGTTCTACGAGACGTTCCACTCCGGACGGTGCCGCCCCCGCCACCTCAGGCTGTTCCACCGCAACGAGGACGACCTCACCGACATCGTTCTCGGCGCGGACGTCATCCACGTCGGCGGCGGCAACACCGCGAACATGCTCGACGTGTGGCAGCGACAGGGCGTCGATCGGCTGCTGTTCCAAGCGCTCGACCGTGGGGCCGTCCTCACCGGCGGCAGCGCAGGAGGACTGTGCTGGTTCGAAGGCGGCACCACCGACTCCTACGGCCCCACCCTTCAGCTGCTCCACGAGGGCCTCGGCATGATCAAGGGCAGCTACTGCCCGCACTACGACGCCGAGGATCAGCGCCGCCCGATCTTCCACGCGGCGCTCCTCGATGGCTCGCTCGAGATGGGCTATGCCTCCTGGAACCGCGTCGCGATCCGGTTCACGCCTCAGGGCGAGGTCGTCGAGGCGGTCACGTCGGAGCCGGGCGGACGGGCGCTGAAGGTCTACGCGCAGGACGGCAAGATCGTCGAGGAGGACATCCCCTGCCGCGTGCTCGAACAGCGCGTCGTCAGTCGTTCGGTGTCCACCTGAGGTCTTCAACCACCCAAGGAGACCCGGACGGACCGATCCGCCAAGTCAGCTGATCGGATCGGCGGCTTCTGCCGACGGATTCATCGAGCGTCGGAGGAACTCGCGACCGGCTCGGTCGGGATCGTGTGCGTCACCGCCGCTGCCGCGGCGGCGAGATGGACCGCCTTGGGTTTCGCGGCACGGTGACGGCCCATCAACACCGCGAGAATGACGCCGGCACCCGACATCAGCGCGAGCAGCAACGCGGCCCTCGACAGCCCGAAAGCGAGCGCGTCGGTCTGGCTGGCGCCGTCTTCGAGGTGCCGCGTGATCGCCGAGCTGTAGACGGTCGCGGCAGCGGCGACCGCGAGCGACCCGCCGATGTATCGCGCCATGTTCGAGATCCCGGACGCGGCACCGACCTGGTCGGCGGACACGGCCGAGGTCGAAGCCGACGACGCGGGACCGTTCGCGAGTCCGAGTCCCACCGCCATCAGGATCAGCGGGATCACGAAGGAGGGGTATTCCCACGACGCGTCGACGAGAATCAGGAGGGTGGATCCGACGGCCCCCAGGATGAACCCAAGCGCCACCGCCTGCCGTGAGCCGATCTTCACGGCCAGCGGTGTGATCAGTGGCGTAACCAGGATCATCGCGGCCGCGGCCGGGAGGGTCGCGAGGCCGGCGTCCAACGGGCTCATGCCGAACGTGTCGGGGTTCTGGAAGTAGAGACTCAGTAGGTACATCAGCGCGTTGAGCGCGCCCGCGACGATCAAGATCGCGAGCGTCGATCCGACGAGGACTCGGTTCCGCAGGAGTTGGAGATCGACGATCGGTGCTTCCACGCGCTGTTCGACCTTCACGAATCCGACCGCGCCGATCACGGAGACCACGAAGCAGGACACCGTCGCCACCGAGAGCCAACCCCACGAGGTGCCCTCGCTGAGCGCGAGCACGAGCGGGACGAGGATCACGGCGATCAGGGCCGTGCCGAGCCAGTCGATCGACCGCGACCGGTTCGGATCCCGGGACTCGCGGACCGTCGCGATCGTGATCGGGATGCAGAGGGCGGCGATGGCCGCGTCGATCCAGAACAGTCCCTGCCAGCCGGTAGCCTCGACGAGCACACCCCCGATGAGCGGCCCCGCCGCCGCCCCGGCCGCAGATGCGGCCCCCCAGAGCGTGATCGCCTTCATCTGCCCGGAACCCGATGCGTCGACCGAGAGGAGGCTCATGCCGCACGCCAGGATGGTCGAGCCGGCGGCCCCTTGGATCATGCGTCCGGCGATCACGCCGCCACCGCTGCCGACGAGCGCGATCAGGATGCACGAGGCCACGAAGAGGAAGAGGCCGGCGAGGAAGACGCGGCGGCGGCCCAGCACGTCACCGAGCGCGCCGGCGGTCACGATCACGGCCGCGCCCACGAGCATGTACCCGGTCACGGCCCATTGGAGCTGGTCGATCGGCGCCCCGAGGTCCTCGCTGATCGCCGGGAGCAGGATCGTGACCGCCGATGTGTTGGCGTTCACGACGAACGCGGAGATACAGGCGGCGGCGAGGACGCCCGCTCCCGCCTTGCGGTCGGTCGCCTCGAGCGAGCCCATCTCAGTCATCGTCCAGCCCCACGTCGTCGCGAATCCTAGCCCTCGGACGACACAGGGTCATTCTGCCTCCGTCTCCGGGTCGGCGTCCGGTGCTTCGTCACCACGCTCGGTGCGGAGGAACCTGGGCGTGATGTCTCGGGGCGCGGGTGCCTCCCACCCACGCCAGAGCGCGATCCCGCGGACGAGGCACACCAGGATCACGGCCGCGATCTGCGCGATCACCCTGGCGACGTCGAGACCGATCGTGAGGCCGAGGTAGAGGCTCGCACCGAGGAACGCAGCCGACGCGTACGGCGCTCCGCGCCGGAGCGTTTGCGGCGGAACATCGCCCACGAGGACATCCCGCAACAACCCGCCGCCGATGCCCGTGATCGTCCCGAGCATGATCGCCGACGGGACGGGAAGGTCCGCGAGGATCGCGCTCGCCGCTCCGATCACGCTGAAGAGGCCCAGCGCGACCGCGTCGACCAGCTGCATCAGCGACCGCATCCGGTTGGCCGCTTGCGCGAAGAACGCACCCGCCGCGGCTGCCCCGGCCACCGCGACCAGGTACCTCGGCTCCTGCAGGGCGAGCGGGATCCGCGCGAGCAGGACATCGCGGATCATGCCGCCACCCAATCCGCTCACGATCGCCAGCGCGAGGATCCCGATCACGTCGAGGCCGCGCTTCTGCGCGAACAAGGCACCCGCGAGCGCCCCGGCGATGACCGCCGGCAGCTCGATCCAGACCGGCGGGTTGACGACGGGATCGGTCATCGCCGGTTCGCCGGGCCTCCCTCCGTGACTAGGTCTTCGCCTCCGCGAGATCCTGGAGCAGCAGCGCTTGGGTCACGATCATGTTCTCGATCTCGGACGGGTCCACGCTCTCATCCGACGCATGGATCCGCGCCAGCGCCGTGTCCTCCGGGCCCCAGAGGATGAACTCCGCGTTCGGTGCGGCCTTCTGAAGCGTCTGCAGCAAGGGGATCGACCCGCCTGATCCTGCCTCGCCCGCCGGACGTCCGTACGCGGCCTCCATCGCTCGCCGTGCCGCCGCGTAGCCGGGGCCGTCGGTCTTGCACTGGAAGGGATGCGCTTCCTTCGTCCTCTCGACCGAGACCTGGGCCCCCCACGGGACGTGGGTCTCGAGGTGCCGCACCAACGCGTCCAGTTCCTTGACCGGATCCGAGCCGGGCACGATCCGCATCGAGAGCTTGGCCTTCACCTCGGGGACCAGGACGTTCGAAGAACCAGCGATCGTGGTCATGTCCACGCCGATCGCCGAGATGGACGGCGACGACCACAGGCGAGTGCCGACCGTCCCCGATCCGGTGGTCAGGTGAACGCCCTCGGCGAGGTCGGCCGCAGCGCGGAAGTCGTCCGCCGGGAAATCCAGGCCCTCCCAGTCGAACCGAGAGACCCCGTCGATCGTCACGTTCCCGTCGTCGTCGTGGAGCGTGCCGAGGAGCTCGGCGAGCGCCATCATCGCGTCCGGCGCGGGGCCGCCGAACAGCCCCGAATGGAGCGGGTGCTCGAGCGTTCGGATCGTCACGACGCACGCGACATCACCTCGGAGTGTCGTCGTGAGCGTCGGCTCGCCGACCCGGAGGTTGCCCATGTCGCAGACGATGAAGACATCGGCCCCGAACAGCTCGGGATGCTCGTCGACGAAGGTCTCCAGGTTGCTGTTCGTTTCCTCCATGCCCTCGACGATCAACTTCACCGTGCACGGTGGCTTCCCGTCGAAGACCTTGAGCGTCCCGATATGGATCGCGAGGCCGCCCTTGTCATCGGCGGCACCGCGACCGAAGATCCGCCCGTCCTTGCGCGTCGGTGTCCAGGGATCCGTGGTCCACCCTTGCTCCGGCGGCGCGGGCTGGACGTCGTAGTGACCGTAGAGCATCACGACGGGCGAACCGTCCGGCCCGGGGATCTCCCCGTAGACCGGCGGGTAGCCGCTCGGCACCTCCTGGAGAGACGCGCTCGAGAACCCGACGCCCTTGAACATCTCGAGGGTCTCCGCAGCCATCTGGTGGACGGGCTCCGGCGGATATCCCGGGAACGCGACGGACGGGATCGCCACGAGGCGTCCGAGGTCGGCAAGGATCTCGGGCATCATCGCGCTGACGCGGCTTCGGATCTCCTGCTCATCCATCACGGGCTCCTCTCACTCGCGCCGCCCGCGGGTCGAAGCGATCAATAGAAGACCACCGCGATCGCAGCGCCCGTCGCGATCGAGATGACCGCCATCAATAACATCGGGACGAAGAACGAGTGGTCCAGCAGCTTGGTACCCAGCTTCGTCGTCCCGGAGGCGTCGAAGTTCGCGGCCGCGATCTGCGTGCCGTTCGCCGGCAGCGTGTAGACGCCCTCCAGCCCACCGGCCCACATCCCGGAGACGAGCGCCGGACTGAGTCCGGCCGCCAGTCCGATCGGCACGATCGTGTTCGTGGCGGTCGACTGGCTCGTGGTGAGGGCGGCGACCAGGAAGACGGAGAGTGCGAAGATGAACTTCCAGCTGTTCACCCACCCGCCGATCGTCGACACGATGAACTCCTCATGGGCCGCGATGAAGGTGGCCGTCAGCCACGCGATGCCGAACAGCGCGATCGCCGCGGTCATGCCGCTCTTGAACACGGACAGACCGGCGATGTCGCCGAGGCTCGGCTTGCCGATGAGGATGATCAGGACCCCGACCGTGAACATCACGAGCTCGATCGTGGTGGTCATGTCGATCGGGACGGTCTCCCCCTCCACCTCGAACGCGGGGCGCAGGTCCGGGAACAGGCCGAGGATCACGATCGCGACCACCCCGAGCAAGAAGACGATCGCCGAGTTGCGGCCCTGCTTCGTGTAGGTGAGCTCGGCCACAGCGTCGCCGGATCCGCCCGGACGCTCGAGCTCGCCGGAGGCGATCTTCGCCTGAACCTCGGGGTCGTCGTCGAGGTCCTTGCCGAGGCGGTTCACGATCATCGCCGTGACGATGATGCCGACGAGGCACGCGGGGATCGTGATCGACAGGATCTGGACCAGATCGAAGTTGTACGGCTCCACCGTGGTCAGCGCGAGCATGGCCGCCATCGCGGCAGACACGGGCGAGGCGGCGAGCGCCATCCCCGATTGCGCGACCGCGCACGACAGGGGCCTGGATGGTCGGATGTTGTTCTTGTAGGAGACGTCGTAGATCACCGGAAGCAGCGGGTACAGGATGTTGCTCGTCCCGGCGCCGACGGAGAAGGCGAACGCGGTGAGCGGGGCGAGCACCGTGATCTGCTTCGGATGCTTCGAGATGATGCCCGCCGCGACCTTCACCATCCAGTCGATGCCCCCGGCGGCCTGCATCAGCGAGGCCGCCGTCACGACCGCGAGGATGATGAGCATCGCCGAGATCGGCGGCTCACCCGGCGCCTCCTGGAAGACGAAGACGAGGATCGCGACCCCGAGACCACCCCAGACCCCCACACCTACGCCGCCGGACCGCGTTCCCAGCAGGATCGCAGCGAGGACCACGATGGCCTCGAGAACGAATTGCGCGTCCATGTCGCTCCTCTCTCCCTCAGATGGTGTTGCAGGCGACGTCGAGCCTCTGCACGAGCACCTGGTAGTCGACGATCACGTCGTCCCATGAGTCCTGGAGCAGGGGCCGCGCGACGTCGAAGTCAGCGGTCGGCAGATCGACCGCGGCTTGCCGGAACGCGGTGATGGAAGCTCGGAGGTCCGAGATCGCGCTGATATACACGTCGTCGGACGCAGACTGGAGCTGTGCGAGCTCGGCGAGGACGTCATCGCCGATAGCCCGTACGTCTTCAGCCGTCGCCGTCGCGGGATCGAGATCCTGTAACTGTTGGACCGCCGCTCCGAAGTCCTCGTACTGCGAGCAAAGAGACCGTTCTCGAAAGTTCCCGCACGCGGCGAGTGAAAGGAGCGCCACCAGCAAGAGCCCGATGCCGCCCCGCCTGCGGAGAGACCTCATCCGTCGTTCCCTCCCTCCGGTTCCTGGGTGACGAGGGCCACGATGATCCGGCACGCCGTGACCATATCTTCGATCGCGATGTGCTCGCTCGTCGCGTGCTCGTCGACCATGCCCGTGGCCATCGCGACGCACGAGATGCCCTTCGCGTTGAAGAAGTTGCCGTCGGTGCCGCCGCCGCTCTTGCGGGGCACGACCTCGATGCCGACGGAGCGGATCGCACGCGCAGCCTCGCGGTACGGGAGCGCGTCCTCGGGGATCTTGTATGTGCGGTAGATCTCCTCGGCGTCGAAGTCGACCGTGGCGCCGTGGTGTGCGGCGGCCTCGTCGAACGCCCTGCGCATCGCGTCGATCTGCGTGTCGAGCTTGGCTTGATCGTGGCTTCGCGCCATCCCCTCCATCATCGCTTCGCCCGGGACCACGTTACGGGCCTCGCCACTCGTGATCGTGCCGATGTTCGCGACCGTCTCCTCATCGATCCGGCCGAGCGGCATGGCCGCGATCGCCTCGGCGGCCACCTTCATCGCATTGATGCCTTTCTCGGGCTCGACGCCCGCGTGCACCTTCTTCCCGTGCACCGTGATCGTGAGGTAGACGGAGGTCGGCGCCCAATACGTGATCGCGCCGCTCACCCCCGCCGTGTCGAACACGAACCCTCGGGTGGCCTTGAGGCGGCTCACATCCATGTGCCGCGAGCCGACCAGCCCCCGCTCTTCGCCCACGGTAATCACGAACTCGATCGTGGAGTGAGGCGTGTCGGGATGCTCCTGAAGCAGCGTCAGGAGCTCGAGGCACCCGGCGATCCCGGACTTGTCGTCGGCCCCGAGGATCGTGGACCCGTCGGTGCGAATCACGCCGTCGTCTCCCACGATCGCCTTGATCCCCGTGTCGGTGCCGGCCGTGTCCATGTGCGTCGAGATCATCATCGTGTCGTCGCGCGTGCCGGGGAGCACGGAGATGAGGTTGCCGATCTCGTCCTTCGTCACCTCGCAGCCGAGCTCGCCGAAGCGCGCCTCCAGCTCCTTGCCGATGCCTTCTTCGTGGCCGGTCGGACTATCGATCGCCACGAGTTCCAAGAAGGTGCGTACGAGCCGATCGCGGTCGACGGCATCGATCAGTGTCATCGGGCTCCTTGGGCTGCCGGCTGCTTCTGGTCCGGGCGGATTGTAGGACGGATGGATTCACGGTGCGAATCCGTCGGCCCAGGCCTAGGCGGTCGTATCGTCGAACCGGTTACCGAGGGAGGTCTTCTGATGCGCAGCGTGACCTATTCGATGGGCGTCTCACTTGACGGCTACATCGTCGGGCCCGACGGCGGGTTCGACTGGACGGAGCCCGACAAGGAAGTCTTTCGCTTCTGGATCGACGAGATTCGAGGGGTCGGAGTCCACCTGTTGGGACGACGTCTGTACGAGACGATGCTGTACTGGGAGACCGCCGACCAGGATGCATCGCTGGACGACACAGAGCTCGAGTGGGCCGCGCTCTGGAACCCGCTCCCCAAGGTGGTGTTCTCCACCACGCTGTCGACGGTGCAGGGCAATGCCCGCCTGGCCTCCGACGGCTTGGCGGAGGAGATCGAGCGGTTGCGAGCCGAGCCGGGGGAGGGCGACATCGCGATCGGCGGCGCGACTCTCGCTGCCGAGGCAGCTGCATCGGATCTGATCGACGAGTACCAGGCGATGGTCCACCCGGTGCTGGTTGGCGGTGGCATTCCGTTCTTCCCCCAGCGCGAGCGCCGCGTGGATCTCGAACTCGTCGAGACCCGCACCTTCAGCTCGAAGTTCGTCTACCTCCGCTACCGCGTGGCGCGCTAACCATGAGCCCCTGGATCGGAGCGGAGCGGGCTCTCGCTCTTGTCAACAACGTCCGTGGGAACTACGGCTCGTCCCTTTCGAATGGCACCAACCTGTCTCACGGAGATCACGGGAGGTCCGTCGGGGCTGTTCGGCGAGCTCGCCGGCCCACATAGCCCCGTCGATCCGGGCGATCACGCGATCCTTGGTCTGATCGACCAGGAGAGTCTGGGGCATACTCCCCCGCATGGGCGTCGAGTACCTGCCGCTGATCGAATTGCTGATGAAGCTCGACGCGCCGATCGTGCTGTTCGGCGGCTTCGCGGAGGACGCGATGCTCGGCGGGGCGATCCGTCGCCATCACGACGACGTCGACGTGTTGATCGAGCGATCATCCCTCCCTCGTGGCCTCGAGATCTTCGACGAGCTCGGCTTCGGGCCGCCCGAGGTCCGATGGGCACCCGTGCCCGGCGAGCCGCTCGTGCTGGGGACGATCCGGGACGAGTTGAACCTCGAGCTCAGCGTCTTCGAGAGCACACTCGAGGGGACGTGTTCCTTCACAATCGACGATGAGGCCGGGCGTCTCGTTCGCATCGTGATGCCGCCCGACATGCTGTCGTGGCCCCCCGTCCAGCTCGAGGGGGTCGAGGTACGGACCATCTCACCGCTCGCCCAGTATCAGATCCGGGCCGGGCTCGCGATCGTCGGTTCGCTCGGCGGTCTCCGCCCGAAAGACATCCCGTCGCAAGCAGCGCTGCACGATCGCTACTTCGCCGACAAGAGCGAGGAGGACCTCGCGCCCGTGATCGAGCCACTCTGAGGGCAGGGCACCTCGTGCGCCGGATGTGCGGCCCCTGCGCAAGCGGTGGATCGGTGACGGCGCTTCAACACGGCGCTGACCTGCGGTTTCGCGGTGGGCGCTGAGGGACTCGAACCCCCGACCTTCGCCTTGTAAGGGGCCGAAACCCGCAGGTCAGGGCTGTGAGCAGGACAAACCCAGTACCTCTAGGTACCTCTGAGTACCTTGGAGTGCCGCTGCGTCGTGGTGCAAGAGTGGTGCAGGCCAGGTCACGCCGACTTCATGATGTTCACCCAAAACTTCCAGGGCCCTGTGCATGGCGTCTACGGTCCGGAGACCGTGCAGGCGGTGGAGGACCTGCAAGCGGATAAGGGCTTCCGGTGACCGGTCTGGTCAATCGAGCGACACGCGCTGCGCTGGGTGACACCCTCGAGCGGCAGGGCGAGCCGACTGCGGCGAACGAGCTGGTCGAGGCTTCCTCCGTCCAGACGATGCTGAAGCTCGCCGGATACTGGCCGGGAGCGATCGACGGCGAGTGGACACCAACTCGAGGGGGCGCTCAAGGAGTTCCAGACGGACCTCGGCGTAGAGCCCACGGGGACGGTCGATGCAGCGACACTGGCCGCGCTCGAAGAGCCGCTGATCACGATACGTACGCCGACAGCCACGCCGACGAGCAGCTCCGCTCCAACGAGTCCCGCTTCTCCGAGCTGAGATCGCGCTTCGGCTTCGATGAACCATGTGACTGAGGCTGGCGAACGATCCACAGGGGTGCGTTGTACCCCTCTCCCCGTCCTACGGACACCTGGTTGACCTCGGGCCACATCGTTGCGCGGGGACGACCGAGACGGACATATCAGTGTCCCGGCCAGCCAAACGTTGTGTCGCGCCGGGGTCTCCCAGCTGACAAGCGGGGGCCCAGCACGCATCATCCCGGCGGAGGTCCGAAGAGGCAGATGGACGAAATCGAGCTATCGAAGACAGGCGGAGAGCCATCCAAGTGGCGGCTTCTCGTGCATCGGCTGCGACTACGGTTCCGCGACCCGGCCCTCGAGTCGGGGTATCGCGCCGACCGTTTCCGCCACGATCTCGGCAACATCCGCTTCGGCTTCCTTGCCGGGATCGCCATCTGGGTCGCGTGGGGCCTGCTCCTGCGCCCCTACATGCTGGCCTTGTCCGACCAACGACTCGACCTGCTCATGCGGTTCCTCGTGTTCATCCCCATGTTGCTCGTGGGCCTTGGGCTCACGTACACCCGGTTCTTCGGGCGCGTCTGGGAATGGGTGGCGGTCGTCATCGCGGCGGCGACGCTCCTGTTCTGGGTCTTCTATGTCTCCCGCATCTCCACGTTGCCTGCAGAGTACGGCTACATCGGCGTCATCCTGATCACGGCGTTCACCTACGCTCTGCTGCGCCTACGGTTCGTCTTGGTCGTGCTGGTCACGGTGATCGGTATCGCCGCATACCTTCCGTACGCCATCACGGCGAAGTACATCCAGGACGTGAGCCTGGTGCTGGCTATGCTCTACTTGGTCTCGTTCGGCTTGCTGGGCGGGCTGGCCGCCTATCGGACGGAACGGTTCACTCGAGAACTGTTCCTCCGCGAACGTCAGCTCGACCAGGAACGGACGCGGTCCGACGGGCTCCTGCTCAATATGCTGCCCGGGGCCA
Source organism: uncultured Actinomycetota bacterium (assembly GCA_963750945.1). Classification (GTDB taxonomy): domain Bacteria; phylum Actinomycetota; class UBA4738; order UBA4738; family HRBIN12; genus JAJNBA01. The sequence goes on along the minus strand of CAVVSH010000004.1, from coordinate 540,522 downwards.
TCGTCGAGCAGCTCAAGGCCTCGTCCGGTGGACGGATCGCCCAGAGCATCGATCAGGTGAGCGTGTTCTTCGCCGACGCCGTCGGATCAACGGAAGAGGCTGCGCGGTCATCTCCGGAGGCGTTCGCCGATGCCCTCGATGCACTCTTCCGCCATTTCGACGAGATCGCCGATCGGCACGGCCTCGAGAAGATCAAGACGATCGGAGACGCCTATATGGCCGTCGCCGGAGCGCCGACCCCCATGGCCGATCACGCCGACGCTGCCGTTCGGATGGCGGTCGACATCCTGAGCGACGCCGGGACGATCAGGTGGCCGTCGGGCGACCCGATCGTAGTGCACGGCGGGATCGCCACGGGGTCGGTCGTCGCCGGGGTGATCGGGGACCGCAGGTTCGCGTACGACCTGTGGGGCGACACCGTGAACCTTGCGAGCAGGCTCGAGGAGAGCGCAGGGCCCGCCCGCGTCCTGGTCTCCGAGTCGACGGCCAAAGCACTGACCGACCGGTACGACTTCGGGCCGTCCGAAACCCTCGATGTGAGAGGGAAAGGACCCACGACCGTCCGCGTCCTCCTCGGCCGGCACTCGAACTCCCCCATCGTGGCGCCGCTTGCCTCCGAGGCCGAATGACCGCCATTCGCTTCCGTCGCTGCCTCATGAGCGTGGCAACCGTCATGGTGATGAGCACCGTCGTAGCCGGGTGCACTGACTCCGACCCGGGCGGGCAGCCGCGTCCGTCCACCGGAGTTGATGGGGCGATCGTCGTCGGCGTGTCCGGCGCCTTCGCCGAGAACCAGATCGTCGCAGAGATGTATGCGCAGGTCCTCGAGCACGCTGGCTATACCGTCGAGCGACGGCTCGACCTGCGGTCTCGAGAGGTCTCGCAGAACGCCCTGGAGGCGGGCGCCATCGACGTGAAGCCCGAGTACCTCTCATCCCTGCTGCTGTTCCTCGACCCGAACGCAGAGGCCTCCGCAGATGCCCCTCATGTTGCCCGGCAGACGGCCGAGCTACTCCGGCCTGAGGGGCTCACGCTGCTCACACAGTCGGCGGCCGAGGACACCAATCAGTTCGTGGCGAACGCCGAGACGGGCGAGCGGTTCGACCTGACCACGGTGAGCTCCCTCGCTCCCGTCGCCGGCCAGCTGACGTTCGGCGGGCCGCCGGAATGCCCTCAACGTCCCTTCTGCCTCCCGGGATTGCACGAGGTCTATGGGGTCCTCTTCGACGACTTCACGCCGCTGGACGCGGGAGGCCCGCTGACCGTCGAAGCACTCAGACGCGACGAGGTGCAGATCGGGTTGCTGTTCTCCACGGACCCGAGGATCGAACAGAACGGATTCGTCCCGCTCGTGGACGACAGGCGTCTCCAGAACGCGGAGAACATCACTCCCGTGATCCGTTCAGAGAAGCTGAACGGCGAGGTTCGGAGGTTGCTCGACGCGGTGAGCGCTCAACTCTCCACGAAGGAGATGACCGAACTCGTGGGTCGAGTCGTGATCGACGAACAGAGTGTGGCCGCCGTCGCCACGGGATCCCTGAACGCGAACGGCCTGCTGTAACACGGCTAACTGGCGCTGAGGGACTCGAAACCCCACGCCTGTCGGAGGAAACTGCGTCGGGCGGCGGTCACCCCTACCCTGGCACCGGACGACGCACAGCCCATTAGACGGTCTGGCCGACGTCGTCGACCTCTCCTCGGACGGCGAAAAGGCCTCTGACCTGCTCTTTCGCTCTGTGGGCGCTGAGGGACTCGAACCCCCGACCTTCGCCTTGTAAGGGCGACCGAAACATGCAGGTCAGCGGCCCGACCAGCAAGAGCGTTGTGACACTGAGTACCTGTGAGTACCTCGGAATGTCCTTGCCTCGTGGTGCAAGAGTGGTGCAGACGGGTCCCGCGGTCGCGACGCAGGTCAGCTCTTAAGATCCCGAACGGGGGGTCAGTTTGGTACCGGCACCTCCCCCTGCTGGAACCGATAGCCCATCCCCGGCTCGGTCATGAAGTAGCGGGGACGCGCAGGGTCCGGCTCGAGCTTCCGACGGATCTGGGCCATGTAGACACGGAGGTAGTTCGTTTCCTGTTCGTATCGAGGACCCCAGACTTCCTGCAGGAGCTGTCGCTGGGCGACGAGCTTGCCCGGGTTTCGAACGAGGATCTCGACCAGGTGCCATTCCGTCGGCGTGAGGTGGATGTTCTGTCCGTCCTTCTCGATCCGCTTCGTCTCGAGGTCGATCCGGAATGCCGGGGTGGATACGATCGCGGGCTGACCGGTCGGCGTCGTCCGTCGCTCGGCTGCCCGGATCCGTGCCAACAGTTCACCCATCCCGAACGGTTTCGTGACGTAGTCGTCCGCGCCGGCATCCAACGCGGCGACCTTGTCCGGCTCCTGCTCGCGCGCGGAGAGGACCACGATCGGCATCGAACCCCACGCGCGAAGTCCTTCGATCACATCGACGCCGTCCATGTCCGGCAGCCCCAGGTCGAGGATCACCACATCCGGAGGCCGTGCCGAGGCAGCCGCGAGCGCTTCGGCCCCGTCCGCGGCGAGGTCGACGTCGTACCCACGCGCCTCGAGGTTCACGCGGAGCCCCCGGAGCAGCGCCGGCTCGTCATCGACGACCAGGATCCTCGTCATGACGTGGCCTCGAACGTCAGCACCATCGTGAGACCGCCCCCGTACGTCTCCTCCACGGACAGGGATCCATCCATGGCCTCCACGAATCCACGAGCAACCGCTAAGCCGAGCCCGACGCCGTTGGGACCAGAACGGTCGCCGAGCTGTTGAAACGGGAGGAACATCCGATCGCGAGCTCCCGGCGGGACGCCCGGGCCGTGATCGATCACCCGCAACTCGACCCGACCGTCGACCGTAGCGCCGCGGACCGTCACAGGGTCAGTCGGTGGGCTCCACTGGCGCGCGTTCGCGATCACGTTCGCGATCGCCCGCTCGAGCAGCCCGGCGTCGACCTCTACTCTCGGGAGCGACTCCGAGATCTCGAGGACGACGTCCTGCGACGACGAGGGAAGGGTATCCAGGGCGCGCGGCACCACCTCGTCCAAGCCCACCTGGCGGCGCACCAGCACCAGCGAACCGGTCTGGATCCGGCTCATGTCGAGGAGGTTGCCAACGAGGGCCGTGAGGCGGTCGGTCTCCTCTTCGATCGCCTCGAGGAATCCGGCTGTGTCGGCCGCCGACCAGGTCATGTCCTGCTCGCGGAGACTGCTCACCGACGCCTTGATGGCCGCGAGCGGGGTGCGCAGGTCGTGAGAGACGGCCGCGAGGATCGCTGTCCGAAGGTCGCTCACCTTCTCGAGTGACTCGGTCTCCGCGCGCCGTCGCTCGGCATCGGCCCGAGCCCGCGCATCGCGGTCAACGAGGAAACTCACCACCCCGGCGACCAAGAGGAAGACGACCAGGGCGAGCACGTTCTCAAGCTCGGCGATCCTCCATGTGTGGGTGGGCGGCGTGAAGAACCAGTTGATCAGGGCCGAGGCTGCGATCGCGGATGCCAATGCAGGCCAAGTACCGCCGATCAGCGCGATCGCCACGATCACGGTCAGGTACAGCAGGAAGATGCTCGGAAGGCCGAGGTGCGTGTGCACTGCCAGGAGCGCGACCGTCAATCCCGCGAGCGAGCCGGCGCCGAGGAGCGCGCCGGCGAGCCGGCGTTTCGTCGGAAGTCCCGCGTCCGCGCGGGCCGCTGATGCAGATCGGGACGAACCGTCTCGAACCTCCGTTCCGTCGCATGACGGAAGGCTAGCTCCGCGCACGTCGGTCTCGCGTCCGTCGAACCCTCCGTCGCGAGGCGCGAACGCCGAATCTTGATGCGTTCTTAACGAGGAAGTCCGACTCCTAACGGATCCCTGACGGGTCGCCACTGCCCCAGTTCCTACGCTCGAGAGGCGATGTCTGTATCGGCTCCCACCCGCGGTCGATCGCGCGCCGCGGCGAAGCGCGTCCTGGTCGGCCGCGCGAAACCGAGCTCCCATCTCGAGCACACGCTGCTCCCGAAGACCATCGCGCTCCCGATCTTCTCCTCGGACGCGCTCTCGTCGAACGCCTACGCGACCGAGGAGATCCTGCTCGTCCTGCTGGCCGCGAGCGCGTCGGCGATCCATCTCGTGATCCCGATCGCGTTGGCGATCGCCCTGCTCCTCGCGATCGTGATCGCGTCCTACCGCCAGACAGTCCGCGCCTATCCGTCGGGTGGCGGCGCATACATCGTCAGCAAGGAGAACCTCGGGATCTTGCCGGGCCTGACCGCGGCGGCGGCGCTCCTCGTCGACTACGTCCTGACGGTCTCTGTTTCCGTGAGCGCCGGGGTGCTCGCGATCTCATCGGCGATCCCGGAGGTCGCAGACCATGCTGTCGCCATCTCGCTCGGCTTCGTCATGCTCCTCACGCTGGCCAACCTCCGCGGGGTCAAGGAAGCCGGAACGCTGTTCGCGGTCCCGACGTACGCCTTCGTGGCATCGACCTTCGTGATGATCATCGTCGGACTCGTGCGATGCGCTGGTGGCTGTCCGGTGGCCGAGGCCATCCCGCCGGCCCATGAGCTCGCGACCGCCGCCGGATCCGTCTCCTTGTTCGTGATCCTTCACGCCTTCTCGTCGGGCTCGACGGCGCTCACCGGCGTCGAGGCCATCTCCAACGGCGTCCCCGCGTTCCGCAGGCCCCAGGCGGCGAACGCCGCGACCACGCTCAGCATCCTGGGCGTCATGAGCATCACGATGTTCTTGGGGATCTCCTGGCTGGCCACGCACGTCCAGGGGATCACGATCTCCGAGGAGCGGTCCGTGGTCGCCCAGATCGCGCACGCGATCTTCGGCGGTGGCATCGGCTTCTACCTCGTGCAGGCCTTCACGGCCGCGATCTTGATCCTCGCGGCCAACACCGCGTACCAGGACTTCCCTCGACTCTCGTCGATCCTCGCGCGGGACGGTTTCATGCCCTCGCAGTTCAAGAATCGCGGTGATCGGCTCGTCTTCTCCAACGGCGTCATCGTGCTCGCCGTTCTGGCCGGCGCGCTGATCTACGTCTTCGATGCCAACCTTTCCCGGCTGATCCAGCTCTACGTGGTTGGCGTGTTCACCTCGTTCACGCTCTCGCAGACGGGCATGGTTCGACATTGGCTCAAGGAGCGAGCCGGCGGGCGTCAAGGGACACGGGGATGGCGCCGATCGATCGTCATCAATGGCGTCGGTGCTGCGACGACCGGCATGGTCCTGGTCGTCATCACATCCACGAAGTTCCTCCACGGCGCGTGGATCGTGATCGTTGCGATGCCGTTCATCGTCGTCGGCCTACTCGCGGTGCATCGCCACTATCGGTACGTGGGACAAGCGCTCCGCGCCAGTCGGATGCACGTCGATCGGGATGTGAGACACCGCTTCATCTTCCTCGTCCGAGACCTCGGGCCGGCGATGCACGAAGCGCTCGTGCAAGTACGAGCCCTGCGGCCTCACTCGGTGACGCCGCTCTACGTTGGGGAGCCGGAAGGGTTCGCGGGGGTCGCCAAGGGTTGGACGGAGATGGCGGGCCGCTTCGGGACCCTCGAGCGACTCGCCGGGAACGGACGCAGGACGATCCCGGCGCTCCGCGAACGGCTTCGCGCCGAGGGATCGAGCGAGCACACGTTCATCACGGTGGTCGTGCCGGAGGAGGTCTCCGGGACATCGTGGTGGCAACTCCTCTGGAGACAGCGCTTCGCCTTCTTCCTGAAGGCCCGTCTCCTCTTCGCACCCGACGTCGCGGTCATGGACATCCCGCTGGTGCCGGAAGAGCATGAGGGAGCCGTCCGACGTTCGAACGGGGAGTTCGAGAGCGGCCGGAGCGTGGTCCTCGTCCCCGTGTCGTCTGTTCACGATGGAACGATCCGCGCCGTGAACTACGCGCGGGCGCTCGAGTCGGCACACGTCGAAGCGCTGTACTTCGCGGCCGATCCCGAGGTGGTCCCGGACATCGCTGACGAGTGGTGGGATTCGGGAGTAGACGTGCCGCTGTCGTTCGTCGAGGCGCCGTTCCGAGATCTCGGCCCCCCACTCTTGGAGGAGATCCGCCGCCACACCGCGCGGCCGGACACGGTCGTGACGGTGGTGATCCCGGAGTTCCTCGTGACACGGTGGTGGGAGCACATCCTCCATGGCCAGAACGCCCTCTTCATCAAGCGGCTCCTTCTCGCCGAGCCGAACACGGTGGTCGTGAGCGTTCCGTACCGAGTGCCCGTATACGGTGGGCGCTGAGGGACTCGAACCCCCGACCTTCGCCTTGTAAGGGCGACGCTCTTCCAGCTGAGCTAAGCGCCCGCTCTCGCGGTATGGCCGCACGCCCGGCATACGACCTGCCCCAGCGTGAGGGAAAGGCGCGTCCCGCCGCAAGCCTCGCACCGATCCAGGCTCTCGGCCCAATCGGGACGATCGTGCTGGCAGTCCGGACAGATCAGCACCTGCACCCCACCCGCCACCGCCCGAGCCCACGGCACCTCGCGCTTGTCGGGATCGAAGGTGGGACGGTGGCAGAGGAAGCAGCCCGGCCGGTCCGGCGGCCTCACGATCCGTAAGGATACGGCTATCCTCCGCCGGATGCCGGAGCCTGCCGGGAACGCCGACCTCGTGATCACCGGCGCCGACGTGTACACGATGGACGCGGCGCGGCGCTGGGCCGGCGCCGTGGCGATCGTCGGCGATCGGATCGCCGCGGTCGGCACCGAGCCGCGGGTGAGGGAACGCTTCCCGGATGCGAAGGAAGTCCTCCACCTCCCCGGCCGGATGGTGCTCCCCGCCTTCCAGGACTCCCATCTCCACGCGCCGTTCGCGGGCCGGTACCGGCTGCACGTCTCGCTCCACGACCTGCCGGGCGTCGACGCGTACCGCGACGCGGTCGCGTCCTACGCCGGCGCGAATCCGGAGCAGCCGTGGATCTTCGGTGGCGGCTGGCTCATGTCTCACTTCCCCGGCGGCACGCCGACGAAAGAGCTCCTCGACGACCTCGTGCCCGACCGGCCCGTGTTCCTGCTCAACCGCGACGTCCACGGCGCGTGGGTGAACTCGAAAGCGCTGGAGATCGCCCACATCACGCGCGAGACGCCCGATCCGTGGGACGGGCGGATCGAGCGTGACCCCGCCACCGGTGAGCCGACCGGGACCCTGCACGAGGGAGCCGCCTACTCGTTCGCGGACGAGCACCTGCCCGAGCCGTCTCGAGAGGAGTGGGAGCGCGCGATCCTCCTCGCACAGGGGCACCTCCACGCCCTCGGCATCACCGGATGGCAAGACGCCTGGGTCACGCCCTCGACCGAGAACGCCTACCGCTCGCTTGCCGAACGAGGCGAGCTCACCGCTCGAGTCGCCGGCGCGCTCTGGTGGGACCGGCACCGCGGCCCGGAGCAGGTCGAGGAGCTCGTCGCCCGTCGAGACGAAGGCTCGGTCGGGAACTTCCACCCCGCGACCGTGAAGATCATGTGCGACGGCGTGCTCGAGAACCACACCGGCGCGATGCTCCGGCCCTACTGCGACGCCGCGGGTCACGAGACCGAAGAGACCGGCATCAGCTACCTCGACCACGACCAGCTCGTCGAAGCGGTCACCGCCCTCGACCGTGAGGGCTTCCAGGTCCACATGCACGCGATCGGGGATCGTGCCGTGCGGAACGGACTGGACGCGTGCGAGGCGGCCCGCAACACGAACGGCGCCCGCGACGCCCGGCACCACATCGCCCATCTCCAGGTGATCCACCCCGACGACGTTCCTCGGTTCCGTGACCTGGGGGTGATCGCGAACTGTCAGCCGTACTGGGCGCAGCACGATCCCCAGATGGACGAGCTCACGGTCCCCTTCCTCGGACCCGAGCGGGCGCCGCTCCAGTACCCCTTCGCCTCGCTCCACGCCGCGGGAGCCACCCTGGCGTTCGGATCGGACTGGTCCGTGTCGACCGCGAACCCCCTCGAGGAGATGGAGGTCGCGACCCGCCGCGCCGACCCCTCGACGCGCGATGCGGAGCCGTTCCTCCCCGACCAGCGTCTCCCCCTCCACGTCGCCCTCGCGGCCTTCACGAAGGGTTCGGCGCACGTCAACCGGGACGACGACGCGGGCTCTCTCGAAGAGGGCTGCCGCGCAGACCTGGTTGTCCTCGATCGCAACCTCTTCGCCGCATCGGATGCCGCCGTGGCCGATGCGCGGGTCGAGCACGCGATCGCGGCCGGCAGGGTCGTGCACTCCGCCGGCTGATCAACGGGAGCCCTTTGGTTGCGGGAATCGAGGCATCCGGTCAAACTCCCGGGAGTCGGAACGACCGAGGGGGGTGCGACGCTGGCGAACGACGGCCCGAAGGATCAAGAGCAGGGCTCGGTTGAGCTGATCGACGTCACGAAGCGCTTCGCGGACGTCGTCGCCGTCGACGACATCTCCCTCAAGGTCAATCCTGCCGAATTCCTCTCGCTGCTGGGCCCTTCGGGCTGCGGCAAGACCACGACCCTGAGGATGCTGGCGGGCTTCGAGGAGCCCACCGCCGGCGAGATCATCATCTCCGGCCGCGACGTGCGGGGCACGCCTCCACACAAGCGCGACGTGAACACGGTGTTCCAGCACTTCGCCCTGTTCCCGCACATGAGCGTCGCGGAGAACGTGGCCTACGGACTCCGCCAGAAGAAGGTGGACAGATCCGAGATCGGGCGGAAGGTGGGAGAGGCGCTTGAGATGGTCAAGATGTCGCCGCTGGCCAACCGCAAGCCCAAGCAGCTCTCCGGCGGGCAGCAGCAGCGGGTCGCGGTGGCTCGGGCGCTGGTCAACAGACCCAGCCTGCTCCTGCTGGATGAGCCGCTCGGAGCCCTGGACCGCAAGCTGCGGGAGGAGATGCAGATCGAGCTGAAGCTCCTGCAGTCCCAGGTCGGCATCACGTTCATCTTCGTGACCCACGACCAAGGGGAAGCGCTCTCGATGTCCGACCGCATCGCCGTGATGCTGGACGGGCACGTGGAGCAGCTCGCGGACCCCGACACCATCTACGACTTCCCCGCGTCGGCGTTCGTAGCCGGCTTCATCGGACAGCAGAACTTCTTCGACGGCACAGCCAAGCAGGGCGGCTCTGTCGTAGAAGGGGATGGATGGACGATCCGCTCGTCGAACTCATCTCCGGATGCGGTCGACGGCCGGCCCGCCCTGGCCGCGATCCGGCCGGAGGCGGTACAGCTCGTGGAAGAGCAGCCGCAGGACCCGGTGAACTCGGTCCGAGGCACGCTGGCCGGCATCTCGCACCTGGGCGATGTGATCCAGTTCGTGGTGCTCTCGTCGGGACAGAAGGAGATCCTCTGCCGGTTGCCCCGGCCGCGAGCGCCCAAGCTGGAGGTCGGGGGCGACGTCTGGTGCACCTGGGACGAGAGCCTGGTCCATGTGTTCGACGCCGGGCAGGCGGCGGTGGTCCTGGCCGATCCGGCTGCGACCGGAACAGAAGGATGACGAAAGGGGAACACGGATGACGAACGATTTCCGCGATCTGAAGATCCTGGCGCCTCGCGCGACGGCGCAGCGCATCACGAGGCGGCATTTCATGGCGGGCTCGGCGGTGGCCGTGTTCTCCAGCAGCGTGCTGCTCGCGGCGTGCGGCGAGGACCCCGAGCCCAGCGGCGGCGGCACTCCGGCGCCCGGAGGCGAGATCGAGGACCAGCTGAACTTCTATCACTGGGCCGAGTACGACGATCCGGCGGTGTTCAGGGACTTCACGGACGAGTTCGGAGCCGCGACGAAGATCGACATCTACGCGTCGAACGAAGAGGCGATCGCGAAGCTCGAAGCATCGGCCGGCACGAGCGGTTACGACATGGTGATCCCGACGGGCGTCTTCATCCCGCAGATGGTCGAGCTCGACCTGCTCGAGCCTCTCAACCTGGACCTGATCCCGAACTTCGAGAACGTCGACGAGATCTACCGCGACCAGGAGTGGGACCCGGGCAACAAGCACTCAGTTTGCAAGGACTGGGGCTCCACCGGCTGGATCTACGACAAGACGAAGGTGTCGGCGACGATCGAGACGTGGGATGACTTCATCTCGGTCGCGCAGGGAGAGGCGAGCGGCAACACCTCGATCCTGGACACGCCCGGGAACCTCACCGGCATCTACTTCTGGGCGAACGACATCCCGTGGACCACGACGGATGAAGCCGAGCTGTCCGCGTGCGAGGACTTCATCGTCAACGAACTCGCCCCGCACGTGAAGGCGTACGACTCGTATCCGGGGATCGCGCTCACCGAGGGCAAGTACGCGCTCTCGCACGCATGGAACGGCGACGCGCGCCAGGGATTGCTCTCGACCGAGGAGCCGGATCGGTACGTATGGGGACTCGGGGCACCCATCACGGAGCTGTGGATGGACAACTGGTGCATCGTGAAGGGGGCGGAGCACCCGAACGCCGCCCACGCCTGGATCAACTACATCTGCGACCCGGAGGTCTCGCTCAAGGACCTTGCGTATCACGGCTACAACACCGGGATCGTCGGAGTCCAAGAAGAGGCGGAGACCGCCGGTCTCGAGTTCCTCGACCTCGTGTTCTTCTCCGACGAGGAGGTCGCGACGATGGACCCCGGAGCCGTGAACGAGGCCCAGGGCCGTCTCGTCGACATCTGGAACAAGGCGAAGGCCGCCTCGGGAGCCTGATCCCCGAGTGGCCGCTGGAACCGCCGAGAATGGCGTCGGCGCGGGCGCGGAGCGCCCGCGCCGACGCGCGCCTCGTTTCATCCTTGCGATCCCGGCGTGGTTGCTCTTCATCTTCTTCTTCGCGGTCCCGGTCCTGTTCATCTTCTGGTACTCGTTCGGGTACAAACCGGACATCTACCGCACGATCGCGACGGATCAGCTGTCCTTCGACCGGTACGTGGAATCTTTCTCCGACACGTTCCGTACGGTGTTCAGCGGGACGCTCCAGATCTCCGTCGTCGGCACCATCCTGTGCCTGCTGATCGCCTTCCCGTTCGCGTACTGGCTCGCGGTCAAGGTGCCTCCACGCTGGCGAGGGCTCCTGCTCGGCCTCACGATCATCCCCTTCTGGACCAACTTCCTCGTGCGGACGCTCGGGTGGCTGATCCTGCTGCAGCCGAACGGAGCCCTTTCGGGGATCCTGCAGGACGTGGGTCTGATCGGCTCCCCGCTCGACGTGCTCGACACGAGGGAGGCCGTGCAGCTGGGCGTGGTCTACAACTACCTGCCCCTGATGATCTTCCCGCTGTTCGTCGCGCTCGACCGACTGGACCCCGCGCTCCGTGAGGCGTCGAAGGATCTCGGTGCCAACCGCTGGGACACGTTCCGGCAGGTGACGCTCCCCCTCGCGCTTCCGGGCGTGATCGCCGGTCTGCTGCTCGTCTTCATCCCACTCACGGGCGACTACATCACGGCGGCCGTGCTCGGTGGCGCGAAGGGGAACATGGTCGGCGCGCTGGTGGCCAGCCAGTTCAACACGGCGCAGAACTGGGCGCTCGGCTCCGCGATGGCGGTCATCCTCATCTTGATGATCCTCGGGTCGGTCGCGATCTTCGCCGTGCTCGGGCTGATCGGTCGCACCATCGTTCGCCGTCGCCGACGTGTCGAGATCGAACCGGTGACCGCATGAGCGCCGTGACCGAGCGCCGCCACGTGCGACGTGATCCCGTGAACGCCCTGCTCGGCGTCTGGGGGATCGCGGTCTTCGTCTTCCTGTTCCTGCCGATCCTGATGATCGTGATCCACTCGTTCAACGACGGCCGGGCGCTCGTCGTCTGGAAAGAGTTCGGTCTCCGCCCGTACGTCGACGCGCTCGACAATCCGACCATCCGCAACGCCATCTTCACGTCGATCCGCGCCGCGCTGGGCGCGGCCCTGATCTCCACGGTCTGCGGTTCGCTCGCCGGCATCGCGCTCGCCAGGCGGTCCGGGAAGTGGACGATCGGCTTCCTGGCGCTGCTTTTCCTCGTGCTCGTCACGCCCGAGATCGTCGACGCGATCGCGCTCTTGATCTGGTACGTGCGGATCGGGGGGCCGTTCGGACCGGACAACGACATCCTCAACTACGGCCTGTTCCGCCTCTGGGTCGCCCACTCCATCTTCGCCACGGCGGTGGTCACGCTCATCGTCCGCGCCCGGCTGGCGGGCCTGGACGAGTCCCTCGAGGAGGCGTCGGCCGATCTCTACGCGCCTCCGGCTCAGACGTTCCGGAAGATCACGTTGCCGCTGATGATGCCGGCGGTCCTCGCGGGCGCGCTGCTCGCGTTCAGCCTGAGCCTGGACAACACGATCATCTCGTCGTTCGTCTCAACGGCGAACGCCTCGCCATGGCCGGTATACGTGCTCAGCTCGATCCGCGCCGTCATGCGGCCGGAGATCGCGGCGATGTCCACCTTGGTGCTCCTGCTGACCTTGTTCGCGCTGTTCCTCGTCGCGATCGTGTTGCGCAGGGGGGGCCAGTCGGGTGAGGAGGCCGCCGCCATGATCGCCGGAGTGGAGGCGGCACCCAAGTAGGGCGGTTACGCGATCCCGGCTTGGATCGCGTCATCGGGCGGAACCCGCGACCCCGAACGATGACGCCCGCGCGGGTGAGGTCCGTGGCGTGACCGCCACGCCGCCACGAACATGGCGCCCAGCCCGACCGCGGGCGCGAGCGTCCACACGGCGACGTTCAGGATCGGCACCAGGCCGATCGCCGCGAGGATCGCCCATCCCGCGACGAAGGCGATCGCACGACCGCGGGGAGGCCGGACCAGCCCGCGACCGGCGCACCACGCCGCCCAGGTGAGCCCCACCATCCACCACAGACCCAGCGAGAGGAGCAGGGCCAGTCCCAGCGGCAGCCCGAGCACCGAGATCGCGAGCGCCACCGCGACGACCGGGACGGCGAGCGCGACGAGGATCCCCCACCCGAGCGACGCGAGCGGCGCGTCGGTCAGGGTCTCCGCCACCGCGTCCGCGCCTCGGGGAGCGAGAAGCAGAAGCGCCAGGCCCGTCAACAGGACGGACACCGACAGGGCGACGGGTCCCAGGAGCTTCCCGAGCGCGACCAGTGGGCCTTCGAAGGAGAACCGAACGTCGCTCCGCTCGTCTCCTCCGACCTCGGCCCCGGGCCGGGTCACGATCGACTCGCTCGAGAAGACGTCGCCGCCGACGCGAGCGCTCTCGGCGAGCCGTACGACCCCGTCGGCGGCGATCACCGACCCGTTCACCTGTCCCGTCACGGTGACCGGGCCCTCCAGGACGACCACGTCGCCGGTCACCACACCGTGCACGGTCGCGCGTCCCGAGAAGACGACGACCTCGCCGACCCGCTGTCCGCGCGGCACGAGGACCGAGCCGGCGAGGACGACCTGGTCCTCTGGTTCGATCCTTGGCGGTTCGGTCCTCGTCGGCTCGTTCACCGGTGTGTCCTGGGCCAAAGCCGCAGCCGGCGAGACCAGGATGGCGAACGCCGAGACGGCGAGGGCGCGGCGCAGACGCATGCCGCGGCATCCTACCGGCGCCTTCACGCATGTCGGTGTCACCGGGTAGCGTGTGTCGGTGACCCTCGAGGTCTTCTCCCCCGCCGTCCGCGACTGGTTCGCGACCTCCTTCGAGGCGCCCACGCGCGCCCAGCGGGACGGGTGGAAGGCGATCGCCGACGGCGACCACTCGTTGATCCTCGCCCCCACGGGATCGGGCAAGACGCTCGCCGCTTTCCTGTGGGCGATCGATCGTCTCTCGGCGGAACCGCCGCCGGCCGACCCCACGGAGAGGACCCGCGTTCTCTACGTCTCGCCGCTCCGGGCACTCGCCGTCGACATCGAGAAGAACCTCCGCGCACCGCTCGCGGGGATCCAGCACGCCGCCGACCGGCTCGGCACGCCGCTGGCCCATGCGCCGGAGGTCGCGATCCGCACGGGCGACACACCGGCGCGCGACCGGCAGCGGATGATCCGGCGACCGCCCGACATCTTGATCACCACGCCCGAATCCCTCTACCTGATGCTCACGTCCTCCGCGCGGGAGACGCTCCGGAGCGTTCGGACCGTGATCGTCGACGAGATCCACGCGATGGCCGCCTCCAAGCGCGGCGCCCACCTGTCCCTCTCGCTCGAGCGTCTCGAAGAGCTCTGCAACGACCCGCCGCAGCGGATCGGCCTCTCCGCCACGCAGCGCCCCTTGGAGGAGATCGCTCGGTTCCTCGGCGGCTCGCTCGAGGGCACGCCTCGCCCGGTCACGATCGTCGACGCCGGCCATCGCAAGCCGATGGAGCTGCAGGTGGTCGTTCCCGTCGAGGACATGGGTGGGGGTATCGCGCTCGACGCACGGGCACCCCGGCGCGACGATGACGCGCCCGGCGGGAGGGAGCCCGCGCATTCCATCTGGCCGTCCATCCATCCACGGCTCCTGGAGCTGATCCGCGAGCACCGATCCACGATCGTGTTCACCAATGCTCGGCGGCTCGCGGAGCGGCTGGCAGCCAGCCTGAACGAGCTTGCGGAGGAGGACCTCGTCCGCGCGCACCACGGGTCGCTCGCGCGCGAGCAGCGGCTAGAGGTCGAGGACGCCCTGAAGGAAGGACGCCTCAAGGCGATCGTCGCGACGTCCTCGCTCGAGCTCGGCATCGACATGGGCGCGGTGGACCTCGTCATCCAGGTGGAGTCCCCAGGCTCCGTCGCGAGCGGCCTGCAGCGCATCGGGCGGGCCGGCCACAAGGTCGGCGAGCCTTCGAAGGGCCGCATCTTCCCCAAGTACCGCGGCGACCTGCTGGAGGCGGCGGTGGTGGCGGAGCGGATGCTGGCGGGAGAGATCGAGCACACCCGCTATCCCCGGAACCCGCTGGACGTCCTGGCGCAGCAGCTCGTCGCGATGTGTGCGGTCGAGGAGCGGGGCATGGACGAGCTCTTCGACACGGTCCGGCGTGCGGCGGGGTTCGCCGAGCTCTCCAGGGACGTGTTCGTCGCGGTCCTCGACATGCTCGCCGGGCGGTACCCGAGCGACGGGTTCGCGGAGCTGCGACCACGGCTGATCTGGGATCGAGGCGCCGGCACCGTCCGTGCCCGCGACGGCGCGGGCCGGATCGCGATCACCTCCGGTGGCACGATCCCGGATCGGGGGCTGTACGCCGTCTTCCTCGCCGATGGCGTTCGCGTCGGCGAGCTGGACGAGGAGATGGTCTACGAGAGCCGGCGTGGCGACGTGATCGTGCTCGGCGCCTCGTCCTGGCGCATCGAGGACATCACCCGCGACCGGGTGATCGTGAGCCCGGCGCCGGGCGAGCAAGGGCGGATGCCGTTCTGGCACGGGGACAAGCCGGGGCGTCCGATCGAGCTCGGTCGCGCCGTCGGCGCCTTCACGCGGACGCTGCGCGGGACACGTCGGGACGAGGCGCTCGAGCGCCTCCGTCGCGACGTGGGTCTGGACGACCTCGCGTCGCGGAACCTCGTGTCCTACCTCGAAGAGCAGATGGAGGCGACCGGCGCCGTGCCCGACGACCGCACCGTCGTCGTCGAGCGCTTCCGGGACGAGATCGGCGACTGGCGGATGTGCGTCCTCTCCCCGTTCGGGTCCCGCGTGCACGCGCCGTGGGCGATGGCGATCGAGGGCCGGATGCTCGAGCGCTTCGGGCCCGGCGCCCAGGTGCTCTGGAGCGACGACGGCATCGTGGTTCGTCTGCCGGAGGCCGTCGATCGGATCCCTGCCGAGGACCTCCTGTTCGATCCCGACGGGATCGAACAGGCGGTCGTCGCCGCCGTGCCGCAGACCGCGATGTTCGCCAGCGTGTTCCGAGAGGCGGCGGCGCGGGCGCTCCTGCTGCCGCGCCGCCGCCCCGGTCAGCGCACGCCGCTCTGGCAACAGCGACAGCGCTCGGCCGATCTTCTCGCCGAGGCCTCGAAGTTCCCCGACTTCCCGATCCTGCTGGAGGCCACCCGCGAGTGCCTCCGCGACGTGTTCGACGTCCCTGCCCTCCGCGAGGTCATGGCCGATCTCCGGTCCCGACGAACGCGGCTCGTGGCCGTGGACACGGAACACGCATCGCCCTTCGCGCAATCGCTGCTGTTCCGGTGGGTCGGCGTCTACATGTACGAAGGCGACGCCCCGCTGGCCGAGCGCCGCGCCGCCGCGCTGACGCTCGACCGGGACCTGCTGCGGGAGCTGCTCGGGTCCGAGGAGCTGCGAGAGCTGCTGGACCCCCGAGCGCTGGCGGAGGTCGAGCTCGAGCTGCAGCGCCTCGGCGACGGCCGCGGCGCGCGGTCGGCGGATCACCTGCACGACCTCCTTCGCACGCTCGGCGAGCTCACGGACGAGGAGATCGCCGCGCGGGTCGAGGACGCCGATGCGCGCGGCTTCACCGAGCAACTGCTCGCGGACGGCCGGGCCATCCGCCTCCGAGTGGCGGGCGAGGAGCGAGTGGCGGCGATCGAGGACGCGGCCCGGCTCCGCGACGCGCTCGGCGTGTCGCTGCCGATCGGGCTCCCCGGTACGTTCACCGGCCAGAGCGACCGGCCCCTGGAGGGTCTCGTCCGGCGATACGCCAGGACGCACGGACCCTTCCTCGCCGAGGAGGCGGCCGCTCGGCTCGGCGCTTCGGTCGAACGCGTCCGCGACGCGCTCGCATCGCTGGAATCGACAGATGACGTCATCCTGGGCGAGTTCCGGCCGGGCGGCTCGGGGCGCGAATGGTGCGAACCCGACGTGCTCCGCCGGCTCCGCCGCCGGTCGCTCGCCTTGCTCCGTCGCGAGGTGGAACCCGTCGACGCGGCGGCGCTCGCCCGCTTCCTCCCCGTGTGGCAGGGCGCGGACCGACCTGGGGGTCACGTCGACGCGCTCGCGGACGCCGTGGCCCGGCTCCAGGGCACCTCCGTGCCGGCCTCGATCCTGGAGACGGACGTCCTCCCGGCCAGGGTCCGGGCGTTTCGTCCCGCGGACCTCGACTCCCTCGTAGCGGGCGGCCACGTGGCCTGGGTCGGCGCGGGGCCGCTCGCCACCGACGACGGCCGCGTCACGCTCGTCTTCCGCTCCGATGCCGCCGCGCTGCTTCCCGAGGCCCCCGCCGACCCGCCGGAGGGCGAGGTGCACGACGCGCTCCGCCTCCATCTCGCAGAGCGGGGCGCGTCGTTCTGGCCCGAGCTCGTCACCGCCGCCGGCACGGCGGACGAGCGCCTCCTCCTCGCCGCGCTGTGGGATCTCGTCTGGGCCGGCGAGGTCACCAACGACACCCTCGCGCCGCTGCGATCGTTCGTCCGAGGCGCCTCCGCGAAGGTCCGCACGACGCGGCCCGGGCACACGCCGAGACCGGGCGCGCTCCGGCGGACGGGACCACCGGCCGGCGCCGGCCGGTGGTCGCTCGTCGCGGGACTCCGGCAGCCGGCGCCGGCCCCCACCGAGCGCGCGCATGCCCTGGCACGCCAGCTGCTCGACCGCCACGGGGTCGTCACAAGGGAGGCGGTCCTGGCCGAAGGCGTCCCGGGTGGTTTCGTCGGCATCTACCCGGTGTTCCGGGCGATGGAGGAGGCCGGGCACGTCCGGCGCGGGTACTTCGTCGCCGGCCTGGGCGGCGCCCAGTTCGCACACCCCGGCGCCGTGGAGCGCCTGCGAGCGCTCCGCCACACGGCCGAGACCGACGGCGACGAAGCGACCGGGCCTCTGGTCCTCGCGGCCGCGGACCCCGCGCAGCCCTACGGCGCCGCTCTCCCCTGGCCGGCGAGCGAGGGTCGGCCGGCGCGCCAGGCGGGTGCGTACGTCGTGCTCGCGGACGGCGCGCCGGCCGCGTACCTGGAGCGCGGCGCCCGGACCCTCCTCACGTTCGGGGCGGATCCCGCCGCCTGGGTGGACGCGCTCGCGTCTCTCGTCAAGGACGGGCGCTTGAAGCGGATCCAGCTCGGCCGGATCGACGGGCAGGACGCGTCCGCACATGCCGCAGCGCCCGATCTCCGTGAGGCCGGGTTCGCCGACGGGTATCGCGGGCTCACGCTCCGCGGATGATGTCGCCGGCCGATCGCGAGGGCTTCTCGGCGCGCGGCGACCGGTGGGCGGTCGCCACTCCCCACCCGGCCGCCTCGGAGGCGGCGGCGGCGGCCTTCACGAGCGGTGGCAACGCCGTGGACGCGGCCCTGCACGCCGCGGTGATGCTCGCGGTCGTCTACCCGCACATGTGCGGCGTGGGTGGGGACCTCTTCGCCCTCGTGCAGAACCCGGACGGCAAGCTGGTGGCCATCGACTCGTCCGGCCGAGCCCCGGCCGGCGCGGATCCCGAGAGCCTTCGCGCCGCCCACGGCATCACGATGCCCGACGCCGGCCCGGCGACGATCACGGTACCCGGCGCCGTCGGCGGCTGGGACGCCGTGCACCACCAGGGGGCGACCCTGCCGTGGCGGGGAGCGTTCGGCGCCGCGATCGAGGCGGCGGAGGGTTTCCCCATCTCCGGGGACCTCGCGTGGAGCATCGCGCGGCGAGCCGGTGAGCTCCGCACGGATCCCGGCTTCGCGTATGTCTTCTTCGCCGACGGGATCCCTTCGGAGGGCGATCGCCTCGCCCAGCCGAGCCTGGCGAGATCGCTTCGGACCCTGGCCGAGGAGGGCCCCGGCGCCCTCTACACCGGCGACATCGGTGAGCGCTTCGTCCGGGGGCTGCGCGCCCTGGGGGCCCCGATCTCGACCGACGACCTCGCGCAACACACCGCGGACCTCCTCCCCCCGCTCCGGGGGCGCTACCGAGACCTCGACGTCTCGGTCACGCCGCCCGGCTCCCAGGGATTCGTGTTGCTCGAGGCGCTCGCCGCCGTCGAGCGACTCGAGATCGACCCCGACCCGATCGGGCCGGACGCCGCGACGCTGGCTCGCATCCTGACGGCCGCCTCCGCCGATCGCGATCGTCACCTCGCCGACCCCGAGGCGATGACGATCCACGCCTCGGCGCTCCTGGACGACGGGCACATCGCCGCCCTGTGCGACATCGTGCGCGGCGGTTTCGATGGGCTCGATGGGCATGCCCGGACGGTCGTCCCGGCGCCGCGTGCCACCGGCCGGCCGGATCACGTCGAGGGCGACACCATCGCACTCGTCGCCGCCGATGCCGACGGGTGGGGGGTCACCCTGATCCAGAGTCTGTACAGCGGCTTCGGGGCCGGCATCCTCGAGCCGGCCACCGGGATCGTCCCCCACGATCGGGGCGGTTGCTTCACGCTCGAGCCCGGCCACGCCAACGAGCTCGCGCCCGGCAAGAAGCCGGCGCACACGCTGATGCCGGTCGCCGTGCATCGCAACGGCGCCCTCGTCGCGCTCACCGGCACCCGGGGTGGTCATGGCCAGCCCCAGATCGATCTCATGACCCTGGTCCGAGCGTTCGACCTCGGCCTCGATCCGTACGAGGCCGTCGCCGGGCCCCGATGGCTCGTCGGCGGCATGGAACCGCTCGCCGCCGAGCCATGGATCGAGGCCGAGGCATCCGTGCCCGAGGAGGTCCGCCGCTCGTTCGAACGCGGCGGCTTCCGGGTGGAGACCGTCGGCCCCACGGACCGCGCCCTCGGTCACGCCCACCTGCTCCTCATCGACGACCGGGTGCTGGTCGCCGGCAGCGACCCCCGCTCGGATGGTGGCGCCGTCGCCTCGTGAGGAGCGGCCCGGCCTCGTGAGGAGCGGCCTGGCAGAAGGTCACGGCCATCCGCCGGATTGGCATCCGCCGGGCCATCTCGCAGACTGACCCCGATGGCACCACGACTGCTACCCGCGGGAGGGCTTCGCCGTGTCCTCGACGTGCTCGGCGACGGCCATACGATCGTCTGGGAGGCGGGGACCGAGCCGGGGCAGTTCACCTACGTCTCGAACGCCGTCGCGGACCTGCTCGGCTACACGCCCCGCGAGTGGATCGAGGATCCGGGCTCCTGGCTCGAGCGCGTGCATCCGGACGACCGTGACCGAGTCGTCGATGCCTGGACCCAAGCGGTCGAGGGCGAGCGGCTCGACGTCGAGTATCGCTTCGCGACGAAGGACGGCCGTGAGTCGAGGCTCTGGCACGTGGGCCAGCTCGCGCCCGCGACCGTTCGTCCGAAGACCAGGCTGCGCGGCCTGATCGTCGACGTCACGGAGCGACGACGGATCGAGCTCGAGCAGGTCGAGGCCATGCGCGACGCGAGCGAGGGTCGGACCCGTCAGGCCGCCTCGAGGTGGGTAGAGGCGGAAGAGCGGTTCCGCGCGCTCGAGGAACAGGTGCCGGCGATCACCTACCTCGACGCGATCGATGGCCCTCAGAAGACGCTCGCGATCAGCGACCAGACGTCGACGATCCTCGGCTACGCGCCCGAGGAGTGGTACGCCGACTCCGAGCTCTGGAACACGATCGTCCATCCCGACGACAGGGACCGGCTCGCCGCGGCCGAGCGATCCGGCGGCTCCGCCGGTGGGATCGAGTACCGCGTCATCACCAAGGACGGGCGCACCGTCTGGCTCCACGATCGCTCCCGGCTCATCACCGACGGCGAGGGGGTCCCGCGATACTGGCTGGGCGTGCTGGTAGACGTGACCGACCGCCGTCGCGTGCACGAGCTCCGACACGAGCTCGCGAGCGAGCGCGCGCAGAACCTCCGCCTGTCCGCCACCGACGAAGCGAAATCGCTCGCGATACAAGCCGTCTCCCACGACATCCGGACACCTCTCGCGGCGATCTTGGGCCTCGCGGCGACGCTCGAACACAGAGCCGACGAGATGTCTCCGGAAGACGTTCGCGACCTGTCATCTCGGATCGTGCACAACTCGCGGCGCCTCGACCGGATCGTGACCGATCTGCTGGATCTCGACCGACTCCAACGGAAGGGGTTCGCGGCGAACCTGCTACCCGTCGACCTCGGCTCGCTGATCCGTCAGCTCGTGACCAGGACCGACGCCGTCACCGAACGCCGGCTCCAGCTCGACACCGGACCGGTGCACGTCGAGGCCGATCCGACGATGGTGGAGAGGATCGTCGAGAACCTCCTCGGCAACGCGGTCAAGCACACCCCCGGCGACTCGCGGATCTGGGTACGCGTCGAGCGCACCGATGAGGGCGCGCTGATCGCCGTCGAGGACGACGGTCCCGGGATCGCGCCCGCCGATAGGGAGCGGATCTTCGAGCCGTTCGTGCAGGGCACGAGCGCCGGGCCGGGCGGTGCCGGCGTGGGTCTCGCGCTCGTCGTCAGGTTCGCGGAGCTCCATGACGGCCGGGCGTGGGTCCAGGAGCGCGCGGGCGGCGGCTCCTCCTTCCGTGTCCTCTTGGCCTTCGAGCCCCAAGAACGCGTCCTCGTCCTCCCCGACGACCCGCAGGACCAGGACGCGCGGGACGAGGATCCTCAGAACGGGGACCCGCGGGATGAGGACCCTCGGAACGAGGGCCCTCAGGGTGGGGACCCTCGGGGTGAGAACCCTCACGGAACAGACACGGGCTCCTCTCCCGAGGACAACCAGGCGTAGGCCTCCTCCTCCTGCGCGAAGTGCAGTCGGAGGATCGCGTGCAGTCCGTAGAGCACACGGCGCAGGTCCACGAGATCGTCGGGCGTGGGCCCTTCCTCGGGAAGCTCCTCGAGGAGCTGCCGGAACACCCGCGCGAGGTGCGAGATCTCGATGTGCGCCCGCTGCATCGAGCTCATCGGATCCTCGCCTCCCATCAGGCGAGCGACGACCGGGTAGACGGCGGCCTCCTCTTCCTCCTCGTGCTGCGGCAGACGCTCGACCACGAAGCGGCGGACCGCCTCGAGCTCCCGGCGGACCTCGTCCGGCGGGAGCTGCCCGAGTCGGTCCGCCACCGATCGCACTCGGATGAGCTCGGGAGCGAACTCCCGGTGCTCCGCTCGGAACCGCTCGGCGACGTCGGTCGGCTCCCGAGCCCCTGAGGGCCGACTCCCTCCGCCGAGCGCCCGCAGTGCGTTCAGGATGGACGCGACGTCGATCAGCTCTTGGATCAGCGCGCCCGCGACTGGCGTGAACAGCCCGAAGGCACCGCCGAACATGAAGGCGAACGCGAGCCCCATGCCGAGCAGCACCGACTGGAGCGCGATCGCGCGCGAGCGGCGCGCGATCGCGATCGCGTCCACCAGGCCGTCCAGCCGGTCCGCGACCAGCACGATGTCGGCCGCCTCCGACGACGCGGTGGCGCCGCGAGCCCCCATCGCCACGCCCACGTCGGCGGCGGCAAGCGCTGGGGCGTCGTTGAGGCCGTCCCCCACCATGACGACGACCCCCGCCTCGCGCTCGGCCTCGAGGGACTCGACCTTCTCCATGGGATCGCGCTCCGACAGGATCCGGTCGACCCCGAGCGCGGCGCCGACGGATTCGGCCACATCGGGGTGGTCGCCGGTCACCATGATCACGCGCTCGATCCCGGCTCGGCGGAGCGCCCGGATCACGCGCGGCGCGTCGGGGCGGATCGGATCGTCGACGATCAACGCACCGGCCACCTTCCCGTCGACCGCGACGAAGATGCAGGACGAACCGTCGAGCATGGAGCGCCGGCGCACCTCGCGTGCGCGAGGGGGCATCGGCGCGCCCTCGGACACGTAGCCTGCCTTGCCGAGCGCCACCCGGTGCCCGTCCACGGACCCCTCGATCCCGGCGCCGTGACGCTCGACGACGTCGGTGGGGAACACGAGCTCGAGCCGCCGCTCTCGAGCTGCCCGGACGAGCGCCGCCGCGAGCACGTGCGGCGACACCTGGTCGAGCGAGGCGGCGAGTCCGAGCAGCTCGTCCGGACCGATCTCGGCGAACGTCTCGATGTCGCTCACCATCGGCACACCCGACGTGAGCGTGCCGGTCTTGTCCAGCACGAGGACCTTCGCGCGGGCGAGCGTCTCCAATGCGCCCCCGCCCTTCACGATGATCCCCCGGTGCGCGGCGCGCGAGATCCCCGACACGATCGCGATCGGGACCGCGAGCAGGAGGGGACACGGGGTGGCGACCACCAGGACGGAGAGTGCGCGGACCGGATCCTGCGTGATCGCCCAGGCGCCTCCCGCGATCACCAAGGTGACGGGCACGAAGATCGCGGCATAGCGGTCGGCGAGACGGACGAAGGGAGCCTTCTGCCGCTCCGCTTCCTCCACCAGCCGGACGATCCCGGCGTACGTGCTGTCCTCCACGGTGGCCGTCGCGATCAGCTCGAACGCGCCGCCGGCGTTGAGCGCGCCGGAGCGGATCGGGTCGCCGGCGGCGCGTTCGAGCGGCCGGGACTCTCCGGTGAGGGCCGACTCGTCCAGGACCGCGTGCGTGGACGCCACGCCGTCCACCGCGATCACCGCCCCCTGCTTCACCAGGAGGCGGTCGCCTCGGCGCACGTCCTCGACGGGGCGCTCGACCAGCACGTCGTTCTCGTAGCGCGTCACCGTCCGCGGCGCCCGGTCGAGCAGCGCCGAGAGCTCCCGATGCGCTCGTCGATCCGCATAGGACTCGAGCGCATCCCCCGTGGCGAGCATCAGGGCGATCACGGCGCCGGCGAGGTACTCCTCGAGGGCGAGCGAGCCCCCCATCGCCAGCAGAGCGATGACATCGACGCCGGCCTGGCGCCGCAGGATGCCTTCGACCACGTCACGCAGCAGCGAGACGAGGGCCACGACGGTCGTCGCCGCCCACGCGACGTTCGCGGCGTCCGGCAGATCGAGCAACCGCAGGACGCCCCCGGTGAGGATCCCGACGATCGAGGTCGCGAGCCACACGCGCGACAGGTCCCGGCGGGTGTCGGCCACCGTCACGCCCTCGGAAGCGTCGCCCGGACGTGGAACGTCTTGGCCACACCCTCCATGGCCATGTCCAGCTCGTAGGACAGTTCGTCGCCGACCATCCGATAGCGCCGCTCGATCTCCGTCACGGGCGAGCCGGCGGCCGTGCGCACCACCGCGGTCGAGCGGAGAGTCACCGTCGTCCCCTCGACCGTTCCTTCCGCGACCTCGGCGACGCCGATCGGGTGAGCGAGCGCGAGATCGACCCGGCCATCTCCCAGAGGCCGGAGCGTCCCCCGCTCGAAATGCAGCGGTGCACCCTCCGGCGTCCAGCTCGACTCGGTTACGAGGAGGAACGGGTCACCGACGTGCTCGAAGGAGAGCTCCTCCGCGAACCGGAACGGCGCGATGCCCGGGTACTCACCTTCCCCTCCCCCACGCCAGTTCCCGATCAGGAACGCGAGCGGCTCGAGGGACGGCGACAGGTCGGGCGACACGCGCGGACGCTACCAGGGTCCCGCTCGACGGCGAGGAGCTCAGTGTTGGTCGAGCCGGTTCGCGACGATCTTCTGGAGGTCGAGGAACGAGCGCCAGCGCGCGTCGACGTCGGGGTCGACGTCCACCGCGGTCTTGACCTCGGCGCTGGGTTCGACGCGCTCGATGCGTTTGGTGACCCCTGCCAGGTCGTACTCGAGCTGGGACAGACGGTCGTTGAGCGCGGCGAGTCGCTCGTTCACGCCCATGCCGCTGGTGGAGGGACGGGAGGGGATCGAGACGGTCACCCCTCCTTGGGTGACTGCGACGGAATCCGGGGCGGCATCCGTGTCTGCCATCGCGGGTGCGT
This sequence comes from uncultured Actinomycetota bacterium, assembly GCA_963750945.1. GTDB lineage: Bacteria > Actinomycetota > UBA4738 > UBA4738 > HRBIN12 > JAJNBA01. The sequence goes on along the minus strand of CAVVSH010000004.1, from coordinate 516,045 downwards.
CGAGGGAGGCCTCCACCGGTTGGTCGTCATGCGGCTCCGGCTCGTCGCCACGGAGCTCCGCCTGCAGATCGAGGAGGTTGGTGAGGACTTCCTCTTGGTACTCGCTCATCCGCTCCGCCTTTCGGTCTCCCCCATCGGCATCCCCCGTCCTCGTGCGGGCATCGTATGTCACCCTACGCCCGTCGCTCAACCCGCCATTCGGCTACGGTTTCTCAACCATGCGAACCCTCACCCGCCTCTCCGTGACCCCGGTGAAGGCCCTACGTCTTTCGCACCCCGAGGAAGCCGAGCTCACCGTGGGAGGGATCCCCGCCGACCGACGCTTCTACCTGATCGACGAGGACGGGGGGCTCTTCGATGCCAGCGACCTGGGTGCCCTCATGCAGGTGGTCCCCGACTACGACCCGGGAACGGAGCGACTCCGCCTCTCGTTCCCCGACGGATCCGTCGTGGAGGATGCCGCCGACCGGCTGGCCGGGGCGATCACGACCGACTTCTTCGGACGGACGGTCGAGGGGGATCTCCTCGAAGGCACCCTCGCGGCGGCGCTGTCCGCCTTCGCCGGCCGGCCTCTTCGGCTGGCGCGGGTGACCAAGGACGGAGACGGGCAGGACGTCCATCCGCTCACGATCGTGTCGTCCGAGAGCATCCGTGACCTCGGGAGCCGTGGGGATCGGTCGGAGCTCGATGCGCGACGCTTCCGCATCAACCTCGAGATCGAGGGCGCCGTGCCGTACGAGGAAGACTCGTGGGACGGTGAGCTCGTTCGCGTCGGCGAAGCCACGATCCGCGTCCGAGGACAGATCCCGCGGTGCATCGTGACGACCCTTGCCCCCGAGACCGGGGAGAAGGACTTCAAGACCTTGAACATGATCGCGCGACACCGGCCGCGCATCGGTGGCCGTGGGGGACTTCCGTTCGGGATGTACGCAGAGGTCGTGCGGGCGGGACGGGTGCGGATCGGCGACCCGGTGGCGCCGGTCAGCTCTCGTCCGGCCGAGACGTCCGTCGTCGGTCCGTAACGAGCCACGAGACCGCCAGCCAGGTCACGATCGGCGCGGTCGCCAGGATCCCGAAGATGATCCCGAACTTGACGAAATCGATGATGATGTCCAAACCACGTCCGTCCTCTGCTCGAAGTTCGGGAAAGCGTACACGAGCGCATGGCCGCCCCTCGTGGGGACCGCGGTAGCCTCGGGAAGTAGCGAAGGAGGTCGGGATCGGTTGAGATCGTCCGTGAGGTGGCTGCTGATCGTCGGATCGGTGATCGTCGTCGTCGTGCTCTTCGTGCTCCTGCGGCCGGATGACTCCGAAGACAGCGCGACCCCCACCCCGTCGACGCCCACCGCGAGCCCATCGGCGTCCGACACGCCGTCGCCCTCCGACTCACCTTCACCCACGCCGAGCCCCACGCCGCAGCGCACGGTGATCGAGGTGACCTACCGGGACGGCGCGGTTCGTGGTCCCACCGAGTTCACCGCGGCCCAGGGCGAGCGGGTGCGGATCATCGTGGATGCGGACGTCGCCGACGAGGTCCATCTCCACAGCTACGACCTCCACGCCGACGTCGCGCCGGGCCAGCCCGCGAGGATCGACTTCGTCGCCGACGTGGCGGGCGTCTTCGAGTGCGAGCTCGAAGACGCCGGCGAACTGCTCTTCCGGCTGGAGATCGTCCCCTGACCCGCCGGGGGCAGATCCTCGCCGGAGTCGTCGCGATCTGGCTCCTCGTCCCCGCCGCGCCGGCGCTCGCGCACGGGGCGATCAGCGGCCGGACGGATCTGCCGGTCCCGCTCTGGCTCTTCGTCTTCGGCGCCGCGACCGCCCTGATCGTCTCGTTCGTCGCCCTCTCGGCGCTCTGGATGGAGCCTCGGTTCGAAGGGCGTCCGACCCCTTCCGCCCGGCCGTCGTGGATCCAGTCCGTCCTGACCAACCGCGGCCTGGAGTGGACGATCCGGATCGTGATGCTGGTGTTCTTCGTCGTCGTCGCGATGGCGTCGGCCCGGCGGGTGAGCGACACCCAGACGATCGGCCCGATCGTCGTCTACGCGTGGTTCTGGGTGGGTCTCACGATCGCCCACGCGCTCTTCGGGAACCTGTGGGCCACGCTGTCGCCGTTCGACACCATCGGCCGTCTCGTCGGCCTCGACGAGGACGAGCGGGTGACGCCTCCGCGGCCGTACCCGCCGGCCTGGGGGAAGTGGCCGGCCGCCGTCCTTCTCTTCGCGTTCGTCTGGGTCGAGCTGGTCCAGCCGTTCGGGTCCGTCCCCGGTCACCTCGGGATCCTGATCGTCGCCTACACCCTGATCCAGATCGCCGGGATGCAGCTCTTCGGCCGCCGAGTCTGGATCGAGAACGGGGAAGCGTTCGGCGTCTACTTCGGGCTCATCTCGGGGATCGCACCGCTGACCCGCGACCCGAACGGTCGCGTGGTGCTTCGACCGTTCCTCTCCGGCCTCGCGAAGATCGAACCTCGCCCGGGCCTGCTCGCCGTGATCCTCGTCGCCCTCGGCTCGACGACCTTCGACGGCTTCTCGCGAACCGGCGCGTGGATCACGTGGACGGCGGGGATCGGAGGTGTCGCGAGGATCGCGGTCGCGACGGCGGGCCTGGTGGTCGTGATCGGGGTGGTCACGCTCGCGTACGTGATCGCGATGCGCGTCGCGGCGGGCGTGGTCGGCGGTCACTGGCACCCGCTCGCGACGCGCTTCGCCCATTCGCTCGTCCCGATCGTCCTCGCCTACGTGGTCGCCCACTACTTCTCGTTCCTGGTGCTGGAAGGACAGCTGGGACTGGTTCGCCTCTCCGACCCGTTCGGCGTGGGCTGGGACCTGTTCGGAACGGGCGACTGGATCCTGAACCTCGCGCTGGTCTCTCCGACGACCATCTGGTACGTGCAGGTCGCGGCGATCGTCATCGGTCACGTGGGCGGCGTGGTGCTGGCGCACGACCGCGCGATCGCGATGTTCGATCGCGAGGCCGCCGTGCGGACGCAGTACGCGCTGCTCGCCGTGATGATCCTGTTCACGGCGAGCGGCCTCTTGATCCTCTCCGGGTGAGACCGTGCTCGCGGTCTTGCTCGCACATCAGGGTGGCTGGGACGAGATGTTGCTCGCCGCGGGGCTCGTGTTGGCGATGCTCGGGGTCTCGAGGTTCCGCCGCGGGTCGACTCGCACGCGTCGTCCGGCGAAGCCGGACGACGCGTGCGAGTACTGCGGGGCCGCCCTCACACCGGGCGAGGCCCGATGCCCGTCCTGCGGGTTCCGCAAACCCGAGCCCGAGGGCTGAGCCGACCCCTCGAGCTTCTCAAGCGGCAGTCATCTGGTCCTTGCGCACCTTCATCCGCTCGCCGAGCGCCTCGAGCTCGTCCTTCTCGAAGGCCTGGCGGGCCTGCATGAACATCTCCTTCTCTTCCTCCTCGATGTGGTGCTCGATGTTCTCCTTCATGACCTTGAACTTGGCGCCCCATCGCTCGTCGTCGTAGGGCACTCCCTCGATCTCGGCCATCACCATGTCGACCACGTGGTGCTCCTCGTACGCCTCGAGGGTGATCTCCTTGGTCTTGGGGTGCTCCTTCAACGCCGGGTAGAAGATCTCCTCCTCGATCGTCTCGTGCACCGTCAGCTCGTCCTTGACCGTCGCGAAGAGCTCCTCGCGCGTCTTCACGCCGCGCTCGGTCGTGGACTCCAGCTCCGACAGGAGCTTCTTCATCTTCCTGTGGTCTTCCTCCAGCAGAGTGATCGCGTTCATCCTCGTCTCCTTCCGTTGCGCCGGCCGTGGCCGCCAGCTCGATGTCGCCAGCATCATTCCCACGGACCTCTCGAGGAAACCTCACCGGCGACGCGACCCGAGCTAGCATCCGCCGGTGGCTCCCTTCGGACTGACCGACGTCCACGTTCGTCGCTTCCGGTCGCTGAAGGACGCGAGCTTCCGCCCGGGCGCGATCTCGGCGATCGTCGGCGAGCCGAGCACCGGCAAGTCCAACCTGCTCACGGCGATCTGGGCGCTCCTGGATCCGGACGCCGCTCCGCTGTCGGCCGCCGACGTCGCCCACGACGAACAGGGGCCGATCCAGATCGTCGGGAAGCTCGCCGACGGCACGTCGATCTCGGTCGGCGGCGGGCCGCCCGACGGATCGACCGCCGAGGGTTCGCCCCGTCCCCCCGGGCTCTTCTTCCCGGCGGGGCTGCGAGACGGAGCCCTCGTCGCCTCGCCGGGACCGAAGACGCCGCCTCATCCGGCCGCGGAGATCATGCGCGATGCGGTCGCCCGGATCGAACGCGACCGGGACTCGGCCGGCGGGACGGCGGCCGCACACAGCCTGGTGGCCGGGCTCGAGTCATGGCAGGAGGCCGCGATCACCGGCGTCGTCGTGTTGATGGAGGAACCGGAGCTCTTCCTTCCGCCGCAGGCGCAGCGCTACCTCTACCGGCTCCTGCGACTGGTCGCCTCCGCCGGGAACCAGGTGCTCTACTCGACCCACTCACCGGCGTTCCTGAACGTCGTGCGGCTGGACGAGCTCGTGTTCACGGAACGCCGGCCGAAGGTCGGGACCCTGCTGCTCCAGCCCGAGCCCCTGCCCGCGGACGAGGAGTTCCGCGCGTACTCGGAATTCGATTCCTCGCGGAGCGAGCTCTTCCTCGCCCGAGCCGCCGTCCTCGTCGAAGGTCTCACCGAGAAGCTCGCGCTCCCGTTCGTCTTCGACGCGCTCGGTCACGACCCGGATCGGGAGCGGATCTCGATCGTCGAATGCGGCGGGAAAGGGAACATCCCGCTGTTCGGCAGGATCAGCAAGGCCGTCGGGCTGCCGTTCGTGGCGGTCCACGACCGCGATGCGCCCCCGGGGATCGAGCCGAGCGATGCCGAGCGGCAGCTCAACGCGCTGATCGCCGAGGTCGCCGGCGACGAGCGCGTGGAGCTCGCGCCCGATTTCGAAGGCGTCGCCGGCATCCACGGGGATCGTCGGAAGCCCGCTCGGGCGTGGCGTCGGTTCGCCGAGCTCGGACCGGACGCCGTTCCGCCGCCGCTCGCAGAGGTGGTGGAGCGGGCGGTCGCGCTCGCTCGTCGCGAGCCCGGCTGACCGCGCTCAGGCGTCGGCAACCTTCGCCGACCGGTCGGCGCGCTTGCGCTCCGTCCTCGCCTCGTCGGCGAGTCGCTTCGCATCGGCGTCGGCCTCTCTCGCGGCGGTGACCGCGGCGGCCGCCTTCTCCTTGAGGTCTTCCGCCCGCTTGCGGGCCTTCTCCGCGGCGCGCTCCGCGGAGGTGGCCCGCTGCTCGGCCGCGCGGGCTTCTCGCGCCCGCTCCTTCTTGGCCTCGGCCGGATCCTCCTCGACCGTGTCGTCGTCATCCTCCGACCCGCCGCCTTGCAGCACCTCGAAGCCCTCGATGGCCCCGAAACCGGCCGCCGGCTTGGCGTCGCGTTCCAGGGTGCCCGCCTGGAGCCGTTCCCCGAGCTCGTCGTCCACCGACGCGGCGTCGAACGTCGCGGCGATCGCGTCGCGGTGCGCTCCGCCTCGCGCTCCGATCGCCGCCACTCCCTCGTCCGCGAGCGTCTGGATGAGGGCACGCCGGTCATCGGTCGCGTGACGGAGGTCCTCGCCGCCTCCGCCCGAGAGCGCCTTCCGCTGCGCCCGCCGCAACGCCTGACCGGCCTCGCGCAGCGCGGCCACCTCCTCCGGCCGCTCGCGCGAGGCCACGTTCACCGCCCAGGCGACGATGCTCGGACGGCGGAGCTTCTTGACCTCGGCCGCCTCGTCCGCCTTCCCGGCATCCTTCAGCTCGGCGGCGAGGCGGTCGCGTGCCGCGATGAACTCCTCCGGCGGAAGCGCGAAGAGCTCTCGCGCCGGCTCGCTCAACCTGCGCGCGTTCAGAAGCCCTCCCCGTACTCGTCGTCGGTGACGGCGTCGCCCCAGTCCGGTGCCCCACCGCCGTTGACCGCCACGTGCACGAGCGGTGTGTCGGGGGTGCCGCCGTGGAAGTGCCACTCGCCGGCCCCGACGTGGATCACGTCACCCGGCTCCAGGACGTGGCCGGCGTCACCCTTCGAACGGACGCGGCCTCGGCCACTCACCCCGAACAGGAACTGCCCGCCGGGATGGCGGTGCCAGTGGGTCCGGGCGTTCGGGGAGAAATGGACCACACCGATGTTCGTTCCGTCCTCGACCGTGAGCGTCGAGCGGAGCCAGACCTCGCCCGTGAACCTGCCGTCGTCTCCTCGTTCGAACGATCCTTCCGAAGCTCTCGAGATCTCCACGTCCGAAGCGTACGTCGTGCGAAGTCCTCCGGGAGGGTACGGTTCCGCCGTGGGAGTCGAGTCCCCCGTCCCGCAACGACCGGAGCACCGACGCGTCCGCCTGCCACGTTCCTCGTGGATCACGCTGGTCCTCGCGATGGCCCTGGCTCTGGGGGCGATCGCGCTCTTCCCGGAGTCCGAAGGGGACCAGCCCCCGCTCGCTTCCCTCGCGCTCATCGGGACGGTGATCGCCGGACTCACGTCGGTGGCGCTCTACACGATCGTGCGGAGGGATCTTCGCCTTCCCTCGAGGTTGGCCGCCTCGCTGGCGTTCGCCTTCGTCTTGATCGCGCTCGTGAAGTTCGTCCTCGCGCCGCTCGGGCTCTACGAGGTCAACGCGGTCAGGGCGCTCGACGAGCTGTTCGGGAGCGTGGCCGATCTCGGGGGCGCCGCGCTCACGGCGGCCGTCGTGTTCGTGCTCTACGCGCTGGGCTACATGATCGTGTACCGAGTCGGATATCGAGATCGGCTCCCGATCCCCCGACGGCACGTCGATCCGGATCGCTTCCCGATCGTCAAACGGAGCATCGTCGCCGGCATCGTGATCGGCCTGCTCGCGGTCTCGGGTCTCGGGTTCCTGGCGATCGTCGTCCTGACCGCGCCCCGGCAGTACCTGGAGTTCGTGTTCTCCTCGGGGGCGGGTCTGATCGTCATCGCCGCGCTCGCGACGGCCGCGACGATGATCGGGTCCGTGTTCCGTGCCCTGAGTCGGCGTCCCGAGCTCGTCGCCGACATCGGCGCGGTCGTCACGCTGTTCTGGCTCGGCCTGGGGTTCCTCGCTCTGTACCACGTGTTGTGGATCGTGTACGTCCTCGTGCTCGGCTCCATCTGGCCGCTCCGAACGGTGACTCCGAAATGACGAGCGCCGCACTGTTCGTTCGCATGGTGCGCTGGCGCGTGGCGGTGACGCTCTGGTCCTTCCTGTTGATCGGCGCCGCGGCACAGGGCCCGCTGCGACCGAGCGTCGCGCTCCTGCTCGCCGCCGCGTCGCTGGCCGCGAGCTACGTCGTCGCCACCACGGTCAACGACATCGCCGACCGAGACGTGGACCGGATCAACCATCCCCGAGATCCGGGACGGCCGCTCGTGATGGGCACGGCATCCGAGCGGGATCTCTGGCGGACGAATGCGATCGCGGCTCCCATCGCCCTGGCGACCGCGGCCATGGCCGGCGGCCCGGTCCTCGCGGTGTCCGCGGCATCGCTGTGCATCGGCTACTCGTACTCGCTCCGGCCGATCCAGATCTCGTACCGGACGTGGCTCGCGCCGGCGATCCTCTCGGTCGCGTACGCGATCGTCCCCTACGCGCTCGGGCTGCTGGCCGCCGGCGGACGGATCGAGCACATCGACGTCCTCCTCTGCGGGGCGCTCTACGCGCTCTTCCTCGCGCGGATCAACCTCAAGGACTTCCGTGATCGAGCCGGCGACGCCGCGTACGGGAAGCCCACGCTCCTGCTCGCGCACGGGAAGACGGTCACGTGCGCGGTCACCGGCCTCGCCCTGCTCGCGGGGTGCGCCACGCTCGCCGCTGCGCTCGGTGGCTCCCCGGCGGTCATCGGCATCGTGTGGTTCTTCGCCGCGGTCATCCTGTTCACGCTCTGGAGGTTGTGGCGAGCATCGGATCTACGCGAGGAGCAGATCGCGATCGGGCTCGGCGCGAAGATGGGCAACGGTCTGCTCGCCTGCACGTTGACCGGGCTGGTCCTCGAGGCCGAGGGCGCTCCCGAGGGCATGCGGGTGCTCGCGATGGCGTTCCTCGCGCTCGTGTACGGGTCGGTGTTCCTGTCCCTCAACGCGCGTGTGGACGACATCGAGATCGCCTACAAGGGATAGCGTCCGGGCCCGCGAGCCGATCCGTTCCCGTGACACCGGTTCAAGGTGGCGCTCGTGCCCGTCGAGACAAGGGCGATGGACACCCTTCGCACGATCGCGCATGTACGCAGAGAGACGCTCGTGACCCGACTGGCGACGGCCTTCGCCGACCGGGACTTCACGACGATGGAGCGCGAGATGCGCGAGGACGTGGTGCTCGATCTCCCCGGCTCCTCGCCGTTCGCAGGGGAATATCAGGGCCATGAGTCGGTGGGCAAGTTCCTCTTGGGGATCAGACAGTTCGTCATCTCGAAGGATCCGACGTTCACGTTCGTCCACGGCGCGACGTCGATGACGGCCAGCCACGAGATCAGCGTTGCGGGTCCCAACCACATCGTGGAGATGACGTTGATCCTCACCTTCACCTTCGACAGGGAAGAGCGGATCTCGGCCGTCCACGTGGAGCCGAGCGACCCCGGGCTGTTCACGCACGTGATCGCCGCTGCCTTCAGCATGGCGTAGGACTTCTCGCGAACCCTGCGGAACCCTAGGAAATCACCATCGCTTCGCTTCGGAGAGTGCCGCGATGGCGGCGAGCGCCACCTCGAGATCCTGCTCCCCTGTTCCGGAGCTCACACCCACGGCGCCGACGACGTCGTCGTCGATCACGATCGGCACGCCGGCCTGAAGGTTCGTCAGCCTGCCACCCGTCGTGAACGCGAGCTTCATCGCGTGCTCCAGGTCGGCGCCGCCCGTCGGCTCGCGCGAGGAGGCCGCCGACATCGCCTTGCGGATCGACGTGCGGATGCTCAGGAACTTCGCGCCGTCCATCCGGACGAACGCCAGGAGACGTCCCGCCGAGTCCGTGACCGCGATGCACTGTGGGACACCCATCTCCTCTGCCTTCTCGATCCCAGCTCGAAGGACGCGCAACGCGCCCTCGTGGGTGAGTTGGTAAGTCGGAACGATGTCGGACACGAGTTGATCTCCTTCCCCTCGAGCGAAGAGCGGGCATCATCGCACGCCGCTCCCCGCGCGACGTCGAGACCATCCGTGACGAGATCTCGGTGTCAACCCGCAACGACTGACCGCGTCTGGAAGCGTGGGGCGGGCAGGGCTCGAACCTGCGACCGACGGATTATGAGTCCGCTGCTCTGACCAACTGAGCTACCGCCCCGTTCTCATCACTGCAGGTAGATAGGGAGTTTACGAAGGATACGAAGCGAGAGCACCTCATCCGGATACCGGCTCATACGCTTGGAACACGCGGCCGTGGGGGATGCTCTCGGTCGTGAGGCTCGCGCTCGTCACCCAATTGGTCGATTGGCTCCGGCCCTTCTTCGTCTCCTGGGGCTACGTGATCGTGTCCGTGGCGATGTTCTTCGAATCGGCGGCGTTCACCGGTGTCCTCGTCCCGGGTGACGTGATCTTGGCGCTCGGTGGTGTCTACGCGGGCACGGGAGTGCTCGCATTGCCGGGCGTGATCGCCTGCGGCGCCACCTTCGGCGTGCTCGGCGCGACGGCCGGCTACCTCCTGGGTCGACGGTACGGCAACTCGATCCTCCTACGGATCCCGTTCCTCGGACGGTTCGAGGACCGCCTCGCACAGGCGCAAGCGTCGGTCGCGGCGAACGCGGGGAAGACGATCGTGATCGGACGGTTCGTGACCGGGGCGGCCGTGTTCGTGCCGTTCGTGGCGGGAGCATCAGGGGTCCGAGCGCGGACGTTCTTCGCCTACGCGATCCCGACGATGCTCGTTTGGACCTCTGCCCTCGCGCTGCTCGGCTACTTCGTCGGGAACAACGTGGAGACGATCGACCGGATCCTCTCGAGCATCGGCCTGGGCGGCCTCGCCCTCGGGATCCTGATCGTCGGGTTCTGGATCTGGCGTCAGCGTCGAACGTCCAAACCTCCGACGGACGCTCCGGAGGAGCGGCCGGCGGGGAGCGACGAGGTGTGAGTGGCGGCGGTGGCGCGCGCAAGCGCGCCACCGCCGCCACTGCCCCGGCGAACCCCTAGTTGCGCCGATCCGCGCCGTCGTCGACCACGAGGAGCTCGTCGAACAGCGACCGGTAGTAGACCATCGCCTTCCGGAGCGCCTCGGTGTTCCCGTCGGCGTCCTCGCGAGCCTCTTTCACGGCGATCGAGTGCGCCGACCGGTAGTTCTCCACGACCTCGGGGTGCTCGACGGACACGTCGGCGGCCCGGCGGTCGAAGTCTTCCACCGGGTAGCCGCGCGTCGCCATCACCTGCTGGATGAGCGAATCCGCGTCCGAGACCGCCTCGGCGGGCGCATCCACGAACTCCGCCTGCACCTTCGTCCACTCGTTCGCGAACCGGTCGTGATCGGACCTCGAGAGCGGCCGAACGTCCAGTGCGTTCACGCGATCGCGGCGCTCCCGTAGCTCGGATTCGGCGAGTCCCCGGTCGCCTGCCCGGGACATCGTTCGGTCGTACTCGGGTCCGAAATCACGCTGCAGCTCACGGGATCTGGCCTGCCGGACCAAGAACCAGATCAGTGCCGCCGCCGCGATGATCCCGACGATCACCACGACCCATGCCCATATCTCCATCGGTTCCTCCTTGTCCTCTTCCGACACACCCGTACCCGGTCGACCGCTGCCCGAACCGCTAGGGAAGCTGTGGGAGGATGGCCTGAGCGATGACCGAGTCCCGCACGGAGACCGACTCGATCGGGCCCATCGAGGTCCCGGCCGACCGCTACTGGGGCGCGCAGACGCAGCGCTCGCTGCACCACTTCTCGATCGGGGACGCCGCCGCCGATCGGATGCCGATGGAGGTCGTCCATGCGCTCGCCCTGTTGAAGAAGGCGGCCGCGATGGTGAACGCCGACCTCGGGCTCCTCGACAAGAACCTGGCCGACCTGATCGTCGCGGCCGCGGACGAGATCCTCGACGGCACGCTGGACGAGCACTTCCCCCTGTTCGTCTGGCAGACGGGCTCCGGGACCCAGACGAACATGAACGTGAACGAGGTCGTCTCGAACCGTGCGATCGAGATGGCCGGCGGCGAGATCGGCTCCAAGGTCCCGATCCACCCGAACGACCACGTCAACATGTCGCAGTCCTCCAACGACACGTTCCCGACCGCGATGCACGTCGCGGCGGCGCAGCAGCTCGACGCGCGGGTCCTCCCCTCGGTCCGAGCGCTCCGCGACGCGCTCGACGCGAAGGCGACCGCGTGGGCGGACATCGTCAAGATCGGCAGGACGCACCTGCAGGACGCCGTCCCGCTCACCCTCGGACAGGAGTTCTCCGGTTACGTCGCGCAGCTGGACGACGACATCGAGCGGATCGAGCAGACGCTCCCTCACCTCTACGAGCTCGCGATCGGCGGGACCGCGGTCGGCACCGGGCTGAACGCGCCCGAGGGCTTCGGCGAAGCGTGCGCATCGAAGATCGCGGAGCTCACCGACCTGCCGTTCGTCCAGGCCCCCAACCTGTTCGCGGCCCTCGCGGCCAACGACGCGATCGTCCACACGAGCGGCGCGCTCGCGACCCTGGGCGCTTCTCTGATGAAGATCGTGAACGACATCCGGTGGCTCGGCTCCGGCCCCCGCGCCGGCATCGGCGAGCTGCGCCTTCCCGAGAATGAGCCGGGTTCCTCGATCATGCCGGGGAAGGTGAACCCCACCCAGAGCGAGGCCATGACGATGGTGGTGACGCAGGTCTTCGGCAACGACACGGCGATCAAGGTCGCCGGCTCCCAAGGCAACTTCGAGCTCAATGTCTTCAAGCCCGTGATGATCAGGAACCTGTTGCATTCGACGCGGCTCCTCGCCGACGTGTGCGGCACCTTCCGGGAGTTCTGCGTCGAGGGGCTCGAGCCGAACCGCGAGCGGATCGAAGAGCTCATGCACCGCTCGTTGATGCTCGTGACCGCCCTCGCTCCCAAGATCGGCTACGACAAGGCGGCCGAGATCGCGAAGCGAGCGCACCACGAGGGCATCACGCTCAAGGAAGCCGCGCTCGCGCTCGGCTACCTCACGGAGGAGGAGTACGACGACATCGTCGTGCCGGAGAAGATGGTGTAGCCCTCCTAAGGGGGCGAAGAACGACGGGCAGGATTCCGAAAGCCACCCGATCGATCTCAGGCGTACGCTTCTACAGAAGTCCATGATTGGGCCATGAGGGCCGTATGACGGTGATCGCCGAAGGGCTCCCGAGCCCGCACCTCCAGCGCAAGATCCACGAGGTTCAGGTGTTCCTTGCCCAGAACCTCGCGCACGACGTCGACCTGAACGCGATCGCGGCGCACGCCTCCCTCAGCCCGTACTACTTCACGAGGCAGTTCACCGCGATGGTGGGGATGCCTCCCTACCGGTACCTGATCTCGCTCCGGATCCAGCGTGCCGCCCAGCTCCTGCTCGAATCCGAGCTCACCGTCACGCAGATCCTGCACCGGGTGGGCTTCCACAGCCCGAGCCACTTCACCACCACGTTTCGAAGGCACATGGGGATGAGCCCCACGGACTATCGGCGTCGGCACGACTTCGAGCGGAACGCGAACAGATTCAGTCGGGCCGTCGATCCCCTGGTGCACCAGCCGGATCAGCGCCTCACCCGGTAACGCCTCCACCCCGAACACCAGCGAACCCGCCCCGAACGCGGAGGGGGACTCGCGCATTCCGGGACGGGATCGCTTGTTCGTTTTCCGCTCGTCGCCGCTCTGCTAGAACAGCCACATGAGGACGGCGATCAATCCGATCACAGCCAGGATGGTCCAGATCATGTTTGGTCACCTCCTCCTGTTCCGGTTGTCCAACGGTCTTGTCCTACCGTCCGTGTACCCGCTCCCCCGGGGCTCCACACATGCCCTGGTCGAGTGAGGAGATCGGGTGACCGCCTGATGGCGGAAGGCGACACCGTGCTCGCGACCGCGGCCCGGCTGCACGAGGCCCTCGCGGGGCAGGTCCTCACGCGCACGGATCTCCGCGTTCCTCGCTTCGCGACCGCCGACCTGTCGGGTCAGGTCGTTCGTGACGTCGTCTCGCGAGGGAAACACCTCTTGATGCGCACGGACGGCGAGGTCTCCGTCCACTCGCATCTCGGGATGGACGGCGCGTGGCGCCTGTACGGGCCGGGCGAGCGCTGGCGAGGACGTGCCTTCGAGGTGCGGGGCGTGCTCGAGACGGATCGTCATGTGGCCGTCGGCCATCGACTGCGGCGCCTCGAGGTGCTCCGGACGTCGGCGGAGGCCGACGTGCTGCGCGATCTCGGCCCCGACGTGCTCGGACCGGATTGGGACGCCGCGGAGGCGACCCGCCGGCTCACCGCCTCGCCGGAGCGAGCGGTGGGCGATGCCCTCATCGACCAGTCGGTGATGGCGGGGCCCGGGAACGTCTACCGATCGGAGGTGTGCTTCCTCGCCGGCATGGATCCGCGCACCGCGGTGGGCTCCGTGCCCGACCCGGACCGGCTCGTCGATCTGATGAAGTCGTCGATGGAACGGAACCGCGGAGGTGGACGTCGCGTGACGACCGACGATCCTCGAAGAGGGCACGAGCTCTGGGTCTACGGCCGCCGCGGACGACCGTGCCGTCGCTGCGGTGCACCGATCGCGTCGTTCATGCAGGGCGGCGGAGCGGGCCGCGTGACGTACGTCTGCCCTCGATGTCAGTCGTTCATCGGGGAACAAACGCAGTCGCTCGCGCGCTGACGGTGGCATGGAGCAACGAACGACCAGGGAGACGCTCCTGCGCATCTACGAGGAGACGGAGACGATCGCGGTGGTCGGCGCCTCGACGACCGAGGGCAAGCCGGGCCACGACATCCCGCGATACCTCCAGTCGCAGGGGTATCGGATCGTCCCGGTGAACCCTCGAGGCGGTGAGGTCCTCGGGGAACGCTCGTACGCGTCGCTCCGCGACATCGACGTCCCTATCGATGTCGTGGACGTGTTCCGTCCGCCGGCCGAGGCCGAGGACATCGCACGCGACGCGATCGCGGTCGGCGCCAGGACGCTGTGGTTCCAACCCGGGACTCACACCGACGAGGCCGTGACGCTCGCCCGGGAGGCCGGCCTCACGGTCGTGGCGAAGCGGTGCATGGGCGTCACGCATGGCTGGCTCGGCCTGGGTCCGGGTCCCCACGTGTCCTCGGTCGCCTGACGTCTCCGATCGAGCTCAGGAAGCGCCCAGCGGAGGCAGAGGCGTCCCCTCCCCGTCCAGCACCGCCTCCAGCGTGGTCACCAGGTGCTCGAGCTCGGTGCGACTCACGTGATCCAGGAGATGCGCACGAAGCCCCTGGACATGGACGGTCGTCGCGCGGCGCAGCAGCGCCCGACCCTCCTCGGTGAGGGTGGCGAGGGAGCCGCGTCGGTCGCCTTCGAAGACGCTCCGCTCCACGAGACCCCTCCGCTCGAGCTGGTCGACGGCCCGGGTGACGCCGCTGGGCGAGAGCACCAGCCGTGACGCCAGCTCCGACATCCGCAGCCCGTGTGTGCCCGCTCTGCGCAGGCGGTTCAGGACCTCGAACTGCGTGAGGCTCAAGCCGAGCGAGGCCGTCAGCTCCCGATCGAGCGTGGGGACGACCGTCGCGTAGGTGTAGAGGAACGCCCGCCAGGCGCGGAACTCGAGCGCGTCCAGCCGCTTCGTGGGTCGGTCGCTCGCCATGAAGTCCATCCTACGGGGGAATAGTTGCTTGCGGCTGCAAGTTCCTGGAGAGGTGACGGCCCACACGGGACCGCGGAGAGAAAGGGGAAGAACGCATGGAAACGGGTCTTCTGCTCCTGAGGGTGGCGCTCGGAGGGATCCTTGCGGTCCACGGCGCCCAGAAGCTCTTCGGGTGGTTCGGTGGCCACGGCATCTCCGGCACCGCGGGCTGGCTCGAGATGATGGGCATGAGGCCCGCCCGGGCGCACGCGGCCGTGAACGGGCTCGCGGAGTTCGGGGGCGGCGCGCTCCTCGCGCTCGGCCTGCTCACCCCGATCGGTGCGGCCGCGATCGCCGGCGTGATGTTCGTGGCGATCGCGACCGTCCACTGGAAGAACGGGTTCTTCAACTCGAACGGCGGCTACGAGTTCAACCTGTTGATCATCGCCGCCGCGCTCGCGCTCGCGTTCACCGGTCCGGGCACGATCTCGATCGACCACCTCGCCGGATGGAACCTGGCAGGACCGGAGTGGGGGCTCGCGGCACTCGGGCTCTCCGTGGTCGCCGCAGCATCCGTCTTGGCGATGCGCAAGCCTCCGGCCGAGCAGGCAACGCAAGAGACATCCACCGAGGAGGCCACGGCCGCGTGAGGACTCGATGAGCACTTCGCGTACCGAGGCCAAGAGAACGAGAAGGGAGAGGGACATGAGCAGCGTCAGAGAGCAGGTCGAAGAGGTCGAAGAGAAGGAGCGCGACGCGATCCTCGTGGAGGACGCCGCGCTGATCAGGATGATGGGTTTCCCGGTCCTGGAGGCGCTGCCCTCCCGAACCGTGCCGTACGAGCAGGTCGATCCGTTCATCCTCGTGCACGAAGCGCGGATGCGGCTCTCGGAGGTCGGCAAGGTCGACACGAAGCATCCCCACCGAGGATTCGACAACCTCTGGTACGTGATCGAGGGCTCGGCCAGCACCGGCCACAGCACGGGACCGGACGGAGCCATCGAGCGGGCGCGCTTGTCCGAGGGAGCGCTGCTCGCGCTCAGGACGGGAAGGGGTGCCTGGCATGCCGAAGGGATCGGGGAAGACGAGATCGGCGAGGGCCATGGCGATACGGAGTTCCGCGGCGTCCTCTTCTGGGTGAACCTCGCTCGGAAGGACAAGCAGGCCGAACCCAGCGCGCTCGTCCTGCAACCCGACGAGATCCCGGTGCGGAACGAGGGTGACGCGATCGTTCGGACCCTGGTCGGCGAGGGCTCTCCCGTCGAGCTGGGGACGCCGGCGTTGATCCTCGACGTGGAACTGCCCGACGGTGGACAGGTCACGACCCCGGTGCCGCCCGAGTTCCAGGGGTTCGCCTACCTGCTCGATGGCGAGGGGAGGTTCGGAGCCAACAGGCGTCGAGCGACACCGCCGCAGCTCGTCCTGCTTGGGCCGGGCGAGACGCTCGCCGTGACGGACGCCGCACCGGGCACGCGGTTCCTGCTCATGACGGGCAAGCCCTACGGAGAGATCCCGATCTTCAACGGGCCGTACGTGGATTAGTCGGCGCCGCCACCCATCGATCGAGGGGCACCCCCGGTGGGGTGCCCCTCGCTGACGTCGGATGCGCAAAGGTCCGACCCGTGGTTGAATACGCGCCCCCGACATAGGAGGTCCTTCGATGCGGCTTCGCGCACGCGTGCTCCGTCGCTCGGTGGTCGCGATCGTGCTCCTGCCGATGGCCAGCTTCTTCGCACCGGGAGCCGCCGCGACGGAACACGACCCCGTGATCGTCGCCGTCGGCGACCTCGCCTGTCAGTCACTGACACACGGGCAAGGCGTGGGCGCCTGCCGATCGGGAGAGATCGCCGACCTGATCCGCGATATCGATCCCGACCGATTCCTCGCGCTCGGCGACATCCAGTACAACAACGGGAAGCTCTCGGAGTTCCTCCGCGTCTGGGACGTGCAGTTCGGGGACCTTGGAGGGATCATCGCGCCGGCGCCGGGGAACCACGAGTACGGCACGACCGACGCCGCCGGCTACTTCGCCTACTTCGGGGCGGCCGCCCATCCTGCACACGGCTACTACTCCTTCGACCTCGGTGAGTGGCACATCGTCTCGCTCAACTCCGATATCTGCGGCGACGACCCCGGTTGCGGACCCGGCACGCCGCAGGGCGACTGGCTCCGAGCGGATCTGGCTGCGAACGCCGACGCAACCTGCACGCTCGCGTTCATGCACCACCCTCGGTACGACTGGCGTCCCTACCAGAAGTGGATCGTGGACGACGGCACCACGCAGTTCGGCGGATCGGAGACCGCGCCGCTCGTGCCGCTCTGGGACGTGATGTACGACCACGGCGTGGATGTCGTGCTCAACGGACACAATCACCTCTACCAGCGGTGGGCGCCCCAGGACGCCGACGGCAACGCCGTCTCCGACGGCGCGATCCAGTTCACCGTCGGTACCGGCGGAAGGTCCCTCTATCCCTTCGGCCCGCCACCGATGCCGGAGAACCTCGACGCGACCCAGAACAGGGCCTTCGGTGTGCTCCAGATGACCCTGCACACAGACTCCTACGACTACGGATGGGTGCCCCTGGCCGGCGAGCCTGCGTTCGAGGACGCAGGGACGGTGGCCTGCAACTGATCCTTCTCGCGGCGAAGCCGAGGAGGTCGCTCAGGCGAGCTGTGCTCGGTGAGGTCTGCTGAGAAATGTGACATCGGTGCTCGCCTCGGACGGCAGTTCGTTCAAGGTCGGCCCCTTGCCCGTCGAGACAATCGTCGTAAGCGGGTTGGCGACCAGCTCGCCAAGTAGGTGCCAAGTACGAACGATGACGGGAGACCGCATGGGGACGTTCAAGATCGTGTGGAAAGATCCGAAGGAAGACGAAACCGTGGACGCCGACAAGTTCCAGGACGAGGGCGACTGGATCACCTTCACGCAGGCGGCCAAGAGTCTCGGAGCCGCGAGGCTGCAGGTACTCCGGATCCGTGGTACCGACGTCGAACGGATCGAACGAGTCGACTAGTCATTCAGCAGCGCGCAACCTGGATCATCGGGGAAGCACCATCTTGGCGGCGGCCATCCTGGCCGTCGCCCTCCCCCGTGAACCAAGATCGAGGATTCGCTCGTGTCCCCCCCAAAAAAAGCGGAATGGCCGCCCAACCGTCCTCGGCGCGATCGTTGTCGGCAGGCAGAATGCAGAGCTCCGGGGGTGGGACTCGAACCCACAACCTACGGATTAACAGTCCGCCGCTCTGCCAATTGAGCTACCCCGGAAGGGTCGGCCACCGATGCTACCGGACCCACCGGCGGATCCGCGTCTACGATGCGCACCCGTGAGCACCGATCCCGTCCGAGCCCGCTGGTCCGCCGGTGAACCCGCCTTCGCGGCATGGCTCCTGCTCGAGAGCCCCACCGCCGCGGGGATCATGGCCTCCGCAGGCTTCGACGCAGCCGTTATCGACCTTCAACACGGCCACGCCACGCTCGAGAACATCCCGTCTCTCATCGCCGCGATCGAACAGACCCATGCGGTCCCGTTCGTCCGCGCGTCCTGGAATGCCCCTGCCGAGCTGATGCGCGCGCTCGACCTTGGCGTCCGCGGGGTGATCTGCCCGATGGTCGGTTCCCGGACGGAGGCCGAGGCGTTCGTCGCCGCCTGCCGCTACCCGCCGGCCGGCACCCGAAGCTACGGTCCGCTCCATGCTGCCTTCGGGAAGGGACGAGAGCAGACCGGCGCTGCCGACGCCGCGGTCCTGCTCTTCGCGATGATCGAGACGGCCGACGGCCTCGCGAACGTCGAGGAAATCGCGGCCACGCCCGGACTCGACGGCCTGTTCGTAGGGCCGTCCGACCTGAGCCTCGCGATGGGACTCGAGACGTTCGCCGATCTCACCGACCCGGTCCTGCTCGAGACGCTCGACGCGATCGTGGATGCCGCCAACCGCCACGGGATCCAACCGGGCATCCACGCGCCCTCACCACCGCGCGCCGCCGAGATGGCGGCGCGCGGCTTCCGGTTCGTCTCCTGCGCGGTCGACGCGGACCTCCTCGGGGAGGCCGCGGCGACCGCCCTCCGCGCCACCCGCGATCCCGGGTAGGCTCTGGCCGATGAAGCTCCGATCCCTCGTCCTCCTGGTCACCGGCGTCGTACTGGGCATGAAGCTCGCCGCGAAGCTCCGTGAGGACGACCCCAACGTCGTGCACGGACCTCAGCGGCAGCGGAGCGACCAGAGCCCGAGCCTCAGGCTCGTCTCAGGGCAGGTCCAACGCCTCACCGATGTCGCGACCGGCAAGAGCCTGGACGCGATCCGGCGCGTGCGCAGCGAGATCCGCGATCGCCTCGGCGAGGACGACGCCGCCGCCTGGAATTGACCCGCGGCATCCTGTAGGTCGCATCAACCCCCCAGCGGGCTGACTCCAGCGGCGAGACCCTCGCGGCCGATGCCTTCAACGAGCGACGAGGATCCTTCGGAGGGGATGGCTGGCGGCGCTCGGGCCCTCGACGGGTCTTGTGAGGGGAAGGTGCATCAGGTGATGGGGCTCATCGCACGCGTGCAGAAGCGGCTGAGCCCCGAGGACGGTGCGACCGCGATCGAATACGCGCTGATGGTGGCCTTGATCGCGATGGTGATCATCGCGGCGGTCACGTTCCTCGGGGTGTCGACGAGTGACGTCTATCAGGGTGTCGGAGACGCGGTCAGCTCAACGTGACAGGAGCGGTTCAGGGTTTCGGGAGGAGCCGCCTCCCGAACGCTTTCCGGAACTCCTGCGCTTCCTTCCTCGTCTCGAGCTCGAAGACCAGAGCGGATCCATCGTCTTCGAAGACCTCGAACTTCCGGGCTACCGTGAGACCGATCGATCTCTGCGAGCCCGACTCGATGCGGACGTCGTCCAAGCGCCTGGCTCGCCATGCTCCGCGTGAAAGGAAGGCCGCCCGAGGCGCGATGAAGAGGTGGCGGTCCGACACCGCGATGACGGCAGAACCGACGGATGACCCGGACCCCGAGACGTAGGCGGCACACAGGATGTGCTCACCCATCTCGCGGGGAACGATCGATGTCGACCTTCGACACGAGTGACGCCATGACCCGGAAGCGCCGTTCGATGCGCTCCTCCTCGCACGGAACATCGGCCCCGAGAGGGAGCGGCTTGATTCCGACGGATAGGCGCGGAAGACGACGACGCTTACCAGGAGAACCCTGGGGGGACGGGTTGGCAGAGGGACTTCGTGAGGATCCGGAGCTCCCTCGCCTTGGTCCGGCGCGACGACACCACGTTCCGAAGCTGATGGGGGTCGTGGACGAGGTCGTAGAGCTCTTCCTCACCGGTGGCGTAGCGGACGAACGTGAACGACCGGGCTCGAACGCCGCAGTAGGTCGGCACGCCTTCGACCGCTTCCACGTGCTCGAGAAGAACGGATCCCCGTACGGAGGGCGCGTCTCCGGTGAGGACGGTCGCAGCGAGACGCCGTCGGCGGAGAGCGAGACACCGGCGAAGTCTGCGATGGTGGGAGCCAGGTCGACGTTCGACGCGAGCGTGCGGGAGATGCTGCCCGCTGGGGATCTGCGCCCGGCAGTCGGATGACCATGCGGGACCCGGATCGACTGCTCATAGGGAACGAACTTCTGCCCCCACCGATGTTCGCGGTTGGAGAGACCGTTGTCGGACGTGAAGATGACGAGGGTGTTCCCCGCGCGTCCCGTCTCGCGGAGCGCAGCGGAGATCTTCGCGACGATATCGTCCACCGCCTGGAGCGTCGCCCATTGCTTGCGTGTCCGCGTGCGCACGACTGACAGGTCCGCGATCCCCGCACGCCGGATGTAGCGGGGCTTGTCGGAGACGTCGGCTTCGTTCACCGCTGGGCCGAGCGCGGACCGGCTTGCGGCGAAGGCACCTTTGTGGCGAGGTGCGGGGATGAAGCTGCCGTGTGGCGCGAAAGGGGTCACGACCAGGAACAACGGGCTTCCGTCAGCCGTGTGGCGGATGAAGGAGACGGCCTTGTCTCTGATCACGTCGGTCGAGTAATCCTTCGGCACGCGATCCGTACGTGACTGCGACCTCTAGCGTCGTCATAGATGGTGTAGGTGAAGTAGCTGCCATTGGGACGGTCATGAACGCGAACCACCGATCCCAGCCAGGCGGGACATACACCCTGTCGCCCAGATACCCGTTGAGGTATTTGCCGATCAGCGCCGTCCGGTACCCCGCCCCTTGCAGCGCGGTCGCGATCGTGCTCCGACTCCGACGGCTGGAATGCGCGCCAGCCACCGTTCGGAACGATGTTCGTGTAGACGCCCGTCGTGTGGGAGAACCGGCCGGTGAGGATCGTCGCCCGGGAAGGACAGCAGAGCGGATTCGTCACGATCGCCCTACGAAATGTCATCCCTCGCGCCACGAGTAGGCGCTGCACCTTCGGCATGACCTGCAAGCGTGTCGAACCGTTGGTCGTCCGTGAGGATCAGGACGACGTTGGGCGGGCCCGGCGTCTGCGCGAGTGCCGGCCGCGGCGACGTTTCGGCCGTGAGGAACCCCCACTGGAGCACGGCGACGACGAGGACGAGCGCGAGCTTCCGCCGTTTCGCCGGCCCGGCGGTGCGCCAGGACTTCGCCGATATCACCAGGAGAACCCTGGGGGAAGGGGCTGACAGAGGGACTCCGTGAGGCTCCTCAGCTCCGTCGCCTTGTTCGGGCGCGAGGACACCACGTTCCGAAGCTGATGAGGGTCCTTGGACGAGGTCGTAGAGCTCTTCCTCGCCGGTCGCGTAGTGCGCGAACATGAACGACCGGGTGCGCACACCGCAGTAGGTGGGCACCGTCGTGGACTGATCTCCATGTGCTCGAGCAGGACCGAGTCCCTGACCGAGGACGAGAGATCGGTCAGCAGAGGTCGCATCGACACGCCGTCGGCCGGGAGCGACGTTCCGGCGAAGTCCGCGATCGTCGGGGCGAGGTCGACGTTAGAGACGAGCGCGCCGGATACGGTCCCGGCCGGGATCTGCCCGGGCAGGCTGATGATCATCGGCACACGGATCGACTCCTCGTACGGAGCCTGCTTGCCCGACCACCGGTGCTCTTGGTTGGAGAGGCCGTTGTCGGACGTGAAGATCAAGAGCGTGTTGGCCCTCGCGTCCCGTCTCCCCGAGCGCCTTCACGATCCTGGAAACGAGCTCGTCGACCGCGAGCAAGGTTTCCCATTGATCCGCGTGTCGCGTCCCGGAGCCGCGACAGAGTGCCGAGCGGGAGGCGTCGGATGTAGCGCGGCTTATCGGAGACGTCGGCCTCGTTCACGGCAGGACCAAGGCGCGACCGGGGTCGAGGCGAAGTCGCCTTCATGGCGCGGCGCGGCGGTGAACGGCCGTGAGGTGCGAACGGCGACACGACCAGGAACAAGGGCGTTCCTTCGGGGCGCGGTCCGGATGAACGAGACAGCCTTGTCGCGGATCACATCGGTGAGTAGTCCCTCGGCTGCGATCGATACGACACGGACCCGACGTCTCGTCGTCGTACATCCAGTAGTTGTAGTAGCTGCGCATTAGCCCGTCGAAGGCGAACCAGCGATCCCAGCCCGGCGGAACGTACGCTCGCCTCACCGCCGTACCCGTTGATGTACTTGCCGATGAGCGCGGTTCGATATCCGACGTCGTGCAGCGCGGTAGCGATCGTGCTCGATTCCGACGCCTGGAACATCTGCCCATCCCCCGTTCAGCTGACCCGAATTCGTATAGACACCCGTCGTGTGGGAGTACCGGCCGGTGAGGATCGTCGCCCGGGAGGGGCAGCACACAGGGTTCGTGACGATGGCCCTTCGAAGGGTCATCCCTCGTGCCAGAGCAGACGCTGTACCTCCGGCATCACCCGCAAGCTGTCGAACCGTTGGTCGTCCGTGAGGATCAGGACGACGTTGGGCGGGCCCGGCGTCTGCGCGTGTGCCGGTCGCGGTGACGTTTCCGCGGTGAGGAACCCCCACTGGAGCACGGCAACGACGAGGACGAGCGCGAGCGCCCGAAAACCGCGACGGAGAGAACCCGGACCCACCCCCATGGAAGCAGCAAGCTAGCACGGCACGTGAGTGAGTTCTCGTTCGACGCAACAGTCGCCGTGAGGCAACGGCTCTCGGAACGCCCTACTCGAGGTAGTCGCGCAGCCGCTGGGACCGCGAGGGGTGCCGCAGCTTGGAGAGCGTCTTCGACTCGATCTGCCGGATCCGCTCCCGTGTGACCCCGAACTCCCGGCCGACCTCCTCGAGCGTGCGGGGATGACCATCGGCCAGACCGAACCGGAGCTCGATCACCTTCTTCTCCCGCTCCGAGAGGGTGTGGAGCACCGAGCCGAGCTGTTCCTGCAGCAGGATGAACGACGCGGCGTCGACCGGGACCACGGCGTCGGAGTCCTCGATGAAGTCCCCGAGGTTCGAGTCCTCTTCCTCGCCGATGGGCGTCTCCAGCGACACCGGCTCCTGGGACACCTTCTGGATCTCGCGGACCTTCTCGGCGCCGATCCCCATGACCTTGCCGATCTCCTCGGGCGTCGGCTCCCGGCCCAGATCCTGGAGCAGCTGCCGCTGCACCCGTACGAGCTTGTTGATCGTCTCGACCATGTGGACGGGGATCCGGATGGTCCTCGCCTGGTCGGCGATCGCTCGGGTGATGGCCTGGCGGATCCACCAGGTCGCGTACGTCGAGAACTTGAAGCCCTTCGAATGGTCGAACTTCTCCACGGCGCGGATCAGGCCGAGGTTCCCCTCCTGGATCAGGTCGAGGAACAACATCCCGCGGCCGACGTAGCGCTTGGCGATCGAGACCACCAAGCGGAGGTTCGCCTCGATCAGCTTCCGCTTGGCGAGCTGGCCGTCCCGCTCGACCCGGTGCAGGTAGCTCACGATCTCGTCGTCGGTCTTGGGCCGGTAGGCCTTCTTCTGGGCGAGCGGGTCGCGGCCGATGCCCTCGACCTTGCCGAACGCCCTGACCTGGTGGTCCCAGATCTCCCAGACCTGGGTCGTGGCCAGGCGGAACCGCTTGGGATCCGGCTTCCCCTCGTTCACGATCTGCTCCTGGAGCTCCGTGCAGAGCTCGCCGGCCTCGATCCGGCGGGCGAGGTCCACCTCCTGCGGCGCGTTGAGGAGCGGGACCTTGCCGATCTCCTTCAGGTACATCCGGACCGGGTCGTTGGTGGGCGCCTTGAGCGCGTCGACCTCGATGCGGATCTGCGTCACGGCATCGGTGTCGTCCCCGGGGAGCTCGATGATCTCGATGCCCTCGGTGTTCAGATGATCGGTGAGCTGTGCGAGGACTTCCTCGACCTGATCGGGTGTGATCTCCGGCAGTGCCTCGAAGACGTCGCCGGAGGTGACGAAGCCGCGTTCGCGGCCCAGCACCACGAGTTGTTCCTTGACCTCATCGAGGCTTGTCGTCTCAGTCACTGGTTCGCGCGCCGCGCTCAACGGGGATCATCCAGCTTCGTTGGGAGCACCTGGAGAGTGTACGGAACCGGGACCGGCGCCGACCCTGGCATCGAACGTGCTAGTCCGCGTCCAGGAGTCCCTGGCGGATCCGTCGCAGCTCGCCGTCGATCTCCACCAACTGTTGGAACAGTCCGTCGTAGTCGGGGTCGATCTGTGGGTTCATCTTCTGCAACCGGACGCGGATCTCGTCGCTCTGCTGCTTCAACACGAACTCGTGTAATCGCGCGAAGACGTGCGCCGCGTACTCCGGCGTCGGCTCGCCCTCGATCGGCTCGACCGCTAGGGCGCTGGCCGCCGCCGCGACCTTCGGGTCGTCGGCGCCGGCCAGCGCCCCGAGATCCCCGGAGACCTCGCGCAACGCGGCCAGCGCCACCCGGCCCGCCGGCGTCCGCACGTGCTCGTCGGTGAGCTTGGGTGCGTACTCGTCGAAGACCGCCCGGTTCTGGGTCAGCAGCCGCAGCATCTCCCGCTCCACCCGATCGCGCGCCGAGAGCCGCTTCAGCGTCTTCGCGACCTGCTCGGGATGGCCCCCGAGCCGACGTTGGAGCGCCGTGCGCACCGAGTCCTCGGACACCCCCGTCAGGTCGGCCAGCAGGTGCCCGTACTCGCTCCGCCTGACCGGGTCCTGCAGCTTCTGCAGCATCGGGAGGGCGTCCGCGACCGCGGCGGACTGGCCCTCGACGTTGGACAGGTCGTGACGCTCGACGGTCCGCCGGACCATGTACTCCACCATGGGCCGGGCGGCCTTCGCCGCCTCCCGGACCGCGTCGGCCCCGTGCTTGGCGACGAATTCCGCCGGGTCCAGTCCGTCCGGCATGATCATCACGACCGCCTGCACCGGGTACTGCTCCTGGAAGGCGAACGCTCGCTCCGCCGCGCGCGCCCCCGCCGCGTCGGAGTCGAACGCGAGGACCGCCCGCGTCGCGAAGCGCGACATGAGCTTGAAGTGCCCCTCTCCCAGCGCGGTGCCGCAGGTCGCCACCGCGCTGTCGATCCCCGCCTGCGCGAGCCCGATCACATCCGTGTAGCCCTCGACGACGAAGACCTGACCGGATCGCGCGACCGCCTGTCGGGCCCGGTGGAGGTTGTAGAGGATGTCGCCCTTCTTGTAGATCGGCGTCTCGGCGGTGTTCAGGTACTTCGCCTGCTCCGCCGCGCGCGCGTCGCTCGGCAATACCCGCGCCCCGAACCCGAGGTATCGCCCCTGCAGGTCCTGGACCGGGAACGTCAACCGACCGCGGAAGCGATCGCGGACCACACCGTCCTCACCCTTGGTCGCGAGCCCGGCCTCCAGCAGCACCTCGGGACCGAGGTTCTTGGCCAACCGCCGGAGCAGGAAGTCCGGGTAACCTGGCGCGTAGCCGATCCCGAAGGCCTCGATCGACTCCGCCGAGACCCCACGCTCCTCGACGTAGGCGCGCGCATCCTCCGCCTCGCGGCCGTCGAGCAGCATCCGCGAGTAGAGCTTCGCGGCCTCCTCGTTCGCGCTGAACAGTGAGTTCCGGCGCTGGGCCGCGCGACGTTCGGCGGCCGAGTCGCCCTCGTAACGGAGCGTCACGCCGGCGAGCTGCGCCAGCCGCTCGACCGCCTCGACGTAGGACAGGCTCTCCAGCTCCCGGAGGAACGTGATCGCGTCGCCGCCCTTCTGGCAGCCGAAGCAGTAGAAGACGCCCTTGGAGGGCGAGACGCTGAACGACGCAGTCTTCTCCTGATGGAACGGGCACAGTCCCGACATCGAGTCGTGCCCGGTCTTCTTCAGCGCGAGGTACTGCGAGACGAGCCCGACGATGTCGGTTCGCTCTTTGACCGCTTCGATGTCCTCTTGCCGTATGCGCGCCATGCCTACCCCTGGTCGTGCAGCCACCCACGGGGAAGGAACAGTCGCTCGTACGTCCGGAGGGCGTACCGATCCGTCATGCCCGAGATGTAGTCGGCCACGCGGATCGGCAGGTCGCCCGGCGCTCGATGGTACTCCTCGGGCATGTCGGTCGGATGGTCCAGGAAGTGCTGGAACAGCTCCCGGATCAGCCGGGTCGCTCGCGCGTGCTCGCCTTCCGTGTCCTCGCGAAGGTAGACCTGCTCGAACATGAAGTCGCGGAGCCCGTCCAGGGCAGCGAACACCGGCTTCGAGAGCTGCACCTCGGGCTGATCCTGGCTGGCGGTGACCAGATCGGTGACGAGCGTGTTGATCCGCGCCGAATGGGTGGCGCCGAGCACTTTCATCGGTCCTTCCGGGAGCTCCGCCTCGCTCAGCACGCCGGCGCGGAGCGCGTCGTCCACGTCGTGGTTGAGATAGGCGATGCGGTCGGCGAACCGCACGATCTGCGCCTCCAGGGTCGAGGGCGGCGGCATCGACCACGGGTGGTTCACGATCCCGTCACGCACCTCCCACGTGAGGTTCAGGCCCTCGCCGTCGTTCTCGAGGTGCTCGACGACCCGGAGCGACTGCTCGGAATGGCGGAACGGCCGGCCGAGGAACGGCGTGAGCGCCTGCTCCCCCAGATGTCCGAACGGCGTGTGGCCGAGGTCGTGGCCAAGCGCGATCGCCTCCGCGAGGTCCTCGTTCAGCCGGAGCGCTCGCGCGGCGGTTCGCGCGATCTGTGACACGTCGAGGGTGTGCGTCAGCCGGACCCGATAGTGGTCACCCTCCGGGGATAGGAACACCTGTGTCTTGTGCTTCAAGCGACGGAAGGCCTTGGCGTGCACGATCCGGTCGCGGTCCCGCTGGTAGACGGTCCGGAGGTCATCGTGCGGCTCCTCGCGTTCCCGGCCCTTGGTCTCGGATGCGAGCGAAGAACGCTCCGACAGGACCTGTCGCTCGATCTCCTCGGTTCGCTCTCGGGGGGTCGTCACGAACTCATGGTAGCCGTGACCGAAGACACCGCTGGTCAGCGACCGACCAGCCGGTAATAGAGGTACGCGAACGTCTCGCGTACGTATCCCTCGGACCTCGTCTCCTGCGACGTTGCCGCGGACTGCCAGGTGGCGGACGCGTGCCCGTCGATCCCCAGATCCTGCGCCATCCGCTCCACGCGGGCGTTGTGCCACGGATCGGACACGAGGAAGGCCGAGCCCATCCCCGCTTCACGCATCACGGGCGCGGCGGCCCCGAGGGACTCGAACGTCGTGTGCCCCTCGGGCACCGGGATGATCGCGTCCTCCGGCACACCTTGGTCCACGAGGTAGTTCCGGCCGGCTTCGGCCTCGGTGAAACGGTCCCCCGGTTGCCCGCCACCGAGCACGAGCACGCGGTCGGCCCTTCCCTGCTCGAAGAGGAGCGCGGCGTGGTCCAGTCGCCCGGCGAACACCGGCGAGGGGTCCCCGTCGTATTGCGCCGCGCCGAGGACCACGATCGCGTCGGCCCGGTCGATCTCCGAGGCGTCGTCGTGGTGGGCCGCCATCCAGACGACGATCGCGCAGCCGGCGATGAACCCCACCGCGAGGAGGACCACGGCGCTCAGGCTGGCCAGGAGGGGGTGCCGACGGATCCACCGCACCCGGCCAGCCTATCGCCGCCCTCTGATATGACCTGCACCGCTGCTGAAGCGCCCTAGCCGCAGCGGGACGGGTAGCACTCCGCGGTCCAGTTCTTCCTCGCCACCGCCTTGTAGTCCGCGTCCGAGCGGTACGGGAGGTACCGCAGCTCCGTGCCCATCGTGTTGTTCCGCGCGTGCACGATGTAGTCGCTCCCGCCCGAACCCTCCTGGTGGATCAGGGCGATGTGACCCCAGGTCGAGTGCCGCTCGACGAGTGCGTCCATGAACGCGGTGGCCGAGTAGGTCTTCGAGATCGACCGGAACGGGTGGGACGTCGCCGGGTCGAAGTACGCCCAGGTGCTGTACGGGCCGTGGATGTTCTTCTCGTGTTCCCAGTAGCGGTAGTCGACCTGGGAGCCGGGATCCGTCGGCAGCGCCCACGTCTTGAACGTGAACCCCGAGCAGTCGGCACCCTCGCCGCCTCCGTCGGTCGCGGTGTGCGGCGTGTCGTCGTAGCCGTTCAGCTTGTAGCAGCCACCCCCGAACTCGTAGCCCTCTCCGACCGCTCGCATCGCGTAGTTGTCGGCCTGCGAGCGTTTCCAGGTCTCCCGGACCCATGAGCTGCCGTGGCAGTTCTCCGACGCCCACGACGCGAGCGCTCGCTGCGCCGGCACCAGCGCGGTCAGCACCAACCCGACACACGCAAGCGCTCTGACAGTCGGACTCATCGTCTTCTTCATCCCGCCTTCACCTCGAATCGCTCGATCCGGATGCCCCGTTCCTCCGCGTACACGGCGAGGACCTCGTCCGGTGCGCGGAACCGGACCGCGGACGCCACCGCGTCCATCTCGCGCGAGGGAGGCGCGATCAGCTCCGCCCGGACGAGAGCGCCGTCCGCCGCGAACCGCAGCAGTGCCACCGCCTCACCTTCTTCCGACCACAGGCCCAGCGCCGCGATCGCACCGCCGTCGGGGACCCCGCGCACGAAATAGTCCACGCCGGCTTGGGCTCCCGCCGGGAGGCGGAGCACGGAGCCGGCCCGCGACCCGTCGGGCCTCGCCCAGACGAACGCGACGCGGCCTCCGCTCAGGTCCTGCGAGAGCGCGACGGCCCCGTCACGTCCGGGGACCGCGGACGCCAGTCCTCGTGACTGCGCCGCCGCCGGAAGCGACACGCCCGGTCGCGACCGCACCGGCGTCCATTGCGCGGGGCCGACCCACACGTGGGGGCCACCGGGCGTGAGCGCGATCCGCTCCGCGACACCGGCCTCCACGTCGTAGCGCCCGATCACCCTCCCGTCGGCCCCGAGCTCGAACGCCGTCGCCCCGAGACCGAGCGTCGTCACGGCGAACTCGTCGCCTGCGCCGACCGCGACGTCGACGGGTCTGCTGAGAGGAAGCGGGATCGCTCGGCGATAGTCCCCGCGCGGAGAGAGCACCAGCACCCGCCCATGGACCCAGTCCGCGACGTGGATCGAGCCGTCGGATGCCACGTCGAAGCTCGACGGACCGAGCGGCTGCTCGTCTCCCACGCCTCCGATGCGCCCGACCTGGCTCGCTCCGTCGCCGTAACCCAGTCGAGCTACGACGCCGTCGCTCGCTGGGGACGGCGTCCAGTCGAACCCGCCGGGCCACGCGACCTCCTTCAGTTCTGCGGTTGTCACGACACGGAACGGCGTGGCAGCGCCGCCGTCCGGGAAGCGAACCGCAGGACTTCCCTCGATCCCGAACTCCAGCCAGTAGGAGATGCCGTCGTCCACGACCAGCCCACCCGGGACGACGAACCGGTACCCGTTCCCGTCGGCTTCGCCCACGACATCGGTCCAGCCCTCCGTTCGAGAGCACATGCGCGACCGCGGACGCGACGTCACACGCCTCCATCCGAGGGCAGAAGAGCCCCGCCGCGAGCTCCAGATCGACGCCGGGGTCCGCGAGTACGCGCGCCACGTGGAGCACCACGGGTCGAGCACCGCTCGGGCCCTCCGACGAGGCTCCTGTGAGAGACGTCGCCCCCACAGCCGCGCCGATCGCGAGGCCCGCCACCAGCCCGGCCACCACGAGGCGCCGTCGGCTGTTCCCTGCGCTCATGAGCCACCTCCTCCGTGCTCATGGGGGAGGTTGGGCCGGCGACGGTATCCGATTCGTCACAGGAATACAGTGACGGATCTCACGCGAGGCTCGCGAAGTGAATGCCGTTCGGGATCTCGCGCTCAGGGGAGGTATCTCTAGGGCGAAAGATTGGGCGAAAGAGGGGTTCCCTAGAGGTCGCGGCCTGGTGTACTCTCCTCCGACTGATGCGCCTCGGTGCATCTAGGCCCCTCCCGGCGGTGCGGCAACGGTCCTAGACCGCAAGACGCTTCCCCTGAGAGGGGACTTGATGGTACTAAGGCACGTCTGAGAACTTGTTCGGATCTGTCGGCGACGGAGGGAAATAGATCGCCGAAAGACCCTGGAAGGGGGATGGGTAGATGAGGAAGGTATCTCGCGCTAAGCGCACGTCGCTGAAGCGCATCTCTAGCGGAGGGGTAGTCCTGGCGCTCGTAGCGCTGTTCGGACTGCCCACTGCCGCATTCGCAGCTCCTGGTGACACGGTCGTCACGGTTGCAACGACGGTCGACCCCAACGACACGATCGTCGTCAACGCCGACGTCGGTGAGGTGAACACCATCACGCTCGGTGGCAGCTCAGCCATCACGATCAAGGACACGGGATCCGACGTAGTGGACCCGAACGCCGCTGCTGAGGCGGCGGGGTGCACGCAGCAGTCGAATCCCAACCAGACGAACTGCTCGGGATCCTTCGTCTTCATCACGGTGAACGCGAACAACATGAACGACACCGTGTTCGTCATCAACCCCCCGATCGAGGTGACGCTGAACGGCCAGGACGGTAACGACAACCTCCGGGGCGGCGGCGGAGAGGACAACCTGAACGGCGGGAACGGCGACGACACCCTTCTGGGTGGCGGAGGCGCCGACGACCTCGACGGCGGTCCTCACGTTCTCGGAGACCTCGTTGACTACGGCGCCGCGAACGACCCCGTGACCGTCACCCTGGACTCCGGCGTCGGCGACGACGGTGAACCGCTCGAGGGCGACAACGTCACCACGGTCGAGCACGTCGACGGTGGGGACGACAACGACACCTTGACCGGGAACGCCAGCGCCAACACGCTGGTCGGTGGCCCCGGCAACGACACGATGAACGGTGCAGGTGGTGACGACCTCCTCGAGGGTGAGTCGGGCAACGACACCTACAACGGCGGCAGCGGCGGCGAGACGCTGGGTGACAAGGTCACCTACGGCTCGGAGAACGAAGACGTCACGATCACCCAGGACACCCTCCCGAATGACGGTGTGGCCGGTGACGAGACCGACAACGTCGGTGCCGACATCGAGATCCTCGTCGGTGGATCCGGCGACGACACCATCCGCGGCGCGGCCGCTTCCAGCCAGACCGTGAACGGCGCCTCCGGCGACGACACCCTGAGCGGTGGCCTCGGCGCGGGGATCTCGGACACGATCGTCGGGGGATCCGGCACGGACACCGCGTCCTACGCCGAGCGTTCCGCCAACGTGACCGCGTCGCTCGACGGCGTGAACAACGACGGCGAGGGCGGCGGCGGCGAGGGCGACAACATCCAGAGCGGCGTCGAGAACCTCCTGGGCGGCGCCGGCAACGACACCCTCACGGGCAACGCCGGCACTAACCGCCTGACCGGTGGGGACGGCGGCGACGGCGTGTTCGGCGGGGACGGTACCGACACGCTGGTCGGCCAGGTCGACGGTGACGTCGACATCCTGGACGGCGGCGCCGGAACGGACACGGCGGACTACTCGTCGGACGCCGCTGGCATGACGATCACGATCGACAGCATCGCGAACGACACGCCCGACGGCGACAACGTCAGGACCGACGTCGAGAACGTCACCGGCGGCACGGGACTTGACACCATCACCGGAAGCGCGTCGATCAACCGCCTGGACGGCGGACCTGGTATCGACACGTTGAATGGTGAAGGCGCCAATGACAGGCTGAACGGCCAAGGTGGCAACGACACCTTGAACGGCGGCGACGGCAACGACGTTCTCACCGGCGGCAGCGGCGGGGACACGATGCACGGCAATGTCGGCAACGCCGACTCGGTCAGCTACTCGACCGCCGACGAGCGGGTCCGTGCCACGTTGGACGCAACGGCCAACGACGGAGAGGACCAGGACCTTGTGGCGGGCGGGATCCAGGACGAGGGTGACAACATCGGGGCGACCGTCGAGAAGCTCACCGGCGGGAGCAACGACGACATCCTCCTGGGTGACGCGAGCAACGACACGCTGAACGGAGGAGCCGGAGACGACAACATGAACGGCTTGCAGGGCAACGACGTCCTGAGCGGCCAGTCCGGTGATGACATCATCTTCGGGCACGCCGGCAAGGACAACCTGTCTGGGTCGACCGGCAACGACGATCTGGACTCCGACACCAGCGACTCGTCTGCGGACTCCGTCACCTGTGGTGACGGAACCGACAGTGTCAACCGTGACTCGCTGGACAACGTCTCCGCGAACTGCGAGAACCTCTCGTAACGAGGAGACGCCAGACCCACAGCAACGCCGAGAGGGACGGGCGCCGAAGGCGCCCGTCCCTCTCTTCTATCACCGGCCTTGATACGGTCGGGCGGAGATGGCTCCGCCTCGCAGCTTCCCCATCCGGTACTCGAAGGTCTCGCGCTTGTTCTTCGTCCCCCTGCGTCTCGGAGCTCGGCACGCGAACGTCGAGCTCACGGACGACGCCCTTCGCGTTCGAATGGGATGGGCATTCCGAGCCACGATCCCTCGTCGCTCGATCCGGAGAGCCGCGCTCCACCATGACGTGTGGTGGGCTGTCGGCGTGCACTCGGACCTGCGGTTCAAGAGCTGGCTCGTGAACGGGTCGTCGAAGGGCATCGTCTTCCTCGACCTCCTGCCGCCCGCGAGGGGTCGCGCCGGCCCGTTCCCCGTCACGATCGAGCGCATCGGCCTCGGGCTCGAGGACCCGGAGGGCTTCCTGCGTCAGCTCCAGGCGTGACTAGAGGTGTCGGTCGAACCAGGCCTGCGTTCTTGTGATCGCGTCGAGCGCGTGTGCCCGCTCCACGGGCACGTGTCCTTCCCGCGGGTACGTGACGAGCTCGACCTCGGAGCCCGAGGCCGCGATCGCGTGGAAGAGCTCCTCGGCCTGCCCGAGTGGGGTGCAGCGATCCTCCTCCCCCTGGATGATGAGCGCGGGCGTCGTGCATCGGTGCGCGTGCGTGACCGGCGAGCGCTCCAGGTACTGGCTGGTCGGGTCGTTCCACTCCCCTTTCAGGATCGCCGTGTCGTACCACCACACCTCCGAGGTCAGGTGGAAGGACACATAGTTCGAGACGACGGACATCGCGACCGCGGCGCCGAAGCGATCCGTCTGGCCCACGGCCCATCCCGCCATGTAGCCGCCGTAGGACAGGCCCGAGATGCCGAGGCGGTTGGGGTCCGCCATGCCCTCGGCGATGCAGGAGTCGACGCCGGCCATGATGTCCCGGTAGTCGATGCCGCCGCCGTCGCCGATCACCCCTTGGGCGAACCTGTGTCCGCGTCCGATGCTGCCTCGAGGGTTGGGGAGCAGGCAGGCGTAGCCGGCCGACGAGAGGAGCACCGCGTTCGGCTCCGAGTCGGAGAAATAGGCGCCCCAGTTCCACGTCGGCCCGCCGTGGACGCAGACGATGAGCGGGAGCGGCCCCTCGGCGCCGTGGGGCGTCATGAGCAGACCCTCGATCGTCTGTGCCGTCCTCGCCGTCCCACCGGATCGTGCGGACGTCGGGAAACACGCGGCCTTCGACGATGTGGTCGTTGAATCCGGTGAGCCGCTTCCAGGTGGCGTTCGCTTGATCGAATCGGGCGAGCTCCGGCGGGCGTGCGTGGGCCTGGTGAGTGGTCCATACGTCTGCGGCGTCCTCGGTGATCACGCAGGCGGGCGTGGTCACGGCGTCTCCGATGAAGGCGTCGCCGCGCCACCGCTCCTCCCGCCGACCGTCCAGCCAGATCCGGCCGCAGGCGGTCCGGGTCCCTTCGGTGCTCGAGTACCAGAGGGAATCGTCGTCGCACCACGATGCCAGGCCCACCGTCTGCAGGTCCGGCCAAGGATAAATCGCGCTGGCGGTGGTGTGCGTGTCGATCACGATGACGCTGCCGGAGAGCAAGCCGTGGTCGCTCGCGTAGCCCTCGACGACCGCGACACGGCCGGCGTCGGGTGAGAGCGCCAGACCTTCCATCTGCCATGTCGGCTCGTACAGCGTCGTGGCCGTCCGAGTGGTGAGGTCGAGCCGGGCGACCACACCCTGGTACCAACCCGATCCCGAGTGGTCGCGGGACACGATGGCGACGACGGTGGCATCGCCGTCCCAATCGAACTCCCACACACTCTGGTCGCGCGGGCCTACTTCTTCGACGTCGCCCGAGGCAAGATCGATCAGGAAGAGTCGTCTCTGTGCGTGGCCGGGTCTCTTGATGGCGGGGTCGGTCGGCGGCTCGGCTCCGTTCACGGCGCGCGCGGTCCAATCCAGTCCGTACGAGCCGGGATCGGCGGCGAGCACCAACAGCCGGCTGCCGTCGCTCGACCAGGCGACGCTCTCGGCCGAGCCGGTGAGCGTGGCGGCGAGTCGGGGCTCGTGGTCGCGGGCGTCGGTGGGGGTGGGCATCGTGTACGGGAGTAGGTGCCCCGGCGCGATCCGGTCGGAAAGGAACGCGAGGCGCGAGCCGTCCGAGGACCACGTCGGCGTTCGGTCGCTCCATGCGCCAGTGGTGAGCTGCGTGGGTTCGCCGCCCTCGTCTGTGTTCGTGCTCGCCACGTAGAGGTCGCTCGGCACGAACGATCCTTCGTCGGCAACGGTGGCGTGGAGCGCGAACGCGATCCTTGAGCCGTCGGGCGAGAAGGCCAGCTCCGCCGGCGTCCGGACGTCGAGGAGGAGCTCGGCGGTGGTGGGAGTTCTGGCCTCGAGTTCATGGCGCGTATCTTCGCCGGTGTTCGGTCGGCCGTCGTTCTTCGCGCTCGTGAATCTCTTCGAAATTTTCCGCCCTGATGTGACGCGTTTCACGGTGCGGGGAATGCGAGGTCGCTAGCGTCGTTCACGTGAGCACGTTGCGATCGGCACTGGATGAGCTGCGGTCCGAGGACCTTGAGATGGCTTCCGAGGAGGAGCTGGGCGAAGGGCTGGTCGAGCTGGAGCGCGCTTCGCGTGTGCTGGAGGCAGAACGCTCCCGTCGCCTGGTGGAGGTGGAGCGCCGAGGCAGCTGGGCCGTCGATGGCCACCTCTCGGTGGTCTCGTGGCTGGCTTCCCGTGTGCGGGTGGGGTTCGGTCGTGCTTCCCAGCAGGTGAAGCTCTCCCGGGCGCTCCGAGCGATGCCGGTGACCTCACGAGCCCTGGGAGAGGCTGAGCTCTCCTCCGAGGCCGTGGGGTTGCTCGTGGGGGCCCGCCAGGCTGCTCCTGAGGCCTTCGGTGAGGCGGAGCCGATGCTCGTGGATGCCGCGGTGTCCCTGCCGTGCGAGGGAGCTCAGGGTGGCGATCGCCTACTGGTGCCAGGCGGCGGATGCAGCAGGAGCCGAGGAGCGTGCCAGGCGCCAGTGGGAAGGCCGCCATCTCCACGTCTCCCCCACCATCGAGGGCACGGTCCGGATCGACGGGTCTTTGGACCCCGAGTCCGGACAGAGCGTGCTGGTGGCCCTCGGTGCCATCCAGGACGCCTGGGCCAAAGATGGGACCCGAGACCCCAGGAGTGCCCCTCAGCGCCGTGCAGATGCCCTGGTGGAGCTCTGCAGGGCATGCCTCGATCGCTCCGACAGGCCCCAGGTGGCGGGAGAGCGTCCCCACGTGGTCGTGACGGTGGACCTGCAGAGCCTCCAGGGCACGTATGGGAGGCGTTCGGAGCTCGAGGACACGGGTCCGATCACCCCGGAGACCGCTCGGCGCCTGGCGTGTGATGCCGGTATCTCGCGCATCATCACCATGGGCGCCTCCGAGCCGCTGGATGTGGGCAGACGTACCCCGGTGGTTCCCTCAGGGATGCGCAGGGCTCTGGTGCTCAGGGACGGAGGCTGTCGGTTCCCCGGGTGTGGCAGACCCCGGTCCTGGTGCGATGCCCACCACATCAGGCACTGGGCCGACGGTGGTTCCACCGCCCTTGGAGAACCTCGTGCTGCTCTGCCGTCCCCACCACCGTGCGGTGCACGGAAGGTTCCGTGTGGAGATGAACGGCCACGGACCGGTGTTCTCCGGAGCCGATGGGAGTGTGCTCGCGGAGGACCGTGCGCCGCCGTAGCTACTGTCGAGCCGTCATCAACCAGCGTGCTGCCTGCCACGCCATCCACGGTGACCGGAATGCGAACTCGTCCTCGTCGTCGACGCCTGCGTTCGTCCAGGTGAGGACCAGCAGCGCCAGTTGGGGAGGCTCGAACGTCTCGCGGATCGGCTCCGGGATGTGGACGCCCGACGCGTCGACGACATCCACTTCCCGGATCGAGCTGCGAGGGATCCGGCCGACTTCGACGATCTCTCCGGTCTCCTGTCCACGGATGAACGCGAGATCGGATGGCAGGACGGCGGCGATCACCTGCACATACGACATCCCACGCCTCGGCACGTTCAGGCGCGGCACCGGCATCGCAGGCTTCCCCTGCTCCGGCTCCGGATCGGGCACCACGCCGCACGGGAACGAGCGCTCCGCGCGGTGCTCTTCGAGCCATCGCGCACGGGAATCCCTGGATCGTTCCCGCGTCGACTCGTTCTCGCGCCGTGCGCGTCTGCTCGTCCACGAACTCCAGGGATTCCTCCCACAGGTCCATCGCCTAGAGGGCGAAGCCGATCGACCCCCACCTCCCGAAGAGCGGCATCAGGCCTCCCGACGGGCCCCGGTGAGCTTCCGCGCCGCCTTCCACGCGAGCCAGACCGACCGGAACGCGAAACGCTCCTCGTCGTCGACGCCCGCGTGCGACCAGCGGAGGACGGCGAGGGCCGGCCGATCCAGCTCGAACGTCTCGTGGATCGGCTCGGGCATGTGGACGCCGGCGGGGTCGACCACGTCCGCGCCCCGGATCGCGCTCCTCGGCAGGCGGCCGAGCTCGACGACGTCCTCCGACTCCTGTTCGAGCAGGAAGACGACGTCCGACGGAAGGACGGCCGCGATCACCGAGGCGACCGCGCGTCGCATCATCGGGAGCACGTTGAGCACGGGTTCGTTCGGGCCCGGCTCGGGCCGAGGCACCACGCCGCACGGGAACGAGTACTCGGCCCCGTTCCGCTCCAGCCACCGACTGCGCACGAGCTGCGCGGCGTACTCCTCGTCGGGCTGGATCCCCCGGCGGAACTGCTCCTTGGCGACCTGCGACGTGGCGACGTCGCCGCCGCCGTGGACGAGCAACGAACCCCGCATGACTGTTTGGAGGTCGACGCCCTGCCAGTCGAAGATCGGCACGGCTACTTCGAATCAGACTCGGCCGCGCCCACCACTGCTTGCCCGGCCGCCAGCCGCGCCGTCTCGACTCGGTACGGGGAGCAGCTCACGTAGTCCAGACCGATCTGGTGGCAGAACACGACGCTCGCGGGATCACCACCGTGCTCGCCGCAGATGCCCAGGTGCAGCGACGCGTTCGCCGCACGGCCCTCGTCGCTCGCGATCCGCATCAGCCGACCCACGCCGTCCACGTCGATCGTGACGAACGGGTTCGCCGGCACGAGCTTGCGCTCCTCGTACATCCCCACGAACTTGCCGATGTCGTCGCGCGAGAACCCGAAGGCGGTCTGCGTCAAGTCGTTGGTCCCGAAGGAGAAGAACTCAGCCGTCTCCGCGATCTCGGCGGCGGTGACGGCCGCGCGCGGCAGCTCGACCATCGTCCCCCACTCGAGGTGGGAGAGCTCGACGTCGCCGAGCGATTCCTCCGCCACGGGTTCGAGCTCTTCACGCATCTGCCGCAGCTCGGGCGCGGTCGCGACGAGCGGGATCATGACCTCCACCTTCGGGTCGCCCCCGTCGCGACGGACCTGCGCGGCAGCTTCGAAGATCGCTCGCACCTGCATCGCGTACAGACCCGGCTTCACGATGCCCAGCCGGACGCCACGCAGTCCGAGCATGGGGTTGGTCTCGTGCAGCTCGTTCACCTTCTGCAGCACGGCCTTCTGCTCATCGACGTCCGCGCCGCGCTCCTCTCCCAGCGCCACCTCCACCGCGAGGTCGACCTGGTTCGGCAGGAACTCGTGCAACGGCGGGTCGAGCAGCCGCACCGTGACCGGGAGGCCGTCCATCGCGCGGAAGATCCCCACGAAGTCCTCGCGCTGCAGCGGCGCCAACGCGTCGTAGGCCTTGGCCTCCTCCTCGGGCGTCTCCGCGAAGATCATCGTCCGCACCGCCTCCACTCGCTCCTCGCCCAGGAACATGTGCTCGGTCCGGCACAGGCCGATCCCCTCGGCGCCGCGATCGCGGGCGTTCTGTGCCTGCTCGGGCGTGTCGGCGTTCGCTCGCACCCGCAGCCGCCTCACCCGGTCGGCGTGCGCCATCAGCGACTCGAACGCCTGCCAGATCTTCTGCTCGCGCGCCTTCGCGTCCCCGGCGCGCGCCTTCTCCAGCACCGACTCCTCGAGCGGCAGCTCCCCGACGTACACGTTCCCGGTGAAGCCGTCGATCGTGATGACGTCGCCCTCCTTCACGGCCGTGCCGTTGGCCGTGAAGGTCCCTTGCGCCTGCGAGAGCTTGATCGCGTCGGCGCCGCACACCGCGGGGATGCCCTCGCCCCTTGCGACAACCGCCGCGTGCGAGTTGGTCCCACCGGCACTCGTGAGGATGCCCTGCGCCGCGATCATGCCGTGATAGTCGTCCGGCGTCGTCTCGCGGCGAACCAGGATCACGCGCTCGCCCTGCTTCCCGAGCCGCTCCGCCTCGTCGGCCGTGAAGACCACCTTGCCGATCGCCGCGCCCGGTGAGGCGTTCAGCCCCTTCGCGATCGGCGTGGCGCCCTCGGCCTTGACCCGACGCTTGAACAGCTCCTCGAGCCTGTTCGCGTCCACCCGCAGCAGGGCGGTGTCCGCGTCGATCAGTTCCTCCGCGAGCATGTCGAACGCCATCACCCACTCGGCGAACGCCGTCCGCTTGCCGACGCGCACCTGGAGGATCCAGAGCTTCCGCTTCTCGATCGTGAACTCGATGTCGCACATGTCGCGGTAGTGCCGCTCGAGCGTGTCCATGTGCTGACGCAGCTCGCGGTATGCGTCGGGGTCCAGTTTCTCGAGCTCCACGATCCGCAGCGTGTTGCGTATCCCGGCCACGACGTCCTCGCCCTGGGCGTTGGCGAGGTAGTCACCGTAGGGCACCTTCTCCCCCGTCGAGGGGTCGCGCGTGAACGCGACGCCCGTCCCGGAGTCATCGCCGCGGTTGCCGAACACCATCGCCTGCACGTTGACCGCCGTGCCGAGGTCGTCGGAGATCTTGTTCTGGCGCCGGTAGTCGATGGCCCGCTTGCCGTTCCACGACTCGAACACCGCCGCGATCGCGAGCCGGAGCTGCTCCTTCGGGTCCTGCGGGAACTCCTCACCGGTGTGCGTCCGGAAGATGCCGCGGAACTCCTCGATCAACGCGGTGAGGTCGTCGGCATCGAGGTCGGTGTCGGTGGTACCGGGCCCCTTGCGCTCCTTGGCGCGGTCGAGCGCCTCCTCGAAGGCCTCGCCGGGCACGTCCATCACGATCTTGCCGAACATCTGGATGAACCTGCGGTAGGCGTCCCGAGCGAAGCGGACGTCGCCGTCGGACTGCTTCGCGAGCCCCTCGACGGACCGGTCGTTGAGCCCGAGGTTCAGGACGGTATCCATCATCCCGGGCATCGAGAACTTGGCGCCGCTGCGCACGCTCACGAGGAGCGGATCGTCGGGATCGCCGAGCTCGCGACCCATCGCCGCCTGGAGGGTGGCCAGGTGCTCTCCCGCTTCCTGAAGCATCTCGGGCGGGGCCCCACCTTGTTCCAGGAAGACCAGGCACGCCTCGGTCGTGATCGTGAATCCGGGCGGCACCGGCAGCCCCATGGTGGTCATCTCGGCGAGGTTGGCTCCCTTCCCACCGAGAAGGTCCTTCATGTCCTTGTTGCCCTCGGAGAAGTCGTACACGAACTTGGTCATGGCCCAAGTCTACGGAATGGCATCTACGGAACGGGCCCTCGCCGGTGTACGCTCGCCTCCTCACCGCTCTCACGGAGGACCTGATGGCACACGCGAAGGACAAGGGCGCGAAGAACGTTAAGAAGAAGGCCGCGAAGGGCATCAAGGAGAAGCGCGCCGAGAAGAAGCTGAAGCACGACGGCCGCCGCCAAACGGGCGCCGTCGAGACCATCGGCGAGCGGTAGCCGCTACGACGAAAGCAAGGCGGCCGACACGGCGTCCATCACGTCTTCCGAGGACCCGAAGCCCGCGAGCACGTGCGTCCCGACGGCCTCGAGCACGAGCGCGGGACTCGAGCCCCGCGCGATCCACTGCGACAACGCATCGCGGAACTCGGTCGCATCCGCCGGCGTGTCCCACACTGTGCTCATGATCACCGCGACATCCTCACCGTCGCTCCAGGCCCGATAGATCCCGCCGCCCCAGCCGGCTGCGGCGTCGGCCGCGGCCGGCTCCTCCAACCTCAGGTTCAGCAGCGCCCTCAACCAGATCTCGCCCACGACCATCACGTCGTGGTCGCGCCAGTCGGGACCGAACGTCGGCGAGAAGTCCGGCACGTCCACCGGCTCGCCCGGCTCACCCGGGTACTTCGAGGGGTGCAGGATCTGCTCGGTGGTCGTCGGGAACCGCCGCAAGGCGCGGTCGACCGCCGCCGACCCGCCCTCGTCCGCCAGCGCGTCCACGAACCGTTGCCCATCCGAGTAGGGGTACGCCTGGAGCTCCACGATGAAGGGTGGAACCGGGTTCTCCGAGCCGCCCGGCGCCGAGCCCGTCTCCGCGACGGGGAATCGGAAGAGCACCTGCGTCGCGAAATGGTTGGCGCTGCCTTCGACCACTCCCAGGGAGGCCTGGAAACGCTCTTCCTCGCACCGCACGACGAGCTCGTCGATCCGATCGAGGTCGAAGTGCTGGTCGTCGATCGCGTGCGTGAGCTCGTGCGCGAGCACGAAGTGCTCGATCCGGTCGAGCTCGGCGTCGCCCGTGTAGACGAGCTCCTCGTTCTGGGAGTTGTAGAAGCCGAGGACCGACCCCTGCTGGTACGCGTCGAGGGCCTCCAGGTACCCCACGTCGGGTGGGAGGGCCCCGATCGTCTGCCACGCATCGCTCCGCCGGGCGTAGAGCCGGTCGGGGTAGTACGCGTCGAAGTACCGGCGGAGCCGGCGATCCATCTCCGCCGGCGTGATCGGCTCGACGTTCACGGGTCGTTCGAAGTCGAGCCCTCGTACGGCCTCCACCTGGTCCGCCACCTCCGCGATCGCGGGGGGAGTCGGGACCTCGGTCACCGGGTCGGCGGCGATGTTGGCCGGGACGCAGAGCCGCCGCATCGCCTGCAGCGCGGTGGTCGGTCCGGTCTTCACCTCGATGGCGGGGCTCGGAGACGCGGACGGGGAAGGAGACGACGGCTCCTCCTCCCCGGGCGTGCACGCCACGGCGATGCATAGCGCCAACAATGCTGCGGCGATCCATC
Source organism: uncultured Actinomycetota bacterium (assembly GCA_963750945.1). Lineage (GTDB taxonomy): Bacteria > Actinomycetota > UBA4738 > UBA4738 > HRBIN12 > JAJNBA01. The sequence goes on along the minus strand of CAVVSH010000004.1, from coordinate 474,732 downwards.
TCACCGGCGCCCGTCTCACCGGCGCCTCGTGATCAACAGCGCGCTCGCGGAAGACACGATCGCGAGCCCCGACAGGACCGCGGACGTGACCAGGAGACCGGTCGACTCGAGGAACCCCGCCGCGGACACGCCAAGTGAGACGATCGCACCGACCCACAGCACGAACGCCACGGCGTAGGCGATCACAGACGGTCCGACAGGTACGCCACGAGACCGTCGATCGGCAGACGGTCCTGAGCCATCGTGTCCCGGTCGCGAACCGTGACCTGCGCGTCGTCCAATGAATCGAAGTCCACGGTGACGCAGAACGGCGTCCCGACTTCGTCCTGGCGCCGGTAGCGCCGGCCGATCGACCCCGCGTCGTCGTAGTCGCACATCCACTCGCCCTTCACCACGTCGAAGACGCGCCGTGCTTCGGGCGTGAGCTTCTCGTTCCGCGACAACGGGAGCACCGCGACCTTCGTCGGCGCGAGCCGGCGGTCGAGGGCCAGGTAGGTGCGCTTCTCCGTGCCGCCCTTCGCGGTCGGCGCCTCCTCCTCGCGATACGCGTCCAACAGGAACGCGAGCACCGCCCGGTCGACGCCCGCCGCGGGCTCGATGACGTAGGGGTGATAGTGCGTGTCCTTCTCCTGATCGAAGTAGGTCAGGTCCTCGCCGGACGCCTCCTGGTGCGCCTTGAGGTCGAAATCGGTCCGGTTGGCGATCCCCTCGAGCTCACCCCAGTCCGTGAACGGGAACCGGTACTCGACGTCGACGGTCCGCTTCGAGTAGTGGGACAGCTCGTCGGCGTCGTGCTCACGGATCCGCAGGTTCTCCTCCCGCAGCCCGAGGTCCGTCCACCAGCGCATCCGTTCCGCGATCCAGAACTCGTGCCACTCCTCGTCGGTGCCCGGTTCGACGAAGAACTCCATCTCCATCTGCTCGAACTCGCGGAGCCGATAGATGAAGTTGCCCGGCGTGATCTCGTTGCGGAATGAGCGGCCGATCTGGGCGATCCCGAACGGGATCTTCTTGCGGCTCACCTGCTGGATCGTGGCGAAGTCCACGAACATCGCCTGGGCGGTCTCCGGACGCAGGTACACGGTGTTCTCGGCGTCGTCGATCGGTCCCATGTTCGTCTTGAACATCAGGTGGAAGTTGCGCGGCTGCGTGAACGCGGTCTGCCCGCAGTTGGGACACGTTGGCGGTTCGGGGAGGTGGTCGGCCCTGAATCGCTGGTGACAGTTCAGGCACTCGACCAGTGGGTCGGTGAAGACCTCGAGGTGACCCGATGCCTCCCATACCTTCGGCGACATGATCACGGCCGCCTCGAGCCCGACGACGTCATCCCGCAGCTGCACCGTCGAGCGCCACCACTGGTCGCGAACGTTGCGCTTGAGCTCGGTGCCCAGCGGCCCGTAATCCCAGGAAGAACGGAGACCCCCGTAGATCTCCGAGGACTGGAACGCGATGCCTCGCCGCTTGGCGAGTGAGGTGACGGCCTCCATCAGGTCGGCCATGAGGACTCCTTTCCCGGCCGCTGGCTGCGGCCGCCGGCGTGCGCACCATGCTACCGGTCAACCGAAGGTCGGCCGGTTCCGATATGGAGGGCATGCCGATCGGTCACCTCTGCCGTTCCTTCCGACGGAGATCGCTATCGCTTCACAGCGCCGATGCTCGTCGTCGGACAGATGGTCGGGCTGGCGAGGTAGAACGACCTCGACGTGCTATCCCCTGCCGTTCGGCGGACCGCCGAGGGACTCCTCCGGCACATCGTGCGGCTGGAGGCGGTCACCACCGGGCTTCTTGCGAGCGGCGGTCCGCGCCAAGGCGGCACGCATCTCGCCCTGGTCTGCCGGCTCGGCGTCGTGGTGCTGGCGATCGCTCTCGGTGAGCCGGATGAAGGTCTCGAGGGCCGCGGCATGCGCCTTCGCGTCATCGCTCTCGGAGCGAGATGGTGCGGCAGACTGGGGAGCGGGAGTCGCTCCGCCCTTGGGTGCAGACCCGGGAGCCTTCGAGCGCGCCCGGCCCTTCGCCGGGACGGGCGGTGCGGCCGCGGGAGCCTTCGCGGGGGCGGTCGCCGCTTGGCGCCGACGCCTCTTCGACCCGGCTCGTGACGTCGCGACTTCCGCTCCCACCTCGGGACCCTCGGCATGCTCGCAACCGAGTACATCGCAGACTGGCTGCCACTCGTGGGTGCCACTATGTCCACTCTTCTTCGTCGCTACGCGACCTCCGAACAGGGACACCACACCACGCGGCGCTTCCGCCTCCGACCCCGGCTCCGGGCGCGTCTTCGAGACCTCCGCTGGTGCCGAGGTCTGCTGCCCGGGCTTCGCCTTGGGTCGCTTCGGCACTCGCTGCGGCTTCTCGGACACCGGCTTCTGCTGCAGCGAGGTCGTGGGAGGGGGCTTCTGTGCACGTGAGGCCCGGGCCAGCGGGCCTGCCGGCGCCGAAGCCAAGGCATCATCGAGCGCCGCCGTGGGCAGCACTTCCGACTCGGGGACCTGAACGACCGCAGGCTCGGGGGTGGGACCTTCAGGAGTGTGAGATCCGGTCGCGGCCGGGGCGGCGGGGCTGGGCGCGCTGGTTTCGATCTTCGAGAGCTTCTGCTGGATGTAGCCCTCGAGCCGCCTTCGAGCATCCTCGGACTCGTCCAGCTTCTCCTGCAAGCGTGCGACGCGCTCCGATGCCAGCCGGTACACCTCGTGCACCGCAGCCAGCCGGTCGTCGTCGATCAGTGAGAACCCTCGGGGAACGGAGGAGGCCGCGAAGGGCACCCCCACGTTCATGCGTTCGATCGGATCACGAAGGGAAAGGGCGATCATGACGAGCAACAAGAGCAGCACCCCGCCCGCCAGGAACCGGTAGGAGGACCATGCGGTCCGCACGGCCCCGACCGTCCCCTCGTCGGTCTGGTCGATCTCGACCACGGCCGAGTCGGTGAGCGGCACGTAGGTTCGGAGGAGGCTCCGCTCAGGATCATCCGGCCCGCCACCGTCCGAGAAGTCCGAGCGCGAGAAGGCACCGTCGCGAGAGGCTTGGAGGAGCAACGGGTCGTTCAGCCCTTCATTGGACCCGGGGCGGTCGGACCGGTCCGTCGAGAACAGGAGCATCCCTTCGGTCGACCAGATCCGCACGCGAGACACTCGCTCGTCGGAGAGGATCGATCGGCGCACCTCGGCCTCCAGGGATCCTGCCGGCCGGCTCGAGATCGGGGCGGCCAGCTCACGACTGTCGAGCCGGGGAGCAAGCACCCCTTCGACGTATCCGACCGCCCGACCCTCCGCGATCGCGCGCTCCTCGTCGACGGCTCGGCTTCCGTTGGAGGCGCTGTAGGCCAGTCCGATCGCCACGGCCAGCGCCAGGCCTGCCCAGACGTATTTGCTCGCTGCGTCCCTGGTGAACCGCTCGATCAAGCTCATCCGGCCCCCTCGCCGGTGGTGCAATGGTGAGCAGAAGCGCTGGTCACGCGCTCCGAGGCAGGTTACCCCGTGAACCGCCGGGGTGAAACAGCCGAACGACCGGGACGGGCTAGGCCCTCCGGCGGATGCCCGGACCGGAAGGCTTAGCCGAGATGCCTCGGATCACGCTCAGATCCCGTCGCCGAGGCCCCCGTATCGCCTCGAGCGCTTCTGGAAGTCACGGATCGCTTCGAAGAGGTGCTCGCGGTCGAAGTCCGGCCAGAAGACCGGCGTGAACCAGAGCTCCGAGTAGGCGACCTCCCACAGGAGGAAGTTCGAGATCCGTTGCTCGCCGCTCGTACGGATCAGCAGGTCCGGCGGCGGCATGTCGGGGGCGTAGAGGCGCTCCGCGATCTTCTTCTCATCGATGCTCTCGAGGCGGATCGTCCCGTCGCGGACCTCGCGTGCGAGCTCCTTCACGGCGTCCACGATCTCCGCGCGGCCTCCGTAGTTGAACGCGATCGACAGTGTGGTCCCCGTGTTCGCGGCCGTGAGGTTCTCGGCCTCGACGATCTCCTTCAGGACCGAGCGCGGGACGCGCCAGTTGCGGCGCCCGATGAAACGGATCCGGACGTTCATCCGGTGCAGCTCGTTCCGGCGGCGCCGGAGCAGGGTCCGGTTGAAGTTCATCAGGTACCGCACTTCGCTGGGCGGGCGGCGCCAGTTCTCGGTCGAGAACGCGAACACGGTCAGCCAGGGGAGGCCGACCTGCACCGCACCCTTGACCGTGTCCCAGAGTGCTTCCTCCCCCGCGGCGTGGCCCTCGGTCCGGTCCAGGCCGCGCTGCCGCGCCCAGCGCCCGTTGCCGTCCATCACGATCCCGATGTGAGCGGGGATCCGCTCGAGGTCGAGGTCCTGGAGATAGCTGCTCACGTCGCCGTCCGAACGAGCATCGGGACCGACTTCATACGGCGTTCCAGGTGGTACTCGGCGAAGCCGAACAGGAGTCCGCGTGCTTCCTTCCGGGTGCGGCCCTCGGGAGCGGGCGTGGCACCCGCGTCGGCGAGGTCCGCGAGGGCGAGCGTGCCCATGTATGCGAGCGCCGCGGCGGAGACGTGGCCGGCGCCGGGCTCGGCGTCGCCGGCGCAGACGGCGCCGCCGAGCCCGGCGGAGAACAGCTGGACGTCGGTGCTGCCGCAGACGGCGCACGCCGTGAGGCTCGGATGGAAGCCGGAGACGGACAGGAGCTTCAGCAGGAAGGACTCGGCGACCGCGGCGGGATCGGCGGGTCGCGTCTCCAGCGACCGGAGGCCGGAGAGCAGGAGCAGGACGAGGCGGACGTTGCGTTCGTGCTCCTCCGCGACGCGGTCGACGGCCTCGAGCATCGTCTCGCCCGCCGCGAAGAGGGCGAGATCGTCGCGGATCGCGCGGTGCGGGGCGATGATCTCGGCCTGCGTGATCGTGTCGAGCGAGCCGCGGCCCCGGTAGAGCATCAGGTTCACGTGCGTGAACGGCTCCAGCCGAGCACCGAAGCGGCTGGTCGTCTTGCGGATGCCCTTGGCCACGCCTCGGACCTTGCCCGCACCCTGGGTCATGATGGTGACGATCTTGTCGGCCTCGCCGAGCTTCATGGATCGAAGCACGACGCCCTGTTCCTTGTAGGGGGGCATCTCCGAATCGTAGCCCGAGGGTCGGTCCCCCCACCTGAGAACGGGTGTGACGTTTCCGTTGCGGACGTGCCGGCGCCGGCCCCCTGAGGGGCCGGCGCCTCCCCTCAGGCCTCCATGTTCTTGGTGACGACCTCCATCGTCTCGTTGAGCTCCGCCGTCGGGCTGAACTCGACGATCTCGGTGTCGGGGAAGATCTCGGGCGTGTGCCCGGGCCCGACGTAGTAGGCCTCGCCGTCGGTGATCTCGATGTCCCCGTCGGCCGTGTGGTACACGAGCTTGCCCTTCAGGACGACGCCCCAGTGCGGGCTCTGACACTTGTCGTCCGGAAGCCCGACGAACAGCGGCGTCATGTCCGCGTGCTCGGTGTAGCGCTCGAACCCGATCGTGTAGCCCTCGGTCTCGCCGTAGTGGCCCTCGAAGCCGGGGCCCTCGACCGGCTCACCGGCCGTCTGCTTCGACACTTTGCCCATGACATTCCTCCTTCTGCCGTATGCCGCGGTCATCTTGACAGGTCCGTGCTACGCGCTTCCGCCCTCTCGCTCCTCGGCGAATCGCGCGAGGTTCCGGACACCCCGTTTCGCGACGCCGCCCGAGGCCTTGAGCGCGAGTCCGCGCAGACCCGGGACCTTGAACAGGCCGAGCATCCCCACGAACCGACTGATCCGGACGATGCGGATCGTGTAGCTGATCCGAGTCCCGGCTCCGTCCGACGAGAGCTCGAACCGATGGACGTTGGTCCAATCCACGGCGTCGCCCTTCTTCGTCGTGAGGTGCGCCTCCGTGACGAACTCGAAGGCCTTCCCCGGTACCGCCTCGGTGACGACCGAGCGGTCCGCGAAGGTCCCCCATCGGATCCACGCCCGTCGTCTGGAACTCCGTACCGACCATCGCGGGGCCGGCTGGGGACTCGACGGACAGCAGCCGCGTGGTGGCTCTTCTGCCGCTGCCCCGCCCAGATCGCGTGGCTCCGGAGATCCGCGAGGACCTGATACACGGATGCGGGCGACGCCGACGAGGCTTCCTCGACCCGCACGACCAGCTCCTGCTTCAAAGCGTTCCCCGCCCTGTTCTCTGCCTTCTGCATCTGCACCACCTCCGCCCGGCAGCGTGCGCTCCGAAGACCGACGGAGGAACGGGAATATTCCCTATCTCCCGGCGCGATCTCGCGGGTCAGTCGGGTGTCGAGGCGCGGAGGTGTCGGGTGGCCCAGGCCGCCGCCTCGCCACGGCTCTTGACGCCGAGCTTGGCGAGCACGCTGCTCACGTGGTGTCCCGACCGTCTTCGTGCTCAGGTGCAGCCGCGCGGCGATGTCCGCGTTCGTGAGCCCCTCCGCGACCAGCTGGAGCACTTCCTGCTCGCGGCGCGTCAGGAGACCGGCCTCCTTCGGTCCCGTCCGCCCACGGACGCCGTGGCGGCGGAGGAGCTCGGCTGCGGCGTCCGCGTCGCGAGGCGCGCCCAGCCGCTCGAACTCGGCGAGCGCCGTCCGCGCCTCGCCCACCGCAACCTCGGGCTGCGCCTCCTCGAGCGCTCGCGCCAGGTCGAGCCGGGCGCGCGCGACCTCCACCGTCATCCCGGCGCCGCCGTACCGGGCGATCGCAGCCTCGAGGAGCTCTGTGGCGTCCGCTCCGCCGCCCGCCAGTGCGACCCTGCCCGTGGCATGCGTCGCGGAAGCCTCGATCCGAGGGAGGCCGGAGCGGCGTGCCACCGCGTCGAGCCGTTCGGCCGATGCGGCCGCGCCATCTCTGTCTCCCTGCGCCAGCTGGACGTCGACGAGCATCGCGAGGAACGGCGCCGACAGGACGTTGTCGTCGCCGATCCGATTGAGCCGTCGGTGGATCGTCGCCGCGGCGAGGGCCGACTCGCCGCGGAGGAGTTGCAGGCGGGCGATGCCGTGCGCGGCCTCCGGGAGGTCCTCGAACCCCGACAGGAGCTGCTCGGCCTCCTCGAGCCGGCCCTGGGTGAGCCGGAGCTCGGCGAGCTTGGCGGCGGGATGGACGCATCGCGACCGGTGGCCGGCGGCTTCGAGCGACGCCAACCCCTCGTTCAACATGCCCTCGGCCTGATCCCACTCCCCCGACGCGAGGAACATCTCGGAGCAGCACGCGTAACAGAACGCGAGGACGGGGACATCGTCATGGTTCCGGATCCAGGCATCCATCACCTGGCCCCACTGCTCGATCCGCTGCCAATCCGCCGAGAGCTCGAACGCCCCGATCGCGACGCACGTGATGTCGCCGATCACGTCGAGGCTCCCGACGTCGCCCCCGGTCGCCGCGGCCATCGCCTCGTCGAGGCGGTCCGTCCCCGCGGGCACCTCGCCGCCGGCGAGCTCCGCGTACCCGACCCGAGCGAGCGCGGCCGCTTCGAGGTCCCGATCGCCTGTGGTCAGGGCGATCGCGTGGGCTTCCTCCGCCGATCGCCGCATCTCGGCGGGGTCGGCGGCGCGCTCGGCACGCGTGAGCGCCAGCCAGCCGTGCTCGGCCGAGGTCGCTGCGTCCCGGAGCAGGCCCTGTGCTCGCGCGTACCAGCCATTGCTCGCCGCGGTGTTGCCGTGAACAGCCTGGTACTCGCGCGACAACCACAAGGCTGAACGAGCCGCCTGCGCCGCACCGCCCCGGTCCCGGAACCCGGCGTACGCGCGCTCCATGTGTACGATCGCGGCGTCGGGATCGTGCGACCACCAGAGCGCGCGCGCGAGCCCCTCCTCGGCCTCGGGCGACGGATCCTCGCGGATCGCCGCCTCGAACGCGAGCCGTGCTCGCTCCCACTCGCCCGTGGCGAGCGCCTCCACAGCGTCGTGGAGGGCGGCCGTCGGCTCGGTCGACATGCAGCGCATCATCGCACCGCGCTCATCTCGCTGGAAAGAAGGTCCGGTCGATGGGCGCTCAAGCGCCCATCGGGTGCCACACCGTCTTGAACTCGACGAAGGCCGTGACCTCGTACGGGCTCTGGGCCTCGTCGTCGAACGGGTCTGCCTCGGGTGCGTAGTGGACGCGCTTCACGTTCTCGGCAGAGAGCTCCTCGACCTGCGTGCGAAGCTCCGCCGGTACACCGGTGGCGTCGATCGCGTTCACGTCCATGTGCCCGGCGAGCCACGGCACGAGCTCCTCGGTGAAGCCGGTGAGCACGTTGACGACGCCCCCGGGAACGTCGGAGGTGGCCAGGACCTCCCCGAGCGAGACCGCCGGCAGGGGCGCCTGCTGGCTGGCCAGCACGACGGCGGTGTTCCCGCTGACGATCGCCGGCGCCAGGCGTGAGACCAGCCCGAGCAGCGACTGGTCCTGGGGAGCGACGATGCCCACGACGCCGGTCGGCTCCGGGATGGTGAAGTTGAAGTACGGCCCGGCGACCGGGTTGGTCGCGCCCTGGATCTGATGGATCTTGTCGGCCCACCCCGCGTACCAGACCCAGCGATCGATCGCGGCGCTCACGCCCATCACGGGGTCCTTCGCACCGGCGTCCTTCAGCTCCGACTCGAACTGGGACCGCCGTCCCTCCATCAGCTCGGCCACGCGGTAGAGGATCTGGGCGCGGTTGAACGCCGTCTTCGCGGCCCACCCGGGCTGGGCGGCGCGCGCCGCTCGCACCGCGTCCCGGAGGTCCTTGCGCGACGCGCGCGCGGCCCACGCCAGGAGCTCGCCGTCGGTGCCGAACACCTCGTAGGACCGGCCGGACTCGCTCCGCGGGAACTCTCCCCCGATGGAGAGCTTCGCCGTCCGCTTGACGGGCAGGCGCTTCTTGCTCATGGCTCGCCGTCCCGTTGCGCCGGTTCCCGAGCTGTGAGCTCCAGATAGGGCGCGAGCCCGTGCAGGCCACCCTCACGCCCGAAGCCCGACTCCTTGTAGCCGCCGAACGGCGAGGACGGGTCGAACCGATTGAACGTGTTCGCCCACACGACGCCGGCCTTCAAGCGTTCGGCCATCCACAGGATCCGGGAGCCCTTCTCGGTCCACACGCCCGCGGACAGGCCGTACGGCGTGTTGTTCGCCTTCTCGACGGCTTCCTCCGGCGTCCGGAACGTCAGGATCGACAGGACCGGCCCGAAGATCTCCTCGCGCGCGATCCGGTGCGACTGGCTGACGCCGGTGAACAGCGTCGGGCGGAACCAGAAGCCGCGCTCCGGCAGGTCGCACACGGGCTGATAGATCTCCGCGCCCTCCTCGACCCCCACGGCCACCAGCTCCTCGATCTTCGAGAGCTGGGCCCGGGAGTTGATCGCGCCGATGTCGGTGTTCTTGTCGAGCGGGTCGCCGACGCGGAGGGTCTGCAGGCGCGCCTTCAACTTCTCGAGGAGGGGCTCGAAGATCGGCTCCTGCACGAGGAGGCGCGAGCCGGCGCAGCAGACGTGCCCCTGGTTGAAGAAGATGCCGTTCACGACGCCCTCGACGGCCTGATCGAGCGGGCTGTCCTCGAACACGATGTTGGCCGCCTTGCCGCCGAGCTCGAGCGTGAGCCGCTTGTGCGAACCGGCGATCGTGCGCCGGATCTGCTTGCCGACCTCGGTCGAGCCGGTGAACGCGACCTTGTCGACGTCGGCGGCGACCAGCGCGGCGCCCGTCTCTCCCGCTCCGGTGATCACGTTGACCACCCCCGGCGGCAGCTCCGCCTGCTGGATCACCTCGGCGAGGAGCAGGGCGGTGAGCGGCGTCGTCTCGGCGGGCTTCAGCACCGACGTGTTCCCGGTGGCGAGCGCCGGCGCGAGCTTCCACGCCGCCATCAGCATCGGGAAGTTCCACGGGATCACCTGCCCTGCGACGCCGATCGGCTTCGCGTCACGGCCGGGGAACGCGTACTCGAGCTTGTCGGCCCAGCCCGCGTAGTAGAAGAAGTGCGCCGCGGCGAGGGGGAGATCGATGTCGCGCGACTCCTTGATCGGCTTGCCGCCGTTCATCGACTCGAGGACCGCGAACTCGCGCGCGCGCTCCTGCAGCACGCGCGCGATCCGGTACAGGTACTTGGCTCGCTCCTTGCCTGAGAGATCGCGCCATCCGGAGTCGAACGCGTCGCGCGCCGCCGCGACCGCGAGGTCGACGTCCTCGGGACCGGCCTCCGGAACCTCGGCGAGGACCTCCTCGGTCGACGGATCGATCGTCGCCATGTACTTCCCGCTCTTCGGCTCGACGAACTCGCCGCCGATGAACAGCCCGTACCGGTCCTGGAGCCGGACGACGTCCTTGGACTCCGGGGCGTCCGCGTACTCCCAGGCCGGAGTGGCGGGCGTGCGCTCCTGGGTGGTGTCCAGCTCGGTCATCTGCCGGTCCTCACCCCGGAACGGTAGCCGACTTCGGGGGAACCGAACGGAAGCTCGGTTCCGCCGTCAACCGCCCATCGCGCCACCGACGATCGTCCACGGATGCGACGCGAAGACGACTCGGAGCGGTGTACTGATGACCTCCGGATAGCAGGTCGACACGATCTCGGTTCGCACGCCCGAGAGCCGCACCACCGCGCCCTGCGACTTCCACCGCGCGGAGACTCGGTTCCCCCCGCACGACGCCTCCTCGCCGAGTTCCGTGAAGCTGATCTGGCCGCCGGAAACCACGTAGGCCCCCCACGTCTCCCAGGTGGTGCCGTCCGGGTACCGTTGATGGAGCCGGAACGTCCCGGCCGTGAGTGAAAGCGTGTAGTCGCCGACCCAGTCCCCGACCCTCGAGCGCGCGACCCCTTGTCGCAGGAGATCCGCAGCGCCGATCGACGCCCGGAACGCCCCCTGAGGCTCGGAGGCCGCAGAGGTTGGAGACGGCGGAACGACGGTGGTCGGCCCTTCGCTCCGATGCTCGCGAGCGAGGCGGACGAGGTCGTCGATGCGAAGGGCATGCAGCCGCACAATCCCGTTCGCGTCGCCGGTCGCCAGCTCCGTGCCATCGGGGCTGAACGCGACGCTCGTGACGGCATCGGGCAGTTCGAGGTTGAGGAGTTCCCGACCGGTCCCGGCGTCCCAGATCCTCGCCCTCCGATCCTCCCCCGCCGTCGCGATGCGGTTCCCATCCGCGCTGAACGACACGTCGGCGAGCTTGCCGGCGCTCGAGAACGAGAGGATCTTGTCGCCCGATCGCAAGCTCCACACCGCCCCCCCGTCGCCCCCAACGGAGACGAGCGTCCTCCCGTCGGGCGCGAACGCGAGGTCAGACCCGTTGCCGGTGTGTGCTTGGGCAGCCATCAGCCGTTCCCCTGTGTCCACCCGCCACACGTCGAGCCTGGCGCGGTCGGTGAGGACGGCGAGCATGTCCCCATCGGGGCTGAACGCGAGACCCTGAACGTACTCGTCAGGGTGCGACGCACCGAACATGCCGATGCGCCCGCCGGAAACCGCGTTCAAAAGCTCCACGCGGCCCGTGTCACCCAGGCCAGCTGCGATCGCCGCGCCATCCGGGCTGAACTCGACGCTCGACACCCATCTGGCGACGTCGACGACATGCACGACCTCGCCCGAGGCGATGTCGTACACGATGGCTCCATCACCGGACGCTGCGACGCGATCGCCGTCCGAGCTGAACGACGCGTCTACCCACCCAAATCCGATCGGGGTCAGTCTTTCTCCGGTCGACGCATCGAGCACCCAGCTTCCGCCCCCACCGCCCGTGACGAGATGCCCGCCGTCCACGTCGAAGTCCAGGTTCTGTACCCCCCACCCCAGGGCGACGTCCTCTGACCACACCTCGGCCCCCGCCGTCTCGGACACGTCCCAGACGCGGGCTGTGCCGTCGGCGCCGCCCGTGAGGAGCCGGGTCCCGCTCGGGTCGAAGTCCACGAGCGCGACGAGCCCGTCATGGCCGCTGAGGCGCAGGAGCTCTTCCCCGGTCTCGGCATCCCAGATCCTCGCCGTGCCGTCCACCGAACCGGTCGCGAGTCGCGTCCCGTCGCGGCTGAGCGAGACACCGAACACGTCGCCCGAGTGCCCCGAGATGCTGAGAAGCTCATCGCCGGTCCAGGAATCCCAGATCGCGGCGTTGGGGTATGCGCGACCGGCGAGACGCTCGCCATCGGGGCTGAACATCAACCCGCTCACACCGTCGCCCTCGAGGTCGAGCAACCGCCTCTCGGATGACAGATCCCAGACGACACCCCGGTTCGCCAAGCCGGAGTACGGACAACCGGATGCGGCGATCCGCTCTCCGTCCGGACTGAAGGCGGGGCTGCAGTAGGGGCCACCGGGAGCCCGGAGCGTCGCGGTCCGGGCGCCTGTCACCGCATCTACCACGTGTACGGCTCCGGTCGGTCCGGGGATGGCCAGCAGCCGCCCGTCGGGGCTGAACGATGCACCACCTGTGCCCTCCCCGAGATCGATCGTCTGCAGCCGTTCGCCGTTCACGATGTCCCAGACCATCGCTCGGTCGTCGTCGGAGGTGGTGACGACGCGGGTCCCGTCCAGACTGAAGCCCACGCTGTAGATGTCTTCCTCGTGCCCCGACAACGTGAAGACGCGTTCACCGGTCCGGGCGTCCCAGAGCACCGCGTCGTTCGTGTCCAGACCTCCGGCGGTTCCACCGGTTGCGAGCAGCCGCCCGTCGGGACTCCACGCGACGTTCGCAGTCGCCGGGTCCCGGATCGTGAGCACCAGCCGGTCGGCCTGGATCGCTCGGTGCAGCGCCTCCTCGACCTCGCGGAGGACCAGATCGTCCTCGCGGGTCGCCCGCACGGCCTGGAGCGCCAGCGAGATGCTGCGCTCGGGATCCTCGTCGATGCCAGCGTTCGCCGCCGACGCGAACTGCCGCGCCGTCGCGATCCGTGCGGTCCGCTGTGCGTTGCGTGACTGGTCCACCGCGATCAGGGTGAGTCCACTCGCGACGAGGGCGGCCGCCGTCAGCGCTCCCACGAGCGCGCGGAGCCTCGACCGCGAGCGCCGCTCGATCTGGTCTTCGCGGGCCCGGCGCTCCTCCTCCTCGGCACGTTCCTCATCGCGATGCTCGACGCTCGCCTTCAGGAACTCCCGCTCGTGGGAGCCGACCGCGAGGTCGGTGCTCTCGGCCCAGGTCGACGCCTGATCGAGTCGAGCCCCGCGGAGGAGGAAGCTCCGATCGCGCTCGGCACCACGCCATTCGGCGCCGGCCTGGGCCACCTGTCGCTCCAAGCGCAAGCCCTCACGCCCTTCGTCGATCCAGGCCCGAAGCCGGTTCCACGACGTCAGCAAGGCCTCGTGAGCGATCTCGACCGTCGGCTCTCGCGTCGTCGGCTCGCGATCGAAGGTCAGGAGGCGGTGGCGCCCGTACGCCTCGAGTACGCCGTCCACGGCCTCGGGGTCGACGTCGAGCACGTCGAGCTCCGACCGGGCGACCCGGCGCCGGGTGTCCTGCCGTCCCTCCCCGAGGGTCACGAGGCGCAGGAGCACTTGCCGGATCGCCCGCCGTCCCTCCGGGCCGCTCGCCTCGTAGAGCCGGTCGGCGCGCGCGGACACGGCCCCGGCGACCCCGCCCATCGCGAGGTAGGGCTCCACGCGCAAACGTTCGTCCTCGCGGCGCTCGAACAGCTCCGTGAGCGCGTACTGCAGCAGCGGGAGCGCTCCCGGCTGGTGGACGACGTCGGCGACGATCTCCGCGACGAGCCCGGGCTCGGGCGGGACGCCGACCCGCTCGGCCGGACCGCGGATCGCTTGCTCGAGCTCGTCCGGCGTGAGCGGCGTCACCGTCTCGGTGCGACGACCGAGCAGCTCACCGAAGCGCGGGGTCGCGAGCGGCCGGTCGAAGAAGTCCGCCCGGAGCGTCACGATCACGCGGACCCGGCTGGCCGGGTCGACGCTTGCCACCCGCAGGGACTCGAGGAAGGCCTCTCGCTCGGGGATGTCGCGCGTGAGCGTGAACACCTCCTCGAACTGATCGACGACGACGACGATCTCGCTCTCCTCGGGGAACGCGTCCCCGACCACCTCGAGCAGTCCCCGGGAACCCTCCTCCAAGCGGTCGCGGAGCCGCGGGATCGGACGAGCCGAGAGACGCAGGAGCGCCGCCTCCAACTCGTCGAAGGGGTGCGCTCCCGGGAAGAGCTCGGCCACCAACACGGAGCCGTCGTCGGCGAGCGCGCCGGCGCGGATCGCCGGAACGAGTCCCGCCCGGACCACGGACGATTTCCCGCTCCCGCTGGGACCGACGACGGAAAGGAAACGGGATTCCGGGCCTGGTTCGTTCAACCGGGCGGTCAGTCGGGCGACAAGCTCCGTTCGACCGAAGAAGTCGCCGGCATCGGCTTCCCCGAAGGGCCGCAGTCCCTTATAGGGGTTCCGCGCATCCGTTCCGCTGGCGAGGCCCTCACCGGGCGACGGCGGCCCCGGCTGCAGCGCCTCGACGAGCGCTGCCGCCCCGGACGCGCCGTCAGCGGCCTCGAGCCACCCCAGGATGCCTGGAACATCCCCGACGAGCCGTCGGGCGATCGCATCCAGCTGCTCGAGGTCGTCCTCGATCGTGGCGGGCGCCCCGACGCCGATACGGAAGTCACCGAGATAGGCGTTGGCCTCGGCATCGAACAGGACGTTCGACGTCCGGACGTTCCCGTGGGCGACTCCCTGCCGGTGTGCGAACGCGAGCGCCGAGGCGACCTGCTTGACGATGGTTGCTCGTCGCTCCGGAGCGAGCGGTTCGCCCCGTTCCTCGAGCGCGCGGAGGCTGCCGCCTCGCATGTATCGGGTGACGACGTACGCTCCCTCCGGCTCACGCCAGTAGTCGAAGAGCGGGACGATGTGCGGGTGCTCGAGGGCCGCCACGGCCTGGGCCTCCGGCTCGAATCGACGGATGAAGGCACCGTCGCCCACGAGGCGCTGATGCAGGACCTTCACGGCCACGTCCCGTTCCACCCGGGGCTGGAGCCCTCGGAAGACCACGCCCATCGGCCCGTCTCCGATCCGCTCCATCAGCCGATAGCCGCGGAGCGGCTCGCCTCGGAGGTCGAGCGCGGGATCCTGGCCGAGGATCCGCTCGTGCAGCCGTACGAGCTCCGGTGACGGATCGATGCCGAGCTCGTCGGCGAGGATCGCCCGCGCCCGCTGGAACGCGGCTAACGCGTCGGCCTGCCGTCCCTCGCGGTACAGCGCCAGCATCAGCTGTCCCCAGGGTCGTTCCCGGAGTGGATGACGCGCGAGGAGCGCCTCCGCCTCTCCCACCGCTCGCCCGGTCTGGCCGCTCCCGAGCAGACCGTCGAGCCGCTCTTCCTGTGCGGCGAGTCGCAGGTCGTCGAGCTTCGACGCCTCGGCGAGCAGCGATGACTCCTCCGCCACGTCCGCGAACGCCGGCCCTCGCCAGAGCGCCAGCGCGTCGTCGAGGAGCGACACCCCGACCGAGGGATCGACGGCGAGGGCCTTCTTCGCATCTCGCACGAGATCGTCGAACCGAGACGAATCCAGCTCCGAGGGGTCGACCGACAGGACGTACCCGGGCGACCGCCAGACGAGCCGGCCCTCGCCGAGCGCCTTGCGCAGGTGGGACATGTAGGTCTGGAGCGTGTTCCGGGCCGTCTCGGGCGGCTCGTCCCCCCAGAGCTCGTCGATGAGGGCCCCCGACGGCACCAACTGGTTCGGGTGCAGGAGGAGGTGAGCGAGGACGGCGCGCTGCTTCGGACCACCGAGCGGGATCGGCCCTGTTCCCGCGTCCACCTCCAGCGGACCCAGGACGCGGAACTGCATCGCTCCCCGGTGGGTGCGCCTCGCCGGCCGCACGACCCCCAGAGATCTCATCTGCCCCGGGACATCGACGCGTGCGGAGGCGATGGCGGAGACGTGCACGGGATCTGCGAGTCCCTTCAGGCGGACGTCACCCCGGTCGTCGTAGCCGACCCCGTCGACCGTCCGGGCGAGGTGCACAACGCTCTGGCTCCCGAGGATCTCGCCCGGCGCGGCGATCGCACAGAGGCGGGCCGCGGTGTTCAGCGCCCCGCCCCGGAAGCCGTTTCCGACCGGCACGGCCTCCCCCGCGTCCAGCCCGATCCCCACCGGGAGCGGCAACGCCGGCGTCTTCGTGGTCTCCTGGAGGAACCGATCCTGAAGGTCGACGGCCGCCCGGATCGCCTGCCGAGGGGAACCGAAGACCGCCAGGGCCTCGTCTCCTCGGAGCTCGATCACCGACCCGTCCCGGGCCTCGACGTGCTCGCGGACGATGGCGGCGAACCGGGCGGCGAGCATCGCGGCCGCCTCGTCCCCCCGCTCCTGGGTGAACACGGTATAGCCGCGGACGTCGGCGATCAGGAACGTGCGGATCTCGGACCCGGATCGCTCGGCCACGGAACGGCCTCCGATCCCATCGTCCGATCGATCACCTGATGCGTGCGAGCTGTCCACCTCACCCCCGAGCCGAGTATCGAGCTTGTGATTCGAAGGCGCCACCGAGGCGCCGCCTCCGTCTCGACGAGCTTCCACCCGGCCGCTGGAGAAACGCTGGAAACCGGGGTCCAGCCGGATCCACGCAGGTCACCGACGGTCTACGAGGGCGCTCCCCCAGGCTCGTCCCGAGAGCCCTCGTCGGGAGGGCGGAACAGGAAGGAGAGATCGATGGCTACCGATCTCAGGAAGCAGCAGGGAACCACCAGCCGGACGAAGGCCGTCCGCCCCGAGCGCCTCGAGCCAGGATCGCGCTGGCCGGTCGTCGCGGCAGGGATCGTCCTGGTGGTGCTCGCCGCCGTCGCGGTGCTCGTGTTCACCCAGGGAGGTTCGCAGCCCGTCGTCGGAGCGGACCAGTGGGCGACCAACGTGGAGGGCATGATGACCGACGTTCGGGAAGGCTCCGGTTACGCGCCCGTGGCCGGACCGTTGTCGGTCACCTACCCACGGGGTGCTCTCACCGGGAACCGGGAGGGTTCGGGTTACGAGCCGGTCCGGATCGGGCCGAGGGTGTCTCTCGGCTCGACGAGCTACGCGGACGGCACCCTGACGGAGATCCGCGAGGGCTGAGCCCACGCGAGTCCAACGGGCGCGGGGAGCGATCCCCGCGCCCCTTCCGTATCTAGGCCGGGGCCGTCTCCCGCCGGGACGTCAGGTAGGCGCCCACGATGACCAGCGCCACACCCCCGATCGCGGTCGGACCGACCTCGTCGTTCCGGAGGAGCACCCCCAGCAGCAGCGCCACGACCGGGATCAGGTACCCCACGATCGAGGCCCGGGTCGCTCCCACCCGGCCGACAAGCCTCCCCATCAGCACGAAGGCCACGCCCGTGCCGAGCACGCCCACCGCGGCCATCGCGAGTACCGCCGGCCAGGTGAAGCTCGATCCCGGGACCGAGGCGATCCCGAGCGGGGCCGTGACGACCGCGCCGATCGTCAGGATGCGGGCCATCACCGGCAGCGACCCGTATCGCTGCTGGAGCGGCGTCGCGACGTTGAACGCGATCCCGTAGCAGATCGTGGCCACGATGATCAGCACCACGCCGACGACCTGGCTGGAACCCTCCCCCGCGGCGGCGAGGGCGATCGCCGCGACCCCGAGGAAGCCGAGCGGGATCCCCACGAGCTGGCGTGGCCCGGGAGGCCGGCGGAGCAGGATCGTCGCGACCACGGCGGTGAAGATCGGCGCCGCGCCGTTGAGCATGCCGGCGATCGCCGAGTTCACCGAGCCCTGCGCCAATGGGAAGAGCGTGAACGGGATGATCACCCACGTGACGGAGAGGAGCAGCAGGCGACCTCGGTCGGCTCGGTGGATCGGCGCTCTCGAGCCCGGGACGAGCCAGAGCGCCGACGCGCCGAACAGTATCCGGAGCCAGGTGACGAGACCCGGGCGGAACGACTCAAGGCCGATCGCCATGAAGAGGAACGACGAGCCCCAGATGGTGCCGACGACGAGGAACAACAGCCAGTCCACGCCCGCGAACGCGCCACGGTGCGTCCCTTCGTTGGTGGAAAGCGCTCGGGCACCCATCGTCTGAACAACGATCAACGTCAGTCGATCGTGAAATAGTCCGGGCCCGCGTAACGCCCGGTCCGCTCCTTCTCGATCTGCATCAGCACGTCGTTCAGCAACGACGACGCCCCGATCCGGAACAGGTCGGGCGTCATCCACACCGATCCCAGCGTCTCGTGCAGCAGGACGAGGTTCTGGATCGCCTGCTTCGCGGTGCGCACCCCGCCCGCCACCTTGATGCCGACGGTGCGTCCGGTGTCACGGTGGAAGTCCCGTGCCGCCTCCATCATGCAGAGCGCCACGGGAAGCGTGGCGTTGACGGCGATCTTCCCCGTCGAGGTCTTGATGAAGTCCGCGCCCGCCGCCATCGCGAGCATGCTCGCCTGCCGGACCCGGTCGTAGGACCCCAGCTCCCCGGTCTCCAGGATCACCTTCAGATGCGAGGACCCGGCGGCCTCGCGCGCCGCGACGAGCTCCTCGAACGCCTGGGCGTACCTTCCGCCGAGGAACAGCGAACGGTTCAGCACGATGTCGATCTCGTCGGCACCGGCTTCGGCCACGTTGCGGATCTCCTGCAGTCGGGCGTCGAGCGGTCCGAGCCCGCTCGGGAACCCCCCCGCGACGCTCGCGACGTGCACGCCGGTCCCTTCGAGCTGCTCGAGAGCGACCGGCACGAGCTGCGGATACAGACAGACGGCCGCCACGGACGGGATCGAGGCGTTGAGCGGATCTGGACGCACCGCCTTCGCGCAGATCGCCACGATCTTGCCGACCGTGTCGCTCCCCTCCAGGGTGGTCAGGTCCATCGAGCGAATCGCGAGATCGAGCGCCCAGAGCTTCGCGTCCTTCTTGATCGAACGCTTCGCGAGCGACGCCGCGCGCTCCTCAAGACCGACGGCGTCGACGGCGGTGGTACGGACGGCCATCCGGACCGCCTCCCCGGCCGCGACGGGCAGGGGCGCCAGGGGGCCGCTCGGCTCGATCTGCGCTGCGTGCGCCACGCCTCGATGGTAGCCCAGCCGGTCGTTCCGGAACCCGGCCGATAGGCTCCCGCGCCATGAAGGTCGTCGCTCCGTTCATTTGCGCCGTCCTCGCCCTGCTGCCCGCGTGCGAAGGGGAAGGCGGCGGCTCGCCAGCCGTGTGCGCGAAACCGGTCGAGACCGAGACGGTGGTGCTCGCGGACTTCGCGTTCCGTCCTGACTGCCTGCGGGCAGCGGAGGGAGCGCAGCTCGCGCTCCGGAACACCGGGGACGCCCCGCACACGTTCACGATCGAGGGGACGATGGTTGACTTCAACCTGCCGGCGGGGACCTCCACCGCCGCGAGCCTGTCTGGCGTCGAGCCGGGCCGCTACACGGTCACGTGCACGTTCCATCCGCAGATGGAGGCGACCCTCACGGTCGGATGAGGCTCAGAACCCGAGCTTCTCCAGCGCCTTCGGATCCTTCTGCCACTCCTTGACGACCTTCACCCGAAGATCCAGGAACACCTTGGTGCCGAGCACCAGCTCCATCTCTTCGCGGGCGCGCGAGCCGATCGTGCGGAGCGTCTGCCCGCCCTTGCCGATCACGATCCCCTTCTGCGAATCGCGCTCGACGATCAACGACGCGTAGATCTTCGTGAGGCCCTCGCCCCGGTCGATCTCGTCGAGGGTCACGGTGATGGAGTGCGGCAGCTCCTGCCGCGTCACGTGGAGCGCCTTCTCCCGGATCATCTCTGCGAGCCCGACCTCGAACGGCTGGTCGGTGATCGTCTCCTCCGGGTAGAGCGCCGGTCCCTCGGGGAGCAGCGCGAGCACCATCTCCCGGAGCATCTCGACACCCTCGCCGGCCTTGGCCGACACCGGCACGATCTCGTCGTACTCGCCGATCCCGGCGGCCGCGACGAGTTGGGGCACCACGTCGCGCTGGCCGGTGAGGTCGACCTTGTTCACCACCGCGATCTTCGGAGAACGGTGCGGCCGGACCTGGCGTTCGAAGACGAACGCATCTCCCCGTCCGATACCGGACGCGGCGTCCAGCACGTGCAGGATCGCGTCCACGCCCTCGACGGCATCACCGACCACGTCGTTCAGCCGCACCCCGAGCTCCGTCCGAGGCTTGTGGAAGCCGGGCGTGTCGGTGAAGACGACCTGCGCCTCCTCCGTCGTGAGGATCGCGTGCAGGCCTCGACGGGTGGTCTGCGGCTTGTCGGAGACGATGGACACCTTCCGGCCGACGAGCGCGTTCACGAGGGTCGACTTCCCGACGTTGGGACGACCCACCACGGCGACGATCCCGGATCGCGAGATCACCGGAGGTCGTCCGGCCCGAAGGCGTGGGGCAGCAGCTCCCCGAGACGCCATCGCGCGCGGACGCCGTTCGCTCCCTCCGCCACCACCGGCGTGTCGGCGTCGCCGAACTCCCACAGCACCTGGCGACAGCCGCCACAGGGCGGCGTGGGTGACGGCGCGTCCGTGGCCACGGTGACCGCGAGGATCTTCCCGTGCCCGGACGCGACCATCGCGGCGGCCGCGTTCCTTTCGGCGCAGACGGACAGCGGGTAGCTGGCGTTCTCGACGTTCACGGCGGTCCGGATCGTGCCGTCCTCGTTCAGGATCGCGGCGCCGACGTGGAACCCGCTGTAGGGGACATAGGCGCTCGGCATGATCGCGCGAGCGGCGCCGAGCATCTCGTCGACCGTCGAATCCTCGACCTCTCCGGGGCCCTCTTCATTTCTGGGGCCGGTTTCCTCAGGCATCGGCGGCCGCCGGCCCTTCGCCGTTCTGATCGGCTCGTGTGATCAGCACGCTCGCGATCCGACGGCCCTGCACCTTGTCGGCCTTGAGGCTCAGACCACGGAAGGAGACCTCCTCGCCCGTCTCTGGCATCCGCCCGAGGAGGTCGAGCATCAGGCCGGCGACCGTGTCCCACTCCCCGTCCGGCAACTCGGTCCGGAGCAGCTCGTTGACGTCGTCGATCGACGCCTTGCCGGACACGCGGTAGAGGCCGTCGCCGAGCTCCAGCACCTCGGGTTCCTCGAGGTCGTACTCATCGGCGATCTCCCCGACCAGCTCCTCGAGCAGGTCCTCGAGCGAGACGATGCCGGTCACCGAGCCGTGCTCGTCGTAGACGAGGGCCTGGTGGAACTTCTCGCGTTGCATCTCCTTCAGGAGCTCCGCCACCCGCTTGGTCTCCGGTACGAAGTGCGCCGGCCGCACGATCTCCGACAGCGGCATGTCCTGCTTGCCCTGATGGACGGCCTTCAGGACGTCCTTCGCGAACACGACTCCCTTGACGTCGTCCAGCGACTCGTGGAAGACGGGGATGCGGGAGTACCCGTGCGTGAGCACCAGGGCCTGGACGTCGCGGAGGGTCTCGTCGTCCTCGATGGCGACGATATCCGGACGAGGCACCATGACCTCGCGCACGATCGTGTCGCCGAACTCGAAGATCGAGTGGATCAGCTCCTTCTCGCCCTCGTCGATGGAACCCTCCTCGGAGCCGACCTCCGCCATCGAGCGGATCTCCTCCTCGGAGACGAACGGACCTTGCTTCAGCCCCTTGCCGGGAAGGAGCACGTTGGCGAGACCGATCAGCACGCGGGTCGGCGCGGCGAGGAGGCGTCCGAGGAACCAGACGATCGGAGAGAGCGCGAGCGCCACGCGGTCCGCGTGCAAGACTGCGAACGTCTTCGCCATCGCCTCGACGAACACGAAGTACAGGATCGTGAACAGGAACGATCCGAGCGTGACCCACGTGTCGCCGAACTGCTGCTCCGCGAGGAATGCGACGAGGATCGCCGAGCCGTTCTGCACGAACATCACGGTGAGATAGACGGCGTTCAGATAGCGCGGCGGATCGGACTCGATCTTGACCAGGGTCTCCGCGTTCCTGCGGCCCTCCTCTTCGAGCGCCAGCGCGCGCACACGGGACGTCCTCGTGAGCGATGCCTCGGCCGCGGCGAGCACGGATCCGAAGAGCACGAGTGCGGCTGCGAGCAACCACCACCACATCACGGCGCGCGCACCCCGCTGTACCGCTCCTGGCGCTCCCACATCCGGGTGCGCTCGTCGGCGTCCTCGTGGTCGTAGCCGAGCAGGTGCAAGATCCCATGGACCAGAAGGAGCCGCAGCTCCGCCGCAGGATCGCTCGGGTTGTTCCGCGCCGCCTCGGTGGGCGCCACGACGACGTCGCCGAGGAGGCGAACGCCGTTCTCATCCACGTCGTCCAACGGGAACGAAAGCACGTCGGTGGGGCCGGGCTCGTCCATGAATCGTTCGTGGAGGCCGGCGATCTCGTCCTGGTCGACGAAGGACACGGACAGCTCCGCGCGCTCGATGCCCTCGCCCCGCAACGTGTCACGGGCGAGCGCGCGGAGCGCTCCTTCGTCGACGGCTTCGTCCTGTCGGTTGGAGATCAGGACCCTGGGTTGCTCGCCGTCATCCATCAGCCGTCGGCCATCCCGAGGCGCTGCTGACCGTAGCGGTCGTACGCCTCGACGATCTGCTGGACGATCTTGTGCCGAACGACGTCGCGCCCTCCCAACCGACAGAACGTGATGCCCGAGATCCCCGACAGGATCTCCTCGATCACCAGGAGCCCCGATCGCTGCCCGTTGGCGAGGTCCACCTGAGTGTCATCCCCGTTCACGACGGCCTTCGACCCGAATCCGATCCTCGTGAGGAACATCTTCATCTGCTCGGGGGTCGTGTTCTGCGCCTCGTCGAGGATGATGAACGCGTCGTTCAGCGTTCGTCCTCGCATGAACGCGAGGGGCGCCACCTCCACCGTGCCTCTCTCCATCAACCGCGAGAGGCTCTCGCCGCCGGTCATCTCGAACAGGGCGTCGTAGAGCGGACGCATGTACGGATCGATCTTCTCGTAGAGGGTCCCCGGCAGGAATCCGAGCCGCTCCCCCGCCTCGACCGCCGGGCGCGTGAGGATCAACCTCGACACCTGACGATCGTGGAGGGCTCGCACCGCGGTGGCGACGGCGAGATACGTCTTGCCGGTGCCCGCCGGTCCGATCGCGAACGTGACGGTCGAGCTCCGCATCGCGTCGACGAACCGCTTCTGCCCGACGGTTTTCGGTGCGACCGACGTGCCGCGCGCGGTGAGGAGCGTATCGCCGAGCACCTCGCTCGGTCTCATCGTGGCGGTCCCGCCGCCTCCCGCGTCCTCGTCGGCACCACCCTTGATCAGCTCGATCGTCTGGCCGACAGAGGAATCGGAGAGTTGGAGCCCCTTCTCGAGGAGCGCCAGCAGCTCTTCGAACAACCGCGCGAGCTGCTCGGCTTCGTGATCGGGTCCTCTGATCGTGATCTCGTTGCCGCGGACCAGGATGTCGGAGGAGAACGCGGCCTCGATCAGCTTCAGGAACGCGTCCTGCTGACCGAGGAGGGCCACCATCGACTGGTGACCGGGGACGAGGATCTTGACCTGTGTGGTGGCGGCTGCCACGTGTCGCGCTCTCGGGGGGTGACCCCGTTCCTCCTCTAGTCGAGAACGGGACCCCTCGGGTCCCGTGGCAGCATCCTATCGTGTTCCTTGGCCGCGTTACCCCGGTGGCCACGCCATCGGCCTGCCCCCGAGCAGGTGGAAATGCAGGTGGAAGACGCTCTGCCCCGCGTCGGGGCCCACGTTCGTGACCAGCCGCCAACCGGACTCCGCGATCCCCTCGGCGTGGGCGAGCTGCGCCGCCGCCTGCGCGACATCCGCGAGCATGTCGGCGTGGCCTTCCTCCATCTCGGCGATCGACCGCACATGCTCCTTGGGGATGATCAGGATGTGCGTGGGCGCCTGCGGGTTGGTATCGCGGAACGCGACCAACCGATCGGATTCCCGCACGATGTCCGAAGGGATCTCGCGCGCGGCGATCTTGCAGAAGAGGCAGCTGCTGTCCGTCACGGTCCCCGAGCCTACCGTTCGGCGTCGATCAGGATCGGAACTGCGGCCGTCGCAACGCTCGCGGAGCGCCGTTCCCGCCGGCGGACTCGCCTCCCAGCTCGGCGAGCCGCTCGAGCAGCGAGCGCTCCTCCTTCGAGAGATCTCGTGGCGTGACGACGTGCAGAGTCACGAAGAGGTCGCCGCGTCCGCGGCGCTGCAGGTGCGGCACCCCTCGGCCCTTGAGGCGGACGACCGAGCCCGACTCGGTGCCGGGCTCGATCCGGAGTCGCTCCGGCCCGTCGAGCGTGTCGATCTCGACCTGGCCGCCGAGCGAGGCCTGCATGACCGTGACGTCCAAGACGCCGAACAGGTCCTGCCCCTGGCGTTCGAACGCACTCGACTGCTCGACGTCCACGCCGACGATCAGGTCGCCGGGCGGACCACCCGCCACGCCCGCGTTGCCCTGCCCCGACACGCGGAGGTCCATCCCGTCGAGGACGCCCGGCGGAACGTCGAACGTGACGGTGCCGGGCGCGCGCACGCGACCTTCCCCCGCGCAGTCCTGGCATCGATCCGGGATCTCCTCGCCGGATCCGCCGCACGTCGGACAGGCCGACGCCGTCATCACGGTCCCGAAGATGCTCCGGCGGACGCTTTGCACCTCACCGGTTCCACCGCACGCCCGGCAGGCGATGGGCGAGGTCCCCGGCTCCGCGCCGACGCCGGCGCAGCGCGCGCATGTCGCGAGCCGTTCGACCTCGATCTCTTTCTGCTCGCCGAACACCGACCCCACGAAGGAGAGAGGAACGTGCGTGCGGAGGTCTTCTCCGCGCCGTGCCCTGGTCCGTGGTCCCCGGGAGCGCACGCCGAACCCGCCCCCGAAGAACATGTCGAACAGGTCCTGGATGTCGGTGAACGGAGCACCCTGGGGGCCGGCGGAGCCGAACTCGTCGTAGCGGCGCCGCTTCGCAGGATCGGACAGGATCTCGTAGGCGCCAGTGATCTCCTTGAACCGCTCCTGGTCCGCCGGGTCCCCGTTCACGTCGGGGTGCAGCGTCCGCGCGAGCTGGCGGTAGGCGGCCTTGACCTGGGTCGGGGACGCATCCCGCGGGATGCCGAGGATCTCGTAGAGGTCGCGGACGGCTGCCATGGCCTACGCCTCGTGCTCGGTGGCGATCTCGCTCAGCCGCTTGGCCACGGCACGGACGGACGCCATCGCCGAGAGGTAGTCCATCCTGGTGGGACCGACCACGCCGATGGTGCCGACGGTGGCGTCACCGGCCTTGAACGGCGCCGTGACGATGGAGGCCTCCCAGTCGCCGGTCGTCGGATGCTCGGCACCGATCGTGACCCAGACGTCCTCGCGGTCCGCGGTCACGTCCTGGAGCACCTGAAGCATCTCCTGTTCGCGTTCGAGGGTCTCGAAGAGACGACGGAGCGTTTGACGGCGCCAGACCTGCGCCTCGCTCGTGAGGTTGGAGACGCCACCGACCACGACGTGTGCAGCGCCCTCCCCTTGCGTGGCGGTGCGGAGCATCTCGGCGACATGGAGGAGCAGGTCGTGGTGGGAGACCGATGCCTCGGCCGCGAGCTTCAGCAGACGCGCCTGGGCGTCCAGATAGGTCAGCCCTCGGAGCGACTGGAGCCGATCCTCGACCGCTCGGAGGACCTCCACGTCGGCGGCCTCGGGTCGATCGATCACCCGCTTGTCGACGCGGCCGTGCTGGCCTACGGCGAGGATCATCACAGTGGGGCCCATGTCGATCAACTCGATACGGACGATCGGCTCTTCAGCTGCCCCGGGCGGGACGGCGAGACCCGCGTACTGCGTGAGCCGGCTCAGCAGCTGCACGGATCCCTTGAGGACCTCCTCCAGATCCAAGATGGCTTCGGCGAAGTAGCCGGCGATCGCCCGGCGGTGCGTCTCCCGCAGACGGACGCCGTGCGGCAGCGTGTCGACGTAGTGCCGATAGCCCGTGTCGGTCGGGATGCGTCCCGCGCTCGTGTGGGGATGCGTCAGGAACCCCAGCTCCTCGAGGGCCGCCATCTCGTTGCGGATCGTGGCGCTCGAGACGCCGAGACCGGAGCTCTCGGCGATCGTCTCGGATCCCACAGGCTCCCCCGAACGGACGTATTCCTCGACGACCGCGTTCAGGACCGCGCCCTTCCGGGGCCCGAGCTCGTGGTGCTGCTCCACCATGACCTCATGCTACTGGCACTCTCGATCCTCGAGTGCTAGGCGCGGGTCAACACCAATCCACGGCGTTGAGCGCATCCAGGAGCTGCGTCGTGGCGGCCTGCGTGTCGCCGCCCCCCTCCGCCACCTGCTCGTAGGACTCGATCGCGGCGACGGCTTCCTCCACCACGACCGCGCGATCCTCCTCCCCGCTCTGCCTGAGCGCGTCGGCGTCCTCGGTGAGCACGACGACGGCCCGCCCGAGCGCGTCCACCCGGAGGAGCTGGACGTCGACGAGATCCCGGCAGACCTTGGCGGCGGGATCCCCGATCGGCGAGGGCGAGGAGGGCGTGGGACTCGGGGGAGGAGTGTCTTCGGCCCCGAGCGCCTGCGCGAGGAAGATGACGGTGCCGATCCCGACGATCGCGCCCACGATCAGGAGTGGCAGGGGAAGACCTGCGCGAGAGATCCCACGGCGGGTCCGCCCGTGCGGCGTTCCGCAGTTCGGGCAGGTCCAGGCCCGCGTGCCCGGCCGGGTGTGGAACCGCTCGCCGCAGACCGTGCACCGCACGAAGCTCCACGTCCCGGCACAGACGATGCATCGATAGCCGTCGGCATCGGCGTCGATCTCCTGGCGTGTCTGGCATTGGGGACAGGTGACCTCGGCCATCGGTCGCTCATGCTACCCCTCGATGCTCGCCCGACCTGGCCAGGAGCCACCGGGCCGTCACGGCCAACCCAACGACCGCAGCCAACCCCAGGACCGTTGCGGCCATGCTCATCTGGGGGCGGAGCCCGGGCGGTGGCGGTTCGCAGAGTCCCTGGAGCGTGGTGTCCAAACGTCCCTCGAGACCCGGCTCGGTACCGGCCAGGTTCTGCAGTTGGAACGGATCCGACTCCAGGTCGTAGAGCTCTCGCTCCCCCGTCTCGTAGGACGCGAACAGATGCCGAGCGGTCCGCACGGCGCAGTAGGTCGGGATCGGATTGGTCCCGCGCATGTGCTCGATCAACAGCGCGTCACGCCACGTCTCCGCTCGTCCCTCGAGCAAGGGAAGCAGGCTCTGCCCGTCCACGCCGGGGAGGTTCACGCCGGCCGCCGCGGCGATCGTCGGCGCCAGATCGATGTTGGCGACGAGATGGCGGTCGGTCCGCGCCCCCTTGCCGACGATGGCGTCCGCGCGAACGACCAGCGGGACGCGGATCGCCTCCTCGTAGGGCACTTCCTTCTTGAGCCAACGGTGCTCGCCCCACAGCAGTCCGTTGTCCGACGTGAAGATCACCAGCGCGTCGTCGAGCTGTCCCGTGTCCTCGAGCGCGTCCAACAAGCGCCCGACCGCACGATCGACCGCCTGCAGTGACCGGTATTGGTTCCTGCGCAGGTTCTCGAGGGTCTCGATCCGCTCCGACTCCAGCGGCTCCAGGCCCCGGATGTATTCGGGTTTGTCGCTCCGGTCGACTTCATCGAAGGAGGGAGGCGTCCACGTGGGCAGATCGGCGAACGCCGCCTCGTCGGCCGGGGCCGGAAGCGCGGGGGCATGGGGCGCCGCCGGAGAGAAGACAGCGAACAGCGGCCCTTCGGTGTCGCGGATGAAGTCTTCGGTCTGGGACGCGAGGACATCGGTCGAGTAGTCCTCGGGCTCGAGGCCGTAGCGCTGCACCTCGCCGTCGATCGTGAGGCCGTAGTCGAAGTACTCCGCGTGCACGAACGCGACCCACCGATCCCAGCCCGGCGGGACATAACCCTTGAGCGCGTCGCGCTGGTAGGCGTCGAGGTACTTCCCGAAGAACCCGGTGCGGTAGCCGGCATCGGCGAGCTGCGTCGCGATCGTCGTCCGGTCGTCGAACGACCAGAAGCCGCCGTATCGGCCACCCTGGCGGTACACCCCCGTGGTGTGCGGGTAGGCACCGGTCAGGATCGACGCCCGGCTCGGGCAGCAGAGCGAGCTCGTGGTGAACGACTCCTCGAAGGTGACGCCCGGCTCCACCAGGGAGCCCTGGACCTCCGGCATGGCCCACAACGTGTCCCATCGCTGGTCGTCCGTGACGATCAGCAGGATCGAGGGCTGGTCGGCGGCGCCGTCCTGAGCCGATGCGGGCGGAGCGAGGGATATCGCAGCGGCGAGGGCCGCAAGGCAAGCGAAGGCGAGACGGCCAACCGTGCGCCCGCGGAGGAACGGGGGGATGGTGGCCCTCGGCATCGGCGCGGAGCGTACCGCCATCCCGGTTCGCGGAGAGGAAACAGATCCGCCGTGACAACCGTTCCGGGCTCCCGCGCGTCCTACGATCGGTGAAGGTCAACGTTCCCGAGCCACGATCGAGCGAGGGAAGCGCGATTGGACGAAGCAGAAATCCGCGGGTTCCTCGCGCGCGACTATCCGCGCCTGGTGAACGCCGTGGCCCTTGCATCCGGGGGCTACCCCGCGGCCGAGGACGCCGTACAGGAGGCACTGGTTCGAGCATGGATCCGATCCGAACGCGGCGAACACGTGGAATCGCTCCCCGCGTGGGTGACGGCGGTCGCGCTCAATCTCACGCGGACCGGGTGGCGGCGCTCGATGGCCGAGCGGCGAGCCCGCCGGCGGTTGCCCGAGCGATCGGTTTCGGCCGTCACAGCGAGCGAAGAGCACGTCGACGTGGCGAGGGCACTCGAAACGCTCCCCCGCCGGCAGCGCGAGGTTGCCGTCCTGCGGTACCTGCTCGAGATGAGCACCGCCGAGGTCGCTGCCGCGCTGGGGATCACCGAAGGGACCGTGAAGAGCTCGCTCGCGCGGGCGAGGGCGCATCTCGTGGAGGCGCTCGCCGTGCATGACACCGAGGTGACGAACGATGTCGAAGGTCGATGACGAGCTGACCCGCCGGCTCCGCCGGGCCGAGCGCCCCGTGGACGACGGTGGCGTGTTCGAGGAGTTGGCGCGTCGTCGGTCGCACCGCGAACGCGTTCGTCGTGTGCAAACGGGACTGCTTGCGTTCGCGGTGCTCGCCGCCACCGCCGGTGGGTTCGCGATCCTCCGTGACGCCTTCGACGCTCAGGAGAGCAACGCCGGTCAGACGCCTCCACTCCCCGCCAATGGCGAGATCGTGTTCGTGAAGGATGGCGACGACTCCCGGCTGCACATCTACGCCGCGCAGCCGGACGGCTCCGGCGAACGGCAGATCACGGAGGGATCGACAAACGACTCGAACCCCGCCGTATCTCCCGATGGTCGGACGGTCGCCTTTGTCCACACGCTGGACCAAGGCGACGGTGCAGTCATCGCCACGTTGCCTATCGAGGGTGGCCCCGCCGAGTGGCAAACCGCGGCGTATCACGACGTGTCCTACCCAACGTGGTCTCCCGACGGCACACACATCGCGTTCATCGGACATACGACCACCTCCGACGACCTATACGTCGCCGAGGTGAACGGCAGCCAGGTTCGACGGATAAACCTCCTCACCGCCGCGGGGTACCAACCAGGCGAGATCCGCGCACTTGTTCCGAGCCATCCTTCCTGGTCGCCTGATGGGAGATGGATCGCCTTCGCGGCGATCGTCGAGTCCGATGCCCCTCCGTCGTCGGATCTCGCGAGGATCCGTGCGGACGGCACCGGGTTCGAATGGTTGCCAGCCGATGCCGGTCCTGATGAGTTCGCTCCCACGTGGTCGCCGGACGGCACGCAGATCGCTTTCCTGCGCGGTTCGGGGACGCTCGCGGAGTTCGAGGCGACCGGGCGGATCCACGAGATCTGGACGATCGCACCGAACGGCGGCGGCGAGGCGCTGATCGCCTCAGCCAACGAAGGATCCCTCCGACTCGATATCGCCTGGGCTCCGGACGCCATGAGCTTGCTCGTCTCCGATGGAACGTGGATATCCAGGGTCGACCCATCTCCGACGGGGGATCCTGAAACCAACTTCGTCCGGCTCGTCCAAGGCTTCTCACCGTCGTGGCAGCCGCTTCTAATCGAAGCGGAGCCATCGGTCACGACGAACCCCGAACCGAGCCCTGAGCCGGTCGGACAGGACATCGGACTCGGCGTCCGGATGTGCGACCTCGAGGTCCTGGACGGCATCGACTGGGACGGCACCGGCATCGATGGCGCCGCATGGACAGGCGCCCCGGTGGACGAGGACGGCAGCTGTTCGTCCTCGGCCGACGTGCAGCACATCCTTGCGGTCGATCGGGACGGTGACGGCATCGCCGAGCAGGGATCCACCTCCACGCTCCGGACGTGTCTGCTGTGTCAGCCGTTCGACACCGTCGACCTGAACGACGACGGCGTCCTCGAACTCGTGGTGCTCGAGGAGGCGAGCAGCACGCCGACCTATTCGGTCTACGAGGTGAACCGCCCCGGATCCGAACGCTCGCCGGGGGTCTACCCGATCATCGTCGTGGCGCCGGGAGCGCCCGCGATGAATCTCGGCGCGAACGAGGCGGTCCGTTTCACGGTGGGTGGCGACGAGGGCTTCTCGGGCGGCATCCGATGTGAAGACGCTGGCGCTGGCTCCCCGATCCTCCGATACACATGGGTGCGCGGCGCGGTCGACGCAGACACTGAGCTGACGGTGGACATCACGCGGCTCTGGTTCGGAGAAGACGGTGTGTTCCACATCGAGAGTGTCGACCACTTCAGGGTCCCGAGGAACCCCGAGCCGACCGAGCTCAGGTCGACGGAGCCGGCCTGCGGCGTCGACTTCCACCCCGACGCCTAGGAGGTGAGGCCGAGCACCAGCTCGTTCAACAGCAGCATCCCGCGCTCGGTCGGGACCAGGTTGCCGTCGTCATCCAGGAGGAGACCGCTCCGCAGATATGGCTCCGCGCGGCCGTCCTCGACCCAGCTGGCGGGGATGCCCTGCAGGATCCTCAGCCGGAGGAACACCTCCTCGAGGTAGGCGTCGGCAGGTTCGAGCTCCTCGGACCCGCCGACGGGCAGCTCGCCACGTTCGACCGTCGACAGGTACTCCTCGGGCGGCCGCACGTTCCACCACCGTCGCCCGTCCCGGTGTCCGTGCGCGCCCGCGCCGAGCCCGACGTACGGTCGACGCTCCCAGTACCCGAGGTTGTGGCGGCACTCGTAGCCCGGCTTCGCCCAGTTTGAGATCTCGTAATGGCCGTAGCCGGCATCGCCGAGCAGCCCGCACGCGGTCTCGAACATCTCTGCCTGGAGGTCGGGATCGGGGGCCGGGGTGTCGCCTCGCGACACCTGGCGGCCGAGCGCCGTCGCCGGCTCGATCGTGAGTGCGTACGCGCTCACATGCTCCGGGGACAAGCCGATCGCCTCCTCGAGCGTTCGCTCCCACGACTCCACGGTCTCCCCCGCCGCCCCGTAGATCAGGTCCAGGTTCACGTTGTCGTAGCCGGCCGCGCGGGCCGCTCGGAAGGCGGCGACCACCGACTCCGGCTGGTGCACTCGCTCCAGCGCCGCCAGCACCGACCTGTCGAAGGACTGGGCGCCCATCGACAACCGCGTGTACCCCGCCTCGCGCAACCCGGAGAGCTTCTGCTCGTCCACGGTGTCGGGGTTCGCCTCGATCGTGACCTCCGCGTCCGCTGAAACGGAGAACATCGAGCGCATGCGCGCCAGCAATGCCTTCAGGTCCGCCACCTCCAGCGTGGTCGGCGTGCCGCCGCCCAGGAAGACGCTCACGACCTCCACGTCCTCCCATGTCTCGGCCGCCAGCTCCGTCTCCCGCAGCAACGCGGCCACGTAGCGGGACGCGAGGTGATCGAGCCCGGCGTACGCGTTGAAGTCGCAGTACCCGCACCGGGTCAGGCAGAACGGCACGTGGACGTAGATGCCGGCGGCGTCCATCGAAGCGCTCACTTCTTCTTCGCCCCCTGGTCGGCGCGCAGCGCCGCGATGAACGCCTCCTGCGGCACGTCGACGCGACCCACCTTGCGGAGTCGCGCCTTCCCCTTCTTCTGCTCCTCGAGCAGCTTCCGCTTGCGCGTGATGTCGCCGCCGTAGCACTTCGCGAGCACGTCCTTGCGCTTCGCCTTGACGGTCTCGCGCGCGATGATCTTGGAGCCGATCGCCGCCTGGATCGCGACGTCGAACATCTGCCTCGGGATCAGCTCGCGGAGCCGCTCGGTCATCTTCTTCCCGTACGCGTAGGCCTTCGACCGATGCACGATCGTGCTGAAGGCATCGACCGGCTCGCCGTGCAAGAGCACGTCGACGCGGACGACGTCGGATTCCTGATAGCCCCAGGGCTCGTAGTCGAGCGACGCGTAGCCGCGCGTGCTCGACTTCAATTGATCGAAGAAGTCGAAGACGATCTCGGCGAGCGGCAGCATGTAGTGCACCTCGGCACGCTCCGGCGTGAGGAAGGTCGTGTCCACCAGCTCGCCGCGGCGCGACTGGCAGAGGTCGAGCACCGCCCCGAGGTACTCCTTCGGGGTGATGACCGTGGCGAACACGATCGGCTCCTCGACGCGATCGTAGGTGCCGGGAAGCGGCATCTCCGCCGGGTTGTGCACGACGGTCGTCTCGTCTCCCTTGATCACGTGGAACTCGACGTTGGGCTGCGTCGCGATGAGCTCCAGGTCGAACTCCCGCTCGAGCCGCTCCTTCACGATGTCCATGTGCAGCAGGCCGAGGAACCCGGCCCGGAAACCGAAGCCGAGTGCCTGCGAGACCTCGGGCTCGTAGCTGAGCGCCGAGTCGGAGAGCTTCAAGCGGTCGAGCGCCTCACGGAGCTCGGAGTAGTCGCCGCCCTCGTTCGGGAACAACCCCGACCACACCATGGGCCTGGGCTCGCGGTAGCCGGGGAGCGCCTCCTTCGCGGCGTCCTTGCCGGCCATCGTGATCGTGTCGCCGACCTTGGCGAGATGGACGTCCTTCAGCCCGGTGACGAGGTAGCCCACCTCGCCGGGACCGAGCCGGTCGACCGGGAGGGGCTCGGGGGCCATCACGCCGGCCTCCTCGGCCTCGGACTCGGCGCCGGTCGCCATCAGGCGGATCCGGGCGCGGCTGGGCAGCTCGCCGTCCTTCACACGCACGTAGGTGATCACGCCGCGGTAGGCGTCGAACATCGAATCGAAGACGAGGGCTCGGAGCGATGCCTCGGGATCGCCCGCAGGCGGAGGCACCTGCGCGATCACCGCCTTCAGGAGCTCCTCGACCCCCTCGCCGGTCTTCGCGGAGATCCGGAGGATGTCGTCGGGATCGCGGTCGAGGAGATCGGCCAGCTCCTTCGCACGTTGGTCGGGCTCGGCCGCGGGCAGGTCGATCTTGTTCAGAGCCGGGACGATCGTGAGACCCGCGTCCCGCGCCAGGTGGAAGTTCGCGAGGGTCTGGGCCTCCAGGCCCTGGGCCGCGTCGACGAGCAGGATCGCGCCCTCGCATGCCTCGAGCGAGCGCGAGACCTCGTAGGTGAAGTCGACGTGGCCGGGCGTGTCGATCAGGTTCAGCTCGAAGCCTTCGTGGGTGAGGCGGACGGCTTGAGCCTTGATCGTGATGCCGCGCTCGCGCTCCAGGTCCATCCGATCCAGGTACTGGGCCCGCATGTCGCGGTCCGCGACGGCGTGGGTGAGCTCCAGCAGGCGGTCGGCCAGCGTGGACTTCCCGTGGTCGATGTGCGCCACGATGCAGAAGTTCCGGATGTGGGGGGTGTCCACGAGGCCTCCATGCTACGAGTGGCGAGACCGGAGCCGGATGAACGAGAACCCGCTGGTAGACTGCCCCGCTCATGGCGAACATCAAGTCTCAGATCAAGCGGAACAAGCAGAACGAGAAGCGCGGAGAGCGGAACAAGACCGTTCGCACAGCTCTCAAGACGTCCACGAAGAAGGTCCGGCTCGCGATCACGTCCGGCGACGCCGAGGCGGCGACGACCCAGCAGCGAGAGGCCTCCCGTGCGCTCGACAAGGCGGTCGCGAAGGGCATCGTGCACAAGCGGACCGCCGCGCGGCGCAAGAGCCGGCTGGCCAAGGCCACGAGCTCGGTCGCTTCCGAGTAGCGCCTCGAACCTTCCCTCTGCCCGTCCCTAGACTCGCTTCACCATGTCCGCCGACCCCTCGAGCCGATCGATGGAGGCGTACTACGACCGCCGGGCGGCCGAGTACGACGACTGGTACATGGGCGCCGGCCTCTTCGCCGACCGCGAGCGTCCCGGGTGGGAAGACGAGCTGAGGGCGATCCGAGACGTGATCTCCTCGCTCCCGTCCGCACGAACGCTGGACGTCGCCTGTGGAACCGGTTTCATCACGCGGGACCTGCCCGGTCGCATCGTCGCAACCGATGTCAGCCCCGGGATGTTGTCGGAGTCACGACGGCGCCACGATCACGCGCTCGTGCGAGCGGATGCGTTCGCGCTTCCCTTCCGGAACGACAGCTTCGACCGCGTCTTCGCCGGCCACTTCTACGGGCACCTGGACCCGGAGCAGCGAACCCGGTTCCTGGCGGAGAGCCGGCGGATCGCCCCGAGGCTCGTCGTCCTCGACGCGGCGCTCCGTGATGACGTCGAGCCGGAGCAGATCCAGGAACGCATCCTGAACGACGGGTCGTCCCATCGTGTCTTCAAGCGCTACTTCACGGCATCGCAGCTCGCAGGCGAGCTCGGGGACGGACATGAAGTGTTCGCGGGTCGTTGGTTCGTGGTGGTCGAGTCTCGACGCTAGCCGGCGATCGCGGTCACGAGGGTCGGCATCACGACGTCACCGGTCGCGCCGGACTTCAGCGCGCGATCGGCGTCCGTGATCGCGTCGTGCAGGGCGACCAGTTGCGGCATCGAGAAGTTCCTCGCCTGCTGCTGATACCGGCGAGCCTGCCAGTCGAACCGGAGGCCGGCTTCCTTGGCCACCTCGGCCGGCGGCATCCGCTCCGGGAGCGACCGCACCTTCAGGAGATCGCGGAGGCGCGCGGCGATACCCTCCGAGGACCATCAGGGCATCGTCTCCGCCCTCCTCGATCGCGCGGAGCGAGCGGATCGCGCCGGGCAGGTCCTTGCCGAACGCGCGGTCGCACAGGTCCCACGTCTTCTGCTCGCCGAGCCCGCGGAACTGCTGCGCGATCTCGCGGGGACCGATGCGCTGCCCGGCGAACACGTCCTGGAGCTGCTCGAGCGCCGCGACCAGCTGACCGGGCTCGGGACCGAGCGTCTCGACGAGCGCCCGGGCTCCCGGGATCGCGAGGTCCAGCCCTCGCTGCTTGGCTCGGGCGACGAGCCACGGCTCCAGCTCCCTGCGGGCGATGTCGACCTTGCGGACCTCCCCGATCGACGCCACGAGCTTCTGAAGCCCCGCGGGCACCTTCCCGCGGTCTGCAACGACGCAGGCGAGGACCAGGGTTGCGTCGGGGTCGGGAGCCTCCAGGTACCGGGAGATCTCCTCGAGGGTCTCCTTCCGGAGCGACTTCGCGTCGTTGACCAGGAGAGCGCGAGGCTCGCCGAAGAGCGAGGGCGTCGCCAGGCCCTGCAGCTCACCGCCCTGCCACTCGGCCGCATCAACCTCGGTCGCCTTGATCCCGTCGAGGACGGCGAGGGCCGCTTCGCGCACCAGGTACGCGTCCTCGCCCCACAGCAAGGTCACGGGAGCCGTCTTCACCGCCATCGCTCGGACTCTACCGAGAGGGTGGGACCGCTGAGCAGGACCGTGATCGTGCCGTGTCGGTCCGTGCGCCAGACCTGCGCCCCGGAGGCCGCGAGGGCATCGAGCGTGAACGCCGTCGGGTGCCCGTAGTCGTTCTCCCCGACCGAGACGACGGCCACCTCCGCGCCGACGGCTTCGAAGAACTCCGGGACTGAGGTCGCCGCGCCGTGGTGGGGAACCTTGAGGACGTCGGCTCGCAGGTCGACGCCCGACTCCAAGAGCCATTCCTGCGCGGGCTCCTCCGGCTCCGAAGCGATCAACACGACCTGCCCGTCGTAGGTCGCCCGGATCACGATCGCGTCGTTGTTCGAGTCGGACTCCGTGCCGGTCCAGCAGCGATCCGGCGATAGGACATCGAGCCGAAGGAGACCGAGCCAGAACGTGTCGCCTGCCCGTGGGTTGCGAACCTCCACGCCCTCGTCGGCGATGGCGCGATCCAGATCGGCTTGAAGCGGTGAGGGCTGGTCCCCCTCGCAGCCCGGCTGGAGGAGGAGTCCCACCGGCAGGCGGGCGAGCACGGACGGCAGTCCGACGATGTGGTCGGCGTGCGGATGGCTCGCCACCACGATGTCCAGCCGTTTGATCCCGAGCGCCGAGATCTCGGTGGCGACCTGATCGCGCTCAGGCCCCCCATCGACGAGCACGGTGGCTCCCTCCGGCGTCGACAGCAAGGCGGCGTCGCCCTGTCCGACGTCGAAGAACTGAACGGTGAAGCCCTCGGGCGGGCCGCTGCCGAGGGCAGAGGCCCACACGACGACCGGGAGGAAGGCGACCGCGACCGCGGTCGCCGTCCGGGGCGGCTTCCAGCCCGTGCGGATCCAGACGACGATCGCCGCGACGAGCGCGGTCCCACCGACGAGCACGAACGGTCCGCCCTCGGAGGTGAGGTAGCCGACCGGCGCCTTCCCAAGATGATCCGCAACCAGCTCCAACCAGCGCATGGGCAGGAGCGCGAGGGCGCCGACGACCTTCCCGAGCGGGAACCACGCCAGGCCCGTGCCGGCGGCCACGGCGCCCAGGAGGAGTGACGGCGCCACCAGGGGGAACGCCGCCAGGTTCGCCGGCAGGGTGACGAGAGGAACCTCGTGGAAGTGGTAGAGCAGGATCGGCGTGACGCCCAGCTGCGCTGAGATGGTCGCGCCGGCGGCCGCCGCGACCGGGCTCGGCACGAGCCGACCGAAGCGTTCCGCGAGCGGGGACGCGAGCGCCACCATGCCGGCGGTGGCGGTGACGGACAGCTGGAATCCCACCGACCACACGAGCCAGGGGTCGAGAACGAGGAGGCAGAGCACGGCGGCGGACAGGATCGACGCCGTCGTGCGAGGCCGGCCGGCGAGCACTCCGACGAGCGCGATGCAGGCCATCACGCCGGCTCGGAGCACCGAGGGCTCCGCGCCCGTGAGGATCGTGAAGAACGCCACCGCGCCGAAGCCGACCACGAACTTCGGCCACCGGGAGAGGCGGAGAAGGGCGGCCGCCGCGAGGACCGGCGCCAGCACCATCGCCACGTTCCCGCCCGAGACGACGAGCAGGTGACTGAGGCCCGCGGCGCGGAAGTCACGTTCGACCCCGGGATCGAGCTGGGAGTCGTCGCCCAACAGCAGCCCGAGCAGCAGCCCCGCCTCCTTGGAAGGGAACACACGCTCGATCGAGCGACCCACGACGTTGCGCGCACGCTGCGTCGCCCGGACGAACGCGCTCGGCGACGGACCGACCCGCGTGAACGTCTGCAGCTGGAGCTGCGCCGGGATCCCCTTGTGCCGGAGCGCGTCGGCGAACTCCTCGTCGTCGGGCACGCGGAGCACGCCCTCGATCCGGACCAGGTCGCCCCGGCGGGCACGTGGGACCTCCTCGCTCCCGCTCACCCACACCGACGAACGGAGCGTCGCGGCGCCGTCCGGCCACTCCACCCGGCTCACCTGCGCCATGGCAGACCAGCCGAGCGTGGTCCTCCGCGGATCGGTCTTCAGCGTTCCGGCGATGACCACTCGCTCGGGGGCAAGGGTCGCGAGGAGGGCAGCCTCGAGTCCGCGATGGTGGAAGCCGCTCCACCCGGTACCCAGCGCGAGAACCCCTGCGACGGAGAGGATGGCCGCCACCGCCGGCGCCACCGAGGTCACACGGTCGCCCGCGACCGCCTCGACGGTGGGGTGATCGGGTGGAAGGAGGTTGGCACGCGCCAGCGGCCCGCTGCCGCGGCGCTCACGCCCCGCGGCGATCCATCCCGCGCCGAGGGCGACGAGCCCGAGCACGAAGGCCATCCACGGGTCGGCCCACGTCGGCAGCCAGGTCCAGCCGAGGAGGCCGATGGCGAATGCCGCCGCCGCGGAGGGCAGCATCCACGCGCCCACGGGCGCTCCTCAGACCGTGACCTGGTCGCGGATCTCGTCGAGGGTGGCCGGGCCGATCCCACTCACGTCCATCAGGTCCTCGACCGAGGCGAACGGCCCGTTCGTTTCCCGATACTCGACGATCGTGGCGGCGAGCACTTCGCCGATGCCGGACAGCGACTCGAGCTCGGTCGCCGTTGCCGAATTGATGTTGATGAGACCACTCGACGAGCCGGGCGCGGTCCCGCCCGGCACGCCGGCCACCGCCGGGCCGGTCTTCGGCACCAGGATCTGTGTCCCGTCGGCGAGCGGCGCCGCGAGGTTCAGGAGGCTCAGGTCCGCCTTGGGCATCGACCCGCCGGCGCGCTCGATCGCGTCGATCACACGGTCGCCCTCCACGAACTCGTACACGCCCGGCTCGCGAACCTCACCCGCGACGTCGACCATCAGCGTCACCGATGGGCTCGGCGAGGACGAGGCGGCCTGTTGGACGGCGCCGGGTCCCGACTCGGCGATCGTGACGGGCTTGGGCAACGAGCGCGCGTACCAGAGCCCGGCGCCGCCCAGCACGGCGACCAATACGACGACGAGCCCGGCGATCTCCCCGCGCGAGAGCGTGTCGAGGCGTTCCCGGAACGACATGGCGCGGACGCTATGCCCGCTCAGCCACGCACGCAGTGAGACATGTCACAGTCCCGCGAGATCTTCGAACGAACCCCGTGCGCCTCGCTTGGCTACGAGTTCGTTACGAAGTTGACGAGCTTCGGCGCGCGGACGATCTCCTTCACGACCTCGCGGTCGGCGATCGTGCTCCGGGCCTTCTCGGAGGCACGGGCCAACTCAAGGACCCGTTCCTCGTCAGCGTCCGCCGGCACCTCGATCTTGTCGCGGACCTTCCCGTCCACCTGCACGATCAGCGTGACGGTGTCCTCCGCGGCCAGCGCTTCGTCGTAGTCGGGCCAGCGGGAGACATGGACCGACTCGTCGTGACCGAGGGTCTCGCGCCAGAGCTCCTCGGCCGCGAACGGCGCGAACGGTGCGAGCATCAGGACGAGCGCCTCGGCAGCTCCCAGTGCCGCTCCGCCCGAGTCCAGCGCCGACCGCATCTCGTTGGTCAGCACCATCAGTTTCGCGATCGCGACGTTGAAGTGGAACCGCTCGACGTCCCCGACCACGCCCTTGATCGTGCGGTGCGTCAGACGGACCAGGTCCTCGGGTTCCTCGCCGCCGCCCTCGGCCGCCTCCCCCACCGCCGCGAACACGCGTCCGAGCCATTGGTACACGCCCGGGCGCCGATCCGGGTCGCCCGAGATCAGCTTCCAGTCGATGTCGTCTTCGAACGGGCTCGCGAACAACATCGTGAGCCGCATGCTGTCCGCTCCCCACCGCTCGACGAGCGGCATGGGCTCGACGATGTTGCCCTTCGACTTGGACATCGACGAGCCTCCGTAGATCACTTGCCCCTGGTTCATCAGACGTGGGAACGGCTCGATGTACGGAACCATCCCGGCATCGTGCAACGCCTTCGTGACGAACCTCGCGTAGAGGAGGTGCAGGATCGCGTGCTCGATCCCTCCGGTGTACTGGCTGACGGGCCATCGCTCGACGTCCTCCCGCCGGAACGGTCCCTCCTCGAAGCCCGGGGAGCAGTAGCGGAAGAAGTACCAGCTCGAGTCGACGAACGTGTCCATCGTGTCCGTGTCGCGTCGCGCGTCACGACCGCACGTCGGACAGGTGGTCTTGACGAACCGGTCGTGACGCGCGAGCGGGGACTCACCGCCGGGGCGGAAGTCGACGTCCTCGGGGAGCTCGACGGGGAGATCCGCCTCGGGCACCGGCACCTCGCCGTGCTCGTCGCAGTGGATGATCGGGATCGGCGCGCCCCAGTACCGCTGGCGGGAGATCAGCCAGTCGCGCAGCCGGAACGTGATGGCGGGATGGCCGAGCCCCTGCTCCTCGAGCCATCGCGCGACCTTCTCGATCGACTCGGGCGAGCGTTCCCCGTCGAACGGACCGGAGTGCACCATCACGCCCTCGTGGTCGTAGGCCTCCGTCATCGAGGCGGCGTCGCGCTCCACCCCCGGTGGCTTGATCACGACGCGGATCTCGAGGCCGTGCTCGCGTGCGAACTCGAAGTCCCGCTGGTCGTGGGCCGGCACTCCCATCACGGCGCCCGTCCCGTACTCCATCAGCACGTAGGGCGCCACGAGGACCGGCACCCGTTCGCCGTTCACGGGGTTCACGACGTGGACGCCGAGGGGCACCCCTTCGCGGCTCTCCGCCTGCTCTCGATTCGTGAGCGGCGTGGCCTGGAGGCGGTCGACCAGCTCTCGCGCGGCCTCCGACGTGCCGCCCACCTCGGCCAGCTTCGACACCAGCGGGTGCTCGGGCGCGAACACGAAGAACGTGACTCCCCAGAGCGTGTCGGGCCGAGTGGTGAAGACGTCGACCTCGTCGCCGGTCTCCTCGACGGTGAACCGAACCGTCGCACCCTCCGAGCGCCCGATCCAGTTCCGCTGCATCGTGATCACCCGCTCGGGCCACTCCTCCAGGGTGTCCACGTCGTCGAGGAGCCGCTGCGCGTAGTCGGTGATCTTGAAGAACCATTGCGTCAGGTCCTTCCGCACGACGGCGGTCCCGCAACGCTCGCAGAAGCCGTTGATCACCTGCTCGTTCGCCAGCACCGTCTGGTCGTTCGGACACCAGTTGGTCGGGGCGTTCTTCCGGTAGGCCAACCCCATCTCGAAGAGCTTCAGGAACAGCCATTGGGTCCAGCGGTAGTACTCCGGGTCGCTCGTGTGCAACCGACGGGTCCAGTCGAACGACATCCCCATCCGTCGGAACGTCGCCGCCTGCTGCTCGATGTTCGCGTAGGTCCACTCCTTGGGATGGATCCCGCGTTTGATCGCCGCGTTCTCGGCGGGCAGCCCGAAGGAGTCCCAACCGACCGGATGCAGCACGTTGTAGCCCTGCATCGCGCGGAAGCGAGCCACGGCGTCACCCCCGGGGAAGGCTTCCCAGTGACCCAGGTGCAGGTCGCCGGAGGGGTACGGGAACATGTCGAGCGCGTAGAACCGGGGGCGTGGATCGTCCGGGTCCTCGGACGCCCGGTAGAGGTCCTCTTCCTCCCAGACGCGCTGCCACTTCGGCTCGATCTCGGCGGGTTCGTAGCGCTGCATCGGGTCATCGTAGCGGGCAACCTCCGTACACTGGCGTCACGAACGTGGGGACCGACACCGGGCAGCGGCGCAGACCCGCGAAGTCGCTCGACCGCAGGGTCCTCAGGATGTGGTGGACGACCTGGGCGGTCCTGGTGGCGATCGGAGCCGCCGTCGCATCACCGGTCGTGGGCCGGTCGCCGGCCGTCACCGCGACGTACGTCGTCGGGGTGCTCGCCGCGATCGTCCTGACCGCCGTCCTCCCGTATCTCCGATACCGCCGATGGCGCTATGAGATCCGGGAGCGCGACCTCTTCCTGTCGCGAGGCTCCCTCTTCTTCGTACTCACGCTGATCCCGTTCGATCGGATCCAGTACGTCGAAACGCACCAGGGGCCGCTCGATCTGGCGTTCGGGTTGATGCAGCTAGTCGTGTACACGGCGGCCGGGAGAGCCGCGCGGATCCCGGGGCTCGCGCCGGAGGAGGCGGGGTCGCTCCGAGAGGAGCTGTCGAAGGTGGCCGGGACCGAGAGTGTCTGAGCCTCCCCCGCCGCGACCGGATGTGGCGCCCGCCGACGGATCGGCCGCGACCCCCTTCTCGACGTGGAGGCGCCTGCATCCCGCAGCGATCGCCGTCTGGATCTCAGGCATCGTCGGGAACTTCGCGATCCCCCTGCTGGTGCTCCTGGTCTTCGGCGGCGATCGCGAGCCCCTCTTCTTCGCCGCGGCCTTCGGCGCGATCGCCGTGGTCGGTTCCGTGATCCGGTGGACGCGCTACTGGTACCGGCTCGACGGACAGACGTTGTTGATCCGAGGTGGCCTCCTCCAGCGTTGGGAGCGCACACTCCAGCCGGCACGCATCCAGAGCGTGGACGTGGTGCAGAAGCTCACGCATCGCATCTTCGCGGTGGTGGAGCTTCGCATCGAGGTCGTCGGCGGCACCGGAACCGAAGGCTCCCTGGTCGCGCTCACGCCAGCGGAGGCGACACGGCTCCGCGCCCTCCTCATGGCCGATCATGTCGCGGACGACGACCCCACGGAACCGGCGCTCGTGCGGATGCGACCCGCGGACCTGCTCCTCGCCGGCGCGACCGGTGGGCGGGTCGCCGTGGTCGCGGCGATGGCCGGGTGGGCGTTCCAGGTCCTGCCCGAGGGAACGTTCGTCGAGACGCTGGACCGTCTCGCCGGAGCCGAACGATCGGACTTCGAAACCATCCTCGTGATCGCCGGGGTCTTGCTGACGGCCTCGATCCTGATCTCGCTCGTGAGCACGGTGCTGGTCTACTGGGACTTCACCGCCGTGCGTCGAGACGATCGACTGGTCATCACGCGAGGACTCCTGCAGACGCGTCGATCCGTCGTCCCCATCGCACGGATCCAGGCGATCCGGCTCGAAGAGAACCTCATCCGGCGAGCCTTCGGCCTCGCGTCGCTCCGGGTCTTCACCGCCGGGTACGGACGCGGGTCCGGCGACGAGCAGCAGTCGAGCATGCTCGTCCCGGTCGCCGATCGACGGCGATGCCTCGAGCTCGCGGAGGCGGTCCTCGGCTCGACCGGTCTGGGGGGCGCCGAGATCCTTCCTGCTCCGCGCCGAGCGCTCCTGCGGCGACTGTGCTTCGCCGTCATCCTCGGCACCGCCGCCATCGCGATCGGGATCGCCTTCGGGAGCGGTGCGTTCGCGGCGGCGCTCCCCGTTGTTCCGCTCGCGCTCGGGTTCGAGTTCCTGGCCTGGCGTGCCCTCGGACATGCGATCGTCGGACCACACGTGCTTGCCCGATCGGGAGCGCTCGTCCGGCGAACGACGGTCGCAGACCAGGCGAACATCCAGCATCTGGTCCTGCGACGGTCACCGACCCAGCGGCCTTTCGGGATCGCGAGCCTCACCCTCGCGATCCCGAAGGCCGAGACATCCGTGATCGACGTGGACGATGAGGTCGCCGAGGAACGGTTCGCCGATCTGGCCGCGCGACTGGTCGGCTAAGCCCCGGATGCTTCGTCCGCGAGGTCCGGGATCAGACTCCCGCTCGCCAACAACGCGGGGATCTCCTCGGCCACGAGGGGCCGCGCGAAGTGGAAGCCCTGACCGAGCGTGCAGCCGGCGTTCTGCAGGAACGTCAGCTCTTCCGCCGTCTCGATCCCTTCCGCGAGCGACGTCATCCCCAGCCCGTGCGCCAGCTGGATCATCGCCTCGACCATCCGACCGGAGTCCTCGTCGCGATCGACGTCGTGGATGAAGGACCGGTCGATCTTCAGGATGTCCACAGGGAGGTGCTTCAGGCGCGCGAGGGACGAGTAGCCGGTCCCGAAGTCGTCGATCGCCAGCGTGAGACCCCACGCGTGCAGCTCCGTGAGGACCCGCTGTGTGCGATCGGGGTCTGCCATCGCCGCCGACTCGGTGATCTCCACGATCACGTCGTGCGGGTCGACGCCCGCCCCCGATAGCTTCTCCATCATCTTCTCCGCGAGACGTCCGGACCAGAGCTGACGGGGCGAGAGGTTGAAGCCGACGCGTACGTCGATCCCCATCGCCTCCCAGGCCTTCCGCTGACGGGCGACCTCGTCGATCACCCAGTCGCCGATCGCTTCGATGAGCCCGAGCTCTTCCGCCACGGGGATGAACTCGCCGGGCGGGATGATCCCACCGTTGGGTTTGCGCCACCGGATCAGCGCTTCGAGGCCGGAGACCCTTCCGGTCCCGAGTTCGACCACCGGCTGCCAATGCAGCACCCAGTCCTTCTGTTCCACCGCTCGTCGGAGACGCGTCGTGAGCGAGAGCCGGTCGATCGCGTCGTCTGCACCGCTCGCGTACACGATGTAGCCACCGGGCTCGGCCTTCTTCGACTGATACATCGCCGTGTCGGCGTTCTTGAGCAGGGTCATCGAATCCGAGGCGTCCTGCGGGAAGAGGCTCACCCCGATCGAGGCGGACGCGAAGAACTCGACGCCACCGAGGTCGAACGGTTCCTGCAGCGCCTCGTGCACCCGTGTCGCGACCGACTCGGCGACGAGGAGCCCTGCCTCCGTGCCGGCGACGGGACCCATCCCCCGCTCGAGGTCCGCGAGCAACAGGAGGAACTCGTCCCCTCCCTGCCGCGCCACGAGGTCCGTCTCGCGGGTGCATCCGCGCAGCCGCTCGGCGAGCTGCTGCAAGAGCTCGTCCCCGGCGTGGTGCCCGAGCGAGTCGTTCACGAGCTTGAAGTTGTCGAGGTCGAGGTAGAGCACGCCGACGCCGAGGTCGTGGCGGCGCGCGCGGGCGATCGCGGTGTCGAGCATCTCCTCGAAGAGCGCTCGGTTCGGCAAGCCGGTGAGCTTGTCGTGGTACGCGAGGAAGGACACCTGCTCCTCGGCACGCTTGCGCTCCGTGATGTCGAAGATCACGCCCTGGATCAACCAGGGAGCACCGTCTTCGTCGTCGATCGGATAGGCCTGTTCGAGCACCCACCGAACCGTGCCGTCCTCGTGCACCATCCGGTACTCGTGGTTGAGGGGCTCGTGCGCGTTGTACGCATGCCGGTAGTCCTCCCACGCTTGGTCGATGTCTTCGGGATGGACGTGGTGTCGCCACGCGTACGGGTTCCCCAGCCACTCTTCCTGACTGATCCCGAGGAGCTCGACGACCTGGGGGCTCACGTAGATCGACTCGGAGTCCTCGTCGACCGGGTCGAGGTAGACGACCGCTGGGATGTGCTCGACGAGCGCTCGGTACTTGGCTTCGGCCTCGTAGCGCGCGGCCCGTCCCGCCTCCAGCTCCGTCCGGTCCCGGAGGGTGACGACCAGGAGCGGCGTGGCGGCCTCGACCCTTCCGACGTGGACCTCCACGGGAAGCTGCTCGCCGTCCCGGCGGGTGCACGTGGTCTCGAACGAAGAGCCC
Source organism: uncultured Actinomycetota bacterium (assembly GCA_963750945.1). GTDB lineage: Bacteria > Actinomycetota > UBA4738 > UBA4738 > HRBIN12 > JAJNBA01. The sequence goes on along the minus strand of CAVVSH010000004.1, from coordinate 429,895 downwards.
GCGGGGTGGACGGCGAGGTCGGTGGCGAGCAGTCCCTCCACCTGCCGTCCGAGCAGCTCGCCTCGTTCGAAGCCCGTCAGCCGCTCGCACGCCGCGTTCGCGTAGATGATCTCGCCGCCCGTCTCGGCGACCACGAGGGATTCCGGGGTGGCCTCCAGGAAGGAACCGGGCGTGAGCACGTCGGAGAGCCGCCCCAGGGCGGCTTCGAACAGCGTCGCGACAGGCACCGACGTCATGCTCGTTTCATCGGTCGGAGTGCTGACCGACATGAGGGAGAGGTTCGCTACACCCTTGCCGGACGTTCCTCCATGCCCCAGGGCGATCCGTGCTCCTTGAGCAGGTCGAGGAAGGGGCGTGCCTCGAAGGCCTCCGGGCCGAGCACGCCGGTGCCCGACCATGCGCCCGTCGCGAGCAGCTCCAGCGCGATCAGCGGGTTGATGGCGGTCTGCCACACCACCGCCTGTGCCCCGTCCCGCGACCACGTCTCCTCGTTGTCGACGACGTGATACAGGTACACCTCGCGCGGCCGTCCCTCCGGGCCGATCCCGGTCACCCACGTGCCCGCGCAGGTCTTGCCGGTCATCTTGTCTCCGAGCGTCATCGGATCGGGGAGCGCGGCGGCCACCACGTCCCGCGGCGAGACGTCCACACCGTCGACCCGGAGCGTCTCCGTCCGATCCAGTCCGAGCTTGCGGAGCGTCTTCAGCACGTCGATGAACTCATCCCCGAGGCCGTACTTGAAGGTCACGCGACGGCACTCGACCCATCGAGGGACCAGTAGCACCTCCTCGTGTTCGACGTTCACGCACTCGACCGGTCCGATCCCCTCGGGGAACGTGAAGACCTCGGGCTCGCTGAAGGGAGCGGTGGTGAACCACCCTCGGTCCTTCTCCCAGATCACCGGAGGGTTCAGGCACTCCTCGATCGTGGTCCAGATCGAGAAGCTCGGCGCGAACTCGTACCCCTCGACCTCCAGGTTCGCGCCGTCTCGCACACCGATCTCGTCGATCGTGTCGAACAGCTCGTCGGCGGCGTATCGCGCGAAGACGTCCGACATGCCGGGCTCGACGCCGATCCCCACGAGGGCGAGGAGCCCGCGCTCGTGCCATCGCTCGGCCGCGGCGAACTGCTCGTCGCCCAGCTTCACGCCGGGCAGTTCCTCCGGCTTCTCCGGATGCGGGGTCGACAGCGACATCGCCATGTCGAGGTAGGTGGCTCCCGCTTCGAACGCACCTTCGAAGATCGGCATCACGAAGCGCGGGTCGACGGCGTTCATGATCGCGTCGGATCCGGTGGAGCGCGCGAGCTCGGCCACCGCGGCGGCGTCGCTCGCGTCGACGCGAGCGGCCGAGAAACGGCCGTCGCCGTAGCGGTCCACGACGCTCCGGGCACGGCCCTCATCGTGGTCGGCGAAGACGATGTGCTCGTAGAAGTCGCGCCGAGCCGCGATCGGCGCCAGCGCCGATCCCACACCGCCCGACCCCACGACAAGGATCCTCATCGCCGCCGAGTGTACCGACGACTGAACGGGCGTTCAGACGAGACCTCGGCGACACCGGAGGAAAAGGAACCGGCCCCCGAGGGGGCCGGTTCCTGTCGTTGCCATGGATCGATCGTCTACTGCGTTCTGTTCTCGACCCGGATGAATGTGTCCCGACCGGTGCCACCCACGCCGACGTCGAAACCGGACCCGCCGTCCAGGTGGTCCCTTCCGGGTCCGCCGAACAGCCGGTCGTTGCCGCCTTGACCGAACAGCCGGTCGTTCCCGATCCCGCCGAGCAGGCGGTCTCTGCCGAGTCCGCCGGAGAGCCGGTCGGCACCGGATCCGCCCAGCAGCCGGTCGTTCCCGACTTCGCCACGGAGACGGTCCGCGCCTCCGCTCCCACGGAGCACGTCCGCGCCGCCGCCGCCCCGAAGGACGTCCTCGCCGCCACCGCCGACCAGGATGTCGTTCCCGCCCCCACCGAGGAGGAGGTCGTTCCCACCCAGGCCGCTCACGGTGTCGTTGCCACCGCGGGCGCAAACGATGTCGGCACCGGCGGTGCCCACCAGGTCGTCGGGACCGGCGGTCCCCACGATCTGGTTCCGTGGGTCACTTTCGTAGCCGGGGCACTTCGGGATCGACGGTGCCGCCGTCCACGTCTTCGTGGCGGTGTCCTCCGGCTCGGCGACATCGTTGTTCCCGTCGCCGTCGCTGTCGGCGAACGCCATGGTCGTGTCGGCGCCGACGTTCGCTCCCGTGTAGGTGAACGATGCGACGCCACTGGCGTTCGTGACCGCATCATCGGTCGTCGGGTTGACGCCGGTGACGGTGAACTCCACGGTGACGCCCGAGACGGGATCGCCGTTCGAGTCTTCCACCAGCGCGCTCACCGTGTGCGGCGTGTCCTCCGGGTTGCTGTCCGCAGCGGGTGTGAGGTCCAGCGTCTCGGCTGTCCCGACGCCACCGACACCCCCCACCACGAACCCGTTGTCGAGGTCCAACCCGAAGAAGCAGTCGTCGCACGAATCGGCTGCGGTGATCGTGATGTCGCTGTTGAGGTCCACCAGACCGTTGAAGTCCGGATCCGGCCCACCGACGACACCGAACCCGCATGGGTTCGTCATCGCTTGGTCGTTGGCCAGGACGTCCGCACCGTCGGTGGCGTCCCCTTGGCCTGCGTCGACCGTCTGGCCGATCAGCCCGAAGGTGCAGTCCTGGGAGTTGACGATCTCGTTGCCGCTTGAGTCCACCCGGCCGCCGATCGCGGACCATGCGAAGTCGGACTCGAGCACCCCTGGGTTGTCAGGGTCGGCCGCGTTGAACACGGTCGGGAGCGGGCCGGTCCACCCGAACTCTCCGTCGATCACATTGATCGTGACCCCATCACCGGTGCCGTCAAACCCGATCAGCGTGCAGTCGTCAGCGCCGGTGATCGCCAAGTCGCCAGGCGCACCGTCGTTGTCCAGCGCCCAGTTGTTGCAGTCGAGCTGACCGTCGATGATCGCCGTGCCTCCGAAGAAGGCGTTCGAGTCATCGCGACCGTTGACCACGCCGTCGCCGTTCAGGTCCGCCCCGCCGCCGATGATGGTCGGGCCGAACGTGCCGCTGAACGCGTTCGAAGGTGTGGTCACCGTCGCACCCTCAACCTGAACGACACCGAGGGTGAGGTCGTGGCCGAGGAAACAACCGTCGGTGCACGTGTCCGCGCCGGTGATCTCACCGTCGCTGTTCAGGTCCACCTTGCCGTTGTCGGCCGCGTCCGGCGGATTCCCGAACCCACACGGGTTCGTATTTCCGACGGTGTTGCCGAGGATGTCGGCCGTGCCGACGACATCGAAGGAGCAGTCATTGGCGTCGATCGCCTCGTCCCCGCTCGAGTCGACGAGGCCACCCTGTCTGGTGGACCACGCGAACGCAGAGTCCGAGATGTCCGGGTTATCGCCTTCCCCAACCTGGGGGAACACGGTCGGGAAAGGTCCGTCCGGCCAGTCGACGGCTCCGTCGACCACGTCGATCGTGACGCCTGTGGGCGAACCGTCGTAGGCGAGCATCGTGCAGTCGTCGTCGGTGTCGATCGTGCCGCTGCCGGCCTCGCCTCCGTTCACACCCGACCAGGCATCGCAGTCGAGACCACCGTTGATGATCGCCGTGTCGCCGTAGAAGGCGTTGGAGTCGTCGGCACTCGTGACCTCGTTGTCGCCGTTGAGATCGAGCAGGCCATCGAGGACGGTCGGCGCCAGGCCTCCGTTGAAGGGCACTGCCTGCGCCGACGCCGCCAACGAAAGCTGTGCGTAGAAGGCGATCAACGCGAATACGCCAAGCAAAGCGACACGTCGTCGAAGACTTCCTATCGATACGGTCGAGTGGATCGCACTCATACCCGAACTCCTTTCGAGGCCGCACGTCTGGCGTGCCGGCGCAGAACTATGGTCGATGACGTCCTTACGAGCTTCGCGTTCCCACCCCGCCCGGCCGTTGTCCTGGTGACCGCCAAGCCGGTCTCCGACGTACTCCAGGACCCCCGGTACGGTACGCCCTCTTTTCGCCCCTGCGAAACGCCGGCGTTCGTCCCTCCGAAACGCCAGCTATCGCTTCTGCGAAACTCCAGGGACGCTATCATCCCGGCCGATCGGGCAACAAACGAGACAAACCCGCACGTCCGAGACCTTTTGAGGAGGCCTCTCTCGTCAGCTAACCGATGCTCCGTGGCTCAAAGGAAGTAGCCCGCATGAGAAACACCCGGGCATGGGACACCATCGCCTTCGCGACGATGACGCTCACGACAGATCCCCATCAGCGAGGAGATCGTGGTGGTTGCCTCCGTTTCCTCCATCCGTCGCCAGGGAAGGGGGGGGAATATGCCGGCTCACACGCCCGACCTCGACCGTACTCGGACGGAGTTCTTCCGGCGGACCCGACAAGTCACCGGCTTGCTGTACACCTTCCTCGGCATCGCCTCCGCTGGTCTTCTCGCCGCCGGCATCGCGGCAGGCGCGACACTCGCGCTCATCGCGTACATCGCGGCGACCATGTTCGCGGTCGCCCTCTTCGTCCTCAGCGCCCGCATCCCCACCTCCGCCAAGACGGCGCGGGCGCTGCTCTGGTTCGCGCCGGCTGTCGGCGTTGTAGCCGTCGCGCAGCTCGACCTCGACCTCTCGACTCCCGTCACTCTCGGGGGGATGGCTGGCTTCTGCGCCGGCACGGGGATCGGGATCGCGATGCTCCGACGAAGACTCGCGCGCGATGACGACTTGCTGCGGCGGCAGCAAAGGCTCGGGTTCGACCCTGAGCGACCCTGGGCGTGGCTGCGCTCGGGCACGGAGAAGTAGCCCGGGACACGTCACGCTGGGCCCCTAACTCTCTTGCTAGTCCTCGATCAGCGGCGCGTCGGTCGTGTCAGCGAGCCATTCCTTGCGGATCTCGTGGAGCGTGCCGTCGTCCTTCATCTCTCGGAGAGCGAGGTTCACGCACTCGACGAGTGGGCTCCCCTTCTCGAGGGCCATCGCGAAGTACTCCTGCGGACCAGCGGTCGGGAGCTGGCCGACGATCACGCCTTTGGGGATCTGCACCTCGGTGATGAAGGACGCGCTCGGCAGGTCCACCACGATGCCGTCGACCTGTCCGTTCTCCAGGCCCTGGACAGCCGCCCGGAGGTTGTCGTAGACGGTCGGCTGTGTGTTCGGCTGGATCTTGTCCTCGATGTACTTGAGACTCGTCGTGCCGATCGGTCCCCCTCGCGTGGCGTCCTTCAGCTCCTCGAGCGCCGTGGCGGTGGCGATGGGCGAGCCCTGCACCGACACGAGCGCCCGGTTCACGTTGTAGTACCCCTCGCTGAAGTCCACGCCCTCCGCGCGTTCCGGCAAGTACGAGATCTGCTGGAGCACGAAGTCGAAGCGCTTCGGACCAGAGGCGAACGACTCGTTGAAGCCGACCTGGACGAACCTGACCCTGTCCTTGGAGAACCCGAGTCGATCGGCTGCCTCGAACGTCACCGCGCCCTCATAGCCCCGACCTAGGTATGGATCGTTCAGGTTCCACTCGGGGTGTTCGTCGGTGGTGCCCCCCTCCCACCAGGGCGGGAAGGCCAGATCGCCGGTGGCGACGGTGAGGTAGGCGTTGAAGTATCTGGCAGCGGCGTAGAGGTTGTCTCGGTTCACCTGGGCGCAGCTGGCGGCGGTCTGATAGTGGGCGGGCGTGTCGGCGTGATACTCCCGCGGGGCGCAAGCAGCCGACAGCATCGACAGCAGCGCCAGCGTGATGGTCCACGTGCCCAGCGCCGCGAGGCCCCCGCCAAGTCGTCGTCCGAAGTACCCCCGTCCGAATCTCCCCATGGCCGGAACGGTAATCGTAGGAACCGTGCTCGTGCCCGACGCGTCGAGGAGCCGAGCGGGATCGGTGGGAACGGGCCATGGAGGAAGCGGACGACCTAGGTCCCTTGACCCGATCTGAGACCTTCGGCCAGTTCCCCACGCGAACGCATGCCGTACCCGTTCCAGGGTATGACGCTAAGAGACGAGGACTTGACGCCGCAACCCGTCGGGTGAGGAGGTCCAGACATGGTCCACGTCACGCTCTTCGGCCGGATCTTCGAGGTCGATCTCCAATCGCCCCATACGCCATCTCGGTGCTGGTGTGAAGGCCGCCGATGGATGCGCGATCCGGCGCTCAGCAACGAGGACGTGCTGTTCGACCCAGCGGCTCGAGCTCTGCCTCGGTCCTGGGTCAACCCGCTGCGTGCCGACTGCGTTGGAGTCGCCTAAGGCCCGCCCGTTTCCGATCGTCCTCGAGCCACACGGGAAGCCTGGGGTAGTTTCGGAGCCGTGATCGACGTTGACGATGTCCGAGCGTTCGCACTCAGGCTCCCGCGGACGACCGAGGCGCTCGTCCGCGATCGCGTGAAGTTCCGTATCGGTCGCATCGTCTATCTGGCCTTCTCCCACGACGAGACGATCATGGGATTCGCGTTCCCCAGGGACGAGCGCGAGGCGCTGGTATGTTCGGAGCCCCACAAGTTCCTGATGCCGGACCGCGCGGACCTCCGATACCAGTGGGTCCAAGTTCGGCTCGACGCGATCGACGAGGACGAGATGCGAGAGCTCGTCCTCGACGCGTGGCGGATGGTGGTCCCGAAGCGGGTCGCCGCCGAGCACGCCGCCCGCGGATGAGGAGCGAGGCGCACCCTCATCTCCAACCCGGCACGCGCCCCGCTTGTTCGACCCATCCGTGCATCTCCGGTCCATGCACCTCTTCCACGGTCTTCACCTTGACGTAGCGGCTCCGATCGGTGGTTCCAAGCGGCGGCGGAGGCTCGAATCCGGCGCCGCCGAAGAAGACGACATTCACGGAGACGTCGTAGGCGACCATCTCGATGATCCACCCGAGTTCCGGCAACCCGTAGTACGCCTGCTTCCATTTGATGGCGTATTGAAGTCCGGGGATCGTTTCGCGGATCAATCCGTCCATCCGCTCGACGATGGGATGCAGAGCCGGCATCACGCCCCGCATCCAATCCTCGATGTCGGCGTGGCTCTCCGATGGCACAGGCGGTTTTCGGGTCGCAGCTGCCTTGCGTTGTTTCGCCATCTCACATCCTCCTGTGTGGTCTAGCGCAGAGTGCAGCGCCGAGCTTCGTCGAGACGGTGGGGTGCGCTGGAGACGCCCACCTACGGACGGCGCGGTGCGCAGCAACCTTGCGGCTCGCGAAACAAGGCCGGACCCTGATCCCGTTCAGCCATCCTCTGCGGAGGCAACATCGACGTCCGACCGCTTCCTTCCGGCACGGATCACGAGAGTTGCGGCAACCGCCAGGATGATGCAGAGAACGAGGAGGGTCGGCGCACCCGAACCGGTGGCGTCGAAAGCGGATCCGCACTCGGTCCCACGGCAAGGGGACATGCCCTCGGCCGCTCCGACCGCCGCATCAGTTGAGGCCAGTTCCTCGAGGATCAAGGTCACCGACTGGATCAAGCCCGCGCTGCCCGGCACGAAGTTCTCGATGATCCGCTCGAAGTCCGAGTCATCCTGGGCGCTCTCACCCAAGATCGACGGCCCTGCTCCTCCGTCCTCCAGCTTCAGAGGCAGACCTTCAGAGCTGGAAGCCGTCGATATGGAATCGAAGAGCCCGATCGACGCCGTCGAGTCTCCGCTCGTGGCCGGGGCCTCTGGCGTCGGTTCTGGCGCCGGCGTCGGTTCTGGCGCCGGCCGCGGCGCAGGCGCCGGCCGTGGGGCGGGCTCCGGGCTCGGCTCGGGGCTGGGCTCGGGGCTCGGTTCCGGGCTCGGCGCGGGGCTGGGCTCGGGGCTCGGCTCGGGGCTCGGCTCGGGGCTCGGTTCCGGGCTCGGTTCCGGGCTCGGCGTGGGGCTCGGCTTCGGGGGTTTCTCTGGTGCCTCGGACGCCTGGACAAAAGCATCCACGGTCCCGTCGAGAGATGGCAGGATCTCGTTTGCGGACGCCAGTCGGGCGAAAGATCCCAACGTGAGGATCGCCGCGAAGGCCGCCGCGAGCCCAAGCGTGTGACTGCGTCCCCTCCTACGCCTCAAGCCTGCTCCGATCGCGCGGGTCTTTCGCCAGCCCCACTCCTCGCCCGCGGAGACCCATCCTACTCCCTCAGGTACAACACCCTTGAACCTCAACACGGCGTACAGGAGGATCCCCGCCATGTCGAACGCGGGTCGAGAAGACGAAGAGGGTGCCAGCGCCAGCAAAGCGATCCCGTAGTACGCGACTAGGTTCGAGAAGATTCCGTCCAGTTTCAGATCGCGGGAGTGGACCCAAGGGGATTCGAACCCCTGACCTCTTGGCTGCCAGCCAGAACCACCCCGTAAACGGTGTGCTGACCTGCATAAACGCAGGTCGCGAACGAGCGGGAACGGCGAAGTTATGGGGTGTGGTCAGCCCGTACCCAACGGGCCGGCATGACGCCCTGATCAGTGGCGAAGTCGTAGGAGGGTGCCGGAGCTCCCGCGATGAGAGGCGGATCGGCCTTCCAGACCGTCCCGCACTCGGGGCAGGTCCATGGCGAGATGTCGAACTCTTGCCGACCTTGCGGCAAGGGACAGCGGTGCTCTTTCACGTCGCTCATGAAGGGAACGTAGCATCCCGCGACCGCTCTCCCCCCGGTGTCACCGGAGCCCTTCAACCTAGCGAGCACCACCCGACAAGGAAGGACGGGACAGATGCGCTACTACGTTCTCACGCCAGGATCACCGAGCTACATCTGGGCCGAGTGGGCGACGCCCACACGAGAGAGTGAATGACATGCGTGAGGTCGCCGCCTTGAGCAACGGTCAAAGACTGCCAGGAGTAGGCTCCGCTTGATGGACCGGGGGCGCCGGCTCCAGTTGCCCATCGCCGCAGAAACAGTCACCGGCGAACGACAGGGACCGGGTGAGGAGGGTCAACGATGATGCCGATTAGTCCGGTGCTGAAGGACTTCCTTGACGATATGGAGGTTGTGAGCGGTAACCGGGGGATGCACCTGGCCGTTCTTGACGGGAAGCTGGTCGCCCTGGACGATCGGCCGGGAGTTGATCCCGTGCCGGTCGAGTGGGACGACACCTTGAAACGGTATCTCGTCGCCGCCGATTGAAGAGGTATTCCGGATCGCGGCCTGCCGCTCCTCGAGCGCGGGGCGCAGATGTACGCCGAAGGAAAGCTCCCGGAGCCCGACTGGATGGATGGCATCGGCCCGCTGTGGAAGCCCGCCAGGATCGAGCGTTGGGCCGAGCGGGAGTGGTGGGAGACGCGGCGATGGAGGCAACGGCCAAGGGGTAGGTAGGACGCCACCACGGTGCTCGTCGGCACGACCACGTAACCTTTAGGGCGCCACGGCCCTATCCGGTGCTAAACCGCACCACCGTCTCGCAGCCAAAGACCGCATCGCCCTGATCGACGAAACAGGTATCGGCGCCCAAGCCACCTCGGACTACGTCGTTGCCGGCTCCATCGTCGGCATCGATGACGTCCCGACCTGGGCCGCCATGCAAGCGGTCCGCACCAAAGCCGCCTTTGACCGTGTCGTGACCGAATCCTCCACGGACCAGATCATTGCCATCTTCCCCGATCACAACGTCGGAACCACGCCCACCCAGCACCGTGTCGCCCTCCTCGCCGCCGTACATCGTGTCGCGACCGGCGCCACCGCGGAGCTCATCCCCGCTGGGTCCTCCCGCTAGTCGATCGTGCCCGCCACGGCCGCAGATCACATCGGCGTCCACCGTGCCTACCAGGTTGTCGCTGCCGGGGGTACCGCTGATCTCACACGTCTGCGCCGCCGCCGGCAGCGGGATAGCCAGCGCCAGTGTCGACGCGGTGGAAACGAGGATCCAGAAGCCCTTCCTTCTCATCGCGCCTCCTTCGAGTCCATCCGCTCGTACCCGAGCGGGTCGGCGAGGAAACGTGCGGACCCCGATTCATTCGCGCTCCTCAGATCGGAGAAGCGAGTCGCGACCATGGATCGTGGTGGCCTGAACGACGATGTTGATTCAACCGCTATAGCTGGGGTGTCTTCGCCGAGGGCGCGGTTCATATCGAGAACCCAACCCTCAGACACGATGCATGGAGCCGGCGGCTGGCGCGACAAAGTCGGCAAGGTCCCAAGGGCCTACATCGACATATTCGGCATCAGGCGCTGCCCTCCTGATCTTCCAGGGACAGGTAGCACGTCCAGCCGGACGATTCTCGATCGTGTCGCTTCGCTTGGCGTGACCCTCCGGCCTCCGATGGATCTCTCCCGGAGGGTGACCTGGCCGGCGGCCTCGATACCACCGAATCGTTCGGCCAGCTCTACCACGACATTCTGACGTCGCTCATGCCCTAGCCGGGAAGCTCTGCGGCCAGCCGAACGTTTTGCAGATCCGGTCCCACGTCTCGAAGCTCGGCGATCGAGCGCCGCCCCCGATCTTCGGTACTCCCGCACGGTGATCTCCCGAGCCGCCACGCTGCCTGGCCGACCGCTCGGGTGCCGGTGGCGTCGGCAGGCGTAATCGAGTAGCAATGGCATCGTGTGTCCGATCCTTGGCCATGTCTGGAGTGGCGGCGGTCCATGGAACGTCGTCCTGCTCGTGATCGGGGCGTCACTCACCTTCGCCGGCCTCGGGCTTCGTTCCTGGCGACGGGCACCCCCGGGGACGGCGAGCGGCTTGATGGTCCTCGGCATTGCGCTCCTCGGGTTGGGGCTCGTGGTCGACGCAAATCCCAGGCCGACCGGTTCAAACGCGGTCCTCAACATCGTGGAACCAACACCACTGGCGGAGGTTCCCGCCGATCGCCCGATCACGGTCGTGGTTGAGGTGACGAACCTGCCGATCGCACTCTCACCGTCGGATCAGGGCGGACATCTGCACCTGTACGTGGATGATCAGCTGCAGGAGATGCGGTATTCGACGCGAGCTGAGGTGACGCTCGCACCGGGAACGCACCAGATTCGTGTCGAGTACGTGGGTGCCCGGCACGAGCCACTCTCCCAACCGCTCACGACAGGGATACAAGTGGAAGCGGTTTGATCATCGTTAGCGGTCCTTGCTGCATCTAAACGACCTCTCCTGGCTGGTGCGGTCCTCTTGCTCCGCGGTGGGTGGGCCTTCGAGCAGCTGGTTCGCCCGTGCCGCATCTTCGGCAGTCAGGGCGGCCTGCGACGCTTAGGCGGCCTCCTCCTCACGCCTCTCGCGACTCATGGACTTTCCCCACGAACGTCTGAGGCCAGCCGTACAGCTTGCAGATCCGGTCCCGTCCCGAAGCTCGGGAGACCGAGCGCCGGCCTCGAGCTTCCGGGTACTCCCTGACGCTCACGTCGAGGCGCCACGCCGCCTGACCAGCCGACCAGCCGGCTCGCATCCGGTCCTGCTCGAGCATCGTGGGGAGCATCGCCACCCGTCAGTCCATCTGGCTGCCGATGACCCACACACACGTGGCGTACACGAGCGGAAGCGCCGTTATCGCAACGATTGCGATGATCATGAGGCGAGCCTTGCTCCTCCGTGCCGCAGCATCGACGTCATCAGGCCCGGCAGGCATACGCCCCATGCCGCCAACCGTACTCCGTGGGAGTGCGGGCTCAGCCCTGTCCCAGGGCCCTTCGGAGCTGATCCAGCATGGCCTGCTCGCCTTCGCTGACCTGCACCGCGCCGAAGCCCATGAACCCGCCTTCCTTCGCGGCGTCAGCAGCCGCCTGCGCCGCCGTGACGAGCCAACCGCGAAACGCTTGGGTCTCTTCAGGCGTTGCCTTCTCGGCGACGATCGCGTCGACGGCGCGCAGTTCGTCGAGGATCTCGGTGCCAGCGGTTGCTGCGCTCGTCGGCTTGAAGTTCCGCGCCGGGTTCTGTTTCTGTTGGACCATGGCCTGGAGGTCGAGGGCCACCGCAGCGAGCAACTCTTCCTGGCTGGGAGGAACGGTGACAGCGCGGAGCGTCGCCATCATTTCCTTCGAGATCTCGATCGGACCGCCGGGGTCAGCGATTGTGATCGCCATCCCCGCCACCAGCGGCGCCCGGAGCACGCGATCCCACTCGTCGTCGGTGAACGAAGCTTTCGACGTCATTGGACCTTCCCCTCATCGCCCAGAAGTCAGCCTACCCGTGGCGCACTGCGGACGCGACGCCGCCACGCGGCCTGCCCCACCGACCATCCCGCCTGCTTCCGATCCTGCTCTGAGCATCGTGGGGAGCATGGCCACGGACGGAGCCTGTCTGCGCTGCGACCGCCAACTGTGGTGACCCTTGCTGTAAGCCAGGTGCCCTAGACGCCCGGTTGCCTAAGAAGTAAACCTACCAACGTGAGCGCGGATGGCGGTCACGGCCTATTGCGCCGCACCAGGAGGGTTCAGCCGTGACAATACGGCCCCGCCCTCGGCTTGAGGGCCGAGCCTCCTAGGAGGGCGGAGTACGGATGAAGCGCCAACTGGTCTTCGTGATCGCATGCTCAATCGTCGCGGCTTCGGCATTGCCAGTCATGGCCGCAGCGCCACACAACGACCTCGTTCGGAACGCAACGGGATCTCATCGCTACCGTTCAGCGTCGAGCAGGACGCCACCGAGTCCCATACCGACGGCCCGAGGGGCTGCGGCAACAGGGGCTCCGTCTTCTACAAGTTCCGACCCGCGAATGACATGCGGCTGCAAGCGGACACGCTCGGGAGCGGCTATGACACCGTCCTGACCGTGCTTCGTGGGCCACTGAGGATCTCAGGGTGGTGGCGTGTGACGATGACCGTCTGTTCCTGGACTCGGCGGTCCGATTCACCGCGAGGGCGGGGGTCCGCTACATCTTCATGATCGCCCGCTTCGGCAGTGGTCCGGGCCACGGTGGGCAACTGGACTTCTGGTTGGGTGCGGCTCCGACCGACCCGTTCGCAATCGATATCGAAGTGACGGCCGGAAGCGCCGATCCGATCACAGGAGACATCGAGGTCGAGGGAACGCTCAGCTGCACGCATCGCTCCGTGGGAGAGATCTTCGCCAGCGTCCGTCAGAGACGGGGAGAGTTCTTCCTCGCTCGCGGCTTCTTCTTCGTCCGGTTCGAATGCACCGGCTCGACCACATGGAGCGCGACGGTTGAGCCGGAAGGCGACATCGCGTTCGGCCCCGGGGACGCTCGGTTCAAGTTCGACTCGGAGGGAATCACTGATGGATTCGTGTCCATGTTCTTGGAGGCGCCGATCGTCGAGGTATTCACGCTGACCTGATTCAGGACCACCTTGTAGGATCCCGGCGCATAGACGCGCCGAAGCCGCCGGGGGTCCTTGCGTCTCCGGGATCAGCTCGTCGCCAGGGCTCATAAGACGGTGATCGCTCGCCGACGTCCGTTCAAGGAATGCAATCCCAACCCCTGGGTGATTGAGGGATAGCCGGTATGCCAGGATCGTGGTCGCATCGGCGGTCGCGGCAAGTACAGCGACGAAAGTGCCTAGACCTTGCGAGCTATCCGACCTCCGCCCCTCGATCCTGAATCGCCAACCGAAGCCAGATGCGCCGCCTCCCACGGTCGGCCTAGAGTCGGCTCCCCACCTCTATTGAGGAGTGGAAGGCATCTGATGCTTATCAAGGGCGCATCGGTATCGATCCATGCAGCGGCAGAGCTCACCAACGTTGAGGTCCGTAAGATCCGCCAATGGGCAGCGACCGGCGCACTCACGATCGAGTCGCGGGGCGATATGGAGGTCGTCCGACTACATGAGGTGAAGGCTCTCTCGGTTACTCCGTAGCGACGGTCCGCGAGCCGAGGAGGTGAGGCGCTTCGAGGACGCATGGCCGGCGAGACGACCGAGACGCTCAGTGTGCTCGACCTGCAGGAGCAAGCTCGAGACCGCGAAGGGTCAACGTGAGTCAGGATCGCGCCTTTCGTATGACCGATGTGGCCTCCTACCTTGTGGTCTCCCAACAGCGGGTCGTTCAGATGCCACAGGAGAGGAAGCTGCCGAAGCCCGATCGAGTCGACAAGATCGGCCCGCTGCGGGAAGCGGCGACCATCGAACGCTGGGCCGAGCGGGAGTGGTGGGACACGCGACGCTGGCGGAAGCGACCCAACAAAGTGTGAAGCCGCCGGAACCCGAAGGCCCCAGCGACTTCTCAACAGAGCTGGCCCCTCGAGGTCTTGCCTGTCAAATTGGAGGTCGCGAACGTCTGCGGCCAGCCGAACGCCTTGCAGATCCGGTCCCACGTCTCGAAGCTCGACGAGCGTTCGCCGGCCTCGAGTTCCCGGTACTCCCGCACGCTCATGCCGAGCCGCCACGCCGCCTGACCTACCGACCAGCCCGCCCGCTTCCGATCGTTCTCGAGCATCGTCGGAAGCATCGCCACGAGTGACACCGTACCCCGCTGGGGCAGACTCAGCTTGCCCCGACTCGGGCGCGCGGACGACAGAGGATTCGGAGTACTTCTTGCTGTGCTCACTTGGGCCCGCGAGAGGGCGCTGATTGTCCAAGAAGAAGGGCCGGAACCTTGGAGGCCCCGGCCCTTCTTCGTCTTCGCTTCTTCTTCTGGTTCTTCTTAGCGGCTCACTTCCGTCACGGAGTGATCGTGATGTATGGCGCCGTGAAGCCGGCGAAGGTGAGCGTGTACGTCCAGCTGTCGAGCGTCGGACTCCCGGCATGGAATTCGGGCGTCCAGTTCGGATTCGGGCAGGGCTCCGCTAGATCGAGATCCGGGCTTACTGACTGCGCAGGCACCCGCAGCCGCCCGTTCCTCGATGATCTCACCGTGCCCCCACTCTCGACCGAGAAGGTCGTCTCGTGGGACTCGACGACGTTGCCCCCGTGGTTGCGGCAGTCGACGACGCCCGAGTAGGTCGCAGTCAAGAGCACGTCCGCGTTCGTGTTGCCGACGCCAGCGAGCTCGAACGCGGTACACGTGACCGTGAGGCCGTCGGTACCAACCGTGCAGCCGATAGCACCCGACTGCAGATGCGTACCCGACGGGGCATTCGCGGGGCTGATCGTCGTGGCAGCCAGAGCCGCCGAAGCCGACAAGGCCGTGATCAGCGTGGACAAGAATAGAACTTTGAAAACTCGCAACTGTCTTCCCCTCTGTCGATGAATCGTGCAAGCGAACGGGCTTCGCAACGAGCCGGGGGACCCGAGACGTACCCACCCCTTGCGAACTCCCCCGAGTTCCTGCGTGTCCCCCATTTGGGGGGTGGCCATATGGCCTAGTACCTGTGATATCCCCAATCCGTGGAAAAGGGAACCCCTGCAGGCGTGAAGGTTTCGTGAAGAGTCAATCCCCAGGCACGATTTGCCGTCTGTCGCAGCTTGAGGCCTTGCCCGTCTTATGGATGCTCTGGACGCCAGCCACGAAGCTATGCAGCCAGCCGTAGAGCTTGCAGATCCGTCCCTGGCCAGCCGATTGGCGGGGTCCTCAGGGCACGTCTAGGGTCTCGGAACGAGGAACCGAATGGGGGGCGGGCAGTGGACGACTACTTCGTGGGGCGGCTTCGCTAGCGATGTTGGGGGTGCTTGTCGGCCTGTTGATCCTGATGCTCACTCAGGACGTGAAAAGAGCGATGGAACAAAGGCGTCATTGAGGGCGACCGTCAGGAACGAGAGAACGTTCGCGGCCAGCCGAACGCTTTGCAGATTCGGTCCCACGTCTCGAAGGTCGGTGAGCGAACGCCGTCCTCGAGCTCCCGGTACTCGCGGACGCTCACGCCGAGACGCCACGCTGCCTGGCCGACCGACCAAGCCTGCCCGCTCGCCGAGCTTCGGCGCTGGATCCTTCGCTGTACGACTGAAGAGTGATAGCTCACCTGGCCGATGGTGGGTCCCCCCGATCGGCCTCGGCTGGCTCTCGCCCGCCGCCGTCGCTCGGACTCACGCTCAAGCTGGCGGTTGTGTCGCCAGCAGTACACGTCCGTGGTCGTGCGGCGCGTGCATCTACGCCCGGCGAACTCTCCGCTGTCGTCCTCGTCCTCCCACTGGCATAGGCCGTAGCGGCCGCCGTACTTGTCGAGCGTCTCGTCGTACAGCCGGTCCCACCGCGCATTGGCTTCAACGGCGCCTCCGGCCTGATCGACCCCCTCGCCGGACTCACGCTTCTCGCGAGCTTCCCACTCGGCCTCGCGCTGAACTCGATCGCGTTCGCGCTGCTCGGCCTGCTTGGCCTCCCGCCGGGCGTATTCGGCTCGTTCGCGGCAGGAGACGGAGCAATAGGTCTTCGGGCGGCCGGTCGGCGCGGGTGGAGGCATCGGGCCGCGGCAGTAGGCACACGAGCGAGTTAGTTTCTCCCCCTTTTTCTCACGGTCCGCGTTGAGACCTCTCGGGCGGGCCGCTTGGGGAAGAATCTGAACGTCCCTCCCCTTGCTGCGTCGTCATCGGCATGCCTTCGAGTCCGAGCTGGTACAAGTTTGCCATGACGGAAGCGAACCGCGGCGGCTTGCGAACCTGCTCCCGGGGGCACAAATACCGGGGAGCCCCGCGTTGTCCGACCTGATGGACCGGACATCGGCCCGGGAGGTCGACAAGGGCGACACGCCGACAGGTGAGGAGACGAGACGACACCGGCGGAAAGCGATAGCGACCTCGAGGAGCCCTGCGTGTTCTGGAGTCCGCAAGTCAAGTGCTCCTTCTGTGGGAAGAGCCAGAAGGAGGTCAAGAAGCTGATCGCGGGACCCGGCCTCTACATCTGCGACGAGTGCATCGACCTCTGCAACGAGATCATCGAAGAGGAGTTTGCCGACTGGCCGTGGCGACGCGTCGCTCCATCGGCCGAGCACGACTAGCCGCGGCGCCCGCTTGCTCACGCCGTCCCCGACCATGAGATCCGGAGGTAGAACGACCGGACCGGCCGAGGCCGTGAATCATCTGCACCCCCGCCGGTGGGAACAGACCCCAGGCGTATCCTGCGTGAACCGGAAGGAGGATCCGGCGGGTCATCACGAAGGAACAGCTCGCGGAGCGGCAGGAGGCGAAGCTTCGGTTTCCGGGCGCTCGGCTCATCTTGGAGGAGGCCCACGACGAAGGGGAGCCATGGGACGAGGGCTCGATTACTAGAAGGGATGCGATGCTCCGCCGCAGGTGGGCCTTTGACCAGAACGTGGACGCGGTCCGAGACTGGTACCACAAGCGCCTCGACCAGATCGGGTGGTCCTACCTCGGAGCTATTTCCTTCGAGGCATGGCCGGTCGTTTTCGACAACTTCCAGCTCGATCAAGGTCCCTTGCCACCGGCGGGAGAGACGCGGCCCCAGGAGTTCCAACTGTCCTTCCTCAGTGCCGAAGAACCGGACCCGCCACAGGACTATTGGCCGGACGATGGCTCGACCCCGGCACTCCACTTTCAAACAAAGCTGATCGTTCCGTCGACGAGCCGCCGGCTGTATCCGCAGCTGACCGCGGAGATCTGGCGAGACGGCCGATTCCTCGGGCTGGGCGGGGAATGGATGGGAGTCGTCGGATTCAATGGCATCCAGGACGAACGTGAACGCTCGAAGATCTCGGGACTCTTCGCCGGTGCGGCGGGTCCGGAGATCGACGTTGCGCATGCATGGGACGAGGAAGATGTGAACTACATCCAGAGCCGCGAGAAGTTCCGCTGGTTCATCGAGACGTTCCTCCCATCCATGGGATACGAGACGACCCTGGATGAGGAACAACACTTGTCGAGCTAAAAGCTGCTGGGTGGCCGCACCGTGCTCCTCGCCAGCGATCCGGGCGCCGCGGTCCCGAGGACGGCCGTTCACCTGACGGTTCCGAGCATCAGATCCGGAGCGAGCAAGCTCGGACCGGCCGGAATGGACGCGGCCCGGCACGGGTAACGGTTGACCGACGGATGGAGGAGACGACATGGATCCCAAGGGACCGCCGCCCGTGAACGAGGACCGGAAGACCGTCGACCCAACTCCACCCGGCGTGGATCCGGAGCGGGAGGAGCACCGGCCAGACAAGCCGGATGGCGGCCCCGAGTCTGAGCCCGCTCCGGACTCCCCTGAGGGAGAGGTCGCTTCCCACTCGGAGTAGCGGCATCTCGCTGCCTCACCCATCCAGCACCTCCGCAGCCAGGCTCACTCGGCGCCTCCGGTGATTTCAGCGATCGCTGCTCGACCAACGGGAAGCGTCACGAGCATCACCGCCTGGACGTGGGAGCACCGGGTACGGGCCGACAGTCGCACCGCCACTCGCCGCCGGCATGGGTCACGCGGTAGGTCATGGCGGAATCCCCACGGATCAGGGCGGCCACGCCTCCCTCGTCGGCTCGCACGATCGTGACGCGACCCTCGCCGAGGATTCTGCGAGCCTTGACCTGAGCGTTCTCCCTCAGGCTCATGCGCTGCGCCTTTGCTTCGGATGGTTGAACCGTTCATAGGAGACAGGATCCGGCCTTAGTTCCGGCTCTTGGTCTTCGTTTACTTCCCTCGAGGACGCTTCTGTTCTTGTTGGTCTGTTCTTAGGGTCTGTTTGTGCGTATGTAGGAGTCGCATCCTCGACGGGATTCGTACGCATCCTCGATGCGTTTTCATACGCATCCTCAGATGTGCTGCCCTTGGACGATGCGTATCTCTCGCCCGCATCCTCGGCGGGGAACGGCGCGACGAGGTACCGGTTCGTCCATGCCCGTTCGCCCTGACGATGCCGGCCTGCCTCACGCACGAGGTCGGCCTCGATCAACGTCATCAGCGCGTGGGAGACGCGCCAGCGATCGGGTTGGCCCGTGGAGCGCGTGATCCACCCGAGCTCATGCGCCAACGTCGCCTGGCTCGGCCACGCCAGCCGCGTTCGGCCGTCCGCGTAGCTTGAGAGCACGATCAAGAGGCGCAGCGCTGGCGCGGGCAGAGTCCATCCCCGCTACGGAACTCGGCACCTTGGCCCACGCATCTCGTCGGTCCCTTTCGCTGGAATCGTTCCCGACGTTCTGCGCGTCCGCGGGAGCCGCCTTCTTCGGGCGGCTTTCGCTGCTCACGGAGGAACCCCGACCCACTGCCTGAGGAGCCCGGAGTGACGAGCAGGACGCCGTGAGCGCTCGTAGCCCACGGCCTCGATGCGTCCGGCTTTGGCGGCGCGGAGGAACAGCGCACCGAATGCCCCGCTACTCGGTGGAGGACCGACCACCATCCGCACGGCCGCGCTCGTGAACGGTTGGACCCGCTCGATCAGCTCGTCGAGCACCAGCTGCGCCGCCGTCGCCCATTCGTCGGAGCTCCACAGCGCGATGCCGACGCCGTGGTCACGCGCCCTTCGGGCGAGGTCCTCTCGGTAGGCGTCGAAGGTGACTTGTTCGGCGCTCATGGCGCCGTCTTCCGAGCGCGGGCCTTCGAGGACGCGAGGGCCAGCCTCTTCATGTGAGCCCGCATCCGATGCTCGGCGCGTCGCAGCCTTTCGGCTTCGGGCAAGCCGGGAGTGGCGGCGTGTACCTCGCGGAGGAACTTCGCCAGGAACCCGGCTCGAGCATTCGCGGTGATCTTCACGCGAATCGTGCCGAGCGTGCATCTCGTGAGCTGCAAGCGATGCACGGAGACGACGCTGCTCGGGACTGAGGGAAACGGATGCGGCCAACAGCTGACCTACTCGGTCGCGCTGCCTGCCCTCGGCAGCTAGCTGTTGGCCATCACGGCCGGCACGTCGAACGCTAGCACGCCGTCGGCCCCCTGTGAAGGAAGTTCAGATCGGGATCCGCTTAGACCGTCGGCCCTCCACGGCGGCGAGCAGTTCGGTTCCCCGGAACGTGCGGGGTTCCTCGCCGCAGTCCGGACACCACGCCTCGATATCGCGCTCGTAATCGCTCGGCTCGAAGAAGTTCCAACCTGACCGCGCCGCCTTTGACCCACCAAGCGCCCGCTTTTGGCGAGCGTACATGCCCACATTCAGTGAGGCGAAGTTCAGGCAGCCGTTGGCGCGGCGTTCGAGGGTGCCCATCGTCCGCGGATGCTTGTTGCAGTCGACCTTGGCGAGCACGTCGTCGCTCACAGCCGGTCCAAGGGGCTCAGGCGCCGGTGCGCGTCGATCGCCCGCTCCTGCGCCGCTGAGGCCCCATAGCGGGCCACCATCTGACGCGACCGCCAGCCCGCCAGCCGCATGAGGTCGCCTTCCTCGCCGCCGCCCGCGAGCCATGAGTGCGCGAAGGTGTGACGGAGTTGGTGAGGGTGAAGCCCGTCGATCTTCGCTTGGTCCCCGCGACGTTCGAGCATCTGTCGGACGCCGGATCCTGTCATGGGTCCGCGGAGCCCGAGCCAACGGCATCAAGCCGGAAGTCTTCGTGATCGTCGAGCCCGGAGGTAGCGGTCAACGGCCTGCAGTGACTTACACCGAGCCCGACCGTCGGTGACGACCCTTCCCGAGGACCGTGATCGTCCGCGTCTCGAGGTCGACGTCATCGAGCGTCATCCCGACGAGCTCCCCGAGCCGGAGCCCGGCGTCGAGCAGGACTGCAACGATCGCGGTGTCGCGCCGATCCTCGAACGTCGGCCCGGAGCAGACCTTGAATAGCGCCTTGATCTGAGCCGCTGAAAGGACAGGAGGCGGGTTCTCCGGGATCGGCGGGGGGCGGGATGTTCCGGATCGGCGTCTCGGTGACCTCGCCCTCCTCCAGGCACCACGCGAAGAACTGCCGGACGCCGGTGTAGCGGTTGCGGACGGACGCCGGCCTGTAGCTCTGGGTCATCCACGCCAGGAACGACTCGATGTGCTCGCGCTTGACGTTCGCGACCGCCGTCGGCATCCCGCGTTCGGTGAGGTGGTCGTCGAGCAGAGTCACCGCCGACGTGTACGTTTCGAGCGTATTCGGCCAGAGGTTCCGAGCCTTGAGACTGATCCTGGCAGCTCGGGAGCAGGTCTCGATCCGACCAATCTCGACCGTCTTCGCCTTCGTCCTCGACCGGATGGGCACTGAACGAGCCGGCATCTTGTTCTTCCTAGATTTCGGCCGGGTCCCCTTCGGTACCGACCTCCTCGCCAAGCCGCCCGAACCAGCCACGCTGGTAGCTCCTATCGAGCTCATTCCCAGACCACGTGGGCTTCCGATCCTGCGACATCACGACTGCTGGCCACCCGTGAGGGTGACGATCGATGAATTCCTGTGCGGCTCGGACACCGTTGTCGTGCGCGGCATCGAGCGCCATTTCGGTGGGCATGTCCTCCTCCTCCTCGGTCAGCGCGTGCTCAAGTTACCACCTGAGAGAGCGCTGTGCTAGTGACGAGCCGTGCCCATATGGCCTCTGACCTGCGCTTGTGGACCCAAGGGGATTCGAACCCCTGACCTCTTGGCTGCCAGCCAAGCGCTCTACCAGCTGAGCTATGGGCCCGGAGTGGCCGAGTCTAACGGGCCGAGGAAACCGCGTCCGGCTCTTCCCAGTCCATGCGCGGGGCGTCGCGCCAGAGCCGCTCGAGATCGTAGAAGGCACGTTCCTCGGGCCCGAACACGTGGACCACGACGTCGATGTAGTCGAGGAGCCACCAGCCGGCGTCACCCTCGCCCTCCCGTCGCGCCGGGCGAACGTCGAGCTGCTCTCTCAGTGCACGCTCGACCTCGTCCACCACCGACTTGACCTGACGGGAGGATCCCGCGGTGCAGATCACGAAGTGGTCCGTGATCACGATCAGCGTGCTCACGTCGAGGACGACGATGTCCTGGGCCTGCTTCGACGAGGCTGCTCGGGCGGCGGCGGCGGCCGTTTCGCGACTCGGCGGGATCCGCCCGCCTCCCCGCTCCTGGTCCCTGCTCGTCACCCGGTGAAGTCCTCCCCCACGATGATGGTGATGTCTCCGATACCCGATGGTACCTGCGAGACGCGGACGCGCCCGACCCCGAGCGCCTCCTGGATCCGCCGGGCATCCGCGATGGCGCCGTCGCTGTTCGCGACCACGCGGGTTCGCGCGTACCCGAACAGGTCGGCGTTCTGCGAGAGAACCACCCGGTACCCGAGCGGCACAAGGACCGCCGCGACGTCTTGCCCCAAGCCCGGTACACCGACCCCGTTCTCGACGATCACGGGCACGGGGCTCTGCACGCCGAACAGCCGTGCCACCTGCCGGTCGAGCTCCGGCTGCCTCGGGACGGTGACGCTCCCGGCCACGGACAGCGTCGGGAACGCGGCGATCGCGGCGCCGCGTGCGCCCTTCAGCACGCGGCGCACGCCCGCGATGCCATCCGTTTCGGCGAGGTCCTCCTCGCCGAGACGGACCCGCTCTCGCAGGAGCGCCTGCACGACCGAGGCCCAGCGGGCCTCGCCACCCTCCGCCTGCAGGTTGAGCAGCGCCACGACCTGCTCGCCGGTCAGGCGAGCGGCCCCGGGGCCCAGGTTCCCCGCGTCGGTGACGTAGAACCCGGGAACCTGCACGCGGATCCCCTTGCCTCGATCGACCACCGCGGCGAGCCCGTCGAGATCCACGACGGCCACGTGCTCTGCCCACGCCCCGAACGTGTTGGAGACCGCGACGCGAACCGTGTCGGCGTCCAGATCGGCGACCTCCGCCGCCATCGCCTCTCCCTGACCCGGCACCGTGAGCGTGAGATCGAACGGTACGCTGAAGAACGACGGCCGTCTCCCTCCGTGTCCAGATCCGATCACCGCCAGCAGGGGATCGTCCGTGCCGACCACCTGGAGGACGAGGAGCTCCGACGGGCTGGACGAGCGCACGTCGTCGTTCGGCCCCGTGGGGCCGCCGCCTGCGGCGTCGCCGAGCCGCGAGACGCCGTACGCGCCGGCGGCCACCATCACGACGCCCGCGACCACCGCCGCGGCTCGGCGACGCCGCACCGCCGCGCTCCGCGACACCCTCGTCGCCGCCGTCACCGGTACAGGCCCGCCTTCTCGATGTAGCTCTTCACGCCTTCCGGCACCAGGTAGCGGATCGGTCCGCCGTCTTTCACGCGCGCCCGGATGTCGGTCGAGGAGATCGCCAGCGCGGGGATCTTCATCACCGTGATCGCGTCCCGTGCCACGTCGGGGGCGCCACCCGGCAGCTCGAACCCGGCCATGTCGTAGCCCGGCCGCGTCGCGGCGATGAAACGGGCGAGCTCGAACAGCTCGCCCGCCTGCTTCCACTGGATCATCTCGAGGATGGCGTCGGCACCGGTGACGAAGAACAGATCGGCGTCGAGTTCCGCTTTCAACGAGCGGAGGGTCTCCACGGTGTAGGTCGGCCCATCCCGGTCGACCTCGATCCGCGACACCGAGAACAACGGGTTGCTCGCCGTCGCGATCACGGTCATCAGGTAGCGGTCCTCGGACGGCGAGACGACCTCGTGCTCCTTCATCCACGGCCGGCCGGTCGGAACGAAGAGCACGCCCTCGAGCTCGAACTGCTCGAGCGCTTCCTCTGCCGTCACGAGGTGGCCGTAATGGATCGGATCGAACGTCCCGCCCATCACCCCCAGGCGTCGTCCCACCTCCGAATCCTACGGCCGGTCGGTGCTCCGCTCCAGGAAGGCGCGCAGATCGGGCAGATGTTCCTCGTAGTGGCGGGGGCCTGATTCCTCGAACCACTCCCAGGCGTTCGCGTCGACGTCGGTGAGCCGGGAGAAGGCCTGGCGCATCGCCATCCTGCCTTTCGCGAAGCGGATCCGGACGATTTCCTCCTCGAGCCCCCGGCCCTGGTCGAACCACTCCTCGTTGAGAGCCTGGGTGTCGGGATCGCTCTCCCGATGGGTTCCCGCGGCGATCCGCCCCAATACCGTGGAAGCCTCCTCGGCCCACATCGCGAAGTGATACATGACGTCCTTCGGCGACCATCCCTCTACCGTGACGGAGGGCTCGTCGAACCGCTCGGGCGGGATGTCGCCGAAGAACTCGGTGAGCTCGAGCCAGCCTCGCTCTTCGTCGGCGAGCAGCCCCGCGACGTCCATGCTTCAGGCTTCCTTCCGGTCTTTCGGCCGGTCCACCGGGACGTCGTCTCCCGGGAGGAATTCGAAGGCGCGGTCGGCGATGCGGATCTCGTCGCCGCGGCGAGCGCCCGCCTTCATCAGCTGCCGCTCGACGCCCTCTTTGATCAGCTGCCGTTGCAGGCGCGTGAGCTGCCGATCGTCGTCGAGGTCCGTCTCCCGCACCCACCGCTCGACGTTGCGACCGGTGACCCGCCAGCCGCCGTCCTCGCGCGCGATGACGAACCGCGGTCTGCCGGGGCGCAGCACGACGTACGGGGCGCGGGGAGGTTGCTCGGCGGCCGCCTGACGGGAGAGCGTCTCCAGTTGCGCGATGAGGAGGTCGAGTCCCTCGCCCGTCACCGCCGACACCGGCAGCGCCCGGATCGCATCGGCCGCCGCCTGTGGATCGTCCACGAGGTCCGACTTGGTCCCGACGAGGAGCGACCGCCGGTCGGCGAGATCGGGATCGTAGGCGCGGAGCTCCTCGCGAAGGGTGTCCAGGTCGGCGACCGGATCGACGGACGACAGGTCCACCACGAGCACGAGGGCTCGGCACCGGGTGACGTGGCGCAGGAACCGATGACCGAGTCCCTTCCCTCGGTGTGCGCCTTGGACCAGTCCGGGGATGTCGGCCACGACGAACCGCTCCCCGCCCGCCTCCGCGACACCCAGATTGGGCGTGAGCGTCGTGAACGGGTAGTCCGCGATCTTCGGGTTCGCCGCCGTCAGCCGGGAAAGGAGCGTGGACTTCCCCGCGTTGGGCAGCCCCACCAGACCCACGTCGGCGACCGTGCGGAGCTCCAGCTGCACCCGCCGATCCTCACCTTCCTCCCCCGCCTCTGCGGTCTTCGGCACGCGGTTCTTGGGACCTGCGAAGCGAACGTTGCCGCGCCCGCCGCGTCCTCCTCGGGCGACGACGGCCTCCGACCCCTCCCCGACGAGGTCGGCCACAAGCCCACGGTCGTCGAAGACCACCGTGCCGTCCGGCACCGTGACCACGAGGTCGTTCCCCTTCGCCCCGTCCCGCCGGCCGCGCGCACCCGCCGTGCCCGGGCCCGCTCGGAGATGAGGATGGTCGGCGAACCATGCCAGGTCGTGGACGTTGCGAGATGCCCGGAAGACGACGTCGCCACCTCGGCCACCGTCCCCACCGTCCGGGCCTCCCTTCGGCTTGTAAGGCTCGCTTCCCATCGAGGCGGAGCCGTCGCCACCGCGACCGGCTCGCACCTCGACGTCGACCTCGTCCACGAACGTCATGTCGAACAGCCTAGGTGGTCGGCCCCGGTGGTCGACGGGGCGGCCAGGGGCCAAGATTGGTTGGTGGTCGAGCCCGTGGACGTCTGGATGGTGCACCTCGGCGGGCGCTCGCGGCCGACCGAGGTCCGAGGAACGCTCAGTCTCGGGGAACGCAGCCTGGAGTTCCTCGAACGCAAGACGGGAGTGGACGTGCGGTTCGACTACGGCGCGATCCGTCGCGCGAAGAGGATCAGGGGATCGCCCGTCCTCGTGGTCGACTGGCGGAAGGACGACCAGGACCGCAAGACCGCCTTCTACTTCTCCCAGCCCCCACCGCTGGAGCCGCTGCCCCGGTCCGCGACGATCGATCCTCGAGGACCGCTCGGGCCGTTCACGCGCGCCACGCCCTCGAAACGTCAGGTCGCACGCATGAACCTCGGGTACCTGCGATCAACGGGCGGCGAGAGCAAACGGGTGATCCGGGCGTGGGCCGAAGAGGTGACGGAGCGAGCGAA
The DNA here is from genome assembly GCA_963750945.1 of uncultured Actinomycetota bacterium. GTDB lineage: Bacteria > Actinomycetota > UBA4738 > UBA4738 > HRBIN12 > JAJNBA01. The sequence continues at coordinate 404,378 of CAVVSH010000004.1, read as the reverse complement.
GCGGGCGAGTTAGCCGTCGGCGAGGACCGACGCGTACTTGCGGCCCCGCGACTCGTGGAACTCGATCTTCCCGGCGCGGAGCGCGAACAGCGTGTCGTCGCCGCCCTTGCCGACGCCTTCGCCCGGGTGGATCCTGGTCCCGCGCTGGCGCACGATGATCGAGCCGGCGGAGACAGCCTCACCGCCGAACGCCTTGACCCCGAGTCGCTTCGAGGTCGAGTCCCGGCCGTTCCGGGACGAGCCGCCGCCCTTCTTGTGTGCCATGGCCGGTCGAGGCTACCAGCTAGTCGGACGCCGCCGCGGGAGCGGCGTCGTCCTTCTGTTCGTCGGCTTTCTGGGAGCTGGCACGACGCGCCGGGATCTTCACATCGGTGATCTCGAGCATCGTCACGAGCTGGCGATGGCCGGCCTTCCTCGAGTACCCCGACTTGGGCCGGTACTTGAAGACCTTCACCTTCTCGCCCTTCTTCTCTCCGAGGGGCTTCGCGGTCACGACCGCCCTGGCCGCCTCGGCGCCGACATGGGTCTTGCCGTCGTCGTCGACGACGAGCAGCGGATGGAACTCCACCGTCTCGCCGTCGGCGACCAGCTTCTCGACCTCGATCACGTCGCCGGCCTGCACCTTGTGCTGCTTGCCGCCCGTCTTGATCACCGCGTACATGGTCGGTTCCTCTCGTCTCGCGTTCTGGGTTCGCTAGCTCGCGTCGTAGTTCACGATGATGCCGCGCCCCTCGCAGTGGGGACAGGTCTCCGAGAACGAGTCGACGAGTCCGCCGGACACGCGTTTCCTGGTGATCTGCATGATCCCCAGGGGACCGATCTCGAAGACCTGGGACCTCGTCTTGTCGATCGCGAGCGCCTCCCGCATCGTGTCCTCGACCTTCCGCTTGTTCTGTTCCAGCAGGAGGTCGATGAAGTCGATCACGATGATGCCGCCGATGTCTCGCAACCGGAGCTGGCGCGCGACCTCTCGGGCAGCTTCCAGGTTCGTCGTCAGCACCGTCTCCTCGAGGTTGGTCTTCCCGACGGCCTTCCCGGTGTTCACGTCGACGATCGTCATCGCCTCGGTCTGCTCGATGATCAGGTAGCCACCCGAGGGGAGCCACACCTTCCGGTCGAGCGCCTTGTGGATCTGCTCGACGATCCGGTGTTCCTCGAAGGCGGACAGGGGGCCTCGATGGAGCGTGACCTTGGACTCGAGGTCGGGCGCCACGTCGCGCACGTACTCCATCACCTTGTCGTAGATGCGCTCGGAGTCCGTGACGAGACCCCGGAACTCCTCGTCGGTGAAGAGGTCACGGACCACCCTTACCGTGAGCTCCGGCTCCTCGTAGAGCTCCGCGGGCGCCTTGGCGCGCTTCGCAGACTTCTGGATCTGCTCCCAGAGCGCGATGAGCCGCTCGAGGTCCTGGGTGATCTCCTCCTCAGAGGCTCCCTCCGCCGCCGTCCGAACGATCACACCGTGAGCCTTGGGTTTCACCTTGTTCAGGATCGCTTTGAGGCGCTTGCGGGCGTCGTCCGAAAGGCGCCGCGAGATCCCCGACACGTCCTGGTCGGGCGCGAGGACGAGGAAGCGACCCGGCAGCGAGACCTGGGCCGTCAGCCGGGCGCCCTTCCCCCCCATCGGGTCTTTCGTGACCTGCACCATGACGGCCTGGCCGGTCTTCAGCACCTGCTCGATCCGCGGCGTCCGCCCTCCGTCCAGGTCTTCGGGCGAGTAGTTCACCTCGCCGGCGTAGAGCACACCGTTGCGCCCTCGACCGATGTCGACGAAGGCGGCCTCCATCCCCGGCAGGACGTTCTGGATCCGGCCGAGGTAGACGTTGCCGACCATCGAATGGGCACCGCGACGCGTGACGTAGTGCTGCACGAGGACGTTCTCTTCGAGCACGGCGATCTGATCCCGATCCCCGTGCTCGGTGATGACCATGAGCTTGTCCGTGATCCGGGGCGGCGTGATCTGGGGCTCTCGTTGGCGCCTGCCACCACGACCGCGGAGCGTCCGCGATCGGAGACCGCGGGTCGGTCCGCCGGACGCCACCTGCTCCTCGAGGGTCCGGGGGCCGCGCGAGCGCTCCGGCTGCGCCGGTGCCTCCGTCCCGGCCGCCGCCTCTCCCGACTTCTTGCGGCCCCGGCCGCCCCGGCGGCCTCGCCGCTTCGACGTTCCGGTCTCGGCGCCGTCCTCGCCCGAGGACGCGGCCGGCGACGCGGCGGCTTCAGGCTGGGCGTCGTCCCGCTGGCTGGCGGGGGTCTGTGAAGGCTCCCGGGTGGCGCCGCTGCGGCTGCCTCTCCCACGTCCGCCCTGGCGGCGGCGCTGTTCGGCGTCGACCCCTTCCTGTTCTCTGTCCTTGGCTTCGTCAGTCTCGGAGGTGCGGCGCCCGGTCCTTTCGGGGGCGTCGACGGCCGACTCGGCCGTCCCGCCGGACGAACCGGACCCGGATCCGCCACCTCGGCCACGGCCTCCTCGGCCACGGCCGCCGCGGCTGCGTCTGCGCGTCGACGTTGAGCCCGTGGACTCGCCACCCTCGTCGGACCGCGTCTGTTGTTCCGACCGGTCCTCGGCCCCGTCGTCCCTGGGCCGTACCGGGGCGTCGGCCTTCTGCCGCGTGGGCGTCCGCTCCCTCGGTGCCCTGTCTCCTTCTGGCGCTCTCTCCCGGACGGGGGTCCTGTTCCTCGGCGCCTGCTCCTCCGGGGTCCGCTCCCGCGGCTCCTCCGGTGCGCGCTCGGGGGCGCGCGTCGCCGGTTCGCCCGACGGGTAGGTCGGCCGTTGGAAGATCGGGGGGAGGCCGTTCGTTGCCGGCGCCTGTGGCGCAGCGGCTTCGGTCTCTCGATCCATTCGTTACTCCCTTCGCTCGGAGCGAGGGGGCGATCCGGATCCAGCACCGTCGGCTGCGGGGGCGCGGTCTTGCGCGATGGATGTTCCGTCGCCCACGCAGCGGCACCTGCCGCCTGCGGGGCTGAAGACCTGCTCGTACAACCGTTCGTTCCTGTCCGGGGCCGCGCCGCCTGCCTGGCGATCCTCGGTGAGGCCGCCGGCGGCGTCGCGCGCCACCTCAACTCGCTTCTTCCCCCATCTCGGGCGGCGCGGGTCGGCTGCCGGCCCGGGTGGGGCACGTCTGTGCAGCAAGGATAACAGTCCTTCGGGTCTGGAAGGGGTAGCGGGCTTCGGATCCCGGGATCCGTGCTGCCAGGTGCCCATCGGCGTCCCCCCGTTCCAGAGGCATCCTCGTTGTGAGCTAGTCCTTCTTAGCTAGAAAAGAGGGTCCCCCGTCCCCCCGAGGGAACCCGGCAGGCGTGGGATAGCGAGGGGTAGGCACACATGCCGACACTTCAAGTGATGGCGCTGAACACCCTCCCCGTGGCTCCGGCTTCCCGACCCCAGATCCGAGTTGTCGTGGTTGATGACAATCCCGGGTTCAGGGAGACCCTTACCTCGCTCCTGGGGACAGAGGAGCTCCTCGTGGTGGGGACCGCGTCCAGTGGGATCGACGCGATGAGCCTCGTGGAGGAAACCGAGCCCGACGTGGTCCTGATGGACGTCCGCATGCCGGAGATGAACGGGATCGAAGCGACGCGCCGGCTGAAGTCGGCGTTCCCGGAGATCGGCATCGTCGCCCTGACCGGCGTGGATGACCAGGACGCCGTTCGGGAGATGTTGGTGGCGGGCGCCTCGTGCTACGTGCTGAAGGACTCCGACAGCGACGAGATCTTCCACGCGATCCGCCAGGCGGCGGCCGGCGGTGGCGTGATCTCCTCCGAGGTGACCCCACGCGTGATCGGGGAGCTGACGGAGGCGCTCGAGCGGGAGCGGCGTCGTGCCCGCCAGCTCGAGCTCGCACAGGAGGCGCTGCTGGAGCGGGCCGCCCGGCGTCACGAGCTGGTGAGCCGCCTTGGCCACGAGCTCCGGACCCCCGTGACCGTGATCCTCGGGATGGCCCAAACGCTGTCGAAGGGGACCGGGACGCTCGACCAGCGGGACGAGATGCTGAGCGCGCTCGTGATGCGCGCGCAGGGGCTCGCACGATTGGTCGCCCGGCTCGAAGGCGTGGTCGAAGCGGGGCTCACGGAGTACACGGACGTGATCGACATCGCGGAGGAGATCGCGAGGCTCTCTCCCCGGGTGAAGATCGAGACCCCGGGCCGGCCGATGCTCGCAACCCTCAACCGAGTGGCCGCGCTCCGCATCCTCGAGGAGCTCGTGGAGAACGGGCTCGAGTTCTCGGACGAGCTCGCGCAGGTCATCGTGCGGATCGACGAGTCGCAGGCGGGGATCGAGGTTCGCGTGATCGACCAGGGCCCCGGGATCACGGAGGATGCGCTCGACAGGATCTTCGAGCCTCTGGAGCAGGCCGAGGAGCTCCACACCCGGACGCACCAGGGAGTCGGGCTGGGGCTAACGGTGGCCCGGATGTCCGCGCGCGCGATGGATGGGGACGTCACGCTCGAACACACCGGCCCCCACGGCTCGGTCTTCCTCTGGCGGGTCTCGATGAGCCCGTTCGCCGCCGCCGTTCCGTCGGTCGCGAGACCCTCGGCTATTTGAAGCGGCGCATGTGCACGTTGAGCAGGATCCCCACCCCGATGCAGCTCGCCAGCATGGAGCTGCCTCCGTAGGACAGGAACGGCAGCGGGATCCCCGTGATCGGCATGATGCCGATCACCATCCCGATGTTCACGAACATCTGTATCGCGAACATGATCGCGACGCCGGTTGCCAGGTACGTTCCGAACGGGTCCTTCGACAGGAACGCGATCCGGATCGACCTCCACAGCAGCAGGGCGAACAGCGTGAGCACGAACACGGCCCCGACGAACCCGAACTCCTCTCCTGCCACCGTGAAGATGAAGTCGGTGTGTTGCTCGGGCACGTAGTCGAGGGTCGTCTGCCGCCCATGGAGGTATCCCTGTCCGAACAGGCCTCCGCTCCCGACGGCGATCTCCGCCTGGTCGAGGTTGTAGCGGACGTCGGCGGGCGTGTTCTCACGATCGATGAACGCGCGGAGACGGTCCAGCTGGTACTCCTTGATCACGCCGAGCTGGAACGCGGCCGCGATGAGCACCACGCAGATAACGACGAGGGCGGCGAGATGCCGGCCGCTCACGCCCGCGACCAAGAACATCCCGGCAGCGATCGCGACGATGACGATCGACGTGCCGATGTCGGGCTGCGTGAACACGAGCGCCAGCGGCAGGAGCACGACGCCACAGAGACGGATCACGTCCTGGATGGTGGGGAGCGAGTGCCTCATCTCCGACAGGCTCGCCGCCAGCATCACGATCAGCCCGAGTTTCGCGAACTCCGACGGCGTGACCTGGAATCCGGCCACCTCGAACCAACGCTGGGCGCCGGCCTGCGACGATCCGAGGAAGGGAACCCGCACCAGCACCAGGGTCACCACGACCCCCGCATAGATGAAGCCGGCATAGACCTTCAGGAAGCGGTAGTCGAACGTGGCCATCACGAGGATGAGGACGACCCCGATCGCAGCCGTGACCATCTGCTTGTTGACGCGGAGGAACGGATCCAACCGGTCCTGATCCAGGGTTTGGTTGGTCGCGGAATAGATCAGGAAGAAGCCGAGCAACAACAGGATGGCCGTCACGAGCAGGAGGAAGCCGTCGATGTGACGGATCGGCCGCCGCTCGTCGGCGTACACCCGCCCCGCGACGAGATCCATCAGTCCTCGGCCTCCCCCAGCGCCGGCCCTTCACACGGAGTGCGATAGATCCTGGACATGATGTTGCGAACGATCGGCGCAGCGGTCTCCGCCCCGAAGCCTCCCTGCTCCACGGTGGCCACGACCACGTATTCGGGTCGCTCCGCCGGCACGACCCCGGCGAACCACGACGTGTCCTGGAAGGGCGGTCGCTCAGCGGTGCCGGTCTTCCCGGCGACGTCGAGCGAACAGGAAGCGAAGACCGACGACGCCGTGCCGCCGGTGGTGACGCTCCGCAGCGCTTCGCGGATGTAGTTGAGCTCTGCCTCGGTGTAGGGGATCCGGTGGCAACGGCCTCCGATCTTCTTCGCTACACGGCCCTCGCCGTCCTCGATCCTGGAGACCAGGTGGGGCCGGCAGAGCTTGCCGCTCGCAAGCGCCGCGTACGCCTGCGCCACCTGCAACGGCGTTGCCTTCATCTCCCCCGAACCGATCGCGAGCAGGATGTCGATACCCGGGATCCACCCGTCCGGATAGCGCGCGCGATGCGCCGTCACGTACGCCCGATCCGGCACGGTCCCGGCCGACTCGGCCGGCAGATCGACGTCGGTCGGCTGCCCGAACCCCCATTGCTTCACGCGCCGCTGAAGCTCCTGCCTGTTCGTCTGCGCATCCAGGAAGTAGAAGTCGCTTCCCCACTTGTAGTACTGCGTGTCGCACGAGACCTTGAGCCCCTGGGCGATCGAGAGGGATCCGGCTCCGACCCCGTCCCAGTTGTGGAAGATCGTGCCCGACTCGTCCCCGGGGTGGACGTAGTCGGCGGGACAGTCGTAATACCCGCCCATGGTGGCGCGCCCTTCCTTCAAGGCCGCCAGCGCGACGAAGGGCTTGAACGTCGACCCCGGTGCATACGTGATCTGCGTGGCCCGGCTGAGCGAGGGGGCGGCCCTGCTCGCGTGGAGGTAGGCATCCTGCTGCGGTGACAGGCCCTTCACGAACCAGGAGGGGCGGAAGGTGGGCCACGACGCCATCGACACGATCCCGCCGGTGTCGGGATCGAGGACGACCACGGCGCCCGCGTTCGCCGCCAGGTTCCGGCCCGAGCTCGTATCGAAGACGGTCCGCGCGCGTTGGAGCCCGGCGGCGAGCTCCTCCTCGACGATCCGCTGGACGTCGAGATCGAGCGAGAGCCGAAGGTCGTGACCAGGCTCCGCCGGCATCGGGTCGAACTCGCGGAGGACCTCTCCGTCGGAGTTGACGAGGAACCGCTCCTCGCCCGGCTTCCCTCGCAGCCATCGCTCGTAGGTGGCCTCGATACCCGCCTTCCCGACCAGGTCCGACGGGCCGTAGCGAGCGAAGAGCGGATCGTCGATCTCCTCGGCGTTGATCTGACCGACCCATCCGACCAGGTGCGCCGCGAGCGGCCCCTGCGGATAGCTGCGGACGCTCTGCTCCACGACCTCGACTCCCTGGAACTTCTCCGGCTCCTCGCGCACCTTGAAGTAGACCTGCTCCGGGACGAACTCGGCGACGGGAACGGGTTGGTAGCTGTAGTAGAGCTTCGTGTCGAGCTCCTCGCCGAGCTCCTGCGCGGGGATGCCGAGGATCTCCGACAGGTGTGCGAGGGTCGCCTCGGCCTCGTCCCCGAGCTCGTCGCGCTTGATGCGGACCTCGAGGCTGATCCGGTTGTGGACCAGGCGCCTGCCGTTGCGGTCGAGGATGTCGCCCCGAAGCGCGTCGGTGGCGACCGTCCGGAGCGAGTTGTCGCGCGCGTCGCGGTCGTGTTGCGGCCCCGCGAGGACCTGGAGGAACCACAGACGCGTCGAGAGCGCCACGAACATGAACACGACGACGAACGCGAGGATCTTCAGCCTCGATCCCGACCGCTCCATCTAGAAGCGCACCACCCTTCCCGCGTGGGTCGCGGTCGCGGCTCGGCGGAGGACCGGGAAGAAGATCGGCGTCAGCACGGCACCGTAGACCGCCGTGAGCAACACCACCTTCGCCACGTAGCTGAACGGGCCCTCTTCCTCGCCGAGGAGGAACGCCACCGCCTGATGGAACGCAACGCCACCGGCCGTGCCGAGAGCGACCAGGACCGCGGGCAACAGGGGCGAGGGCGAGGCGATGTACTGGCGAGCCAGTCCGACGGTGTAGCCCAGGATCGTGAGCGTGAGCGCCGTGATCCCCTTCGGCATGTTGAGCATGAAGTCCTGGGCGAGACCGCCGACGAAGCCGACGATCGCTCCTTCGGCCGGTCCCTGGAGCGCGGCGAAGACGATCGTGACGAGGTAGAGCAATTCCGGCTTCACACCCAGCAGCGTGAGCTCCGGGAACACCGTCGTCTGCAGCAGCAGCGCGGTCACGGTGATGGCGACGATCACCACGGTCCTCCTCACGGGGACGCTCCCTGCGCGGTGCCGTCCGGAGCGATCACCAGGACGTACTGCAACGTCGAGAAGTCGACGGCGGGGCGGATCGTGACGATCGACTCGACGGCGTCGGGCTCGCTGAAGGCACGGGAGACCGTGCCGATGAGGATCCCCGCGGGGTACAGCCCGGGCTGACCGTTCACCTCGTAGCCGACGGTGAAGACCGACTCGGGCTCGGTCTCACCGACCTCGATCCCCGGCCTCAGGTGGCCCATCCGCAGGTCCTCTTCGCCGCGACCGAGAACGAGTCCGGCTTCCTGCGAGGTCGACAACCGCCCCGCGACGGCGAAGTCCCGATCGATGACGAGCTGCACGACCGAGGAGATGGGCGTGACGCGGATCACGCGGCCGACGAGGCGGGGTCCGTCCGAGGCCCCCGTCACGACCGGCATGTCGACCTCGATGCCGTCGTCCGAGCCGCGATCGATCGTGATGTCCCATTCGAAGTTCGAGACCCCGCTGCCGATCACCCGCGCCGTGATCGTGTGGGACGTGATCGTCTGCAGGCCCAGGAGTTGCTCGAGGGTCTCGATCCGGCGGGCGAGCTCCTGGTTCAACTGCTGGACGGTCCGCAGGTCGTCCACCTGCGCTTGGAGATCACCGTTGCGACGGGAGAGGGACGGGAGCTCCGCGAGGCTGCTGAAGAAGTTGCTGACGGGCTGCACCACGTTCGAGACCGCCTGCTGCAAGGGGGCGATGGCGCTGCTGGCCACTCGCCCGGCCGCATCGAGCGGTCCCTGGTCCCCGCCCCGATAGTCGACGGTGATGATCGCGAGCGATGCCGCCACGAGAGTGACCACGAGGAGGCGGGCGGAGCGGGTGCGCTGCCGGATAGCCACGACGGCGGGTTACCGTCGATTGGTCGACGTCACCAGGACCCGCTGCAGGACCTCGAACTCCTCGAGGCACTTGCCCGAGCCGAGCACGACCGCCTGGAGCGGTGTGTCGGCGATATGGACGGGCATCCCTGTCTCGTGGCGGAGGCGCTTGTCCAGGCCGCGCAGCAAGGCGCCGCCGCCCGTGAGCACCATCCCGCGATCCATGATGTCGGCCGCGAGCTCGGGAGGGGTGCGGTCGAGGGTGGTCTTGATGGCGTCGATGACGGCGTTCACCGGCTCTTCGATCGCGCGGCGGATCTCCTCGGCGGCGATCGTGATGGTCTTGGGAAGACCGGACACGAGGTCCCGGCCCTTGATCTCGGCGACGAGCTCCTCGGGCATCGGGTAGACCGACGCGATCGCGAGCTTGATCGCCTCCGAGGTCCGTTCGCCGAGCAGGAGCGAATACTCTTTCTTGACGTGTTGGATGATCGCCTCGTCCAGCTCGTCGCCGCCGATGCGGATCGATGTCGAGGTGACGATGCCGCCGAGCGAGATCACGGCGACCTCGGTCGTGCCTCCACCGATGTCCACGACCATGTTCCCCGTCGGTTCGTGGATCGGGAGGCCGGCGCCGATCGCCGCCGCCATCGGCTCCTCGATGATGTACGCGCGGCGTGCCCCGGCGGCGATGGTCGCCTCCTCGACGGCGCGCTGCTCGACACCCGTGATGCCGGAGGGGACGCAGACCACCACGCGTGGCTTGGCGAGGAGCCGGCGCTTGTGCACCCGCTGGATGAAGTACCGGAGCATCTTCTCCGTCACGTCGAAGTCGGCGATGACTCCGTCTTTCAGCGGCCGAACGGCCTGGATGTGCGAGGGGGTGCGGCCGATCATCCGCTTCGCCTCGGCTCCCACGGCAAGGATGGCTCCAGTAAGGGTGTTGATCGCCACGACGGACGGCTCGTTCAGGACGACTCCGCGTCCACGCACGTAGACGAGCGTGTTCGCCGTCCCGAGGTCGACAGCCATGTCGCGACCAAGGAACCCCAATACCCCCTCCGCACCCTGTGGTCGGGGCGTGGGGGAAGAAGATCTCTGAACCCTCTCGGCCATGCAGTTCGCCCTGATTGAACAGCGTTCGCTCCCTCGTGGCAACCTGAGCACATGAACAACGCGACGGAGTCCACAGGAACGCAGCATTCGGCCCTGTTCCCGGGGCAGGGATCGCAGTTCGAGGGGATGGCGGATCCCTGGACCGAGCATCCGGCGTCGAGGGCGATCCTCGACGAGGCGTCGACGTCCATGGGCCGAGACGTGGTCGCCGGCTGTCACGACCCGTCGGCGCTCGCGACGACGGAGTTCGTCCAGCCGGCGCTCCTCGCGTGCGACGTGGCCGCCTTCCGGGTGCTGGAGGCAGAAGGAGCCTCGTTCGTCGGGGTCGCCGGGCATTCGCTCGGTGAGTTCGCCGCGCTGGTCGCGGCGGACGTCGTGCGGCTCGGCGACGCGCTCGACCTCGTGGTCGTGCGCGGCGCCGCGATGCAGCGGGCCGGCGAGGAGCGACCGGGCACCATGACCGCGCTCCTCGGCGTGGACGCCGAGGACGCGGCGGCGTTGTGCGACGAAGCTCGACGCGACGACGTGCTCGTCGTCGCGAACGAGAACTCCTCCGCGCAGTCCGTGATCTCCGGCTCCGTATCCGCGATCGAGCGGGCCGAGCAGCTCGCGAAGGAACGGAAGATCCGCGCGATCCGATTGCCGGTCGCCGGCGCGTTCCACTCGCCGTTGATGGAGCCGGCGCGGTCCGCGATCGACGAGCGGATCGACGGGGTCGCGTTCTCGTCGCCGCGGTTCCCGGTCGCCGAGAACGTGGCCGGCGCGCTTGTGTCCGATCCGGAAGAGCTTCGGGCATTGCTGAAGCGACACGTCGTCTCGCCCGTCAAGTGGGCATCGTCGGTGCGAGCGCTCGCGGCTGCAGGAGCGACCTCGTTCCTCGAGGCCGGCCCGGGAGACGTGCTCACCAAGCTGATGAAACGGATCGTGCCCGACGCGGCGGCGCGCGCGATCGGCTCCCCGGAGGACGCCCGCGCCGCGTCGGGCGCGACCGGGGTTCCTTGAGAACGGCGCTGGCCCGGGCATGAGAACGGCGATGGCTCGGCCCTGACAACGGCGATGGCCTTGGCCGAGCAGCGGCTATGCTCCGCCCGTGACCAGGAGCGCCACCATCACCGGCGTCGGGTCCACGCTCCCTCCTCGGCTGGTGCCGAACTCGTGGTTCGAGGACAAGGTCGAGACCAGCGACGAGTGGATCCGGGACCGAACGGGGATCGAGGCCCGCCACTTCGTGGACGACGGCGTCGACACGTCCGACCTCGTGGTCGAAGCCGCCCGAGGAGCGCTGGAGACCGCCGCGATCACCCCCGACCAGCTCGACCTGATCGTCGTTGCCAGCGTCACCGGGGACACGCCCTTCCCGGCGACCGCGGTGTGGGCGCAGGAGAAGCTCGGCGTGCGCTGCCCGGCCTTCGATGTGAACGCCGCCTGCGCCGGCTTCAGCTACGGCCTCGCGAGCGCCACCGCCTTCGTCCAGGCCGGGATGGCGGACACGGTCCTGACGGTGGGCGCCGAGATCTTCAGCAGGATCCTCGACTTCACCGACCGGACGACCTCGATCCTGTTCGGCGACGGCGCCGGCGCGGTGATCGTGCAGGCATCCGACACGCCCGGGATCGAGGGCACCGTCCTCGGCGCCGACGGGACCGCGGCCAACATCTTGATGATGCCCGCCGGCGGGACCCGCATGCCCGCCACGCATCAGACCGTCGACGCCCGCGACCACAACATCCGGATGCCGAAGGGTCGCGAGGTCTTCAAACGGGCGGTGACCGAGATGGCCGGCGCCTGCCGCGAGCTCCTCGAGAAGTCCGATCACACGCCGGCCGACGTCGACATCTTGATCCCCCACCAGGCGAACGCCCGCATCATGGTCGCGGTCGCGGAGCGCCTCGGGATCCCGGCCGACCGCTCGGTGCTCGACGTGGCCGAGGTCGGTAACACGAGCGCCGCCTCCATCCCGATCGCGCTCTCGCGCGCGTGGAGCGCGGGCAGGATCAAGGAAGGCGACCTCGTGCTGCTCACCTCGTTCGGCGCGGGACTCACCTGGGGCGCCACCCTCGTCCGCTGGACGATGCAGGAGCCGTCCGCATGAGCTCGAAGGTCGTGGTCGTCTCGGGAGGATCGCGCGGCATCGGACGTGCGTGCGCCGAAGCACTGGCCGCGGCCGGGTGGACCGTCGCCGTGGGCTATCGCACCCGCGAGGCCGACGCGAAGGAGACCGTGGAGGCGCTCGCATCCGCGGGGACGCCCGGCATGGCCGTGTACCTCGACGTGACCGATGAGTCGAGCGTCCAGGAGGCCTTCCGGCGAGTGTCCGCGGAGGCCGGTGCCGTCACGGGACTGCTGAACAACGCGGGCTACTCGCGGGACGGACTCCTGATCAAGTACTCGATGGAGGAGTACGAGCGGACCATGACCACCAACCTCCGCGGCTCGTTCCTGTGTTCGCGAGCGGCGCTCCGCGGCATGCTGCGCGAGAAGTGGGGACGGATCGTGAACATGTCGAGCGCGGTCGCGCTCCACGGCAACGCCGGGCAGACCGTGTATGCGGCGACGAAGGCCGGACTGCTCGGTCTGACGAAGTCGCTCGCTCGCGAGGTCGCGGCCAAGGGCATCACCGTCAACGCACTCTGCCCCGGCCTGCTCGAGACCGAGATGACTGCGCACCTCACCGACGAAGCGCGCGCGTTCTACATCGATCAAACGCCGATGCGGCGTCCCGCCTCGCTGCAGGAGGTGGCGGCGGTCGTCCGGTTCCTGATGTCCGAAGAGGCGTCCTACCTGAACGGCGCCGTGATCCCCGTGGACGGGGGTCTGACGGCTTAGTCGTCGCAAGGATCCGTCGATAGGCTCGGCGGACGAGAGAAGGAGAAAGAGGTATGGATCGACCGGAGATCGAGACGAGGGTGAAGAAGGTGCTGGCCGAACAGCTGGCCGTCGACGAGGCGCAAGTCGTCCCGGACGCTCGGTTCGCCGAGGACCTGAACGCCGACTCGCTCGACCTCGTCGAGGCGGTGTTGGCCCTCGAGGAGGAGTGGAGCATCGAGATCCCCGAAGACGAGATGGAATCGGTCAAGACGGTCGGCCAGGCCGTGGATCTCGTCGCGACGAAGCTCGGGGTGTCCTAGCCGGTCATGGCCTCGGGTCAGAAGGCGGGTCGCCGGGAGCGCGATCCCGAACGTCGGAAGGTCGTCATCACGGGCATCGGGCCGGTCACCCCGGTCGGAACCGGCGTCGAGGAGTTCTGGACCGGCTTGATCGGCGGTCGGAACGGCGTTCGTGAGATCGCGCGGTTCCCCACGGACGACCTTCCGGTGAAGGTCGCCGGCGACGTCCACGATTTCGACCCCGCGAAGTGGCTCGACCCGAAGGAGATCCGCCGCACCGACCGCTTCTCGCACTACGCGATCGCCGCCGGGAAGCTCGCCTGGGAGGACGCGGGGACCCCAGAGGTGCCCTCGGAGCGCGGCGGCATCGTGTTCGGGACCGGCATCGGGGGCATCGAGACGCTCCTCGTGCAGCACAGCGTGCTGCTCGAGAAGGGGCCCGGCCGCGTGTCGCCGTTCATGGTGCCGGCCCTGATGGCGAACGCGGCCGCCGGACACCTCGCCATGAAGTTCGGGCTCACGGGGCCGAACTACTGCACGGTGTCCGCGTGCGCCTCCTCGAACCACGCGATCGGCGAGGGGATGCGCCTGATCCGCGACGGCTACCTGGACGTGTGCATCTCGGGCGGGTCGGAGTCGGCCACGCTCCCGCTCACGGTCGCCGCCTTCGCGCAGATGACCGCGCTCACGAAGAACCCCGATCCCGAGTCCGCCTCGCGTCCGTTCGACGCGAACCGCAACGGGTTCGTGCTGTCGGAGGGTGCGGCGGCACTGATCCTCGAGTCGGAGGAGCATGCGAAGGCGCGTGGCGCGCGCATCTATTGCGAGGTGGCCGGCTACGGGATGTCCGACGACGCCCACCACATCACGGCGCCGGACCCGAAGGGCTCCGGCGCCGCGCTCGCCATGCGATGGGCGCTCGAAGACGCCGGCGAGGAGCCGGCGGCGGTCCGATACGTGAACGCGCACGGGACCTCCACGCCCTTGAACGACGCGAGCGAGACCGTCGCGATCAAGACGGTGCTCGGCGACGAGATCGCGCACGGCGTCGCGATCTCGTCGACGAAGTCGATGACCGGCCACATGCTCGGCGCGGCGGGAGCGGTCGAAGGAGCGGTATGCGCACTCGCGATCGAGCGCGGCATGGTGCCGCCCACGATCCACTACGAGACGCCGGACCCCGATTGTGACCTGGACTACGTCCCGAACGAGGCGCGCGAGCTCGACGTGACGCTGGCGCTGTCCAACTCCTTCGGTTTCGGTGGGCAGAACGCCTGCGTGGCCTTCCGCCGGGTGGCCTGAGGATCGACCTCGATCAGGGTTCGAAGGATCGGTACCAGCGACCACCGTTGACGACGGTCACCGCGGACATCCCGTCGACGTCCCCCTCGAAACGGATCCGTCGCGGGAGGCCGGGGTCGCCGACCGCGAACGAGCCGTCCTCCAGCGGCACGAGGTCGCCACCTTCCTCGTCGCCGACGTCGGTCGGCCACATGATCGCGAGCGTGCCCTTCCGCAGGACGATCCGCAGGACCGGGTTCCAGGGGTCGTCGTTGCGATACAGGCCGGGGTGCCGTCGCCACTCCTCGTCTGGCTGCGGAGGCTCCGGCCCCTCGTAGCGCTCCCCCCGGAACCAGGTGTCCCCGTGGAAGGCCTCGACGACGTCGGTCCCTTCCCGCCGGAATTCGAGGGGGAACCGCTCGAAGGCGGCGTGGGCGACCAGGAACGACTCGCCCGGTTCGAAGGCCAAGGGATCTCTCTCGAGGCGCGCGGATACCGGGCCGATCGACATCGAGAGCCCGTCATCCTCAACGTTCACCACGAGCGTGCGACCGTCGTCGCCGGCGTATGTGCCGGCGTACCCGCTCGCCGCGGGGATCGACGTGGGGGCCGGCGGCGCCCAGGGCTCGGGCGGCGGCTCCCCCGCGAGACCGGCGCGGACGGAGGCGAGCGCGGCGGCCACCACCTGACCTTTGTCGCCCCCGCCGTTCTGCAGCATCACGCATCCGAGCCCCTCCTCCGGGACGGTGATCAGTAGGGCCGTGTAGCCGACCATGCCACCGGAGTGACCGAGCCAGGTGCGACCGTCGACGTCCTCGTTCCAGAGCCCGTAGCCGTACGTGCCGTGGTCGTCGGTATCGACGGCGTGCGCCATCAGGCGCGTGAACCCGTCATCGGAGAGGATCCGCTCTCCACGCTCGTCGGGCCGGTCGCCCCTCGCGAGCAGGAACCGCGCGTAGGCGCACATGTCCACCACGTTCGAGACGATCGAGCCGTCCGCGGTGTTCGACACGATCCTGGGAGCCGGCGCGAGTGGATGTCGAAGCTGCGCCGGGCGATCGCTGCGCAGCGGCTCGTACCCGGTGGCGTGATCGGTCCAGATCTCGTCGGTGATCGCCGCGACCGACGATGTCATGCCGAGCGGCCCGAGGAGACGGAGCCGGAGCAGCTCATGGATCGGCTGACCCGTGACGGCCTCGAGCACCGCACCGACGATCTTGTAGCCGTCGTTGGAGTAGTGATATCGCTCGCCGGGCGCCGACGTCGCCGGATACGAACGGAGGAGATGCACCGCGCCCGCGAACCCGGGAGCATCCTCCATGCCGGTGTGCAGCCCCGCGGTGTGCGTGAGGAGGTGGTGCATCGTGATCGGACCGAACGGCTCGGGAAGACCCAGCCACGGCAGGAGCTCGTTCACCGAGACGTGGAGATCGAGTCTGCCCGCGTCGACCTCCTGCATCGCCACGATCGCGGCGAACGACTTGGAGATCGAGCCGATCTGGAAGCGCGTCTCCGGCCGGACGGGGGCGGCCGACGCGACGTCGGCCATCCCTCGCACCACGACCCCCAGGATCTCCTCACCATCGGTGACCGCCAGGGCAGCGCCGGCGGCGTGCGACGCCGTCAGATGGTGCTCGAGGCTCGCACCGACCCGCTCGAAGGCCTCCTGGAGCCCCCCCATCGACCGCGTCTACTCGCCGAAGAAGAGCTTCAGCTCGCGGGCGGCCGACTCCGGAGAGTCGCTGCCGTGCACGACGTTCTCGCTGATGATCTCCGCGAGGTCACCTCGGATCGTGCCCGGGGGCGCATCCGCCGGGTCCGTCGGGCCCATCAGCTCTCGCCAGACGGCGATGGCGTCGTCGCCCGTGACCCGTGCCACCACGACCGGACCGCCGGTGATGAAATCGACGAGCTCGGCGAAGAACGGCTTGTCGCGATGCTCGCCGTAGTGCTCCTCCGCGGTGGCACGATCGATCGTCTCCATCCGGAGGGCGTCGATCGTGAGCCCGGCTTCCTCGACACGGCGGAGCACCTCTCCGATCAAGTGGCGGCGAACGCCGTCCGGCTTGACGATGAGCAGCGTCGATCGCGTGGCGTCCCTTGGGGCCATGAGCTCAGGATCCCCCCAGCGCCCGTCGGGCGTCCGCGACAGTGTATAGAGAGCCCGTCACGAGGATGAGGTCGTCCGTGGCGGCCGCGTCGCGGGCCGCCGCGAGAGACTCCTCCACCGTTCCCAGGTCCGCGACGCGGCCACCGGCGGCGGCGATCCGCTCCGCAACATGTTCCGCCGGGAAGCTCCGGACGCTCGCGTTGGTGCCGGCATACCAGACATCGGCGAGCGGCGCGAGCGCGCCGATCACGCCGTCGACGTCCTTGTTCGACGACACCGCGAGGATGACGTGCATGCGAGACCAGGTGAACGACTCGGAGAGCGTCCGCGCGAGCGCCTCCGCCCCCGCCGGGTTGTGCGCTCCGTCCAGGATGATCAGCGGCGACCGTGTGATGACCTCGAGACGCCCGGGGATCCGCAGGGCATCGATCGCGACCCGGGTGGCGTCCGGATCGAGCGCGTGGCCGACGATGGACTCGACCGCGACGATCGCCGCCGCCACGTTCCGCACGGCGTGCTCGCCGAACATCGGGAGGAACAGCTCGTCGTACGTTCCGTGCACGCCCCGGACACGGAACTGCTGCCCACCGACCGCGGGCACGCGCACCTCGACCTCCCAGTCCCGCTCCTCCAGGAGCACGGTCGCGCCCACGTCGGCCGCCCGGGCTTCGATGACCTTCAGCGCGTCGTCCGGCTGCTCCCTGACCACCACGATCTTGCCGGGCTTGATGATGCCCGCCTTCTCGGTCGCGACCTCCTGGATCGTGGAGCCGAGCTCGGGATGGTCGAGGCTGATCTCGCCGATCACGGCGACGTCGCCCGCCACGAGGTTCGTCGCGTCCCACGACCCGCCCATCCCCACCTCCACGACCGCGAGCCCGACGGGCTTGTCCGCGAACCACAGGAAGGCGAGCGCCGTGACGGCCTCGAAGTAGGTCGATGGGCCGTGCTCCTGCCCGTCGACGACCTCGAGGTAGGGCTCGAGGTGCGCCCATTCCTCCGCGAACTCCTGCTCGGAGATCTCCGCCCCGCAGAGCGCGAGACGCTCCCGCACCGAGCGCAGATGCGGAGACGTGAAGAGACCGGTCTTCACGCCGTGCGCGCAGGAGATGTCGGCCGCCGCCCGCGCGATCGTCGTCTTCCCGTTCGTCCCGGTGACGTGGATCGTCGGATACGTGAGCTGCGGCTCGTCGAGCAGTCCGGAGACCGCCCGGATCCTGTCGAGGCTCGGCTCGGGCATGTGCTCGGGCTGACGCCGGTCCAGCCGCGCGACGGCTTCCTCGAACTGCATCAGCCGAGCTCGGCCAGCTGCTCCCGCAGCGACTCGGCCTCGCGCTCGAACCGTTCCACCTTCAGCTTCTCCCCGAGCACCACGTCCTCCGGCGCCTTGTCTCGGAAACCGGCGTTGGCGAGCTTGGCCTCGGACCGCGCGCGCGCCTCGTCGGCTTCGGCCAGCCGCTTCTGGAGTCGCTCCCGCTCGGCGTCCAGGTCGATCAGGTCACCGATCGGCACGAGCACGGTCTCCCCCAACACCAGGAGACGAGCCGAGCCCGCCGCGTCCCCCGTGGCGACGACCGAGATGCCGGACGCGCCCGCGAGACGCATGACCTCGCTTTCGAACCCGGCGAACCGAGCCGCCCCGGTCTCCCGTCCCACGAGCCGGAGCTCGACCCGGGTCTTCGACGGGATCCCGTGTTCGCTCCGGAACCGGCGGACCGTGGTCACCAGCTCCTCGACGAACGGCCAGGCCGTCTCCGCGTCGGAGCCGAGGGCCTCGTGGCCGGCGTACTCCTCCGCCTCGGGCCACGGCGCCCGGACGATCGTCTCGCCGATCCCGAATCGCTGCCAGATCTCCTCGGTGACGAACGGCATGACCGGGTGCAGGAGCCGGAGCGTCCGCTCGAGGATCCAGGCGAGGACGTTCGCGGCGTCGTCGGCGACGGTGGCGTCATCCGACCGGAGTCGCTCCTTCTCCATCTCGAGACCCCAGTCGCAGTACTCCGACCAGAAGAACCGATACATCGCCTGCGCGGCGGCCGCGAACTCGTATCGGTCGAGCGACGTGTTCACCTCGGCCACGCAGCGCTGGTGCCGGGCGAGGAGCCAGCGCTGCGGCGCGGTCAGCCGCTCGTCCGGCGGCAGCTGCGGCGCGCCGCCGGGCAACGCCTCCAGGACGAGCCGCGCGGCGTTCCAGATCTTGTTCGCGAAATTGCGACCTCCCTGGATCGAGTCCACCGAGAGTGGGATGTCCTGCTGCCCGCCGGTCGCGAGCCGCGCCAGTGAGAACCGGAGGGCGTCGGCCCCGTAGAGATCGAAGATCTCGACGGGGTCGATCACGTTCCCGAGGGACTTCGACATCTTCCGCCCGTGCGCATCGCGCACCAGTCCATGGATCACCACGTCGCGGTAGGGGATGTCGCCGGCGAGCGACATCCCCGACATGATCATCCGTGCGACCCAGAGGTAGAGGATCTCGTAGCCGGTCACGAGGACCGCGTTGGGATAGAAGGCCTCGAGCTCCGGGGTCTCATCGGGCCAGCCGAGCGTCGAGAAGGGCCAGAGCTGGGATGAGAACCACGTGTCGAGGACGTCGGGGTCCTGCTCGATCTCCGCGGCGCCACAGGTCGCACACGCGTCGGGATCCTCGAGCGACACCGTGACGTGAGCGTCCGGGCAGTACCACGCGGGGATCCGATGCCCCCACCAGAGCTGGCGCGAGATGTTCCAGTCGCGCAGACCGTCCAACCAGCTCACGTAGGCCTTCCGCCAGCGCTCGGGCCAGAACGTGATCCGCCCGTCCACGGCGGCCTCGGTGGCCGGGCCCTTCAGCCCGTCCACCGCGACGAACCACTGGAGCCCCGACATCCACGGCTCGATCTCGCTGTGGCACCGGTAGCAATGGGCGACGGAGTGCCGGTAAGGGTGTTCCACCGACACGAACAGGTCCAGCTTCTCGAGCTCCTCCCGCACCGCCTGTCGCGCGTCGTACCGGCCGAGCCCGTAGAACTCCTCCGCCGCGTTCTGGTTGATGCGCGCCTCTGCATCGAGGATGTTCAACAGCGGGAGCCCGGCGCGCTGCGCGATCTCGAAGTCCGTGGGATCGTGCGCGGGGGTAACCTTCACCGCTCCGGTGCCGAACGCGGGATCCACCGCTGCGTCGGCGACGACCGGCAGGTCACGTCCGTCGAACGGGTGGCGCACGGTCTTCCCGATCAGATCTCGATACCGCTCGTCGTCGGGATGCACCGCGATCCCGGTGTCGCCCAGCATCGTTTCGACCCTCGTCGTCGCGACCTCGATATGGCCCGTGCCGTCAGAGAGCGGGTAGCGGAACGTGAGGAGCTCCCCGTCGACCTCCTCGTGCTCGACCTCGGAGTCGGACAGGCCCGTCTGATCCGTCGGGCACCAGTTGACGAGTCGCTCACCGCGATAGATCAAGCCCTGCTCGTACCAGCGGACGAACGCGACGCGGACCGCCCGAACCAGACCCTCGTCCATCGTGAAGCGCTCCCGATCCCAGTCGAGCGACGCCCCCATCCGTTTGAGCTGGCCGATGATCTCGCCGCCGTACCGTTCCTTCCACGCCCACACGCGCTCGACGAATGCTTCTCGGCCGAGATCGCGTGGCTCGATCCCTTCCTTGCGGAGATCGCGCTCCACCACGACCTGCGTGGCGATGCCGGCGTGGTCCATGCCCGGCACCCAGAGCGCCTCGAGCCCGCGCATCCGCGCGCGACGGACCAGGATGTCCTCGATGGTGCGACCGATCACATGTCCTGCGTGCAGGCGACCCGTCACGTTGGGTGGAGGGATCACGAGGCAGTAGGCGTCGGAAGGGTCGTCGGGGACCTGCGCGTGGAAGTACCCGCGCTCGATCCAGGTCTCCGCCCACCGGGGTTCGACCGCGGCCGCGTCGTAGCGGGGGGGCATCTCCGTGCCGGAACCGGTCATGCGTTCGAGTGTATCGACGCGCATGTCTATACTCCGGCGATCGTCCGCCAAGCACCTCGGGAGGGGAAGTCGTGGCCGAGGACCTGATCGACAAGCTGCGCACCGTCGCCATCTTCCGCGGTCTCGACGAGAAAGAGCTCCAGCGGATCGTCGCCGTGGGCAAGGAGGTCCACTTCGGCTCCGGGAAGGTGGTCGCCCAGCAGGACGGCGGCGCGGCGGGATTCCACCTGATCATGGACGGCGAGGTCTCGGTGGACGTCGACGGTCATGAGCGGGCTCGTCTCGGACCCGGCAAGTACTTCGGCGAGATGTCGCTCCTGGATGGACAACCCCGATCCGCGACGGTGAAGGCAGAGGAACCGACCACGACGTTCGCGCTCACGTCCTGGCAGTTCCTGCCGCTCCTCGCGGAATATCCGTCGATCAGCCGGGCGCTGCTCGTCGAGCTCTGCGCGCGCCTCCGCCGGGTCGAGCAAGATCCCGTCAGCTGACGAGCCGGCCGTGGCGGCCAGTGCCTGTCCCCGCTGCGGCTCCGAGCTCCCGCCCGATGCACGGTTCTGCCCTGCCTGCGGGCTGACGCTCGGCTCGCACGACCCGGCGGAGGAACGCAGGGTCGTCACGGTGCTGTTCGCCGACGTCACCGGGTCGACAGAGCTCGGCGAGCGGCTCGATCCCGAACATCTCCGAGAGGTGATGGCGAGCTACTTCGCGGCGATGCGCGAGGAGATCGAAGCAGAGGGCGGCACGGTCGAGAAGTTCATCGGGGACGCCGTGATGGCCGTGTTCGGCGTCCCCGCCGCGCACGAGGACGATCCCATCCGCGCCCTCCGTGCGGCGCTCCGGATGCGGGAGCGTTTGCACGACGTGAACGACGGGCTCATGACGGCTCGCGGCGTCACGCTGCAGATCCGGATCGGGGTCAACACGGGGGAGGTCCTCGCGTCGGTCGAACCGCAACCGGGCGAGGCGATGGTCACGGGCGACGCGGTCAACGTGGCGGCGCGCCTCCAGAGCGCCGCGGAGCCGGGGGCCATCCTGGCATCGGAGCGAACCGCGCGCGGCGCGAGGGGCTTCCGATTCGGCGAAGCGAGGAGGCTCGACCTCAAAGGCAAGGGGCAACCGGTGCCTGCGGTGGAGCTCCTGGGTGGTGACATCACCATCCAGGATCGCGGCGTGCCGGGTCTCCACGCCCCGATGGTCGGACGCGACGAGGAACTCTCGTTGCTCCTGTCGATGTTCCGCCGATCGACGGCCGAGGGCCGGCCCAACCTCGTCACGATCTACGGCGACGCGGGCGTGGGGAAGAGCAGGCTGACCTCGGAGTTCCTCCTGCGGGCCGAGCGAGACGGTGCGACCGTCGTCCGAGGCCGCTGCCTCCCGTACGGCCAGGGGATCACCTATTGGCCGCTCGCCGAGATCCTCAAGGGCTACGCCGGGGTCCTGGACTCGGACGCGCCGGAGCTCGCGCTCGAGAAGATCCGCAAGGCCGGACGGGAGCTGTTGACGCAGGACGTGACCTCCGATCCCGGTCGCGCGACCGCGGCCCTCGCGTTCACCGTGAACGTCGCCGATCCCGAGTTCGACTTCGGGTCGATGGAGCCTCGCGAGGTGCGACAGGAGGTCCACGCCGGTTGGCGGTCGTTCTTCTCCGCGCTCGCGGCCGAGTCGCCGCTCGTCGTGATCATCGAGGACATCCACTGGGCAGATCCCGCGCTCCTGGACCTGCTCGACGAGTCATCGGAGCGTGTGGTGGGACCGGTCCTGTTCGTCTGTCCGTCGAGGCCGGACCTGATCGCCACCCGCCCGGGCTGGGGGGGCGGACGACGCAACCACTCCTCGATCGCCCTCGACCCGCTGACCGCGGCGGAAGCCGACAGGCTCGTCCACGAGCTGCTCACGATCGAGGATTTCCCGCCGTCGGTGCATGCCCGGATCCTCGAGCGAGCCGAAGGCAACCCGTTCTTCCTCGAGGAGATCGTCCGCCAGCTGATCGACGAGGGACACCTCGTCCGCGAGGGCGATCGGTGGCGCGCCCTCGACGAGATCGAACAGGTCGTGATCCCCGACACGGTGCAGGCGGTGCTGGCTGCTCGATTCGATCTCCTGGACGGCCAAGACAAGCGCGTGCTCCAGGCGGCCGCGGTGGTCGGCCGTGTCTTCTGGCCGGGGCCGGTCGCGCTGCTCGCGCACCTCCCCGACGGAACCGTGGAGACGTCGCTTCGGACCCTGGAGGACCGCGAGCTGGTCCTCTCACGCCTGACCTCGTCCCTGGCAGGACAGCCGGAGCTGATCTTCAAGCACGTGCTGATCCGCGACGTCGCCTATGCGTCCCTCCCCCGGCGTGACCGTACGGACGCGCACGCGGCGGTCGCCGGCTGGATCGAAGAGACAGCCGGCGACCGCGCGGGCGAGATGGCGGAGTTGCTCGCCTATCACCTGTCGACCGCGGTCACGCTCGCCGCAGACACGCCCGGTGGGCCATCGGAGGATCTCCGGGTCGGTGCCTTCCGATGGTTGCTCCGTGCCTCCGATGAAGCGCGGCGGCGCCTGGTGGTCCGCAAGGCGCGGCGTTCGGCCGAGGAGGCGCTCGACCTCGCGTCCGGCGATCTCGAGCGCACGGACGCGTTCGAGATGCTGGCGATGGCGTTCTTCGCCGACTACTCGGGGGACCTCGCGTGGCGGTACTTCCGAGAGGCGGCGATCACCCGGGCGCGCGTGGACCCTCCCGACGGGAAACGGGTGGCGCGTCTGGCCGCGCTCGGCTGCGACGTGGCGGTGCGCTGGCCGGGCTCTCTGCGAGGCCAGCTGCCGCCCGAAGAGACCGTTCGCGAGCTGTGGGATCTCGGGATCGCGCATCTGCCGCCCGGTGACTCGGAGGAGCGGATCCGGCTCCTCGGGATCCGAGCCGGGTGGCCGTTCGCGTTCTCTCCCGATCGCTATTCCGAGGCCGAGCTCGAGGAGCTCTCGGCCTCGGGCCTCGAGGGAGCGGAGATCGCGCTCCGGATGCATCTGCCCAATCGTGCCTCCGCCGCCTACGACCAAGCCATCGGGCCGTGGATCGCGCGGGGCTGGTACGGCCGTGCCCTTCCGATCTGGGAGCAGCGAGCCACGATCACCCACGAGGTGACGGATCCCCTCGAGCTGGGCGACTTCTACGCGATGGGTGCGTGGACCCACTACGAGATCGGGCGCTACGCGCGGGCACTCGAGATCGCGGACGCGGGCCTCGAGGCGATCACCGGGCGAGACCCGAGCTCCGATCTCCACATCAGCGCCTGGCGCATCGCCGCGCTGTATCGGCTCGGCCGGTGGGACGAGGCACTCGAAGGGTTCGCCACGATCCGTCGGATGCTCGAGAGCCGCGAGGACGACCCACCGTACTTCGCGACGCACGCGTTCGCGGTGGCCGGAGTGATCTACGAGCGGCGGGAGGAGCGCGTCCGGAGCGACGCCCTCGCCGCGGCGATCGTCCGGATGGTGACCGAGAGCTCCGGTCGCCTCTATCCGAGCATCCTCCGGTTCCTGGTCGTCAGGGGCGACCTCCCCCAGGCGAAGGGGATCCGCCGCCCGCACAACTGGGCGGTCCACGCGGGCGATGCGTTGGAGGCGGAGGCGGAACGGCTCGCGGCGACGGAGGACTGGGACGCAGCGGCCGAACTCGTCGCCCAGATGCGGAGACACGCGGAGGCGGCGGACGCGCCGTCCGTCGCGTCGTTCGCCGACCGGCTCGAAGGTCGGGCGGCGCTCGCGAGCGGCGATCTCGCCGGCGCCCGGCAGGGTCTCGAACGCGCCGCCGACGGGTTCGAGGCGATCGAGGCCCCCTGGGAGCGAGCGCTGACGCACCTCGATATCGCTCGTGCTTCATCGAGCGCGGGGGATGAAGAGCCGGGGGTCTGGGCTGCGCGCGCGGCGGCCACCTTCGAGACGATCGGTGACGCGCAGGGCCTGGCCGCCGCGCGCGCCCTGGAGGGAACTGGCTAGGCCGTCTTCTCCTGGCGCTCGCCGCCGCTGCGCTTCTTCGACGCTTGCTTCGCACGCGGCACGAGCGTGGGGTTCACGCCGGTCAAGACGACGTCGCGGTCCACGAGGCACTTCGTGACGTCCTGTCGGGAGGGCAGCTCGTACATCACGTTCAGGAGGACCTCCTCCATGATGGCCCGCAAGCCCCGCGCACCGGTCCCCCGCTTGATCGCCTGCTCGGAGATCGCCTTCATCGCGTCGTCGGTGAACTCGAGCTCCACGCCGTCGAACTCGAAGAACTTCATGTACTGCTTCACGAGCGCGTTCTTCGGCTGGGTGAGGATGTCCACCAGGGCGGACTCGTCGAGGCTGTTCACGCTGGTGAGCACCGGCAGCCGGCCGACGAACTCGGGGATCAGGCCGTACTTCAGCAGATCCTCCGGCAGGACCTGCGCGAAGATCGCGCCGAGGTCCTTGTCCTGGTGGCTCATGACCTCGGCGCCGAACCCGACGCCCTTCCTGCCGATGCGGCTCTCGATGATCGAGTCGAGGCCGGCGAACGCGCCCCCGCAGATGAACAGCACGTTGGTGGTGTCGATCTGGATGAACTCCTGGTGCGGGTGCTTGCGACCGCCCTGCGGGGGCACGGATGCGGTCGTCCCCTCGAGGATCTTGAGCAGTGCTTGCTGCACACCCTCACCGGACACGTCCCTCGTGATCGAGGGGTTCTCCGACTTGCGAGCGATCTTGTCGATCTCGTCGATGTAGATGATCCCGGTCTCGGCCTTCTTGACGTCGTAGTCGGCCGCCTGGATGAGCTTCAGCAGGATGTTCTCGACGTCCTCGCCGACGTACCCGGCCTCCGTGAGGGCGGTGGCGTCGGCGATCGCGAAGGGGACGTTCAGCATCCGGGCCAGGGTCTGCGCGAGGTAGGTCTTGCCGCAGCCCGTCGGTCCGAGGATCAGGATGTTCGACTTCTGGAGCTCGACCTCCTGATCCTTCGCGCCCACCTGGATCCGCTTGTAGTGGTTGTAGACGGCGACGGACATGACCTTCTTCGCCTGGTCCTGCCCGACGACGTACTCATCGAGGAACGCATAGATCTCGGCCGGCTTGGGAAGCTCGTCGAGCTTGAGCTCGGTGGTGTCGGAGAGCTCCTCCTCGATGATCTCGTTGCAGAGGTCGATGCACTCGTCACAGATGTAGACGCCCGGACCCGCGATCAGCTTCTTGACCTGCTTCTGGCTCTTCCCGCAGAACGAGCACTTCAGCAGGTCCGACTCGCCGAACTTCGCCATCCGCCCGAGCCTTCCTCTCTAGGTGGCTATACCTGGTGGCCTATCCCTGGTGGCCATTCATCGAAGTGCTCTTCTCCATACGCCACGACCGGGCAACGCCCGGTCGTGGCCCAGATATTACGCCCCTGCGACGCCTGCCGCTGTCAATTCTGCAGGCATCTGCCGGCGGCTGCTCAGCACCTCGTCGATGATCCCGTAGTCCTTCGCCTGGTCCGGCGTGAGGATGAAGTCACGGTCCGTGTCCTTCGTGATCTTCTCGACGGTCTGCCCCGTGTGCATCGCGATCAGCTCGTCGAGCAACTGGCGGTACCGCAGGATCTCGCGCGCCTGGATCTCGATGTCCACTGCCTGGCCCTGCGTACCGCCGTGAGGCTGGTGCAGCAGCACCCTCGCGTGCGGAAGCATGAAGCGCTTCCCCTTCGCACCGGCGAGCAACAGGAACGCCGCGAAGGACGCTGCCTGGCCCATGCAGATGGTGGTGACGTCGGGCTTGATGTACTGCATCGTGTCGTACACCGCGAAGCCGGAGGCGACGTCGCCGCCCGGCGAGTTGATGTAGAGGTTGATGTCCTTGTCGGGATCCTCGGACTCGAGGTGGAGCATCTGCGCCATCACGAGGTTCGCGACCGCATCGTCGATCGGCGTGCCGAGGAAGATGATCCGCTCCTTCAGCAGGCGCGAGTAGATGTCGAACGAACGCTCGCCACGGCTGGTCTGCTCGACCACCACCGGCACGAGATAGCTGTTGGGACTGTCCATCACGGGCTCGCCTCCTCTGGCGCGTGCTCGGGTTGTGCTCTATCGACATCGGCACGTTCGACCAGCAGGTCGAGGGCCTTGGTCCTGATGATATCCCCGGCCAGCGTTACGACCTGACCGGTGCGCTCGAGATCCTTCGCCACCGCCTTGGGCTCGCGGTCATACGCCTGCGCCAGAACGGCGATCTCGGCGCCGATCTCTTCCGCCGTGACCTCCAGGGAAGCGTTGCGGGCGATGCCCTCCAGGACCAGATCGCTCTTGATCGCACGGATCGCGTGCTCGCGGGAATCCGCACGCAGACGCGCCTCGTCCCATCCCTGGAGCTCCAGCATCTTCTCGAGACCGACCCCCATGCGCTCCGCTTGGTCCCGGGCATGGTGGATCCGGTGGTCGGTCTCCTCGTCGATCAAGCTCTCCGGGAGATCGACGTCGACCTTGTCGATCATCGCCTGGAGCACGAGGTCGCGGAGGGCGGCATCGGCCTCCCGCTCCTTCACCTCGGTCAGCCGCTCACGGAGGTCGTCGCGCAGCTGCGGGATCGTATCGAACTCCGACGCGGTCTTCGCGAAGTCGTCGTCGAGCGCAGGGAGCTTGCGAGCCTTCACGTCCTTCACGAGCACCGAGATCTCGACCGCCGCACCCCCGAGCTCCTCGCCGAACCGTTCGGGGAGCGCGTCGGACACCTTCAGGATCGCGCCCGGCTTGGCCCCGACGAGCTCCACGTCGAGCTTCTCCCCCACCTCACCGGACCCGACGAAGTACAGGTAGTCCTCGCGGGACGCCTGCTCGACCTTCTCCCCACCCTTCGTCACCGTGAGGTCCACGGTCACGAAGTCCCCTTCCTGCACGGGCCGCCCGACGGGTTCGAGCTCCGAGAAGCGTTCCCGCAGACGCTCCAGCCAGTCGTCGATCTCCTCATCGGACACCTCGACGGAGGGCTTGGTCACGCTGATCCCCGTGTAGTCCGATTCCTCGAAGGAGAGCCGAGGACGAACCTCGACGGTCGCCGAGAAGACGAAGGGCTTCCCCGGCTCCAGCTGCTGGACATCGATGTCGGGATCGGTGATCGGCGCCAGGTCCTCCTCGGCGACCGCCTTCCGGAAGTAGCTCGGCACCGACGAGTTCACGAACTCCTCGAGGATCGCGTCCTTCCCGATCTGCGTGTCGATGATCTGCTTCGGCACCTTGCCCTTGCGGAAGCCCGGGATCTTGATCTGGTTCGCGATCGCCCGGTACGTGCGGTCGAGGTCCTTGCCGAACTCCTCCTCGGGCACCTCGATCGTGAGCTTGACGGTATGCGGGTCGGTGGTCTCGACGGTCGTCTCCATGGAAGACCCAGGCTACTCGACCCGGAGTCTCCGTCGGTCCAGGAGCGCTGCGCATCGCACCTGGTCGGCGGCGTCGCGGCTGGTAGCGTCGGGCCGTGTTCGAACAGGAGCTGTCCTTCGCTCACGAGCTCGCCGATCGCGCCGCCGAGATCTCGATGTCGTACTTCCTCGGCGAGTTCGAGGTGCGGCAGAAGCCCGACCTGAGCCCGGTCACACAGGCCGACCTCGAGGTGGAGACCGCGATCCGCGAGATGATCGCCGGCCGTTTCCCCGCCGACGCCGTGACCGGTGAGGAGCAGGGGGAGGGTGCCGGGGACCGGGTTTGGATCGTGGACCCGATCGACGGCACGAGGAACTTCGCGGACGGCGTGCCGATCTGGGCGACGCTCCTCGCGCTCCAGGTCGAAGGCCGGTCGGTGCTCGGGATGGCGAGCGCGCCGGCGCTCGGCGAGCGATACGAGGCCGTCCGGGGAGGGGGCGCGCATTGGAACGGTCGCGAACTCCACGCGAGCGATCGGAAGCTCGACGACGCGCTCATGGTCTTCTCGAGCGTCGACGACTGGCTGGGAGGGCCACGAGAGGAGGCGTTCCTCGATCTCCTGCGGGACACGCGCCGGAGCCGGGGGTTCGGAGACTTCTGGGGACACATGCTCGTCGCGCGCGGGGCTGCCGACCTGATGATGGAGCCGGCGCTCCGGATCTGGGACTGGGCCTCGATCACGGTGATCGTCGAGGAGGCGGGCGGCCGCGTCACCACGTTCGAGGGCGAGGACCCGTCGGATGGCTCAAGCATCCTCACGACCAACCCGATCGTGCACGAGGAAGCGGTCCGGCGCCTCTCGAGCCGGTGAAACGCTGCGAGTGGGCTCCGGTCGAGAGCGCCGTCTACCTCGCCTACCACGACGAGGAGTGGGGCGTGCCGGTGCACGACGACGGCCACCTGTTCGAGATGCTCACCCTCGAGGGGGCACAGGCCGGGCTGTCGTGGTCCACGATCCTCAACAAGCGCGAGGGCTACCGTCGTGCGTTCTCGGGCTTCGACCCCGGGAAGGTCGCGCGGTTCTCCTCCAGGAGGGTCGATCGGCTGCTGTCCGATCCGTCGATCGTTCGGAACCGGATGAAGATCGAGTCGACGGTCACGAACGCGCGGGCCGTGTTGGAGGTCCAGGAGGAAGACGGCTCATTGGACTCGTACCTCTGGTCGTTCGTCGCGGGATCACCCAAGGTGAACCGGTTCGAGAAGCTGGGCGAGATCCCCGCCGAGACTCCCGAATCGAAGGCGATGTCGAAGGACCTCAAGCGCCGGGGGTTCCGCTTTGTCGGCCCGACCATCTGCTACGCGTTCATGCAGGCATGCGGTTTCGTGAATGACCACGTCGTGAGCTGCTTCCGCTACGAGGAGGTTGGCGGCTAGAGCCCGGTGCTCACCGTCGCAGCGCTGTGACAGCGTCGTCTTCGGTCACCATCTGCCGTCGGTAGTTGTTGAGGGCGAAGCGATCGCAGGCCGTCTCGGCAGCCGATGCGGTCCCTCGCACTTCCCTGAGCCACCAGTGCATCCATTCGTGGCAATACGAGAACCGCAACACCTCCTCCGGCGTGCGGAACGTGATGCCCTCGGTGAGCCAGATGAAGCGAGGCCGTGTCCCTTTCCCGCTGGTCCTCCGCTTCGCTCCGTAGGGAACGATCTCGCCGAAGGGAAGGAAGGGCTCCGGCAGCTGCAACGTGATCGAGCGGTCCTCGAAGTCCGTCCACGCCGCGAGGTGGGGACGGTCGCGGTAGCGGAGCGGCTTCACATGGACCGAGTAGTCCCCCGGCTCCGGCAGGCCCGCCAACATCGACACCACGTCTTCGGCGGGGAGATCGGGCACGGCAGAGGAGACGTTCATCGAGGCGGCAGCCTACGGCGAGGGCGCTGATAGGGTCCGCGAACCCGATGGACGAGCCCGGCGGCTCACTCAGCTTCGCCCACGGTGCCAGGAAGGTCGCACCGTTCTCGATCGCGGTGCTCGGCTTCGGGATCTCGTTCGGGGTCCTGGCCCGCCCGACGATGGGTTCGATCGCGCCGATCGTGATGTCCGCGACCACGTTCGCGGGCTCGGCGCAGTTCGCCGCCGCCTCGATCCTCGGTGCTGATGGGACGCTCGCCGCCGCGGTGGTCGCCGCCGTGCTGCTGAACGCGCGGTACGCGCCCATCGGCCTGAGCGTGGCGCCGTCCCTCAGCGGGCCGTGGTGGTCGCGGTTGCTTCGGGCCCAGCTCATCGTCGACGAGACGTGGGCCTTGTCGGCAGACGGGCGCGGCGGGCACGACCCGAGGATCATCGTCGGCGGTGGCCTCGTGCTCTACGCGGCGTGGGTCATCGGCACCGCGTTGGGCGTGCTCTTCGGCGACCTGATCGGCGACCCCGCTCGACTTGGTCTGGACGCGGCGTTCCCCGCGCTGTTCCTCGCACTCTTGGTGCCGCGCCTCGACCGTCCCGAGGCCCGTGTCGCAGCCCTCTTGGGCGCGGCCATCGCTTTGGCGCTCACCCCGATCGCACCGGCCGGCGTCCCCATCATCGCGGCCGGCCTCGCATGCCTCGTCGGCTGGCGGCGTCGATGAGCGAGGCGTGGTGGGCCGTGGTGCTGATCGGCGCGGCGACGATCGCGATCAAAGGAGCGGGTCCGGTCCTGCTCGGCGGCAAGCCATTGCCTCCGCGGCTCGGGCGCGTGATCGGCCTCCTCGCACCGGCGCTCCTCGCCGCGTTGGTGGCGATCAGCACGTTCGGTGGAGAGCGTGCGCTCGTCCTCGACGAGCGCGCGCTCGGCGTCGCTGCCGCCGCGGTGGCGATCGCCTTCAAGGCGCCGCCCCTCGTGGTCGTGGTCGTCGCCGCGACGGTCACCGCCCTCGCGAGAGCCCTCCTGTAGGGTTCGCGCGATGACGCGCTACCGGGACCTGGGACTCCGAGTCGGACTCCTGCAACCGGGTCCGCTGAATGCGATCACCGACGTCGACGGCGTCTCGGTCGGCATGACGACGCTGATCGAGGGAGCAGGTCCTCTCGACGTCGGGAAGGGGCCGGTCCGAACGGGCGTCACCGCCATCGTCCCGCATGCGGGTATCGGCGAGGAGCCCTTGTTCGCCGGTTGCCACCGGCTGAACGGCAACGGCGAGATGACCGGCTTGGAATGGATCCGCGAGTCCGGCTGCCTCACGACACCGGTCGCGATCACGAACACGCACAGCGTGGGCGTGGTCCGCGACGCCCTCGTCTCCTACGAGGTGCGAGGCCGCAAGCGAGGGCCGGCCTTCTGGAGCCTGCCGGTCGTCGGGGAGACCTACGACGGCGCACTGAACGACATCAACGGCATGCACGTGCGTCCCGAGCATCTCTTCGCCGCACTGGACTCAGCGTCCGGGGGGCCGGTTCCCGAAGGCGGCGTGGGAGGCGGCACGGGCATGATCTGTCACGACTTCAAGGGAGGCACGGGGACCGCATCGCGTCTGATCGAGGGCGAGGGGGGCACCTGGACCGTGGGCGTCCTGGTGCAGTCGAACTACGGCGACCGGGAGCGTCTGATGGTCGACGGTGTCCACGTCGGCGAGGGGATCCCGACCACCGAGCTCTCCTCCGCGTGGGACGACGAGGAACGGATCGGCCGCGCTGCCGAGGGCTCGATCATCGCCGTGGTGGCGACCGACGCACCACTCCTGCCGCACCAGCTGGAGCGCATGGCGCAGCGGGCGGGCCTGGGCATCGCGCGGGTGGGCGGCGGCGGCAGCAACTCGAGCGGCGACATCTTCCTGGCGTTCTCCACGGCGAACGCCGGACGGATGAAGAGCCACAAGTCCGGGAACGAGGAACCACTATCGGTCGACATGGTGCCGGACGCATCGATCACGCCCCTGTTCTGGGGCGTGATCGAAGCCACCGAGGAGGCGATCCTCAATGCCCTCGTCGCGGCCGACACGATGGTCGGCCGCGACGGCATCACCGCCCATGCCCTCCCCCACGATCGGCTCGTGGAGATCATGACGAAGCACGGGAGAGGCCCGGATCGATAGCGGTCGGGGCGGCGGGATTCGAACCCGCGACCTCGTGCTCCCAAAGCACGTGCGCTGCCAGGCTGCGCTACGCCCCGCTTGTAACGGGATTCTACGTCCGGGTACGGTGGTCCCGTGCGCTCGCGGCCGAGGACGCGGAACCTTCTGAGCTCCGTCCTTTCCGTCGTGTTGCTGCTGGCCATCGCGGCCTTCGCGATCCTGGTCGCTCTACAGCTCCGAGGCGACACGCCGCCTCGCTTCGACGTCGGTTCGGCCGAAGGGACGGAATGCCCCACTGGCGAAGGCACGCCCGCCTGCTTCAGCTTCGCGGTCACGAACCTGGGCAACCGACCGTCCCTCGTGGAGTGCAACGTGACGGCGGGCGCCGGTCGCGCCACCTTCCTCAACGACACGCCGGTCTACGCGAGCTCGGCTCCCTTCGAGCCCGGGATCGCCGAGGAGCTGACGGTGAAGGTCGACCTGGGCGATGACGACACGGTGATCGAGCCGATCATGGTGTGCATGGCCATCTAGTCCGAGACGCGGAACACGCCCTCGCCCACGATCCGCACGCCCCCGCCGACGCGGACGCTCCATGACTCACCGTCCGGTGTGACGTCCAGGTGCAGGAAGCTCGGTCGTCCCACCATCTCTCCCTGCGCGACAACGGCCTCACCCGGCATGCCGCCGAGCCGACGGGACGCGAGATAGACGCCGAGCGGACCGGCGGCCGAGCCGGTGGCGGGATCCTCGCCGACGCCGAGGCTCGCGTCGAACATCCTCGCCAGCACGTCGCCGTCGCCCCGGACGGAGAACAGGTAGAGGCATTCCCCTCCGGACGCGGCCGTCGCCCTCCGGCACGCCGGCTCGTATCGCTCGGCCCGCCGGAGCGCCTCCTCATCACG
The DNA here is from genome assembly GCA_963750945.1 of uncultured Actinomycetota bacterium. Classification (GTDB taxonomy): domain Bacteria; phylum Actinomycetota; class UBA4738; order UBA4738; family HRBIN12; genus JAJNBA01. The sequence goes on along the minus strand of CAVVSH010000004.1, from coordinate 371,635 downwards.
GATCGGCACGATCAGCGGCCCGAGCCCCGTCGAGATCACCTGCATCGGCAGATCGGGATGCAGGTCGTCCGGCTCGAGCCCGGCCGCGTCGGCGACGACTCGGCGATCATCGAACTCCGGACCGAACACCGGACGCTGCTGCGTCATCCAGGCGAACCCCTTCTCCAGGTCGACCTCCACCGGCACGTCCCCGAGGGCGGTCGTCTGCACGGTCTTCGGGGACGTCCTGCCTTCGCTCGCGAGCGTGAAGGCGGTCCCGATGGTCGGATGGCCGGCGAACGGAAGCTCGGTGTCCGGCGTGAAGATGCGCATCCGATAGCCGTCGGGGCGCGACTCGGTCACGAAGGTGGTCTCGGAGAAGTTCGTCTCGAGGGCCAGCATCTTCATCTGCTCGGTGGAGAATCCGTCGGGCGTCTCGGGCACCACGCACAGTCGATTCCCCTGGAACGGCGTCTCGGTGAACGCATCGACCAGCCGGAACCCGACGTCCATCGGCGGGAGTATCGCAGCCGCGATCGAACCACTCGTCGATAGAGGATGGGGCAGCGCCCGGGGTGTACGGTCACACGAGTCGACAGCCAAGGCCACGCCGGCGATGGTCGGCGGGGAAAGGAGTGTCTCCGTGAGCGAACCGGTCTTCAGGAACGGCGCCTGGTGGCAGCAACAGGCCGACGGGACGTGGCTCCGCTGGAACGACGGCGCGCAAACCTGGGAGCCATCGCAGACCCCACCGCCTGACGAAGGCTCTGGATTCCCCCCTCTTCCTCCGATGCCTGGCCAGGGGGGGTTCGCTCCATACTCCGCGACACCCGGCCAGGTCCCGAACTATCTCGTGTGGGCCATCCTCGTCACGCTGTTCTGTTTCCTTCCGACGGGGATCGCCGCCATCATCTTCGCGACACAGGTGAACACGAAACTCGCGGCCGGAGATGTCGCCGGCGCGGTGGCGGCGTCATCCAGAGCGAAGATGTGGACGATCATCAGCGCGGTTGCTGGGATCGTCCTCGCGATCGCCCTGGTCGCAGGATCCGCCGGGACGAGTAGCACTCCCTCGTTCACATAGTCGGGATCGGCCATGCACCCCGGACACGTCGGCGCTCTCGCTCTCTCTCGCGTTCGAGACTCGACGCTGTTCGTCGGAGCCCTGGCGTTCGCCGCCGCGCTCCACATCGTCGACCCGAGCGAGGCAACGTCCTTCCCGACTTGTCCGTTCTACGCCGTGACGGGCATGTACTGCCCTGGGTGCGGAACGCTCAGGTGCCTGCACGCGCTCCTGCATCTGGATCTCCGATCCGCGCTCGACTACAACGCCCTGACGGTGCTCTTCGTCCCGTTGCTCGTCATCGCCTGGCTGTCGTTGGGCCTCGCAGCGATCCGAGGACGGGAACCTCCGCGGATAGGGAGCACCCCCCGTTGGACCGGCTGGGCGGTTGGTGTCGTCTTCGGACTCTTCTGGCTCCTGCGGAACCTGCCGATGGAGCCCTTCTCCTGGATCGCGCCGTGACCGGATCGCGACGTATCGCAAGGGGGCCTTGCTAGGCTGGCGGTGCGCGGGTGTTAGCTCACGCGGGTGTAGCTCAATGGTAGAGCTCCAGCCTTCCAAGCTGGTGGTGCGGGTTCGATTCCCGTCACCCGCTCTTCATCGCGAGTTCTCGGTCGATCACGCCGCGTCGCTTCGTCGGGCAATAGCCACGATGAACTACTCGCGCTGGCATCCGGCGGTGCGAAGGATGAACCGAAGCCCGATGTGCCGGGAACCTCACCCGGTCTAAGGTCGCACACATGAGGTCTGGATACGAACGAACCCTGGGCAAGAACGCGTCGGTGACGATCGAGGCAGCGGCTCGATTGGTGGACGTCGATGTCGCGACGATCAGGCACTGGTCGGACGTGGGCTCGATAGAGATCGAGCAGCGAGGCGACATGGACGTCGTCCGACTCGATCAGGTACGACAGCTGACCAACTCGTCGAGGGTCGGAGCGGGTAGCCGTCATGGTGCGATCCGCGCACTTCTCAGAGATGTAGACCAGGTCGAATCCCTCAGCGTGTCCGAGCTCCAGCAGCACGTTCGCGAGAAGGTCGGAGACCCTTCCTAGGGTCCGCCCGAGCTCACCTGACCGAGACGCACCCGCCCCGCGCTACGCTTGGCTCCGGCGCCGGTAGCTCAGGGGATAGAGCAGGGGACTTCTAATCCTCAGGTCGCAGGTTCGAATCCTGCCCGGCGCGCTTGTCCCGGCGCGCTTTTCCTGACGCCTGGCGCTGAGATGACTAGGTTGAGGATGACAGGAGGCTGCAGATGAAGACGAAGGCAGGCAAGCGGACCGCGCGCCTCCAGGTCCAGATCGTCGAGAACGCGAACAACATCACGCTCCTCTTCGACGGTCAGGACCTCCCGCCGATCATCGTCAGCGCGAAGACCGGTCAGACGGGGAAGAAGGCGCACGGCAAGCTGAAGAAGATCCTCGATGGCGTGGAGGCAAAGGGACAGACCAAGACGGCAACGAAGACAGCCGCGAAGGCGGTGACGGAGGCGGTCAAGACCGTTTCCAAGGAGGCGGTGAAGGCCGTCTCCGAGAGGACCGGGAAGGCGAACGACAAGTAGCCCACGAGAGTGGGTTCCAGGGGGGAACGGTGGCGGTCTTCCAACGCACGGCCAGCTACGCGACCAAGTGCCTGAAATGCGGCGGTGACATCAGGCCGGGCGATCGCATCCTGTGGTCCAGTGCGGACGAGCGCGCGAAACACCAGGTCTGCCCGAAGCCCGCATCCGGCGAAGGCGCCGGGAAGCGAGCCCGACCGCCCGCGTAGATCAGAAGCCGGGCCTCACTTGACCTCGTCGGTTGTATTAACGAGCTCGCGCGGTCGGTTGATCAAGGTCCGTCCTCCTCGAGACCGGATCGGCTCCTGCCCAGGCGGACGATACGCACATTGTTCAGGAAACGAAGGCGACCGTACTATGCGTACTAGGAGCCGGAACTCCCGCGAGGGAGGAAGAGGGAGCCCACTGCATGCGTTTGGGCAGGCCCTCATCGATGGGCTGGGGCACGTTGGGATCGACCTGGGCAGGAAGACCCATTCGTGTTCGACGTGGGGGAAGACGGGGAAGCGCGTCATGAGGCGATCCGAGGGATCGAGGGGCCGCCGCTCGGATCGCCTCACCCAAGAGATGACTCATCTGACGAACCGTTCCCTGGCTCTCTGGCACCGGTTCTCCGATCGGGTCGCAGCCGGATGGACAAGGTTCGCCGACAGGGTCGCTGATCGCTGGTATTGGCTCACCGATCCGGTCGCTGCCGGATCGACGAGGGTCCGGGATCGTTGGCACCGGTTCTCCGATCGGGTCTCAGCCGGATGGACAAGGTTCGCCGACAGGGTCGCTGATCGCTGGTATTGGCTCACCGATCTGGTCGCTGCCGGACGGACAAGGCTCTCCGTCCGCATATCTGAAAGTGATGGCTTCCCGTTCCGTGGGCCGGTCCTCGTGGTCGGCACCCTGTGCGTCCTGCTGGCTATCTCCGCGATCGCCCTCATCCGTCCCGGCCTGGATAGTCCTGCTCCTAGGGGTACCGTTACCGATACTCCCGGTACCGATGGGACCAGTGTCGCCAGCAACGAGGACCCAGCGCGACGAGGGCTCTCCGCGACGAATGACCAGTTGCCGGAGTATGACGTACACGTGAACGAGGGAGGCGGCTATCTCTTCTCCTATCCGGGAGCATGGGAGATCGAGAGTGCCGGCGACAACGCCCGTCTGGTCAGTCCGGACGGCGACGTGGTCATGACGTTCCGGATAGCCCCGCCCGGCTCGTTGGAGGAAGCGTCCGACCGAGTCTTGGGGAACGCCACACGTTCCTACTCGGGGGTGGAACTCGTCGCGGGCGAGGTCGAACGAACACCGCAAGGACTTCGGTCGTTGGTGGTAGGGGGGGACGCGCTCAACGCGACCGGCACGTCGGTTCGCTTCCTGGTCATCACGATCCAAGGTCCCGAGGAGAACCGGGCGATCACTGTTCGCTTCTCTCCATCCGCCGATCCGCTCGAAACCTTGCCTGCCATCCAAGAGATCGTCTCCTCGTTCAGGATCTCGCAAGCCGAGTAGTCGGCGTCCGGGCGAGTTCCTCTACTCCTTGACTGCGCGATCGACACCCAGATCCGCGGGCGCGGACGAGGCCTGAGCTGGAACAGGCGGTAGACGGATTCTCCTACGTCATTCGGTGTAGGAATCCGGATCCTGGAGTAAGGGGATGCGGTCGGGCAGTCTGGCTCAAAGGGGAGGTCGGCATGCAGCGACGGACTGGACGAGGTCGACGCATCGCCGTTGTTGGCGCGATATCGGTCATCACATTCCTAGGATCCCCAGCGCAGCAAGCCTTTGCAGACGAGGGCCTAACCGGAGCGCTTGATCCGATCGCGAGCGCTGCGGATCCGGTCATCGACGGGGCGGATACGAACCTCCCACTTTCTGAGACCACCGCCGAGACCACCCAGGCGGTGGGCGAGGCCACCGCCGAGACCACCCAGGCCGTGGGCGAGGCCACCGCCGAGACCACCCAGGCCGTGGCCGAGACCACCCAGGCCGTGGCCGAGACCACCGCCGGCGCGAGCACCGGATCGACGTCGGTGGTCGACGCGATCATGAACACGGCGGAGACTCTCTTCGAGGCGGCATCCGCGGCGATCCCAGAGATCGCCGATGCAGTGTCAGAGACCACCTCGCAGACCATCGACGCCGTTTGGACCGCACGGACGAAGCGATGACCGTCGTCTCAGAAACCGCCGCCGCAGTGACCTCCTCCCTGGATGCGGTGTCGGACGTGACAGGCTCTATCGTGGACGCTGGGGTCTCCGGGACCATCGACGCCGTCTCCGACATCACGGCCGACGCCGCGACCGTGGTCTCAGAAACCGCTACCGGCGTGACCTCCTCCGTAGATGCGGTGTCGAACGTGACAGGCTCGATCGCGGACGCTTCCGCGGCGGGTATCGACTTCATCGTCACGACGCTGGATAGCGCTGCGGCTTCGGTGGGATCGGCGGATGCCGTTGAAGGGTCCGATGTGACCTGGGCGAGCGATGGTCCGTCTCAGTCTCAAAGTGTCGTGGACTCCTACGCCGTAGCGGACTCCTCGTCGATCGTTTCGCGGCGAGCTCCAGCGCAGTCATCAGAACGCGCCTTCATCCTCCGCCTCGGCGGGCAAAAGGGGTCGGGCTGAGACCACGCTGCCATCGGTCGAGAACCCTGCTCCGTGCCCCGGCGCCGATAGTGCGCTCTGCGCGTTGACGTCCGATGTGGGTGGCATCGATTCGCTGGCGGAGGCTGTGGCTGCGATCATCCGATCCCTGGCATTCACCGGTTTCGATCTGCAGCCCTGGCTTGCTGCATCATTCATGTTGGCGTTCGCGGGGGCTGTCACGCTCACCGAATCGAGACGCCGTATGCCGTTTCAGAATCTCGGATAGGTGTGGCCGTACCCCTTCACGAAGCGGGCCTTGACCGACGTGCTGTAGAGCCGCTGGCGGGGGATCTCGACCTTCGTCTCGCACTTGCCGCACGTGAAGGCCCCGAACCAGCGCGAGGGGATCGCCTGCGGGTACTCGCACTTGTGGCACGCCTCGAACCTGATATCGGCCGCACACGAGAAGCAGCGGTACGAGATCGCGCCGTCCTCTACGGGGGAGGGCATCCGGCAGTCGGGGCAGGTGAGGTATGCCATCTATCCAAGGTTGTCGGCCGTTCGGGTGACTCCCCCTAATACCCGATCACGGGTAATCGGGTCACCCCCGGTGACCGTCACGTGCCCGATCTTGCGACCGGGGCGGGATGCCTTGCCGTACAGGTGTACGTGGACTCCACTCCCGGGCTCGAAGGCACCGTCCGGTGGCGAAGAACCGATGAGGTTCACCATGCCGCTGTAGGCCGTTGGGGACGTCGAACCGAGCTCCAGTCCGCAGATCGCCCGCAGATGGTTCTCGAACTGCGACGTCTCCGCGCCCTCGATCGTCCAGTGTCCGGAGTTGTGCACGCGAGGCGCCATCTCGTTCCCGAGCAGCTCCTCCCCCACCTGGAACAACTCGATCGCGAGCACGCCGACGTGGCCGAGCCGCTCCATCATCGCGAGTGCGTGACGCTCCGCCGTCTCCTGAAGCTCGGCGGTCACTTCGAGGCCGGCGCGATCGATACGCGAAGGATCCCTTCGCGATGGATGTTCTCGACGAGTGGATAGAACGCGGCCCCGCCATCTCGTGCGCGTACCCCGAGGATCGACAGCTCCCGTTCGAAAGGCACGAGGGACTCGAGGATCGAGGGGACCTCCCCGACCGCGCGCCACGCATCCTCCGCCTCATCGACGCTGGCCAACCGGGCCTGTCCCTTCCCGTCGTAGCCGAGACGCCGCGTCTTCAGCACGCTCGGAACACCGACCACCTCGAGCGCTTCGGCCAGCTCGTCGGGTGACGACACGGGCGAGAAGGGAGCGACGGCCAGACCGACCGCTTCGAACAACGTCTTCTCGAGCACTCGGTCCTGGGCGAACTCGAGTGACTCGGGTGGCGGGAACACCTCGACCCGTTCCGCGAGGAACCGGGCGGACGCGACCGGCACGTTCTCGAATTCGTACGTGACGACGTCGGCGGTGGCGGCCAGCTCCGCGAGCGCGGTCTCGTCGTCGTAGGCACCCACGATCGCCGGTGCGACCCGAGACGCGGGCGAGTCCGGCGCAGGGTCCAGCGTCACGCACTCGATGCCGAGCCCGGTGGCCGCCTCGGCCAGCATCATGCCGAGCTGACCGCCGCCCACGATCCCGACGAGCGTCACCGCTCGTCGGGATCGGGATGGGCTACCACGTTCTCCGTTTGGACCTCACGGAACTTCAGGAGCTGCTCGCGGACGTGCTCGTCGGCGAGCGCGACGATCTCGGCGGCGAGCAACCCGGCGTTCACCGCACCGCTCACGCCGATCGCGAGCGCGCCGACCGGCACGCCGGCCGGCATCTGCACGATCGACAGGAGCGAGTCCATCCCCTTCAATGCCTTGGACTCGATCGGTACCCCCAGGACAGGAAGGTGGGTGTTCGCCGCCGTCATCCCGGGAAGGTGGGCTGCCCCGCCTGCGCCGGCGACGATCACTCGCAAGCCGCGCTCGGCCGCAGACTTCGCGTACTCCACCATCAGCTCCGGCGTGCGGTGGGCCGAGACGACCTTGGTCTCGAAGCGCACGCCGAGGTCCTCGAGGGTGTCGCAGCAGTGCTTCATCGTCTCCCAGTCCGAGCGGGAGCCCATGATGACGCCGACCTGCGGCTCGTCCATGGCGCCGAGTCTACCGGTGGGCTCTAGGCGGGCGGCGCCGTGACGGTGGCGGCGAACTCCTCGAGGTTGTCGACGTAGCGCTGCACGTCCTCGTCGGAGTGCACGATCGACGTCGTCCAGCTCTCCCACTTCGAGCCCGGCGACTTGAACACGCCGCGGTTGAGCTGCCAGAGCCATGCGAGCTGCGGTACCCGGTCGTCGATGTCCCACAGATCGCGGTACTCGTGGATCGGCTCCCGCCGGAACTCGACCGAGCCCTTGGCTCCCAGGACCTTCACGTTCGCCGCCAGTCCGTGCTTCAAGCACACCTGGTCGGACTTCAGCAGGATCGCGTTCAGCTCGTCGAGCCGCGGATACGCGTCGGGCGTGAGCACCTCCAGGAGGTTCGCCTGGGCGGCGGCCATCGTGAGCGGGTTCCCGTTGAAGGTCCCCTGCTGATCGAGCTCGCCGGAGATGACCATGCTCATCGCTTCCTCCGTGCCGCCGATCGCTCCGCAGGGCAAACCGGCGCCCAGGGCCTTCGCCAGGCAGACGAGGTCGGGCACGACGCCGAACGCCTCGATCGCTCCTCCCCAGGCCAGCGTGAAACCGGTCTTCACCTCGTCGAAGACGAACAGCGCGCCGTCGGAGCGGCAGAGCTCCTTCAGGCCCGCGAGGTAGCCGGGGTCGGGGAGCACGAGCCCGCAGTTCGTCATCGCCGGCTCGACGATCATGCACGCGAACTCTCCTGCGTGCTCGGAGAACGCCTTCTTCGCCGCGTCCAGATCGTTGAAGGGAACGTTCTGCACGAGGTCGACGAACTCCTCGGGCAGACCGAGCGTCTGCGGGACCGCGACGGGGTGGTCTCGCGGCCCCGCCTTCTCCTCCGACGGGAACACGCTCACCATCAGCGAGTCGTGGTGCCCGTGGTAGGTGCCCTCGATCTTCAGGATCTTCTTCCGGCCCGTGAGCGCCCGCGAGATGCGGCAGGCGTCGAGCGTGGACTCGGTCCCGGAGTTCCCGAACCGCCATTGCGGGAGGTGGTAGCGCTCCGCCAGGTTCTCCGCCACCGGGAGCGCCTCCTCCGTCGGCTGCGCGAAGTGCGTCCCGCGCTCGACGCGGCGCTTGACCGCTTCGACGATCTTGGGGTGCGCGTGGCCCATCACCATCACGCCGTAGCCGTTGTGCAGGTCGACGTAGTCGTTCCCATCGATGTCCCAGACGTGTGAGCCTTCTCCGCGGCGCACGTAGATCGGGTGCGGTGGCCACGACTGCCATGACGAGGACACGCCGCCGGGGAGGAAACGCTTCGCCTCTTCCCGATACGCAAGCGACCGGGCGTGGCGCCGGTCGAGCGCCTCGGTCTCGCGCGTGATGAGCTCCTCGACCCAGTCCAGGTCGACGTCGACGGTTCTGGCGGTGTCCATGACGATGGAGCCTACGCCGTCCGCGGGCTCAGGCGCTGCCGGACCCGCCCTCGCCGAGAGGCGCCAATCGAGATCCGATCACCAGCGCGGAGGAGAGCAGGACGAGGTTCTTCACGACGAATTCGCCTGCGACCGTGAGCAGGAACGGGTTCCCGTCGCGGAACGCCACGTCCGGGAGCAGGACGAGCACCATGAACGTGCCGGCCATCTGCAGGACGAGCAGGGGAAGCGCGATCCGCATGAGCCGTCCGGCCACGAGGCACGCGCCCACGAAGACCTCGAAGACCCCCAGCGCGGGCACGACGACATCCGGATCGAACCAGTAGATCGTGTTCGCGACGAGTCCGGAGACGGGTGACACATCGAAGATCTTGAGGAGCCCGAACCAGAGGAACACGACGCCGAGTGAGATCCGAAGGAGCGGCACGCCGATCCGGGCCAGCAGGGGGCGGAGCCGCTCGTCGAGACGCTCGGCCTTCTTCCGAACCTCGGGCTGTGGCGGGGTCACCCCTCGATGGTAGACGCGCGCACGCCGGACGCCTCGAGCAGGTCGTCGAGGATCTCACCGAACGCACCGACGCCGAGCGACAGGTGCCCGTCCTCCGCTCGGAGATGGACGCGGGCGCCGGGGACGTGCGCGGCGAGCCACTCCCCGTGCGCGACCGGCACCATGAGGTCCTGCCGCCCCTGCCAGACGGACACCGGCACGCGGATCTCCTTCAGGTCGAACCCCCAGTCGCGCACGAACGCGAGGTCGTCGTCGAACCATCCCCATGGCCCGTGGCGGAAGGCAGATCGGAACGAGGCCGCGAGGCTCTCGCCGAACTCCCCGGTGACCTGTGCCGCGTCGACGTCGGAGATGAGGGATCGCAGCTCCGCGACGATCTCTCCCGCCTCGATGGTGGCCATGGCTTCGGCGTGCGGCTGCATCCATCTGAAGAGCTCGTCCGGGTCACGCGCGGCGGTGGGGTACTCGATCTGGTTGTCCTCGCCCATCCCCGCCGTCCAGTCGAGGCCCTCTGCGTCGTACGGGGCCACGCCGGCGATCGTCGCGGCGGCCCGCACGCGATCGGGGAGCAGCGCAGCGCACGCGAGCGCGTGCGGGCCGCCGCCCGACCAACCGGCCGTGAGGAACTGCTCGTGGCCGAGGTGGTCGGCGAGCGCGGCGGCGTCCGCCGCCGCGCTCGCCACACTTCTTCCCTCCTGCCGGGTGGAATCCCCGAAACCCGCGCGAGACGGGAACGCCAGAACGATCTCGCGCTCCGCAGCGGCTCGATGGAACGGCTCGAACGGGTGCGCCGCGGACGGGCTCCCGTGGTGGAAGACCAACAGCGTGCCCTGGGTCGCGCCCTGGACGACCGCTTCGAGGGATCGGCCATCACCCAGGTCGACGGTGATCCAACGCTCGCTCATCCGTGCTCCACGAGCTTCAGCTCGCGACGGCGGCCGCGAACTCCTCGAAGTTGTCGATGTACCGCTGGGCGTCCTCGTCGGTATGCACGATCGACAGGGTCCACGTCTCCTGCTTCGACCACGGAGACTTGAACACCCCGCGGTTCTGCTGCATCAGCCACGCGAGGTAGGTCACCCGCTCGTCGATCCCGACCGTGTCCCGGTACTCGCGAACCTCGGTCGCCGAGTACGTGACCGACCCCTTCGCGCCGATCCCGGTCACGTACGCTGGGAGCCGGTGCCGGTCGATGATCGGGCGGAGACCGTCCTTCAGCTTCCGGTCGATCGCGTGCAGGCGCTCGTACGCATCCGGGGTGAGCACCTCGAGCAACGTCGCCTTCGCCGCCGCCATCGTGAGCGGGTTGCCGTTGAACGTCCCGGCGATGTCGTGATCACCGCGGAGGACCGGGCCGAAGAGCTCCTCGGTCGCGCCGATCGCGCCACACGGCACGCCGCCGCCGAACGCCTTCGCGAGCGTCACGATGTCGGGCTGGACGCCGAACGCCTCCACGGCGCCGCCCCACGCGATCGTCCCCCCGGTCTTCACCTCGTCGAACGCGAGGTAGGCGCCGTGGCGATGGCACAGGTCGAGCAGACCCTGGAGATAGCCCGGCTGTGGCAGCACGACGCCGCAATTCATCATCGCCGGCTCGACGATCATGCCGGCGACGCGGCCCTCGTTCTCCGCGAACGCGCGCTCGGCCTCGGCGAGATCGTTGAAAGGCACCACGCGTACCAGGTCGGCGAATGCCTGGGGGATCCCCATCGCCTGAGGCACCGTCACCGGATGCTCGCGCGGACCGATCAGGTCGGGATCGGGCGCGACCGAGAACATGAGGGAGTCGTGATGGCCGTGGTAACTCCCCTCGATCTTCACGATCATGTCCCGGCCGGTGTTCGCGCGCATGAGCCGGACGGCCTCGAGCGTCGCCTCCGTGCCGGAGTTGCAGAAGCGCCAGAGCGGGAGCCCGAACCGCTCCGAGACATTCTCGCCGATCTCGTGGAGCTGCGCGGTGGGCTGCGCGAAATGCGTTCCGAGGCGCGCCCGCTTCTCGATCGCCTCCACGATCTTGGGATGCGCGTGCCCGACGACCATCGCGCCGTATCCGAGGTGGTAGTCGGCGTATTCGTTCCCGTCGAGGTCCCAGATGTGGCTGCCCAGTCCCCGGTCGATGAAGATCGCGTGCGGGGGCGATGCCTGCCAGGACGACGCGACGCCTCCGGTCACGTGACGCGCGGCCACCTCTCGGTACTCGATGGAGGCCCGGTGCTTCGGTTCGAGCGTCGCCTCTTCCTCGCCGATCAGGCGGTCGACCAACTCGAGGTCGAACTCGATCGTCTCCCTGACTGCCACGTCGTCCACCCCCGGATCCGGCTCGTTTGAACGGCCGTTCAATCATGCCCGACGGAGGCCCTCGAGGCAACTCCGAGACGTGTTCGGGTACGCTTTCCCCTGCACGTGGTGGCCGTAGCTCAACTGGTTAGAGCGCCAGGTTGTGGTCCTGGAGGCTGGGGGTTCAAGTCCCCTCGGTCACCCTCAGACATGAGGCGGCCGCGGCCCCCTTCGGGGGCCGCGGCCGCCTTTCACGTTCGGATCGTTGGTGCTAATCGAGCAGGCTGACCCCGCCGGGACCGACCAGCAGTCCCACGACGATCAGCACGATGCCCCACACGACCTGGCTGCGGATGATCGCGAAGATGCCCGCGATGACGAGGACAGCTGCGATGACCCAGAGGATCGTGTCGGTCGTCTGCTCATTGGCCTCCTGGGCCAGCATGGCGAGCGTCTCCAACATTCGTCTTTCTCCTTCGAACTGCTCAGTGTTCCTCGGTCAGTCGGTCAGCGCGGGGATCAGGTACCACCCGAGGAAGACCAAGATCGCGATGACGATGGCGACGATCGCGATGTACTTGATGGCCGCGTACCCGACGAGGCCGCTTCCGCCCTCGGGGTCGCGCACGACCGGGGTTTCGTCGTGGTGGTGGTGCTCAGGCTCCATGCTCATGGCGTAACGCTCCCTTCGCTGCCTGGTGGCAGCATCAGCGTTCTGTCGCGCCACATATGCCCATTCCGGAATGCCAGCAAACATTCGTCTCACGGGTCCCGGTGAGGTCTGACGGTTGTTACACTGCGGCGGGCCTCTAGCTCAATCCGGCAGAGCAACGGACTCTTAATCCGCAGGTTCGGGGTTCGAGTCCCCGGGGGCCCACCACACAACGTTCCGCGACTCGACGATGCACCTGCAACGCCCGACGGTCGACGCTCGTCGCCGGCGCGATCAGGACTCCCGCTCGACGAGGGCGCGGACGTCGTCGCGCGACAGGAATCGCTTCCGGAGATCTCCATCGTCGAGGCCGGCCGCGATCTCGTCGACGATCACGCGCGAGCGACCGCGGAGATCGGCTGCCTCCGTCTCGGCTCCCTTCCGGGCGTGCAGGTCGGCGGACGATGCGAGCGCCTCCCAGAGCACCCGGCGCTCCCCCAGCCGCTCCGCGCGCTCGATCGCGTCGGCCAGCTCGACGCCGGCCTCCTCGAGGCGATCGGCCGCCACGAGCGCCCTCGCGAGGGCGACGAGCGCCCCTGCGACGAGGATCTCCACCTCGCTCGCGCGGAGCTCCTGGACGACCGTCCGCGCGACCCTCTCGGCCTCCGCGGCATCTCGGTCGAGGAGCGCGAGACGAACCCGCGCGGCGCTCGCCGCCACCCGAAGGAACGTCCGGTCGGGCTCGGGCAGCATCATCAGATCGACCTCCTCCAGAGGGGCATGCGCCTCGTCGTGCCTCCCGAGGGAGATGAGCGCCAGCGCCTGGGAGACGCGCGCGATCGAGATCGCGGGAGGCACCCGCTCGCGCGCGATCGCGAGCGACTCCTCCGCGAGCGCGAGCCCACGTTCGCCGTCTCCGAGGTACGTCGTCACCCGGGAGAGGTCGGCCCGCGTGGCGATCGCGGCGTAGGCGAACCCACCTTGCTCCCCGAGCTCGAGGCACCGTTGGATGGAGTCGATCGCGGCGCCGAGCTGGCCGCGCTCGAGCTCGACGCGGTAGACCGTGATCAGGGCATGCGATTGCCCCCAGGCGTTGCCGATCGACTCGGAGACCGCGAACGCCTCATTCGCGTCCGCGAGCGCGGCCGCGTAATCGCCCCGGAACAGGTGCATCGAGCTTCCGACCGTGAGGTTCTCGCCCAGCATCGGACGGTTGTCGAGCTCCTCCCAGAGCGCCCGCGCCTCGGCCAAACGCTGCGCGGCCGCTGAGAAGTCACCGACCGCCATGTACGCGCGGGTGACGTCGTTCAGGGTGAACGCGAGTTGTTCGCGCTCACCGAGGTCCCGCGCGATCGCGAGCGACGCCTCACCCGCCTCGATGGCTCGGGCGGCGTCCCCTCCGCCGTAGACGTTCGCGACCACGATGTTCCACAGGGCTCTCGCCTCCGCAGACCGGTCTCCGATCCGTCGCGCCATGACCACGAGCTCCTCCGACAGCTGACGCCCCAGCTCGGGGTCGAACTTCGGCGTGGCCGTCGCGTAGAGCAGGGCGATGCTCGAGTGCGCGGACAGCTCCATGGCGTCATCGCCCCTCGCCAGCGCCTCCTCACGCATCTCTTCGTAGTTCGCGATCGCGTCGTCGTAGTGGCCGATCAGTTCCAGCGCACTGCCTCGTCGTTCGTACATCGACCGCAGGGTCGATGAAGGTGCGCCGACGCGCCGGGCGGCGTCCAACCCGGTCCGATAGTGCGCCTCCGCCTCGGCGTTCGCGTAGAGCCGTGCCGCCGCGTCGCCGGCCTTCGCCGCGTACGTCACCGTCGAAGCGTCCTCACCGGCCTCGGAGAAATGGCGGACGAGCTGCGACGCGACGTCATCGAGGCGGTCGCCCGCCGTTTCCTCGAGGACCTCGGCGACGCGCCGATGCGTGGCCCGACGGTGCTTCGCGAGGAGGGTGCCGTACGCGGCCTCCTGCGTGAGCGCATGACGGAACGTGAACTCGGCCTGTGAGCCGTCGCCGGTGACCCGGATCAGGTCGCGTCGCACGAGCTCCCGGAGATCCTCCCGGACGTCCGCCCGGCCGGCGACGGCCACGAGGAGCTCTTCTTCGAATGTCCGACCGATCACGGCGGCCGTCTGCACCGTGCGACGGGTCGACTCCGGAAGCCGATCGAGACCGACCGTGATCAGGCTCTGGATCGTGTCGGGGATCACGATGTCGGTCGTGTCTCCCGTCAGCCGCCAGCCGTCGTCGGCACGCTCGACGACGCCGCCGTCGATCAGCGCCCGGGCCACCTCCTGCATGAAGAGCGGATTCCCCTCCGTGTTGTGGAGGATCCGCCGCCGCTCGGCCGCCGTCATCTCCGGAACCGGAAGGAACGCGCCGATCAGCTCGTCGCTCTGTTCTGCCGAGAGCGAGTCCAGCACGAGCGCCGTCGCGTTCGTCGCGAGCTCGGTCTCCACCCACTCCTTGAACTCCCACGAGACGACCTCGCGATCGGGGCGGAACGATGCGAGGACCACGATCGGGGCATCCACGACGAGCTCGGTGATCGCTCGCACGAGGTCGAGGGAGGCATGGTCACACCAGTGGAGGTCCTCGAACACGATCAGCCGGCGCCCGCTCTGCGCGAGGGTCGATCCGACCACGAGTTCGGTGGCCGCACGTTGGAACGCTTCGCCCTCCAGGTGCGGTTCGTCCTCCCGCTCGACGCCGAGGAGCGCCCGAGCGACCCGTTCGCTCGGTACCTCCCATCCCTCCAGGGCGATCGTCTCCATCAGATCGGCGATCTTCGTCCGGACGATCTCGGCGGGATCCGACTCCTTGACGCCGGCCCGCTCCCGCATCAAACGCCGGTACTGCGCGTAGGGCTGCATCGTGTCGAAGGGGACGCACTGCCAGAAGTCCCACCGACGCTCGTCGCCGGGCTCCCGCTCCGCCCAGATCGCATTGGCTTCCTCGATCAGTCGGCTCTTGCCGATCCCTGGATCCCCGATGAGAAGCAGGACCGATCCGCGACCCTGGTGCGCCCGGTCGAACGCCGCACGGATCGCCGCCATCTCCGTTCCGCGTCCGACGAGCGGCGCGTCCAGCCGCCGAGCCGCACGCACGGTCCACGGAGCGTCCAGTCGACCGAGCACCCGATAGGAGGACACGGGCTTCCGCTTCCCCTTCAGCTCGACGCCGCCGAGCGGCTCGACCTCGAACAGGTCGGCGACCAGCCGGTAGGTGTCCTCGGTGATCTGGACCGTGCCGGGATCGGCCGTCTGTTCCATCCGAGCGGCGACGTTCACGGCGTCGCCCATCGCCGAGTACTCCTGCTTGAGCTCCGAGCCGACCTCGCCCACGACGACGGGTCCGGTGTTGATCCCGACGCGCACGTGCAGGTCGAGCCCCCGCTCGCGGGCGAGCTTCTCGCGGAGCGCCGTCACGGAGGACACGATCTCGAGGCCCGCCATCACGGCGCGCTGCGGGTCATCCTCATGCGCGGTCGGCGCGCCGAAGAACGCCAGGATCGCGTCGCCCATGAGGCGAGCCACCGTTCCCTCGTGACGGACGACCGGCTCGATGAGATGCGCGAACGCCTCGTTCATGACATCGGTCCAGTCCTCGGGATCGAGCTCTTCGGCCATCGCGGTCGAACCGCGGACGTCACAGAAGAGCATCGTGACCACGCGTCGTTCTCCGGACGGCGTTCCGGAGGCGGCGGGCACATCCAAGCGCTCCCCACAGGCGTTGCAGAACCTCGCGCCCTCCGGGTTGTCCGCCCCGCAGGCGGTGCACCGCGCCATGGTGCGAACGATAACCGCCCGAAGAACGCCGCCTCCTCGTCAGCTCGTCTGGCGCTCCCTGAGGACCTCGAGGTATTCGTCGAGCCGCTCGTAGGTCTCGATGGCGCCGGACTCCATCCCCGACCCGAGCACCTCGTCTCGCATCTCCTTCGAAGGGAAGACAGCACTGCTCGTTATCGTGGTCTTGCCGTCCTGCTCCTCGAACGTGTAGGTCTCCGGACCGCCGGGGTTGTCTTCGAACCCGAACGTCCAGACGATGCGTTCCGGCCGGACGATCTCCAGGTACTCACCGAAGAACGTGATCTGGTTGCCGTCGGGACCGCGGTGCACGACCCTCCACGTCCCGCCCGGGCGGAAGTCGATCTCACAGTCCACGACCTCGTACTTCCTCGGGCCCCACCAGTTCGACATGTGCTCGCAGGAGGTGTGCGCCTCGAACACGAGGTCGCGCGGTGCATCGAACACCCGGGACATCACGATCTCCCGATCCGACGGAGTCGTCGTCACGAGCTGGTTCCTACCGCTTCCGCTCATCGTTCTTCCCCTTTCCTTTCCTTGGTCCTCGTCCCTGGAGCTCCTCCAGGTAGTCGTCCAGCCGGTCGTAACGCTCGTCCCAGAAGCGCCGGTACCGCTCGGTCCACTCGGCGACCTCCTTGAGCGGCTCGGCCTCGAGGCGTGCGGGCCGCCACTGCCGCTCCCGACCTCGCACGATGAGCCCCGCCCGCTCGAGCACCTTCAGGTGCTTCGAGACCGCCGGCATGCTCATCTCGAACGGCTCCGCCAGCTCGGTGACGGAGGCCTCCCCCGCCGCCAGCCGGCCGAGGATCGCCCGCCGAGTGGGATCCGCGAGCGCCGCGAACGTTCGATCGAGGCGCTCGGAAACCACAGCCGAAGCCATCACTCAACCTCCTAGTTAAATAACTGGACGGTAAAATACGCCGCACGTGAGGAGCTTGTCAAGTCGGGGATCCGGGGCGGTTCCTACGGTTGGATGTCGACGGGCGTGCCCATCGGGACGTCGCGAAGAGACCGCAGCAGCGAGTTCAGGACTCGGACGCAACCCTTGCTCACGGCATGGCCCGCGTCGGCCGGGTCGTCGGTCCCGTGGATCGCGAGCCGTGGCTGGCCTGGCCACTCCTTCCAAGGCTCGATCGACTCCGAGAAGCCGGAGAGCCCGAGGATGAAGCTGCCGTAGGGTCCCGACGGGCGGTCCGTGTCGACCTTCGCCCACACGAAGTACCGGCCGGGCGGCGTCGGTGTCACCGCAGAGCCGATGGCGACATCGACGCGCGCCACCGGTTCGCCCTCGCGGAGCCTCACGAGCCTCCGTTCGGAGAGATCGACCACGACCCGTTCGTCGGCCTCGGCGAGCCGCACGTCGGATGCCGCCACCCAGCCCGCTTGACCGTTGGGCCAGATCGGGAGCTGGATCCGCAGCCAGATGTCGCCATCCTGGTCGTTCGCGTCTCGGATCACGAGGAGCCGGAGGGGCTGGCCCCAGGGGTTCGCAGCATCCAGGCCCATATACGGACGTTCCGTCCCGGGCGCCGCGTGGACCCCCAACACGGGTTCGCGCGCGAGAGCGACGAGCGTCCCACCTCGCGCGAGGAGCCTGTATGCCTCGATATCGGCGGGCGGCCGCGGCCGTGAGCGCGGTGGTGAGATCGGGAACGAGGGGATGTCCGACGGAGCCGATGCGCCCCCCGCGCACGAGGCCAGGAGCGCGGCCATCGTCAGGAAGAGCAGGCGGCGTGGCACCGGTGCATGATGCCGCGCGCCGGGCCCGGGCGTCCATGAGGGTCTACGCTTCGCCGTGAGCGAGAGTGGCGGAACCTGGCAGACGCGCCGGCCTTAGGAGCCGGTGCCCGAAAGGGCGTGGGGGTTCGAATCCCCCCTCTCGCACACGTTCTCGGTGGACCGAGCGGGCTCACTCAGCTCGTTTCCCGAAGGATCCGTAGAACGGCAGGCAGGACGAGATCCACCGGTGACGTGTCCACACCGAGGTGGTCGATCCCTTCGATCGGCAGGAACTCCGCGTTCGGGATCTCCTCGGCCGCCCGTCGAGCCTGGTCGAAGAAGTCCACGTCGTCCTCGGCGACGCAGATGAGACATCGCACGTTCCACGCTCCGAGATCGTCGCTCACCGACCCTTCCTCCATCGCGGCGTGCCAGGCGGCGCGCATGGCCGCATCGTCACATGCGAGATACATGCCCCGGACCTCATCGGGGTACCGCCCGGCGATCGACTCGAACGCCTCGACGAGCGCTCCGATGCCCCGCTCCGTGGAGGCGGCAAGCGCCTCCCCCACGACGCGGGCGAGTGGACCGTCGGGGTCGATCGCGTAGGGCTGCTGGCCGATCGTGACCAGCGAGCGGATGCGCTCGGGTTCGTGCTCGCCGATCCCGAAGCAGAGCCTCCCACCCCAGGAGATGCCGATGAAATGCGCGCGTTCGATCCCCCGCTCATCGAGCACGGCCACGACGTCCGCGACGCGGATGGGCATCGCGTACGCCGCGGCCTCATGAGGTGTGTCGCTCCGCCCGTGACCTCGATGGTCCACGTAGATGAGCCGGAATTCGACGGGGAGGGTTGCCAACGCCTGCGCGATCGGTGCGCGTCGGACCAGCTCGATCGGATCGAGGAATCCACCGAGGACCACGACCGGCACGCCGCCTCCACCGTCGTCCTCGAGATACACGCGGGTTCCATCCAGTTCGTTCCTGGCGTACGGCACGGAGACCTCCACTCCTCGCGCGGATCATCGCACCCGCGCGATCGGGATCGGATCAGCCGTTCTCTTACACCGAGGATCCGGAGGCACGCAATCGCGAAACCGCGGCGTCCACGTTCGTCTCGAGCATGACCTTGGTGCCGACCCCCACCATCGAGAGCACACGCCGGCACCGCGAGTCCGGCGGCGCGGCAAGGACGAGGTCCTGGTCGCGCCACTTCAGCTTCCCTGCCAAGGAGAGCAGCAGCCGGACGCCCGCGCTGTCGACGTAGGTCACTCCCGAGAGATCCAGGACCAGCCCCGCCACATCGTTGGGAACGGCATCGGTGATCCGACCCTCGAGCTCCGCAGCATTGGACAGATCGACCTCGCCGGTCAGCTCAGCGATGACGACGTCGTCGCGCCGATCGACGACGAACGACGCGAGATCGCTCATCCCGAGCTCGACCGTGGAACACGACGGATCATGCGGACCTCGGTCCCTTCTTCGCCGCGTGTGAACACGCAGGAGTCCATGCACGACTCGATCAGCGGCAACCCTCTGCCTCGGTCCCCGTTGCGCGCCGCCCTCCAGCGCCCCGTGTCGCGGACGACGATCGTGATCTCACCGTCGTTGACCCCAGCCTCGATGTCCACCGACCCCTCGCCGGGGCCGTAGGCATGTTCGATCGAGTTCGCACACGCCTCCGAGCTCGCGAGGATGATGTCGTCCGCGTCCTCCTTCGACACCTCGTGACCCGAGAGCCATCGGGCGATGTTGCGACGAACCGATCGGAGCTTCGCGGGATCGGCCGGGATATGGAGGGAGAGGTGCTCGTGCACGGGATCGAGCCGGGCGGCGAGGATCGCCACGTCGTCGGAGGCGTCGGCCGGCACCAACTCCTCGAGCAGGACCCCGCAGAGGTCGTCGATGTCCAGTCCCACTTTCCCCGTCGCCAACTCGCGGAGCCGTTCAAGGCCTTCCTCGACCGCGATGTCTCGGCGGTCGATCAGGCCGTCGGTGAAGAGCACGAGTGTTGCCCCCGGCCGGAGGAGGGCGATCGAATCCTCGTACGGCAGGCTCCAGTTCAATCCGAGCGGCAGCCCGATGGGGCTCGCCAGGTAGGTCACGCCACCGGCGATATCGAGCAGCAACGGCGCGGGATGTCCGGCGTTCACCATCGTCGCCTCCCACGTCGCGGGATCCACCACGAGGTAGAACATCGTCACCATCTGCTCGCCTTCGTACAGGGACCGCAGCAGGTCGTGCACGCGCTCCACCACGACCCTCGCACGATGTCCCTCGAGGCTGAACGCTCGCACCGCCATGCGAACCTGCCCCATCACGCTCGCCGCCTCGATCCCGTGGCCGGCCACGTCACCGATCACGAGCGCGACGCCGCCGTCGGGAAGCTCGATCACGTCGTACCAGTCACCACCGGCCGCCGAGCCTTCCTCGGCCGGCACGTACCGGGCCGCGAAGCTCATCCCGACGAGATGCGGGAGCCGCTCGGGGAGCAATGCCTGCTGGAGCGTGTCGGCGATCCGGTGCTCACGCTCCAGCTCGCGTCGCTCGGTAACATCTTGAACCGTCCCGACCATCCTCATCACGGACCCATCCGTCGCTCGGATGGCGCGCGCCTTCCCGTAGAGCGTCCTCGTGTCCGCGTCCTCACGGACGATCCGGTACTCGATGTCCGGGATCACTTCCCTCCGCTCCTCGATGGCACGAACCACGTTGGCTTGGATACGCGCTCGGTCCTCGGGCACCGCGAACTCGACGGCACGCTCGAACGTGATGGGCGCGTCGGGCGGGAGGCCATGGATCCGATACATCTCGAGGGACCAGTTCACGACGCCCGTCGCCACGTCCCAATCCCAGGAACCGAGATGTGAGAGCTCCTGCGACTCGGCCAGGCGCTCGTTCGCGCTCGAGAGTTGGGTCGTGCGCAGCTCGACCCGCTCTTCGAGGTCGGCGGCGGCATCCTCGAGGGCGCGCCGCGCACGGAGACGCTCGCTCACGATCGCAGCGAAGAAGAAGGACGTGAGGGCGACCGTGGCATTGAACGCCTGGAGCGTGAACATCTCCTCTGAGAGCGTCAGACCCGCGAAGAGACCTTCCTGCTCAACGGCCGCCCACGTCGCGAACACCGACACGACCAGTGCCGCGGGCGCCGCCCCGGGCTGCTGGAAACGCCACGCGGCCCAGCCCAGAACCGGGAGCGTGAGGAACAAGATGGGGAGGTTCGTGACGAGGATGAGGAACGAGATGCCGACCAGAGCGGCTCCGAGCGCGATCGCTTCGAAGGCTTTCCATCCGCGCGGGATCGGATGTGCACGCAACGAGCTGAACGTGAGGAGGAACGGGGCGACCACGAGGATCCCCATCGCGTCCCCCGCCCACCACACGGACCACGCGCCGAGGAAGCGCGCCTCCGCGATGGCGTTGGAGGCCACCAGGGTGGTCGCGCCGATGGTCGCGCTGATGAGGGTGCTCCCCAGCGCTGAGGAGACGATCGCGAGTGCGTCGCGGAGGCGATCGAGCTGCGGACGGAAGCCGACCCGCAGGAGGAGTGTGGCGGCGGCCAGCGGGGCGAGCGTGTTCCCGACCGCCGTCACGGCGGCCGCCGCGGCCGACGCACTGATCGGAAGGTTGACCGCGAACGCGGCGATCGCGACGCCCGGCCAGAGTCTCCGTCCCCGGAGAAGGAACCCCACCAGCGCGATCCCGGTGGGAGGCCACAGGGGGGTGATGTTCTCGCCGACGAGCGCCAATCGGAGGCTGAGTTGCGCAGCCAGGTAGTACGCGATCCCCAGACCGATCGCTCCGATGAGATCGGTTCGCCGATCCCGGGGTCTCGGGCCTTCGCTCATCTCGTACCTCTCTATCGGCCCCCGCGGGACTCCCACCCGAGCGCCACTTCTGCCGGGGCCACAGGATCTCCCTTGCACACTCTGTCACTCCTGGTCCCGGAACCGGAACGAGGCCCGGCCGCCTAAGCTATTGCTCCGTCCCGCCGCCGTAGAGAGGGAAGCGCGTGCCCGAGCGGACCGCCGACATCGAACGGGGCCGAGATGCCGCTCGGCGCGAGGCGTGGGCGGATGCGTACGAGGAGCTCGCGTCCGCCGATCCGTCCGATCTGACGCCCCAGGACCTCGAAGCCCTCTCCGACGCGGCCTGGTGGCTGTCGAAGATGGACGAGGCGATCGCGGCACGACAGCAGGCGTACACCGCGTTCGCGGCTTCGGGAGACGAGCTGAGGGCGGCATCCAACGCCGGGCGCCTCAGCGCCCAGCACTTCCTCCGGGAGGAACCCGCCGTCGGAGCGGGATGGCTGATGCGCGCGCAGCGTCATCTCGAGGGTCAGTCGGAGTGCATCGAACAGGGCTTCCTCGCCGTGCTGGAGGCGACGGTGGCGAGGTTCACCGGTGACCTCGACGGGGCCATGGTGCTCGCCAAGCGGGCCACTGCGATCGCGTTGCGGTTCGACGACCGGGACGTGTGGGCGATGGGTATCCACACCGAGGGCCTCCTCCTCATCGCGGAGGGTGACATCGCCGACGGCCTCGCACGATTGGACGAAGCGATGACATCCGTCGTCGCAGGAGAACTGTCCAGCTTCTTCACCGGCATCGTGTACTGCAACGTGGTCGCCGCCTGTCTGGAGCTCGCCGATCTCCGGCGCGCTCACGAGTGGAGCGAAGCATCGCGCGCGTGGTGCGAGACGCTCCCGCCGGAATCCCCCTATCCGGGCATGTGCCGGATCAACCGCGCCGAGGTGTCGAGCCTCCGAGGAGCGTGGTCCGAGGCGGAAGCCGAGTCCTCGCGCGCGTCGCGGGAGCTCATGAGCTTCGACCCGATGGCTGCCGCGCAGGCGTTCTACGGGACCGGCGAGATCCGTCGCCGGATGGGCAACCTCGCGGGCGCGGAGGAGTCCTTCGCTCGCGCGCACGAGATCGGGTTCGAACCGCAGCCGGGGCTGGCGCTTCTTCGACTTGCCCAGGGCAAGACGGAGGCCGCCCGGACGGGGCTCCGGGTCGCGCTCGCGGGTGAGATGGGAAGCAGGATGCGCCGGGCGCGGCTCCTCGGGGCGCAGGTCGACGTCGCGCTCGCAGAGGGCGACGTCGAGACGGCGCGCACGGCGAGCAACGAGCTGGACGCGATCGCAGCGGGGTACGCGACGCCCGCCCTCGACGCATCCGCCGCCACCGCCCGAGGAGCCATCAGCCTCGCGGAAGGCGACCTCCCGGCGGCGCTCGAGAGCCTCCGGCACGCCGTCGCTCTCTGGCAGGAGATCAGACTCCCGTACGAGGCGGCCGTGGCTCGGACGCGATACGCCATCGCGTTGCGGAACGCGGCCGACGAGGACGACGCTGACCTGGAGCTCCGGGCCGCGATCGCCGCCTTCGAACGCCTGGGGGCGGTGCCCGATGCCCGGGCGGCGAAGGAGCTCCTCGCCGGATCGGCCGGCCTCCCGCGCGGCCTGACCGCGCGGGAGGCCGAAGTGCTGCGGCTCGTCGCGGCCGGCAGGTCGAACCGGGAGATCGCCGCTGCACTGGTGATCAGCGAGCACACCGTCGCCCGCCACCTCCAGAACATGTTCGCGAAGCTCGGCGTCTCGTCGCGGTCGGGCGCGACCGCCTTCGCGTTCGAGCACGGCCTGAACTGAGTTCGGCGCCGTGCCCCGCGTCTGGTCATTCCTCACCACATCGGCGTGCTCCGACATTGGCTGGTTCGGGCGATGAACCGCCTACGGCGGCCACGTACCGTCGCCTTGTCCGAAACGCCGCGCGAACGGAGGAGAGCGATGGAAGACCGGCCGGGCACGGAGTACGTCGAGACGATGATCATCGGGGGCGGGCAGGCGGGTCTCGCCACCGCGTACTTCCTGAAAGAGCGGGGCCGCCCGTTCCTTATCCTGGACGCAGGCGAACGCGTCGGGGACGCCTGGCGCAACCGTTGGGAATCACTTCGGCTCTTCACACCCGCGCGCTTCGATCGCCTTCCGGGCTCCCCGTTCCCGGCATCGTCCTGGTACTTCCCGACCAAGGACGAGATGGGCGACTACCTGGAGGAGTACGTCCAGCGCTTCGACCTCCCGGTCCGCACCGGCGTGAAAGTGAAACGGCTCGCGAAGGAGGGCGGGCGCTTCGTGATCACCTCCCCGCAGGGACGATTCGAGGCCGAGAACGTGGTGGTGGCGACGGGCGCATGCCAGATCCCCAAGGTCCCCGGCTTCGCCGGACAGCTCTCGCCGAACATCACGCAGCTCCATTCGAAGGACTACCAGAGCCCTTCCCAGCTGCGTGAAGGAGATGTCCTCGTCGTGGGTGTCGGGAATTCGGGCGCCGAGATCTCCAAGGAGCTGTCGAAGAGCCGCCGGACCCTGCTCGCAGGCAAGGAGTCCGGTCACCTCCCGGTCCGCCACGGAAGCATCCCCGCGCGGTACGGGTTCCGCGTCTTCCGCTTCCTCGGCCATCGCGTGTTGACGAAGGGCACGCCGATCGGACGGAAGATCGGTCCGAAGCTGATCGCCCACGGCGATCCGCTGATCCGCGTCAGGCCGAAGGACCTCGCCGCCGCCGGGATCGAGCGGGTCCCCCGGGTCGCGGGCGTCGAGGACGGTCTGCCGGTTCTCGAAGACGGCCGCGCCCTGGACGTGGCGAACGTGATCTGGTGCACGGGCTACCGCTCCGAGTTCGGATGGATCGATCTGCCCGTCCTGGGGACGGATGGCGAGCCGATCCACGATCGTGGGGTCGTCGGGTCAGAACCCGGTCTCTACTTCATCGGCCTGGCGTTCCAGTACTCATTCTCATCAGACGTCCTCCCCGGCATGGCACGCGATCACGCCTTCGTGGCGAACCACATCTCCTCGCGCGCCGGGTCGGGGTCGCCGGCCCTTCCCGAGCTCGACGCCGCGAGGTGAGGACGCGGCCGACCGCCGCGGACACCGAGCGCCGATGGTCCGAGGATCGGACTCCGGTCCGGCGTGCCCTCGAAGTGGCCTTCGACGTCGGTTCGAAGGGATCGGTCACGTGGCTCACCGTCGAGGCGTCGGCCAGCCAGGCCGCGAGACGCCGGATCCAGGGGACCGAGCTGCCTTTCGAGGACGGCTCGTTCGATCGCCTCGTGTGCTCGGAGGGGTTCCAGCTGCTTGCGGACCGCGGCCGGGCGCTCGAGGAGATGCAGCGGGTCCTCGTGCGGGGTGGCGAGATCGAAGTCACCGTTCCGGGCTCGATCGAGGGGAACCCACCGTTCGCAGAGCTCGCCGCATCGCTCGAACGCCGCTCGGGCGCTCGCGGTGCCGCAGCGATCCGCTGGCTCTTCTGCATGCCGCAACCCGACGATCTCCGCGGCGTGCTCGCCTCAGGTGCCTTCGAGGACATCCGGATCGACGTGGTTCGCACGACGGCCCGCTCTCCTTCGATCGGAGCGTTCCGGGCCCGGGCTGGCCTCTTCGACCGGCAGACGGCGGCGGAATTGGCTCACCTCCTTCAAGCCATGGAGTCGCGAGTCGACGAGCACGGTCTGCGGCTGGGCACCGAGGCGATCGTCGGTCACGCGCGGCGTGTGTGACTGGTGCCGTTGCTCGACGTCGAGCTACACGGCCTGGAGACGCCGTGCGTCTGCAGGAAGCTCGGTCACGTCGCCGGGGAGCGTGATGACGAAGCGGGCGCCGCCGTGCTCGCCGTCCTCGACGATCGCGGTGCCGCCGTGCAGCTCCGCGAACTTCTTGACGAGCGAGAGTCCGATGCCGACCCCTCGGCCGCCGGCTCCGGCGCCCTGACGGAAGGGCTCGAAGAGCACCTCCTTGAGTTCGTCCGGGATCCCCGGACCTTCGTCCTCGATCACGAGGACGACGCCGTTGGAACGACCGAGGACGCGGACGTGCACCGCGGTGCCTGCGGGCGTGTGCCGCCGGGCGTTCACGAGCAGGTTCTCGATCACACGCTCGACCTTGCCGGCGTCGATGTCCACGAGGACCTGGGAGGCCTCGACACGGATCGGGT
Source organism: uncultured Actinomycetota bacterium (assembly GCA_963750945.1). GTDB lineage: Bacteria > Actinomycetota > UBA4738 > UBA4738 > HRBIN12 > JAJNBA01. Next base: position 345,972 of record CAVVSH010000004.1, on the reverse strand, counting down.
GGGACTCCATGCCCGGGAGCTCACGTGCGATCCGACGTGCCAGCTCGCTCACGTCGGTCGGGGCGCGCTCGGGTTGGATGTGTCCGCGGTCCAGGCGGTCGAGATCCAGCAGGTCGTCGACCAGACGATTCATCTTCTTGCCGCCCTGCTCGATCATGTCGAGCATCGTCGCGCGCTCTTCCTCCGTCAGACCGATCTGCTCTGCGCGGTGCAGCGTCTGGACCGAGCCGAGGATCCCGGCGAGCGGACCCTTGAGGTCGTGGGAGACCGCGTGCAGGAGCGTGTCCTTCACCTCGTTCAGCTCGCGGAGTCCGGTCGTGACCTCCGCCTCGCGATCGAGGTGCTCCCATTGCGACGCGATGATGCGGCGTAGCGTGCCAAGCAGCACGGCGACCGCGAGGAACGCGGCGAAGCGGAAGATCGCGTTCCACCAGGGCAGCAGGTCGAAGTTGGGATACAGCAGATCGCTCCAGAGCGCCGCGCCCGTGGACAGTGCGACCGTCACGGCCCCCCAGCGGAGACCGAGGTTCCACGTCACGAGGCCGATGGGCATCAGGTAGAAGAGGGCAACCGAAAGGCGCGGTCCGAGGAGATAGTCCATCACCGCGACGACCGCGAGGAACGCGGCGCCGAGCAAGAGGGTGACACCCGGGGACTTGCCGTCGAAGAAGCCTTCGGTTTGCCTCAGGACACGGCGCTCTGCCAGGTAGTTGTCCGCCACGAGGAAAGCTTCGGCGGCCCACCGCATTACCTTGAGTCAGGTATCCCAAAGGGGTTGCACCGCTTGCGTCGGCGGTGGGCTGCTCAGCCGCCCTCCAGCTGCTCCCCGAGGGTCCGGAAGGCCCGCCCCCGATGGCTGATCCGGTCTTTCTCCTCGTCGCTGAGCTCGGCCATCGTGCGGTCCCCGCCCCCCGGGACGAAGATCGGATCGTAGCCGAAGCCGCCGGTCCCGCGCGGCTTCGGCTCGAGGATCCCCTCACAGGTGCCCTCGGCGTGCAGTTCCCGGCCGTCGGGGAACGCGAGCACGGCGACGCACCGGTACCGGGCGGTGCGCCCGGATCCCGGCACACCCTTGAGGGCCCGGATGAGCTCGTCGAGGTTGCGCTCGTCCGTCGCGTCCTCACCGGCGAACCGGGCGGACCGCGGGCCGGGGCGGCCGCCCAGCGCATCGACCTCGATCCCGGAATCGTCCGCGAGTGCCGGCTCGCCCAGAGCGGCCGCCCCGGCCCGCGCCTTCAGCAGCGCGTTCTCGAGGTAGGTGCTGCCGGTCTCCTCCACGTCTGGCCAGGACCCCGGGTGGTTCTGGACCGTCCACCACTCCACGGGCCAATCGGCGCAGATCCTTCCGATCTCCCGGAGCTTGTGGGGGTTGCGCGACGCGATCGCGATCCGGGTCGGGAACGCCACCTCAGCCGTCGATCGCGTCCCGCTGGACCTTCGTCAGCTCGACGACGCCGGCAGAGGCCAGATCGAGCAAGTCGTCGAGCTGCGCGCGGTCGAACGGGACGCCTTCGGCCGTGCCCTGCACCTCCACGAGCGTGCCGGAACCCGTCATCACGACGTTGCAGTCGACCTCGGCGGCGGCATCCTCCTCGTAACACAGATCCAGCCGCGCCTCTCCGTCGATGATCCCGACCGAGACAGCCGCCACCGTGTCCAACAAGAGATCGTCCGGCACGAGGCGTTCGCTCGACAGTTTGCGCAGGGCGTGCGCGAGGGCGATGTAGCCGCCCGTGATCGCCGCGGTTCGCGTGCCCGCATCGGCCTGCAGCACATCGCAGTCCACGGTGATCGTGCGCTCCCCCATCCGACCGAGGTCGGTCACCGCTCGGAGCGAGCGACCGATCAGGCGCTGGATCTCCTGGGTCCGGCCGCCCGGACGACCGCGGTTCACCTCGCGCGGCGAGCGCTCGTTCGTGGATGCCGGAAGCATCGAGTACTCCCCCGTCACCCATCCCTTCCCGGTCCCTCGGAGCCAGCGAGGAGCTTCGGTCGACACGGAGGCAGCGCACAGCACTCGGGTCTTGCCCATCGAGAACAGCACGGAGCCGGCGGCCCACTCCTGGTATCCGAGCTCGTAGGCCACCGGGCGCAGCTGCCCGGGCGCGCGTCCGTCGGGACGGGGGCTCATCGACCGACCTCCAGAACCATCCCCGGCACCGCGATGTCGATCGGCCCGGTGAACGTCTCGGCCGCCTCGCGGATCGAGATCCGATGGTCGAGCTCGGGCGTCAGGTGCGTGAGGACCAGGTGATCCGCGCCGGCGGCGGTCGCGACCTCGCCCGCCTGCGCCGCCGACAGGTGGAACGGGTAGAGCTTCGACGCGTTCTGATACGTCGCCTCGCACAGGAACAGATCGGAGTCGCGCGCCAGCGCGATCGCAGCCTCGCAGGGTCCCGTGTCGCCTGTGTAGGCGAACACGACCCCGCCCGCCTCGATCCGATATCCGAGGGAGAAGACACCGATGTGCTGCATCTCGAAGGGTGTGATCCGGAACGGCCCCAGCTCGAAGACCTGGCCGGGGGCGGCGGTGAGGAAGTCGAAGGCCTCCGCCATCACGTTGCGCCCGTTCTCCGAGACGAGCGCCGCCGCGATGTCGGTGAACCCCCCGGGGGACCAGAAGGGAAGACCCGGACGCCCGAGACGCCCGTAGTGCCGCGCGTAGAACGTCGGGATGATGTCGACGTAGTGATCGGGATGGCCGTGGGTGATGAGCATCCCCTTCACGTCGTTGACGCCGACCACTTGCTGCAGGCGGGCGAACGTGCCGGTGCCGGCATCGACCTGGAGGTGATAGCCCTCCTGGGTGACGAGGTAGCCGCAGTTCTCGCCGCCGGCGCCGGGCCATGTGCCCTGCGCCCCCAGGACCGTCAGCTCCACGCGCCCTCCACGGTCACCTGCTGCACGCCGAGGTCCCGCACTTCGGGACCCAGGAACACCTCCGCCAGACGTTGGAACCGTTCGGGGTCGCCGGTGGTGACGAACTCGTGCACGGGCTTTCCGTCGGCCGGCGCGAGCAGCTCTCTCGACACGAGCTCACCGTACACGTCCTTCGCGGTCTCCTCCGCCGAGGAGACCAGCACGACGTCGGGTCCGAGCTCGAGCTGCAGGAGCCCCGACAGGAGCGGATAGTGGGTGCAGCCCAACACCAGTGTGTCGATCCCGGCTTCCATGAGTGGCTCAAGATACCCGCGCGCGACGGTGCGTAACTCCGGGGAGCTGGTGTCCCCTCGTTCGACGTGGTCCACGAAGGCCGGACACGCGGCCGTGTGGAGCGAAACGGCCGAGCCGATCGCCCGCTGGTACGCGCCCGTCGCGATCGTCGCCTCGGTGCCGATGACGCCGACCACGCCGTTCCGGGTCGCGCGGATGGCCGCCCGCGACCCGGGGTTGACCACGCCGACGACCGGGATGTCGGCGCTCACGGCGATGTCACCGATCGCCGACACCTCGATCGAGTTGCAGGCGATCACGAGCAGCTTCACGTTCCTCCGCACGAGGTACTCCGCGATCTCGAGCGCGTACTGCCGGATCCGCTCGACCGGTTGCGACCCGTACGGGAACCGCGCGGAATCGCCCACGTAGATCAACGGCTCGTGGGGCAGGAGGTCGATGATCGCCCGCGCGACGGTGAGCCCGCCCACACCGGAGTCGAACACGCCGATCGGCCGGGGGTCGCTCACCACCACAAGGACTCGGAGACCTTCTTCTCCGCGGTCGTGAGATCGTCCGCCCACGCTTCGGTCGAGAGGTACTTCCAGCCGCCGTCGGCGAGCAAGCAGACGACGTGCCCTTCGTCCAACTCGGCCGCGATCCGCTGGGCGACATGGACGACCGCCCCCGAGGAGATGCCCGAGAAGATGCCCTCCTTCGAAGTCAGCTCCCTCGTCGCTCGGAGGGCGTCGTCGGAGTTGACGAGGAACTTCCGGTTCACCTCGCTCGGGTCGAAGATCGGCGGAACGAACCCTTCGTCGAGCGACCGCAGGCCGTAGACGAGATCGCCGAGCTCCGGCTCCGCGGCCACGATCTGGATCGACGGGTCGTGCGCGTGCAACGCACGACCCACACCGGTCAGGGTGCCGCCGGTCCCCATCCCGGCGACGAAGTGCGTGACCTCGGGGAGGTCGGTGACGATCTCACGCGCGGTTCCTTCCTCGTGCGCTTGCGGGTTGGCGGGGTTCCCGTACTGGAAGGGCATGAAGTACGTAGGGTCCTCGGCGAGCGCGCGGGCCACTTCGATCGAGCCGTTCGTCCCTTTGTCGCCATCGGAGAAGACGATCTCGGCGCCGAACAGACGCAGGAGACCCAGGCGCTCCTGGCTCGCGTTGTCCGGCAGGACCACGGTGAGTCGGTAGCCCTTCCGCTTGGCGACCATCGCGAGGGAGATGCCCGTGTTGCCGGACGTCGGTTCGAGGATCGCCTTGTCGGGCGTCAGCTCACCGGATACCTCCGCAGCCTCCACCATCGCGAGCGCGATCCGGTCCTTCGTCGAGCCGGTCGGATTGTTGCCCTCGAGCTTCGCCCACAAGCGCACGCCGGGCTTCGGGGACATCGACGGCAGACCGACGAGCGGCGTGTTCCCGATCGCGTCGAGGATGTCGTCGTAGCGGGTCACGCGGGGATTATCTCAGCGGCGCCCGGCCCATCGGTCGAAGGGGTCAGCCGCCGGCGACGGCGGGGAGGATCGAGACAGTGTCGCCCTCGCCGACCTCGGTCTCCAACGAGCCGAGGTAGCGCACGTCCTCGTCGTTCAGGTAGACGTTGATGAACCGGTGAAGGCCACCGTCTTCAGATAGCACGTTCTTCGTGATCCCGGGGTACTTCGCCTCGAGATCGCCGAGGACGTCGCGGAGCGTGTCACCTTCCGCGCTCACCTTGGGTTCGCCTCCCGCGTGTTTGCGGAGGATCGTGGGCAGCTTCACCTGGACGGGCATGTCGTGGATGCTCCTCACTCGGGTCGGGCGGGGACGCCGCAGAACTGTTCGTAATCGATCAGCTCGGTGATGGTCGGCTCCTTGCCGCACACCGGGCAATCCGCGTCCCAGCGGATCTTCACTTCCTGGAAGCTCATGTCGAGCGCGTCGTACAGGAGCAGCCGTCCTTCGAGGGTCTCGCCTTCGCCGGTGATGAGCTTGATCGCCTCGGTCGCCTGGATCGAGCCGATCACGCCGGGGAGCACGCCGAACACGCCGCCCTCCGCGCACGACGGGACGGTGCCGGGCGGCGGCGGTGTCGGGAAGAGACACCGATAGCAGGGTGTCTCCTTGCCTGGCATGAACACCGTGGCCTGTCCCTCGAACTGGTAGATCGAGCCGTACACGAGCGGCTTGCCGAGGAACTGCGTGGCGTCGTTCACGAGATAGCGGACCGGGAAGTTGTCCGTGCCGTCGATGATCACGTCGTAGGGCTCCATCACGTCGAACACATTGGTCGAGAACAGCAGCGTGTCGTGGCCCACGATCTCGACCGTCGGGTTGATCGCGCGGAGGTGCTCGAGCGCCGACTCGACCTTGGAGCGACCGATGTCGGCGTTCGTGTGCAGGATCTGGCGCTGGAGGTTGGAAACGTCGACGGCATCGAAGTCGACGACGCCGATCTTCCCGACACCCGCGGCGGCCAAGTACATCGCGATCGGCGACCCGAGCCCCCCGGCGCCGACGATCAGGACGCTCGAATCGAGCAGCTTGCGCTGACCCGCCGCCCCGACGTTGGGAAGGATGATGTGTCGCGAATACCGTTGGACCTGATCCTCGGTGAACCGGCGGAGCTCGCTCACGTGATCGTCAGCTCCTCTTCCTCGATCTCGCCCTCGCGGATGAAGAACGAGCGCATGATCGGCTCGTCGCGATCCGCGACAGAGAGGAGCAGGTACCGGGAGTCCGGATAGAACGCGAGCCGGCGGTCGGTCTCCGACGGGTAGGCCTCGGAGTGGGTGTGGGAGTGGTAGATCGCCCAGAGGTCCCACCCTCGGTCGTCGAGCTCGTCGAAGACCTTCAGCTGCTCCTTGCCGTCGAGGCGGTAGGTGGCCGGACTCGCGTCCGCGTTCGTCATCGCGTAGACCTTGACGGGCACGCCGGCCTCGGCCGCGATCAGGCCGCAGGCCTCGTTGGGGAACTCGCGGAGCGCTTGCTCCACGATCTCCTTGTAGTACACGCCGTCCAGCTCAGCCATGGTCCTCGGTGGAGGTCAACGGGGCCGCGGGAGGCGAACCCCTCTTGCACCTGCAAATCCTACCAACGAGGTCGGATATTCCCGGCCGATCGTGCCTTCGTACGCCGGGCCGAGCCTGGGACGATACGCACGGGATGAAGGTCGCGGTCGTCGGACACGTGGAATGGATCACGTTCGGGCGCGTGGACCGGGTGCCCACCGCCGGCGCGATCGCACATGCGACAGAGACCTGGTGGGGAGCAGGCGGCGGCGGCGCCGTGTCCGCCGTCCAGCTCGCGAAGCTCGCGGGAACATCCGAGCTGTTCACGGCGCTCGGCGGGGACGGCGTGGGTCGTCGCGCGCGCGAAGAGCTCTCGGCCTCACGGGTCCACGTCCACGGTGAGGAGAGGCCGGATCCCACCCGTCAGGCGCTGTGTCTCGTCGACGGCGACGGCGAGCGCACGATCACCACGCTGGGACCCCGGCTTGAAGCGCACGGTTCCGAAGGTCTCGCGTGGGACCACCTGGAGGACGCCGGCGCCGTGTACGTGACGGCCGGCGACGCGGACGCGCTTCGTCGGGCACGCGTGGCGAGGGTGATGGTGGTGTCGACCCGGCACCTGGCCGTCCTCGCCGCGTCGGGCGTGCGAGCCGACGCAGTGGTCGGGAGCGCCTTGGACGTCCACGAGCGCTACGACCCCGAGGTCCTGTCCCACGCCCCGCCCGACCTGGTAGTGCTGACGGAGGGAGCGGAAGGTGGATCGTTCGCAGCGTTTGACGGCGAGCGACGTCGCTTCGAACCGGCCCCACTCCTCGGCCCGATCATCGACACCTACGGAGCCGGCGATTCGTTCCACGCCGGGCTCACCTACGGTTTGGGAGCCGGCCTCGAGGTGACCGAGGCGCTGCGGCTGGCCGCCCGGTGCGGCGCGGCCGCCCTGGGCGGCCGCGGTCCGACGGGCGGCCAGCTCACCGCCGCGGACCTCTGAGCGTCTCGATCACGCGAGCAGCTCCGCGGAAAGCGCCCAGAGCTCGCGGTCGTCGTCGCGGAAGGGCTGGACGGCGGCCATCGTGGTGGGACCGAGCGCGAGGTTCGTGCCCGGTAGGTTCCGGCGGATCTGCTCCAACTCGCGCCGAGTGAACTCGCAGGTCGATGTGTTCGGTTCCACCCGGTACAGAGCGGCGCCGTTCAGCCCGAGGATCTTCGCCTTCAGCTCCTTGGTGAGCTTCGGGTAGCCGTAGCGCTCCCGGAACTCCTGGGAGATCTGGAAGGTGCGCATCGCCTGGATCAACGGCTGGGGAGACCCGTAGAACAGACAGTCGGTCCCCCACAGCACGTTGTCCTGTCCCACGTGCTTCAAGAGCTTCCCGAGGACGTGCGCCGCCTGCTCCGGATACCGCATCACGTACCACCACGTGGAGCCGATCTCGGCGTAGACGTTCTCGTTCGGCCCGATCCCTGCCCGCTCCATCGAGGCGATGAGACGGTTCACACCGAGGTGCGCCGTCTCCGGCGTGTACGGGCCCTCGGTCGTCCCCGCCTCGAAGCCGGAGTGGTACGCGACGAAGTTCACGTCGGGATGGCGCCTCGCGGCGGGCCCGATGTCGTCGGGAGAGGCGTTCGGCGAACCGAGCGACAGTCCCTTGTGCGTGCAGATCGTCGGGATCTTGAGATCCACGGCTTTCCGGATGAATCGCTCCCCGAGGTCACCGCCGTCGCGGTCGTCGAGCCACCACACGTTGCCGTCCCCTTCGAAGGCGCCCGGGAAATGCGTGAACGTCTTCCATGCCGCGACCGGGTAACGGCTCGCCGTGTGCTCCATCGCGTCGAGGGCAGCCCGCTGCGTCCCCACGTTGGGGAGGGCTTGCGCGTGCAGCAGGATCCGCTCGTCTCGGCAGAGTCCCTCGACGGTCTGTCGAGTGATGTCCATGATCTCGGGCGACAGCGGGCTGCCCTCGGGGAAGATCGGGAGCGAGGACAGCACCAGCATGTTGGTATCCGAGCGAAGGAACATCAGCTCGAGGAAGTGCTCGATCGAGTAGCACACGCGAGGGTCGTCCTCGCCGCAGTCCTTCTGCGGGAAGCTCTGCCAGAAGTTCTGGCCGTTCAGGACGGGGTTCAGGTGGTACTCGAGGAGATGGCCCTGCACGTCGAAGATGAACTCCTCGCCGCCGAGCGCCTCGTAGGCGCTCGGCGGCTCCACCGAGGCGCTCGGCGGGATCTCGTACGAACCGCCGGGCTCGCTGGTTGTCGACGCCGGGTTCGCGCGGTGTTCCTCCCGCGTACAGGCGTTCAATGCGAGGAAGGTCGTGGCCGCGCCGCACGCCGAGAGCAGGAACTCTCGGCGGCTCATGCCGAGGCGTCGGGCGTTGCGCTCCGCGTCGTCACGGGCACGTCGGATCGTTTCCTGGAGGACGGGTGGGAGGACAGGCTCCGGGTCGTATTCGGCATTGGATGCCGGCCCGAACTCGATCGGGAGCCCGGGATCCTCCTCGGCCCAGTCGGTCGGTGGCTGCTTCGGCCCGTCCACGTCGCCTCCTCCCGCAAGATAACGGGCCTGGCGCGGGTGCGGTTCCCGGCTAGGGCGTGAGGGATCCGGCGACGGTGATCCGGCCAGCATCCCCGGCCACGACGGTGCCGATCCGCGCGAACGGCACGTCGTGTTCAGCGAACGCTGCTTCCATCGACGGCTTGTGCTTGGCCGCGATCAGCAGGCCACCGGAGGTCTGGGCGTCGGCCAGGATGAGCTGCTCGGGCTCCGGAAGATCGCCGAAGTCCGTGTGCGCACGGACGTAGGCGAGGTTCCGCTTCGTGCCCCCCGGCACGACGTCGCGGCGAGCGAGCTCGAGGATCCGTGGATCCATCAGCGGGATCGCGCCGGCCTCCAGCTCGGCCGCCACACCGGATGCCTCGAGCATCCGGTGCAGGTGGCCGAGCAACCCGAACCCGGTGACGTCGGTGGCCGCCTCGGCGTCCGCGTCCCGCATCGCCTCGGAGGCCGACCGGTTCGTCGTCGTCATCAGCCCGATCGCCGCTTGGACGAGGTCGTCGTCCGCCAGCCCTCGTTTGACCGCGGTCGAGACGATCCCGAGACCGAGCGGCTTCGTGAGGTAGAGAGCCGCACCGGCGGGGGCCGTCGAATTGCGCACGACCTCATCGGGCGCCACGAGACCGATCGCCACCATCCCGTACTTCGGCTCGGGATCGGTGATCGAGTGACCTCCGGCGACGACCACGCCCTCCGCAGCGGCGACGTCCACCCCGCCCTGGAGCACACGCGCGAGCATGTCGAGAGGAAGGTCGTCCACCGGCCAGTTCACGATGTTCAATGCGAGGAGCGGCCGCCCCCCCATCGCGTAGACGTCGGACAACGCATTCGTCGCGGCGATCCTCCCCCAGTCGTAGGGGTCGTCGACGATCGGCGTGAAGAAGTCGAGCGTCGCGATCAGTCCCTCTCCGGACGGGAGGCGGTACACGGCCGCGTCGTCTCCGGTGTCGGCCGCGACGAGCACGTCCGACGAGACCGGCGGCAGCTTCACGCCACGGAGGACCGTGAGCAGATCGTCCGGGCCGAGCTTGCAGCCGCACCCCGCGCCGTGACTGAAGCTCGTGAGGCGCCGCTCGGAGGAGACTGTTTCAGTCGCCATCGGACGCGGGCTCGCCGGGCTCGGTCCCCATCGCGTGGAAGCCGCCGTCGACGTGGAGCAGCTCGCCGGTGATGCCCGCCGACAGGTCCGACAGGAGGAACGCGACCGCGCCGGCGATCGGCCGGGGATCGGTCGTGTCCCAGCCGAGAGGTGCCCGATCCGCCCAGCTCCCCGCGATCTGGTCGAAGCCCGGGATGCCCTTGCCAGCCATCGTCTTCATCGGCCCGGCCGAGACCGTGTTCACCCTGATCTTCTTCGGACCGAGGTCCCTGGCCAGATACCTCGTGACGGATTCGAGACCCGCCTTCGCGACACCCATCCAGTCGTAGATGGGCCACGCGACCCTCGCGTCGAAATCGAGCGACACGATCGCGCCCCCGTTCGCTTCCATCAGCGGCAGCATGCCGACCGCGACCGACTTCAGCGAGAACGCGCTGGTCTTGAACGCGGTCGCGACGCTCTCCCACGGGGTATGCAGGAAGTTGCCGCCGAGCGCGTCCTGGGGCGCGAACGCGATCGCGTGCAGGAAGCCGTCGAGCTGCCCCCATCGGCGATCGAGCTCCGCGCGCACCGACTCGATCTGCTCAGGCTCGTTCACGTCCATCTCGAGGACGTCGGGGGGATCGGGGAGCCGCTTCGCCGTCTTCTCGGTGAGGCTGACCGTCCGTCCGAAGTTCGTGAGGACGATCTCCGCCCCTTGCTCCTGGGCGACCTGGGCCGCGGAGAACGCGATCGACTGCGGCGTCAGGACTCCCGTGATGAGGAGCTTCTTGCCCTCGAGCAGCATCGGCCAACCTTACCCGGCGGTGCCGGCGATCTCCCAGGTGACGTGCCCCTCGTCGTCGACCTGGGTGACCTCGACCCGCAGTTCGAGATCCTCGCCGGGCGCGCGGGCGCTGCACCTGAAGGTCGCGTCGCTTCGGACCTCGACGCCTTCCGGACACTCCGCCTCGATCCCCGGGACCCCGAGGCGAGCTGAGAGCTGTCGACCGAGGCGTCGCTCGAGCTGGTCCGTGTCCAAGGTCTGGGCGGCACAGCTTCCGACCGCCACCGTGACCAGCAGGAGGAAGACGAGCGTCGGGCGTGGGGGAGTTCCCGATGGCACCGCGCGGGAGCGTAGCATCGGACGCCATGGACCTTGGACTCGCAGGGAAGGTGGCGCTCGTCACCGCATCGTCGAAAGGGCTCGGCCGAGCGTCGGCACAGGCCCTGGTGAACGAGGGGGCGAAGGTCGCGATCAACTCCCGAGACCCGGAGCGCCTGCGATCGACTGCGGAGGAGCTGGCCGGCGACGTCTTGGCGCTACCCGGGGACGTGACCGATCCGGACGAACCGCGGCGTCTCGTCGAGGCGACCGTCGAACGGTTCGGGGCCCTGCACGTCCTCGTCGCGAACGCGGGCGGGCCTCCGAAGGGACGGGCATTGGACGTGGACGACGCCACGCTCGAGGCCGCGATCAACGCGAACCTCCTGACGTCCGTCCGCCTCGTTCGCGAGGCCGTACCGCACATGCGGACGGCCGGGTGGGGTCGGATCTGCCTCATCGCGTCGGGCTCGGTGAAACAACCGATCCCGGACCTCGCGACGTCGAACACCGCTCGCGCAGGTCTCTGGGGGTGGGCGAAGACAGCTGCACAAGACCTGATCGATGAGGGCATCACGCTGAACCTCGCCTGTCCGGGGCTCCACGCGACGGACCGGGTGAAGGATCTCGGGTTCGCCGGCCGGCTCGGCGATCCCGCCGACTTCGGACGCGTGGTTGCGTTCCTGTGCTCCGAGCATGCCGGCTTCGTCTCCGGCGCGGCGTTGCAGGTGGACGGCGCGAGTACGCTTGGCCTCCTCTGATCGCCGACCGAGAGGCCAAAAACAAGATGCTGAACAACGTGAACGATGCCGACCGCGCGCAAGCGCTCGCCGACCGCTTCTGGGAAGAGCTGCTCGAGCGGGAGCCGATCTTCGCCACGGCGATCGGCGACGAACGCTACGACGACCGACTCCCCGACATCGGCGAGGAAGGCCGCGCGCGGGCGGAGAGCAAGAATCGGGCCGCCCTCGAGGAGCTCGCCGCGATCGACCGCGAGAGCCTCGATATCACGCTCCGCACGACGATGGACATCCTCGAAGCGATCGCGACCCAGACACTGTCCGCCATCGAGCTCCGGTCCGATCGGCTCTACGTCGCCAACCACTTCGTGGGGCCGGGGGTGGCGATCGGCGACATCGCGTCGGTCCAGCGGACCGACACGCCCGAGCATCTCGACCGCTACGAGGAGCGTCTCCGCGCCTACCCGCGATACCTGGAGGCGAGCGCGGAGATCGCGCGCGAGGGGATCGCGACCGGCGTCGTGTCGCCTCGGACGGTCGTCGAGCGCGCCGTCGCGCAGGTGGAGCGCATCGTCGCGATGCCTGCGGAGGAGGCGCCACCGCTCGCCGCGGTCGCCGAAGACGACGCGGTGGCGCGCGAACGGATCGCCGGTGCGTGGAACGACGCGGTGGCCCCGGCGTTCGCCGGATTCCTCGACGTGCTCCGCGAGTACCTCCCGCACGCCGCGGAGAGCAACGCCGTGACGGACCTCCCGGGTGGTGAGGCCCTCTACACCGCGGAGATCCGTTCGTGGACCACGCTCCCCCTCGATCCGCAGGAGATACACGAGCTCGGCAACGAGCGGTGGGATGCGATCCAGGCCGAACGGTTCGAAGTCGCGGCGCGGCTCGGCTACGACGACCCCGCGAAAGCGACGGAGGATCGGAAGGCGTCGGGGAAGGACACCCCGGCATCTGCGGAGGACTTGGTCGAGCGCGTCGAGGACCAGGTGCGGCGGAGCTGGGAGATCGCTCCTCAGTGGTTCGGCAGGCTCCCGAAGGCCAACTGCCGCGTCCGAGAGGTCGAGGCATACCGGGCGGCGGACATGGCGGCGGCCTTCTACATGCCGCCGACGGCCGACGGGGGACGCCCCGGCACCTACTACATCAACACCCACGATCTGGGCGGCATGGCGCTTCACCAGATCCCGGCGGTCACCTACCACGAGGCGAACCCGGGGCACCATTTCCAGATCGCCCTCGAGATGGAGTTCGACGAGCGTCCCTCGCTCCGTCGATTCGGCGGGCTCCTGGCCGGCTCCTCGTTCGCCGAGGGATGGGGGCTGTACAGCGAGCGACTGGCCGACGAGATGGGCCTCTACCTCGACGACTGGGAGCGGCTCGGGATGCTCGCGGGCCAGGCACATCGCGCTGCTCGCCTGATCACGGACACCGGGCTCCATGCGTTCGGGTGGTCGAGAGAGGACGCGATCGAGAAGTTGGTGGCAGGGGGCTCACCGCGAGGCGAGTCGGAAACGGAGGTCGATCGCTACATCGCGCTGCCGGCGCAAGCGCTCGCGTACATGGTCGGCATGGTGGAGATCGAGGATGCACGGCGCCGGACCGAGGAGAAAGAGGGAACGGCCTTCGACCTCAAGGGCTTCCACGACCGGCTCCTCGCGCTCGGGCAACTGCCTCTCCAAGCGCTCCGGCGCGAGCTCGGTTAGGTCCGGCGAGCCGGACCGGCTCAGGCGGGCTTGCGCGCCCGGAGCAGCAGGTAGTCGAGGACTCCTCGCTCCCACAGGACGTCGGCTTGGTCGAGCATGATGCGCGCGGCGAGCGCGAGGGATCTTCCCTCGCGCTCGCCGCGCGCATCGAGGCGGTCGCGGACGAAGCGGAGGGCGGGCGCGATCACGCGATCGCCGATGAGCTCAGCCTCCACGTCCACGAAGCCCGCGGACGCGGCCGCACCTGCGATCTGCTCCGGTGAGGCCGCCGCGCCCGACCGAAGTCCCCAGACGCGCAGCATCGCCATCGCCCCGATCGCCTCCCTGAGGCCCGCCGGCCGGCGGAGCGTCGGCACGTCGGACATCGTCAGGACGCCGCCGGGGCGCAGGGCGCGGAACGCCTCGGCAAGGAACCGCTCGCGGGAGGAGAAATGGAACGCGGCCTCCACGCTGATCACGCCGTCGAACGAGCCCTCCACGAACGGGAGCCGGACGGCGTCCGCGCACACGGCGAGGGCGCCTGCGTCCCGCAGGCGCCCTCGCCCCGCCTCCAGCTGGGACCAGGTGATGTTCACCGCCGCGAGGGACCGTGCCCGCGCGATCTCCGCGATCAGCGGGTCTTGCGCCGCGAGGCCGTTGCCGACGTCGAGGACGTCACCACCGACCGGGAGCTCGGTCGCGAGCCGCTCGACGAGCCGGCGCACCGCGACGGGTGCCTCGTCCGGATCACCCCCGTCTCCCTCCCAAAGCCCGAGGTTCAACCAACCGGGCGCGAGCGCGAGGAAGAAGTCCGGGCCGATCGAGTCGTAGACGGTGGCGGCGGGATTCGCGCCGTACCGGAGCATCGCGATCGCGTGCCGAACGTTCTCGCGCGTGAAGCCGACGGCCATCTAGGACGCCGCTCGCCACGCGTCGCGCAGCTTCACCTTCGCTCCGGTACGAAGCACCGCCCCCGCGTAGACACGGCCTGCCAGCGGGATCAGGAGCGCGGTCGATCCGATCACGATCGCCAGCGATGCAACGACCTCCCCGGTGGTGGCCGAGCCGAGCACCATCCGGACGGGCATCGCGAGCGCCGAGGAGAACGGCAGCAACGAGGCGACCTTCGCGACCGTCGAGTCGGGATCCTGCAGCGCGCCTACCGAGATGAGGAAGGAGACGAACACCAACAGGTTGATCGGCACGATGGCGTTCTGGAGCTCCTCCATGCGGGAGACGAGCGCTCCCGCGACCGCGAACATCGCGGCGTAGAACGCGAATCCCAGGACGAACCAACCGATCGTGAGCGCCGCCGCGGCGTAGGAGTTCGCGGGGAGGTCGATGGCACCGGTCACGCTGGCGAGCGCGATAGCGAAGGTCGCGATGAAGATCAACTGCAGGATGCCCAGCACTCCGATCCCGGCGATCTTCCCGGCCATCAGCTGCCGGGCCCGGATCGCCGAGAGGAGCACCTCGACGACGCGGGAGCTCTTCTCCTCGATCACGCCCGTCGCCACCCAGATGCCGTAGCCGAACAGCTGCCCGTAGAGCAGCAAGACGGCGACGAAGGCGACCGCCGCCTTGGCGTCCCGGTCCGGATCGGGAAGGAGGATCGGCGAGGCATCGAGCGGGTGCTGGTCCTTGAGGTCCTCGACGGTCGCACTCGAGACGCCGGCATCCGCCAACGCCGCATCGATCCGGAGACCGATCGCCGCTGCTTGGACGAGTTGATCGAGCAGATCCGGCGAAGCTCGGAGGACGCGGAGCGTCGCCGAACCTGCGCGCACATCGTCGATGCCACCTTCGACGACCGCGTCGACTCGCCCTTCGCGCAGCGCGGCGTCCGCCTGGCGAGCGTCCTCGAAGCCGACCACCGAGACGTCCACGCCCGCTCGGTCGCCGAGCGCGGCGACGCGATCGGCGACCGACCGGTCCCCCACGTACCCGAGGTCGAACGAGTCGGGACCTCCCGAATACGCCCTGAGCAAGATGAAGACCGACAGGACGGTGAGCGTGATCACCGTGGAGATGACGAATCCCTTGTCGTGGAGCCGCACCGAGAAGTCCCGCGCCGCCACCACGCGCCACATGCCACGGTCCGTCGCCGCCGTGCGCTCGTCGCTCACGCGGACACCACTTCGCGGAAGAGCTCGGCCAGCGTCGGTCGCACGAGGCTGAAGTGCCGGACCTCGCCGACCGAGCGCGCGAGGTCGAGCACACGCTGATCATCCGTGTCGTTCGCGAGCTCGAGGACCACGCCTCCCGGCACCTCGGCTTCGAGTCGGATCCCCGGGATCGAGCCGAACCAGTCATTCGGCGCCCCTTCGACGTCCACCCGCACGAGCCTCCGCGCCCGGGACGCGCGGAGCTCGTCGATCGAGCCCTCGGTGACGATCCGGCCGTGGACGATCATCGCGACCCGGTCGCACACTCGCTCCACCAGCTCCAGCTGGTGACTGGAGAACACGATCGGCACACCCCGCGTCCTCCGCTCGTGATCCAGGACCTCGATGAGGACGTCGGTGCCGACCGGATCGAGTCCCGAGAACGGCTCGTCCAGGACGAGGACGTCCGGCTGATGCACCAACGCGGCGGCCAGCTGCACGCGTTGCTGGTTGCCGAGCGACAGCGTCTCGACCCGGTCTTTCGATCGAGGAGCCACGCCGAGGATCTCGAGGATCTCTTGAGCCCGGCTCCGCGCGGCTGCACGGCCGACGCCGTGCAGCCGCGCCAGGTACACGAGCTGCTCGAGCACACGCATCTTCGGGTAGAGCCCCCGCTCCTCGGGGATGTAGCCGAACCTCCGTCGAGCCGCCCCGTCCACGACTTGGCCCTGCCACCTGACCTCTCCCGCGTCGGCTGCGAGCACCCCCAGCGCGATCCGCATCGCGGTCGTCTTCCCCGCGCCGTTCGGGCCGACGAAGCCGACCATCGACCCTTCGTCGACGTCCAAGCTCACGCCGTCCAGCGCGACGACGTCGCCGAACCGGCGGCGGAGATCGACCATCTCGAGACCGGACACCGGGTCAGGATAGGGAACGGATCAGCAGGGATCGGAGAGCCGAGGCGAGAACCTCACGACGGGATCGTGAGTTCCTACGCGGCGCTGGAACGTGGCTCGACGACCTCTGCGGCCACCGGCCCGAGGCCGATCGAGAGCACGTCACCGGCCTGCTCGGCCAGGTGGAACGTCATCTCCTCGCGGACCTGCTCGGGCACGTCGTCCAGATCGCCCTCGTTCCGCGACGGCAGGATGACCTCCTTCAGGCCGGCACGATGCGCGGCCAGGACCTTCTGCTTCACCCCGCCGATCGGGAGCACCCGCCCTTGCAGCGTCACCTCGCCGGTCATCCCCACCTCGGCCCGGACGGGACGCCCGGTGAGCAACGACGCGATCGCCGTGGTCATCGCGACACCCGCGCTCGGCCCGTCCTTGGGGACGGCCCCCGCCGGCACGTGGATGTGGAACCGTCCACGGAGCCGCTCCGCCGGGATGTCGAGCTCGGCCGCGTGCGAGCGGACGTAGGAGAGCGCGATCCGCGCGGACTCCTTCATCACGTCGCCCAGCTGTCCGGTGAGCGTGAGTCCGTCTTCGGCCACGTCCTCGCGGGTCGCTTCGATGAAGAGGACGTCGCCGCCGGTGCCGGTCACCGCGAGACCCGTCGCGACGCCGGGCACGGCGGTACGCTCGGCCGCCTCGAAGAAGAACTTCTGCCGTCCGAGATACGCACGGAGGTCCGTCGCATCGACGATGACGGGAGCGGCCACCTCACCCGCGGTGAGCTTGGTCGCCACCTTCCGCATCACCTTCCCCAGCTCTCGCTCGAGGTTGCGAACGCCGGCCTCTCGCGTGTAGTCGCCGACGACGCCCCGGAGGGCGTCGTCGGTAACGTCGACCTCCTCGGGCCGCAGGCCGTTGCGCTCGACCTGGCGCGGCAGCAGGTGCCGCTTGGCGATCGCGATCTTCTCGTCCTCGGTGTAGCCGTCGATCCGGATGACCTCCATCCTGTCGAGCAGCGGTCCCGTGATCGTCTCCGCGACGTTCGCCGTCGCGATGAACAGCACCTCGGACAGATCGAGGTCGACGTCGAGGTAGTGATCGCGGAACGTGTGGTTCTGCGCGGGATCGAGGACCTCGAGCAGCGCGCTCGACGGGTCCCCCCGCCAGTCGGCGCCGACCTTGTCGACCTCGTCCAGCATCATGACCGGGTTCTTCGTGCCCGCGTCCTTCAACGCACGCACGATCCGGCCCGGTAGCGCGCCGACGTAGGTCCGCCGGTGTCCTCTGATCTCGGACTCGTCGTGCACGCCGCCCAGCGAGACGCGAACGAAGTTCCGGCCCAGGGCGCGCGCGACGGACTCGCCGAGCGACGTCTTGCCGACGCCGGGGGGTCCGACCAGGGTCAGGATCGCGCCCGAGCCGCGACCACCTGTCTCCACCAGCCCGCGCTCGGCGCGGAGCTTCCGGACCGCGAGGTACTCGAGGATGCGGTCCTTCACGTCCCCCAGCCCCTCGTGGTCGGCATCGAGCACCGCCCGAGCTTCCGAGATGTCGAGGTTGTCCTCCGTCTTCGCCGACCACGGCACGTCGAGCAACCAGTCGAGGTAGGTGCGGATCCAGCCGTACTCCGGGGACTGCTCCGACGTGCGCTCGAGCCGGCCGAGCTCCCGCTCGGCCTGCGTGCGCACGTCATCCGGCATCCCCGCGTCCGCGATCTTGGTGCGGTACTCCTCCGCGACGTCTTCGGTCCCGTCTTCCCCGAGCTCCTTGCGGATCGCCGCCATCTGTTCGCGCAGCAGCATCTCGCGCTGCCGTTCCTCCAGGCTGCCGGCGACCTCGTCTCGGATCCGCTCCTTGACCTGCACCTCCGCCAACGTTTCCTTCGCCCATCCGAGGACCTTCTCGAGCCGTGCTTCGACGTCGAGGGTCTCGAGGACCTCCACCTTCTGCTCGAAGGAGAGGTCGGGCGAGTAGCCAGAGGTATCCGCCAGCTGTCCCGGATCGGTCACGCCGCGCAGGAACTCGGCGACCGCCGGGATGCCGCGAGCGTCGGTGATGGCCTCGACCGCTCCGCGATATTCCCTGCCGAGCTCCCGGGCTCGATCGCTCACGGGCTCTTCGGCCGGCTCGATCTGGACCCACGTCGCCTCTCCGGTCCCGGGAACCCCGAGGCCGACGGAGGCGCGGCGGAGCCCGCGGATCACCACGGCCTCGGTCCCGTTGCGCATACGCCCGACGTCTTCGATCTGGGCCACGACGCCGACCCGGGCGTAGCGGCCGTCCACCCGCGGGACCGTGAGGAGGAGGGCGTCGTCACCCTCGGCGGTGGCGGCGACCGCCGCACGAGCCTCGTCCGACTCGATGGTGAGCGTCACCACCATCCCCGGCAGGACGACGCCGGTGGTCAGCGGTAGCAGGGGCAGGGCCTGGGTATCCAGCTCGTTCATGTCTTCAGTCCTTTCCACGCCCACAGGAACGGATCTGCGTTCCACGATATTCCTGACGGGTAATCACGATTACTCAGTTGCATCTTCTTGCGCTCCTTGTCCCCCCACCTGCCCGGATGGCGATGTCCCGGTGCGCCGATAGTCTCTGCCGCGATGGAAGAAGCGATCATCCGAACCGAAGGGCTCACGAAGTCCTTCGGAGACGTCCAGGCCGTCAAGGGCGTGGATCTGGCGGTGGAGCGGGGCACGGTCTTCGGACTGCTCGGGCCCAACGGGGCGGGCAAGACGACCACGATCCGGATCCTGACCACCCTCCTCGCGCCAGACGAGGGTAGGGCGACGGTGGCAGGGTTCGACGTCGTACGGGACGCCGCCCGGCTGCGGCCCGTGATCGGCCTCGCGGGGCAGTTCGCGGCCGTCGACGAGAACCTCACCGGTCTCGAGAACCTGGAGATGGTGGGACGCCTCTACCACCTCCCTCGGGCAGAAGCCCGTCGGCGCGCGGAGGATGTCTTGGAGCGGTTCGAGCTCGCGGACGCGGCTCACCGGACGGCCAAGACCTACTCGGGTGGCATGCGTCGCCGCCTCGACGTCGGCGCGAGCCTCGTCGGACAGCCCAAGGTCCTGTTCATGGACGAGCCCACGACGGGCCTCGATCCCAGGAGCCGTCTCGTCCTGTGGGACCTGATCCGCGACCTCCAGAAGGGAGGCACCACGCTGCTCCTGTGTACCCAGTATCTCGAGGAGGCCGACCATCTCTGCGACCGGATCGGGGTGATCGACCTCGGGACCGTGATCGCGGAGGGGACCTCGACGGAGCTCAAGGACAAGATCGGCGGCGAGGTCCTGGAGCTGCACGTGGCGGCCGAGCACCTGACCGGCGCCGCCGACCGGCTCCGAGGGCTCGGGTCCGGCGATCCGTCGCTTGACGCGGACGCGCGATTGATCCGGATCCCGGTCGGCGGCGAGGGCCCGACCGTGCTCCTCGAGACGGTGCGTCGTTGGACGACGCGGCCACACCGATCGAGGACATCGCGCTGCACCGACCCACGCTGGACGACGTGTTCCTGTCGCTCACGGGACACGCCGCCGAGACGGCGCTCGAGGAAGAGATGTCCGAGTCCGGGGACGAGTCGAAGAAGAAGAAGCGCAGGAGGAAGGACCGATGAGCGCGATCGTTCTCGACCAGCAGCCGGGCATCGGGCTGCGCGCGGTGATGTCCGTCCAGGACAGCCTCGTCGTCGCGCGTCGGAACCTGATGCAGATCGTCCGGATCCCCGCAGTCCTCGTCTTCGAGCTCGTGCAGCCCGTCATGTTCGTATTGCTGTTCGTGTACGTGTTCGCGGGGAACATCCGCTTCGTGCCCCCGGGGATCGACGGGTACGTCAACTACTTGATGCCGGGCATCATCATCCAGAACGCGATCTTCGGCGCGACAACGACGGCGATCGGCATCGCGGAAGACCTCAAGGCCGGGTTCGTCGATCGGTTCCGCTCGCTGCCGATGGCGCGGTCGGCGATGCTCGCCGGGCGGGCCACATCCGACCTGATCAAGAACTTCATCCTGCTCCTGGTCGTGATCGGGATCGGCTACCTCGTGGGGTTCGCTTTCACGAACGGATTCCTCAACGCGATCTGGATGATCGTGCTCGTGATGGCGGTGAGCTTCGCGTTCTCGTGGGTGATGGCATGGATCGCGTTGACGGTGAAGAAGCTCGAGGCGGTCCAGGCCGCGGCGTTCACGGGGATCTTCCCGCTCGTGTTCATGAGCTCGGCCCTGGTACCGATCTTCGGGATGGCGCCGTGGGTCCAGGCGATCGCCCGGAACAACCCGATCACCCACTGGGCGAACCTCGCCCGCTACTTCGCGTTCGGGCCCTACGTCGGCATGGGCGGCACCCCCACCGAGTTGATCCTCATCTCTGCCGCCTGGATCATCGGGATCTGCGCGATCTTCATCCCGCTATCGATCCGCCTCTACAACAAGCTGACGTAGCCGGGAACATCTCCCCGGGCGCGGGCGGTTGCACCTGCGGAGGTTGATCCATCCGCGATCGGAGGGAGACGGACGTGCCGCTGCTCGGATTCAAAGGTGACAACGCCCGCGAGAAGGTCGTCGTCCTGCTCACGATGTGCTTCGCCCTCGCGATGGCGATGCTCGACAACACCGTCGTCAACATCGCCCTCCCCACGATCCAGCGGGAGCTTGGGGCGACGGTCTCCGATCTGCAATGGATCATCGACGGGTACGTCCTCGTGTTCGCATCGTTGCTGCTCACAGGCGGCATCCTCGGCGACCGCTACGGGCGGAAGAAGATGTTCCTCACCGGGCTGGCGATCTTCACGCTCGCCTCGCTCGGGTGTGGCCTCTCGGGGTCGGGCACCCAGCTGATCGCGTTCAGGGCGCTCCAGGGTGTCGGAGCGGCACTGCTGATGCCCGGCACCCTCTCGATCCTTACGGTCACGTTCCCGCCGGAGGAGCGCGCCCGCGCCATCGGGCTGTGGGCAGGCGTCAGCGGCCTGGCTCTCGCACTGGGGCCGACCCTGGGCGGCTGGATCGTCGAGCAGGGTGGGTGGGAGACCGTGTTCTTCATCAATGTGCCGATCGGCGTGATCGCCTTCGCGGTCGCCTGGAGGACCGTCCGTGAGTCGGTGTCGGCCGAGACGCGGCATCTCGACCTGCCGGGCCTCGCGCTGGGAACCGGCGGGCTGTTCACACTCACCTTCGGCCTGATCGAGGCGAACCAGCGCGGATGGAGCGACCCGCTGATCATCGCCTCGTTGATCATGGCCGCCGTCCTGCTGGTCGGGTTCATCATCTGGGAGCACGTCAGTCCCAGGGCGATGATGCCGCTGACGTTCTTCCGGATCCCGGCGTTCAGCGCGGGCAACACCGTGGCCTTCTCCGTGTCACTGGGGATGTTCTCGATCTTCCTGTTCGTGACGCTCTACATGCAGGCGATCCGGGGCTACTCCCCGCTCGAGGCCGGTGTCCGGTTCCTCCCGATGACGCTGATGATCATCGTGTCGGCGCCGGCGGCCGGGAATATCGCCCAGCGGATCGGTCCGAGGATCCCGATGACCTACGGACTCACGATAGTGTCGGCGGGCCTGTTCGGACTGGCGTTCATCCAGCCCGACACCCCGTACTGGGTGCTCGCCATCCTGTTCGTGATGATGGGGAACGGGATCGGCTCGACGATGGCACCGATGACCGCGGCCGTGATGGGCGCGGTGGGACCTCAGCGCGCCGGCCTCGGGTCCGCGATGACCAACACGAGCCGCGAGGTCGGCGGCGTCCTCGGGATCGCCCTGCTGGGAACGGTGCTCTTCGACCGTCTGGGTTCCGTGCTCGCTCCGAAGCTCACCGCGCTCGGACTCGAGGGACCTCAGGCAACAGCTATCGCCGAAGCGGCGTCCCATGGATTCGTCCAGCCGAGCGAGCTCGCCGCCCTGGGGCTCTCGCCCGAGCAGGTGGAGGGGTTCGCCACCGCGTTCAAGGAGTCCTACATGAGCGGGTTCCATCTCGCTGTCCTGATCGCGGGCGCGATCCTCCTGACCGCCGCCGTCGTTGCCAACCGGTTCATCCCGGGCAAGGCACACGCCGACGAGATCCACGCTGCCGCCGCGGCGAGGGAGCATCCGGTGCCGGCCGCGGTCGAGTAGCCGGCCCGGGCGTACCCTCTCGCCGTGCTGGTGCTCAGGATCCTCGCCGTGATCGCCGGTGTGGCGATGGTGATCGCCGCGATCGGCTCCGCGGTCAAGACCGTCGTCCTGCCCCGCGCCGCGGCGTCCAGGATCACGCGCTCGGTGTTCCTCATCCTCCGATTGGTCTTCCAGCTCATCGCCAGGCCGTCGATGAGCTTCGACAGGAGGGATCGGATCCTCGGTGCCTATGCGCCGCTCGGGCTGATGGCGACGCTGGCCGCGTGGCTCGCCCTCGTCCTCGCGGGCTTCACGCTCATCTTCTGGGCAACCGAAAACGCCGGCTGGCGAACGGCGTTCGAGCTGTCCGGATCCTCACTCTTCACGCTCGGCTTCGCACACTCCGAACACCTCGGAGTCTTAGCGCTCGACTTCCTGGAGGCGGCGATCGGTCTGTTCCTCCTCGCGCTGTTGATCACCTATCTGCCGAGCATCTACTCGGCGTACTCCCGTCGGGAGGTGGGCATCACGGCGCTCGAGGTCCGTGCGGGGTCTCCGCCTTCTGCGAGGGAGATGATCCTGCGGTACTGGGCTCTGGGGCGCATGCCCGAGATCCACGAAGTCTGGGTGGAGTGGCAACGCTGGTTCGTCGAAGTCGAGGAGACCCACACGTCCCATCCGGCGGTCATCTTCTTCCGTTCCTCGCACCCCGAGCATTCCTGGGTCACGTCGTCGGGCGCCGTGCTCGACGGCGCCGCGCTGGTGCTCTCCTCGGTCGATGTCGCGCGCGACGTCGAAGCGGAGTTCTGCATCCGGGCGGGGTATCTCTGTCTCCGCGGGATCGCCGACTACTTCCAGATCCAATATGACCCCGATCCTCGGTCCGACGATCCCATCTCCATCAGCCGGGACGAGTGGGAAACCGTGATCGCCGAGCTCGAGTCCGCCGGCGTCGCCCTCAAGGCCGACCGTGACCAGGCGTGGCGCGACTTCGCCGGCTGGCGCGTCAACTACGACAAGGTCCTGCTCGCGCTGGCACGCCTCACGGAGGCCCCGCCGGCGGAGTGGTCCTCGGACCGGGCCGGCGGCGAGCGGATCCGTCCGCCCGTGTTCCGGAAGATGCGATGAGACCTACGGGGTGGGGTTCGCCGCGTCGTATCGGCGGTAGCGCGGAAGAACGACGGCCAGGATCCCGGCGCCGATGATGCACGCGATCCCACCCGACACGATCGAGATCCGGATCGTCGTGAGCGACGCGAGGAACCCGGCCTCGGCGTTGCCGATCGACGGACCGGTCCCCACGACCGACAGGCCCACTCCCTCCATCCGCCCGCGCATCTCGTCGGGGGTGACGGTCTTCAAGATCGTGTCGCGGTAGAGCCCGCTCACCATGTCCGACGCGCTCGCCAGCATCAGGAACAGGATCGCGACCAGAAGCGTGGGCGCGAGACCGAATCCGATGATGCCCAAGCCCCAGCACATGCAGGCGACGATCGTCACCAGTCCCTGCCGACGAACGTGTTTCGCCCGGCCGCTGAGCAGGGCGACCAGCAGGGCGCCGAGGGCCTCCGCTGCGTAGAGGAATCCGAGCTCGACCGGGGTCCCGCCAAGGACGTCGCGGGTGAAGGCCGGATACAGGACGACCGGGATCCCGAAGATCATGGCGATCAGATCGATGTAGAACGTGCCTTGCAAGACCTGCTTGCCACGCAGGAATCGGAGGCCCTCGCGGATCGAGGACCAGCCGATCGAAAGCCGCTCGGCGGTCGCAGGCGACGGTCGCATCCCCCGGAGGGCGAGGATCACCGCGAGATAGCTGACAGCATCCAGGGCGTAGACCCAGCCGACGCCATACGCGTAGATCAGCACGCCGGCAAGCACCGGTCCCACGAGCGCAGCCGACTGGTAGTACACGACCTCAAGGGCCAACGAGGATGTGAACAGGTCCGGCGTGAGGATGCGCGCGGGCCACGCCCGGAACGCGGGCGAGTACAGGGAATACGCCGAGGCCGACAGGAACGAGAACACGAACAGGACCCAGACCCGCGGTTCGGGCAGGAAGGCGTTCGCCGCGAGCGCGACGGAGAGCATCGCGGTGGCGCCTTGCGCGATCATGAGGAAACGTCGACGCTCGACGGCGTCGGCGATCGCTCCTCCGACGATCGGGAGGACGATCAGGGGGAGCACCTCGGTCAAGGCGAGCAGCCCGAGCATCGCGGTCGAGTCGGTGAGGTCGTAGACCTGGAAGGGGACGGCGACCAACGTGATCTGGGTCCCGAATTCCGAGATCGCCTGGCCTGCGAACAGCCGGCGGAAATCGGCGGAGATCCTGAGCGGTGTGAGATCGATTCCGTGGCCCCGAAGCCGACCGAGCCACCCGGGGTGCCTCGCCTCCGGTGGTACCGGAGGCGGAAGCTCGTCGTCCAGATCGTCCGGGAACCCGCGGTCGTCGCTCACGCGGCCGGACGCTACCGGATGAGGCGGGACAGACGCCGGTCGGCGAGGATCTTCCCCTCCGTCTGGCAGTCCGGGCAATACGTGACCTCGTGAGACTCGTAGGAGACACGGCGGAGGTCGGCGCCGCAGCGGGGGCACGGCTGGCCCCAGCGCCCGTGGACGGTGAAGTGGTCACCGAGCTTGGTCGGGAGGCCCCCGCTGCGGCGCCGCTCCACCTCCAGGGCGTCGGTGAGGATCTCATAGAGGCCGGTGACCAGCCGTTCGCGTTCCTCGGTGTCCAGCTTCCCGAGCACCGCGTACGGCGAGAGCCGGGCGTGGTGGAGCGCGTCGTCGGAGTAGCCGCGTCCCACACCCGCGACGGTCCGCTGATCTCGCAGGATCGTGTGGACCCGGCGGCCGTCGGTGCTCTCCCGGAAGAAGACGGCGGCCTCGTCCGACAACACCTCTGGACCGAGCACCGCGAGAGGCCCCTCGTCGCCGGCCGCGAACGACCAGACGCCGGCCTTCCGCTCCTTCCCGAATTCCTTGACGAGGAGAGAGGGCCGTTCGGCGAAGCGGAACCTGGCCACGGAACCTCTCGGCTTCGTCGACTTCGGCGGCGACTCCACGTCGAGCCGGCCGCCCTGCGAGAGGTGCACCAGCATCCGGTCGCCGCGTTCGAAGCCGAGGACCAGGTACTTCCCGCGCCGACCGACACCTTCCAGCAGACGTCCCACCAGCTCCGCGGGCCGCGGCGTCACGGTCTTGAGCGAGGAGAACTGCAAGAGGTCGAACCCTTCGAGATTCGCTCCCCCGACGGCTTGGTCTAACCGCTCCGCGAGCGCCTGGACCTCGGGCATCTCGGGCACGGCTAGCCCTTCACGGCCGAACGGATGATCTCGATCGCCTCGTCGATCCGGTCGCGATGCGTGCGGTGGCTCACGATGCACGCGCGGATGATGTGGCGCCCGTCGATCGTCGTGCTGGAGAGGTAGACACGTTTCGGCTCGTTGATCCGCGCCAGGAACGCACGGTTCTCGTCATCGCTCGCTCCCGCCAGACGGAACGGCACGACGGAGAGCTGCGGCGACCAGGGCAGCTCGATCTCCGGCATCTGCGAGAGCGCGGCGTTCAGGTGCTCCGCGAGGTCGAGCTTCTCGTCCAACGCTTCCCGGAACGCGTTCACGCCGTGGAGCATCAACGGGAGCCACACGCGGAAACCTCGATGGTCTCGCGACAGCTCCGGTGAATACTCGTTCCAATTGGGCAGCTCTGCCTCGGGCGCGCGGTCCTGGAGGTACTCCGCACCCACGTAGTGGGCGTCGCGTAGCGCGGCGCCGTCCCGGACCACGAGGGACCCGGTCCCGTACGGAAGGAACATCCCCTTGTGCGGATCCAACGTGATCGAATCGGCTCGCTCGATCCCGCCGAACCGCTCCCGGCCACGACCGGTGAGGTGGAAGAAGCCGCCGTAGGCGGCATCCACGTGCATCCAGAGGCCCTCGGCCTCGGCGATGTCGGCCACCGCATCCATAGGATCGATCGCACCGGTGTTGGTGGTCCCGGCGGCCGGGACGACGAGGAACGGGCGGCGGCCAGCCGCGCGATCCTCGGCCACCATCGACTTCAGCGCCTCCGCGTCCATACGGAGTTCGGCGTCCACCGGCACCAGCCGCATCGCGCGTCGCGGGAGCCCGGCGATCGCCGCGGCCTTCGGCACCGAGGCGTGGGCCTGCTCGCTCACGTAATAGGTCCCGTCGGCGAAGTCCTCGCCGAGCTTCATGTGGCGGGCGGTCACCACCGCAGACAGATTCGCGATCGATCCGCCGGTCGTGAGGATCCCGCGGGCTTCTTCGGGGAAGCCGAACAGGTCGCAGAGCCACCGGATCACGTTCTGCTCGATCTGGGCCAATCCGGGCGCAACCTCCCAAAGGTTGGGGAAGCGGTTGACCGACATCGCGAGGAACTGGCCGAGAGCCGAGGCGTAGAGGCCACCACCCGGGATGTACGGCAGGTAGCCCGGACCGCACGTCTCGTAGGCCCGGGCGGCCGCGTCGCGGAACTGGGCGAAGACGTCCTCGAACGAGCCGCCTTCCTCGGGCGGCGACGCCTTCAGCTTCAGCGCCTCCTGGAGCGCCCCGTCGACGTTCTGGGCGGGCGCATCGGACAGGCCATGGATGAAGCCGATCACGTAATCGACGGCGGCCTCACCCATCGCCCGCATCTCCTCGGGCGAGGGGTCGAGGGCGTATCCGGTCACGCGGTGCCCCGCAGGGTGGCGTCGATCGTCTCGAGGAGCCGCCGGGACGAGTCCGTGACCTCGTCGACAGCCAGGTCGAACGCCTCGACGTGTCGCGCCGAGGGCGTTCCGAACCCGCTCACCTTGCGAACGAACTGACGTGCGGCCTCGCGGATCTCCTCATCCGTGGCATGCCCTTGTCCGTGTGGTTCCCGCAATCGCTTGATGCTTCGACACATGAGCGGGAGGGTACCGCGCGAGGCGCGTTCAGCCCCGTCGGAGCGCGAGAGCGCTGATCGCCTCCATGACGACGTTGGTCGCGAGCATCGCGGTGATCTCGGCGTGGTCGTAGGGCGGCGAGACCTCCACGACATCCATCCCCGCGAGGTCCACCGACCCGACGATGCGACGCACCGCTCGGAGCAGCTCGCGACCCAGCATCCCTCCCGACTCGGGCGTACCCGTGCCCGGGGCCATCCCCGGATCCACGACATCGATGTCGACGGACAGGTAGACGAGATCCGGTCCATCCAGGGCCTGGGCGATCGCCTCGTCGATCACGGCCTCGACCCCGCGCTCTTCCAACTCGACCTGCGTATGCCAGCGGAAGCCCTGGTCTCGCATCCAGTCGAACGTCTCGGCATCGGGCCAGTACCCGCGGAGCCCCACCTGGACGAAGTTCGGCCCCGCGACCCAGCCTTCGTCGATCAAGCGCCGCATCGGCTGCCCGTGTCCGATCAGCGAGCCCCACTGGTCCATCCCCGTGTCGGCGTGCGCGTCGAAGTGCACGATGCCGATCGTCGCCGGGTCATGAACCCGGGCCACGGCCGCTGCCGACGGATACGTGATCGAGTGATCCCCACCGAGCACGATCGGGATCGCGCCGGCGCGGGCGACGCGCCGGACCTTCTCGTGGATCACGCGCAGGCTCCGCTCCGGCCGGCCCGGGACCACCGGCGCGTCGCCCGCGTCCACCACCGTCAGGACGTCGAACGGTCGCACCCCAGTTTGGATCGACCAGGACCATGGACTGCCACTGGTGACGTGAGCCCCTCGGATCGCCATGGGTCCGAACCGCGCCCCAGGGCGGGAGGAGACTCCCTCGTCGTACGGGGCTCCCACGATCGCGACGTCTGCGCCGACCTCGCGGATCGCATCCTCGTCCACCGCCCACGGCACCTTGTAGAACGTGCCGCGCCGATCCGCGTACGAAGGCAGGTCGTTCGGTCCGAACTCGTCGAACTCCCCGGCCTCCGCCGCGTACAGGGTGCTCTCGGGGATCCGGAAGGGGCGATCCTCGGACATGGCGCGCAGTGTGCCATACGGGTGGAACCCCGGCGCCGCGTCCAAGCGGCTCCGGGCCACCTTCCGAACAGAAACTGGACGGAGCTAGGGTGTGTCTCTCAAGTCGGTGCTGCTGCTGGATGATCGCCGGCCGAGGCCAGAACCCACGGAGGGGAGTCCCGAGATGCGTGTGGTGTTCACGACGCATGTCGACGTGATGCCGGCCGGAGTGCGACTGTGACCGAGCATGCGGTGGTGATCGCCGGAGGCGGTCCGACGGGGCTGACGCTGGCGGGCGAGCTGGCGTTGGCCGGGATCGACGTCGCCATCGTCGAGCGGCGCGCGAGCCAGGACCTCCCCGGCACGCGTGCAGGCGGCCTGCACGCACGCACCATCGAGGTCCTCGACCAGCGCGGCATCGCCGATCGGTTCCTCTCGGAGGGACAGGTGGCTCAGGTCGCGGGGTTCGCCGGGACCCAGTTCGACATCAGCGGCTTCCCCACCCGGCATCCCTACGGGCTCGGGCTGTGGCAGAACCACATCGAGCGCATCCTGGCCGGGTGGGTCGGCGAGCTGGCGGTGCCGATCGCCTACGGCATCGAGGTCACCGGTTTCGCTCAGGAGGAAACCGGCGTCGACGTCGAGCTGTCGGACGGTCGGTCGCGACGGGCGCAGTATCTCGTCGGGTGCGACGGCGGACGCAGCCTGATCAGGAAAGCAGCCGGCATCGAGTTCCCCGGGTGGGATCCGACCACGAGCAGCCTGATCGCCGAGGCCGAGATGGCCGAGGAGCCGGAATTGGGTATCCGCCGCACTCCCTCGGGCATGCATGCCCTGGGCAAGGTCGAGTACGAGATCAAGGACGGCGAGGTCGTCTACAAGAAAGGGGGGACGGTCGGGGTCATGCTGACCGAGTCGCAGGTCGGCACGAGCGAGCCCACCCTGCGCGATCTCAGCGAGGGCCTCATCGCCGTCTACGGGACCGACTACGGGATCCACAGTCCCACCTTCATCTCCAGGTTCACCGACACGACTCGGCAGGCCGCGGCCTACCGCGAGGGACGGGTCCTGCTGGCCGGCGACGCGGCGCACGTGCATTCCCCGGTCGGTGGGCAGGGACTCAACACCGGTGTGCAGGATGCGGTGAACCTGGGATGGAAGCTGGCCCAGGTGGTTCACCGGACCGCGCCGGAAAGCCTGCTGGACACCTACCATGCCGAGCGCCACCCGGTCGCCGCCCGCGTGCTGCGCGACACGATGGCGCAGGTCACGCTCATGCGCCCCGACGATCGCATCGAGGCGGTGCGCGACACCGTGTTCGAGCTGCTGCGCATGGACGAGCCTCGTACCCGCTTCGCCGCGAGGATGTCCGGTCTGGACATCCACTACGACCTGGGCGAGGGCCACCCGCTACTCGGACGACGCATGCCCGATCTCGACCTGGTCTCCGCCGACGGCCTCCTGCGCGTCTTCACCCTGCTGCACACTGCGCGGCCGGTGCTCCTCAACCTCGGTGAGCCCGGCGCCTTCGACGTCACTCCATGGGCGGATCGCGTTCAGCTGATCGATGCCGGATACGACGGTGCGTGGGAGCTTCCGGCGATCGGCGCGGTCACCGCTCCCACCGCCGTGCTGATCCGGCCCGACGGACATGTGGCCTGGGTGGGAGAGGACCACACCCGGCCCGGGCTCGCGGAAGCGCTCACCACCTGGTTCGGACCGCCGACCGCGATGTAGCGCACGTTGTCCGATGTCGCGGTGGTCTCAGCCGCGGCCGGCGTCCTTGCGGATCTGCCGCGCGGCGTTCGCTCCCGGGCCGCCCGTGATGCCACCCCCCGGGTGTGCGCCCGAGCCGGCGAGGTACAGACCGTCCAGCACGAAGCGATAGCGTGCCTCGCCGTTCAGCGGACGCCACGCGAAGAACTGATCGAGGCCGGGCTCGGCGTGCTGCACGTGCCCACCGGTGAGTCCGTAGTCGGTCTCGAGGTCCTCCGGGGTGACGACCCGGCGCGCTTCAACCAGTTCGCCGAGACCCGGCGCGAACCGTTCGAGGGTCTTCACGGTGACGTCACCGAGGCGTTCCCGCTCGCTCGCCCAATCCCCCTCTCGCAGGTCGCGGGGCGCGGCCTGGACGAGGGCGCTCATCACGTGACGCCCCTCGGGCGCGAGGGAGGGATCCATGAGTGAGGGGATCGTCGCCTCGATCCAGGGCTCCTCCGCGAGATGGCCGTACTTCTGCGCGTCGGACGCCTTCTCGACGTAGTCGGTCGACGGTCCGATGACGATGCGCCCACGCAGCCGCTCGGGGTCCTCGTGGAAGGCCGGCAAGCCGGAGAGGGCGAGATCGACCTTCGCCGTCGCGCCGGGCTGGCGGATGTTGCTCGCCCGCCAGATCATCGTGGGCCCGAGCTCCACCGGATCGCACAGGGCAAGGGCCCGCTTCGGATCCGCGGCGGAGACCACGAGACCGGCGTCGATCTCCGTCCCGTCGGCGAGCGTGACGCCCAGCACACGCCTATCTCGAGAACGGATCCCGGTCACCTCCGCACCCGTCCGGATCTCGGCGCCGGCCGCGCCCGCGGCCGACGCGAGCGCGGCCGCGAGCGCTTGCGTACCGCCGCGGGCGAAGACGGCGGTGCCTGCGGCTCCGCCGTCGTTGCCCGCGGAGTCGTTCAGGAACACCGCCGCCGTGCCGGCCGACCACGGACCGCACGCCGTGAAGAGCACCCCACGGGTCGAGAGCGGTCCTCGGATCGCCTCGTCCTCGAACACCTCCTGGACGAGATCGGCGACCGCCATCGGCATCGCGCGGATCGCCTCGCGACCGATCTTCGCGCCGAGCCCTCGGAACGCCCAGCCGACCTTGAGCCCCGAGATCGCGTCGGCGATCGTCGGCGCGCTGATGTCGGGCGGCGTCGCCACGTTGACGTAGGCGAGGAACGACGCGACCGCTCGCACCTTCCGATCGAAGGAGACGAACGCGTCCGCGTCTCGCGGGTTCCGCTCCCGGAGCTCCTCCGCCGTCCGGCCGACGTCGCCCCAGAAGGTGACCGACGACCCGTCGGGCTGCGGCGCGAACAGCCGAGCGGCCGGGGTGAGCAGCTCCAACCCGTGGTCGGCGAGCTCGAGGTCCTCGACGACCGAGCGGCGCAAACGCCCGATCGTGTGCGCGATCCCGGGTGCGGTGAACCCGGGCGCGATCTCGGCGCCGCGGAGGATCCCGCCCACCTCGGGAGAACGCTCGAGGACGGTGACCCGGCGGCCGTCCTTCGCCATGGATGCCGCCGCGACCAGCCCGTTGTGACCAGCACCGATCACGACGACGTCGGAGCGCGCCCCCATCGCTACGCGACCCTCCGGGTGCGGTTCCGCCCTTTCAAGACCTCGAGCGCCGCGATACGCCCGGGGGCGCCCATGATGCCCCCACCGGGGTGCGTCGCCGATCCGCACATCCACAGGTCGCGGATCGGCGTCCGGTAGCGCGACCAGCCGGGGACGGGACGGTTGAAGAACAGCTGCTCGAGCGAGAGCTCCCCCTGGAAGATGTTCCCCTCGGTCAGGCCCGTGACATCCTCGATGTCCTTCGGGGTGATGAACTGCGAACCCACGATGTGCTTGCGGATCGTGGGCATCCGCTCCTCGATCGTCTCGATCACGGTCTGGCCGAACGCCTCCCGAGCCGCGTCGTCCCAGACGGCGTTCCCGGCGAGCCGGTACGGCGCGTACTGCACGAAGCAGCTCATGACGTGGCCTCCGGGCGGCGCCATGGTGGGATCCAGAAGCGTCGGCATGATCATGTCGATGTAGGGACGCCGCGAGGGACGGCCGTACTTCGCGTCGTCGTACGCGCGCTCCATGTAGTCGAGCGACGGCGAGAACGAGATCGCTCCCCGGAGCCACTCCCCCGTGCCCGGCTTGCAGGCGAGCTCGGGGAGCCCGTCGAGCGCGAGGTTCACCTTGCCGCTCGAACCCCGGTACTTGTAGCGCAGGACTTCTTCCTTGAACGCGGGATCGAGAACTCCGTCCTCCAAGAGCTTGATGAACGTCCAGCGCGAATCAAGCGACGAGAGGACGATCCCCGCTTCGATCTGCTCGCCCGTGTCGAGGGTCACGCCGGTGGCGCGATCGCCGTGCACGTCGATCCGCGCCACCGGCGCCTCGAGCCGGATCTCGGCACCGTGGGCGAGCGCCGCGCTGCCGATCGCCTCGGAGATGGTGCCGGTTCCGCCGCGCGGCACGCCCCACGCGCGGAAGGCGCCGTCGATCTCCCCCATGTAGTGATGGAGCAGGACGTAGGCGGTGCCCGGTGAGCGCGGGCCCTGGAACGTCCCGATGATCCCCGACGCGCTCATCGTGGCTTTGAGCGGCTCCGTCTCGAACCACTGGTCGAGGAAGTCGGCCGCGGACATCGTCATCAGCTGGATGAACGTGGTCTGCAGGCGTCTCGGCAGGTCCTTGAAGGTTTTCGCGAGCGGTGTCAGCGGCAGCCAGTCCCTGACCGACACCTTCCCGGGATCGGGCGGCACGATCGACAGGATCGGCTTGATGAATCGCGCCATCTCGGCCATGAGCGGCCCGTACTCCTCGTAGGCCTCGGCGTCGTTCAGGGACCAGCGCCTGAGCTCGCGGACGGTGCGCCCGTGATCGTTCACGCGCCAGAGGTAGTCGTCGTCGAGCGGCGTGATCGTCCCGTCGAGGGGCAGGATCTCGAGGCCGTACTTCGGAAGCTCGAGCTCGCGGATGATCTCGGGTCGAAGCAGGGAGACGACGTAGGAGAAGACGCTGAAGCGGTACCCGGGCACGATCTCCTCGGAGACCGCCGCCCCGCCCAACACGTGCCGGCGCTCGAGGACGAGCACCTTCTTGCCGGCCTTCGCCAGGTACGCCGCGGTCACGAGGCCGTTATGACCTCCCCCGATCACGACCGCGTCATAGCGTTCTGGCATCGCTCGCTTTCCTCTCGGCTGGGATCCTGCTGCGAAGAAGGCTATCCGAACGCCTGCCGGCGCAGGTCGCCGATGCTAGCCGGGGCCTGTGACCACAGCTCACACGCACTTGACCTGTAGTCAGGGCGTCGCCCCATCCCCGAAGACCCGCCGACGATACGCTTGGCTCGATGAGTGTCGGTACCGCGTTCTTCGAACGCCAGCGCGAGATGAACACGAAGCTCTCATGGGGCGATTGGTCCGGCTACCACGCCGCCGCCGTCTTCGCGGACTTCGTGGACATCGAGTACAACGCGATCCGCGAGGCTGCGGCCGTGATCGATGTCACTCCGCTCTACAAGTACGAGGTGAGCGGCGCAGACGCGGCCACGCTCCTCGACCGCGTCGTGACCCGGGACATCTCGCAGGTCGCGCTCGACCAGGTGATCTACACGCCGTGGTGCGACGAGGAGGGCAAGGTCATCGACGACGGTACGGTGACCCGCCTGGCACAGGACCGTTTCCGGGTGACCGCGGCCGATCCCTCGTACCGCTGGTTCGCCATGAACGCGACGGGGCTCGACGTGCGGATCGATGACATCTCCCAGGCGACGGCCGGACTGGCGCTCCAGGGGCGGCTGTCCCGCCATGTGCTGGAGAAGGCAACCGCTCAGGATTGGTTCGACCTCCGCTACTTCCGGCGTCGACCGACGACGATCCAGGGCATCGACGTCGACGTCACGCGGACGGGCTACACGGGTGATCTCGGCTACGAGCTCTGGATCCCGGTCGGGGGAGCCCTCGCTGTCTGGGACAGGCTGTTCGAGGTCGGTGCCGACTACGGCATCCGGCCGGCCGGCATCCAGGCTCTGGACATCTGCCGCCTCGAGGCGAGCCTGATCCTGATCGAGGCGGAGTACACGAGCGCGCGACATGCGTTCGCCCCGGAGCTCAAGTACTCCCCGTTCGAGATCGGGCTCGGGCGTCTGGTGAAGTTCGACAAGGCTGCCGAGTTCACGGGGAAACGTGCACTGCTCGCCGAGCGCGACGCCGGCGGACCCGAGCGGAGGCTGGTGGGCCTGGAGCTGGACTGGCTCGCGATCGAGGCGATGTACGCGCGTCACGGGCTGGCACCGCAGATCTCGCCTCTGGTGCAACGCGCCCCGGTCCCCGTCTACCGGCAAGGAGTGAGGGTCGGGAGGGCGACGTCCGTGGGCTGGGGGCCGACGATCAAGAAGATGGTCGGCTTCGGCTCGGTGGACAAGGGGCTCACGACGCTGGGCACGCGACTCTCGGTCGAGTGGACCGTGGAGGGCGAGCGCGGGAAGGTGGGGGCCACGGTGATCCCGATGCCCTTCCTCGACCTCGACCGCAAGCGCTCCTAGCTCGTCTCCCTCCCACGTGCGAGAAACTGGGTCCGTGACGTCCCGTCGAACCTCGATCGTGATCGCGCTCGTGCTGGTGGGCGGACTCGTCGCATTCGCCGTCGCCCTGGCGGGAAGCGCCCTGCTCGCAGTGATCACGGGGGTCGTGTGCCTGATCGTCGCCCTCCTGGCGACCTGGTCGGTGGATCGGATGAACGCCCCCACGGACCCGTCGCGGCGGCGGCTGCTGGCGCTCGCCGCGGTGCTGGGGGCCGCCGCCGCGACGGGCGGGGCCGCCGTGGGCCGGACGATCCGCCGTGTCACGCGCCCCGATCCACGACCGATCCAGGAGACGATGGCGAGGGAGCTCGGCGCCGAGTACATGGAGCTGGTCGCGCGGGCCTACCACCCCGACCGGAGCGGCGACCTGCAGCTCCTGGTCGCTCCGTACAACAGCGCGAACTATCCGCAGGAGTCGCGCTCGTTGGTGCCGGGAGATCCCCGAACGAGCCACGCGAGCGTCTGGATGTACCTCGAACGGATCCCTCTCGTGGTCTACGGTGCCGGCGTCCAGACCTCCGACTCGGAGGAGCGTGTGTCCCTCGCCGACGTCGCCCCGACGATCGCCGAGCTGATCGGCTTCGACGACTTCCTGGACCTCGGCCGCGAGGGTCGCGCGTTGCCGGGGATCGCGCGGGCGGCGGACCGGCCCGAAGTGGTGGTGACGTTCGTGATCGACGGCGGCGGATGGAACGTCCTCCAGGAGTTCCCCGATGCGTGGCCCAACCTGAAGCGCCTCATGACGCAAGGTGCGAACTTCCGCAACGCGATCCACGGTTCGTTCCCGGCCGTCACGGCGTCGGCGCACGCCACGATCGGGACCGGCGCCTTCCCCCGGACCCACGGCATCACGGGACACAATCTCCGCGACGCGACGAAGGTCAGGAAAGCCTACGGGGAGCTCGGGCACGCGGAGCCCGGTGACATCCTCGTCCCGACGCTCGCGGACCTGTGGAGCGACGCCACCGACAACCGAGCATGGGTGGGCGAGCTCGGGTACCAGATCTGGCATCTGGGGATGCTGGGATACGGAGGGCGTTCCCGTCGCGATGATGAGCGCCCCGTCGCGATCTACTGGGACGAACTGGCAGACACACAGGACTGGCGGAGCCAGGACGAGGAGCTCTACCGGCTGCCGAACGGCATGCCGTCCCTGGACACCTTCGCCGGGTATCGCGATTCCTACACGCCGAACCCCGATCGCAACCCCGCGTTCGACCCCATCAAGCCGAGGAACCTCCACTGCTGCAGCACGCCGGTGATCCGGTACGAGGGGGACGTGATCGAGGCGACCCTCACGAACGAGCCGGTCGGCTCGTCCGAGGATCCCGGGCTGCTCTTCATCAACTACAAGGCGCCGGACTACACCGGCCACGTCTTCGGGATGTTCGATCCGATGACGGGGGATGCGCTCCGCGACGTCGACGAGCAGCTCGGACGGCTCGTGACGCAGCTCGACACCCTCTATCCGGGCCGATACGTGCTCATCGTGACGGCCGATCATGGCCAGTGCCCGCTTCCCGACGCGTCGGGTGGCGTCCGTCTCGATCCCATCCAGCTCTGGGACGACCTCGAGCGCGAGTTCGGCGGCGGCGTGTTCGGCCTGGTCCAGAACGTCGTGCCGTCCGAGGTCTACCTGCACGCGGACGTGTTGTGGGACGCCGGCGCGACGCGCGAGGACGTGGCCTCGTTCCTCAGGGACTATCCGTACCGGCAGAACATCGGGCCGTACGTGCCACGGGACGCGATCGAGCAGGAGCTGCTGGACCGACAGCAGTTCGCGGCGGTGTTCGCGACGTCGTTCCTCGACACATTGGCAGGTCGCGATCTGGACGCCGATCTCGGCCCCGGCATCTATCCGGAGGGGGATCCCTCCGGCATCCCTGTGCGCATCGCCTGATGGAGCCGGACCTCGAGCCGGGCGACCGGGCGATGCTGGATGGGAGCCGCGGCGAGGGCGCGGCGCTCGCGATGCGGCTCGTCGTGAAGATGGCCGAGGTAGCGCGGGCGCCGCGCTTGCGGGACGTGACGGGGGCGCATATCGATTCCTGCCTCTACCACGGGCAGGCCGGCCTGGACTTCGCCGAACGCCTCCTGGTCGGCGCGGCGACCGTGTCCGTCCCCGCGACCTTGAACGTGAGCTCACTCGACCTCCTCCATCCGGAGCTCGTACATCTCGATGACGACACCCGCGACCGAGCGAGGCGACTCATGGACGCGTACGTGCGGATGGGCTGCCGACCGACCTGGACGTGCGCCCCGTATCAGCTTCCGGGCCGCCCTGGGTTCGGCGAGCACGTGGCGTGGGCGGAGTCGAACGCGATCGTGTTCGCCAACTCGGTCCTGGGCGCGAGGACGAACCGCTACGGCGACTTCATCGACATCTGCGCGGCGGTCACGGGTCGGATTCCAGATACCGGGTTGCACACCGACGAGGGCCGGCGCGCGACGCTCCTGCTCCGTCTGGGCGGCATCCCGGAGGCGCTCCTCGACCACGATCTCCTGTACCCGGTGCTCGGGCATCTGCTCGGCCTCCGGGCCGGCAACGGCGTGGCGGCGATCGAAGGCCTTCCGCCGGGCTCATCGGAGGATCGCCTCAAGGCGGTAGGCGCGGCAGCGGCGAGCTCGGGCGCGGTCGCCCTGTTCCACGCGATCGGCGTGACGCAGGAGGCGCCGTCGTGGGAGGCCGTGGCCGGGGACGGAGCCCGCGAGGAGGGGGTCACGCTCGCCGATCTCCGCGCCGCGCGGGACCAGCTGGCGAGGGTTCCGGGCGGCGCGCAGATCGGCGCCGTCAGTGTCGGGACCCCGCACGCCTCCGAGGCGGAGCTGCGAAGGCTCGCCGACCTGGTGGGGGGCGACCGGCCG
Organism: uncultured Actinomycetota bacterium; assembly: GCA_963750945.1. Classification (GTDB taxonomy): domain Bacteria; phylum Actinomycetota; class UBA4738; order UBA4738; family HRBIN12; genus JAJNBA01. The sequence continues at coordinate 308,399 of CAVVSH010000004.1, read as the reverse complement.
CGCGTCCCCTTCTACATCAACACCGGCCGGGCTCAACTCGCCGGCGTCGGCTCGATCGCAGACGAACTCGCCGACGCCGGCGTCACCGTCGTGACCGACACATGCACGTACATCACGCCGGTGATGCACGATGTCGCCGGTCCTGTGATGACCGATTCCGGGAAGTGGGCGTGGTACGCACCGAGCAACCTCGGCTACGAAGTGGCCATCGGCAGCGTCGAGGAGTGCGTCCGGTCGGCCGCCGCCGGCCGCGTGGTCCGCGACGAGTCGATCTGGGGCAGCTGATGGAGGGTCGGATGCTCGTCGAGGGTCACGCGACGGGTCCGGCACTCGTGCTCGACGAGCCGCTCAGCCTCTGGGGCGGGCTGGATCCCGCCACCGGCGAGATCGTCGAAGCCAACCACCCCCAGCGGGGCTCGGTCGTGACGGGGATGGTCCTCGTCATGCCCTCGGGACGCGGCTCCTCATCCAGCGCGACCGTGCTCGCCGAGGCGATCCGGGCCGGCACCGCGCCGGCAGGGATCGTCCTGGGCGAACCCGACGACATCATCGTGATCGGTGCGCTCGTCGCGGCGGAGCTCTACGGAGTCTCGATGCCTGTGGTCGTCGGATCCGCGACCATCCTCGGAGCGATCCGGAACGGCGAAGAGATCGAGCTCCCGCCCTAGCGCCAGACCGACGGCAGTTGGGGAAGGACGACTCCTTCGGCGCCGAGCCAGGCGCCCAGCTCGTCGATCTGCTTCCGGATCGCGGGCCACGCTGACGCCGGCGCGTCCGGTTCCGCGTACACCCCGTCGATCCTGAGGACGTTCGCCGTCCGGTCGAAGTGCGGGTCGAGCCGCCCGACGATCCTTTCGCCGTGCAGGATCGGCATCACGAAGTATCCGAATTCGCGCTTCGCCTTCGGGACGTAGATCTCCAATCGGAAGCGGAAGTCGAAAAGCTCTTCCGCCCGAACCCGATCGTGGATCAAGCGATCGAACGGCGAAAGAAGCACGGTCCTCGGCCGGAACGACCGGTCCAGCACATCTGCGTGCGCCCATCGCTCCCCCGGGAGCCCTTCGACGCGCACCCTGACCACACGCCCTTCCCGCTCGAGCCCGGCCAGCGCGCGCTCCCACCCGGGCGGGCGATTGCCCTCGAAGGTCTTCCCGAATCCCGGGAGCCTGGCGATGCCGAGGGCGCGGAGCTGCGTCTCCAGCAACCGGCGGGCTTCCTCGCCCGGCGCCAGCCGAGTGTCGTCGAGAGGCAGGCGCCGCGCGGCCAGATCCCACACACGCTCCTGTCCGGCGCGACCCGCGATCATCACCTCGCCCTTGGCCCATAGCACCTCGAGCATCATCGACGTGTTCCTCCCGTCGTCGTTCCACCCGCCGGTCCGCCAACCGACGGCGGAGCGATCCTCGAACGCTCGGGTCTGGAGGGGTCCTTCGGCACGCAACCTGCCCAGGATGTACCGGCGGAACGCCTGGTTCTCTCGGAGGTAGCGCCGCACGTACTCGCGCCGGCCGCCACTCCCGCTCGGGTATCGCCGCATCGTCTGCCGGTGCACCGGATACTGCGACGTCGGCAAGATGAACGCCTGGTACTCGAACAGCGACCGATCCCGCCAGAGGAGTCGTTCCAGCTCGGCGACCAGGAACCTCCGCCCGAGTCGAGACCAGAAGACGAGGTGCTCCGTCCGCGCGACCCGTCGGGTGGGATCCATCTGCACGCTCCCCAGGCCCTCCATGACTTCGAGGATCGAACGCGGGCGCGGCGCCGACAGCAGTTGTGCGGCGACGGCCACCCGCCGCGCCCGCTGAAGCGAGATCGAACGAGGTTCGCCCGAGCTCACCCGGCGTGCTCGGCCGCCTCGGCGTCCGCCTTCGTGCGATGGACGGTGCCGGCAGGATGCTCCGGCGGCGCGTACAGCGAATAGAGCTTGAGCTCGCCGGTCCCCGTGTTGATGACGTTGTGCCACGTGCCGGCGGGGATCACGACGGCCCAGTCGTCGGAGAGGTCGTGCGCCTCGTCGACCCCGTCTTCGTCCCGTCCGAACTCCACCCGCGCCTGTCCCTCTTCGATGCGGATGAACTGGTCCCGATCGGGGTGGACCTCCTTGCCGATGTCCTCGCCGGGAGCGAGACGCATCACCGTGAGCTGGCTGTGCGCTCCTGTGAAGAGCACGGTGCGGAAGGTCTCGTTCTCGAGCGTCAGGTGTTCGATATCTCCGACCCAGGCGACCATCACGACTCCTCGCGCCATCTGCGATGACCCGAGCCTAACGAACGAAGGCCTCCCGGGAGGGGAGGCCTTCGTGAGCGTTGCGGAACGTGGAGGTGGCGGGAATCGAACCCGCGTGACAGGGCGACCGTCTGGTTCTTCTCCGGGCGCATCCGGTGGGTAGATCTCGCGTCGGGCCTCCCACCGGCGGAGGGGCCCTCAGCCAGCCCGGGTGAGATGTCCCTTGGAGGCCCCCGGACGGAACCTCCTCGGTGAGGCCTGCTTGCGATGTCCTTTCCGGGCCGCAGGCCCTCCCGGAAGAACAGCTACCTATTGGCTAGGCAGCGAGCGCGTACTCATCGTTGGCGCTTGTGTTGATTCCGGCGTTTTACGAGACTCCGGAGATCTCGGCCCGCTTCTCCCAGGCGTATACCGCCCTGCTCGAAGCCAGTACACCCCCATATGCAGTTGTCACGGCAAGTATACGGGTCATCGGGATCGCTCCCCCAGCTCCCGCACGACGTCGACGATCAGATCCATATCCTCGGACCTGTTCCGCCAGTTGACCGCCGCGGGTCGGAACGCGACGTTCCCGTCGTACTCCGTCATGCCGAAGAAGACCCTCCCGTCGAGGATCGCTTCCTCCCCGATCCGGCGATTGAGCTCGTCGAGGCGACCCTCAGCGTAGCCGGGCGGACGGTAGCGGAAGCAGACGATATTCAGGCTCACGTCTGCGAGGCGCTCGAGATCCGGCTCCTCGTCGACCCTCCGAGCGAGGTGTTGCGCCAGATCGAGGTGCTTCTCGACGATCGACCTGTAGCCGCTCCGTCCGTAGGCGCGGAGGGTCGCCCACACGGTGAACGCCCTCGCGCGTCGCGACATCTCGGGTCCCAGGAAGCCCCAGGTCGGCTTCGACCCGAGAGGATCGGGGAGGTAGGCGGCGCCCGACGTGAAGATGGGTGCTTGCAGCGCGGCGTCCTTCACGAACGCGAAGCCACAGTCGTAGGGGACGTTCAGCCACTTGTGGCCGTCGGCGATCACCGAGTCCGCGCGTTCCACTCCCTCGACGAGGTGTCGCGAGCGGTCCGAGAGGGCGGCGAAGAGCCCGAACGCTCCGTCCACGTGGAGCCAGGCTCCGTGTCGCTCGGCGAGGTCGGCCATCTCGACCAGTGGGTCGAAGTCACCCGCGTTCACCTCTCCGGCACTCGCGATCACGACGGCGGGCGCGTCGCCGAGGGCCTCGAGCTCGCGCTCGAGAGCCGCGAGGTCGAGCCGCCCGACCCCGTCCGCCGTGAGCTTGCGGACGGCACCCCGTCCGAGTCCGAGCATGGCGAGCGCCTTCGTGTCACTCGGGTGCACGTAGCCGGAACCGAAGACGGGCATCCGCGGCAGGCCGCCGAGGCCCTCGACGTCGACGTCGACTCCGTGTCGAAGGCCCCACCACCGCCGGGCACAGGCGAGTGCGGTGAAGTTCGCCATGGTCGCGCCCGTCGTGAGGATCCCACCCCAGGACTGCGGCAACCCGAACAGCTCCTTCAACCAGCCGAGCGCGACCGATTCCAGATGGCCACCGAGCGGCGTGGCCACCCACGCACCGGGGTTCTGGTCCCACGTGGACGTCAGCCAGTCGGCGCCGAGCGCCGCCGGTGTCGTCCCCCCGTTGACGAAGTGGAAGAACTTCGGCCCCGCGGAGTGCACCAATCCGTCACTCCCGTCGATCAACTCCTGCAGAGCCGCGATCGCGCCGATCCCGTCCTCGGGAAGCGACCCCGCAAAGGAGGCCGCGGCGTCCTCGGCCCGGGGATCACGGACGGGACGGTCCTCGACCCCGTCGAGGTACTTCCGAGCCTCATCCGCCACGAACGCGACGACGGCATCCAGCTCGCCCGCGTCGGGTGGGGTCGGAGACATCTCCTGACGGTACGACACATCAACGGCGCCGGCCGAGCTCCTGCCGCATCTCACGCTCGTGCTCCCGTTCCGCGATCGCCTGGCGCTTCTCGTGAGCCCGGCGGCCTCGGGCGAGTGCGAGCTCGACCTTGGCGAGGCCGTGGGTGAAGTACACCCGCAGCGGGACGAGCGCGAGCCGGTCCTGCTGCTGCGCGTCCGTGAGCTTCGAGATCTCTTGCCGGTGCAGCAGCAGCTTCCGAGGTCTGAGCGGCAGGTGCGACTTCTTGTCGCCCTGCTCGTACGGAGGGATGTGCATGCCCTCCAGCCAGACCTCGCCGTCGCGCACGCGGGCGAACGCCTCCGCGAGCGACGCCCGTCCGCCGCGGAGAGACTTCACCTCGTCACCCGTCAGCGCGACGCCGGCCTCGAATGTCTCGAGGATCGCGTAGTCGTGGCGCGCCTTCCGGTTGGAGGCGACGGTCTTCTCGCCTTCGCGGTCCTTCCGGGCCATCGGGCAGCCCCGGCCTCAGACGTCGAGGAAGCGCCGCATGCCGATCGTGCCGGCAACAACGGCGACGAGGACGGCGGCCATCAAGATCCACGGCACCACGGCGACGACGTCGGAGTTCTTGATGAGCGGGAGCCACGGTGCCGTCCCGCGAAGGCGGTCCACGACGAAGACCTTGACGAGGAACAGGCCGGCGATGGCGGAGGCAGCGCCCAGCAGGGCCTCCACCATCCCCTCGATGAGGAACGGCACCCGGATGCGCCAGTTCGTCGCACCGACGAGGCGCATGATGCCGATCTCCTTCCGGCGCGCGAACATCCCCATCCGCAAGGTGTTGGCCACGAGTCCGATCGCCGAGACGAGCATGATGACGGCGATCCCGAAGACTCCGAGCGAGAGCACCCTCGTGAGGGCGTCGAGCCGATCCAGCAGCTTCTGGTAGTCGGCGACGGCCCGAACCCCCGGCTCCGTGCATTCCTGATGTTGATCCCCATCGGGCTCGACCGCCACGGTGCAGCCGAGCGCCGCCGTGATCTGCTCGAAGTTCGTGACCGCGGAGAGCTTCACTCGGAGAGAGGTGGGGATGACCTCCATGCAGTCGACCTGCTCGAGGAACACGTCCTGGCCTTCGAAGAGCCTGGCGAACTCCTCGCACGACTTCTCCTTGTTCCAGTAGTCGACGTGGGCGACAGCCGGGACCTGCTGCAGCTTGTCCGTCAACCGGCCGACGGTGCCGCTGTTCACGGGATCCGTGAGATAGACCTGCACCTCCACATTGCCCGTCAGCACCCGGGTCACCAGCTCGAACTCCCGGGCGATCAGCAACGAGAGACCGAACAGGAACAGCGCGATGAAGGCGGTCGACATCGCTGCGAACGCCACGACCCCGTTCCGTCGCAGGCCGGAAGCGGTCTCACGGAAGAAGTACTCGACCCTCGGCGCCATCAGCTATACACCCCGCGGGACTGATCTCGAACGACCTTGCCCTTGTCGAGCTCGATCACTCGCTTGCGCATCGCGTCGACGATCGCTTGGTCGTGGGTCGCCATGAGGATCGTGGTGCCGATCCGGTTCACTTTGTCGAGCAGCCGCATGATGTCGACCGATGTGTTTGGGTCGAGGTTCCCGGTGGGCTCGTCCGCCAGCAGGACCAGCGGCCGGTTCACGCACGCGCGGGCGATCGACACGCGTTGCTGCTCGCCGCCGGAGAGCTCGTCCGGATAGGCGTTCAACTTGTCCCCGAGCCCGACGTACTCGAGGATCTCCGGCACCCGCTGATCGATCACGTGCTTCGGCTTGCCGATCACCTCGAGCGCGAACGAGACGTTCTCGAAAGCCGTCTTGTCTTGCAGGAGTTTGTAGTCCTGGAAGACAGTGCCGATGTTCCTGCGGAGGTGAGGCACCTTGAACGACGTGATCTTCGAGAGGTTCTTGCCCGCCACGAACACATCCCCACGGCTCGCTTCCTCCTGCTTGAGGAGGAGGCGGATCATGGTGGATTTCCCGGAGCCGGATGGCCCCACGACGAAGACGAACTCCCCCTTGTCGATCTCAACCGAGACGTCTTCGAGGGCGGTGACGCCGTTCCGATAGATCTTGGTGACTCGTTGGATACTGATCATGGCGTGAGGAATACGACCTGGAGTTGGGGACGGCCCACCCTACCAGAGGTCTTCCGCGACACCGGTGAACGTGGCGTAGGCTGGCCGGCGTGGACCCCGCGGATGCGAGCCGGCTCGCGCCGCGCGCGGCGAAGCGCTTCGCCTTCTGGTTCGGACCGTTGCTCATCCTCGCCTCCGTCCTCTTCGCGCTCCGCGGATTCATCGTCGACGGCGCACTGACCAACCAGCACCCCGACCTCCTGACCTTCTGGCTCCCCCGGTGGTCGTTCCTCGGCGATTCCGTCGCCTCCGGCCGCATCCCCCTGTGGAACCCGTTCGAGATGGCCGGATACCGCTTCGCCGCCGATCCACAGAGCGGTTGGCTGTCTGCGGCTCCCACCGTGCTCTTCTCACTGTTCTCGCCGGGACTCGCCCTTCGGATCTTCATCGTGTGCAACCCACTTCTCGCCGGTCTCGGCGTGTACGCCTTCCTCCGGAAAGAGGACCTCGGGCGGGCGGCGGCAACGCTCGGGGGTCTCGTCCTCGCGATGATGATGGCGACATCCACGATCGCGATCTCGCTGCCGTTCGCGGGCGCCCTGGGATGGACGGCCGTTCTCCTCCTCGCCGCCGCGGGCTACCGGAGGTCCGAGCGATGGTCCGGACGGTTCGCGTGGCTCGCGCTGGGTGCTTTCGCGTGGATGCAGGTGGCGGCGGCCCACATGAGTCACGGCCTCGTGATCGCGACGGCGTTCGCGACCGTCTACCTGGTTGTCGGTGCCGTGAGCGATGCGCGGGCCGGGGTCACCGAACGACGGTCGGCCGCCGGGCGAGTGGCGCTGTTCCTCACCGTCCTACCGATCGCCGCGCTGCCGATCCTCGTGCCACACGTCGACTTCCTCGGGGAGTCGAGCCTGCGCGGCGGCTACGGAGTGCTCGGTGACACCGGCCAATCCGAGGTGGGCGATCCGCTCGGGGCGAACGGCGTCTGGGCGGCGTGGCCGCTGGGCTTCGCCGCCACGCCGGGTGCATACGCCGGCGCGGTCGCCCTCGCGTGCGTCCTCCTCGCGGCCCGCGCTCGCCGGCTCCGCACGCTCGTGCTGGCGATCGGGGGCCTCGCGCTCGCCGCGTACGTGCTCACGTCCCCTCTGCTCGTGACGGCCGCCTGGTTCCGGGCCTTCGTGCTCGAGATCCCGTTCGGGGACGTGTACCTCCACAACCCCGGGCGCCTTCGATACGTGGCCGTGCTCGCGCTGCCCGTTCTCGCGGCGGTGGGCTTGCAAGGCCTCGTGGAACGGCCACTGTCCCCTCGTGCCGCGGGGACGTGGCTCGGCGCCGCGGTGGTGGCGTTCCTCGTCTGGCCGCTCCTCGCAGGAGGCAACCTGGTCCGGTTCGCATGGGTCGGCGCGATCTTGATAGCCGGCGCCCCGCTCCTCTACGGGCTTGCCACCCGGCGATGGCGATGGGCCTCCGCACCTGCGGTGGTGGGTCTGCTCGCGCTCGAGCTCCTGGGGAGCGCGGTCTACGCACAGTCGTACGAGGGCGGCACGATCTTCACCGGGCTGGAGACGGGCGAACACCCGAGCCTCGCCCCACAGGTCCTTCGCTATCCCACGTTGGACGAAGCCGCGTACCTCGCGCCCACGACGATCGTCGAGCACATGCGAGCGGAGCCCGGCCGCTACGCGACCTGGGCACCACCGGCGGCGTATTTCGAGAAGGGCTACCTGTGGATGAAGTCGCCGTGGGACTGGCCGGCGCTCGCGCCCACGAGGGGCACGCTCTTCACGATCCCCGACGCGCTGGGCTACAACCCCGCGCAGCTCCCGCGTTACTGGCGATACATCCGGGCGACCAACGAGCTCTCGGTCTTCTACAACGCCTCGGTGCTCAACGTGCCCTCCGTCGAGGACGTCCGTCTGCTCGGTCTGCGCTATCTGGTGATTCCGACGGGACTGGAATCACCTGTCGAGGGCAGGATCGTGGAACGGTCCGACGGGTATTCGCTCTGGGAGTTGGCCGACCGCCAGCCGGAGGCGACGGGAACGGAACAGGTCGAGCGCGCGCGGAACGTGCAGGAAGCGCTCGAGATGGTCACCACGCCCGGTTTCGACCCGGCACAGGTCACCATCGTGGAGGACCCCGACGTCTTCGGAACGCCGGGCGATGCGCACCGTTGGGACGCTCGGATCGTCGGACGGTCACCCACCGAGCTCAGGATCCGGCTCGAGCCCATGAACGGTGGGGTGCTCACCATCCGGAGTGCCTTCGACACCGGCTGGCGGGCGGAGGTCGACGACCATGACGCGCGGACGCTCCCCGTCGACGGCTTCCTCCAGGGTGTGGTGATCCCCTCGAGTTCCCGCGAGGTCGTCCTCACCTACCACGACGACTCGGTGATGATCGGTCTGGCCCTCGGTGCCGCGGTCTGGGCTGCGCTTCTCGCCGCACCATTCCTGGCGCTCGCATTCCAGCGCCGCGCCGCTCACGGTCCCACTGCCCCCGGTCACCGGACTCCGCGTCGCCCTACGCGGAGTCACCCACAGACGCCCGTCGCCTGAGCTCTCCCTCGATGAACCGGTCGATGTCGCCGCCGAGGACGCGTGAGGGGTCGCCCACCTCGACATCCGTCCGGTGATCCTTGACCATCTGGTACGGAGCGAGCACGTAGGAACGGATCTGCGATCCGAAGTCCACGGCCTTGCGTTCTCCTCGCAGGTCGTTCATCTCCTGCTCCCGGCGCCGGCGCTCGAGCTCGGCCAGACGCGCCTTCAGGATCCGCATGGCGACCGCGCGGTTCTGGAGCTGTGACCGCTCGTTCTGGCACGCGACGACGATGCCCGACGGCAGGTGCGTGATCCGCACGGCGGAATCCGTCGTGTTCACCGACTGCCCACCGGGCCCGGAGGAGCGGAACACGTCGATGCGCAGGTCCTCCTCGGGGATCTCGACCTCCTCCTCCTCCGACTGCTCGAGGAGGGGGATGACGTCGAGGGCGGCGAAGGAGGTGTGACGCCGCTTCTGAGCGTCGAACGGGCTGATCCGGACCAGGCGGTGGACACCCCGCTCGGCGGACAGCAGCCCGTAGGCGTTCGGCCCGTGCAGCATGAACGTCGCCGACTTGATGCCGGCTTCCTCGCCGTGATGGATCTCGTCGACCTCCATGCGGAACCCCTGCTTCTCTGCCCACCTGGCGTACATCCGGAGCAGCATGTCCGCCCAGTCCTGCGACTCGGTGCCTCCGGCGCCGGCCTGCAGGGTCGCGATCGCGTCGTGGTCGTCGTAGGGACCTGCGAGGAGAGCTGTGAGCTCGACCGTCTCGAGCTCGCGCTCGAGACGGTCGAGTCCACCTTCGAGCTCCTTCGTGAGATCCGGATCCACCTCGTCTTCGAGGAGCTCGTCCATCGCTTCGAGGTTCTGGAGCGAGCTCTCGAGGCGGTCGTAGCGGTCGACCTGATCGTGCAGGCGGGAGAGGCGCTGCGTCAGCTCCTGTGCACGAGACTGGTCGTCCCAGAGCGCGGGATCGGATGTCTGTCGCTCGAGGTCACCGAGCTGCGCGCGCTTGCCGTCGACGTCAAAGGAACTCCTTGGCGGCAACGATGCGGTCACGGAGCTTGCGGAGCCGTTCGGTGTGATCGCTCATGCGGTGGATTGTAGTGCTCCCCCGTCGCGTTCCCGCGCCCGGACGTCGTCGTGACGAACATCACCCCCGCGAGGTGCCGTGGACCACCGCGCTGCCGGCGGCCATCGCTCAAGCTCGGTGCAGCCGCGACGAAAGGACGACCTCGTGAGCACGAGCGCCGAGACGATCCGCCCCGGGATGGCATGGAACGCGACCCGGGTCGCGAGCGTACTGATGATCGTGGTCATCGCGGTGATCGCGCTCGTCTTCTGGCCGGCGTTCGACACCTCGGACGCGGAGCTGCCGGCCCCCCGGCAGGTGCACGGGGTCGCGGCGCCGCACGAGCACATCGTGGTCGACGGAGAGGTCTGCCCGCAGTGCCTCCCGTGACCTGACAGAAGAGAGGTACCCCCCTCTCATGGCGGCCGGCCGGGCCGAAGGCCCGGCCGGCCGCCCCCTTTCCGGGGGTGGATCCCCAGGACGGATCGCCCTCGGCACTCGCTTCCGAGCGTTCCTCCTTGTCGGGCGCGACACCGGATCGACGTGGTGAACGTCACCTCCGTTCCGTGCATGCCGGCACCGACCACCGGATCAGGGGTCCGTACGGTCATCCCATCGACCAGATCCCGAAGGGATCGAGACGAAAGGGGGAGCCATGAGCGCCCAGGGAGGAACCCTCCAGCGCAGAGGAACCATCGAGCTGCCGATCTGGCCCGTGGCCGTCCTCGTGGTCGTCGCAGTCGCTGCGGCGATCGGGATGACGTTGCTGAGGAGCGCCGCGCAGACCACGTTCGTGACATCGGTCACGGACAGGGAGCGGATCGAGAACTCCACCGCCGCGGTTCGTGAGCAAGGGGCCGTGGCACCCGCGATTCGCCCGATCGACCTCACCGTGGGCATCTCCCACGTGGCACCGTCGCTCCACTCACAGGGTTACGCGGGCTTCGAGAACCCCGGTGCCTACGTCACCCAGGCACCGGCCTTCCAGCCGGGCCTCGAGAACCCCGGGGCGTACCCGGCGGAGATCGCGCCGCCGGCGGAGGCACCGGTCATCGTGAACGGCCAGCCCTGCGGACAGTGCAGGTAAGCCGTCTCACGGAACACACGAAGGGGCCGGCGCAAAGCGCCGGCCCCTTCGTCGTTCCTATGCCACGGCACCGTGGCACTTCTTGTATTTCCGACCGCTGCCGCACGGACACGGCGCGTTGCGAGGCACCTTGTCGCTGATGACCTGATTCGGATTCGACTCCTGCACCGCGCCCGATCCTTCCGTCGCATCCTCATCCCCGTGGCTCTCGCGGACCCGGTTCACCTTGGGCTGTGACACGCGTCGTTGCTGCTGCTCCGGTTGGACCAGCTCCACCCGGTAGATGTAGCGCACGAACTCCGTCTGGATCGTGGACGTGAGCTCTTCGAACATGTCGAAGGCTTCGCGCCGGTATTCCGTGATCGGATCCTTCTGGGCGTAGCTCCGCAGGTAGATCCCTTCCTGCAGGTAGTCCATCTCATAGAGGTGCTCGCGCCAGCGCGTGTCGATGATGTTCAGCAGCACGACGCGCTCGAGCTCCCGCATCATCGCTTCGCCGAGTTTCTGCTCCTTCGCCGCGTACGCGGCCAGCGCGTCCTCGACGAAGGCCGCTTGGAGCGTCTGCGAGTCGCGGATCTCGGCCACCTGTGCGGTGGTGAGCGAGACCGGGTAGATCTCCGAGAGGGCGGTGAACAGCCCGTCCCGGTCCCATTCCTCCTCGAAAACCTCCGGTGGGCAGTAGGTCGAGACCGTTGCCTCGACCACGTCGCGGACGAATCCGAGCGCCTCCTCCGTCAGGTCGCCGCCTTCGAGGATCTTCCGGCGCTCGCCGTAGATCACCGTGCGCTGCCCGTTCATGACCTCGTCGTACTTCAGGACGTTCTTCCGGCGCTCGTAGTTGAGCTCCTCGATCTGTCCCTGGGCGTTCTGCACCGCGCGCGTCACCATCTTGGCTTCGATGGGCTCGTTCTCGGGCCACTTCAGGCGTTCCATGATCGACGCGACCCGATCGGAGGCGAACATCCGCATGAGGTCGTCCTCGAGCGACAGGTAGAAGGCCGACGCGCCCGGGTCGCCCTGGCGACCGGATCGGCCCCGGAGCTGGTTGTCGATCCGGCGAGACTCGTGCCGTTCGGTGCCCAGCACGTACAGGCCCCCCAGCTCGATGACCTCTTCGTGCTCCGCGTCGGTCTGCGCCTTGAACTTCGCGAGGATCGGCTCCCACTCGGCCTCGTACGCCGCGCGTTCCTCCTCGTCCATCTCGAACAGTAGGTAGCGATCGTTGTCGAAGTCGCGCGCCGCCATCTCCTGGCGGGCGAGATACTCGGGGTTCCCGCCGAGGAGGATGTCGACGCCTCGGCCTGCCATGTTCGTCGCGACCGTCACGGTCTCCTTGCGGCCGGCCTGCGCGACGATCATCGCCTCCTTCTCGTGGTTCTTCGCGTTCAGGACGTGATGCTTCACGCCGCGGCGGTTGAGCATCCCCGAGAGCTTCTCGGACTTCTCGATCGAGACGGTGCCCACGAGGATCGGCTGGCCGGACTCGTTCCGTTCGATGATGTCGTCGATGAGGGAATCCCACTTCGCCTCTTCGTTCTTGAAGATCAGGTCCTGCAGGTCGTCGCGGATCATCGGCTTGTTCGTCGGGATCTCGGTCACGCCGATCGAGTAGGTCTCCTCGAACTCCGTGAGCTGCGTCTTCGCGGTACCGGTCATCCCCGCGAGCTTCTCGTACATCTTGAAGTAGTTCTGGATCGTGATCGTCGCGAGCGTCTGGTTCTCCTCCTTGACCCGCACGCCCTCCTTCGCCTCGATCGCCTGATGCAACCCTTCCGAGTACCGGCGGCCCTCGAGCACCCGGCCCGTGAACTCGTCGACGATCTTCACCTCGCCGCTCTGGACCACGTACTCGACGTCACGCTTGTAGAGCTCCTTCGCGCGTAGGGAGTTGTGCAGGTGGTGGACAAGCATCGTGTTCTCGTGGTCGTAGAGGTTGTCGACGTTCAGGAGCTGTTCGACTTTGGCGACGCCGGACTCGGTGACGGCGACCTGGAACTTCGCCTCCTCGACCTCGTAGTGCTCGTCCCGCGTGAGCTGCGGAGCGATCCTCGCGAACGTCTGGTACCACTTGGCGCTGTCCTGCACCATGCCGCTGATGATCAGCGGGGTCCGTGCCTCATCGATCAGGATCGAGTCGACCTCGTCCACGATCGCGAAGTGATAGCCGCGCTGGACGGTGTGTTCGAGTCGCATCGCCATGTTGTCGCGGAGGTAGTCGAACCCGAACTCGTTGTTGGTCCCATAGGTGATGTCGGCCGCGTACGCGGGTCGGCGTTCCTCTGGGCTCATCGCGGATTGGATCAGACCGACCTCGAGACCGAGGAACCGATAGATCCCGCCCATCCACTCCGAGTCGCGCTTTGCGAGATAGTCGTTGACCGTCACGAGATGGACACCCTTGCCCTCGAGCGCGTTCAGATAGCCGGGGAGGGTCGAGACGAGGGTCTTGCCCTCTCCCGTCCGCATCTCGGCGATGGTGCCGCGGTGGAGCGCCGCTCCGCCCATCAGCTGGACGTCGAAGTGGCGTTGGCCGATGGTGCGGCGCGCGGCTTCGCGCGTCGTGGCGAACGCCTCCGGGAGCAGGTCGTCGAGAGGCTCGCCGTCCTCGATGCGCTGCCGGAACTCGACGGTCTTGTGAGCAAGCTCCTCATCCGAGAGGTCCTCGATCTCGGGCTCCCACGTATTGACCAGCTGGGCGAGTTGCTCGAGCTCTTTGCGTCGGCGGCCCTCGCCGATGTTGCTGAACCTGTCGATGATGGGCAAGGCGGATCCTTTTCGTGTCGGGGAACCTCGATTCTACCGGCGCCTCGCGTCAGACCCGGATGCGAACCGGCTCTCGCAGCCGCGCGACCGAGATGAGGGCACCAGCGACCAGCACGGCGAGCCCCACCCCGAGCGGTCCGTAGCCGGCCGATTCGAGGACGATCCCGCCGGCCAGCCCCGCAGCTGCAGAGGTGAGGCTGATCAAGAGATCGGTGAAGCCGAGGGCTCCGGCACGCTCGTTCGGCGCCGTGATGTCGCTGATCACCGCGGTGGCTCCGAGGAACGTCGCCGACCATCCAAGCCCGATCGCGACCAGGCCGACCCCGATCACGACGGCGTTCGCCTCGGTCGCGGCCAGGAGGGAGCCGGCGATGCTCGTGAGGCATCCGGCGAGGAGGGCGGCGCGACGGCCCGCACGGTCCATCCAGCGGCCGATGAGGGGCGCGAACGCGAACATCCCCGCGATATGGGCGCTGATCACCAACGAGATCGTCGTCCCTCCGTGATGGGCGTGGTCGAGGGCGGTCGGCGTGACGCCCATCACGCCCACCATCGCCATCTGACCGACGGCGCCGGCGAGGACGGCGGTCCGGAAGGTCGGGACGCGGAGCAGCTCCCGCCAACTCCGTCCGCCCTCTCCGTCGGTCAAGGCGTCTCGGACCGCAAGGTCACGGGGGTCGGGTCTCACCGCGAGCACGCAGACGAGCGCGCCGAACGCTCCCGCGATCGGCACGATCCAGGGAAGGACGGAGCCCTCGCCGGCTGCGTCCTCGATCACCGCGGCGAGCAGCGGGCTCCCGACCGCTCCGATCGTGCCGGCGGCCAGGAGGATCCCGACCGCGCGCCCCCGTTGCGCGGCCGGGTACATGTCGGCGACGGCGCCGCGCGCCAGGTTCGCGCCGCCGAGAGCGACGCCGAAGGGGATCGTGCTCGCCATGAGCCCCGCGAAGGAACCCGCACGGATGGAAAGGGCGGCCGCGGCGGCGGCGCAGCCCACCAGGACGTACGACAGGATGAGGCCCGGGCGGCGGCCCACGCGGTCCATCCACCGGCCGATCAGCGCGGCGCCCGCGGCCGCCGCGAGGAAGTAGAGCCCCCACAGCAGCCCCGCCGCCCCCTCACGTCCCGTGAGGCGGGATGCGGCGGGGCCGCCGATGACGAGCAACACGGGGAACGTGGTCTGCACGAACCCCTGCGCGAAGGCGAGGAGGGTCGTGTTGCGATGGACCAGGCGATCGCGCTCTGCGGGATCGGCGAGCCGTTCCTCGAGACGACGGACGGTCAAAGGGACTCCGTGAGCGCGCCCAATCGCTCGACCAGCCTCGCGTTCTCCGAATAGTCGACCGGCACCGCGATCACGGACACGGCGTCGTCATCGAGCGCCTTGCGGAGCGTGGGCAGCAGCTCCGACGCCTCTGTGATCGCGTAGCCCTTCGCGCCGAAGCTCTCCGCGAATCGGACGAAGTCCGGGTTCCCGAACGAGACCGCCGCGCGCCTGCCGAAATGGATGTCCTGCTTCCAGCCGATCAGCCCGTACCCACCGTCCACCCAGACCAGGATCACGAAGTGGACCTTCTCTCGGACCGCGGTCTCGATCTCGGCGGCGCTCATCAAGAAGGCACCGTCGCCCATCGCCGCGAGCACCTTGCGCTCGGGGTGCACGAGCTTGGCCGCGAACGCACCCGGGAGCGCGAACGCCATCGTCGCCAGCCCGTTGGAGATCAGGCAGGTGTTCGGCGCGTACGTCGGGAAGAGCCGGGCCATCCAGACCTTCACCGCACCGGTGTCGCAGAGCACGATGTCTTCCCGATCGAGGGCCTCCCGCACGTCGTGGACGATCCGCTGAGGGCGGACCGGGAACGCGTCGTCTCCCGCACCCGATTCCAGCTCATCACGCAGGTAGCGCTCCCCCGGTGGCTCCCGGTCCCGTTGTGGCTTCCCTGGTGCCGCCTCGGCGATGGCGTCCAGCGATTCCCCGATCCCTCCCTGGACCCCGACCTCGAGCGTGTACGCCTCGTCGACCTCGGCGACTGTCCGGTGGATGTGGATGATCGCCTTGTCCCGACCGGGGTTCCAGCGCTCCGGCGCGTACTCGACGAGGTCGTAGCCGACGGCCACCACGACGTCTGCCTTGTCGAAGCCGAAGTTCGCGTAGTCGCGAACCATGAAGCCGATCGTCCCGAGCGCGTTCGGATGGTCGTCCGGGAAGACGCCCTTGCCGAGGAACGTGGTGGCGACGGGGAGGTTGAGACGCTCGGAGAAGCGAACGAGCGCATCCATCGCACCGTCGCGAGCGACGCCCGGTCCCGCGAGCACCACCGGAGCGGTCGCGTTCTCGAGGACCTCGGCCGCCCGCCGGACCTGCTCGTCCGCGGGCGCCGGATCGACCGGCACGTTGACGCGGAGCGGCTCGCCCGTCGTCTCCTGCTCGGCGAGGTCTTCGGGCAGGATGAGGAACGCGGCGCCGGGGCGCTCGGTCCGCGCCTGCTTGAAGGCCTTGCGCACCATCTCCGGCACGGCTTCGTCCACGGTGATCATGCCGCCCCACTTCGTGATCGGTCGGAACAGCTCGACGAGGTCGACCGCCTGATGGGACTCCTTGTAGAGCCGGTGGAGGCCGGCCTGCGCGGTGATCGCCACGAGCGGGTGCGAGTCCAGGTGCGCGTTCGCGATCCCGAGCATCAGGTTGATCGCCCCCGGGCCCAAGGTGGCCAGGCACACGCCGGGACGTCCCGTGAGCGCGCCGTAGGAGTCGGCCATGAACGCGGCGCCCCGCTCGTCCCGCGTGGTGATGAATCGGATGGACGAGTCCGCGATCGCATCGATCACGTGGAGGTTCTCCTCACCCGGCAGGCCGAAGATGTATTCGACCTCCTCGTTCTCAAGGCACTCGACGAGCAGGCGGGCGACCGTTCGTGTTCCCCGCGCGGCTTCCATCTCCCGTCCAGGCTACCCGTGCGGCCCGCCGCTACGCTCGCCGTATGGAATTCGAAGACGTCCTGCGGCGCCGACGGATGGTGCGGCGCTTCGACCAGCGTGCGGTACCCGCGGACACGGTCGATCGCATCATCGACGTGGGGCGTCGCGCCCCCTCCGCGGGCTTCTCGCAGGGCCTCGAGCTCTTGGTGCTCGACACCCCGGAGACGGTCGCCACGTTCTGGGAGACGACCCGCGACCCGGGGTTCGGTTGGGAGGAAGAGACCGTCGCGCACGGACCCACGGTGCTGATCCTGCCCCTCCCGGATGCCCGTCGGTACGTGGAGCGCTACGCCCAACCCGACAAGATCGAGTTCGGCATGAACGAAGAGGCCAACTGGCCGGTGCGCTTCTGGGAGATCGACGCGGCGATGGCATCGATGCTGATCCTCCTCGCCGCGGTCGACGAAGGCCTGGGCGGGTGGTTCTTCGGCATCACCTACGGTGAGCGGACGCTGCTCGATCGCTTCGGCGTCCCCGCGCACCTCCGTCCGATCGGCATCATCGGGCTCGGGTACCGCGCCGAGGACGAGGAGCCCTCGGGATCGTGGATGAAACACCGGCGGCGGCCGCTCCAGGAGCAGATCCACCGCAACGGCTGGTGAACGGTTCCGGACCGGCCGCTACGCCCGTTGGTGCAAGAGCTGGCGGGTCAGCTGCGCCTGCGCGACGTGCTCGCGGAAGTGCTCGAGCGCGTGCAGGATCGCCCAGGCCGCGGACACGGGCTCGGCCTCCGGGGTCGGGCGGATCACGGCGGGATCGAACGCCTCGGCGGAGTCGAGCCGAGCTCGGCACTCCGCGGCCATCGTGTCCACGAACGCCAGGAGCTCCGTGTCGTTCGCGGTCTCCGCCACGAACTCGGAGGGCCGATCGCGCTCCGGAAGAGGGAGTCCCCGGGCGATCGACAGCCACCAGCGCGAGCTGTGCATGCCGTGCACGGCCAAGACCGTGATCGAGTTGCTGTCCTCGCCGGCGGGTTGCCACGCGAGCGCGTCGGGCGCGAGCCCATCGATCGCCTCGCGCAGGTGATCCACGGATTCGTCGAAGATCTCCCGGGCTGCCTCGATGATCGGGTCGGGCATCAGGCGGGCTCGCGGCCGGTCACGTGATCTCGATCATCTTCTCGCGCACCGCGTAGACCACTGCCTCCATGCGCGAATGGAGGTGGAGCTTCTCGAGGATGTTGCGGATGTGGTTCTTCACCGTGTTCTCCGAGATGAACAGCTGCTTCGCGATGTCGCGGTTGTTGAGGCCCTGGGCGACGAGCCGGAGTACCTCCATCTCGCGGTCGGTGAGCTTGGGCGCCGGCATCTGGGGTCGCTCGTCGGCCTCCTTCGAGATCGCGGCGAATTCCGTGAGCAGCTTGGACGCCATCGAGGGCGAGATGCGCGACTGGCCCGCCCACACGCTCCGGATCGCGTCGGCGACCTCGTCGATCGGGATCTCCTTCAACAGGTAGCCCGCGGCGCCGGCCTTGATCGCGTCGTAGAGATCGCCCTCGTCGTCGGAGATGGTGAGCATCAGGATCTTGGCGTGCGGGAGCAGCTCCTTGATGTGCCCGGCCGCCTCGATGCCCGAGCGCTTCGGCATCCGGACGTCCATCAGGACGACGTCGGGCATCAGCTCCTGAGCTTTCTCCACCGCTTCGATCCCGTCGGACGCCTCCCCGACCAGCATCAGGTCGTCCTCGTCCTGCAGCACCATCTCGAGTCCCCGACGGAACAGCGCGTGGTCGTCCACGATGAGCACGCGGAGCTTCTCGTTGGCGCTCTTGTCGTCCGGTGTCATCCCGTTGGTTTCATCTCACTCGTCGGTTGCATCCACAGGAGGTGGTGCCGAGCCTCGCGGGAATGGTACTCCCCGGCGCCAGCCGCGGAGCCGTTTCCCGTGGTGATCGCGGATCTGTCGTTCCAGCTTCTCGGCCACGTGATCCAGCGCCGTGCGCACGTCGTCGGCTTCCGCACGCGCGCGGAAGGTCTTCCGCGGGATCTTCAGGGCGGCCTTGATCATCTTCAGTCCGTCGGGACTCGGATGGTGCTCCGCGACGAACTCGAGATCGATCCGCACCGTCCGCGGCTCGAGCCGCTCCAGCCTCGAGAGCTTGTGCTGCGCTTGCTCGCGGATCTCGTCGGAGACCGGCACTCCCCGGCCGGTGAAGGTCAGGTCCATGTGCGACCGCCGGCGCTGCGTTCCGGTGAAGGGTGCTCCCGCCCGGCTGACCTGGTCTTTGACCCCACACTCGCCTGCGGGGGTGTCCGCCGACGGCCCGTGTGTTCCGTGAGGACCGCCGACTCGCACCCTCTCCCGGAACCTCTCTCGAAGACCGGGGCAGGGCTTACTTCTAAACCGCTCCATGCTCGGCGACCAAGGGTCGCCTTACGTGGGTCGTTTCGCCCGCGGCTGGCATCGACTACCGGGGTTGATCCCCGGGCAACCACAGACCCGGACGGGAGCACGAACCGAGTATAGGCACGGGCTCAGGGTCGGCGCGAGCCGCGAGGTCCCGGGGGCCGGTCGGTGAACGAGCGGCAGGCGGTGAGCAGGTGGATCTCGCGCGCTCCCCCCTGCACGAGGGCGCCGGCGCAGGCCGACGCCGTCGCACCCGTGGTGAGGACGTCGTCCACCAGCAGGAGGCGCGACGGCACCGGCTTCTGCGGGATGCACGTGAACGCATCCCTCATCGCCTCCAGTCGTTCCTCGCGGGTCCGTCGTGCCTGCGGGGCGGTCGCCTTCGTCCTTCGGACGAAGGCGACCGCCGGGAGATCGAGCTCGCGTGCGAGCGCACGCGCGAGCACGCGAGCCTGGTCGAAGCCGCGCTCGGCCCGCCGCCGGGAAGCGAGGGGCACCCACGTCACGGCGTCGGCCGGCGGCGGGCCGAGCGCAGCCACCGCGGCGGCGAGCGCCTCCCCCACCCCCCGCCAGCCGGAGAACTTCAACCGATGGACGGCGGCCCTGGCGGGTCCCCTGTACGCGAACGCCGCGCGGGCGGACTCGATCGGCGCCGGCGGACAATCACGGCATCGATCCACGCTCAGGCGCGACGGCCGGCCGCAGCGACGGCACCACGGTGGCTCCAGCGGGACGAGCTCCGCGGCACACGTCGCGCAGAACGGCCACGGGCCGACGCCGCATCCGGCGCAGGCCCGGGGGAAGAGCACATCGACCGCCCGATCGAGCGCGGTGCCGAGCATGGGGGCACGCTACGGCGCACCGCCGACAAGGATCAGGGAAGCGCGACCTCGACCGGTCCGCCGGCACCCTTGACCGCGATCGCGAGGACGCGCTGGGTCTTCAACAGCGGGTACGCGGTCACCGACCCGGAGCCGGTCTCCGGGTCGAAGGTCGTCTCCAGCACCGGGATCCGGTGTCCGTCGGCGGCGAGCGTGATCACCGCCTCGGCCCCCTCGAAGCGCAGCTCCGTCGTGTCGATCCGGCATTCGAGTTGGTCGAGCTGGACCTTCTCTCCGCCGACCACCACGGACTCCCCCACGCGCACCTGGTCGCGTCTCGTCGCTCCCCTCGGCCACGGGACGGCGAAGCGAGCGCCGGGACGCATCGTCTCCGGCTCCGCATCGATCGCCACGTCACACTCGATCGCGTACCAGCCGGCGGAGAGCTCGGCGACCGGGAACTCGAACGGCACGAAGAGATCGCGGTTCGGCGCGACCTCGAGGGTCGCGGGCTGGACACCCATCGACACGGAGCCGCGGCCCGCGAGCTCGACGGCGCGAGCGTCCTCGAGCCGAACCTGATGCGGGTTGCCGTCGGCACCCCGCATCACGAACGAACCCTTCAGCGACGCAGGGAAGCGCTCGAAATGCGCGCGGATGCTGACGGCGTCCTGCAGGGTTAGGTGCCCTCTTCCCAGCTGGCGAGGTAGGACTCCTGCTCGGCTGTGAGCGTGTCGATGTCCACACCCATCCCCCGCAGCTTCAACCGAGCGACCTCTTCGTCGATCTCGGTCGGGACCGGATACACCTTCGCCTCGAGATCGCCGTGGTTCTTCACGAGCCATTCGACGCAGAGCGCCTGGTCCGCGAAGGACATGTCCATCACCGCGGCCGGGTGGCCTTCGGCGGCCGACAGGTTCACCAATCGTCCCTCGCCCAGCAGGTTCAAGCGGCGACCATCGGAGAGCGTGTGCTCGTCGACGAACTCGCGGATACGGCGGACCCGCCCCTCCGAGAGCGCGGCAAGGGCGTTCTTGTCGATCTCCACGTCGAAGTGCCCGGAGTTGGCCAGGATCGCGCCGTCCTTCATGCGCTCCATGTGCTCGCTGCGGATCACGCCCTTGTCGCCGGTCACCGTCACGAACACATCGCCCAGCCGGGCGGCCTCGAGCAAGGGCATGACGCGGAAGCCCTCCATCACCGCCTCGAGGGCCGCCGTCGGATCCACCTCGACGACGATGACGTGCGCGCCCATCCCGCGAGCGCGGGACGCCACGCCGCGTCCGCACATCCCGTAGCCGCAGACCACGAAGGTTCGACCGGCGAGCAACCGGTTGGTCGCACGCATGATGGCGTCGATGGTCGACTGGCCCGTGCCGAATCGATTGTCGAACAGATGCTTGGTGTCCGCATCGTTCACGCTGACGATCGGGTACTTGAGGGCGCCGTCGGAGGCCATCGCGCGGAGACGGATCACGCCGGTCGTGGTCTCCTCGGTGCCGCCTATGATCTCGGTGATCTGATCGATCCGCTGCTTGTGAAGGACGCTCACCATGTCGGCGCCGTCGTCCATCGTGACGTGCGGGCGGATGTCGAGGCACGCGTTGATGTGCTTGAAGAACATGTCGGTGTCCTCGCCTTTGATCGCGTAGACATCGATCCCGCTCTGTTCGACCAGCGCGGCGGCCACGTCATCCTGGGTCGAGAGCGGGTTGGAGGCGCAGAGCGCGACCTCGGCGCCGCCCGCCGCCAGCGTCTCCATGAGGTTGGCCGTTTCCGTCGTCACGTGGAGACAGGCCGCGATGCGCACACCCTGCAGCGGCTTCTCCTTCTCGAACCGCTCTCGGATCTGCGAGATCACCGGCATCTCGCCGGCGGCCCAGTCGATCCTCCCCCGTCCCGGGTCGGCGAGCCCGTTGTCCCTGATGTCGTATCCCACTCGGTTCCTCTCGCTCAGAAGGCGTCGGCGAGCCCGGCCACCACTCGGCCGATCGCCTCCGCCGCGGTCTTGGATGCGAGCAGGACCTCCTCGTGAGAGACGGCGCCACCCGCGGCGTTCGTGACGAAGCTTAGTCCGAGCACGCGCATGCCCAACGCCCGGGCCGCGACCGCCTCCGGCACCGTGGACATCCCGACGACCGTGGCTCCCATCCGGCGGAGCATCTCCGTCTCGGCGGGGGTTTCGTAGGCGGGACCCGCCACCGCGGCGTACACCCCCTCCGTCACCGCCGTCCCGTGCTCCTGGAGGATCCCGAGCGCCGCGGAGGAGAGGTCGGCGTCATACAACCCGGCCACGCCGACGAAGGCCGGCGAGCCATCCGGATAGCGCCATCCGGCGAGCGGGTTGGTCCCCATCAGGTTGAGGTGATCGCGGAGGACCACCATCGAGCCAACCGCGAGCGACGGATCGAGACTGCCGACCGCCGCCGACAGCACCATCGCCCGCGCCCCGAGGGCGTGCGCCACGCGTGTCGTGATCGACACCAGTGGCATCGGATGGCCTTCGTAGAAGTGGATGCGACCCCGGAAGATCGCGACGGGACGGTCGGCGATCGTTCCCAGCCAGAGGGTGCCGGCGTGCCCCGGCACCGTCGGCGGGGGGAAGCCCGGCAGCTCTCCGTACGGGATCTCGAGTGGTTCGCCCGAACCGGCGCGTTCCCATGCGACCGCGATCGCGTCACCGAGACCGGAGCCGAGAACGACGCCGGCCACCGGCTGGATGTCCGTGCGCTCCCGGATCGCTCGGAGGATCCCCACCTCGACCCCGTCTTCGGGCGACGGGAGGTGCTGCTGGGTCACGAGACGAGGGCGGCCTTCAGCCGCTCGATCACGACGACGGGCGTGGGATCGACACCCTTGCGTATCGCAAGGTAGGCGCTCGCGTAGTCCCCGAGCGCGATCAACGAGAACAGCCGAGCGAGCGCGCTCCGTCCCGTCGCCCACACCTCATGGGTGTCGGCGCCCGCGTCCGCGGCGATCCGGAGCGAGAGCGGGAAGCGCGCCGCGATCTCGGGATCCTCGGCCTCGTGACGAAGGGCGATCACGCTGTGCGCGCGCCCGAACGGCTCGGTCCATCCGACCACCTCGTTGTGATCCAGCTCGGACATCGATGCCCACCATGCGGGCACCTTCCCGTTCTCGTTGCACTGGGTCTTCCAGCGGGCCGCGGCGACGGCCCCGATGCCTTCGGCGCCCCAGATCACCGGGATCCGTTCCCCGATCTCCTCGGCGAGACGCTTCGCCGGATTCTCGCTCGCGGGCGTTTCGGGGCCGCACGAGGCGGCCCGCGCGTCGGCTTCTCCCGCCGCCTCGTCCATGTCTTCGGCCAACGGCGGCAGGAGCCCAGCTGCTTCCAGCGTGCCGAGCGCGGTCGACGCCAACCAGCCCAGCGCAGCGCGCGGCTGGAAGCCGCCGGGCACGCGCACGACGGGCACTCCCGCCTCGGCAGCCTCGTCCACGATCGCCCCCCCGGAGCTGACCACGATCGCTCGGCATCCTCGCTTGGTGGCCTCACGGAACGCGGCGAGCGTCTCCGACGTGTTCCCCGAATAGGACGAGGCCATCACGAGGGAGTGGGGCCCCGCGTGTTCCGGGAGCTCCGGCGAGCGATTCACCTCGACCGGAACGCCGAGGCGATCGCGGAACACCGAGCGCAGGACGTCGCCGGCGACCGCGGATCCTCCCATGCCGCAGACGACCACGCTGCGGATGTCGGCGAGGTCCGGGAGCCCACCTGCCGCCGCCCCGTTCGAATACCCCTCGCGGACGTGCGTCCCGAGGGCCGCCACCGCCGCCAGCATGGCGCCGGGATCCCGGCCACGAACGGCCCGGGCGTCGTCGAGGTCGACCGTCACTTCTTGGCTCTCGGCTTGGGGGCGGGCTTCGCGCCCGCTCCGCCACCGGGCTTCTCGGCCTCGTCGATCAGCATCACGGGGATCCCGTCACGGACCGGATACCGATAGCCGCAGGTGCGGCACACGATCACCTGTTCGTCGTCGTGATAGTCCACGTCACCGCGATCGTTGGGACACACGAGGATCTCCAGCAGCTCTGCGTCGAGCGTCACGACCCGTCCCTTCCTTCCTCCGTCTCGGACCCTCCTCCGATCGATGCGAGGAGCTCCTCGGTCTTGGCGGCGAGGACCTCCGCCGTCTTCGCTTCCACGTTCAACCGAAGCAACGGCTCCGTGTTGGAAGGCCGCACGTTGCACCACCAGTCGTCGAACTCTACCGTCAGGCCGTCGAGCCGATCCTGACGGCCATCGCGGAGCGCCGCCGCGATCTCGTCGATCTTGGCCTGAGGATCGTCGACGCGCGAGTTGATCTCCCCGGAGGAGTAGTACCGGCGGTACGGCTGGAGGACCTGCGACAGGCTTCGCTCCGATCTCGACATCTCGCCCAGGGCGATCACGGCCGCGATCAGGCCCGAGTCGGCGCCGTAGTTGTCGCGGAAGTAATAGTGGCCCGAATGTTCGCCACCGAAGATCGCCCCGGTCTCGGCCATCACCTGCTTGATGAACGAATGGCCCACACGCGCTCGGATCGGCTCGCCGCCGTGTTCACGGATGACCTCGGGGACCGTCCACGAGCAGATCACGTTGTGCACGACCTTCCCGCCCCGCTCTCGGTCCAGCATCGAGGCCGCGATAAGCGCCGTGAGGATCGACCCGCTCACGTCCTCCGCCCGCTCGTCCACGAGGAACACCCGATCCGCGTCACCGTCGAAGGCCATGCCCACGTCCGCCCCTTGCCCGAGGACCACCTTCTTCAGGTCTCGCTGATTGGCGGGGTCGATCGGATCCGCGGGGTGATTCGGAAACGTGCCGTCGAGCTCGGCATAGAGATGGTGGAGCGTGACGGGGAGCCGCTCCATGACCGCCGGCACGACGAGGCCACCCATCCCGTTGGCGGTATCGACCGCCACCGTCAACGGCCGCATCTGCTCCACATCGGTGAACGACAGCACGTGGGTCACGTAGGTGTCCAAGACGTCCTTCGTGCGGACCGACCCGTGTCCGCCCCCGAGGATCTCCTCACCCTTCTCCGTGAGGGCCCTGATCTCGCCGAGCCCCGAGTCCTCCCCGACGGGTTTCGCGCCTTCCAGGCAGAACTTCAGCCCGTTGTACTCCTTCGGGTTGTGACTGGCGGTGATCATGACGCCCGGCCGGTCGAGTGAGCCGGACGCGAAGTACAGGAGGTCGGTCGACGCGAGGCCGAGGTCGATCACGTCGACGCCGAGCGACGTGGCCCCTTCGGTCAGCGCGGCGGCGAGCTCCGGGGAGGAGAGTCGGCAGTCTCGCCCGACGAGGATCTCCGATGCACCGCTCCATGTCGCGAACGCGGCGCCGATCAGGCGGACGAGGCCGGCATCCAGCTCGTCGGGGACGACGCCGCGAACGTCATAGGCCTTGAAGACGCGGGAAAGGTCCACCGCCGCCATCCTACGGAGGGGCCGCGGAGGACGTCAGGCTACGTTCGGACGACGGTGTCGATGACCTCCGCCAGCACGACCTGCTCGCCGTCGCGGTGCCACCATTTCGCCTCACAGGCGTGGCACGTCGAGAAGGAGAGGTCGCGGCCACTCACGTTCATCGAGATCGAGATCACGTCGCCCTGATGGCACTCGGGGCAGTTGTTCGACTTGGACATCTCTCACGCTCCGTTCGGTTGACCGACCGTAACAGGGCAACACGCAGGGGCTTCAGACACCTGGGAGTCATTCTTGACTCCCCCGCGCCAGCTCCGAAGAACGCCGAACGCCGTGGGAACTGGCCCGAAATAGCTAGTTAGTGGCGTTGGCGGTCAGGTCTGCCAGGCGCGCATCGTCCACCGACCACCCCACCGGCGGAGTCATCGCCGCCAGGTGCCGGGGACACAGATCGAGCAGGCGGGGATCCCGCTGGGGCCGCAGCTCGCCGATCAGGATCATGCGCTCTGCGTAGCGCAAGGCGATCGTGGCAACGGGCTCCTCGGGACAGCTCATGCGGGCGCAACGTCGCATGTCCCGAAGGCTATGCCCGGCCCGGCCCGATGCAAGCACCCTGCGAAGGGGTTCGAGCGGCAAGGATCAGGCGCCAATGATCAGGCAACGGTGTCGGATCCGTCGGGCGTGTCCGGGAAGTCTCCCTCCGCAGCCCACGACGGACGCGACCCCATGATGACGACCTTCGCCCCCACCGGCACGAGCTCGAAGAGCTCCTCGACCTGTTCGTTGTGCATCCGGATGCAGCCGTGCGAGGCGTAACGCCCGATCGAGTCCGGGGACGTCGTGCCGTGGATCCTGATCAGGCCGGGCGCGGTGATGTACAGAGCTCTCGTGCCCATCGGGTTGCCGGGCCCGCCCGGAACCACGGCCGGCATGCTCGCACCCCAGGTGTCGAGTGCCGGGTTGTACCAGGTTGGGTTCTCTCGCTTCTGATAGAGCGACCACTCGCCCACGGGGGTGATCCACCCCGGTTTCGCCGTCGCCACATCCCAGCTGCGCGTCACCTGGAACCCCTCGTACAGATCGAGGCGGTTCGTGTCCACGTGCACGACGATCGTGGGCAACATCGTCTCTTCCCGAACCCTCGCGGCCACCGGATGCATAGACAGCCGGACGATCGAAGAGTCGCCGCTGAGTGCCTTCGACAGGAGGCGCTGGGCGCGCCGCACGTCGAGCGCCGACCCCGCCATCGACTCGCGGAACGCCAGCCCTCCGTCATCCCCGATGCCGATGGATGCGTTGCGAGGCTCCACAGCAACCTTCCGCGCCGCTCGGCGAACGAACCGCTGCACGCCGCTCTCTCCACCGAGTGACAGCTCGATGTCGACGTCGAGCGGATCGTCTTGGAATCTCCGCCAGGCTCGTTCGACCCAAGCCACGCCGCCCGACGCCTCCATCGCTTCGTTCACGGCTCGGCCGGCCCAGGCACGCCGGCCGAGGAGTCGGGGAGTCGTCGTGAAGCGTTCCCCCTTCACGAAGACGACGATCTCGCGATCGAGATCCTCCCGCGCGCGAGCCTGCACCGCGTCGATCGCCTCGGCCCGTGTCATCTCCGACACGTCGACGCCGGCGATCGAGATGCCGGGAAGGATGTGCGCGGCGTTCGCTTGCTCGTACCGGTAGGCGGCGAAGGCCACCCCACCTAGGGCGAGGATGAACACGCCGGCGGCAAGTCCGACGATCAGCGGCCATCGTCTGCGGGCCGCGCGCCCCGTGTGTCGTCCTTTGGCCATGGGGTGTGGGTTCGGCCGGGAGAAAGTCCCGGGACCGAGATGATACGCCAAGGCGCAACCCTCTTCCCTCCTCCTGGGGCCCCCTCGTCTACTCCTCGCGCGGCGGCATCACGCCCATGCTCAGTGCGAAGACCTGCGCGTCTCCCTCCCCTCGCGACGTGGAGGCGGCGAGCGCGACCACGGGACCTCCTTCGGTCCGGATCAGCAGGGCCGCGTCGGGTGCGGATGCCCAGAGCTCAGGCGGCACGGCGACCGCCGAGTGAGCGGGCACCTGCACCGTCACGGGGGCGGCCGCCGTCCCGCCGATCGGTGGGAGGAGCTGGACCGTCGCGACCACGTCCGCGTCGCCGTCGTTCGCGACGACGGCGCCGGGCGTGGGTGAGACGCCGGATGTCGCCGGGAACACCAGCCACGAATCGGAAGGCCTCACGGCCCCGGCGGTCGCGCCGAAGTCTTCGCCCGGTCCGAGTGCCCGAAGGGCGCCCACCACCGGAGCGTCCTCCAACGTGAAGAGCTGGATCGCCCCCGGCCCGGAGTCCACCGGGATCGCGTAGGCGCCCGCCGAGGCAGGACCATGCTCCTGCTCGGTGAGTCCGCCCGCCGGGCGGGGCTGCTCTCCGCTCAAGACCGTGGCACCGAACCGGATCGATCGCTGCGCGGTAGAGAGCAGGAGGAGCTCGGTCTGACCCGATCCCTGCATCACGGGGAACGTCGCGCCCGTCGCCGGCTCTGTCCAGCCGAGCGTGCTCCGGACCTGGGCTCCATCACCGATACCCAGCGCCGCGGCGGCGACACGGCCCACGGATACCTCGAGCACGACCGCGACCACCGTCTCTCCTTTGATCTTCGAATTGAGACGCAACGGGATGCTTTGGCGAGGAGGGACGACGAGGTCGGTCCACGCCGAGGCTCGGATCGGAGCCTCGTCGGCCGTGTAGATGACGACGTCCATCACGGCCGCGGCGGCGAACGGGTTGGCGACGATCACGTACGCCTCCTCGCCGAGCTGCGTCGTGCCGTCGGCCAGGTACCAGGTCCGTGCCGCGTCCGGCGTACACGGTTCGGCGGCGACGCCCGACCCGGTGGAGGAGACCCATCCGGCCCCGATCCAACCACCGAAGTACTCGACGAAGGTCGCCGCTCCCCTGTCCGGGGGCACCTGGTCGATCCGCAGGGTGCTCCCCGGCTCGATCTCGTAGCCCTCCGGGGGGCCGGCCGGCTCCGAACCCAGCCGGGTGATCCTCGCCGTCACGGTCTCGGAGCCCGGGTTCGCCAGATACAGCTGGACCGACAGATCGCTCGCACCACCGTGGGGACAGAGCCATGCTCCCGACGGCGCCCCGCTCCGCGCGAGCGGTGCCGGCGCCCGCTCGCCTGTTCGATCGAGCACCACCAAGGCCGCGACGAGTACGAAGACCGATATCGCTGCGAACGCGACCTGCCCCCGTGCCGGCAGCTCGCGGGAACCGCTCACCGAGCCACCGGCTTCCGCGTAGCCCAGAGCGCCGCGAGCCACAGCAGCGTGAGGAGGACGACCTGGATCCGAGCCGGAAGCTGACCCTCGTGCCGGATCCGCACCGGGTCCCCGGTGGCCGTGAAGCTCGTCGCCCAGCCGAAGGCGACCTCCGGCCGGCCGGAGTCTCCCTGGAACGCCCACTGAGCGTCGTACTCGCTGGACAGGAAGATGGTCCCTTCGAGCGCCGGCCCGTCCCAGCCGCCGGACACCGGTTCGAGAGGAACGGAGGGCACGGGCCTCCACATCGCGATCGTGGAGGGGTCGCTCGCGCCCATGATCTCTTCGTCGGCAGGCTCGGTCGTGAGGATCGCCGCTGGTGGGACCGCCGACGCGTTCCGATAGATCGTGAAACCGGTCGCAGGCAGGAGGTCCACATCCAGCTGGGCATCGAGGGCCTCTTCTGCGGCCGATGGCAGCACCCCTTTCTCCGCCACCACGAATCGGATCCCGAAGGGCGAGAGCAGCGCACCGCCGTGCCGTGTCGTTCCTCCGAGGATCCCACCCAGCGCGCGCTCGAGATGATCCGGACCGGGCCCGGAGAGCGGACGTCCCGTGTCGAGCACGCTCGCGCCGCCGCGATCGGTGAGCGTGTACCGGATCGTCGCGACGCCTGCCTCGAGACGCCGCAGCGGGTCACCCGCGGGCGGGGGGAGACCGTCGCCGCGATCTCCGGTCAACCAGAGGACGCGGAACGAACCCTTGGCCGCCCCGCTCACGACCGCCCACGCGGGCGGGATCCGTTCCTCCGGCGGACCGACGCCCCACGTGCCGGCCATGGCGGCCATCGACTGGAGCAGGAGTCCCGCACCCAGGACGATCGCGAGTGCCCCTCCACTGACCTGTCGGAGCCCGAAGGACTCGAACCGGAGGGATCCGGTGAACGAGGTGAGGCCGAATCCGATCAGGCTCGCCATCGAGACGGCGGCCAGCGCGGCGAAGGCCGCGGGGTTCGCCACGCCGAGGGGGAGGTAGTTCGCCGCGGCGAGCCACGAAAGGATCAGACCCGCCCCCCCGGCAACGGTGGCTCGCGCCGCGGGGCCACGGAACTCGCCCCGGACGAGGCCCAGACTCAGGGCGGCCGCGATCGGAAGGAAGCCAGCGACCGGCCACGTCCCCGGCCCCGGTCCGAGCGCCAGCCGCGCCAGGCGAACCGGCTCGGTCGTCCCGACCAACGAGGAGAGCGCCCGACCGCCGTCGGCGAACAGGGTCGGGACGAACGGGAAGAGGAGTACCGCGGCGCCCACGGCTCCGGCCGCGGTCAGAAGCAGCCCCCGGCGCCGGGCGGGGCCCGAAAGCACACGGAGGACGATCAAGACGGCGATCGCGAGCAAGATCCCCGGATAGGCGGCGGCACCCACCGCGAACGTGACGGCCGATCCGGCGACGAATCGCGGCATCCCCCCGAGCGGCTCCTCGTGGGCGAACGCGGCCTCGATCCGTTCCGCCGCCGCGGGCAACACCGCGAGCGCGATGAGCAGCCCCAGTCGGCCCTCCGAGAACGCCCAGAGCGTGAGCGCTCCGAGCCCGTACGCGGCGGCGGCCAGGACCGCAGGTCCCGGGCGGACGAACGCGCGGATCGTCGCGCGGTACATCAGGATCGCAGCCAGGGGCGGTCCCGCGAGCAGGATCGCCTTCTGCGCGAGTTGCGGATCGCCGAGCGATGCGAACGAGATCGCTCCGATGGCACCGACGACGGGACTCGGTGCGAGCGATCCTCCCACGGGCGTCGATCGCACGGCCGAGGCCAGCTCCGCGAACAGGTCCCCCACCTGAGGGGGGAACGCCGGGAGCGCTCCGCCGACCAGCGCCTCCGATCCGATGAGCTCGCGAACCGCGACGGCGCCCACGATCACCGCCAGGAACGACCCGACGATCACCGGGTGGGAGCCCACCAACGATGCGGTCCGGTCACGGAGTCGTCGCTGGATCGGTTCACCCTCGTCGGCTTGCTCGATCGCGCGCTGCTCTTCCAGGATCCGTTCGGCCGTCGCGAACCATCGGGGCGAGCGCAGACCGGCGGACTCCATGAAGCGCCGCAATGCGCGATCGCGAACCCTCCGCACCTTCTGCGCACGGCGCCGCCGGGACAAGGTGCCGGGGAGATGGGCGACGTTCCAACCCCATGCCGCCGCGACGTCGAGAGCCTCCTCGAACCGCCGGCTGAGGGTGAGATAGATGAAGCGAAGAACGCCCAACACGAGCGCGGCCGGCACGACCCACAGGAGGGAGACCAGCGAGTAGTTCTTGAGCATCGCCGCGATCGCCGCGCGATCCTCCTCGTACCGGGGGCTGCGTCGCGAGGCCGCTGCCCCGGACCCCTCCTCCTCCGCTCCTGCGCCCAGGCGCACTCGGGCGAGCGGCGTCATCAGGATCCGATAGCCGGCCACCCGTGTTCGCCAGCAGAAGTCCAGATCCCGATGCGCGAGAGCGAGCCGCTCATCGAACAGATCCGATCGCTCCAGGGCCTCGCGAGCGATCAACATCGCAGCCGACGACACGCACAAGACCTCGAGCACCCGATCGAACTGTCCTTGGTCGATCTCGCCGGCTTGCAACGACGACGAGGGATGACCGAATCGGTCCGACGAACGGCCGATGTCCCGTAGCGATCGCGGATCGTCGCGGTCGACGATCTTGGCACCGACGATCCCGACGTCCTCGACGCCGATCCCCACGGCTGCCTCCACGAGCCGGGCAACGGCGTCCCTGTCGAGCGAGGCGCGAGGATCGACGATCAATACGAAGTCCGCGCCCTTGGCGACGGGACGACCGAGCGCGGCGCGGACCGAACGAGCGGATCCCAGAGGCTCTTCGTTCGTCAGCACCCGACGAGGGCCCAGCGAAGCGAGCAACATCTCCCGAGCGGCGTCGTCGGCACCGTCATCCACCGCGAGGACGCCGACGCGCGGGTACGACTGGTGCGCGAGCGATAGCAGGCAATCCCGCAACCAGGGCGACGCTCCCGGGCCGACGACGAGCAACGCGAGCACGCTCGGAGTAGACGTGCCGGTCGACGCGACGGCTGCGGTGGCGGGCGTGGTCATCCGGTAGGGGCGCCTGGGCGCTGCGGGAGCCTAGCAGTGGGTGCTGGCAAGATCGAAGGGGGGCGTTTCCGCCCCCCTTCGTGATGCAACGAACCCGGAGCTCAGCGCTTCTTGGCTGTGCTCTTCCTCCGGGCCGGCTTGCGAGCCGCCGTCTTCTTCGCGGTGCTCTTCCTGCGAGCAGGCTTGCGAGCGGTCGACTTCTTCGCCGTGCTCTTCCTGCGGGCTGGCTTGCGAGCGGCGGTCTTCTTCCTGCGGGCCGGCTTGCGGGCGGCCGACTTCTTCGCCGTGCTCTTCCTGCGGGCCGGCTTGCGAGCGGCGGTCTTCTTGCGCCCCGTCGTCCGCTTCCTGGTCGCCGCAGCCTTCTTGCCGGCGGTCTTCCTCCGTGCCGTCGTCCTCTTCCGCGTCGCGGCGGCCTTCCTCCCGGCGGTGGACCGCTTCGCGGTCTTCCGCTTCCGGGTCGCCGCGGCCTTCTTCGCCGCCGCGGACCGCTTCGCCGCGGGCCTCTTCCGTGCGGCTGTCTTCCGTGCTGCCATCCCGTCCCCCTTTCCTTCGTGGACTACGAAGGATCCTGAGTTACGACGCCATCCGTTTGAGGCGTCGCCGTTCCCGTTCGCTCATCCCGCCCCACACGCCGTACCGCTCGTCGCGGCGAAGCGCGTAGTTGAGGCATTCGATCCGAACAGGACATTCCGAGCAGATCCGTTTGGCCTCCCTCGACGATCCCCCCTTCTCGGGGAAGAAGACCTCAGGGTCGTGGTCTCGACACCTCGCTCGCTCCTGCCATGGGATGTAGTGATGCATGCACCTCTCCCCCCCAAATCACATACTTGTGATTCTGAGGGAAGAACCGCCTCCCTGGCAAGAGGGAATTTCAGGTGATTCTCTGCCTCGACCCTCATCGGATGTAATCGTCCCCAAGCGGAAGCACGAGTGCAACCCTTTCAGCGAAGAAACTCGGTCGTCAGTCGAGATGACCATTACCGTCAGGCGGCCTGACCGTTTCGCCTCAGGACGCGGCTTTGATCTCGATCCGATCGTACGTCGTGGTACGCACAGCGGGTGTTCTGCCGATCGCGCGGATCGCGTCATCGAACTCTTCCGGCGCCATCCGGATCCCCCACCCGGCGCCCGCCATGCGGCTGATCGTCTCCTCCATCAACGTGCCACCGAAGTCGTTCGCCCCGGACCGAAGGATCACCGACGACGCCTCCACTCCGAGTTTCACCCACGACACCTGCACGTTGTGGATAACTCCGTCGAGGAGGATCCGCGCGACCGCATGCATGCGAACACTGTCGTCGAAGGACGGTCCCGGCCTCGCATGACCCGCCAGGTAGATCGGTGCGTTCCGGTGGATGAACGGCAGCGGCACGAACTCCGTGAAACCGCCGGTGTCCTGCTGGATCCGAGCGAGCCGTCGCAGGTGGCCCACCCAATGAGGTGGGGCGTCGACGTGCCCGAACATGATCGTCGAGGAGCTCCGGATCCCGACCTCGTGGGCCGTTCGGACGACCTCCTCCCAGGTGTCGGCCGGGAGCTTGCCCTTCGTCAGCAGCCATCGGACGTCGTCGTCCAAGATCTCGGCGGCCGTTCCGGGGATCGTCCCGAGACCGTGCTCCTTGCAGGCAGTGAGGAACTCACGGAAGGACACGCCCATCTTCGTCGCCCCGTTCAAGATCTCCATCGGGCTGAACGCGTGGATGTGGATCCCCGGAACGCGAGCATGCACCGCGTCGAGGAGGTCCAGATAGAAGGACCCCGGGAGGTCGGGGTGGATGCCGCCTTGCATGCACACCTCGCTCGCCCCTTCCGCCCAGGCGGCCTCCGCCCGGTCAGCGACCTCGTCGAGCGTGAGCGTGTAGGCCTCGGGATCGACCTCCCGTTGCGCGAACGCGCAGAAGCGACAGCCGACGTAGCAGACGTTCGTGAAGTTGATGTTCCGGTTGATCACGTAGGTGACGACGTCGCCGACGGCCTCCTGCCGGAGGCCGTCGGCGACCCCGCGGAGAGCGTCGAGATCGACGCCCTCCGCCTGGAACAGCGCCAGCGCCTGCTCGTCCGAGACCGGACGGTGCCGCTCGGCCCGCCGGAGCGCCGTTCGGATCTCCGAGCTGAGGCGCGGGGGCGCGACCTCTCGCGACCCCCACGCGCGCGTGACCGCATCCTCGGCGGGGATCTCCCCGTACACGGCGCCGGCGTCGGTTCGCAAGCCCGCCTCCGGTCCCTTCGCGAACGTGAGGTCGATGGTCCGTGGCTTCCAGGTGACATCCGGATCCTGCCAGCCGATCGGCTCGGGCATCCTTCCCTCGGCCGCGAGGCCGTCCTCATCGAGGAGGGCCTCGACGGGGGCACGCATCTTGCCCGCGAGATACGGATCCGGACTGCCCGCGAACCGAGGGTAGATCGTCAGTCGTTCGCGCAGGGTCTTCCCGCGCGAGGCCGTCGTCGCGGCGAGCGAATCGATCGCCGGCCACGGCCGCTCGGGGTTCACGTGATCGGGCGTGAGCGGTGACACGCCGCCCCAATCGCTGATGCCGGCATCGAGCAGTCGCAGTCGTTGCGTCGCGTCGGACAGGTTGGGGGGAGCCTGGACGCTCATGTGTGGCCCCATCACGACGCGCGTCGTGGCGACGGCAGCGAGGAACTCCTCATCGTGCGGTTCGGGAGCTTTCGCCATCGCCGTGCCGGGCTTCGCGCGGAAGTTCTGCACGATCACTTCCTGGATGTGACCGTAGCGACGGTGGAGCTCTCGGATCGCGAAGATCGAGGCCGCGCGTTCGAGTGCGTCTTCGCCGATGCCCACGAGGATGCCCGTGGTGAACGGGATGGCGAGGCGGCCCGCGTCCGCGATCGTCCGCAGTCTCACGGCGGGGTGCTTGTCCGGAGAGCCGAAGTGGGGCCCGCCCTTCGACGAGAGCCGGTCGGAAACGGTCTCCAGCATCAGCCCCATCGATGCGCTCACTTGCTTCAGCCGCGCGAGCTCCTCGTAGCTCATGACGCCGGGATTCAGGTGCGGGAGCAGTCCGGTCTCCTCGATCACGCTGATGGCCGACGCGCGCACGTACTCGAGCGTGGATGCGTATCCACGCGAGCGCAGCCACTCGCGAGCCACGTCGTAGCGGTCCTCCGGCCGATCGCCCAGGGTGAAGAGCGCCTCCTTGCACGCGCGAGCTCGTCCGCCCCCGGCGATCGCGAGCACCTCCTCCGGCGTGAGGAACGGCGCCTCGAGCTTCGCCGGTGGCTTCGCGAAGGTGCAGTAGTGGCAGTGGTCGCGGCACAGCATCGTCAACGGGATGAAGACCTTGCGCGAGTAGGTGATGCGGTCGCCCGAGCCGAGGTCCCGGAGCTGCGCGGCCACCGACTGCAACCGCACGAGATCCTCACCCGTCGCCGTCATGAGCGCGGTCGCCTCGTCCTCGGACAGGGCCTTGCCTTGCTCGGCGCGCGCGAGCGCCCGCCGCAGGGCGTGAGTCGTCACGGCCGCCACGAGCCGAGGCTACTACGCTCTGCTTCTGTGAAGGTCGTCGCACTCGCCGGTGGGGTCGGCGCGGGGAAGTTCCTGCGAGGTCTGGTGCGGGCCGTCCCTCCCGCCGAGGTCACCGCGGTCGTGAACACCGGCGACGACCTCGACGTCCACGGTCTCCGCGTGTGCCCCGACCTCGACTCGGTCACGTACTGGCTCGGCGACGCGTTCGACCGCGATCGCGGATGGGGGCGGCGCGACGAGACGTTCCGTGCGACGGAGGAACTGCGCGCCTTCGACCCCGACGCCGCGTGGTTCGGGCTCGGCGACCTGGACCTGGCGACCCACCTGTTCCGGACGCGGTCCCTGGCGGAGGGACTCGGGTTATCGGAGGTCACGGCGCGGGTCGCGGCGCGGTTCGACATCGTGTCCACGATCCTGCCGATGAGCGAGCAGCCGGTGGAGACGCGGCTCGACGTGGTCTCTGTCGGACAGGAGATGGACCTGCATTTCCAGGAGTACTGGGTGCTCCGCGGCGCCCGGGACGACGTCAAGGCCATCCGCTTCGAGGGGGTGGACGTGGCCACACCGGCGCCCGGCGTGCGGGATGCGCTCGAGCGAGCGGACGCCGTGATGATCTGCCCGTCCAACCCCGTCGTCTCGATCGGTCCGATCCTGGCGGTGGACGGGCTGAGCGAAGCCGTGGCACGCAAGCCTGTGGTGGGGATCTCGCCGATCGTCGGAGGGCGGCCATTGGCCGGCATGGCGGACCGGCTCATGCCCGTGGTCGGCCTCGAGGTCTCCGCTGCCGGCGCGGCGCGAGCCTACGACGGCCTTCTGGACGCATGGGTGATCGACGACGCCGACGCGCGTCTGGCGGATCGCGTGCGCGAGGAGACGGGTGCACGGGTCGCGGTCACCGACACCGTGATGCGGGACGACGAGGTCGCCGAGCGACTGGCTCGTGTCGCGCTCGACGCGCTGCGATGACCATCGAGCTGATCCCGCTCGAGGGGCTTCCGGAGATCGAGCCGGGCGACGACCTGGCCGCGCTCCTGGAGCCGTCGCTCGCGGCGAACGCCGCGAGCGACGGGGACGTCGTCGCGATCACGCAGAAGGTGGTTTCCAAGGCGGAGGGGCGCATCGTCCCCGCGGCGGACCGCGCGGCGTGGATCGAACGCGAGTCGGTCGGGGTCGTCGCCCGCCGCGGCGACCTCGTCATCACGCGGACGCGCCACGGGTTCGTGTGTGCCAACGCGGGCGTCGACGCCTCCAACGTGCGGGATGGCTTCCTCACGCTCCTCCCCGAGGATCCCGACGCGAGCGCCGAGCGATTGCAGAAGGATCTGTCGGCGCGGCTCGGGCTCACGCACCTCGGCGTGGTGATCACCGACACGTTCGGTCGACCGTGGCGCGAAGGCGTCGTGGACGTCGCGATCGGCTGCGCCGGGCTTCCCCCGTTGCTGGACCTCCGGGGCACCGTCGACGACCGCGGGCACGAGCTGGAAACCACCGTCGTCGCGTTCGCCGACGCGGTCGCCGCCGCGAGCGGCCTCGTGATGACGAAGACGGCGCGGGTCCCGGCGGCGCTGGTGCGCGGCTTGGACGCCTCCGCGGGCGACGCGCCGCCGGGACCCGCCCGCGCGCTGGTGCGCCGACCCGAGGACGACCTGTTCCGGGAGTCGGCCCTCATCGCGGTCACGGTCGCGGAGCCGAGCGACGTCTTCGGGCTCGGGAAGGTCTCTCCCGGGATCGTCGAGGAGGCCGTCCGCGCCGCGTCCGCCGTTCACTCGTCCGGGGAGTGGTCCTTCGTCGTCGTGAGCTCTCCCGTTGCGCGGCGGCGCCTCGCCCTCGCCGCCACCGCCCCCGATGAGGTCCTTCACGGGGCGAGCATCCTGATCGTGCCGTGCCTCCGCGTGAGAGGAGGCGTGACATCGCGACCTTCGACCGAGGAAGCCATCTTCCTCGTCGCCGGTGCCGTGATCCGCACGCTTGTCGTCGCCCTGCATGCGCAGCACGTCGGATGGTCGTGGGACCCCAACCTGCCCTTCGACGCGGACGGGGCGCGAACGTCGCTCGCGCTCGGCGAGGACTGGCGGCCGTTGGGCATCGTGGCCGTGGGCCCGATGCCGGTGGGCGTCGCCTGACGGCCCCGCCCCCCGACCGCTCTAGGCGAACGTGCCCCGGAGGAAGTACCAGAGGAAGACAGCGGTCACGATGTACATCAGCGGATGCACGTCCCGAGCCTTGCCCTGCATCAGCCTGATCGCCGTGTATGCGACGAAGCCGGCTCCCACCCCGTTCGTGATCGAATACGTGAACGGCATCAGGCCGATCGTGAGGAGGGCTGGGATCCCGATCGCGGGATCGCGCCAGTCGATGTCCCCGACGGACCGCATCATGAAGTAGCCCACGATCACGAGCACGGGCGCCGTCGCCTCGGGAGGGATCACGCCGGCGAGCGGCGAGAGGAACACACAGAGCAGGAACAGCACGCCGGTGACGACGGACGCGAGGCCGGTCCGACCTCCCTCGCCGATCCCCGACGCGGACTCGATGAACGTCGTGTTCGACGACGCGCTCGCGGCGCCGCCCGCTGCGGCGGCCAACGAGTCGACCAGCAGGACGCGGTTCATGTTCGGGAGCTTGCCGTCTTCGTCGAGGAGCTCCGCCTCGTCACCGAGCGCCACCGCGGTGCCCATCGTGTCGAAGAAGTCGGAGAGCATCACCGTGACCACCGCGGCGATCGCCGCCACGACACCGAGGGTCGAGAAGAACCCGAACGAGAACTCGCCCACGAGACTGAAATCGGGCGAGGAGGTGACGGACTCCGGCACCTGCGCGACCCCCGGGCCGACCGCATCCCAGATCGCGTTGTCACCCCAGATCGCGTTGATGATCGCGGCGATCACGGTGGTCGCGACGATCCCGATCAGCAGGCCACCACGGACCTTCCGCACGACGAGGATCGAGCACAACGCCAGGCCGATCGCGAACGTGAGGATCCGCAGCGTGGTCAGGTTGCCGCTCATCGCGACGACGGTCCCCTCGCCCGGCACCACGACACCGGCATTCACGAGTCCGATGACGGCCAGGAACAGGCCGATGCCGATCGCGATCGCCCGCTTCAGGTCCATGGGGATCGCGTCTACGATCGCGTTCCGGAGCCCCGTGAGGACGAAGAGGGTGATCACCAGTCCCTCGACGACGATCACACCCATCGCCTCCGGATAGCTGAGGCCCTCCCCCGCCACGAGCGTGAACGCGACGAACGCGTTCAGCCCAAGTCCCGATGCGATCGCGAACGGGTAGTTCGCCCAGAGGCCCATGGCGATCGTCATCACGCCCGCGACGAGCGCCGTCACGGTCAAGACGGCCCCGAACGGCAGTCCGAGCGGCTGCAGGTCCGGGACGGCGGCGAACCCGAGGATCGCCGGGTTCAGGAACAGGATGTAGGCCATCGTGAGCCAGGTCGTGATCCCGGCGATCACCTCGGTGCGAACGCTGGAGCCGCGCTCGGAGATCTTGAAGAACCGGTCGAGTCCGCCGCTCGCCTCCGCCGCAGGCAGCCTCACCAGCTGGTCGTGCTTGGTGTCAGACACGCGCCCCTCCCCTCGGCCGAGTGGCCGTTCGTGCACCTGGGGGGAAGGCGTGAGCAGGATAGGCCCACACCACGCAGCCTCGCAAGACGAGCCCACCATCTTCCGGACAACGGAACGACCGGTAAGCTTCCGCGACCCATGAGCGAGGAGCGCAGTTGAGCAACGACGTCCCCGGGAGGCCCGACCAGGGCCGGAAACCGACCAAGTCGGAGCGGAAGGATCAGGCACGCCGCGAGCGTGAGGAGCTCCAGCGACGGTTGGCCTCGAAACGGCGGGCCCGCACGCTGGGCATCGTCGTGGGCGCCGTGGTCGTCGCCGCGATCGTCGCCGCCGCCACGCTGCTCCCCTCGGGAGGAGGGGATCTCCCTGACCCGAACCAGCTCCTGCAGCGAGCGACGAGCGCAGCGGACGCCGCCGGGTGCGGCGACGTCACCACGACCCCGCCATTCGATCCCCCCGAAGAGGATCGCACGCACATCGGCGGCGGGGACATCGCCGGTCCGCCCTTGTCCGCGTACCCGACGACGCCGCCTGCGTCCGGCCCGCACGCCGACGTGCCACTTCCCGCAGGCGTCTACGATTCCACGACCATCTCGGACCTCTACCGGTCGATCCACTCCCTCGAGCACGGTGCCACGGTGATCTGGTACGACCCGGCCGCACCGGCGGAGAAGGTGGCGCAGCTGATCGAGTACTACGATCGCCGCCTCCAAGACGCCGAGGTCGGTCAGGATCGCGTGATCGTCGCCCCGTACGACTTCCCCGGCGACGCGGCGGGGATCCTGCCGGACGGCACCGAGATGGCCGTCGTGGCGTGGCACCGTCTCCGGACCTGCGCGAGCGTCGACCTCGCCGTCGCGTTCGACTTCACGTCGCAGTACAGCTTCCCCACGACGGCCGGCCGCGATTATCAAGGCGAAGCGCCCGAGCCGGGAGCCGCGATCTGATGGCCAAGAAGAAGAAGCGGACCCGGCCGCGGCCCGGACCCGCCGCGCCCTCCACAGCCGCCGGAGGCGGCGCGGCGCGAGAGCCCGCGGCACGTTCGGGTGTCGCACGTGGGGGCGCGAACGTCGAACGACGTGAGCGCAAGGAGGAGGCTCGTCGGCTGCGCGAGGCGGAGCGTCGCCGCGTCCGGCGGGCGGCGTCGCTCCGCCGCACCTTCACGTCCATCGGGATCGCCGTCGCCGCCGTGGCGGCGATCACCCTGTTCCGGAGCTTCGGGGGGCCGAACGACATCCCGCAGGCCGCGATCCGGGCCGCGGAGACGGCGGGATGCACCGAGGTCGAGCAACCGGCGAGCAGCGCCCCGTCGGGACAGCATCTGCAGGCCGGCCAGGATCCCGGGTACACCGACACACCGGCGACGTCGGGCTTCCACGATCCGTCACCGCTGCCGGAAGAACCCAAGGTGTACGACACCCAGCCGAACGAGACCAACGCGGTCCACTCGCTCGAGCACGGAGCCGTCTTCGTGTACTACCTGCCCGAGGCCGAGGGCGGGCTCTCCCAGGAGCTCATCGATCGCTTGACGCAGGTCGCGGAGGGGAGCGACGCGACGTTCCTCGCCCCCTACCCCGCACTCACCGCGGAGACCGCACTCACGCTCACCGCATGGAACCGACGCCAGTCCTGTCCGGCGGGGGACACACTCACGCCTGAGGCGGCGTCCACGATCGTCAACGGGTTCGTGACGGCGTTCGAGTGCACCGGGAACGCGCCGGAGAGCAGCAACTCCCCCTGTTGAGGCTCAGCTGACCTGACAGATCCCGCCGGAGCAGGAGATCGTCCCGTGCTCGAAGGTCGCGCTCGATACGCCGTCGGCGCTGCGAACCCGCGTCGTCGGGTACCCCAGCGCTCCCTTCGCGCCTCCGCGCGAGAGGTACTCGGACAGCACCGGTCCCCACAGCGCGTGCGCGCCGATCCCCGGCTTGAAGTAGATGCGACCACCTTCCAGCGTGACCTGACGGCACCCGCTGCATATCTCCGCGGCCGACGTCTGTGGACGGGACGGTCCGGACATCGGGAGACCGAGACGGCCGCCTGCCCCACCGACGTCGAGGTACTCGGAGTGGACCGAGCCCTTGAGCCAGACCGTGAGGTTGACCTGGCCGTTGCGGTAGATCCCCCCTCGATCGAAGAGCTGACGGGAGCCGTGGTCAAGGACGAGCAGCCTCGACCTCGGCAGCCCGGGCCGGCACATCAGGGCGTCATATTTCGCGCGGACGGTACCGACGACGTTTCGGTCCTGGTTGATCCAGACACGCCCGTCGGGCAGCCCGAGCGCGGCCCTGAGCTCGCTGCCCGCGACGGAGGCGGAGCCACCGGTTCCGCGAGCGATCGCGCTCACGATCCGACCGGAGATGCCTCGCCGTACGTCGGTGAACCGAGAGATCGTGCCGATGCGGCCCGTGTAGGGCGAGAGACGGGATGACAGGCTCGACGCCGTGAAGCTCCGCGTCCAGTCCGTCCAGGGATTGGCGCTCGTGTACTCGCCGGGATCACACACACCGCGAAGGTATGGGATCGCGTAGGCGGGGTTCCCCCCGTGCCAGACGTCTTCGATGTCTTCCGAGTGACCTCCGTCGGACGCCGCGTAGAAGGCCTGGATCACCGACCCCCCGTAGGTCACGATCTCCCCGGCCGTGTCGACCACGGCGGCCACCCATCTGTTGCCGCCCGGCCCGACCTCTTTGCCCCATCCCACGTACACCTGGTCCCCCGCGCCATCGGCCAGATGACAGTCGCAGTCGCTCCGCAGTCCCTGACGCCGGATCTTGTAGGTCGCGAACGTCCGGGCAGCGACCGCCTGGGACCGCAGCGCAGCACCGGGCCAGCTGCTCGGCATCTCCCCCATCCCGCGCAGGTACTTCTCGAACGGCAACTCGATCGTGAGGCGCTCGGCGCATCGGTTGGCGCAGTCGAACAGATCGAACTCGAGGAAGCCGTAGGCATACGTGTATCCCTGGTGCCAGACGTCATCTGCCTCGGGCACGAAGACACGAGCGCCCGAGTCGGCGAACGTGGCGAAGAGAGGCCGGGCCGGGCCGCCCCATCGACGGCCGGCGACGAGCGCACCGTTGTGGTCGCGGATCGCGTACTTGCTCTCGACCGAAGCGGCGGAGACGGTCCAGGTCTTCCCCCAAGGGATCTTCGCGACGAACGTGGCGCCGGGCCCATCCATCCACAGCCGGACGGGACCGTTCCTCGCCCCGAGGTGGATCGTGGTCCGGCCGCTGGTGAGCCCCACTCGGATCTGCCTCGGAAGTGTCGATGACCGCACCACCTCGGTTCGCGAGTAGAAGTGCGTGAGGATCTGTCGATACGACCAGCCCTGGTTGGCAAGTCCGTACGCGCCCCACTGTGACATCCCGATGCCGTGACCGTAGCCGGAGCCGTAGAAGCGGAAGTTGTCGCTCGCATGCGCGACAGATCCACCTGCGAGTGCCGCGACAACCAGCATCGCGGGGACGACACGTCGAAGAGGTCGAACCATCCGGGTTCCCAAGGTCGAGTCAGACACCCTACCCAATCGGTCCCCGAACCCCGACGGTTGAGTTCGCGGCCCTCGGATCCTCAGGAAGGAGTCGTCCCGGAGCTCTGCCGGCTCCCCTCCAGCCTCACGCCGGGGGGCACCCGAACGCCTCCGCCGAGCACGGAATCGACCAGGACCGCGTCTTTCCCGACGATCCCGCCGGGGCCCACGATCGAGCGAACCACCTGAGCGCCTTCCTCGACGACCGCCCCCGCCATGAGGACGGCTTCGTCAAGCTCCGCTCTCGGCCCGACGCTGACGCCCTCGCCGATGACGACCGACGCTTCGATGCGCGCGGTCGGGTCGACGGATGCGCTCGACCCGACCCAGGGGCCACGGTACGGGGAGCCGCGCAGCCGCCCCGCGAGGAGATCGACGTGCGCACGCAGATAATGCTCCGGAGTGCCGAGATCGAGCCAATAGGCGTCGGTCGGGAACCCGAAGACGGCGACGCCGCTCCCGATCAACGCCGGGAAGATCTCCGTTTCGATCGAGAGACGGTTCCCCCCGGGCCACGCGCGAAGGGCGGAGGGCTCCAGCACGTAGGTCCCCGCGTTGATGTCACCGGGGGTCGGATCGGGCGGCTTCTCCCGGAACTCCGTGATCCGCCCGTCTGGATCCACCGCCACGAGCCCGAAAGCGCGGGCGTCCTCCACGTGGTGCAGGGCGATCGTCGCCGCGGCGCTCCGCTCACGGTGGCCTTCGAGCATCGCCGTCAGGTCCAGGTCGGTGAGGATGTCGCCGTTCAGGGCGAGGAACGACTCGTCACCCAGATGCGGGAGGACGCTCACGATCGCGCCACCCGTCCCCAACGCCTCCCGCTCCGTGACCCAGGTGATCGCCGGCTCGCCGCCTCGCGCCTCGATGAAGGGGTGGAACGTCTCCTCGAGGTACGGCGAGGACATGATGACCTCGCCGACTCCGTGCCCGACCAGATGGTCGAGCAGGTGACCGAGGATCGGCCGATCGACGAGAGGCAGCAGCGGTTTGGGCATGGTCTCCGTGAGTGGTCGGAGCCGCGTCCCCTCGCCTCCCACGAGGACGACGGCCTTCATCACCTACCTCGAAGATCGAGGTGGCCGCCTCGTGGTGAACGGGAGAAGCTCATGCGTGGCGCGTCTGCGCCACCAGGACGATCCCGACGACGATGAACGCCACCCCGGCGTACCGCAGCCCCGGCACTTCCTGGTCCAGGACGAACCGATCGGCCATCAGGATCAGGACGTA
Organism: uncultured Actinomycetota bacterium; assembly: GCA_963750945.1. Lineage (GTDB taxonomy): Bacteria > Actinomycetota > UBA4738 > UBA4738 > HRBIN12 > JAJNBA01. The sequence continues at coordinate 264,976 of CAVVSH010000004.1, read as the reverse complement.
GGTCAGCGACGCGAACGGGTAGGCGAACGAGAGCGACGTCCGCGAAAGGACCACGATCCATACGACCGCCGACAGCCCGAACACGATCAGGCCGGCCCAGATCGCGGGGGTCGTCACGATCGCTCGGAGAGATTCGGCACCGAACTGGAGCGGTCCCGAGCGAGCCGTCACCTGGTCGGTCCCGTGTTTCAGGGTGAGCTGGGCGAGGGCGGCGAGCGAGACGGACAGCAGGATGAGGGCGATCAGCATGGCGTGACTCGTCTCCTGAAGATGGGGGCCGGAACGACCGTCGTCGGTCGCATCGGGCCCGTCGGTGGTCATAGGTCTTCGACCTCGACGGTGGGCTCGACCGCGAGGGCGTGCGGGACGTCCTCGAGGTCGGGAACCGTCAACGGATAGTGCTGCGTCTGCACGTGGAACAGCCGTCCGTCGGGTGAGTCCAGGCCGACGCTCACGAAGTAGGTGCCGCTGGCCCAGGGCGCCGGAGGGATCCGGAACCGGACCCGCTTCTTCCCGTCGACGGGACCCAGACTGACCCCGAGGCGCGACGTCTTGCCTTCGAGCACATGCAGGTTCGACGAGGCGGACACCACGGCGAACGATACCGCCGCGTCGGGGACCGCGACGTCCGCGCGCAGGTCCACCGTGATCGTCATCCCTTCGCCGGGGTGCACCGTGTCCCGCAGGCCGCCGTCGGACTCGAGCACGACCCCGGAGATCTCCACCTCCCGTGTCCCCTCTTCGGGAACGAAGGTCGGGTCGTCGCTCAGCAACCGGTGCCGGAGTGTGCGGACGACTTCCTCCGGTGCACCGATCGCCTGCACCCGGCCGTGGTCGAGCATCACCGCCTCGTCACAGACCTGCCGGACGACGTCGAGGGCGTGGGTGACGAGCACGATCGTGCGCCCTTCCGATTGGAATCGCCGGATGCGATCGAGGCAGCGTCGTTGGAACGACTCGTCCCCGACGGCGAGCACCTCGTCGATCAGGAGCACCTCGGGGTCCACGTGCACGGCGACGGCGAAGCCGAGCCGGACCAGCATCCCCGAGGAGTAGAACTTCACCTGGTTGTCCATGAACTCCTCGAGCTCGGCGAACGCGACGACGTCGTCGTAGATCCGATCCGTCTGCCGCCGAGACAGGCCCAGGAACGAGGCGTTCAGGTACACGTTCTCCCGCCCCGTGAGGTCGGGGTGGAAGCCGGCGCCGAGCTCGAGGAGGGCGGCGAGCCTCCCCCGATACCGGATCGTGCCGGAGGTCGGCCTGAGGATCCCTGCGATGCACTTCAGCAGCGTGGTCTTCCCCGAGCCGTTGTGACCGACCAGCCCCATCGAGGATCCCTCGGCGATCTCGAACGAGACGTCGCGGAGGGCCCAGAACTCCTCCGAGCGGGAGCGTGAGACCAGCAAGCGCTGCTTGAGGGACGTCGGACGTTCCCGATAGAGCCGGAACATCTTCGAGATGCCGTCGATCGCGATGGCGGTCGTCACAGCTCCTCCGCGAAGTCGCCGGACCGGTGGAAGAAGGAACGCCACGCGAGGAAGAGCAACAGGACCGAGACCGCGAGGACCGCGAGCAACAAGCCGGTCAGGGTCCCGAGGCTCATCGGTGGCAGGATCGGTTCCTCCCCGGGAGCGGGGACGACGATCGAGTAGAGCGCCCGTTGGAACCCGAGCACGATCACCGCGACCGGGTTCAGGAGGTAGAGGGTCCACAGATCGATACCCAGGAACTTGACCGTCTGGAGCTTCTCTTGCACGAGCCACCCCTGATAGACGATCGGCGTCGCCCAGAACCACACGAGCAACGCGAGGTTCAGGAGATGACCGACGTCTCGGTATCGGACGTTGAGTGAGGAGACCCAGAACGTGAGCGCGGTGGTGAACACCAGCAAGGTGACGATCGCGACCGGGTAGAGCGCGAGCTCGGGCAACTGGAACCCGTGTCCCGGGTAGACCGCGATGAACAACAGCAGGACGACGGACTGCAGCACGAAGTCGAACAGGGCGACGCCCACCGCGGACAGCGGGAGGATCTCGCGCGGGAACGCCATCTTCTTCACGAGGTTCGCGCTGTCGATGACGGACCGTGACCCCGCCTGCAGGGCGTTCGAGAGGAAATTCCACGCGAGCAACCCGGACAGCAGGAACACGGCGAAGTTGGGGACGTTGTTGTCGAGGACGTAGGTGACCAAGGAGAACACGGCCAAGAACACCACCGGGTTCAGCAGCGACCAGACCGCGCCGAGGACCGACGCCGCATACTTGACCTTCAGCTCCTTGCGGACGAGGTTGACCAACACCTCGCGATGGGCGATCAGCTCTCGGAGCCGCGCGCCCACTTGCAGTCGGGGCGGCTCTGAGGTTCGCTCGACGGCGGGGACCGACGTGATGGGCTGACTCCTTTCGATGGGCGCGTCGACGGGCGCGCGTCCCGGCCGGATCGCACCCTCCGGCCCGGAAACGCCCTGGTCAGAGGGACGGTGGCGAGTCTAGCAACCGCCTCACGCGAAACGGCTCAGCGATCATGGCGATCGTTGGAAGCTTTCGAGCGCCCTCGCGTACGAGACGCCGAAGCCCTCGTTGACCAAGGCGTCGTCCACCCCGACCGCCGCGAGGTTGCGCGCCCATCGGGCGAGCACCGCCCTGGCCGGATCGAGGACGATGTCGCGCGTCTCGAGGATCGCGCGTTCGTATCCCCTGGCCGTCGCCTCCGATCGCCTGCGCGCCCGCATGTGGGCGCGCGCGGCATCGCCGATCCGCGTTCGCCGGAGGGGATCGACTCGCAGCTCGCCGATCCTCGCGGCGAGCTCCGCCGGGTCCGCGGGACCCGGAGCGACGCGGACCACCATCTCGTCGGGGATATCGAGATAGGTGCCGGTGGCGGAGACGAGCGTCGGCACACCCGCCACCATCGCCATCGCGAGAGACCCGCTCACTTCCCCCCGATGCGGGAAGCGGAGATCGACCGCGATGTCGGCCGCCACCAGCCACGCTCGGAAGTCGTCGTCGGAGACATCGTGATGCACCGTGACGCGATCGCCGACCGCACGGTCGGCGATCGCGGCCTCGATGTCGGTGCCGGGGATGCGGCGCCCGACGAGCACCGCGTGGACGTCGTCGGGCAGTGTGGCGATCGCCTCGATCAGCGCCGGGAGACACTTGGCCTCGTTGATGTCGCCCGGCGCGACCACGATCGTGCGAGCACCCCGAGCCTCGAGCGGCGCGCGGAGCTCGCGCGCGCGCGGCTCCGCACGACGCATCGAGGCTTCGTCTTCCACGACGGGATGCGGCACGGTGAAGATCGGGGTCCGCACGCCGACCGACTCGAGGTAGCGCTTGCAGAATCCCGAGTGGACCACGATGCCTCGAGAGGCTCGGGCGACGGCCGCGGCCCACACGATCCGGAGCGGCTCGTGGCGGGCCACATCGGGATCGGTCACTCTGCCACGCAGGGCGGCGGCCTCACGCGTGGCATCGAGACCGTGGGGATCACCCGCCATCTCGAGCTGCCGAACGAGCCCGTCCAACGCGAGATCGTGGAGCACCACGAGCCCCGGAGACGCGATGGCGAGCCGATAGATGTGCCGATGGAACGCGGCGTTGTTCCCGAGCTGGTAGATGCCCAGGTCGTATCCGCCGATCGACCGCTGGTGGCGCGCCTTCACGGGCCAGACGACGTCGGTGCGATTCCGCGCCAGGAACCCGATCCGACCCAAGCCGTCGAGCACCGCTCGGTCGTAGGACGCGATCCCGGTGGCGGCCGGCGGCATGGGGCCGACGAACGCCAGCCTGCCGTTGGTCGGACGCCGGCCGGGCAGCGGCGGTCGCAGACCGACCCGACGAGCGACCTTCCCCGCGATCCTGCGAAGCCGCGGATTCATCCGAGGAGCCGTTCGACCACCTGGGGCCACTCCGGCACCGTCTCGCGCACGAGACGATGCCCTTCGAGACCCCAGCGCCGCGCCGCCTCCCGGTCCGACCACAGCCGGTCGAACGCCTCGGCGATCGCCCTCGGCTTGGGAGCCGTGACGAGTCCCGACTCGGCGTCGCGGACGAACTCGAGCGGGCCCCCGCTGTCGGTGAGCGTCACGACCGGCCGGGCGGCCGCGAACGCCTCGATCGTGACGTAGCCGTAGTCTTCGTCGTAGGGACCGAAGAACACCCCGAGCGCGCCTCGATAGAGCTCCTGCAGCCGTTCGTCGGAGACGCCGACCTCGAGCCGGACCTTGTCCTCGAGCCCGTGCGCGCGGATGCTCCAGCGGAGTGACCGCTCGTCGGGCCCACGCCCGACGAGCACGAGCTTGACCGGCGTCTTCACGTGCCGCATCGCGTCGATCGCCAGGGACTGCCGTTTCAAGATCTCGAGACGGCTCGGATAGAAGAGGTAGTCGCCCAGCTCGTCGGGGTCGCGCGTGAGGAGCGCATCGGTCGCCGGCGAACGGTGATACAACGCCTCGCCCTTCAGACGAAGGGAGTCCCAGAGGCGGCCGGCGACGTTCTCCGAGTTCGTGAAGATCCGCTTCGCCTCGCCCAGCCCGAGCCGGTCGGAGGTCCACACCAGCTTCCGGACCGTGGGGCCCTCCTCCTGCCTCGAGAGGTCTGCGAAGTCGGGGTGATCCCAGAGCTCGTACGCGGATCGATGTTGGTGGATCAGCCACACGATCTTGCGTTCGTGCGGCGCCAGGTACGCGGGGAACTTCAACGCGACGACCGCGTCGACCTTCGAACCGTTGGATTCGGAGATGTCGAAGCTGCGCCATACCGCCATCTGGTGCGCGAGCTCGGTCGCCGGGTACCACTTGCCCGCGATCGTCACCTGCTCGGCCTCATGGCCGGACTCGCGGAGCGCTCGCACGAGCGACTCCGCGTGGAGCTCCGCACCACCGCGGCTGAACGCGGTCTGCGGATGGAGGACGGCCACCCTCACGGGTGCTCACCCCCGCGTCGTTCGAGCTCCGCTCGCAGCCGAGCGACCTCCTCCTCGGTCTCGCGCAGCCGCTGTGCCAACTCGCCGTTCATCTCGGCAAGGTCCGCCAAGAGTCGGTCGTAGCGCATCGTCGAGAACCGGGTCAGTCGCCACACGAGGGCTTTGGTGCCGCGCTTCCAGCCCGTGGCCGAGCCGAGCATCGTCTCGCCGATCGGCACGAGCTGTCGCTGCTCGATCCGGAGCTGGTGCGTGAAGGCGTCCAGCCGTTCGTGGAGCGAACCGGCATCGGCCGGCACGCGTGAGATCCCGTCGCCCGCCCAATAGACCTCACGAGCCAATGACGCGGCCGTCCCGTCGGCCGGCGGCTCGCCCGCCTCCGCGGCTCGCGGGGGATCGACGTCGTCCGGTCGCGGGTCGGCGCGCTCTTCCCCCTCGTTCACAGGGCCGCCTTGACCGCCCAGATGGCCACGTCCTGGGCGCGGCCGCGATGGTCTTCGTGGACGAATCGCACCTCGACCTTCTCGAAGCCCGCGTGCTCGGCCATCAGCTTCAGCGTTTCCGGGTGCCCCGGCCACGTGTGGGTCACGTCGGCGATGAAGTAATCGGCGACGGCATCCGCGTTCTGGCCGTTGATCGTTTCGAGCAAGAGAGCCCCTCCGGGACGAAGCGCCCGATGGATCTCCTGGAAGAGATGGACCCATGCGCGCCTCGGGAGGTGTTCGATCAGCTGGATCGCACTGAGGCCGCCGACCGGGTCGTCGGGCCTGGTCTCGAGGTAGTCGAAGACGTCCGCGAGCGTCACGTCGATCCCCCGCTCGCGACAGGCCTCGGCGGCGGCGGGAGACCCGTCGACACCCTCCGCATCCCATCCCCACTCGCGAAGGAGCGAGCAGAACTCCCCCTGGCCGCATCCGAGGTCGACCCAGCGAGGTCGATCGCCCTCGTCGGCCTTCAGGTCGTTCCGCAACGGCAGCACGAGCTCCTCGTACTCCCGGAGACGATGCTCCACGGACTCGGAGCTACCTCGCATGCGCTGTTCGAACGCCCAGTAGTACTCGTCCGGGATCTCGGACCACGCAGCGCTCGCGCTCGACGTCGTTCCGGTCGGCGTGAGCGCTCGAAGCGTCAGCTCGAGACGCTCGTAGTCCCCCCGCGCCTTCTTCGTCTCCTCTTCCGCCTCGGCGAGTCGCGACGCGAGGTCGGCCGCGACCGTCGCGAGATCCGCCGACAGGCGGTCGTAGCGGCGCGTCGCGGGCCGCGTGGACCGGAAGATGATCGACTTGAGACGTCGCTTCAGGGGCGAGGTGGAGCCGAGGAACGGATCGCCCTCCGGCAATCGCTGGTCCTGGTCGGTCCGAAGGCGCGTGACGAGACCCCGCAAGGCGCTCGCGAGCTCACGGGTGCTTCCCTCCCATGGTCCTGCACCCGGTACGCGCTCGGGCGATCGCTCCTCCTCCATAGACGAGACAGGCTACACCGGAGACGTTCGGCGATTCCCCGAGCGACCGGCGCGACCGGCGCACGGACGCTTCGGCAGAACCGGACGGCGTGCTCGACGATGAACACAGGAACGCAACAGGGTCGTGACGGAGCGGACAGAGCCACCGACTACTCTGGAGATGACCGATGGCAGAACGCATCTCCGGGCACGGCACCCTGGCGCGGGCCCTCGTTGGGGTGACCGCCTCACTCGCGCTCATCGTCGGGCTCGTGACCGCCGGACTCACCGTGCGGTGGGTCCAGATCAGGAACGTCGGTACGGAAAAGAGCTTGGGCGGCCCCGTGGCGCCCGAAGGTACGAAGGCCGGGCCGTGCGTCGACCAGGCATGCAACTACCTGCTGCTCGGTTCCGACTCCCGCGCCGGTCTGTCTCCCGAACAGCAGGAGCAGTTCGGGACCGACGAGTCGATCGGCGGCGCGAACCGAGCCGACACGATCATGCTGGTCCACACCGACCCTCGGCTCAAGAAGGCCATCGTGCTCTCGTTCCCCCGCGATCTCTGGGTGGCGATCCCGGGCAAGGGTCACGACCGGATCAACACGGCCTTCGAAGGGGGGCTCCGTCATGGCGGCGCACGGCTGGTAGCGCAGACGGTCGCGAACCTCACCGGCCTGAAGATCCACCACTACCTCTACATCGACCTCGAGGGATTCCGCCGGACCGTGAACACGATCGGCGGCGTGGACATGTGCGTCCCCGCCTACAACGTGAACACACCCGGTGACCTCACCGGCACCGCACCGAACGGAGACCCGATCCTCGTCCACTACGACGAGGTCGGCCACATCGCCGATCCGAACTCGGGGCTGAACATCAAGCCCGGGTGCCAGCGCCTCGGCGGCGATCAGGCGCTCGCCTACGTTCGCGCACGCCACCTCCCGTGCGACCACATCCCTGACTTCGCGCGGATCGGCCGCCAGCAGCAGTTCCTGCGGGCGGTCGTGAACCAGATGCTGCAACCGGCCATGGTGCTGAAGGCGCCGGCGCTGGTGGGCCCGGTCCTCGAGAACCTTCGTCGCGACGTAGACCTGCTGCCGAGCGATCTCGTGTATCTCGTCGGCCAGCTCCGCGGCCTGTCGACGGGCGCCGTCGAGTTCCGGGCGGTGCCGGGCGTGGCGGCGCAGGAGGGAACGAAGGCCGTGTTGAAGATGGACCCGTCGGCGCATGAGATCTTCCGGGCGATCAGGCGGGGCCGCCCGATCGGCGACGTGGGAACGCAGCTGGTCAACACGCCCCCGTCCGAGGCGAACACGAGGGTTGCCGTGGTCGACGCGGACTCCGAGGGCACCGCCTCCGCCGTCGAGAGCGTCCTCTCCGACGCCGGGTTCGACGTCACTCCCGGGGTCTGGTCCGTGTCCGAGGCGTCTCTCGACGTGACCGGTCCGGCCATCGTGTTCCGTCCCCAGGCGAGCGCGGAGGCGGAGGTCGTCGCCGCGTACTTCCCCGACCTCGCACTCGTCGCGTCCGAGGACCTGCGCGGCGCCCAGGTGGCGATCGTGGTCGACGCGACCTACTCCCTGGTGCGCCCCGGCCAGGGTGACGGGAACGACGGCACGAGCGGATGCCCGGCCGTCGCGTAGACGATCAGGAGGCGGCGCGGCGCCGCGGCGTCTCCAGCGCCAGGCGGTAAGCCGCGATCTGCCGCCGCGCCGCCTCCTCGGGCGAGAACGTCCGAGCTCGTACGGTCCCGGCGGCGCTCAGCTCGTCGCGCAGGGTCCGGTCATCGAGGAGTCGACGCATGGCCTCGGCCCATCCGTCCACGTCGTCGGCGCCAACCAGGATCCCGGCGCCCCCCAAGACCTCTGGCAGCGCGGTGCGATCGGACGCGATCACGGGACACCCCAGACTCATCGCCTCGGCGAGCGGGAGACCGAATCCCTCATAGGTCGACGGGTACACGAGCGCCGCCGATTCCCGGAACAACGCCTCGAGCTTCTCGGGGGACACGCGCCCGAGCCGCCGGACGTTCGGGGACAGGCCCAGCTCGTCGATCGTCCGCGCCACGGCGCCATCGGCCGAACCGGGGGCGCCGGTCAGCACGAGGACGGCGTCGTCGCGGGCAGCGACCACCTTGACGAACGCCGCCAGGAGCGTTCGGTGGTTCTTGTGGGGGTTGGTGATCGCCGGATAGAGGAATGAGCGGCCGCCGGCCGGCGTACGTGGCTTGCCGCTCTGCGCGGGGACGAAGAGCGGCGCGCTCACGACGTGCACGCGGTCGGGATCCGCACCGAGGAGCTCGATCACCGTCTCGCGGACGAACGCGGAGGGTGTCGTGATGACGGACGCCTGCCGGACGGAGGGACCGAACCGGGCGCGGAGGTAGGCACCCTGTGCCCGGCCGAGCGTCTCGGGCAACTCCATCGGACGGAGGTCGTGGATCGTCAGCACGGTCGGCCGGTTGCGCAGCCACGGGACGACGTTGTTGAGGTGATGCACGAGGTGGAGGCGCGCCCTCGCCGCCTCGCGGAGGAGCCATGTCGACTCGGCGACGATCCTCGCGGCTCGGGACACTCCATCGACCGGCGCGATGGCGGTGCGGAACCGTTCGGCGAGCTCCGGGTGTGCCTCGGGAAACGTCCGGGTGCAGAGCAACGTGATATCCACCACGTCGCGAGACCGTTCGTCGAGGGCCCGCAGGAGTCGGATCGCGTACTCCTCGGCGCCCCCCGCGGCTTCGGGACGCAACCACATCAGGTTGATGCCGATCCGAGGCCTCGTCACCCGCCCGTCTCCGCCGCCTCGGCGTAGACGGCCGCGACGAGCTCGGCCGAGCGGTCCCAGGAGAACGACGCCGCCCGCACCTTCCCCGCCGCGCCCAGCATCTCGGCGAGGTCGGGGTCGCTGATGACGCGCTCGATCGCTTCTGCGATGGCGTCGGTGTCGACCGGGTCGACCAAGAGCGCCGCGTCACCCGCCACTTCCTCGGTCGCGGTGCCGGCCGATGTCACGACCGGCACGCCGTGCGCCATCGCCTCCAGAACCGGCAGTCCGAACCCCTCCCCGAGGCTCGGGTAGGCCACCACGGACGCGCCCGCATACAGGGCGTCCAGGTCGTCAGGAGGAACGAAGCCGAGGGGATGAACGAGTCCCTCCAGGGACGCCATGCCGTCCGAGAGGTCCTCTTTCCATCCCGGCGGACCTGCCAGCACCAGCTCCAGACCGGGGCGAGCGACGCGTCGGAAGGCCTCGAGGACACGCGGGAGGTTCTTCCGCGGTTCCTGCGTCCCGCAGAACAACACGTAGGGCCGTTCGATCCCGTAGCGACGTCGAACCTCCGCTGCCTCGAGCCCGCCGGAGGTTCGCATCCGCACGCCCCACGGAACCAGACGGAGCCGTTCGGGATCGATCCCCGCTGCTCCGCACACATCCATGGTCGCCCTCGACGGGCAGATCACGAGCGTGGCGTGGCGTCGCGCGAGATCGAGTCCGCGCCGAAGGACCGCCCGCGAGTGCCACGTGTAATGGTCCGGATAATCGAGGAAGAACAGATCGTGCACGGTCGCGACCAACGGGGCGTTCGACGGCGGGACGACGTATCCGGCGTCGTGGACCACGTCCACTGGCCCCGTAGCGCGCTCGACCACCGGGTGGCGGAGCCATTGCCACGTCTCGTACAGCACGCGTCGCGGAAGAGGCAGCTGCCGCACGGGGACGGGAGGCCGGAAGGCCTCCGGCGGAGGCTCCCGATGACGGGCGGAGACGCCGACGAGGTCAAGGTCGCCACGTCGGCCGAGCGCCCGGAGCAGCTCCACCGTCGATGTCGCGATCCCGCCCGGGACAACGTGCCATGACTGTTCAACCGTCACCGCGACGCGCATGCGGGATGACCTGCGGCAGACGACGGATGACATGCAGTGGGCGCAGACACGGCTGGTACTCTAGCCAGCCCCGGGCTCCAGGTTCGTCGGATCAGTGTTCGGGCCGGAGGCTACGTGCGTATCACTCTCCTCAACCTCTTCTATCCGCCCGACCTCGCACCGACCGCACACATGACCGCCGCGCTGGCTGATCATCGCGCGACACGGGGGGACGATGTCACCGTGGTGGCGGGAACCGGTGCGTACCTCGGCGGTTCGGAACGCGTGCCGGTGAGCAGATCAAACGTCGACGGACCCCGAGTGATCCGGCTGTGGACCCCGGCTCTCGGGAAGGCGAGCAAGACCCGCCGGATCGGCGACTACCTCACCTACCTCCTCGGCGCGGTGGCGCGCTCGTTGTTCCTGCCCCGACAGGACGTTGTGATCGCGCTCACCAGCCCGCCCTTCGTCCTCGTCGCGGCCGTGGCACACCGGCTACTGCATCCCCGGACGCGGGTGATCCTCTGGTCGCACGACGTGTATCCGGATGCGGCAGAAACGTACGGAACGATCCGCCCTGGCGGCGCCATCTCCAAGGTGCTGCGCGCCCTCAACCGATGGTTGTTCCAACGAGTCGACCATGTCGTGGCGATGGACCCCGCGATGCGTGAGCGCGTCCTGTCGGCGCTGCCGACGGGACAACGACCCGCCGCCTCAGTGATCCCGACGTGGGAGCCGGTGGCGTTGTTCCCTGAAGAGCGACGCCTTGAGGCGTGGACGGAGTACGCGGAGCCGGACCTGGCCGGGCGATTCATCGTGCTGCACCTGGGCAACCTGGGATTCGGCTATCGCACCGATACGATCGCGGAGGCCGCGGCCGCGCTGGCGGAAGAGGACGTGACCTTCCTGTTCGTCGGGGGAGGTGCACGGTTTCCCGAGCTGGCCCGCGAGGCAGCGAAACGACACGCCGACAATGTCCGTTTCCGGGACTACGTCCCGAGGGAGCAGACCCCCGCCGTCCTCGCAGGTGCCGGCTGCACGCTGGTCTCCTTGGACGATCACTCGATCGGGATCCAGAGTCCTTGCAAGGTCAACGGGAGCCTCGCGATGGGCCTCCCCGTCGTCTACGCCGGTCCCGAGGGGTCCAACGTCGACCGGGCGATCGTCGAATACGACTGCGGCTTCTCCCTCCGGCAGGGAGATATCGCGGGTCTCACGGACGCGATCAGGCGCCTCCGATCCGACCCGGTCTTGGCCGCGAAGCTGTCACGGAATGCACGACGCGCGTTCGAGGAGGCTCACTCCGATCGAAGCGCCCTCCCCCGGTTCGACGCGTTGCTCGAAGATCTCACGCGCCCCGGGTCGTGACTCCTGCGGGATAGGATGACCATCCCGAGAGGAGCGAGCGTGCAAGGCGACGAGATCCGCGTGTTGCTGGTGGGCACGGACGACGATTTCGGGACCGAGCTCGAAGGCGAGGGTTTCGACGTCGCGCGCATCCCCGACCTCGCGTCGCTCGGTCCGGGATCGGATCAAGACGCGGTGATCGTCGCCCTCGATGACCCCGGTCCCCTCGAGGCGCTCGAGACGCTCCGTCTCAAGACGCCCGCGGCCGCGATCCTGGTCCTCACGACAGCGGAACGAGAGGCCGATGGCGCGGTGGCGCTGCATGCGGGGGCGGAGGATCACCTCGTCCACGGCTCGATCGCCAACGGTCTGCTTCCGCGGGCGATCCGCTATGCCGTCGACAGACGCCGGCTGCGCCGCGAGCTCGCGACGGTCGACGAGCTGACGCGCCTGCCCAACATCCGGGGCTTCTTCGCGATCGCCGAGCACCAGTTGCGGATGGCGGACCGTGCAGGCACCCCGGTCGTGCTGCTCTTCGTCCGGTTCGACGACCACCAGGCGGCGAGCGAAGGGGGCTCCGCCGCCGCAGACGCGGTCGCCCTCGACGCCGCCGAAGTGCTCCTGAGCGCGATCCGCGACGCCGATCTCCCGGCACGCATCGCCGACGACACCTTCTGCGTCCTCCTGTCCGGTGACGCCAGGGGCTCCGAGGTCGCGGTGCTCTCTCGGCTCGTGGAAGCGATCGCCGTGCACGATGCCAGCAAGCCCGAGCCACGCCCACTCGCGCTATCGGTCGGCAGTGCGATCTACGATCCGGGCCATCCCGTCCCTCTCGAGGGTCTGCTTCGAACCGCCGAAGCGGAGATGCGACCGCACTCATCCGAGACCGGATGAGCTGCGAATACCTCCTGCGATCATCCGATCTCCAGGAGGGCGGCGAACACGAGCGTATCGATGACCCTCGGAAGGAAGCCGAACGCACCCATGGGCTCCGCTGAGCCGGCCGCGGCGCGAGACGAAGAGCTCGTCATGCGGGTCGCCGGCGGCGACGAGCTCGCGTTCCGCGAGCTCTTCTCTCGGTACGCATCCGTGGCGCATGCGCTCGCCTTCCGGCTGGTCCGTCATGCGCACGTGGCGGAGGAGATCGTGCAGGAAGCATTCCTCGCGGTGTGGCGGAACCCCGATCGGTACGACCGAACGAGAGGTTCGGTCCGCGCGTGGCTGATGGGAACGGTCCACCACCGTGCCGTCGACGCCGTGAGACGTGAGCAGGCGCAGCGCCGTCGCGCGGAGCAAGCGGCCGCGCTCGGATCACCGTTCATGGAGGACCCGACCGACGACGTCTTGTCGGCGATCGATCTCCCCCGCGAGCGCCAGCTCATCCGGAACGCTCTCGCAGAGCTCCCCGACGAGCAGCGTGACGTGATCGAGCAGATGTACTTCGACGGCTTGTCCCAGTCGCAGATCGCCGAGCGCACAGGTCTCCCGCTCGGCACCGTCAAATCCCGGACGCTGCTCGCCATGCGGCGGCTCCGCTCGAAGATCGAAGAGGGTGCATCATGACCCGCGATCATCGGCTGATCGACGAGCTCCTGGCCGTCCGGGCACTCGACGGCCTCGACGAGGACGACGCCGCTCGCCTCGACCGAGAGCTGGCGGCCCACGGCGACTGCGCCGAGTGCCGGCGGCTCGAAGCCGAACACCTCGAGGTCGCGGGGATGCTGCCTCTCGCGCTCGATCCTCGTGCGGTCGGCGGAGACATGGCGGACCGGATCCTGGCCCACCCGCCGCGATCAGACGGTGCCGCCGCCGCGCCGGTCGATGAGGTCTCGGCCCGGAGAGACGGTCGCCTCGGTCGCTGGCGGGCTGCCTTCGGCGTCGCGGCGGCGGTGGCGCTCGTCCTCGCGATCGTGCTCGCCACGCGGCCAGGCGGCGTGCCCGTCCCCGAGACGATCGTCGCCTTCGAGGGAACCCCCGGGGAGCTGGCCCTCGCCTACACACCCGGTGAGCGCGGGGTCCTCGTGTGGGGCACGGGCCTGCCCGATCCCGGCACCGAGAGCGTCTACGAGCTGTGGATGATCGAGGACGGCGCCGCGATCCGCGGTGCGTGCCTCACGCCGACGGATGGAGCCGTCGCCGCCTATGTCGACGCCGATGCCTCATCCGCCGAGCTCCTCGCCGTGACGGTCGAATCCTCCGAGTGCCCGGACGCGCCGACCACCGACCCGATCTACACCGCCGAAGTCCGCTGACCACTCGCTCGGTCCGGGCCTGCGCACGCACGGAGCGGAAGAGACAGGAGCTCCCCGCCAACGACCCGCGCCTCCGCTCGCTCAGCGGCTCGCGAGCGCTTCCCGAAGCACCATCGGCAAGATGCCGCCGTGGCCGAAGATCGCGACCTCCGCCGCCTGATCGATCCGGACCGTCACCGGGAACGTGTCCGACGAGCCGTCCTCCTTCGTGACCTGGATGGTGGCGTCGTGTCCGGGCACGATCCCGATCTCCAATCCGAGGACCGAGAAGGTCTCCCGGCCCGTCAGGCCGTGACTCTCCGCCGACTCCCCGGCCTTGTACTGCAGGGGAAGGATGCCCATCCCCACCAGGTTCTGACGGTGGATCCGTTCGAACGACTCCGCGAGTACGAACCGCACCCCGAGGAGCGCCGGGCCCTTGGCCGCCCAGTCCCGCGACGAACCGCTCCCGTACTCCTTCCCGGCCAGAACGCCGAGCGGCGTCTCCTCATCGCGGTACCGCATCGCGGCTTCGAAGACGCTGGTCACCTCACCGCTCGGGAGGTGCATCGTCCACCATCCCTCCGTCCCCGGTGCGAGCTCGTTGCTGAGACGCGCGTTCGCGAAGGTGCCCCGCATCATCACCTCGTGATTCCCGCGCCTGGCACCGTAGGAGTTGAAGTCTCGCTGCGGGATGCCGTGCTCGATCAGGTATCGACCCGCGGGAGAGTCGGGACGGATCGCGCCCGCGGGTGAGATGTGGTCTGTGGTGATGGAGTCGCCCACCTTCACCAGGATCTTCGCGCCGTCGACACGTGTGCCCTCCGCTTCGGCGTCGCCGACCGGGCCGCCGGCCTGATCGTGGAAGAAGGGCGGTTCGCGGACATACGTCGAGTCCGGATCCCACTCGTACGCCGGCCCGGTCGGTGTCGGGAGCGCTCGCCAGCGGTCGTCACCCTCCCAGATCCGGCCGTACTGCTGGACGAACTGATCCTCGGTCACCGCGGTCGCGATGACCTCGGCCACCTCCTGCGGGCTCGGCCAGAGGTCGCGCAGGAACACGGGGCCGTCCGTGCCCTCGCCGAGAGGCTCGGTCGTGGGATCGAAGTTGATCCTTCCGGCGAGGGCATACGCAACGACGAGGGGTGGCGATGCCAGGTAGCTCGCCCGCACCTGCGGGTGGATACGCCCTTCGAAGTTCCGATTGCCTGACAGGACGGCGACGACGTTCAGCTTCTCGTCGTCGACGAGCTTCGCCACCTCGTCCGGGAGCGGGCCGGAGTTCCCGATGCACGTCGTGCATCCGAACCCCACGAGGTTGAACCCGAGCTTCTCCAGATACGGCGTCAGTCCCGCGCGGTCCAGGTAATCGGTCACGACCCTCGACCCGGGCGCGAGCGAGGTCTTGACCCAGGCCCTGGACGCAAGCCCCGCGTCCACGGCTCGCTTGGCGAGCAACCCGGCACCCACCATCACCGACGGGTTGGAGGTGTTGGTGCACGACGTGATCGCCGCGATCACCACGGAGCCGTGGCCCACGTCGCGACCGTTGGGCGCCACGTCCTCGGTCCATGCCTTGTCCTCGACGCTCGTGTCGGGATTGCCACCCTCGTCGAGGAATCGTCCGACCTCGGTCGGCTTGGGGTCGGGCTCGAGGTGCCGTTGGAACGCATCGACGAACGAGTCCCAGACCTTCGGGAGCGCGACGCGGTCCTGCGGCCGGCGCGGCCCCGCCATGGAGGGTTCGATGCGCGTGAGATCCAGGTCCAGCGTTTCGGTGAAGGTCGGGGTCGGATCGGCATCCGTGCGGAACAGGCCCTGCGCCTTCGTGTAGCGCTCGACCCGGTCGAGCAGGTCGCCTCGGCCCGTGAACCGGAGGTACTCGAGCGTCCGCTCGTCGACGGGGAAGAACGCCGACGTGGCCCCATATTCCGGGCACATGTTCGAGAGGGTCGCCCGGTCCGCGATCGTCAGGGTGGAGAGTCCCGCCCCGTAGAACTCGACGAAACGACCGACGACCCCGTGGGCGCGGAGCATCTGGGTCAACGTGAGGACGAGATCCGTCGCGGTCGTGCCCGCCGGCAATCCGCCGGTCACCTGCACACCGACGACGTCCGGCTGGGGAAGGAACGTCGGCTCCCCCAGCATCGCGGCCTCCGCCTCGATCCCGCCGACGCCCCACCCGAGGACCCCGAGGCCGTTGATCATCGTGGTGTGCGAGTCCGTCCCCATCAACGTGTCGGGGAACGCCACGCCGTCGCGCACGCTCACGACCTGCCCGAGATGCTCCAGGTTCACCTGGTGACAGATGCCGGCGCCGGGAGGGACGACGCGGAGGCCGTCGAACGCCTGCTGGGCCCAACGGAGGAGCGCATACCGTTCGCCGTTCCGCCGGTACTCCCACTCGATGTTGGCCTCGTATGCGTCCGGCGAGCGGAAGAGGTCCACCTGCACCGAGTGATCGATGATCAGGTCCACCGGCACGAGCGGGTTGATCGACGCCGGATCCCCGTCGGCCCGAGCCACCGCACTCCGCATCGCGGCGAGGTCGACGACGGCGGGCACGCCGGTGAAGTCCTGCATCAACACGCGTCCCGGCATGAACGCAACGTCCGCGGCCGGCTCGGGCCAGCGAGCGAGCGAGCGCACGTCGTCGTCGGCCACGTCACGGGAGCCGGCGCGCCGGAGCAGGTTCTCGAGAAGGATCTTGACCGTGTGGGGAAGGCGGCTCACGTCGGCGATCCCCGCATCGTCGAGCCACGGGAGCGAGAAGACGTCCAGTGGGCCGTCCGATGTCTCGAGCTGCGTGCGGGCACCGGTGAGTTCCGAAGTCATCTGAAGCCGTCCTCCTCGCCCATCCATACTCCCACGCCCCGAGGGGACTCCAGGCTCGAGCTCAGGAGCCGTCGACCTGCCGCTCGTCCTCCGCCGCACGGGCGGTATCGATGGCTTCCTTGTGGGCGATCCGGCGCTCGCGTCGGAGCTTCGCCTCCCCCTGTCGCCGGCGATCGTCCTCGGTCTCCACGACCAGCGGAGGCACCGGTCGAGGCCTCCCCTCGTCGTCGACGGCGACGAAGACCAAGTAGGCGCTGTTCACGTGCCGGATGGCTCCCGTGATCGGATCCTCCGCCTCCACCCGGACACCGCACTCCATCGAGGTTCTCCCGACGTCGTTCACACAGGCGCGTAGCACGACGACCTCTCCGATGTGGACGGGCTCGAGGAAGGTCATCTCGTCGATCCCGACGGTGAGGGCGACGCCGCCCGAATGCTTGATGGCGGCGAGGGCTGCCGCCGTGTCCACCAGACGCATGATCACGCCGCCGTGGACGTTGCCGGCGACGTTCGCGTCCGTGACCTCCATCATCTGCGTGAGGGTCACCTTCGAGTCGGAGACGCTGCGAGGGCCGCGTTCGGACACGCGGGGCATCCTACGCGGGGCTCACCGTCCGCGGCCGGCGCACCGATACCATCGCGACCATGCGGAGAACGATGCGAGCATTGGCCGTCGCGGTCGCGGTCGCGGGCGGCGCCTGCGGCGCCCAGCCACCGTCGACGCCGACTCCCACCTCGGCGTCGCCGACCCCGAGCCCGACGATCTCGAGCCCTCCGGCCTCACCCGAACCATCCGTGTCCTCCGACCCGTCGCCGAGCCCCGAGCCCGCCGACGGGGAGATGCCCAGGGCGTTCACCGACGATCTCGAGCCCTCCGAGCTTCCGCTCGATGCGCTCGTTCCCGAAGGAGCGGACGCGACCGGTCAGTGGTTCGGGTTCACGGCGAACGGGGTGGTCGTGTTGGTCGCCTGGGCGGAGCAGGGATCGGATCCCTTCCTCATGCCTCGCGGCTTCGCGTTGTGGCGCCGGCACGCCTCCTCGCCACACTGGCGGGTGGGGCTCGTCGAACGACACGCGGCCGACGAGGGGATCCAGGAGATCCAGATGTCGACGACCGACCTCACCGGTGACCACTCGGACGACGCCCTCATCTTCGAGGGGATCGGCGGCTCCGGAGCATGTGGCACCTGGCTCGTCCTCGATCTCGCCCGCGTGAAAGAGATCTACCGACGCGAGCTCTGCGACGGAAGGATCGACCCCGGACCGCCTGGATCTCCCGGGCTCGTGATGACGCGATCCGTGTACCGGGAGGGCGACGCGCACTGCTGCCCGAGCGCGACGCGAGAGACCACCCTGTCGTGGACCGGGAGGGCGTGGCGGGTCACGGAGACGAAGACGATCGAGGGCTGAGCACGTGCTCCGCCGTGTCTGTCGAAGCATGGGCCAAGGTGCCTAGGCCTTTCGTCCCATCGAATGACCAACAGGAATCCCCCTCTCGGCACTGAACCTGCTCGCGAAGCGTGCCGATAAGGAGCCCGGGAGACCCGACAGGGGGCTGGTAGGCGCATGTTGACTGGGTACGGTCTGGCTCGAAGGATCCATATCGCGCTCATCGGACTGCTCGTCATCGGGGTGGCGGGGTCGTTCTGGATGAGCATGCGAGCTCGGTCGACCGCGGAAGAACGGGCGGTCGAGCAGGCCCAGGTCATCGCGGACAGCTCCCTCACGCTCGTCTTCCGACCCGACGATCTCCAGCACGATGCCTCTCCCGAGAGGATCCGCGAGCTGGCCGATTCGATCGACGACGTCGTGCTCGACCCAAGCGACTTCGACACCGTGACCCTGTTCTCTTCGTCGGGCGAGATCCTCTTCTCGACCGAGGACGGCAACATCGGCCAGCGTCTCGCCGGCGAACGACCCCGCATCCGAGACGCGTTCCGGGGAGAGCCGCAATCGAGGCTGATCGACGACACCCTTTCCGTGCTCGTCGGGCTGCGATTCCCGTCCGGTGTCGGCAGCGCCGCCGCCGTCGAGCTCTCGCGTCCCGCCGATGACATCACCGGCGCGGCAGCGCCATGGCGCACCAACATGTTCTTCCTCGGAGGCGCGCTCGCCCTCGTCCTGCTGGCCGCCGGCGCACCGATGCTCAGAGGCGGGGCCTCGGTCGAAGCCACGGAGTCCTCGCGGAGGCGTGTGCCGGTGATCCCCGCGCGTCAGCCCGTCGCGCCGGCGAGAAGGATCGAGGCACCGCGGCCGGGGATGAAGGAGGAGGCGGAGGCTCGCCGGCGCGCCGAGACCCGTGCGCAAGAGGCGGAGCAACGCCTCAACCTCCTGCAGGACCAGTACCGCGCCACCCTCGAGGAGTTGCAATCCACGCAGCGGACGTTGCGCGACCAGCCTGTCGGGCTGGGACGAGAGTTCGAGGAACGTGCGGTCAAGGCCGAGCAGGCTGCGAGGTCGCTCGAGCAGCGGCTCCACAGCGTGACCGCCGAGCGTGATCGGATCGCCGGTGAGTTGCTGGCCAGACGCGACGCGATCGTGGGCCCGGGCCAGGAAGAGATCAAGCAGGTCGAAGCAGAGGCCATGGGCCTTCGAGCCGAGCTCGAGGGCGCACAGACGCAGCTCTCGATGACGATCCAGGAGCTGGCAGCTCTGCAGCGACAGGCGGAGCGTTCGCGAGAGCTTCAGGAGGAGTTGGACGCCGCGCAGCTCGAATCGCTCCATGCGCGTGACGCCATGGATGGGATGCAGAGGGAGCTGGGGAGCGCCCGGACCGAGCTGGACGACGTGCGAGGCGAGCTGCGGGCGCTCCGGACCGAGGAGCAGCGCGCCGCCGAGCTCACCGACGAGCTCCGGACCGTGAAGGCCGAGATCGACAGCATGCGAGCATCGCATCGAGCGGAGCTCGTCGAGCGCGAGGCAGAGCTCGAGGAGCAGGTTCGTTCGGTCCGTGAGGAGTTCCAGGTGCAGGTGGCCGAGGCCGAGACACGTCACGCCGCAGAGCTCGCCGACGCCGAGAAGGAGTTCGCGGCCCGTGTGGCGGCCGCCGCCGCGGGCGCGGACGAGGCCAGCGCACGGGTGGCAGCCGCAGGTGCCGACCTGGAGGCCGCGAGATCGGAGTCGGAGGCGCGAGCCGTCGACCTCGAAAGCGCGCGAGCCGAGCTCCAGGCGGCCCACGACCGGATCGAGTTGCTGCAGCAGGGGCTGTCCGAGCGTCAGGGAGACTTCGACGGCGCCGCCGAGGAGGTGCAGCGAGCGCAGGCCGACCGAGCGGCGCTCGCCACGGAGATCACCGAGCTTCGCGCGGCGCTGCAGGAGTCGGAGGCCGCCCTCACGGAGGAGCGCACGGGACGAGAGCAGCTCGAGAGCTCCGACTCCCGGATCCAGGACGAGGCTCGTCGTGCCACCCAGCGCGCCGACGCCCTCGCCGGGGAGTTGGAGGCCGCGACGCAGGCGAACACCGAGATGAACCGTCGTCTCCAGGAGATCGAAGCCAGGCGCGCACTCGAGGTCGCGGAGGACGAGGGTCGGGCGCACATGGACGAGCTGCTCACGGCGACGCAAGAGCGTCTCGCCGGACAGACCGAGAAGCTCATCGCCGCCGAGGAGCGGGCCCGGGAGATGGAGCGTCGGGTCACGATGGATGCGGAGCGGCTCGAGGAGCTCGAGGCGCAGCTGCGCCAGCACCAGATGGCGGACCAGATGCGAGAGCTGCAGCCGACGAAGCACGAGCAGCATGAGGCGGACGACGTGATCCCCGTCGAAGGGCTTCGCGCGGCGACACCGTTCCTCAAGGAGATGTCGATGGACGCGCAGAAGACGATCTCTCGGATGATGGGAGTCGCCCAGCTGCTCAAGCACAAGCAAGGCGCGAAGGAGCAGGCGCAGCTCGTGCAGCAGCTCACGGCCAATGGCCGGCGGCTCGGCAACACGATCCGCGACCTGTCCGACATCGATTCCCTGGTCACCGGCACGGTCTCCCTCGAACTCCGGAACACCGACCTCGAATCGCTGATCCGCCGCGTGCTGGAAGAATCCGGGATCGAGTCGGAGCAGGACGTCCGGGTCGAGATCGAGCCCGTCTCGATCTCGGTCGATCGCACCAGGACCGAGCAGATCATCCAAGCCCTGCTCCGCAGCGCCGGCGATCGCACGCCCGAAGGCAAGACCATCACCGTGCGCCTCATCCGGGACAAGGGTGGAGCGTTGATCGTCGTCGAGGATGCGGAGTCGTCCGCGGAGATCTCCCTCAGTCCGATGGTGCGGCGGCTCGCCGAGGTGCAAGGCGGTTGGGCGAAGGTCGCGCCACGCGACGGTGGAGGTGCCGCGTTCCAGGTGTTCCTGCCTGCCGGTGGACCGGGCGGCACTCCTCCCGCGGAGCCCGCCGAGGGAGATCAGCCGGTCGAGGAAGTCAAGGACGAGCCGAATCACTGGGTCCAGGCTGAGCAGGCGCTCGTCCGCGAGCTCCGTGAGCTCTCGCAGGGCAAGGCGAAGTAGCCCTAGATCCTCCGAAGGACCAGCGCGTCGCCCTGACCGCCGCCGCCGCAGATCGCCGCTCCGCCGAGATCGACGCCCCGCCGTCGCATCTCCATGACGAGCGTGAGCACGATCCTCGCGCCGGAGGCCCCGATCGGATGCCCCAGCGCGACCGCCCCCCCGTTGACGTTCACGATGTCCTCGTCGACACCGAGCATCCGCGCGGAGTGGATCGGAACGGCGGCGAACGCCTCGTTGATCTCGACGAGCCCGAGGTCCGATGCGGCGAGGCCGGACCTCTTGAGCGCTCGTTCGAGCGCCATCGCCGGCACCGTGTGCAACGAGGGATAGCGATCGGACGACATCCCGTAGGCGACGATCTCGGCGAGCGGCGTGACCCCCAGCTCCTCCGCTCTGTCGGCGCTCATCACCACCACCGCGCACGCCCCGTCGGAGATCTGTGAGGCGTTGCCCGCCGTGATCGTGCCGTCCGCTCGGAATGCGGGCTTCAACCGGGCCAGCGTCTCCGGCGTCGTCTCGGGACGGATCCCCTCATCTCGATCGACCAGAGCGACGGCACCCTTCCGGTCCTTCACCTCCATGGAAACGACCTCATCGGCCATGCTGCCCGATCCCCATGCGGCGTCGGCGCGCTGATGTGAGCGCGCCGCCCACGCGTCCTGCTCCAAGCGGCTGAGACCGAGCTCCGCACTCACCTCGTCGGTGCCCTCGCCCATGTGTTGTTCCAGGAACGAAGACCACAGGCCGTCGTGGATCATCGAGTCGATCAGCTCCGCGTCCCCCAGCCGGGAGCCTTCTCGGCCCTTGGGAAGGACGTAGGGGGCGTTGGTCATCGACTCCATCCCGCCGGCGACCGCGACCTCGATCTCGCCGGCTCGGATCATCTGGTCCGCCATCGCGATCGCCGCCATCCCGGACAGGCAGACCTTGTTGATCGTGATCGCGGGGACGTCTTTCGGGAGGCCGGCGCCGATCGACGCCTGGAGCGAGGTGATCTGTCCGGCGCCGGCCTGCAAGACGTGGCCGACGATCGCGTAGTCGACCTGCCCGCCCTCGATGCCCGCGCGCTCGACGGCGGCCCGGATCGCGTGTGCCCCGAGCTCGACGGCCTTCAGTCCGGCGAAGGCTCCCCCGAACTTCCCGGTGGGCGTCCTGGCGCCGGCGACGATCACGGATCTGGTGGACGTGCTCACGGATCGAGTCTACGGCCGTCGATCGGTGAGGCGGTGGGGCGGATCAGGTCCGGGCCGAGACCGCGTCGTTGATCACCGCGAGGATCTCCTCGCGGATCAGCTCGTCCCGATCCACGAGCGCCTGCGCGAGTGCCGCATGGACGTCACGGTTCTCGGCGAGCACCGCGAGCACGCGCTCCTTCTGGGCCGTGAGGATGTCCTCCACACTCTGCTTGCCGCGCTCGTCGGCCAGGACCTTCGCCACGAGGTTCGCGCCCCCGATCGGGCCATGGGAGACCGCGTCGAACGAGATCAAGGACCCGGCCATACCGAATGAGCCCACCATCTGGGCGGCCAGCTGCGTGGCCGTCATCAGGTCGGCCGCCGGCCCCGTGCCGGACTCGCCGAGGACGAGCTCCTCCGCCGCGAGGCCGCCGAGGGAGATCGCGATGCCCGATTCGATCTCGGTCCGGCTGCGCGTGAAGCGCTCCTCCTCGTCGCCGTGGGCGAGGAGGCCGAGCGATCCACGCCGCTTGATGATCGAGAGCACCTCGAGCCGACGGTTCTGGCCCAGGAAGTGGGCGACGGTCGCGTGTCCCGCCTCGTGCACCGCCACCGCGCGACGATCGTTCGCGGTGTAGGTGACGGCTTGCTTCAAGCCGATCTCCTCGGTGAACTTCGCCTCCATCACGTCGGCGAAGTTCATCTCCCGCCGCCCCTCGCGGAGCGCGACCAGCAGCGATTCGTCGAAGAGGTGCTCGATCATGACCGGCGTGTACGCGAAGCACTCGTGTGCGATCCGCGTCCGCACCGAGGGGTCATCGAGCTGTTCGTGGTGCTTCTTCCGCGCGAGGAACCAGTCGACCAGGTCTTCCCGCTCGCTCTGGGTCGGGAGGTCGAAGTACAGCCGACGGTCGAAGCGACCGGGCCGCATGAGCGCGGTGTCGAGCGAGTCCGCCCGGTTGGTGGCCGCGATCAACAGGATGTTGTGGTACTCGGGTCCGATCATCTTCAGCTGCCAGTTGGCCGGGAGATAGCCGTTCATCCACCCCAGGAACTTCCCCCAGATCCGGGTGCGGACGCGCGGCTGATCGAACGACTGCATCTGGATCAGGAGCTCGTTGACCATCCCCCCGGTGTTCGAGGACATGAACCGATCCACGGAGCGCGCCATGCCGTCCGGGGTTGCTCCGTTCACGCCGTCCCGCGACTGCGCGATCGCATCGATCTCCTCGATGAAGCCGATCGCGCCCCCTTCCTTGCGGGCGGCCTTGCGGAGCGCCTTGAAGAACGACCGGATGCGGTACGCGGTCATCCCGAACCACATCGACTGGAGCGCCGTTGCCGAGATGAACAGGAACGGAACGCCCGCCTGCTTGGCCATCGCCTTCGCGAGGTACGTCTTGCCGGTCCCCGGCGGTCCTTCGAAGAGGATCCCGCGACGGGGCGTGCCGCCGAGCTCGTCGCGGAACACGCCGTAGCCGAGGAACACGTCCAGGGTGCGCACGACCTCGTCGACCTGCGTGTCGAGCCCCTTGAGCTCGGTCAGTCCGACCTCGACCTGCTCGGGATAGACGGTGATGTGCGGAGATCGGCCGGAGAGCAGCGGCATCGCGACCATGAGCCCGATGGCCACGATGAGGAGCATCGCCGGCAGGTAGATCTCCCACTGGAACGACTCCGGGATGGTGGGCAGCTGCAGTGGCCGACCGGTCGAATACCGCCACCAGAGGTAGGCGTCCAAGAAGGTCACGACGGCGATCGCGCGGAGGAGCCGCTTGCGCTTGGTGCGATCGCGCTGACGGAACACGTCTGCTCTGCCCGCGCGGAGCGTGGTCGAGCCCGCGAGGAGGGCTGCGGTTGCCGAGCTGTGGCTCTTCTCCGTCATCGTTCCTCCGGGATCAGCGGTCCTGGTGGGGTTCTCGCCTTCCGTACGCACGCTATACCCTCGCCTCTCCCCCGTGAATCCGACCTTCGGCCCCAAATGGGGGATGGTGCGTGTCAGCCGAAAGTCTCATGGATGGTTCGATATCGTGCGGCCGTGGCCCGCACGAAACAGCCTCCCAAGAGCGACGAGGATCGGCGGGTCGTGGGCGGGCTGCTCCGGGAGCTGCGGAAGGCGGCCGGATACCGGTCCGTGGACGCCGCGGCGGCCGTCGCCGGCGCACCCTCCTCCCGGCAGACGATCTACGCGTACGAACGCGGGGCGCTGACCCCGTCGCTCGCGCAGTTCCTCGACCTCGTGGCGTTCTACGTGCTCCGAGCCCCGCATCTCGACGGGGCCAAGCCCGAGGACGACCTCCGGGCCCAGGGCGTGGCGGCCGTCACGCGCGTGCTGACGCTGCCCCTGTATCACGTCGCGGCCGCTCAGGACCTGATCGCGCGCATGCAGCCGGGCGTTCGGAGGAAACGGTGATCGTCGAGATCGACCACGTCGGGATCGCCGTGGACGATCTCGACGCCGCCGTCGAGCACTACCGGCGCACGCTCGGAGTGGAGCCATCCCACCGCGAGCGTGTGGAGGATCAGGGTGTCGAGGAAGTCCTGTTCGCCGTCGGGACCTCGTCCATCCAGCTGCTCGGTGCCCTGGGGCCGGACACACCCGTCGGTGTGTTCCTCGCGAAGCGAGGCCCCGGCGTGCATCACGTCGCCTACCGGGTGGACGACGTCGCAGCGTCGCTGGCCCGTCTCCGGGACGAAGGAGTCCGGCTGATCGACGAGGCCCCGAGGCCGGGTTCGCGAGGCACGTCGATCGCCTTCGTCCACCCGAAGGACATGGGCGGCGTCCTCGTCGAACTGGTGCAGGTTCCCTGATCGCCCCCCGCCGTCACCCCAGACCTGAGAGACCGGGCCCGGGCGCGTTGATGAGCACGGCGACGTTGCCCTCCGGGAGCTCGCCTTCGGCCATCAGCTGGTGCGCGAGACCCGCCTCCTGGTACGCATAGGCGTGCCCGAGGGTCGTTCGGATCTTCTCCTCTCGCACGAGGTCGTTGAACGCCGCGGCCTGCTCGTCGTTGAACAGGTGTGAACCCTGGTAGCGCTTCTGCAGGTACCAGAGGTAGCGCACGTCGATCAGCGTGTCGTAGCCGGTGGTGCCCGCGCAGATCACGATCATGCCGCCGCGATCGCACACGAAGTTGGAGGTGGGGATCGTGTCCTGCCCAGGGTGTTCGAACACGATCCTCGGGCTGGCCTTCTCCCCCACCGCGTCCCAGATCGCTTTCCCGAATGCCTTCGCGCCGTCGAACCACGCCTTCCAGTCGGGCGAGTCCCAGGGAGGAGGCACCCCCCAGTGGGAGAAGTCCCTGCGGTCGATGAAGCCGACCGCGCCGAGCTCCTTGCAGTACTCGCCTTTGTCCGGCGAGGAGACCACCGCGACGGGTCGGCCACCCGCGAGAGCCACGAGCTGGATCGCGAGGGAACCCAGGCCACCCGCACCCCCCCACACGAGGACGACCTCCCCCGGTTTCACGGTGTTGGGCGGCCAGCCGTGCAACATCCGGTAGGCGGTCGCGCCGGTGAGGGTCGGGGCGGCGGCTTCCTCCCAGGTGAGCCGATCGGCCTTGGGGAGGCATTGATGCGCCTGGACCTTCGTGAACTGCGACATCGAGCCCCAGCACGTGTCGTACCCCCAGACCCGGAAGCTCGCCGCGAGGCCCGGATCGTTCCCTTCCACGACCCACGGATCGTCGTGGTCCCACTGGCCGGCGTGGACCACGACGTGGTCCCCGACGGCGAGGCCGCTGACGTCGGACCCGACCGCGTAGACGATCCCCGAGGCGTCCGACCCGACGATGTGGAAGTCGGTCGGCTCGCCCCATCGGGCCTGCGTCTTCGTGACGTCGATCGGCACGCCGCGCGCCGCCCAGACGTTGTTGAAGTTCACGCCGGCCGCCATCACCATCACGAGCGCTTCCTGCGGACCGAGGGCAGGCACGTCGATCACCTCGTC
The DNA here is from genome assembly GCA_963750945.1 of uncultured Actinomycetota bacterium. Classification (GTDB taxonomy): domain Bacteria; phylum Actinomycetota; class UBA4738; order UBA4738; family HRBIN12; genus JAJNBA01. The sequence goes on along the minus strand of CAVVSH010000004.1, from coordinate 238,715 downwards.
GCGGATCGCGTCCCGCGGTTCGCCGTACCGCTCGGGTCGTACCACCTGCGCATGCATTCGCGCCGGGACGTCCCCGACCGGGGGGATCTCGCCGATCTCGTACAGGTCCTTCGACATGGGCAGTCTCCGATCCGGGCCGCCGAACCCTAACAACCGAGGAGCGAGCGGAGCGACAACTTGAGAGCATGTCCGGATGGACAACCTGCGAGGCCACCTCTTGATCGCGGGCCCGGGTCTCTGGGACCCGAACTTCCGGCGGACCGTCGTGCTGATCGGCCATCACGACGACGAAGGCGCCGTGGGTGTCGTCCTGAACCATCCGCTGGAGGCCACGGTCGAGGAGGCGGCGCCGCCCCTCTCCCCGCTGGTCCCTCCCGGCGAAACGCTCTACCGCGGTGGGCCGGTCCAGCCCGAGGCCGCCGTCGTGCTCGCCGACTTCGAAGACCCCGAGCGTGCGGGCGTCCTCGCCCTCGACACGATCGGGTTCCTGCCGGAGGAGACCGACACCGCTTCTCTCGGTGGTCTTCGCCGCGCCCGGGTGTTCGCCGGCTACGCCGGCTGGAGCGCGGGCCAGCTCGAGACCGAGATCGCGGAGGATTCCTGGCACGCGACCCCCGCGTTCCCCCGCGACGTGTTCACCGATGACCCGGAGGGACTCTGGGCGTCCGCGGTGGGGCGCCTGGGGCCCGGATTCCGACTCCTCGCCACGATGCCGCTGGACCCGACGCTGAACTAGACGGGCCGCGGCTCCGCGCTCGGACAGACGAACGCCCGAGGGCACCACGCACACCACGACCCACCGGTGAGCTGCGGTTCACGACCCGCCAGGAGGGCACCGGCGGCTCTGGCGGCCGAGACCACCCGGTCGGCGGCGTGGAACAGCGTCTCCTCGGCGACCTCCTCCGCCTGCCACTCGCCCGAGTCGAGGAACAGCGATGCCACCCGATAGGGCGGGACCCCGAAGCGGAGCGTCATCAGCAGGGCGTAGAAGCGCATGTCTTCCGCATGCTCCGGCCAGGCCCCGCCGGTCTTCAGATCGATGGCGAGCCGCGTCGCTCGGCTCGGCTCGAGCCGATCCGGCACGCCGAGGACCAGGTCGATCTTGCCGGAGAGGGTGAGCGCCCCGCCCAGCAGCTGCGCCTTGACCGGCAGCTCCGTGATGGGCGCCATCTCCCGGCGAAGCTCGCGGAGCGGAGGGAACGACCCCTGGAACAGGGTGACCTTGCGGACGACCTCCATGAGGAGGTCGTCCTGCTCGGAGCCGGACTGCTCTCGCCAGAACTCGGCGAATCGCTCCTCCCGCTCGGCCAGCCGCGCCGCGGCCGTCACGGCGATCGCGTGAGGATCCCCATCGTCGCGTGCACCGATGTCGACCTCGATCGCCTTGTGGACGAGGACGCCGGCAGCCGTGTTGACGGAGTGCTCGAAGGGGGGGTCCTCCCGTTGGAGCCGGGCGGCGAACCGACCCTCACACCGGGCGAGCTGGTTGAGCGCCTCCTTGCCCAGCCACAACGGCTCCTGGAGCTCGAGCTCGCGGGCCGCTCCCTCGATGCGGTCGACGAGCCGCTGCCTCAGGTCGGCGGCGAAGACCGGCCGCTCCTCGGTGCCGATCAGGCGATCGAGCGTCCGGCGCTGCGGATCGGTGAGGAGCATCGCATCATGGTAGGCAACGAGACCGACATGACCGAGCATCCCGACGATATCCTTCGCGCGCTGGCGGATCCGGAGCGGCTGCGGATCGCCGGCGCATTGGCGGTCGGCAGACGCCGCGGCCGCGCCGCTCGCGGAGACCCTCGGGCTCCCCCTCCCCCGGGTGCGCCGGCACCTGACCCGACTCGCCGCCGCGGGCGTCGCCCGGCTGGCGTCCGACCACCGCACCTACCGGCTCGATCGCGAGACCCTTCGATGGGCCGCCGAGCAGGTGGGACCGCGCCGAGAGGCGGGGATCGCGCTCGGCGCGGCCAACGAGGACGAGGAAGCGGTGCTCCGTGCCTTCTTCCGCGATGGGCTTCTGACGGAGATCCCGTCGAAGGCATCGAAACGACGGATCGTTCTCGAGCGGATCGCGATCGAGTTCGAGCCCGGGGTTCGCTACGACGAACGAGAGGTCAACGTGATCGTCGGAGGCTTCTTCCTCGATCACGCGGCGCTCCGCCGCTCGCTCGTCGACGAAGGATTCCTGGATCGGGAGGCCGGCGTCTACTGGCGCGCCGGTGGGCGGGTCGACGCGTAGCTGCATGGACGCGAAGCGCCCCCACCGGGTACCGTCCACGAGAGCCGCCGAGCGGGACCTTCCCATCGGCGGTTCCGCACGTTCACGACCGACTTGTTGCGTTGATGCGAACCCGATCCGCGATCGCGGTCCTCACGATCATCACGGGCATGCTCTTCGGAGCGGCGCCCGCGTTCGCGCATCACGACCCCGGCCCGTGTGACTTCCATCGCCGGGACGACGAATCGACCCGAGCCTTCGCGAAACGCAGGATCGTCTGCGCGGTGGAGCGGTTCGGTCCGGTGCCCGGCGGCCCGGAACGGGCGATCTGCATCGCCCGGCGCGAGAGCGGCCTCGACCCGTCCGAGACGTCGGAGCCCACGGGCCAATATCGAGGCCTGTACCAGCACGACCGGGACATGTGGCCCGCCAGATACAGCGAGTACACGCGGCCGGCCTGGGAGCTCTCCCCGAACGCCCTCAACGGACGGACGAACGCCATCGTGACCATCCGGATGGTGTTCAAGATCGGCACGTGGAAAGCCGCCGGCTGGCCTCCCAAGGAGTGCTGAGCGGCGTCGACGCGCGGATAGACTCCGCCCATGGCGACCACCGATAAAGACGTCGAGACCGCGAAGACGACCACCGTCGAGGAACGGATCGACGAGCTGCGGAAGCGCAGGAAAGCGGCTCTGACGCCGGGAGGCAGGGACGCCGCCGCCAAGCAGCACGAGCGCGGGAAGCTCACCGCGCGAGAAAGGGTCCAGCTCCTGATGGACAAGGGTTCCTTCGTGGAGACGGACCCGTTCGCCGTCCATCGTGCACACGACTTCGGGATGGACCGCAAGCGTCCGCCCGGCGACGGCGTCGTCACGGGCTACGGGACCGTCGGGGGGCGGAAGATCTTCGTGGCATCCCAGGACTTCGCGGTCTTCGGTGGCTCCATGGGAGAGGTCCATGCGCAGAAGGTGTGCAAGGTGATGGATCTCGCGATCTCCACCGGCGCGCCCTTCGTGCAGATCAACGACTCCGGCGGGGCACGGATCCAGGAGGGTGCCGCCTCGCTCGCCGGGTACGGCTTCATCTTCGAACGTAACGTGCGCGCGAGCGGCGTGATCCCGCAGATCTCCGTGATCATGGGGCCCTGCGCCGGCGGCGCGGTCTACTCCCCCGCGATCACCGACTTCACGTTCATGGTGAAGGAGACCTCGCACATGTTCATCACCGGGCCCGACGTGATCAAGACGGTGACCGGAGAAGAGGTCACGTTCGAGGAGCTCGGCGGCGCCATGACGCACTCGGCCAAGTCGGGGGTCGCCTCGTCGATCGGCGAGGACGACGAGGACGTCTTGAACCGCGTTCGCTACCTGCTGTCGTTCCTTCCGTCGAACAACCTGGAGGATCCTCCCGCGTACGCGACGACGGACGATCCCGACCGCGTGGACGACGGCCTCACGCACCTCGTCCCCGACCGCGCACAAGAGCCGTACGACATGCACGAGGTGATCCGGCGTGTCGTCGACGACGGGGAGTTCCTCGAGATCTTCCCGCTGTGGGCGATGAACATCGTGGTCGGGTTCGCGCGCCTGGACGGACGCACGATCGGGATCGTGGGGAATCAGCCGAAGGTGATCGCGGGGACGCTGGACATCGATGCATCGGAGAAAGCCTCGCGGTTCGTTCGGTTCTGCGACGCGTTCAACATCCCGATCCTGACGTTCGTGGACGTTCCCGGATTCCTTCCGGGCACCGAGCAGGAGTTCGGCGGCATCATCCGCCACGGCGCGAAGCTCCTGTACGCGTTCGCAGAGGCGACGGTCCCCCGGATGACGGTGATCACCCGCAAGGCGTACGGCGGGGCGTATCTCGTCATGAACTCGAAGCACCTGCGGGCCGACGTGTCGTTCGCGTGGCCCACCGCCGAGATCGCGGTCATGGGTGCCGAGGGAGCCGTGAACGTGGTGTTCAAGAAGGAGATCGAGAAGGCCACCGATCCAGAAGCCAAAAGAGCCGAGCTGATCCGCGAGTACCGCGACAAGTTCTCGACGCCATACGCGGCCGCCGAGCGAGGGTTCATCGACGACGTGATCGAGCCCGCGGAGACGAGGCCTCGGCTGATCAAGGCCCTCCGGATGCTCTCCACGAAGCGCGAGACGATCCCGGCACGCAAGCACGGGAACATCCCGCTCTGAGCGATGGACGGCGCCCGATGACGAACGGTTCGAACGACGAACGGCGCTTCGAGATCTCCGAGGAGGTCTCGCCCGAGGAGGATCGCGCGATCCTGATGGCCCTCGAGCGCTATTTCTCCGCCGAGAACCCCAAGCCGCCGGCGTGGGTGCTCCAGGGGAGGATCGACGCGACGGGCTTCGGCGCGCTCCAGGTGAGACGGTTCGCGCGCGAGCCGTGGCACGGTCAGTGGGTCGAGTTCGCGCGCAAGGGCGTGCCTCCGGTCCACGGCCGCGGCGACGTCCGTTGACCGCCGCGGCCAGTTACACGCATTGCCCGAACTGCCTGGCGGAGTACGGCAGCTGGTCCACGACCTGTCTCAACTGCGGGTCGGCGCTCGTTCCCGGCCCCTCTCCGGCCCAGGAGGAGACGGGGGAGGTCGGGGCGGGCCGCCTGGAAGTCGTCGAGCGCGGTGAAGGCCCGTCGGCGGGATCGCTCGACCGATTCGCCCTCGAGGAGGAGCCTGTCGTGCTCACCTCGATGGTCGAGGAGGACGTCGCTGCCTTCCTCGCCGCGCTCGACGAGGAGGAGATCGGCGCGCAGCGAGGGGAGCCGGCGGAGGACGGGGGGGTCGCGATCGTCGTGCACGCGTCGCACCTGATCGACGCGCAGGCGGTCCTCGTCGAGTTCACCGGCGACGTCGGGCTCGTCGACGACATCGCCGTCGACCCCGAGCAGGAGGGGCCCGCGAGCGACATGGCGGTGGTCACCTGGTCGCGACTCCAGGACGTCGGTGTCCAGGCGAACCGCCTCCGCGCGGGGGGCGTCGACGTCCGGATCGAGCTCCCGGGCGAGGAGGAGCGAGCGTCCGCAGCGGCGCAGGCGGCGATCCTGGTTCCCATCGAGGAGCTGGGTCTCGCCCGGGAGATCCTGGGCATCGAGCTCTGAGCGTGGGCGCGACCCGACGAGCAGGCGACGCCACGCGCGCGGAGGCCCTTGCCGCCTTCGAGGCGGAAGGATGCTCCGCACCTCGCTTCTGGGGGAACGGCCCGGAGGATCGGTACGGATCGCACGACCACGCCTTCCACAAAGTGCTCTTCTGCCTCTCCGGGTCGATCGTGTTCCATACCGTGGACGGTGACATCGAACTGACGGCTGGCGATCGATTGGACCTGGAGCCCGGCACGGCGCACAGCGCCACCGTCGGCCCACAGGGGTGCGAGTGCGTGGAGGCGTCTCGGAGGGTGACTCAGGCGTCGTAGAAGCCGCCGCCGGATTTCTTTCCGAGCTTGCCTTGGGCGACGAGGTCCCGGAGGAGCGTCGGCGCTTCGTACTTCGACTCCTCGGGGAAGGCCTGCCGGAGCACGTCACCGATCGCGAGCAGCGTATCCAGCCCGATCAGGTCGGACAGGGTGAGCGGCCCCATCGGATGGGCGAGCCCGAGGCGCATGGCGGTGTCGATGTCCTCCCGTGTGGCGAACCCCGACTCGTACAGCCGGATCGCGTCGAACAGGTACGGGATCAGGAGCCGGTTCACGATGAATCCCGCCTCGTCGCCCGAGCGCACGCAGGTCTTGCCGAGGACTTCGGTTCCGAACGCGCGAACGAGCTCGTACGTCTCCTCGCTCGTGTCTTCGGATGGCGTGAGCTCGAGGAGCGCCATCACCGGCGGCGGATTGAAGAAGTGCATCCCGATCACCATCTCGGGACGTTCGCTCGCAGCGCCGAGCTCGCGGATCGGGATCGATGAGGTGTTGGAGGCGAGCACGACCTCCGGGCGGGTGACGGTTCCGAGACGGGCGAAGATCGCGGCCTTCGCGTCCCGGTTCTCCGTGGCGGCCTCGATCACGAAGTCGGCATCGGCGAGCGCCTCGAGGTCCGTCGCGGCGTCGATCCGGCCGAGCGCCTCCCCGGCCGTGGCCGCGTCCAGCTTGCCGCGCTCGACCGCCTTCGCGACCGACCGGTCGACGCGGCCGCGGCCGGCGACCACGAGCTCCTCCGACGCCTCGACGAACGTCACGCGGAGACCGGCGCGCGCGCAGACCTCGACGATGCCCGAGCCCATGAGCCCGCCACCGACCACCCCCACGTGTCGGACGTCGGCGGGTCGCATAGACCTCAGGATAGGAGACGCTCGGAGACCCGACGAGACGCGTGGACGCGGGCTCCTAGCCGCAGGCCTGCAGCAGCAAGGGGTACGGGTTGATCGCATCCTCGATCAACGAGTATCCGTAGGAGCTCGGCGGCCATGAGCCGGGCACCGAGTTGGGGTGGAACTCGAAGTGGTCATGGGGCGTCGTGCTCGAGCCGGTGTTCCCGACGTAGCCGATCACGTCGCCGGCCGACACGAAGCTGTTGGAGCTGTCCGAGTACGCCGACAGGTGGGCGTTGTAGGCGGTGCCCACCGAGCCCACGACGAACACGACGTTGCCGCCGAGCCCGTTGGCGCTCGTGTAGGCGTGGCCGTCGAACGGCGCGTAGATCGGCGTTCCCTGCGGCGCCACGATGTCGACGCCCTTGTGGAGGTGGTAGCCGCCGGCATAGCGGGGTGCCCCGAAGCCGTCCCCGTACCCACGGGGCTGGCCGACGGGGCACCGCTCGAAGAGGTGGTCGAAGGGGACCAGTGGGCCGCCGCTCCACACGCCCCCGCCGTTCGCGTCCTCTCGTTCCTGTTCGGCCGCCTGTTGCTCGAGCCAATCGGCGTAGTCGGCCTTCCTCTTGTTGAACGTCTGCTCCGCCTCGGCCTCCAGTCGCTCCTGCTCCTGGAGCAACCCCTGCTGGTGGTCGAAGAGCTCGGCCACCTCGCGCCGTTGCTCCCGCACCCTTTCGAGCTCGATCGATCTCTCGGGCCTGCTGGTCCGCCAGTGTGGCCTCGGTCGCCGTCAGGATGTTCTTCCTGTTGGCGACCTGGACGGCGAGGCCCGCGTCCGATCGCGCGAGCGCGTCGACGTAGGCCATTCGGTCCGTCAGATCCGCCATGTTGTCGGAGTCCAGGATGAAGTCGATGTTCGATGCAGGCCCGGTCATGTAGGCGACCGCGGCTCGCTCGTTGAGCCGGTCGCGGATCTTCTCGTAGCGAGCTCGGGCTCGATCCAGCGCCGCCTGTGTCCGAACCAGATCGGTGGTGACCTTCTCGAGGGCGATCTGCTGCTGCTCGATCTCGACCGCGGCGTCGTTCAGACGGAGCTGGGTCCCGGCAAGCTGGCCCCGGATGTCGGCGAGCGCGTCCTCGATCCCGTGAAGCCGCTCCCTCGCGCGCTCCACGTCCTCCTTGGAGGGCGGCGCGGCGCCGGCAACGGTCCCTGCCACCGAAACCAACACCAAGAGAGCCGCCACGACGGCGGCACGCGTGGCTCTGGGGAAGTGTCGCTGGATATCCGTCATCTATCGGCTCCGGCCCGAGGGAAGGTGGGCGGACCGGCCCGCACAGCCTGCCAAGTCCCCGGTCCTCATGCAACCATCCTCGGCGAGGAGGGGCGGCGCGAGCCTCACAGCCCCGAGGTCAGTGCAGGTATTCGATCAGCTGCAGGGGGTTGCCGTCAGGATCGTGGAACGTAGCGAATCGAGCGAACCCGGGGACCTCAGACTCGTGCCCGTCGAAGTTCACTCCCCGTTGCTGCAGAGCCCATCTCGCCTCATCGAGGTGATCGACCCGGAACACGACCGTCCCACTCGGCGCGAGTGACGCCTCCTCGGTCCCGTGCAGAGCGAGACGGATGGGGCCCGCTTGGAACTCGGCCCATTCGTTGCCCGCTCGATGGGCCACCGGCAGACCGAGGACGTCCCCGTAGAAGGTCACCGCCCGATCCATGTCCCGGGTCCAGTAGTAGACGTGGTCGATGCCATCGAGAGGCCCTTCGGGCGGCATGTCAGCCGAGGATCCTGCGCTTCTGCGCTTGGAACTCCTCCTCCGTGAGGACCCCGCGAGCGCGCAGGTCCGCGAGCCTCTCGAGCTCCGAAGTCGCCGAGTGGGACGAGCTCCCGGCGCTTCCCGTCATCATCCGCTGCTGATTCAGCTCGCCCTGGTGGTAGATCGTCTTCTGGACCTCCTCGGGCTTGCGGATGTGATCGAACACCTGCCGACCGGCCTCCGACGCGGACTGGACCACGAGCGTGCCGGCCCCGATGATCCGATCGATGACGCCCTGCTCGAAGCGAACATCGTTGATGGCCTCGAGAGGGACCTCCATCGAGTACTTCGCGATGAAGCCGCGTCGATGGATGATGCGGTCGCTCGTCACGACGAAGTGCGACGTGAGCCAATCCACGAGCTTGCGCACCGGATACGCGAGGAGGAAGAGCCCACCCGCCACGCCCACCACGGTGTCCAGGATCGACTCCGTGAAGGTGTCGTAGAGGACGAGCATGACGGCGAGGGTCGCCACCGTCGCGATCGCCGGCATGATCAGGGCGATCCAGTGAGGCCGGAGGTCGAAGATCAGCTCCTCGCCTTCCACGAGCAACCGCGTCGGGAATGCCACGGCCGGAACCTAGCGCGACCGGTCCGACCCCCGCAAGCGGGAGGGTGAGGTTCCCGCACCGCTGTGTCAACCGGGATCGACGCCGAGATGCTGGATCTCACCGAACGCGACCCGGACGCGTCCCGCCGGTTCCTCCGTGTCGATAAGGAGCGCTCCCGAGTCGTCGAGGTCGACGGCAACGCCCCGAACGGAGTTGCCGTCGACCGTCGTGCCCTCGACCGTTCGGCCGAGCGTGTGAGCGACGGCGCGCCATCGGCCCGGGATCTCTTCGAGCGAGCCCTCGACCAGTGACCGGAACCGCATGAGGAAGCCGGTCAGGAGCCCCTCCTCCTCGACGTCCCTGATGGAGCCCGCCCCTTCGACTCCCCCCGGCACTTCGAGGTTCACTCCGATCCCCACGACGACATGACGGATGCGCCCTTCGACGATCTCGGCCTCGCCGAGGATGCCACCCACCTTCGACTCGCCCACCAGCAGGTCGTTCGGCCATTTGCATCGCACAACGTTGTCGGAGGCCCCCGATGCGGCCTCCGCCATGGCCACGCCGGCCGCCAATGACATCAGTCCCAAGCGGTCCGGCGTCAACGAGGGCCTCAGCACGAGGCTGCACAGCAGGGCCGCTCCGGGCCGATCGACCCACGCACGTCCCTGCCGGCCCCGCCCGGCGGTCTGGTGTCCTGCGGCCACGAGCGTCCACTCCGGCGTGCCTCCCGCGGCCATCGCCAGCGCGGTCACGTTCGTCGACTCCGTCACCTCGTCCCAACGGACCGGTGCGTTGAGTCCGACCGCCTCCAGCGCCCGACGCAGCGCAACCTCGCTCAACACGGTTCCACCTCGCCCGACGCTATATCGTGGCGCCACATGGCGCGGAAGCAGAAGCTCCTGATCGCCAATCGCGGCGAGATCGCCATCCGGATCGCCCGAACGTGTCGCGACCTGGGCATCGCGACGGTCGCCGTCTATTCCGACGCCGATCGAGATGCTCTCCACGTCGAGATGGCGGACGAGTCCTTCCGGATCGGTCCTGCGCTCGCATCGGCGTCCTACCTTTCGGTCGATCGGATCATGGAGGCCGCCGCTAAGTCGCGGGCTACCCTCGTGCACCCCGGCTACGGGTTCCTCGCGGAGCGAGCGCAGTTCGCGCAGGCGGTCGAGGACGCCGGCCTCTCCTTCGTCGGCCCCTCGGCGCGCGCGATCGAGACGATGGGAGACAAGTCCGCGGCGCGCCGGGTCGCGGACGCGGCCGGGATGCCGATCGTCCCGGGGACCCGCGAGCCGGTGGACCTTGCCCAGGCGAAGAAAGAGGCCCCCCGGATCGGATTCCCACTCATCGTGAAGGCCGCTTTCGGCGGGGGCGGGAAAGGCATGCACGTCGTGCGCGACGCGGAGCATCTGGAAGAGTCGCTGAAGCGAGCGGCACGCGAGGCGAAGTCCTACTTCGGCAGGCCGGAGGTCTTCCTCGAGCGCTACGTCGATCGCGCCCACCACGTCGAGGCGCAGATCATCGCCGATTCGCATGGCAACACCTTCTTCCTCGGTGAACGCGACTGCTCGGTGCAGCGGCGCCATCAGAAGCTGATCGAGGAGACGCCGTCGCCCCTGTTCGACGACCGCGTCCGCGAACGGTTCGCGGAGGCGGCGGTGGGCCTCGCGGAAGCGGCCGGCTACGTGAACGCCGGTACGGTCGAATGCGTGATGGACGAGGACGGGGACTTCTACTTCCTCGAGATGAACACACGCCTCCAGGTCGAGCACACCGTGACGGAGATGGTGACCGGGCTCGACCTGGTGGCGCTCCAGATCCGTGTGGCGCTCGGCGAGAAGCTGGCGTTGGACCCCGCTCCCCAGGGCGTGTCGATCCAGTGCCGGATCAACGCGGAGGACCCGGGGAGGAACTTCCTTCCGGGCCCGGGTCGCGTCACCCGCTACCGGGAGCCGGCCGGCCCGTTCGTCCGAGTGGACTCCGGGATCGAGCAGGGCCGCGAGATCCCCGGAGACTACGACTCGATGTTCGCGAAGCTGATCGTGGCCGGACGGGACCGGGAGGAGGCTCGCACGCGGATGCTTCGAGGGCTGGACGAGTTCGCCGTCGAAGGGGTCCCGACGACGATCCCGGTGCACCGGTGGATCCTCGAGTCCAAGGAGTTCCGGGCAGGCACCCACACGACGACCTGGCTGGAGCGGGCGCTCGCCGAGGTGGACCTTCCTGCGCACCCGGACTTCGCGTCCTCGGGTCCGACCCCCAATAGGCCGGCGGACATCCTCGTCGAGGTGGACGGACGCCGGATCCCCGTGAGGATCTTCGACGAGCGACGTGATCCGGCGCCGAGGCCACCGATGGCTCCCGACGCGCATCACGGTGAGCACGTGCACGGGGAGATCCTCGCGCCGATGCAGGGCACCATCGTGAAGGTGCTGGTCGAGAAGGGCCAGGAGGTGCGGCCCGGCGACGTGATCTGCATCCTCGAGGCCATGAAGATGGAGAATCACGTCCCCTCGACCCGCGACGGCGAGGTCACCGACCTTCCGATCCGCGCCGGCCAGGTCGTCGAGACGGGCCAGGTCCTCGCGGTGATCGACTAGCCGGGCGAGCCCCAGGCGTCGCGACCGACGATCCGGAACCCCGAGTCCTTGATCGTGTAGGTCCGGTTGATCGAGACGAGCAGCGCCGTGAGCGGCTCGGCGACGCGCGCCATCTCGAGGCGCCCACAGTCCACCCAGCGCATGCCCGGGATCCCTTCGATCAAGGCGCCGACGCGGGCCTTCGCGTCCGCGTCGTCAGCGCACAGGAGCACGTCGCTGTCGATCTCGCGGTCGAGGGCCTGCAGGCCATCGGCCGCGACCGTGTGGAACCCGGCGACGACCCGAGGTCCGTCGCCGAGGATCGCCTGGGCCTGCTCGGCGGCCGAGCCGTGCCAGGGGCGAAGCACCTGCCACGGGCGGCCGCCGACGGCGGTCGCGAGCGGGCTGGTGGCATCGAGGACCACGGCGCCGGGCGACACGGCGTCCTTGATCGAGCGGTAGATCTCGGCCTGGCCCGCGTACGGCACGGTCACGGCCACGACGCCCTCGGCCCCGAGAGAGGCGGCCGCGGTCGCATTGTCGGTTCCCTCGAGACCGGCGCTCGTGAGCTCGGATGCCTTCGCGGCGGACTGGGCTCCACGGCCGGCGTCGCGCGAGCCGATCGTCACGTGATGCCCGGCCTTCGCGAGACGGAGGGCGAGGCCGAATCCCTCGGCGCCCGTTCCCCCGATCACCGCGACGTCCATGGCGCCGAAGCCTAGTGGCTAGTAGGTCGGCCGGTACTCGCCGAACACGCGGCGGAGCGCGTCGGAGACCTCGCCAAGCGTCGCGCGCAGCCGAAGCGCCTCGCGCATCGGAGGCAGGACGTTGCCCGTGCCGCGAGCCGTCTCCTCCACGTCGGCGAGCGCCGCGTCCACGGCAGATCGATCGCGCGAGGCGCGGAGCTCGCGGAGCCGTTCCAGCTGCCGCGCCGTCTCCTCCTCGGAGATCCGTTGGAGCTCGACGGGCTTCGCGCTCGCATCGACGAAGCGGTTCACGCCCACCACGACGCGCTCGTCGGTCTCGATCCCCCGCTGGATGCGGTAGGCGGCCTCGTGGATCTCGTCCTGATAGAAGCCGGCCTCGATGGCGGGGACGGCACCACCCATCGCGTCGACCTTCTGGATCATCTCGGTGGCCAGCCGCTCGAGCTCATCCGTCAGCGACTCGACGTAGTACGAGCCTCCGAGCGGGTCCACCGTCTCGGCGACGCCCGTCTCGAATCCGAGCACCTGCTGGGTCCGGAGCGCGATCTTCGCGGCCTGCTCGGTCGGCAGCGCGAGGGCCTCGTCGAACGAGTTCGTGTGGAGCGACTGCGTGCCGCCCAGGACGGCCGCCATCGCCTCCAACGCCGTCCGGACGATGTTGTTCTCGGGTTGCTGGGCGGTGAGGGTCGCTCCCCCGGTCTGGGTGTGGAACCGGAGCGTCTGGGACCTCGGATCCTTCGCCCCGAAGCGGTCGCGCATGATCGCCGCCCACATGCGACGGGCGGCTCGGAACTTCGCGATCTCCTCGAAGAAGTTCATGTGGCACGCGAAGAAGAACGAGAGACGCGGGGCGAAGTCGTCGACGGCGAGCCCGGCGTCGACGGCCGCCTGCACGTACGCGATCCCGTTCGCGAGCGTGAACGCGATCTCCTGCGCGGCAGTCGCGCCGGCCTCGCGCATGTGGTACCCGCTGATCGAGATCGTGTTCCATCGGGGGATCCGTTCGCCCGCGTACGCGAACAGGTCGGTGATAAGGCGCATCGACGGCTTCGGTGGATAGATGTACGTGCCCCGAGCCGCGTACTCCTTGAGCAGATCGTTCTGGACCGTGCCGGAGAGCTTCGAGGGCTCGATGCCGTGCTCTTCGGCGACGAGTTCGTAGAGCAGGAGCAGGATCGGCGCGGTGGCGTTGATCGTCATCGAGGTGGAGACCTGATCGAGCGGGATCCCCTCGAAGAGACGCTCCATGTCGTTCACCGAATCGATCGCGACGCCGGTCTTGCCCACCTCTCCTTCCGCCCTCGGGTGGTCGGAATCGAGGCCCATCTGGGTAGGGAGGTCGAAGGCGACGGACACGCCCGTCTGACCATGATCCAGGAGGTAGCGGAACCGCTCGTTCGTCTCCTCGGCGCCGCCCATGCCGGAGTACTGGCGCATCGTCCACAGTCGCCCCCGGTACATATCCGGGTAGACACCCCGCGTGAACGGGAAGGAGCCGGGCTCGCCGACGCGATCGGCAGCCGCTTCGTCGGTGTTCCGCTCGTAGATCGGTCGAACCTCTACCCCGGAATCCGTTCGGCGGGTCTCCTCGGTCACGTCAGGAAGCTTACGGGTGCCGCGATATGGTGCCGTCATGGACATCGTCGACCCCCGCATCGAGGCCTACATGGAAGAGCGCCTCCGCCGCTTCGACGAGCCGGTGCTCCTCGAGATGGAGGCGTATGCCGGCGAACGGGACTTCCCGATCGTCGGCCGCAACGTCGGTGTGACACTCGAGCTGCTCGCCCGCGCGGTGCAGGCCGAGCGGATCATGGAGCTCGGTTCGGGCTTCGGGTACTCCGCGTACTGGCACGCCCGCGCGGTCGGTCCCGTCGGTGAGGTCCACCTCACCGACGGGGACCCCGAGAACGAGATCAGAGCCGCCGAATTCCTGAGGCGGGCGGGGCTCGCCGACCGCGTCCAGTTCCACGTCGGCGACGCGGTCGCCGAACTCGACCGGCTGGACGACGAGTTCGACGTGATCTTCAACGACATCGACAAGGGCGGATACCCGGCCGCATGGCGCGCAGCCAGCGAGCGGATCCGCCGAGGTGGCCTGTACGTCTGCGACAACGTCCTCTGGTACGGCCGCGTGGCGGTGCCGGATCCGGACGACGCACGCCCGGGATGGACCGAGGCAGTCCTCGAACACAACCGTCTGGTCGCGGAGGACGGGCGATACCTCTCGACGATCGTCCCCACGCGGGACGGCGTCCTCGTGGCGATCCGGATCAGCTGAGCCACACTGCCCGGCGTCGCGGCGGCCCCACGATAGGCTGACACCGGTGAGCGCCGAGACCAACCGCAAGGGTCAGTTCGGCCCGCTGTACAAGGGCCACGTGGGCCAGTACAGCTGGCTCCTCCACCGCGTGACCGGTGTCGCGATCATCCTGTTCCTCTTCGCCCACGTCGTGGATACCGCTGTGGTCGGCTGGGGCCCCGACGCCTACAACCGCGTTGCCTCCGTCTACCACAACCCCTTCATCCGACTTTTGGAGCTCGGACTGGTGGCGGCCGTCCTGTACCACTCGCTCAACGGGGTGAAGATCATGCTGATCGACTTCTTCCCGAGCCTCACGAGGCACATCCGAGGCCTGGGGATCGCCACCACTCTGCTGTTCTTCGGCTCGATGATCCCCATCACGCTGATCATGGGCTCGGCCATCGTCGAGCTCCTGCTGGAAGGCTGACCCGGGTGGCGACGACGACCGAGGCTCGCCCGGATCGGCCGCCTCCCGAGGCGAAACCGCCCGGGGCCGGCAGGGATCGTCCGATCGGCGGCTTCGAGCTCTGGACCTGGCTGTTCATGCGGATCTCCGGCATCGTCCTGCTATTCCTCGCCGTGGGTCACGTCCTGATCATGCACGTGTGGGCCGAGGGGGTGGATCGCGTGAACTTCGCGTTCATCCAGCTGCGCTGGGCGAGCCCGTTCTGGAAGACATGGGACTGGCTGATGCTCGTGCTGGCGCTCCTTCACGGCGTGAACGGCCTGCGGGTCATCGTGCTGGACTACGTGCGACCCGGAGGTATCCGGCTCGCGATCAACTCGTTCTTCGTGGTCCTGGGGGCTGCCCTGATGGTGCTCGGCACGATCATCGTCGTCACGTTCGACCCGACCGACTGGCCGGCGGTGACCTGACCGGGCATGACGACCACACACACCTACGACGCCGTGATCGTCGGAGCGGGCGGCGCCGGTCTCCGCGCCGCCATCGAAGCCTCCGGCCAGCTGAAGACGGCGGTCATCTCGAAGCTCTATCCGACTCGGTCGCACACCGGCGCGGCGCAGGGCGGCGTCTGCGCGGCCCTGGGCAACGTCGAGGAGGACTCTCCGGAGTGGCACGCCTTCGACACGGTGAAAGGGGGCGACTACCTCGTGGACCAGCCCGCCGCCGAGATCCTCACCCAGGAGGCGGTCGCGGCGATCTACGAGCTCGAGCGCTGGGGACTCCCGTTCAACCGAACGCCCGACGGGTTGATCGATCAGCGGCGCTTCGGAGGACACACCGCGAACCACGGCGAACGTCCGGTCAAGCGCGCGTGCTACGCCGCGGACCGCACCGGGCACATGATCCTCCAGACCCTCTACCAGCAGTGCGTGAAGCGCGACGTCCGGTTCTTCAACGAGTTCTACTGCCTCGACCTGCTCCGTACCGACGACGGCCGCACCGCCGGCGTGGTGGCCTACGAGCTCGCGACGGGTGAGCTCCATGTGTTCCGAGCGAAGTCGGTCCTGTTCGCGACCGGTGGCTACGGAAGGATGTTCCGTGTCTCCTCGAACGCGCACGCGCTGACCGGCGACGGCCCCTCGGTCGCGTTCCGGCGTGGCATCCCGCTGGAGGACATGGAGTTCTTCCAGTTTCACCCGACCGGCCTCTATCGCCTGGGCGTGTTGCTCTCCGAGGGAGCGCGCGGCGAGGGCGCGATCCTGCGGAACCGCGACGGCGAGCGGTTCATGGAGCGTTATGCCCCGACGATCAAGGACCTCGCCCCGCGTGACGTCGTGTCGCGATCGATCTACCAAGAGATCCGGGAAGGCCGCGGTCTCGGCCCGAAGGGCGACTACCTCTATCTGGACCTCACCCACCTGGACCCGAAGGTCCTGGAGGAGAAGCTGCCCGACATCACCGAGTTCGCCCGCGTCTACCTCCAGGTCGAGCCCACGCGGGAGCCGGTGCCGATCCAGCCGACGGCCCATTACGCGATGGGAGGGATCCCCACCGACGTGCACGCGCGTGTCGTCATGGGATCGGACGAGACGCCCGTCCCCGGTCTCTACGCTGCCGGCGAATGCGCATGCGTCTCGGTCCACGGCGCCAACCGCCTGGGGACGAACTCGCTCCTCGACATCGTGGTCTTCGGGCGCCGGGGGGGCCACGACATGACGAGGCATTGCGCCGAGACCGATCTGCCGGCACTGCCGCCCGACGCCACCGCGCACACGCTCGAGATGCTCGACGGGATCCTCACCCGGCAGACGGGCGACAACGTGGCGGATATCCGGTCGGAGCTGCAGGACTCGATGTTCGATCTCGCGTTCGTGGTCCGGACCGAGGAGAGCCTCGCGAAGATGGGCGAGCTCCTCGACGGACTGCAGGATCGGTACGACCGGATCGCCATCGGCGACAAGGGCAAGGTCTACAACACGGACCTGATGGAGGCCGTGGAGGTCGGGTTCCTCCTGGACTGCGCGGCGGCGCTCGTCGCGGCCGCCCTGGCCCGCGACGAGAGCCGCGGCGCTCACTACCGGGAGGACCATCCGCTCCGCGACGACGCCAACTGGCTCAAGCACTCCCTCGCGTATCGTCGGGACGATGGCTCGATCCGTCTGGAGACGAAACCGGTGAAGATGGGTCCGTACGTGCCGATGGAGAGGAAGTACTGATGGCGACCGCCGCCGAGATCCTGAACAGCTCGGACGAGCGTCGCGTCGGCGCGACAGACCTGATGACGCTGACGCTCAAGATCCAGCGGTTCGATCCCCAGGTCTCCGAGGACGCGTGGTGGGACGAGTTCACGCTCCAGGTGGATCCCTTCGAACGTCTGGTCGAGGTGCTCCATCACGTGAAGTGGTATCTCGACGGAACCCTCACGTTCCGGCGGTCGTGCGCGCACGGTATCTGCGGCTCGGACGCCATGGTCATCAACGGCCGCAACGCGCTCGCGTGCAAGGTCCTCGTGAAAGACGTGGCGCCCAAGGTGACGATCGAACCGATCCGCGGGCTCACCGTGCTGAAGGATCTGATCGTCGACATGGAACCGTTCTTCGACGGGTACCGAGCGGTGCTCCCCTACCTCGTGAACGACGAGGAGACCGAACGCGAGCGGATCCAGATGCCGGAGGATCGCGAGCGGTTCGACGACACGACGAAATGCATCCTGTGTGCTGCCTGCACGACCTCCTGCCCGATCTTCTGGGCCGACGACACCTATATCGGTCCCGCGGCGATCGTGAACGCGCACCGGTTCATCTTCGATTCACGGGACCGCGCTCCCCGCGAACGCCTCGGCATCCTCTCGGAGAAGACCGGTGTGTTCCGCTGCCGGACGACCTTCAACTGCACCGAGGCATGTCCCCGGGGCATCGAGGTCACGAAAGCGATCCAGGAGGTGAAGCGAGCCATCCTGTTCGATCGCACCTGAGCGTTCCGCTCGCAGGATCCCTCGGTGGGATCCGTGCGTATATCCGTATGAATCGATCACGGAAGCGACTTGATGCCGTATTGACGCGCCGACCGTTCCGCGCGATATCTGAACCGTATGAGCGATCCTGCGCCCGCTGAGTTCGTGCTCCCGGTGAGTCCCACGGCCGAGGTCGACGCGCACGAGGCCTTCGGCCGGGTCCTCACGGGCGAGGCGGCCACGCTCCGGGATCGGGCGATGCTGCTCATCTCCGGGCTGCTCACGAGCGAAGAGGACCGGGCGGTCACCGGCGACGAGATCATCGCCGTGAAGGTGATCCCCTTTCCACGCTCGGTTCGGATCGAGATCACGGACGCCGGATCGGGGGTCGTGCTGGGAGGGCTCCGGAAGCCCCGCCATCTCGCAACGAAGGGCTGGAGCCCGCACCTCCTCAGCAGGATCGCCGATCGGTGGGGTCTGGTCTCGGGCGCGGAAGGCGCGTGGGTCTGGTTCGAGCTCGACCTTCCGTTCGAAGCCGACGGATGAGCTCGGGCGATCACCCCCTCGATCGCCGGTTCTCGGCCTGAGTCCAGCCCACTTCCACGACGAGTCGGTCGGGTAGGGTGCCGACGTGGCTGGACGGCACCGGGTCACGCTGATCCCAGGTGACGGCATCGGACCGGAAGTGTCGGCCGGCGCCCGCCTGGTACTCGACACCGCCGTTCCGGGGATCCAGTGGATCGAGCGTCAGGCCGGTTCCAGCGCCCTCGCGGAGCGAGGCGACCTCTTGCCCGAGGAGACGCTCGATGCGATCCGGGAGGCGCGGGTCGCGATCAAAGGGCCCATCACCACGCCCGTCGGATCCGGGTTCCGCAGCATCAACGTCGCCCTCCGTCAAGGCCTGGATCTGTTCGCCGCCGTGCGCCCCGCGAGATCGCTCCCGGGTGTGCCGACGAGACACGGCACGGTTGACCTCGTGGTCATCCGGGAGAACACCGAGGATCTCTATCAGGGTGTCGAGTTCGCGGCCGGTTCGCCTCAGGCCGAAGCTCTTCGTGAGGAGCTCCGGAGACTGGCCGACTTCGACATCCGACCGGACGCGGGCGTCACCTTGAAACCCATCTCCGTCGCGGGGACGCGACGGATCGTGCGGTTCGCCTTCGAGTACTCGAAGGCGAACCACCGTCGCACGATCACACTCGGCCACAAGGCGGGGATCATGCCGACGTCCGACGGGTTGTTCCTGCGCACCGCGAGGGAGGACACCATCGACAGAGGCGACGTCGAGTTCGAGGACATGCAGATCGATCATCTGACCGCCCGGCTGGTCCGCGAACCGGGTCGGTTCGACGTGCTGCTCCTCCCCAACCTGTACGGCGACATCATCTCCGACCTGTGTGCCGGACTCGTCGGCGGGCTGGGGCTCATCCCCGGCGCGAACATCGGTTGGGAGTACGCGGTGTTCGAACCCGTCCACGGGAGCGCCCCCGACATCGCCGGCAAGGGTGTCGCGAACCCGGTCGCCATGATCCTGTCCGGCGCGATGATGCTGCGTCACCTCGGTGAGCTCGAAGGTGCATCGGCTGTGGAGCGCGCGGTCGACACGACTCTCGAGGCGGGCAAGACGCGGACCCCCGATCTCGGCGGTTCCTCGTCGACGATGGACGTGGCGGAGGCGATCGCGTCCGCGCTGGCGCCCTAGTCGGTCCGAGTCGATGGATCCCGACCGGGATCCGGTGGGAGTCGTCAGCAGCCGGGTTCGCCGTGGTGCCCGCAACACCCCTTGTTCGTCAACGACTTCGCTCGGTTCCGCACGGTGACGGCGACTCTTCGACCGTACGGCAGATCAGACTCCGACCAGTTGGTGAAGAAGTTCCCGACGTGCTCCCGGAGCAGATGGGCGAACGACGCCATCGCGTCATGGTAGTGCCTGCCGCGTGCGACGAGCCGCTCGCCGCAGCGCTGCTCGCGGTCGCGCGCCTAGAGGTCGGCCAAGTCCGCGCATCTCGCGCGGATGCTCTCGGCGGCCGCGCGAAGCTTCGCCAGCTCGTCGTCGTTCATATCCAGCTCGACGATCTCCTCGACGCCCTTGGCGCCCAGACGGGCCGGCACCCCGACGTACACGTCGGAGATGCCGTACTCGCCGGTGGTCCAGGCGCACACCGGAAGGACCTCCTTGGTGTCCTGCACGATCGCGCGGACCATCGCCACGACCGACGCGCTGGGTGCGTAGTACGCCGAGCCCGACTTGAGCAGGGCGACGATCTCGGCACCGCCGTCGCGGGTCCGCTGGAAGAGTCGCTCCAACGTCGGCTCGTCGACGAGCTCCGGCAGCGGGGCGCCCTTCACCGTGGCATGCCGTGGGAGCGCCACCATCGCATCCCCGTGCGAACCCAACGTGATGGCCTCGACCTCGTTGGGCGAGACCCCCAGCTCCTCGGCGATGAACCACCGAAGCCGGGCGGAGTCGAGCACGCCGGCCATCCCCATCACGCGCTCCCGCGGGAACCCCGAAACCTCTGCGGCCAAGAAGGTCATCTCGTCCAGAGGGTTGGACACCACGACGAGGATCGCCCCGGGGGAACCTGGCATGACGTTCTCGACCACGTCGCGCATGATCGCGGCGTTCTTCCCCAAGAGATCCATCCGGCTCATCCCCGGCTGACGGGGGAACCCTGCGGTGATCACGACGATGTCGGAGCCGGCCGTATCTGCGTAGTCGTTCGTGCCCACGATCGAGGGCTCGTAGCCCTCGATCGGCGCGGCCTGCTTCAGGTCGAGGGCCAGACCCTGGGGCTTGCCTTCGATGATGTCGATCAAGCAGACGTCGGCGAAACGCTTCTCGAGGATGCGCATCGCGGTCGTCTGTCCGACGAAGCCGCTGCCGACGACCGTGACCTTCATGGATGCATCAGCTCCTCCAGAGGTGATCCGAGCGAAGGCGTCATGCTACCGAGGCAACGCGCAGCCGTTCGGCCACGGCCGCAGCCATCCTCGTCGTCCCGACGGCGGGGCGCTCGTCCCCCGAACCTCGAAGGTCGGGCGTCACGTCGACACCCTCGGCAAGGACGCCGGCGATCGCCTCTTCGAGGCGATCGCCCGCCTCGACATCGCCGAGGTGCCGGAGCATCATCGCCGCCGAGAGCATCAGTCCGACCGGGTCCGCCCGGTCCCGCCCCGCGAGACGCGGGGCGGTCCCGTGCGTCGCCTCGAACACGGCGACGTCGTCGCCGAGCTGCACGCCAGGCGCGACCGCCGGCCCCCCGATCAAGCCCGCGCCCAGCTCCGACACGATGTCCCCGTACAGGTTCGGCAGGACGAGTACGTCGAACCGCTCCGGGGACTGGACGAGCTCCATGCAGAGCGCGTCGATGATCCGGTCGTCGAAGACGACGTCCGGATATTGCGCGGCGACGCGCCTGGCGACGTCGAGGAAGAGCCCGTCCGAGAACTTCATGATGTTCGCCTTGTGTGCGGCGGTGACCTTCGAGCGACCGCGGCGCCTGGTCTCGTCGAACGCGAACCGCACGATCCTTTCGCTCCCCTCCTGGGAGATGGCTTTGACCGAGATCCCGCTGTCCTGCCGGATGCGGATGTCGGTCGTCACCTCGATGAAGGCGATCAGCTCCTTCACCTCGACGGTTCCCACCTCGAACTCGACACCTGTGTAGACGTCCTCGGTGTTCTCTCGAACCACCACGAGGTCGACGTCCTCGTACAACGACGGCACGCCCGGATACCACCGACATGGGCGCACGTTCGCGTACAGATCCAGCTCCTTCCGCAGCACGAGATTCGCGCTGCGGATCCCGGCTCCCTCGGGAGTTTCGATCGGTCCCTTCAACCCGACGCCGTTCTCCCGGATGGAGGCGACCGCCCGAGCGGGCAGAACCTCGCCCGTCCGCTCGAACGCCCGGAGGCCGATCTCCTCGACGTCCCAGCGCACTTCGACCCCGGTGGCGTCGACGACACTGCGCGCGGCGTCCACGATCTCCGGTCCGATCCCGTCTCCCGGGATCAACGTGACGCGATGGGTCAACGGATGCCTCTCTCGTCGTCTCGCCTCAGCGTGTGGCCGGGCGTCGGGGTCAGCGGAACGGAGCGCCGACTATCCTGGCAGTCTCGCAGGGGCCCGTCCGAACGGGCCTGCGGAGAACGGAGGATCGTGGCGGACAAAGGGCTCCGAGAGGTCATCGCAGCCGACACCAAGCTCTCCGACATCGACGGCGAGAAGGGCACGCTCTCCTACGTCGGCTACGAGATCCAGGACCTGGCCGAGCACTCCACGTTCGAGGAGGTCGTCTACCTCCTCCATCACCTGGAGCTCCCCACGGCGCCGGAGCTCGATGGGATGGCTGCATTCCTCGCGAACGAGCGCGATCTCCATCCGTTCCAGGTGCAGCTGATGAGGACGCTCGCCGAGCAGACCTCTCCGATGTCGATGCTCCGCACGTCGGTCTCGGCCGCCTCGGCGTTCGACCCCGACGGGTGGGACGAGTCGGCCGATGCGCAGGCGCGGAAGGCGCTCCGCCTGGTCGCGAAGACGGCGTCCCTCATCACCACGTACCACCGACTGCGGACCGGCATGGAAGCGGTGACGCCGAACCCGGCGCTCCCCCATGCCGCCGACTTCCTGTGGATGCTGCACGGCACCGAGCCAGATCCGGAAGACGCACGCGTGCTCGATACCACGTTCGTCCTCTACGCGGACCACACCATGAACGCGTCCACGTTCACCGCGAGGATCGTCGCGTCCACGCTGGCGGACATGTTCTCCGCGATCACGGCGGCGATCGGCACGCTCAAGGGGCCGTTGCACGGCGGGGCCAACGAGGAGGCGATGAAGAGCTTCGAGGAGGTCGGGAAGCCGAAGAACGCCGAGGCCTACGTGCGGGACCGCCTCGAGCGGCACGAGAAGATCTTCGGGTTCGGACACGCGGTGTACAAGACCTACGACCCTCGCGCCAAGGTGCTGAAACGGCTCTCGAAGGATGCGTGCGAGCGCGCGGGCAAGACCCATCTTCACGAGATCGCGGAGGCGATCGAGAAGGCGACGTTCGAGCAGAAGGGTCTGTACCCCAACGTGGACTTCTATGCCGCCGCGGTGTTCCACGTGCTCGGCATCCCGACCGATCTGATGACACCGGTGTTCGCCGCCGCCCGTATGGCCGG
This sequence comes from uncultured Actinomycetota bacterium, assembly GCA_963750945.1. GTDB lineage: Bacteria > Actinomycetota > UBA4738 > UBA4738 > HRBIN12 > JAJNBA01. The sequence goes on along the minus strand of CAVVSH010000004.1, from coordinate 215,751 downwards.
TTGGACGGCACACGTGCGCGAGCAATACGCCGACAACAAGGTGATCCGGCCCGGGTCGCGGTACATCGGCCCGCAGCAGCAGAGGTGGGTGCCGCTCGAAGCGCGTTCCTAGGACCGCGAGGCGCTCGTCGGGCGTGGGAAGAGACCGGCCTCCTCGATGACCGTGCGGACGAGATCGTCGCGACCGATCCCCATGAGGTGCAGTCCCGAGATCCCGTCGATCTGGCGGATCCGCCGGGCGACGTCGATCGTGAACTCGAGACCGGCTCGTTCCGCTTCGTTCCCGGCCGTCTCCAACACGTCGAAGGCGGCCTGCGGAACGTGGACGCCGAACAGCCCGTCCATGAAGCGCGCGTTCTTGAGGCTCCGCAGTGGCACGAGGCCGACGAGTACCTTCGCGCGTTCGAAGATCCCCCGTGGCCGGACGAGGTCCGCCCACTCCCCCAGCCGGTCCACGTCGTACACGATCTGCGTCCACACGACGTCGCCGCCCGCATCGAGCTTCGCTTCGAGCTTCGCCGGATCGTAGGGATCGGCCAGCGGCACGTCGGCGACGCCGATCAGGTACCGCGGCGGATCCGCGATCTCGGCGCCCGCGCCGGTGATGCCTTCGTTGCGGATCCGCCGCGCGAGCTCGATGACCTGGTTGGGCCCCAGGTCGAAGACCGGCGTGGCGTCCGGATGGTCCCCGACGTCCATCGGGTCGCCACCCAAGACCAAGATGTTCCGCGCGCCGAGCGCCCACCCCCCGAGGAGGTCCGCGGTGATCGCCAGGCGGTTGCGATCGCGACAGACGAGCTGGAGCGTGGGTTCCGCGCCCGCTTCGTGCGCGAAGCGGGCGCCGGCCACCGGGGACATATGCGGCGACGCCGAGGGATTGTCGGTGACGTTGACCGCGTCCACGTACCCGACGAGCCCGCGAGCCGCCTCGCGGACCTTCGAGCCGTCACCCGAGCGAGGAGGCACGATCTCGCTGGTGATGACGAACTCGCCGGCGTCCAGGAGCGCGGCGAGATGGCCTCCTTTCGCGCTCACCCTCCGTAGGCCTGTGTCTCGGCGGCGGTCACGGTGTTCACCAGAAGCATCGCGACCGTCATCGGTCCGACTCCGCCGGGGACCGGTGTGATGGCTCCGGCCACCTCGACGGCCTCGTCGAAGTGGACGTCGCCGACGAGCCCGTCCTCGGTCCGGTGGACCCCCACGTCGATCACGGTGCCACCGGGTTTGACCATGTCGCCGGTGATGAGCTTCGGGACCCCGGCCGCCGCGACCAGGATGTCGGCGCGGCGGGTGTGGGTCCCGAGGTTCGCCGTCTTCACGTGCGTGATCGTGACGGTAGCGTTCCCCCGGATCGAGTCCTGCGCCAGCATGATCGAGAGCGGCGCGCCGACCAGGTCGCCGTAGCCCACGACCACGACCTCGGCACCTTCGAGGGAGATGTCGCTTCGCAGCAGCAGCTCCACGATCCCGTACGGGGTGGCCGGCTGGAACGTGGCCTCGCCCCGCACGACCATCCCGACGTTCCAGGGATGGAGGCCGTCGACGTCTTTCTCGGGTGCCATCGTGCGCTGCACCTCCAGCTCGTTCAGGTGGGCGGGCAACGGGAGCTGGACGATGATGCCGTGGATCTCCGGATCGCGATTGAGGCGGCGGATCGTGGCGAGCATCTCCCCCGGACTCACGTAGCCGGGAAGGTTCACCTGCTCCGAGTGGATGCCCACGTCCGCGCAGGCTTTGTGCTTGGCGCCGACGTAGATGCGGGAGGCCTGGTCGTCGCCCACGAGGACGGCGGCCAAGCCCGGCGTGACCCCGTGGTCGGCGAGCGCGCGCACCCGTTCGGATACCTCCGAGCGGATCTGCGACGCGACGGCTCTGCCGTCGAGGATGCGGGCGGTCACGGTCCGGGATGCTATCGGCTGCCTACCGCGCCCGAGGGAGGATCAATGCCGGAAGTGTCGGCGGCGTGTGAGCACGACGGCCATGCCGCGCTCATCGGCCGCCTGGAGCACCGCGTCGTCGCCCTTGGATCCACCCGGATGGATGACGGCGGTGGCGCCCGCGTCGGCGGCGACCTCGAGCGCGTCGGGGAACGGGAAGAAGGCATCTGAGGCGAGCGACGCCCCCTTCGCGCGGTCGCCTGCTTTCCGGGTCGCGATCCACGACGAGTCCACCCGTGACATCTGCCCCGCGCCGATCCCGACGGTCGCGCCGTCGCGGACCAGCACGATCGTGTTCGACTTCACGCGCCACGCGATCGTCCATGCCAGCAGGAGGTCGCGCCATTCATCCTCGGTCGGCTCTCGGGAGGAGACGACCTCGAAGTCCTCGCGACGCTCGGTCACGACGTCGCGGTCCTGCACGAGCGCCCCTCCCGGCATCGTCCGCACATCCAAGCCGCCACCCTCAGGAAGGGGCGCCTCGAGCACTCGGAGGTTCTGGCGCTCACCGAACGCGGCGAGGGCCTCCGGCTCGTAGCCGGGCGCGATCACGACCTCGGTGAAGACGTCGCGCATCGCCTCGGCGGCGGCCCCGGTGCACGGTGCGTCGAACGCGACGACGCCACCGAACGCCGAGACCGAGTCGCACTCGAACGCTCGTCGGTACGCCTCGTCCAGCTGGGCGGCGACGGCCACGCCGCACGGGTTGTTGTGCTTCACGATGACGCAGGCGCTCGGGGGAAGTGCCGCCACGAGCGAAAAGGCCGCGTCGGCATCGAGCCAGTTGTTGAACGACATGTCCTTGCCCTGGAGGACGCGGGCGCCCCCGAGCGGCCCGGTGGATGCGCTGCCCGCATCGCGATAGAGGGCGCCCCGCTGGTGCGGGTTCTCCCCGTAGCGGAGATCGCCGACCTTCTCCAACGCGAGACCCACGAACCCGGGCAGCGTCTCCGTCTCCGCTTGCTCGGCGAACCAGCCGGCGACCGCGGCGTCGTACGCAGCCGTGTGGGAGAACGCGGCCGCGGCGAGTCGCTCGCGCGTCACGCGAGACAGTCCACCGTGGACACGGACCTCGTTCAGGACCTCGGGGTATCCCGACGGATCCACCACGACACCCACGGACTCGAAGTTCTTCGCGGCGGCTCGGATCATCGCAGGCCCGCCGATGTCGATCTTCTCGATCACCTCGTCCACCCCGACGCCGGAGGCGACCGTCTCCCGGAACGGATAGAGGTTGACGACCACGAGGTCGAACGGCTCGATCCCGTGCTCGGCGAGCTGGTCCAGGTGCTCCGGTTTGCGCGTGTCGGCGAGCAAGCCTCCGTGGATCCGGGGATGCAGTGTCTTCACGCGTCCGTCGAGCATCTCGGGGAAGCCGGTCACCTCCTCGACGGCCGTGACCTCCAGCCCGGCCTCGCGCAGTGTGGCCGAGGTCCCGCCCGACGACACGAGCGCGACACCCCCGTCGAACAGCCCGCGAGCGAACTCGACCACCCCGGTCTTGTCGTAGACGGCGAGCAGTGCTCGTCGCACCTCGCGGATGCCCGTCACGCCGGTTCCCCGTCGATCGTCACTTTGCGGCCGTCGACGTGGATCCGTCCCTCCACCAGGGCGGCGGCGGCGGCGGGGAGCAGACGGTGCTCGACCTCGTGGACGCGAGCCTCCAACGAATCCCAGTCGTCGTCCTCACGAACCTCGATGGGTTCCTGCAGGACGACCGGCCCGGTGTCCATCCCCTCGTCGACGAGGAAGACGGTCACGCCCGTCACCTTGACGCCGTAGGCGAGCGCGTCTGCGACCCCGTGCATGCCCGGGAACGCCGGGAGGAGCGATGGGTGCACGTTCAGCCAGCGACCGCCGTACGCTTCGAGCATCGCGGGACCGAGCAGTCGCATGTACCCGGCCGTCAGGACGGCGTCGATCCCGCGATCGCGAAGGAGGTCCACCACCGCTCGGTCGAATGGCTCCCGCCCCTCGAAGTCCTCCGGCCGGAGCACGGCGGACTCGACACCATGAGATCCCGCCCGTTCCAAGGCTTTCACGTTCGGACGGTCGGAGAGCACGAGCGCGATCCGGGAGCCGCAGACGGGATGGTCGAGGAGGGCTTGCAGGTTCGTCCCGGAACCGGAAACGAGCACCGCGATCCGCTCCCCCATCGATGGGGGCACGCTACCAGAGGGCCCGTGGACGCAAGCCGTACGCTATCGACGTGGAGGCCGAGGAACGTTCCGGGGGAGTCGCACCGCAGCACCCGGATACGGGCTCGACCGCTCTCGAGCCGCCGGATGAACGATCTGCGGGCGAGGGCTCCGTCCCCAACGAGGCGCTCCACGAGCGGTGCCTCCATCATCAGGCCAGACCGGCCGTCGCACGGTGCAGCGCGTGCGAGGAGCCGGTCTGCATGGCATGCGCGGTTCCGGTCCGGGGTCGCGTGCTCGGCCCCGAGTGCCTCGCCACGGAGCTGGGCGATCCCGCGATCACGACGCCTCCGGAGCCCGATCGGATGCTCGTGGGTTCGTGGCTATCCGTCGCCGGCGCGGTCCTTGCCCTGTTCGCCACGGCCGGCCCCTGGACGAGGACGGGTGCCGGCGACCGGATGTTCGGCGCGTGGGTCCCGAGCGTCCGGTGGTCGATGGTGGCCGCCGTCGCGGCGGCCATCCTGTTGCCGGCGGTGTGGTGGTTCCACCGCCATGAAGCTCGTTCGGGGGCGATCGTCGCGATCGTGGGCGGCACCACGATCACCGCTGCCTCCGTCCTCGCGATCGCATTCCCGCCGACCTTCCAGGTCGCCTCGTGGGGCCCGTGGGTTGCCGCCGTGGGAGGAGCGATCGCCGTGACCGGCGGGATCGCGAACGTCGTCATGGGAGCCCGTCCGGGGCAGGGTGTTTGACTCCGGCACCGGGCGCCTCTTGGATACCCGTAGAGAAGCACCTGGCCGCGCGAACGCGCGGCAGCTGAAAGGAGCAGTAGATGGAAGGTTCAGGCTCGTCCGGCTTCGACATGTCGAAGATGTCGACCGCAGAGAAGCTGCTTGCAGGAGGCAGCATCCTGCTCCTCATCGATAGCTTCCTCCCGTGGCAGTCCGCCTGCGCCTCCGACATCCTCGGGGACCTAGGTGACCTGGGGGAATTCGACACCTGTGTGTCGGTCTCGATGTGGGGCGGACACGGAGCGTTCGCAGGCGTCATCGCCGGCCTGCTGGCGATCCTGTTGGTCGTCGCGGGCGTGCTTTCGATGACGGACGCGATGAGGAACGTAAACATGGGCTCCATGTCCCCCGACAAGACCCTCGGGTTCCTCGGCTTGGCGGTGGCGGCCTTCGGTCTCTTGAAGTTCCTCCTCGTCATCACGAACCAGCCGGGGTGGGCCGCCTTCGTCGGCCTCGTGCTGCTGATCGCGATCGGATACGGCGCCTGGCAGAAGGTCCAATCCAGCGGTGGCTTCCAGATGGGCGACACCGGTGGCGGGACGATGGGTGGCGGGACGATGGGTGGCGAAACGCCCCCCAGCAGCCCACCGCCGAGCGCGCCTCCGCCCAGCGGTGGCATGCCGCCGAGCGATCCCCCACCGAGCGGTGGGATGCCGCCGTCCGGCTCGTCGGACATGTAGCGGATCTCTGCATCACCTTCGAAGGGGCGGGCCCGGCGGGCCCGCCTCTTCCGTTTCGGGGTAGCCTTTCGCTCTCGTCACCGGCCCGAGCGAGAGGATCGATCGTGAAGAAGTGCCCCTACTGCGCCGAGGAGATCCAGGACGACGCGATCAAGTGCCGGTACTGCTTCAGCGACCTCCGGGCCGATGCCGGTACCGCCATGCAGCAGCGGCCCGAGGAGCCCGGAGCAGCCACCACGACGCCAGGATCCCCCTCTGCGGAACCCGCGTCATCGGCTTCCGCGACGACGAGCGCGGCAGCAGGATCGTCCTCCGATCCCGCCCAGTACACGCACTCCGGCTTCCGGTACGTGCTCGGCTACGTGGCGGACAGCTTCGGCATCTGGGATCGGCAGGCTCCTGGTGCCCCCGTCGAGAGGTTCCCGCGGACCGACGACGGCTGGCGGAGCGCCTGGATCCGCTTCGTGGGCCTCGAGCCGAACCATCAGCAGGTCGGATCGGGAGGCCAGCAACCCGTCGCGTCACCGGCGGCGCCGGCGAGCGCTCCCATGGACGCGCCCCCGCAGACGGCGCCCGCGCCCGATCCGTCGGACGACCAAGTCCTCCAGTACACCCATTCGGGGTCGGACTACCTGCTCGGGTACGGACGGACGTTCTTCGGGATCTGGCTGCGGACCGATCCCTCCCGGCCCCTCGAGCGGTTCCCGAGGGACGACGCCGGGTGGGCCGAAGCGTGGCGTCGTTTCACGACGATCGAGTCGAACTACGCCGAGGTCGGTCTCGGAAGCTCCGGCTCGACGTAGCGCCGGGCCGCGAGCCACCCGCCGAACGTTCCCCCCACTGCTCCCCAGATCAACGCGGTGGCCGCGGTGGCTACCCACGCAGGGTGAAGAGAGATCTGGACGGGTACGACGATCGGGGTGAGCAGCGGAGCGGCGAACCACGCCCCGAGGACCACGAGCGTCGCGAACGCCGACCCGGCGGCCGCCCCGACGCCGAGGGCCCGCCGACCGCTGACCGACGCTTCGGTGACGGCTCGACCGCCGCCGAGCATCGCCGCGATCCCTGGCGCGGCGCTGAGGAGCCAGAACCAAGGGGAAAGCCCCAGGGACGCCGGGAGGAAGGCGTCGCCCGAGGGACCCGATGCGGCGAGGCGCCACGGGCAGAAGTCGAACATCGGACCATCTCCGAGGATCTCCAGGCAGGATCCCGAAGCCGGCGCGAGGAGCAGCGCGCTCTGCGCCGGGAGCGCGAGGAGGTGGATGCCCAAGAGCGCACCACCGGGAGCTCCCAGGCCGTTGACTTCGTCGACGTAGGCCCGGGTCACGGTGGGCTCGAGGGTCGCGAGCACGAACACGCCAACGACGAGGAGCCCAAGCGCCCAGCCGTACGCGGTCAGTCCACCTCGGAGCACCGCCGAGCCCGCAGGACCCCCGACTTCCAGGTACGCGCCAGTCCCCGCGCCAACCGCGGCCAGTGCCCCTGCCCAGAGCGCGGCGCTGAGCGCGTCGACCTCGAGCAGGAGACCGAGCGAAGGGAAGACGAGGGTCACCAGGCTCGAAAAGACGGCGGCGAGGATCGCGACCGGGATCGCGGCGCTGACCGCCGCGAGACCGGACACGATCAGGGGCCCCCCTCCCCGGCTCGCTCGAGCCGCGCGGCGACCGGCCCGTGCCACCAGCCACAGGAACCCGATCGTCAGCACCATCGGCACCAGCCGCAGCCGGAGGGTCTCCGACCGGGCCGCGGACTGGAAGATGGGAGAACCCCGCACGGTCGCGATCAAGTCGGCTCGCAGCGCGAGCGACACGGTGAGCAGGCCGATCTTCGCCCAGGACCACAGCCCGAGCCCTCCGAGCAAGACGTGCTGCGCGAAGGCGAGCAGCTGGCAGACGGCCACCAGCGCCGCGAATGCCACGACTCCACCGACCGCCGCGACGCCGACCGGGCCGCGCCTGTCCATGAGCGCCCCCGGGCGACCCGGGGGCACCTCGCCGTTCACCCCAGGCGCTCCGCGACCAGGTCCGCCACCTCGGACGGGTTCCTCGCCACCGCGGCGCCGACGGCCTCGAGTGCCTCGGCCTTCGCCGCCGCGGTCCCGGAGGACCCGGTCACGATCGCGCCGGCATGGCCCATGCGCTTGCCGGGCGGGGCCTCGAACCCCGCGATGTAGCCGACGACGGGCTTGGTCACCTCGTCGGCGATGAACGCCGCGGCCCGCTCCTCGTCGTCGCCGCCGATCTCGCCCGTCAGCACGATCACCTCGGTCTCCGCATCGGCCTGGAAGAGCTTCAATGCCTCGACGAACCCGACGCCGTGGATGGGATCGCCGCCCATGCCCACGCACGTGGACTGACCGATGCCACGCTGCGTGAGCTCGTGCACGATCTGATACACGAGGGTGCCGCTCCTCGACACGAGCCCGACAGCCCCCGGGGCGCAGATCTCCCCGGGGATGATCCCCACGCTGACCGCACCCGGCGAGATCACGCCGGGGCAGTTGGGCCCGACGAGCCTCGTCTTCGACGCCTCGAGGTAGCTGCGGACGTTCGCCATGTCTCGGACGGGGATCCCCTCGGTGATGCAGACGACCAGCCCGACGCCCGCGTCGGCCGCCTCCAGGATCGCCTCTGCGGCGAAGCGCGGCGGGACGAAGATCATCGACGTGTCGGCGCCGGTCTCGGCCACGGCACGCGCGACCGTGTCGAAGACGGGGATCCCCTCCACGTCCTGCCCGCCTTTCCCCGGGGTGACCCCGGCGACGACGTTCGTGCCGTAGTCACGGTTGCGGAGCGTGTGGAACGTCCCCTCGTTCCCCGTGATCCCCTGGACGACCAGGGTCGTTCGTTCGTCGACGAGGATGCTCATGGGTTCGCCCCCGCGAGGTCTGCGGCCTCCTCGGCCGCCTCGAGCATGTTCGCGGCGGGGACGATCCTCGGATGCGCGGCGTCCGCGAGGATCCGACGACCGTCCTCCGCATTGGTCCCGTCGAGCCGCACCACGATGGGGACGCGGGCCTCGATCCGCTCCAGCGCCTCCAGGATGCCCTGGGCGACGAGGTCGCAGCGCGTGATCCCTCCAAAGATGTTGACGAGCACGACCTTCACCGCCGGGTCGGAGAGCACGACCTCGAGTGAGGTCGCCATCTGGTCGGCGGACGCGCCGCCTCCGACGTCGAGGAAGTTGGCGGCGCGCGCTCCCGCCTGCGCCACCACATCGAGCGTCGACATCACGAGCCCCGCACCGTTGCCGATGATCCCGACGTCCCCATCGAGTTTCACGTACTGCAGACTCTTCTCCTTGGCGCGGGCCTCCACCTCGTCGATCGGGAACTGCTCGGCCAGCTCGGCGATGTCGGGATGTCGCCAGAGCGCGTTGTCGTCGATCGTCACCTTCGCATCGAGCGCGACGACCCGATCGTCCTCCAGCAGGACGAGCGGGTTCACCTCGACGAGCGTCGCGTCGCGCTCGACGAGGAGCTCGTACATCTTCCGGAGCGCATCGGCCGCTCCCTCCCAGGCCTCGACCGGGAGCGTCCCGATCAGCTCGCGGACGTGATACGCGCGGAGCCCGAGCATCGGGTCGATGTGCACGCGCCGAAGGGCCTCCGGCCGGGTCCGAGCGAGCTCCTCGATATCCACGCCGCCCTCCGCCGTCATCATCGCGAGGTAGTCGCCACGAGCTCGGTCCAGCAGGAGCGAGGTGTAGAACTCGCGCGCGATCGGCAACAGCTCCTCGACGAGGACGCGCGTCACGGGGAAGCCCTTGAAGTCGCTGCCCAGCATCCGGTCGGCCGCTGCGGCCGCGGCCTCCGGCGTGTCGCAGAGCTCGACACCGCCTCCCTTGCCGCGGCCGCCGACCTGCACCTGGATCTTCACCACCGACCGTCCGCCCAGCTCGTCGGTCGCCGAGGCGGCGTCCGCCGAGCTGAACGCGACGAGGCCGCGCGGCGTGTGCATGCCGTGAGCACGGAACAGGTCCTTGCCCATGTGCTCGTAGAGGTCCATCCGTCGGGGTCCTCGCGGCCCCTAGGCTTTCGCCCCGAGCCGATCGCGGAGCCAGGTCGCGATGTCGCCCGTGTTCGCGCCGGGAGTGAAGACCGCCTCGATCCCGGCTTCCTTCAGCTTGGGGATGTCGTCCGCGGGGATCACCCCGCCGGCCACCACGACGACGTCGTCTGCCCCGCGCGCGCGGAGCTCCTTCACCACCTTGGGGAAAAGCGTCATGTGGGCGCCCGAGTGGCACGAGAGTCCGACCGCGTCCGCGTCCTCCTGGATCGCCGCCTCCGCGATCTGCTCCGGAGTCTGGAAGAGGCCCGTGTAGATCACCTCGAAACCCGCGTCGCGGAGCGCCCGCGCGACCACCTTCGCGCCGCGATCGTGCCCGTCGAGGCCCGGCTTCGCGACGATCACCCGGAGCTTCTCGGCCATGGCGACGAGTCTACCGACGATCCCTCAGTCAGCTTGCCTGACGCGACCGGAGCGGAAGAGGATAGGCCGTGCTCGTGCCCGACGTCCGATACGCGAGGTCCACCGACGGCGTCCACATCGCGTACCAAGTGGCCGGAAACGGACCGATCGACGTGCTGGTTACCGCGCCGGCCTTTTCGAGCATCGAGCTGATCTGGACGATCCCCTCGTTCGGTCCGTTCCTCGGTGCCCTCGCATCAATCGCACGCGTCGTGTGCTTCGACCCTCGGGGGGCCGGCCTCTCCGACCCGCTGGCGGTCGATCGGCTTCCCACGCTGGAGACGCGGGTCGCGGACGCGCTGACGGTCTTGGAGGCCGCGGGCTCCGAGCGACCGGCCCTGTTCGGCATGGACGCAACCGGACCGCTGGCGATCTTCTTCGCGGCGACCTACCCGGAACGCACGGCGGCGCTCGTCCTGTTCGGGACGTTCGCGTGCGGCCTGAAGGACAAGGAGTATCCGTGGGCCTGGAGCGTCGAGGAATGGGAGGCACACGATCGCGAGGTCGAGGAGCGCTGGGGACAACCCGACTTCGTGGAATCGTTCGTGCGATGGGTCGCCCCCACTGCGCGCCTCGATCGCGAATCGATCGCGCTCTGGGCCAACTACTACCGCCACGCGGCCAGTCCGGGGATGGCGGTGGCGCTGAACCAGCTCGAGCGCGAGACCGACGTCCGTCGCGTCCTCAGGACGGTGCAGGCCCCGACGCTCGTCCTGCACCGGAAGGACGAGGCCGTCTATCACGTCGAAGAGGGCCGCTACATGGCTCGCCACATCCCGGGTGCACGGTTCGTCGAGCTCGAGGGCGCGGACCACCTCCCCGGAGACGGCGACATGTCGGTGGTGATCGAGGAGGTCGGCCGATTCCTCGGCACGGTCAGGGATGAGGAGGCGTCATTCGATCGGGTGCTCGCATCGGTGTTGTTCACGGACATCGTGGGATCGACGGAGAAGGCGGTCGAGTTCGGCGACCGGCGATGGCGAGAGACCGTCGAGGACCATCACGCGACGGTCCGAGCGATCCTGGGGCGATACCACGGGGTCGAGATCGACACGGCAGGAGACGGGTTCTTCGCGAGCTTCGACGGACCCGCCCGCGCCGTTCGCTGCGCAAAGGCGATCGTCGAGGCCGTCCGGGCGCTCGAGCTCGAGGTCCGCGTCGGCGTCCACACGGGCGAGGTCGAGACGATCGACGGGAAGGTCGGCGGCATCGCCGTGAACATCGGAGCGAGGGTCGGTGGGGAGGCGAGCCCCTCGGAGGTCCTCGTCTCCTCGACCGTGAAGGACCTCGTCGCGGGGTCCGGTCTCGTCTTCCAGGACCGTGGTGAGCACGATCTGAAGGGCATCCCGGACCGGTGGCATCTGTACGGTGTCGTGCCGTGAAAGGCAGCCACCCCGGGTCCGAACCCATGCCGGTGCCTGCGATACTGCGCCCGTGGCAAAGAAGCGCGTGCAGTTCCGGCCTCCGGGTCTGAAGCCCACGACGAAGGTGGGCACCCTCGGCCCGTACCGAGGACGTCTCGGCCTCGCATGGGTCATCGCCCCCCTGATCGCCGGCATCGTGATCGTGGTCGCCGGCCTGATCATCCTGACCCGGTAGGCACCCGTTGCTCGAAGGCTACTGCTGGCCACAGAGCGCACTCCCGGGCGAGGAGGTCGGGCTCCACGTCTCGTCCACCGGACCTTTCGGCGCCGAGATCGCGCGTGAAGGCGGCGACCGCGTCGTCGTGTGGGGGGCGGACGCGGTCGCCGGGTCGGAGCATCCGATCCCGGCGACCGCGTCCGCCGACGGGTGTGGGTGGCCCGCCACGCTCACGATCCCGGTAGGCGAAGACTGGCGATCCGGCTACTACGCGGTCACGCTCACATCCGGAGAGGAGCGGGCGGACGCGTTCTTCGTCGTCCGCCCGCACCACGACCCTTCTCCCATCCTCCTGGTCCTTTCCACCGCCACGTACAACGCCTACAACGACTGGGGCGGACCGTCCCTGTACACGGGCGGAACCCGCGTGTCCTTCGAACGCCCGCTGGCTCGGGGCTTCCTGGACAAGCCGGAGCCGGCCGTGCGGAAGGCACAGGCCCCGCCCGACCGAGAGGCGCTGGGGTACTTCACGTGGGCCGAGGAGCGCGGTCTGTCCCCCTGGAGCGGAGGTTCGGGGTGGTGGACGTGGGAACGGCCGTTCGTCGCATGGGCCGAACGCGAGGGCTTCGCGATCGACGTCGCCATCTCGCAGGACCTCGAGCGACATCCCGAGGTCCTGGATGGCCATCGACTCTTCCTCTCGGTGGGGCACGACGAATATTGGTCATGGGGGATGCGCGATGCCGTCGAGGGCTTCACCTCCGGGGGTGGCAACGCCGCGTTCTTCAGCGGGAACACGTGCTGGTGGCAGGTCCGCTTCGACGACAAGATGATGGTCTGCTTCAAGTACCGAGCCGACGAAGACCCCGTGGTCGGTTCGGACGGACAGCGGCTCCTCACGGGGTCCTGGTCGGATCGGCGGATCGGGAGGCCGGAGCCGTCGATGACTGGTCTCTCGTTCTCGCGTGGCGGCTATTCCCGGTACGGAGCGGGCGTTCCTCGAGCGAGCGGTGCCTACACGGTCTGGCGGCCCGATCATTGGGCACTCGAAGGGACCGGCCTCCGGTACGGCGACGCGCTAGGGCTCGCCGACGCCATCGTCGGCTACGAGGTCGACGGATGCGACCTGACGCTCGTCGATGGCCTCCCGGTGCCGACGCACGAGGACGGAGCGCCGGGCACACTCGCCGTGCTGGCCACGGCGCCCGCGCGCTTGTGGTCGCGGGACGAGCAACCCTCACGGTATGCGAGGGAGCCCGGCGAGCTCGAACACGTGGCCGCGGTGTTGTGGGGTGCGTTCGCCGATGCGAACGTGCACAAGATCCAGCACAACCATGCGGTGGTCGGATGTTTCACGGTTCCCGGCGGAGGCACCGTCTTCAACGCCGGATGCACGGACTGGACCTACGGGATCGAGGGCAACGATCCCGACGTCGTTCGGATCACGAGGAACGTCCTCGACCGTCTGTCGACGTGACGCCGTAGGCTCGACCGCGTGCGCTGGGACGAGTTCGCCGATGCGTGTCCGGAGATCGCGGACCCGGCCGCGCAACGCTTCCGCGCGCAGGAGCTCTGCATGCTCGGCACCCTCCGTGCCGACGGTGCACCCCGGATCAGCCCGTGCGAGCTCGACTTCGCGGCGGGGCACCTGATCCTGGGGATGATGTGGCAGAGCCGGAAGGCGCTCGACCTCCTCCGTGACCCGCGGTGCGTCCTCCACACATGTACCACGGACCGGATGGGCACCGAGGGGGACGCCAAGATCTACGCTCGCGCGGTCGACGTGCAGGATCCGAAGCTGCGCACGACCTACCGGGAGGCCGTGAAGGAGCGCATCGACTGGGCGCCGGACGAGCCGAACTTCCACACGTTCTCGATCGACGTCGAGTCGGCGGGCTTCATCTCGTTCGCGGAGCCGAAGACGGTGATCGCGTGGGATCCCTCTCGAGGAACGCGGGTCCTCCCGTTCCCCGATTGAGGACCCACACCTAGCCGACGCGCTTGAGCGGGGCGTACGACAGGAGCAGGCGCTTCTCACCCGCGTCCGAGAAGGCGATGGTGGCCTCGGCGTCCTCCCCGAGTCCCTTCACGGTGATGACGACGCCCTCGCCCCACCGTTCGTGCAGGACGGTATCCCCCTCCGACACGGAGGGGACCTCTCGTTTCGGTACCCGTGGCGGGCTCCATCCCGTCGAAGGGATCTCCACCGTGCCCTTGCCGGGGAGCCCCACGACCGAGTACCCCCCCTCGGTTCTCCGGGCCCTCCCTCCCCGAGAGGGGTCGCGAGCACCCGGACGGGCCCCGCCGGCGCCGCCACCCTCCTCGCGGACATCGAGCAAGCTCGCCGGGAGCTCGTTCAGGAACCGAGACGGCGGGTTGTAGTTCGTCTGTCCGAACAACGTCCTGCCCCACGCGTGGCAGAGGTACAGCCGTTTCTGTGCCCGGGTGATGCCCACGTACAGCAGCCGGCGCTCCTCTTCGAGCTCGGCGGAATCGGTCATCGATCGGTAGTGCGGGAAGATGCCGTCCTCGAGCCCCACGATGAACACCGCGGGGAACTCGAGCCCCTTGGCGATGTGGAGCGTCATCAGCGTCACCGAGGATTCCTCTTCGTCGTAGTCGTCCTGCTCGCCGATGAGGGACACCTGCTCGAGGAACTGATCCAGGTCAGCGTCCTCGTCGCGGGTGATCAGCTCGGCCGCCACGCCGGACAGCTCCTGGATGTTCTCGATCCGTCCCTGCGCCTCGACGGTGCGCAGCTCCTCGAGCTCCGAGAGGTAGCCGGACTCCTGTGCCGCGAACTCCACCATCCGAGCCGGTCCGGCGCCGTCGGCGAGATGGCCCGCGATCGCTGTCATCACGGAGGTGAATCCGGCGACCGCGCCCTTCGCGCGCGCGGCGAGCGACGCGATCTCATCGACGCGGCGGCACGCCTGCATCACGTCGATGTCCTCCGCGCGCGCGAACGCCTCCACCGCGGCCACGGTGGCGTCCCCGATCCCTCGCTTCGGCGTGTTGACGGCGCGCCGGAACGAGATCACGTCCTGCGGATTGGTGAGGAGCTTGAGGTAGGCGAGGATGTCCTTGATCTCCTTGCGCTGGTAGAAGCGCACCCCGCCGAAGACGCGGTAGGGCATCCCGACCCGCATCAAGACGTCCTCGATCACTCTCGACTGCGCGTTGGTCCGATAGAAGATCGCGACGTCCCGGTAGCGGAACGCTTCCTCGTTCCTCAGGCGTTCGACCTCCTGCGCGACGAAGTACGCCTCGCTGTGCTCGTCGTTGGCGCGCACACGGACGACCTTGTCCCCGGATCCCGCCTCGGTCCAGAGGTTCTTCGGCTTGCGCTGGATGTTGTTCTCGATGAGCGCGTTGGCGACGGTCAGGATGTTCTGCGTCGAGCGGTAGTTCTGTTCCATCAGGAACACCGCGGCATCGGGATAGTCGCGCTCGAAGTCGAGGATGTTCTGGATCGTCGCGCCCCGCCAGGAGTAGACACCCTGGTCGGCATCTCCCACGACGCAGATGTTGTGATGCTTCGCCGCGAGCATGTTCACGAGCTCGTATTGCGCGCGGTTCGTGTCCTGATACTCGTCGATCAGGATGTATCGGAACCGCTCCTGGTAGTGCTGCAGCACCTCCGGGTGGTCGCGGAACAGTCGGACCGTCTCGCTGATCAGGTCGTCGAAGTCGAGGGCGCCCGCGTCTCGCTTCCGGCGCTCGTACTCGATGTAGATCCGCGCGACCGTCTCCTCGTACAGATTCGAAGCCATCTCCGCGAACTCCTTCGCGCCCCACACGCGATCCTTCGCCTTGCCGATCGCGGAAGCGATGGCCTTGGGTGGGTAGCGCTTCGGATCGACGTCCATGTCTCGCGCGATCCCGGAGATCAGCCGTTCCGTATCTCCGTCGTCGTAGATCGTGAAGTTCGAGGGGACACCCAGATGCTCGTGCTCTCGCCGGAGGATCCGCGCGCACGTCGAATGGAACGTGAGGACCCACATGCCCCGGGAGATCGGACCCCCGAGGAGCTCCCCGACCCGTTCCGCCATCTCACGGGATGCCTTGTTGGTGAAGGTGATCGCCAGGATCTCCCCGGGGGACACACCGCATTCCCGGATCAGGTAGGCGATCCGGTGGGTGAGGGCGCGGGTCTTGCCGGAACCGGCGCCGGCGACGATCAGGACGGGACCCTCGGTCCGGAGGACGGCTTCTCGCTGGATGTCGTTGAGGCCGTCGAGCAAGGGGGATGTGACGCTCACATGACGATGCTAGCGCGGGCCCGCGACCACACCGGTCAAGGAGTGTCTGACCTGGACCTTCGGTCGATGTCGGAGTGGTGTTCCCGGGTTACGGTGAACGGCATGCAGGAACGATCGTCGGTCCGCGCCGTGATCCGAACCTTCGGCTTCGGCTGCCTCATGGCCGCCGCGGGTCTCGCTGGATACGTCGCCTGGCTCCTCTGGGGAACCGGGCTGGAGACGGCACGTGCCCAAGATCAGCTCAGGACCGAGATCACGCGACTCTTCGAGCATCCGACACCACCCGGACAGGAGCGATATCTCCCGGGAGAGGCCTACGCTGCGCTGGTCATCCCCTCCATCGAGATCGACTTCATCGTCGTCGAGGGGCCGGATGCCGACTATCGGTCGTACGAGTGGACGGACACGCTCAAGAAGGGTCCGGCTCACTATCCGGATTCGGCCGATCCGTGGGACGGCACCGGCCGCGTCGGGATCGCGGGACACCGGACGACCTACCAGCATCCGTTCCTCGACCTCGAGCAGGTCCGCGCCGGTGACACGATCGAGCTCATCACCAAGCACGGGACCTACACGTACGAGGTCGATCGGAACTTCGTCCTGCCGGAAGCCGGTTCGGGTGCCGTGCTGGAACAGACCCGCCGGCCGACCCTCGTGTTGACCACGTGCAATCCGAAGTACTCGAGCCGAGAGCGGCTGATCGTGACGGCCACGCTCGTCGAGGCCCCCGCGGCCGCGTAGCACTCAGTCGTCGTCCGAGGACGCGAAGAACATCTGCTCCGCGAGATCCTCGATCGCCTTCTCCAGGCTCTGCTCTTCCGAGTGTGCGATCTCGTCGTGGTCGACCAGTTCGTCGACCTTGTCGCGAAGATGCTCGAGCTCGTCGATCGCCTTGTCGGTGTCACCGTCCGAGTACTTCTTGAGCGCTTCCTCGAGCCCCTTCTGGATCTCCTCGGCCGCCTTCTCGGAGATCGTGCCATCGCTCACTCCCTCCGTCACGACGGCTTGGAGGGCCGCCACGGCTCCCTGGACCGGATCCACGGGGGCAGAGCTCGGGGAAGGGGACGGTGAGGGCGTACGTGACGGCGACGGCGACCGCGAGGGAGAGACCGAGGGAGACCGAGAGGCGGGCTGCTGCCCGGCGGGTGGAGGAGGATCGCCGCCAAAGAGCGCGAAGGCCAGGCCGCCGAGCAGCGCGAGCGCGGCGAGCGCGAGCAGGAGCGGCATCAGCCGCCGGTCGCGAGGTGGCCTGTCCGCACGTCTCGGGAGGGTGTCCGTCGCGACCGCGGCGGGCAGAGGCGTGGTGGCTCCGACGGGAGCGAGCGGTGTCGTGGCCGCGACCGGGGCCACGGGGGCCGTCCGGTCGGCGAGGACCGATGCCATGTCGGCGGCGCTCTGGAACCTCGCCTCGGGGTCCTTCTCCATGGCGCGCAACGTCACCGCCTCGAGAGCGGTCGGGATCGACGGATCCAGGGAGGTCGGGAGCGCCGGCATCTCGTGAACGTGCTTGTACGCCACCGCGAGCGGGTCGGCCGCCTCGAAGGGCGGCCGGCCGGTCAGCATCTCGTACAGGACGCATCCGAGCGAGTAGATGTCCGATCGATGGTCGACGGGCTCTCCCCGGGCCTGCTCGGGCGAGACATAGCCCGCCGTCCCGAGGATGGACGAGGCGTGCGTGATGCTCTCCCCGTCCAGGCGGCGAGCGATGCCGAGGTCCATCAGCTTGGTCCGGCCGTCGGGCGTCAACATCACGTTGGCCGGCTTGACGTCGCGGTGCACCATCCGAGCGGCGTGCGCCACCCCGAGCGCGTCGGCCAGATCGGAGGCGATCCTTGTCGCTCGCGCGGGATCGAGCGGGCCTTCGGTCCGAAGCACGTCGGCGAGCGTCTCGCCCGCCACGTACTCCATCACGATGTAGTGCCTCTCGCCTTCCGACCCGGCATCGAAGACGGCCACCAGGTTGGGGTGGGAGATGCGAGCGGCCGCGAGCGCCTCTCGTCGGAACCGCTCGACGAAGGTGGCGTCGTTCGCCAGCCAGCCCCCCAGGACCTTGAAGGCGACCGGCCGGTCCAGGATCCGGTCGGTCGCTAGATAGACCTCGGCCATGCCGCCTCGCCCGAGGAGCTCGCCGACCGCGTAGCGGTCGGCGAACACGCTGCCCTCGATCGTCATAGGTGCTCCAGGCTACGGGAGCGACTCCCAAGAGAGCCCTAAGGGTCGGGTCCGGGCCGAGGTGACCGCCCCGGCGAGCTCACTCCCACTCGATGGTGCCGGGCGGCTTCGACGTGATGTCGTAGGCGACCCGGTTGACCCCGGGTACCTCTCGGACGATCCGCGCCGCGATCCGGTCGAGCACGTCGTACGGGAGCCTGGCCCAGTCCGCCGTCATCGCGTCCTCGGACGTCACGACGCGGACGATCACCGGACTCTCGTAGGTCCGTCCATCGCCCATGACGCCGACGGTCTTCGTGTCGGCGAGCAGGACGCAGAACGCCTGCCAGGTCTCCCGTTCGAGCCCGGCTCGGCGGATCTCCTCGCGCACCACCCCGTCGGCTCCACGAACCTTGGCGAGGTTCTCGGCCGTCACCTCGCCGACGATCCGGACGGCGAGGCCGGGACCCGGGAACGGCTGGCGTTGCACGACCTCTTCAGGAAGCCCCAGTTCGGCGCCCACCTGGCGGACCTCGTCCTTGAACAGATCGCGGAGCGGCTCCACGAGCTCCAGCTCCATCTCTTCGGGGAGGCCGCCCACGTTGTGATGGCTCTTGATGTTCGCGGCGGTGCGAGAGCCGCTCTCGATGACGTCGGGGTAGAGGGTGCCCTGGACGAGGAAATGAGCGCCTCGGTGCTCTCGCGCGACCTCCTCGAAGACGCGGATGAACTCCTCCCCGATCGCGCGGCGCTTCTGCTCGGGATCGGTGACGCCCGCGAGCTTGGCGAGGAAACGGTCCTCGGCCTTCACGTGCACGAGCGGCACGCCGAAGTGACGACCGAACGTTTCCTCGACCTGCTGCGGTTCCCCCTCCCGGTTCAACCCGTGATCGACGAAGACGCAGGTGAGCTGGTCGCCGACGGCGCGATACACGAGGAGCGCGGCCACCGAGGAGTCGACTCCTCCGGAGAGCGCGCACAGGACCTCCGCATCGCCGACCTGCGCGCGGATCTGGGCCACCGCATCCTCGACGATGTTGATGGGGGTCCAATCGGGAAGCAGTCCGCAGCCCTCGTACAGGAATCGCTTCAAGACATCTTGGCCTCGAGGGGTATGCGAGACCTCGGGGTGGAACTGGACCGCGAACAATGCCCGCTCGGGGTCCTCCATCGCGGCGATCGGGATCTGGTCCGTGCGGGCGGTCACGCGGAAGCCTTCCGGGGCGCGCGTGACCGCGTCGCCGTGACTCATCCAGACCTGCTCCTCGGGACCGAAGTCGGCGAGCAGCATCCCGCCGGGCTGGTCGACCGACAGCGTCGTCCCGCCGTACTCACGCTGACCCGTGGCCGCGACCTCGCCCCCGAGCGCCTGCGCCATGAGCTGATGCCCGTAGCAGATGCCCAGCACCGGGACCCCCATGTCGAAGAGGCCGGCATCGAGGGTGGGCGCTCCTTCCTCGTAGACCGACGCCGGTCCCCCCGAGAGGATCAGGCCGGCGGGGCGCCGTTTCGCGAGATCGAGGGCGCTGGTGTCGTGGGGCACGATCTCCGAGTACACGTGCGCCTCTCGGACACGTCGCGCGATGAGCTGCGCGTACTGCGCACCGAGGTCGACGACCAGGACCGGCCGGGAGGGATCCTCGTCGCGTGAGCGAGGCGTCCCGGACGGGGGCACCTAGTGCCCCATCCCCACCCGCTGCGCGGCCTGGTAGGTCTTCCCTTCGGTCTTGATCGAAGGGGCGACCACCAGCTCGGCCTTCTGGAACTCCTTGATCGTCGCGTACCCCGTCGTGGCCATCGAGGTCGCAAGGGCTCCGAAGAGGTTGAAGGTCCCGTCGTTCTCGTGCGCCGGCCCCACGAGGATCTCCTCCATGGAGGCCACTTGCTGCGTCTTCACCCGGGCTCCGCGCGGGAGCGTCGGGTGGAACGTCGCCATCCCCCAGTGGTAGCCGCGGCCGGGCGCCTCGTAGGCGCGGGTGAGCGGCGACCCGATCATCACGGCATCCGCGCCGCAGGCGATCGCCTTGGCGATGTCGCCTCCGGTGCGCATCCCGCCGTCGGCGATCACGTGACAGTAGCGGCCGGTCTCGTGGAGGTGTTCGCGTCGGGCGGCGGCCGCGTCCGCGATCGCGGTCGCCTGCGGCACCCCGACGCCGAGGACACCCCTTGTGGTGCAGGCGTTCCCGGGACCGACGCCGACCAGCACGCCGACGGCGCCGGTGCGCATCAGGTGCAGCGCGGTCGAGTAGGAGGCACACCCTCCGACGATCACCGGCAGATCGAATCCGGCGATGAACTCCTTCAGGTTGAGAGGCTCGGTCTGCGTGGAGACGTGCTCGGCCGACACCACGGTCCCCTGGATGACCAGAACGTCGAGCCCCGCCTCCAGCACGATCGGCGCGAACCGCTCCACGCGCTGGGGGGTGAGCGACGCGCACGAGACGACACCCTCGGCCTTGATCTCTTCGATGCGGGCCCCGAGCAACTCCGGCTTCACCGGCTCCTTGTAGAGCTCCTGCATCCGGCGGGTCGCCTTGTCATCGGAGAGGCCGGCGATCTCTTCGTAGATCCCCTCGGGATCCTCGTACCGGGTCCAGAGACCCTCGAGGTTGAGGCACGCGAGCCCCCCGAGCTGCCCGATCTGCACGGCGGTCTGTGGCGAGACGCTCGCGTCCATCGCCGAGGCCATCATCGGCAGCTTGAACCGGTAGGCATCGACCTCCCAGCTGATATCGACGTCGTCGGGATCACGCGTCCTCCGCGAAGGCACGATCGCGACCTCGTCGAAGCCGTATGCCCGCCGAGCCGATTTACCGATGCCGATCTCGAACTCCACCGAGTTACCCCCCGACGCGCGAGACGCCCATCCGGAACCCCGGACGGGCGTCTGACCGATGCATGTGTTCAGCGTACCAGCCGACTCCGACGCGCCCGCTCAGGCTCCGGCGACCGCCTCGATGGCACGCCGCGCCTGTGCCAGGTGGAACCGATCGTGACCCGCGAGCATGCGGAAACACAGGTCGTAGCTTTCCGGCCCGCGCTCGGCATGCATGCCGACGCGGGCCCGATCCTCCTCGGTCGATCGTGTCCACAGAGCGACGTTCGATGCACGGAGCGGTTCGAAGAGTGCCAACAGATCCTCCGGGTCTTCGTTCTTGCCGGCATGGAATCGGTCGACCCAGAGATCCTGGTCGTAGCCGATCAGCGGCGGCTGGTCATGGGCAAGGATCCATCGGTATCGACCGCTCATCGCCACCTCGGCGTCGACCGCGTGTCCCAGACACTCGATCACCGACCACTCGGACAGCTCCGGGCGAACGAAGCCCAGCTCACCGGCCTCGACCGCCATCGTGCGCCACGCGCTCCCGGCAGACGCCTGCACCTCCGCGGGATCGTCCGTGCCGAGCAGCCCGAGCAGGTGGTCCTGGTAGGCCTTCGGCTCGGAGATCGGATCCGGTGAGGTCGTCGCGTCCACGGCCGGGCACTCTACCGCCCGGGCTCAGTCCTCGTTCGCGACGTGACCGGTCTCCGTGACCCGCAGGTCCGTGAACCCCGAGTGCACGCGGTCGCCCTCGACGAGGGGCGCGGCGCCCTTGATGTGACCGAGGTCCGCGAGCGTCTGCAGGACCTTGGCCAGTGACTCCTCGGGGGTCTCGACCATCGTGTCCACGACGAGCTCAGGGTGCTCGGGCGCCTCGTAGGGATCGTCGACGCCCGTGAAGCCGGTGATCTCGCCCGCAAGCGCCTTCTTGTACAGGCCCTTGGGATCGCGATGGGCGGCGATCTCCTCCACGGTCGCATGGACGTAGACCTCCACGAACTCGCCGATCTGGGCGCGGACCGTGTCGCGGGCCGCCTTGTACGGCGAGATCGGGCAGCAGATCGTGGCGACGCCGTTGCGGGTCAGCAACTCGGCGACGAAGCCGATCCGCAGGATGTTGGTGTCCCGATCCTCCTTGGAGAACCCGAGTCCCTTCGAGAGGTTCTGCCGCACCACGTCGCCGTCCAGGATCTCCGTCTTCAGCTCGCGAGCTCGGAGCTCGTGGTACAGCATCTCCGCGATCGTGGACTTGCCCGAACCGGACAGGCCGGTGAACCAGACCGTGAACCCCTCCTGCTCGATCTCCGTCACACGAAGCTCCTCGACGTCCCGTCGGCTTCCACGATCCCGTACAGCGACAGGATCGTCGGACCAACGTCGACGAGGTTGAGACCTTCGACCTCGCCGGTCGGCTGGCCCGGCGACCCCGTCATCGCGAAGACACCCGTCCGGTCGTGGTTGGCGCCGTCGGGGCCGATGTCGTTCTCGAACGTGTACACGCTGGGGTTGCCCACCGCGCCGACCGAGCGCCACCCGAGGTCGCCGAAGTACACGAGCAGGTCCGGCGCCACGCCTCGAACCTCGGGATAGACGTCTTGCGGCTTATGCACCGTGGTCCCGAGAGGCTCGCCGTCCGGTCCGGGCATCGACACGAGCTTCGCGGCAAGCTCGTCACGCATCGCCTCGTACTGGGCCGGCTCGATCACGCCCTGGGGTTCGCGACCGGCGACGTTCAGGAACAGCCGGCCGTAATAGCCACCATCGCCCCACGCCTGGGTGCGTCCCCAGTCGATCGAGGTCTTCGCGACGGGGGTGATCTCCGACACCTGCTCTTTCAGCGTGAGGTACCCGTTCTCGATCAGCCAGTCGTTGAAGCAGATGCCGCCCATCATGGGGCGGGCGCCGTGATCGCTCATCACGATCGTGATGGCATCCTCGGGGAGCAGCTCGAGCAACGAGCCGACCTCGTCGTCGAGCGCTCGGTAGTAGCGCTGGAAGGCGTCTTCGAACGGGTTGCCCGGTTGGTACAGCGGGTGCGTCGGATCGACGTAGTGCCAGAACACGTGATGGAGTCTGTCCATCCCCATCTCGACCATCATGAAGAAGTCCCACGGCTTGTTCTTCACCAGTCGTCGTGCCACCTGGAAACGCCGTTCGCTCATCTTGAAGACCTGATCGAGGACGAACTCCATCCCTTGCTTGCGGAAGTTCGGGATGTCGAAGATGTATTCGCCCTTCCCGCCGAGCTCTTCCTCGATCTCCACCTCGAGTTCCTGCGGGTAGGCATAGTGCTCGGCCGACGGTGGGGTGAGGAAGCACCCGACGCGCCACCCCGGGAACTCCTTCGGGGGCGGGAAACCGGGTGGTACCCCGATGAGGAGCGAGGACTTGCCCTGCGCGCCGAGCGAGTCCCAGACCGCCGGAGCCTTGATCGAGCCGGAGTGCGCGATGGACAGCCCCTCGTAGCTCGTGTCCTTGCGGTTGCGGAAACCGTAGATGCCCAACTCCCCCGGTGTCTTGCCGGTCATGGCGCAGGCCCACGCGGGGATGGTGATCGGTGGGGTGACGCTGGCGAGGTCCCCGTACATCCCCTCGGACATGAGCTTCGCGATGTTGGGGACCTCGGAGGCGAGATCATCGAACAGGAGCTGCGGGGTGGCGCAGTCCAGACCGATGACCGCGACCCTGGGGCCTTGCTGCATGTCGACGTTCGTCCTTTCTTGGCTTTGGCCTTGCTTGGCCTTGCTTCGCCGGAGATCGAAGTCGAGCCGGTGCCGGGCGCGCCGAAGGCGAGGCGGCTCAACGGTTCTCGTATGCTACCAACCCGCTCGGAACGCCGACCAAGAGCCTCCGGAGATGCCGCTTCGATGAGTCTGCTGCGCCGCGCGCTCGGTGTGGGCGCCGTCTTGTTGCTCGCACTGTCCGTGCCGCTCGTCGTGCTCCCCCGAACCGTGGTCGAGACGGTTATGGGGCAGGAACAGCTGCCGGACGCAGTGTGGATCAGGCTCCTCGGAGCGGGAGGCGTGGCTCTCGCCCTGTTCCACGTGCTGGTCCTCAGGAAGCTCGAGGATCTGTGGTGGTGGTGTTGGGCCTTCGTCCTCTTCAACGGCTTGGTGTCTGGGATCGTCATCCTGCACGTTTCCACGGAGTTGCCCGAGGGATCCGCGGCGTGGCCTTGGTGGGCCTTGGCAGCGAGCACCGCCGTCTTCACGGCGCTGTACGTGGTCGGCCTGGCGAAGGCCGGGCAGGAGAAGCCACTCGCGTGACCCCGTCGGGGGTCGCTACGTCGCGAGCGGTCGCACCATGACGACGGCGGTGTCCGAGTCCCACTCGCCGCGCAGATCGCGGCCCAGCACGAAGCCCGCCGAGCGGTAGAACGCTCGCGTCGATCCGTAACCGTCGTCGGGTTCGGGGCCCGGGTCACTCGGTGAGACCGTGAGGACCAGCAGGATTCGCCGGCCATCGGCGGTCAGTTGCTCAACGAGACGGTCGATCATCGCGTGGCCGATCCCACGGCGCCGCCGGTCCGCACGTACCGCCATCCACGTGATCTCCGCCGCTTCGTCGAACCGCGGGACGCACGTGAGGAAGCCCACCACCTCGCTCCCCTCCACAGCGACGAGACCGGCGTCGCGGCGGACCGCCGCCGCGCAGTCGCGCCTGCCGTCCTCGATGCCGAAGTGATACGGGAGACCGAGGACGATCCGGTCGCATGCGTCCGCGTGCTCCGGGCGGAGGGCCCGGATCAGGACCTCGGTCATGCCCGGGCGGCGGCGAGACGGGCGCGAGCCAGGCGGTCGGCGGCGGCGGCGGTCGAGATGCCGTCCCGTTCGGCCGTCCGGAAGATCTCGAGCAACGTTTCGCCGATCGCCTCGAGCCGCTTGGCCGTCGTGGCGTCGTCCCATCCGAGCCTCTCGGAACCCGCGAGATGGATCACGCCTCCCGCGTTGATCACGAAGTCGGGCGCGAACAGGATGCCGGCGTCGCGGAGACGCTCGCCGTCTTCCGCGACGCCGAGCTGGTTGTTGGCGGCGCCGGCGACGATCCGGCACCGCAGGTGATGGATCGTCGCCTCCGTGAGCCCTTTGCCGGTCGCGCACGGCGAGAACACGTCGCACTCCGTTCCGACCACATCGTCGGCGGCGACCACCTTGGCGCCGAGCTCGTCCGCCAGGGCGGATGCCCGTGCGGCGTCGAGGTCGGCGAGCAGGAGCGCGGCCCCTGCCTCGTGGAGGTGCTCGGCGAGCCGGCTCCCGACCGAACCCAGCCCTTGGACGAGCACCGACCGCCCCTCGAGGTCGTCGGTGCCGAACGCCTGCCGCACGCTCGCCCGGATCCCGTGGAACACGCCGAGAGCGGTCGCCGCACCGGGGTCGCCGGAGCCTCCGTTGGCCTTGGAACGACCGAGGACGTGGGACGTCCGCTCGCCGACCGTGTCCATGTCGGTCTCGCCGGTGTTCATGTCGGCCGCCGTCTCGTAGGTCCCGTGGAGCGACTCCACCAGATCCGCGTAGCGCAGGAGGAGGGTTCGACGAGCAGGGGTACCGCGTGACGGGACCTCGGGGACCGCGATCACGGCCTTCCCACCTCCGAAAGGCGTGTCGGCCGCCGCGTGCTTCAGGGTCATCGCCCCGGAGAGCCGCAGGACATCGTCGAGAGCGTCGGCGGAGGTGCCGTACGACGTCAGCCGAGTCCCGCCCATCGCCGGGCCGAGGACGGTGCTGTGGACGCCGATGAACATCCAGGAAGACGTCTGGTCGTCGTGGTGGACGACGACCTCTTCACCGTCCCAGCCCCGGATCAGGTCCTCCATCGCCACGACCCGAGTCTAGACGGCCCCCGAGATGTCATCCCCCGGACCGGATGTGGTGCAACGGTGGCGGGCGCGCTTCGCGCGCCCGCCACCGTGCGAAGCCTAGCTCTTCACATAGATGGCGGACGTCGCGATCCCCCAGCAGGTGAAGGTGTCGGCCGGGTCCACGGTCTGGTTGTCGTTCGCGTCGGTCCACGCGCCAGCGATCCCCATCACGGTGTAGCTGCTTCCGACGGAAGCGGTGTCCTTCGCCTTGATGTTGACGTCGACGACCGCCTTCTTCTCCACGAGCCCGCGGTCGTTGATCTTCTGCGGCGTGAGGTACCCCCTCCACGTGATGCCTGTGATGGTGTTGTAGTTCAGCCCGTTGCTTGAACAGTCGCTCCCGATCGAGGTCGCGATCGCACCGTTCGCGGCCATCGTGAGCGGACCGTTGAATTGGCCGTTCGAGCCCCACACTCCCTTGCCGACAGCGAGGTCACTTGAACCCACGCCCACGAGGACGAACTGGAAGGCCCTCAACTGGGCTCCCGGCTCCTCGTGCGAGGGTCGGATCGTGAAGCGGGCCTTCGTCACCTGACCCCGCGCGACCGTGTAGTCGACGATCGTGAAGCTCTGCAACAGGAAGCACGAACTCATGAGTATCGTGAGCGCGCCGGCGCCGAGCACGAACAACAGCTTCTTCTTCATCCGGTTCCTCCCCCAGACCCCGTCCTTGGACCTCACGGGTCCCTGAGAGGCATCCTCCATCACGCAACCGCCCCGCGCAAGCCGAGAGGCGGGCCAACGGCCCGCCTCTCGGATCTTTCGGCTTCGGATGACGGCTAGTGCATGTGGCCGTGACCGGCCGCCGTCTCCTCGTCCTCTTCGGGCTTCTCGACCACGGCGCTCTCGGTCGTCAGCACGAGCGCGGCGATCGAGGCCGCGTTCTGCAGGGCCGAGCGCGTCACCTTCGCAGGATCGACGATCCCGGCCTTGACCATGTCGGTCCACTCGCCCGTGGCGGCGTCGAAGCCTCGAGCATCGCTCTCCTCGCGGATGTGCGACACGATCACGGAGCCTTCATAGCCGGCGTTCT
This sequence comes from uncultured Actinomycetota bacterium, assembly GCA_963750945.1. Classification (GTDB taxonomy): domain Bacteria; phylum Actinomycetota; class UBA4738; order UBA4738; family HRBIN12; genus JAJNBA01. The sequence continues at coordinate 189,030 of CAVVSH010000004.1, read as the reverse complement.
GAGCGATCCGACGAGCGGGCTCGGCGAGCGCGTCACGCACGATCGTCGCCCCCGTGGCCTCATCGCCTTCCAGGTCGAGCTTCTCCAAGGCCGATTCCGCGCGGATCAGGGTGACCCCGCCGCCGGGCACGATGCCCTCCTCGACCGCCGCCCGGGTCGCCGACACGGCGTCCTCGATGCGGTGCTTCTTCTCCTTGAGCTCGACCTCGGTGGCCGCGCCGACCTTGATCACCGCGACACCGCCGGCGAGCTTGGCCAGCCGCTCCTGCAGCTTCTCCTTGTCCCAGTCCGAGTCCGTCTTGTCGATCTCGGCCTTGATCTGGTTGATCCGGCCCTGGACGTCGTCCTTCGAACCGCCGCCCTCGACGATCGTCGTGGTGTCCTTCGAGACCACGACCTTGCGAGCCTGACCGAGCAGGTCGAGCGTCACGTTCTCGAGCTTCAGGCCGACTTCCTCGGAGATCACCTGCGCGCCGGTGAGGATCGCGATGTCCTGGAGCATCGCCTTGCGGCGATCGCCGAACCCGGGCGCCTTCACCGCGACGGACGAGAAGGTGCCGCGGATCTTGTTCACCACGATCGTGGCGAGCGCTTCGCCCTCCACGTCCTCCGCGATGATCACGAGCGGCTTCCCGGCCTGCATCACCTTCTCGAGAGCCGGTACCAACTCCTGGACGCTCGAGATCTTCTTGTTGACCACCAGGAGATACGGATCCTCGAGCACCGTCTCCTGACTGTCGGGGTCGGTGATGAAGTACGGCGAGATGTAGCCCTTGTCGAACTGCATCCCCTCGGTGAACTCGAGCTCGATGCCGAAGGTGTTCGACTCCTCGACGGTGATCACTCCGTCCTTGCCGACCTTGTCCAAGGCATCGGCGATCGTCCCGCCGATCTCGGGATCCCCGGCGGAGATGGATGCGACGCTCGCGATCTCCTCCTTGGCCTCCACGTCACGAGCCTGGGCCTTGATCGCCTCGACGGCGGCCTCGACGGCCGCCTCGATGCCGCGCTTGAGCGCCATCGGATTCGCGCCGGCCGCGACGTTCCGCATGCCGCCCTTCACCATGGCCCGTGCGAGGACGGTGGCGGTCGTCGTGCCGTCACCCGCCACGTCGTTGGTCTTGGTGGCGACCTCCTTGGTGAGCTGGGCCCCCATGTTCTCCCACGGGTCCTCCAGCTCGACCTCCTTGGCGATCGTCACGCCGTCGTTGGTGATGGTCGGCGCACCCCACTTCTTGTCGAGCACCACGTTCTGGCCCTTCGGCCCGAGCGTGATCGCGACGGTATCGGCGAGTTTGTCGACGCCGGCCTCCAGGCCGCGCCTCGCCTCTTCGCCGAACTTCAGCAGCTTCGAAGCCACCGGTGTCCTCCTTCGTTGATCGGAGATCGGGGGAGGCTCACGTGCCGCGAGCCCCGCCCGCTACAAGGTCTGTGTTACTTCCCGACGACGGCGAGGACGTCGCGAGCCGAGAGGATCTGGTACTCGGTCCCGTCGGTGCCCTTCCATTCCGTGCCGCCGTACTTCGAATAGATGACGGTATCGCCGACGGACACGTCGACCGGGACGCGGGCGTCCCCGTCCTCGTTGAACTTCCCGGGGCCCACCGCCACGACGGTGCCCATGACCGGCTTCTCCTTCGCCGTGTCGGGGATCACGAGCCCGGAGGCCGTGGTCTCCTCGGCCTCGGCCGGCTGCACGATGATGCGGTCCTCGAGCGGCTTGAGCTTGAAGTCTTTCGCCATCCCTGGATCTCCTCCCTGGTTCTTCTTGGCCATCTCCTGGCCTGTTCTTGGGCCGGTCCTGGCCTGTACCTACGGCCCCTCCTGGCGGCGGGGGTGCGGTTAGCACTCGCCCTGCCTGAGTGCTAGCAGGATAGCCGCGGGAGCGCCGAAGGGTCAACGCCGTGGCGCCCCGGAGACGGTTCGCCCTGGTCAGACGCCCTTGAGGTAGGCGACCGTCTCAGCCAGGCCGTCCTCGAGGTGTGTCCACGGCTTCCACGCGATGGCTGAGGCGGCCGCCGAGATGTCCAGGGCCATACGCCGCAGCTCCCCGGCAGGCTGGGGCCCGTGCTCCGGCTCCCCGGCGAACCCCGTGAGCTCGGCGAGCACCTTGTAGATGTGATTCACGCTCGTCTCCAGCCCGGTGCCGATGTTCACGAGCTTGCCCGATCCCCGATCGATCGCCTGGACGAACGCGTGCACCGTGTCGTCGATGAAGACGAAGTCGCGTGACTGGTTGCCGTCGCCGAAGATCGTGGGCGCCTCGCCCGTCAGCATCTTCGCCGTGAAGATGGCGACGACACCCGCTTCGCCGGTCGGATCCTGCCGGGGCCCGTACACGTTCGCGAGCCCGAGAGCCGTGTAATCCAGTCCCCGGTATCGCTGGTAATACGCAAGGTAGTCGAGGGCGACCTTCTTCGATACGCCGTAGGGAGACAGCGGGCGGGAGCCCTGCGCGGCAGTCTCTTTGGTGGGAAGCCGTCGCGGCTCTCCGTACATCGTGCCGCCGCTCGCCGAGTAGATGACCTTGCGAGCGCCGACGTGGACGGAGGCCTCGAGCACGTTCAGCAGACCCATGATGTTGACGCTCGCGTCGTGGACCGGATCGTCCAGCGACGGCCGAACGCCCGCCTGCGCCGCGAGATGGAACACGACCTCGGGCCGGTGTCGTTCGAACAGCGACGCGAGACCGTCCGCGCGCACGTCCATGTTGAAGAACGAGAACTCCTTGCCGTACCCGCGCGCCTCGACGAGGTTCGCGATCTTCCCGGTCGTCAGGTCGTCGACGGACACGACACGATGACCTTCCGCGAGCAAGCGCTCTCCGAGTTGCGAGCCGATGAACCCGGCGCCCCCGGTCACCAGGACGGACGTCACGACGCCAACCTTAGGTTGGGGTCTGCGGCGATGTCCAGCGAGGACCGTTCTCCCCGAGCGAGCCTCGCCGCTCCCACCGCGGCGATCATCGCCGCGTTGTCCGTGCAGAGCTCGAGCGATGGATACAGGACCCGCAACCCCTCGGACGCCCCCGCCTCGCGCATCCGGTCACGCAGGCGGGTGTTCGCCACGACTCCGCCGCCGAGGAGAACGGTGTCCACCCCGCGACCCTTCGCGGCTGCGATGGTCTTCGACACCTGCACGTCCACGATCGCTTCCTGGAACGACGCGGCAACGTCGGGCAGCGAGACGTCGTGGCCCGCCGCCTGCTCGGCTCGCAGGTATCGAAGGACCGCCGTCTTCAGCCCGCTCATCGAGAAGTCGAGATCGCCGGAGCTCTCCATCGCCCTCGGGAACCGGATCGCGGTCGGATCGCCGTCGACCGCCATCGCGTCGAGGGCGGGACCGCCGGGGAACCCCAGGCCGAGGAGTCTCGCGACCTTGTCGAATGCCTCCCCGGCCGCGTCGTCGAGGGTCTGCCCGAGCAGCTCGTGGCGATGCACATCCGGCATGTGCACGAGCATCGTGTGCCCACCCGAGACCACCAGGGCCACGTAGGGAGGATCCGGCTTCCCATGCTCCAGGAAGTTCGCCCAGATGTGGCCCTCGAGGTGGTTCACGCCGATCAACGGGATCCGTGCAGCGAGGGAAACGGCCTTCGCCGCCGCCATCCCGACCAGGAGGGCGCCGACGAGCCCGGGGCCCACCGTGACGGCGACCCCGTCGATGGTCCGGAACGAGACGTCGGCTTCGCGCAGAGCCTGCTCCAGCAGGGGGTTCAGCGATTCCACGTGCGCCCTCGCCGCGACCTCCGGAACGACGCCCCCGTAGCGTTCGTGCAGGTGCTCCTGGCGGGCGATCAGGTTCGCTCTGACGTGGAACGTATCCTCCACGACCGCCACGGCGGTCTCGTCGCACGACGTCTCGATGCCGAGCGTGATCACGCCGGGCGCACGCCCTGGGGAAGGGTCTCCTCGATCTCGTCCAGGCGTCCCCGGTACGCCGCGGTCCTCACGTCGTCGGTCCACATGATGAGCGCGTCCTCGCTCACCTCTTGGTAGTAGTTCCGACGGATCCCGACCGGGCGGAAACCGAATCGTGCGTAGATCCGCTGTGCCCCCCAGTTCGTCACCCGAACCTCGAGGGAGACGGCCCGCGCGCCCATCTCGATCGCCTGCGGGATCAGCTCCGCCATCAGGCGCGTCGCGATCCCGTGGCCCTGATGCATGGGATCCACGGCGACGTTGGTGATGTGGGCCTCGTCGCCGTAGCAGATCAGGCCGCCGTACCCGACGACCTCCTTGTGGACGCGGGCCACGAGGTAGCAGCGGTTGTTGGGGTCGGTGATCTCCGCGGCGAAGAGGTTGGGACTCCATGGACGCGCGTACACCTGACGCTCGATCGCCATGACGCCGCGCAGGTGACGTCGGCGCATGCGCGTGACCTCAAGCGCCGGCGCTTCGCTCCCGCTTGTCCCACGCGATCTCCGCATCCGATCTCCTCAGGTACATCGGCACCACGTCGTGCAGCCGGTCGTGCTCCTCCCGGAGGAACCGCGGGACCGCGAGCTCCACGAGCGAAGCGGCCTCCGGATGCGCCCGGATGGTCGAGGCGAACTCGACCCGGCTCCCCAGCTCCTCGAGCTGGCTCCGGTACAGGATGGCACCGTCTCCGACCGCAAGCACCTCCTCCGGCAGGGTTTCGAGCTCGGCGCTGAGGTGGTCCGGGGTCCCCACCGAGTACTCGCTCCCCCTCACCACGCCGCCCGGGAGCGCACGATAGATGGCGGAGAACACCTCGCCTCGCCGGCCGTCGATCACCGCGACGATCAGCTTGTGCGTATGGCGCACCGAGAAGGCGAGCGCGTCGAGGCTGGTGATCCCGACGATCGGCACCGCGAGCACCTGCGCCAGCGTCTTCGCGGTCTCGATCCCGACCCGGAGACCGGTGAACAGGCCGGGGCCGATGCCGACCGCGATCCCGCCGACCTGGGACAGCTCGATCCCCGTCCAGCGACAGAGCTGGTCCAGGGCAGGTGTCACCGCTTCCTGCCGAGCCTTCCCCGCCACGGAGACCATCCCGAGCATCTCCCGCTCCGACCCGATCGCGACGGATGTCTGCGGCGTCGACGTCTCGATCCCGACGACGATCATCCCGCCGCTCCCCCGGGCGCGGCATCATCGTTGCTGGGCCGGAACGGCTCGAGCGCGTGTTCCAGGCGCTCCCAGCGACCTGCCCAGGACTCTCCCTGCGGCGTCAGCACGATCCGGCGGGTGTCGGCGTCCATCCCGAGCGTCGTGAGCTCGACGCGCAGCCTCTCCTCGGGGAGAAGGTCCGACACGGCATCCCCCCACTCGACGAGGAGCACCCGCTCCGGGCCGCCCAGCTCGTCCAGCGCCAGAGCGACGACGTCTTGCATCCGCTCCAAGCGGTAGACGTCGACGTGCGCCACGTCGAGGCGACCCGAGTATTCGCGAACGAGCGTGAACGTCGGGGAGGCGACGTGATCCTCGACGCCGAGGCCGCGTCCGATCCCCTGGACCAACGTGGTCTTGCCGGCCCCGAGGTCCCCCGTCAGCACGACCGTGTCCCGCGGCTGGAGCAGCGATGCGAGGGCCCGACCGACCTCCCGTGTCCGGTCGGCGTTCTCCGTCTCGATCTCGATGTCCATGGTCAGAACAGCTCGAGCTGCTCCTCGGGGACGGGCTCCGCCTCCGGCACGATGACCGGTACGGGCTCGGGGGGCACCACGTCGCTCCTCGACTCGGGCTCGGGCTGATGCGGACGGTCGAGCGTGGCGAGTGTCGCCCGCACGAGCTCGAAGTCATCCCTGAGCTCGAGGAACTGGCGCGAGGACTCTCCGCCGCTCCGCAGGATCGCAGCCGGATGGAACGTCGGGATCACGGTGCGACCGTGCCACGGGTAGGTGCGCCCACGCATCCGCGTGATCCCCTGCGCGGTCTGGAGGACGAACTTCGTCGCGAAGTTGCCGAGCGTGACGATCACCCGCGGTTGGATCAGCGACACCTGCTCGACGAGCCACGGCGTGCAGGACTCGATCTCGTCCTCCTGGGGGTCGCGATTGCCGGGAGGCCGGCATTTCAAGACATTGCAGATGTAGACGTCCGCGCGGTCGAGGGTGAGCACCTCGTGCAGCATGCGCGTGAGCAACTGCCCGGCGGCACCGACGAACGGCTCGCCCTGCTTGTCCTCGTGGAAACCAGGCGCCTCCCCGACGAACATGATGTCCGCGTCGGCGTTGCCCACGCCGAACACGACCTGTGTTCGACCGTTCGCCAGCCGGCACCTGGTGCAGTCGGCCGCCTCGGCGGCAACGGCGGCAAGCGTTCGAGTCACGCCGCCCCCTTCTTCTTGCGGACGCGCGGGTTCCCGAGGTCGAACGCCCCCCGGGCGAAGGCCCGTAGCTCCGGGTTGAGCCGCTCGGGCCGCTCGAGCATCGCGATGTGCCCGGCTCCCTCGACGATGAACAGCCTTCCCTCCGGGAGCGCCGCCGCCAGCTCGACGGCGACGGCGGGCGGGGTGACCCGATCTTGATCGCCGACGGCGATGAGCGCGGGCACGGTGACCCTCGGCAGCGCATGGCGGAGATCCATGCCCATCAGCTCCGAGAGACCGTCCGTCCATACGAGGGAGGACGTTCGCTCGGCCAGGTGCAGGACGTGGTTGACGACGTCGTCCGGCGCCTCCGGGGCGAACTGCGTCACGCGGGCGACGATCGCGGGGACGTCGCCCGGTCCGGCGAGGATCGCCTTGCGGAGGCGATCCACTCGGCGGGCTGCCGCTGCGACGGAACCGAGCCGCGGCCGCAGGAGCCCGGTCACGCCGCCCATCGCGCCTCGCAGGAGGTCCGAGGCCGACGTGCCGAGGAGCACCACGCCGACGATCCGTTCGCCGAACAGGTCCGGTCGCTGCTCGGCGAGCGCGAGGATGGCCATCGCACCCATCGAGTGACCGACAAGCACGGTCGGCCTCTCTCGCGCGACGGCGTCCAGAACCGTCGCCAGGTCCCTGCCCATCGAACGCAAGGTCATGTCGCCGGTCGGAGGCACCTCGCTTCGCCCGTGGGCGCGGTGATCGAGCGCCACACACCGGAACTCGTCGCCGAGATCGGACCACTGCTCGCGCCACGTCGTCATGTCGAGGCTGAACCCGTGGGAGAACAGCAAGAGCGGCGCGTCGGCCGGCCCGGCCGCGCGCACGGCGAGCTTCGTCCCGTCGAACGCGCTCACCGGCCCGAGGTCCTCAGGTGGTGGAGCCCACGTGTGGTAGTCGCCGATCAGCTGGCGGCGGCGCCAGAGCGCCCCTCCCGCGAGGCCGGCGGCAACGGCCCCCGCCGCGATCCCTGCGGAGACGATCGTGGTCCGCTTCGTCACACGTACCGCCTCGGCACGCGTTCGCCGATCCTGCTCACGACCTCGTAGCCGATCGTCCCGAACAGCCGGCCGAGCGCATCGGCGCCGATCGACTCATTCCCTTGCTTCCCGATCAGCACGACCTCCTCGCCGACCCGAACCTCCGCGTCTCCGCAATCCACGAGCAACTGGTCCATCGTGACGGTCCCCGCGACGCCGTGGCGCCGGCCCCGGATCAGGACCTCGCCCAGGTTCGTCAGCTGTCGAGGGTAGCCGTCCGCGTAGCCGACCGGCACCGTAGCGACCCAGGCGTCTCGCTCCAGCCGGTAGCGATGCCCGTAGGAGATCGCCTCACCACCAGCCAGCCGCTTCACGGCGCTCACCTGGCTCCGCCAGGTGAGCGCCGGCCGCAGACCGAGATGGGAGCCGATGCCGGGCGCCGGTTCGATCCCGTACAGCGCGATCCCCGGCCGGACGAGGTCGAGGTGGGAATCGGGGTGCAGGATCGTCGCGCCCGAGTTGGCGGCGTGCAGCAGCCGAGGCGTGATCCCCTCGGACCTGATCGCCTCCGCCGACTCGAGGAAGAGGCTGAGCTGCTCCTTCGTCGTCACCTCGTCCTCTTCGGAGCGCGCGAAGTGGGTGAAGAGCCCCTCGACCTCGAGCCCCGCCTCCTGCACGCGACGGGCGAACGCGGGCACGTCCTCGGGCGGCCACACCCCGACGCGATGCATGCCCGTGTCGATCTTCACGTGGACGGGCACGGAGCCCCGCGCGGCCGCCGAGAGACGCTCCAGACCATCCCGGGAATACAGCGTCGGGGTGAGGCGATGCGCCAGCGCAACCGCCTCAGAACCGGCGGGGAACTCCGACAGCACGAGGATCGGCGCTTCGATACCCGCGGCGCGGAGCTCCAATCCCTCCTCGACCATCGCAACGCCCATCCACGTCGCTCCCGCTTCCATCGCGGCCCGGGCCACCTCGACGGCGCCGTGGCCGTAGCCGTTCGCCTTCACGACGGCCATCAGCTCGGCGTTCTCGGGCTTCAGGATCCGCGCGTTGTCGCGGATCGCTTCCAGGTCCACCTCGACCCAGGTCGGCCGATACGCCTCGTTCACCCGCCCTCCACCTGCGCGAGCGCTTCGGAGATCCGCTCCAGTACGTCGCCCGCGAGCGCCCCCTCGGCCAGGTCCCTCCCCGCGAACACTCCTGCGAGCCCGTGGAGGTAGGCGGCAGCCGCGGCCGACTCGAGCGGAAGGACGCCACGCGCGAGCAGCCCGCCGATCATCCCCGTGAGAACGTCACCGGTCCCCGCGGTCGCGAGAGCGGGCGATCCGGTCACGTTGACGAGCAGCCGCCCGCCCGGCTGGGCGATCACGGTTCGACTCCCTTTCAGCAAGGTGACGGCGCCGGTCTGCTCCGCCAGAGCCCGAACGTGCGCGGGGCGGTCGGCGTCGAGGTCGCGCGGCTTCACGCCCGTGAGGCGCGCGAACTCACCGACGTGGGGTGTGAGGACGGCATCGGCCTGACGATCCTGCAACGCCGACCCGTCGCCGGTGAAGGCGTTCAATCCGTCGGCATCGAGGACGAGGGGAACGGGTGAGCGCCGCACCGTCTCCCGCACGAACGCGACCGTCTGGTCGTTCGTCGTCAGACCCGGGCCCATCGCGAGGGCATCGGCGGCCTCCAGCCGTTCGAGGAGCGGCGCGACCGCATCCGCCGCCACGGTGCCCTCGGCCGTCTCCGGCAATGGGAGGAAGGTGGGCTCGGTGAGGCCGGCCTGGATCTGGGGCAACGCGCCCTCCGGAGCGGCCACCGTGATCAGTCCGGTGCCGACCCGGCCCGCCGCCATCGCGATCAACCGGGCCGCGCCGGTCATCGCGCGTGACGCCGCCACGACGACGAGCACTCCTGAGGCGCGCTTGTGCGTATCCGGATCGCGTGACGGCAGCCAGGCGGCCACGTCCGAAGGCTCGGTCAGCCACGCGCGGGGACGCACGAGATCGTCGGGGAAGCCGACGTCGACCACGCGGACGATGCCCGCGTGCTCGGCGCCCGGCATCAGGACCGCACCGATCTTCACCGCACCGAACGTCACCGTCAGCCGTGCGCGAACCGCTTCGCCCTCGACGACACCGGTCGTCCCGTTCACGCCGGAGGGGATGTCGACGGCCACGATCGGCACGCCGGCCTCGTTGAGACTCGCGATCGCCGCCGCCCAGTCGTCTTCGGGCATGCCGCGGAATCCCGTGCCGAAGATCGCGTCCACGGCGACGTCCGCACGTGCGAGCTCGCGCTGGAGGCTGCCTTGGTGGAAGGTCCGGAAACGGATGCCGGGCGCCTCCTCGAGACGCCGTGCGTTCGTGGCCGCCGGCTCGCGTAGCTCTCCAGGGTCCTCCAGGAGAACGACAGTTGTACGCACCCCCGATCGGCCCAGGTGCCGCGCGGCGACCAGTCCGTCTCCGCCGTTGTTCCCCTTCCCGCACACGACGACCGCCCGGCGGCCGTAGGACCCCCCGGCGACGTCGCGGGCCGCACGCGCCACGGCGCGGCCGGCTCGCTCCATCAGGACCTCCGCCTCGACCCCACGCTCCTGCGTCTCGCGATCGAGCGTCGACGCTTCCGCAGGGGTGAGGACGGGCTTCATCGGACCGCGATCGCGAACGCCACCGCGCTCATCCTCTCGTGGGTGAACGAGATCAACACGTCGGTGACGCCGAGGGCATCCGCGCGGCGCTTCGCGTTGCCGTCGAGCCGGATCGACGGGGCACCCGACGGATGGCGGGTGACGCTGATGTCCTGCCACCGGCGTCCGCGATAGCCGCCGAGCGCCTTGATGGTGGCTTCGCGGGCCGCGAAGCGGCCCGCGAAGGACTCCGCCGGTCTCGCCTTCGCGTCGCAATACGCGATCTCTTCGGGGGTGAAGACGCGGTCACGGAGCGTGGCGTGGCGCGAGATCGCGCGCTCCATGCGCGCGATCTCGCAGATGTCGACGCCGAGCCCCACGATGTCCACAGAAGGAAGGCTACGCCAAGGCGTGGGAGGAGCTACGGAGGCGCTCGCCGCCGCGCTCGCACCGCCAGGACGAGGACCCCACCGACGACCAAGGACCCGGCGAGGATCACGAGCCACCACGTCCGCGTCGTGCCGGGGCCGATCGCCTCCACCCTTGGATCGGGCTCGTGGCCTTCGCCCACCGAGAGGAGTTCGTACGGTGACACCATCGAACAGAGGTCGGACTCCCACACGCCGTCCGGAGCCATCCGCAGGAGTAGCCCGGTTCGCGGTTCCCCGAGTAGCTCGAGGCCGCATGCCATCCCGGAACGGTCGGTGCGGACGATCGCCTTCGGCCCGAAAGAGCCTTTGACCACCCGGTCCACCCCGAAGGTCACCGCGGCGAGGTCGTCCCCGACCTCCCGACGATCGACCCACTCTCCGACGAAAGCTCCATCCGCTCGGACGAGTGAAGTCTCCTCGAATGGAGCGCACGAGCATGCGCGAGCAGGAGACCCCGCAACGACGAGCCCGGTCACCAAGGCGAACACGATCGCGAGACGAAGGGAGCGTGGGACATCCGGCCCCCCCGGGTCATGCCCGGACGCTACTCGACCGTGACGCTCTTCGCGAGGTTGCGCGGCTGGTCGACGTCGCAATTCCGGAGCCTCGCCACGTGGTACGCCAACAGCTGCAACGGCACGGTCACCACCACCGGCGACAACAGCTCCGGCGTCTCCGGGACCTCGATCACGTGCTGCGCGACCTCGCGGATCTGCTCGTCGCCCTCGGTGACGACCGCGATCACCTCGGCGCCGCGCGCCCGTACCTCCTGGATGTTCGACAGCATCTTCGGATACACGTGGCACTTCGTGGCGACCGCGACGACGGGCACGCCCTCCTCGACCAGTGCGATGGGTCCATGCTTCAGCTCGCCGGCCGGGTAGCCCTCGGCGTGCACGTAGCTGATCTCCTTCAGCTTCAGCGCCCCTTCGAGGGCGGCGGGGTAGCCCGTGTGACGTCCGATGAAGAGCCAGTCGTGGGAGTCCTGGAACCGCCGGGCGAGGTCCTGGATCTGGGCGTCCAGCCCGATGGCCAGCTCGACCTGACTCGGCAGCTCACCCATGCGCGTCAAGACCTCGGCGATCTCCTCGGGGAACATCGAGCCTCGGACCTGCGCGAGATACATCGCGAGGATGTACTGCGACACCATCTGGGTCGCGAAGGTCTTGGTCGCCGCGACGCCGATCTCGGGTCCCGCATGCATGTAGATCACGCCGTCGGCCTCTCGTGCCAACGACGAACCGACCGTGTTCGTCACCGCGAGGAGGCTCGAGTCCTGCCGGCGCGCATGTCGAGCCGCCTCCAGCGTGTCGATCGTCTCGCCCGACTGCGAGACCGCCAGCGTCAGGGTGTCGGGACCGAGGACCGGGTCGCGGTAGCGGAACTCGCTCGCGATGTCGATCTCGACGGGCAGACGGGTCCAGTGTTCGATGGCGTACTTCGCGACGAGCCCGGAGTGGTAGGCGGTGCCGCAGGCGACCACGAACACCTTGTCGACCTCACGCAGCACGTCATCGGAGATCCGGAGGTCGTCCAGGACGAGTCGACGGTGTTCGTCGACCCGCCCGACCAGCGTGTCCCGGATCGCCGCCGGCTGCTCGTGGATCTCCTTCAGCATGAAGGTGTCGAAGCCACCCTTCTCCGCCTTGGCGGCGTCCCAGTCGACCGTGATCGACTCCGGGTTCGCCGGGCTGCCGTCGAAGTCGGTGAACGTCGCACCGCCTGCCCGGACCTCGACGATGCGACCCTCGTCCACCGGGATCACGGTGGACGTCCGCCCCAGGATGGCCGGGATGTCCGAGGCGAGGATCATCTCGCCCTCGCCGACCCCGACCACCAAAGGGGAGGCCACCTTGACCCCGACGAGAAGTCCCGGCTCCTTCGAGGAGAGGACGACGAGCGAATAGGCGCCTTCGAGCTCCTTGACGGTGCTCCGGACACCCTCCACCAGTGGCTCGCCCTCCCGGAGCCGTTCCTCGATGAGATGCGCGACGAGCTCGGTATCGGTCTCGGAGGCGAGCGTGTGACCGTCCTTCTCGAGTCGCGCGCGAAGCTGCGAGAAGTTCTCGATGATCCCGTTGTGGATCACGGCGACGGTGCCCGAGCAGTCCAGGTGAGGATGCGCGTTGCGGTCCGTGGGCGCGCCGTGCGTGGCCCAGCGCGTGTGCCCCATCGCGACCGTGCCGGCCGGATGGCCGTCGAGGTCTAGCGCCGTCTCGAGCTCCGCGAGCTTCCCTGCCCGCTTGACGACGGTCATGTCGCCGTCGAGCACGGCGACGCCCGCCGAGTCGTATCCGCGGTACTCCAGACGTCGGAGTCCTTCGAGGACGATCGGGAGCGCTTCCTCGGGGCCTACGTACCCCACGATGCCGCACATAGGGGGACGAGCGTAGCAGCGCTTCGGAGGTTCCGAGGAAGGGGAAGCGGGAGCTCAGGCCCCGAGGTGCTCGCGCACCTCACCGGCGATGGCATCCGCGTGACGCCGAGCGACCGCCTCCGTCTCCGCCTCGACCATGACTCGGACGAGGGGCTCGGTGCCCGAGGCGCGCACCAGCACGCGTCCCGAATCGGCGAGCTCCTCCTCCGCGACACTGACCGCGTCCCAGACGGCAGCGGAATCGTCGAGGTCCGCGATGCTCTTCACGCGGACGTTCTCCATCACTTGGGGGTAGTGCTCCATCACCGCGGCGAGATCGGCCACCGTCCGACCGGTCCCGGATGCGAGCGAGAGGAAGCGGATCGCGGTCAAGAGACCGTCGCCGGTCGTCGCGTGGTCCCGGAAGATGAGATGGCCGGATTGCTCGCCGCCGAGCATCACACCCTCCTCGAGCATCTCCTCGAGGACATACCGATCGCCGACCTTGGTGGCCGACACCGTGATCCCGGCATCCCTCATCGCCCGATGGAACCCGAGGTTCGCCATGACGGTCGTGACCACGGCGTCGTGGGGCAGCCTGCCCCCTTCCTTCATCGCGATCGCGCAGGCTGCCAGGATCTGGTCGCCGTCGATCACCCGTCCACGATGATCCACGAACAGAGCTCGGTCGGCGTCGCCGTCGTGCGACACGCCGGCGTCGGCGCCGAGCTCGACGACCGCGGCGCCGGCCACCTCCGGGTGCAAGGCTCCGCAACCGACATTGATGTTCTGCCCGTCGGGGGAGGCGTGGATCGCGTGGACGGTGGCCCCGAGCCGCTCGTAGAGCTGCGGAGCCAGCTTGGAGGCGGCGCCGTTGGCGCAGTCGACCACGATGGTCATCCCGTCGAGGCGAGCCCCCGCCGCCTCCACGAGGTGCGCCAGGTATCGCTCACGGCCACCCTTGAGCACCCGGATCGAGCCTTCGACGATGGTCACCGGGGCCGGATCTCTGAGGGCCGCCTCGATCTTGTCCTCAACGCCGTCGGGCAGCTTCATCCCGTCGCGGCCGAAGAACTTGATGCCGTTGTACTCGGGTGGGTTGTGGGAGGCGGAGATGACGACGCCCGCATCGGCACCGGCATCGATGGTCAGGAACGCAACCGCCGGCGTGGGCTCGACGCCTGCCAGGAGGACGTCCCCTCCGGCCTCATGGATGCCGCTCACGAGGGCGTCCTCCAGCCACGTGCCCGACTCACGGGGATCGCGACCCAGGAGGAAGACAGGACGATGCCCGGCCTCGACAGCCAGCACTGTCACGGCTGCCCGGCCGAGCCCGCGCGCCAACTCCGCAGAAAGCTCGGAGCCCGCGACACCTCGGACGCCGTCGGTCCCGAAGAGACGCCCCATGGGCAGGTGATGCTACCTGCGAGCGGCGGGACGCGGGGCCTCAGGCCCCGCGTCCCGCCCGCCCTGATGATCTCAGCAGCAACCCGGCGGGCAGCAGTCGGGCGGGCAACAGGGGTCGATCATGTCGGGCTCACCTCCTGTCCGGATGGTCGGGGTCGTATCGATAGCGGTCGATATGTTGCCTTACGTATCGACGTGTGTCAATATGACCCGCATGAAGCTCCTCCAGGAGATCGATGCGTCCTGCTGCCCGCCGCTACTGTCCGCGCCCCTGGGCGAGGAGGACGCCGAGACCCTGGCGGCGGCGCTCCAGGCGCTCGCCGACCCGGCGAGGCTCCGGCTGCTGAGCCTCATCGCCTCGTGCCCCGGGTCCGAGGCATGCGGATGCGACCTCACGACTCCGATCGGTCTCTCGCAACCCACGGTGAGCCATCACCTGAAGGTGCTCCACGAGGCCGGGCTCCTGGACCGAGAGCGCCGCGGGAAGTGGGTCTACTTCAAGGTGCGGCCGGAGCCGCTCGCCTCGCTCCGCACGGCGCTTTCCGCGTGACCGGTCAGATCCTCGAGCAGCGTCTGGACCCGGCCGTCGATCTCGTCCCGGATCGCGCGAACCTCCTGGAGGGACTTCCCGGCCGGGTCGGTGAGTTCCCAATCCTCGTAGCGGATGCCGGGGAGGACGGGGCACGCGTCGCCGCAGCCCATCGTGATGACGACGTGGGCGGCGCGCACGACCTCCTCCCGAAGGAGCTTCGGCCGCTCGGCCGAGATGTCGATGCCGATCTCCGCCATGGCCTGGAGCACCGCGGGATTCAGGCGGTCGGCGGGCTCCGAGCCGGCCGACCGCACACGCACCCGGCCGGCGGCGTGTCGCTCGAGCAGCGCGGCTGCCATCTGGCTGCGGCCCGCGTTGTGCACGCAGACGAACAGGACCTCTGGCGGGTCGGACATGGTGGTTCGCTCCATACGAGAGGCAGGATAGCGGCTCGAGCCCGTCCGGAGCAGACGCCCCCGGGACCCGAGATGAACGTTCGTGGACGCTTCACCGGCGCCAGGCGATGATGGACCCGTGAAGCTCGTTCGCATCTATGAGACGGCCGACCCGATCCGTGGCCTCCTGGTCCGCGGGCTCCTCGAGGCAGAAGGGATCGACGTGCTCGCGAAAGGCGAGGGCGCCGGACCGTACCGCATGGGACCCGTGATCCTGTTCGTGCCGGAGGATGCGTCCGATCGCGCGCGCGAGCTCATCGCCGCGTCGGAGGCCGGTTCGCTCGCGTTGCAGCCCGGCGAGGATCTCGCGGTGGACGCGAACCTGGATTAGCGCTTCGAGTACTGCGGGGCCTTCCGAGCCTTCTTCAACCCGTACTTCCTCCGCTCCTTCTCGCGCGCGTCACGCCTCAGGAACCCCTCCGCCTTCAGCTGTCCTCGGAGCTCCGGGTCCAGCTCGAGCAACGCACGGGCGATGCCCAGGCGGAGCGCGCCCGCTTGGCCGTTGACGCCCCCGCCGGTGATCGAGGCCACGACGTCGAATTCCTTGTCACGCTCGATCGAGCGAAGCGGCGACTGCGCGACCATCCGGTGAACCCGCGTCGGGAAGTACTCGTCGAGCGACCGGCCGTTGATGAGGAACTCGCCGGTGCCCGGGATCAGGCGAACCCGGGCGACCGCTTCCTTGCGCCGTCCGGTCGTGAGCTTCATGACGGTTGCCACCTACGACTCCTTCTTCTTCCTCGTCGACGTGGCGGCAGGCTTCTTCGCAGTTGTCTTTCGGGCTGTCGCCTTCGTCGCGGTCGGCTTCTTGGTCGCCGTGGTCTTCTTCTTCGCGGCGGTCGGCTTCTTCCGGGCTGTTGCCTTCGCAGCGGTCGGCTTCTTCGTGACAGTCGTCTTCCGCGCGGCTGTCTTCCGTGGTGTCGTCTTCGCGAGGGTCGTCGGCTCGCTCGAGGCCTCGACGTCCGCGCCCTGCTTCTTCGTCGACGTCTTCTTCTTGCCGTTCACCTGCACCGTGCCGGATGCGGGGATGCCCTCCCATGCGGGTCGCGTCCCCATCGCCCAGTCCACAGGCTTCTGCGCCTGGTGGTGATGCTCCGGCCCCGGGACGACGTGGAGCTTCTTGATCATCGCCCGACCGAGACGGTTCTTCGGAAGCATGCCCCTCACGGCCTTCTCGACCGCGAACGCGGGCTTCTTCGCGAGCAGATCCTCGTACAGAGTGCCCGTGATGCCGCCCGGATGACCGGAGTGGCGCCAGGCGATCTTCTTCGTCTCCTTGCCACCGGTGAGCACGACCTTGGAAGCGTTGATGATGATGACGTAGTCACCGACATCCATGTGCGGGGCGAAGATCGGCTTGTGCTTGCCACGGAGGATCACCGCGGCTTCCGTGGCCACCCGACCGAGCACCTGCTCGCCGGCGTCCAATACGTACCAGCGCCGTTCGATGTGCTCAGGCTTGGGTGAGTAGGTCTTCATCGTGAAAGATGTCGGCCCGCCGGGGCCGACGGCCCATGCTACCTGCGGAAACGCGCCTCCGTCAAAGCTCGGGGGGATCCTTGGAACCTTCCTCCTCGAGAGCACCGAGCAGCCTGCGGAGCACGGGAAGGACCAGCCGATCCCTTTCTCTGTCCGCCGCCTCCTTGGACCGCACGATGTCTGCGAGAGCCGCCACGTCGACCTGCGTCCCCATGATCTCGAGACGGACCGCCTCGCGGGCAAGGTCCTCGTAGCCGGTCGTGCCCGACGGTTCGAACGTGAGGTCCAGCCGGCCGAGGTCGGTCACGAGGTTCCACACTCGAACTCCCGCGATGGAAGCGGCATCGTGATCGAACGGGATCCCGTCCGGCTCCGTCGCCGTCCATACCCGAGCGTTCATCGCTCGAAGGGCTGCCGAAAGTCGGATGAGGTTCTCGGGGGTGCCCTCGGGTACCAGATCGATGTCCGTCGTGACGTAAGGGGATCCATAGATGACCGCAGCGAATCCTCCGATGAGGATGGACCGGACCCCATGCTCCTGGAGGATCTGGAGCATCCGTTCCGGCCGGAACTCAGGCTCGAGCACGGGCCAGCGCCTCCCGGCCCTCGCGGGCGAAGCGCACGGCCGATCCGTGCTGTCGCACCCGAGCCTCTGGGCTCAAACGAAGGTTCGCGGAAGCCACGAGCCAGTCCGAATCGTCGCTCGCTGCGATCCGAGGGATCAGATCGAAACCGCACGCCGCGACCAACCGACGGACGCGATCGTAGGCGGGCTCGGTGGAACCCCCTTCGAGCCTCGCGATCGCGGACTGCGTCGTTCCCGCCCGTTCGGCGAGCTCACGCTGGGTGAGGCCGGCCCGTCGTCGTGCCTCCCGAACGATCTGTCCGCCCTTCATCCATGCAAAGATAGCACTTCTGCTATGCAGGGTAGGTGACGCACTCGAGGATGAGGCCGCGGGCGGGGGCCGGCCTGCCTGCGGCCCCCCGGTCACGAGCGGCCAGGATCTCCGGCATCGAACCGGCCTCAAGCTTCCCTTCCCCGACCGCCACCAGGGTGCCGACCAGCGTTCGGACCATCTGATGGAGGAACGCGTTCGCCACGGATCGGATCGTCAGGACGTCCCCGTGTCGAGCCACCGTGAGTCGCCGGAGGTGACGGGTGGTCGAGCGATCGCCCTTGGGATGGCGACAGAAGCTGGTGAAATCGTGCTCGCCGACCAGCGATCGAGCCGCTTCCCGCATCGGTGTCAGCCGGAGATGTCCCGGCCGGTGCCAGACGAACCGCGCGGTGAACGGATCCGGCAGCGTCGCCTCGTGGATCCGGTACACGTACTCGCGTGACTTCGCCGCATATCGCGCGTGGAAGTCTTCAGGCGCGTCTCGGGCGTCGAGAACGACGACTTCGGGCGCGAGCGCGCTGTTCAACGCCTTCAGGAGCCGGTCGGGTGGGATGGACGAGGCCGTCGAGAACGACGTGACCTGTCCTCGCGCGTGGACGCCCGCGTCCGTTCGCCCGGCCACCGCGAGTTTCACGGGCTCCCGGAGGACCCGCTCGAGTTGCGCCCCGAGCACACGCTCGATGGTTCGTGTGGACGGATCCGGCTGTCGCGCCCAGCCCCGGAACCCCGTCCCGTCGTACGCGAGCGTCAGCCTTATCGTCCGAGCCATCTCGGGAAGTATGGACATCTGATCGGCGCGGCCGGGAGCGCCCCGGCCGCGGCCCAGCGCCATGAGGCCTTAGAGACCCTCGCGCTCCACCAGCTCGATCCGGCACATCGGGGCGCCGTCTCCCTTGCGCGGCCCGAGCTTGAGGATCCGGGTGTAGCCGCCCTGTCGCTCCTCGAACCGTGGTCCGATCTCGTGGAAGAGCTTGGCAACTACGTCGCGGTCGGGGATGTCGCGGAGGACCTGGCGGCGCGCCGCCAGGTCCCCGCGCTTCGCGAACGTGATCAGCTTCTCCGCGAACGGGCGGAGCGCTTTCGCCTTCGCCTCGGTCGTATCGATGCCCTCGTGCACGAACAGCTGTGCGGCGAGCGTCGACAGCAGGAGCTTCTGATGGGCTGGATTCGAACCCAGCCGAGGCCCCTTCTTCGGCTTCGGCACGGCCTCTACTCCTCCCGCAGGCCGAGACCGAGCTCCTCGAGCTTGGCCTTGACCTCGTCGATCGACTTCTGGCCGAAGTTGCGGATATCCATCAGCTCGGACTCCGACTTCTGCACCAGGTCGCCCACGCTGTTGATGCCCTCGCGCTTCAGGCAGTTGTACGAGCGGACCGAAAGGTTCAGGTCCTCGACCGTGATCGCGTAGTCGCTGGGTTGATCCTCGTCCTCCGCCGGACCGACGGAGACGCTGGCCGCCTCGGCCAGGTCCGAGAAGAGCTGGACGAGCTCGAGCAAGGTTCCGCCCGCGGACGCGAGCGCCTCGCGTGGGGTGACCGAGCCGTCGGTCTCGACGTCCAGGATCAGACGGTCACGGTCGGTCATCTGCTCCACGCGCGTGTCCTCGACCGCGTAGGAGACCTTGCGGACGGGCGAGAAGATCGAGTCCACAGGGATCACGCCGATCGGATCGCGGGGCTTCTTGTTCTTGTCCGCCATCCGGTAGCCGACGCCGCGCTCGACGGTCAGCTCCATCTCGAGCGACGCCCCCTTGCCGAGGGTGGCGACGTGCAGGTCGGGGTTCAAGATCTCGATCCCGGCCGGGGGCGCGATGTCGCCGGCGGTGACCTCCGACGGGCCCTTGGCCTTGAGGTAGACGGTGGAGGGCTCTTCCACGTCGGAGCGGATCACCAACTCCTTCAGGTTCAAGATGATGTCGGTGACGTCCTCGTTCACCTTGGGGATCATCGAGAACTCGTGCAGCACACCGTCGATGCGAACCGACGAGATCGCGGCTCCGGGGATCGACGACAGGAGCGTTCGACGGAGCGAGTTGCCGACCGTGTAGCCGAATCCCGGCTCGAGCGGCTCGATCGTGAACTTGGATCGGATGGGTGAGATCTCGTTCTCAGAGATCTGCGGTCTTGCGACGATGAACACTTGCTTCCTCCTCCAGCGGGGGATCAGCCATTCCTACCCCGCGTCGTGGTGCGTCCCGGACACCCCCTCGGTGCCGGGCTCGTCGGCCGCTAGACGCGGCGACGCTTCCGTGGCCGGCAGCCGTTGTGCGGCACCGGTGTGACGTCGGAGATGCCCGAGATCTCGAGGCCTGTCGCGGCGAGGGAACGGATCGCGGTCTCCCGGCCGGAGCCGGGACCCTTCACGAACACGTCCACCTTCTGCAGGCCGTGCTCCTGGGCCTGGCGAGCCGCCTTCTCGGCGGCGAGCTGCGCGGCGAACGGCGTCGACTTGCGAGAGCCCTTGAAGCCCACGTTGCCGGCGCTCGCCCACGAGAGCGTGTTGCCCTGCAGGTCGGTGATCGTGACGATCGTGTTGTTGAACGTCGACTTGATGTGCGCCTGGCCATGGACGACGTTCTTCTTCTCCCGCCGCCGTGCCTTCTTCGCCTTGGGCTTCGCCATTCGATCCCTCTCGCTCCCTCTCGGCTACTTCTTCGCCTGGGCTTTCTTCCTGCCCGCGATCGTCTTCTTCGGACCCTTGCGCGTGCGCGCGTTGGTGTGCGTCCGCTGACCGCGGACCGGGAGTCCCCGGCGATGCCGGATCCCCTGATAGCAACCGATCTCGATCTTCCGCTTGATGTCCTGAGCGACCTCTCTGCGGAGGTCCCCTTCGACCTTCACGTTCTGATCGATGAAGGCGCGGATCTTCAGGACCTCGTCCTCCGAGAGATCACGGACCTTGGTCCCCCCTTCGACGCCCGACCCGGCCACGATCTGGTACGCCCTCGTCGGACCGATGCCGTAGATGTAGCGGAGGGCGATGTCGAGCCGCTTGTCGCGGGGAAGGTCCACTCCTGCGATCCGTGCCATCCCTGGGGCCTCCTAGCCTTGCCGCTGCTTGTGTCGAGGGTTGGAGCAGATGACCATCACGACGCCGCGACGCCGGATCACGCGGCACTTGTCGCACATCTTCTTCACGGACGGCCTGACCTTCATCGGAATCTGCTCTTCTCCTGCTGGGCTACTTGAACCTATACACCACGCGGCCTCGTGTGAGGTCGTACGGCGAGAGCTCCACCTTGACCCGGTCCCCCGGGAGGATCCGGATGTAGTGCATCCGCATCTTCCCCGAGATGTGGGCCAGAACCTTGTGTCCACTGTACGGCGCATCGAGCTCCACCCGGAACATGGCGTTGGGCAACGGCTCGATGACCGTCCCCTCCGCCTCGATGGCGTCGTCTTTCGGCACGCTCCACTGTCCTTCGAACGGGTTTCCCCTGCTTTCGGCCCTGCTGGCCGGACATGCGAACACGGCCTCCAACAGGGGCGAACGCATAGTATACGGGTGACTGTCCGGACGTGTCCACGAAGGCTGCGTTGCAAGCACTCTCAGCCATCCGCGCCCGCTATCCTGAGATCGTCAGGATCTCCGGACCGTCCTCCGTGATCGCGATGGTGTGCTCGAAATGGGCCGCCAGCGACCCGTCGGTGGTCACCACGGTCCACCCGTCGGCGAGGATGCGGTTCTCCTCGCCTCCGAGCGTGAACATGGGCTCCACGGCGATCGTGAGGCCCGGCCGGAGCTCCAGACCCCTTCCCGGCGGTCCCCAGTTCTGGATGAACGGCTCCTCGTGCATGCTCCGGCCGATGCCGTGTCCGCCGTACTCACGCACCACGCCCAACCCCGCGGCATCGGCCACCGACTCGATGGTGTGGCCGATGTCGGAGAGCCTGCCCCCCACCCGGATCGCGTCGATCGCCGCGTAGAGCGCGTGCTCCGTTTCTTTGGCGAGCTTCGCGGCCTCCTCCGACGGTGGCTGCCCTCCCACGAACATCGTGACCGCGGCGTCGCCGTGGAAGCCGTCGAGGATCGCTCCGAAGTCCAGAGAGAGCACCATCCCCTCCTTGAGCTTCCTGGTGGCCGACGGGATCCCGTGGACGATCTCCGCATCGATCGAGGTACAGATCGAGGCCGGATAGGTCCCGCGATACCCCTTGAACGAGGGGATCGCTCCCTGAGCGCGGATGTAGCGCTCTGCCACGCGATCGAGGTCGAGCGTCGAACGCCCCGGCTCGACCGACGCCAGCACGGCGTCGATCGTGCCGGCCACGATCCGACCGGCCTTCCGCATCTTCTCGATCTCCTCCGCCGATTTCCGGATGATCACTCGAGCTCCTCAAGGACGTCGATGGTGCGGGCGATCACTTCGTCGGGCGACGCCTCGGCGTCCACCTGGTGGAGCAGGTCCCGCTCGGCGTAGAACCGCTCGAGCGGCGACGCTTGTTCCCGGTAGACGGCCAGTCGCCTCCGGGCGGTGAGCTCGTCGTCGTCGGCGCGTCGCTCGAGCGTGGCACCACAGATGTCGCAGAGCTCGTCCTCCGCCGGTGGCTTGTACTCCATGTGGTAGGTCCGGCCGCAGTTGGGACACGTGTATCTGCCGATCAGCCGCCGGACGGCGAGCTCGCCGCCGACCGAGAACTTCAGCACCGCCGTGAGGGGATCGTCCGACGCCTCGAGCGCCCGCTCGAGCGCCTCGGCCTGCGCCACGGTGCGTGGGAACCCGTCGAGGATGAACCCCTTGTCCGCGTCGGGATCGTCCAGTCGATCCATCACCATCGAGACGACGACGTCGTCCGGCACGTACTCGCCACGGTCCATGTACGAACGGGCGCGGATCCCGAGCCTCGACCCTCGCTGCACGTGATCCCGCAGGATATCCCCGGTCGAGATCTGCGGGATCCCGTAACGCTCGCCGAGGAACACCCCTTGCGTCCCCTTCCCCGCGCCCGGCGGGCCGAGCAACACGAGCCGCATCGCTCTACCCGAGGAAGCCCTCGTAGTGACGCATCAGCAGCTGCGACTCGATCTGCTTCATCGTCTCGAGGGCGACGCCCACCGCGATCAGGATCGACGTGCCGCCGAAGGGGATCTGCTGGATGCTCCACGTCGCGAGCACGATCGAGGGAACCAGCGCGATCACCGCGAGGAAGATCGCTCCCGGCAGCCCGATCCGGAGAAGGATCCGGTTCAGGTAGTCGGCGGTCGGTGGTCCGGGCCTGATGCCGGGGACGAACCCACCGTTCTTCCGCAGGTTGTCCGCGGTCCGGGTCGGGTCGAACTGGATGGCGGTGTAGAAGTAGGAGAAGAAGATGATCAGCATCGCCAGGATCGCCATGTAGACCGGGCTCGCCGGGTTCTGCAGATGGTTGTTCACGAAGTCCTGGAACCACTGGGCGTGGTACACGCTGCTCAGGAGCGCCGGGAAGTACAGGACCGAGGTGGCGAAGATGATCGGGATCACGCCGGCCTGGTTGACCTTCAAGGGGAGGTAGGTACTCCCTCCCGATGTCATCTTCCGGCCGACGACCCGCTTCGCGTACTGGATCGGGACGCGACGCTGCCCCTGGTCGACGTAGACGACCGCGACGATGATCGCGAGCCCCAGCAGCATGATCGCGACGAACTTGCCGGGCCCGCCCTGCTGCAGGATCGCGTTGCCCTCGGAAGGCAGCGTCGAGATCACGCTCGTGAAGATCAGGATCGACATGCCGTTCCCGACCCCTCGCTGGGTGATCAGCTCGCCCAGCCACATGATCAAGGCCGTGCCCGCCGTCATTATCAACACGATGAACGCGACGTTCGGGCCCGTGAACGTGCCGGCGGGGAAGACGTCGGGAAGCCCCGACGCGGTCGGGTTGTGGAACAGGAACACGAGTCCCGTGGACTGGAGCAACGCCAGCACGATGGTGACGTAGCGGGTCCACTGGTTGATCTTCTTGGTCCCGGTCTCCCCCTGCTCCTGCCACTGTTGCAGCTTGGGGATCACGACCGTCATCAGCTGCATGATGATCGAGCTCGTGATGTAGGGCATGATCCCGAGCGAGAAGACCGCCAGGCGGGTCAGGGCGCCGCCCGAGAAGAGGTTGATGATGCTGAGGAATCCTCCGGAGCCCTGGCTCTCGAGCTCTCGCTGCAGGATCCCGATGTCGACCACCGGGACCGGCATGTACGAGCCAAGCCGGAAGACGGCGATGATGAACAGCGTGAAGAGGATCTTCGCGCGAAGATCGGGGACCCGGAACGCGTTCAGGAACGCCTTGAGCACGGTCGTCTAAGGGTAGCTCAGCTGAGGACTTCGGCGGTCCCTCCGGCCGCCTCGATCTTCTCGCGCGCCGCCTTGGAGAAGGCGTGGGCCTTCACGGTCAGCTTCTTGTCGAGGTCGCCACGGGCGAGGACCTTGATCTTCGCCCCCTTGTGCGCGAGGCCGTGGCGGTAGAGCGCCTCAGGCGTCACGTCCCCGTCGAAGTACTGCGCCAAGATCTCGACGTTCACCGGCGCGAACTCGACCCGGTTGGGGTTCTTGAAGCCCTTCAACTTGGGGACGCGCCGGATCAGCGGCATCTGGCCGCCTTCGAAACCGGCGCGGATCGTGCCGCGGGCGCCCGTGCCCTTCATGCCGCGCCCGGCGGTCTTCCCGCGGGCGCCCGCGCGCCCGCGACCCATCCGCGTGCGTTCCTTCTTCGCGCCCTTGGCGGGGCGGAGATGATGGAGCTTCATCTACTTGACCTCCTCGACCGTGACGAGGTGACGGACCTTCGCGAGCATCCCGCGGATGTCGGGGCGGTCCTCCTTGATGACGGTCTGGTGCATCCGCCGCAGACCGAGCCGATGGACCGTGTCCTTCTGGTCCTTGGGCCGATCGATCACGCTGCGGACCTGCGTCACCTTAAGCCTGGTCACCGTACGCCTCCGTGAGGGCTTCGGCGCGGGCGGCCTGTGCGTGCGCCTCCGCGGCGGCGACGGCCTCGAGCATCGGCTTGGGCGCCACCTGATGGTCCTCGCGATCGCGCATCAGCGCGACCTCATGCGGCTTGCGCAGGCCCTTGAGCCCCGCCATCGCCGCCTTGACGATGTTGATCTGGTTCGAGGAGCCCATGGACTTCGAAAGGATGTCCTTGATACCGGCGGCCTCGACCAATGCTCGGACGGGTCCGCCGGCGATCACGCCGGTCCCCGGCGCGGCGGGCTTCAGCAGGACGCGCCCGGCGCCCGCCTGACCGACGATCTCGTGCGGGATCGTGGTCCCCATCATGGGGACCTCGAACATCTTGCGCCGGGCGAGCTCCACGCCCTTGGCGATCGCGGCCGGCACCTCCTTCGCCTTGCCGTAGCCGACGCCGACGCGGCCCGCGCCGTCGCCCACGACGATCAGCGCGGCGAACGAGAAGCGACGGCCGCCCTTGACGACCTTCGCCACCCGGTTGATGAAGATGACCCGCTCTTCGTAGGGGTTCTTCTCTTGGTCCCTCGCGTCATAGCGTCGCGACATCAGATCTGCAGTCCTCCCTCTCTCGCACCTTCGGCGACCGCGGCGACCCGGCCGTGAAACTGGCGGCCGCCTCGGTCGAACACCACTCGCTCGATCCCGGCGCCCTTCGCGCGGTCGGCGATCAGCTTGCCGACCGCTTTGGCGCGGTCGGTCTTGCCTTTCGAAGCCTCGATCTCCGCGTCGGAGGCGGCAGCGAGCGTCGCGGCCGCGCGGTCGTCGATCAGCTGGACGTAGATGTGGCGGTTGGAGCGGTACACGGCCAGGCGCGGCCGCTCCGCCGTCCCCGTGATCTTCTTGCGGACGCGCAGATGACGGCGCACACGCGCGGTACGTCTCGTCTTGGCGTCCATCACGCGGTCGCCCCCTTCGCTGCCTTGCCTGCTTTCTTGCGCACGTACTCGTTCTCGTAGCGGATCCCCTTGCCCTTGTACGGCTCGGGCTTCCGGATCTTCCGGATGTTGGCGGCAACCTCACCGACCTGCTGCTTGTCGTTGCCTCGCACCACGACCTGGGTCGGGACCGGCACCTCGAACTCGATCCCCTCGGGCTGGGACACCAGCACGGGGTGCGAGTAGCCGACCTGCAGCTCGATGTCGTTGCCCTTGGCGATCGCGCGGTAGCCCACGCCGACGATCTGCAGGCGCTTCTCGAACCCCTTGGTCACCCCTTCGACCATGTTGGCGAGGAGCGATCTCGTGAGCCCGTGCAGGCTGCGGCTAAACCCGACGTCGTCGGGTCGCTCCACGCGCGCGACACCCTCCTCCGTGAGGATGCGCATCGTGGGATGCATCGTCTGCGAGAGCTCACCGCGGGGCCCGCGCACGGTCACGAGGTTGGTCTCGTCGACCTTCACCTCGACCCCGTCCGGGATCTCCACGGGCTGCTTGCCGATCCTGCTCATGTGTTCTCGTCCCTCACCACACGTACGCCAGCACTTCGCCGCCGACTCCCTTGCGAGCGGCGTCCTTGTCCGTCATCACGCCGTTCGACGTCGAGATGATCGCGATGCCGAGCCCTCCCTGAACCCTCGGGAGCTCGTCCCGACCGCGGTAGACCCGTCGCCCGGGCGTCGAGATCCGTCGCAGGCCCGTGATCGTCCGGCGGCGCCGGACCCCGTACTTCAACCTGATCCGGAAAGCCTGAGTCACGCCTTCGCCCTCCTTGGAGAAGCCACCGATGTACCCCTCGGTGTCCAAGATCTTCAGGACCGAGTCGGCCAGCTTCGACACGGGCGCCACCAACTCGTCCTTGTAAGCGAGGTTGGCGTTCCGGATCCGGGTCAACAGGTCCGCGACCGGATCGTTCACATTGGAGGAGACCTTCTTCCTGGAGGACAGCTTCGTCACCATGAGGCTTTGGTCACCCCCGGCAGCTCGCCCAGGTGCGCGAGCTCACGGAAACAGATCCGGCACAGCAGGAACTTGCGGTAGACCGCCCTCGCTCGGCCGCACCGTAGACACCGTGTGTAGCCCTGCACGCGGAACTTCGGCTGCTTCTTCTGCTTGTTGATGAGTGCCGTCTTCGCCATCTCTCTTTGCCGTCTCCTTGGCCTCAGCTCGCTTCCGCCGCGGTCTGGGCGAATGGGAATCCCAGGGCGGCGAGCAGCGCTCGTCCCTCTTCGTCGGTCTTCGCGGTGGTCACGATCGTGATGTCCATCCCCGTGACCTTCACCACCTTGTCATAGTCGATCTCCGGGAAGATCAGCTGCTCGGTCACGCCGAGCGTGTAGTTGCCGTGCCCGTCGAACGCCGTCGGGCTGAGACCCCGGAAGTCTCGGATCCGCGGCAATGCCAGCGAGACGAGCCGATCCACGAACTCCCACATGTACGCGCCCCGGAGCGTCACCTTGGCGCCGATCGCCATCCCCTCACGGAGCTTGAAGCCGGCGATCGACTTGCGGGCCTTCGTGACGACCGCCTTCTGGCCGGTGATCGTCGCCAGATCCTCGAGCGCCGCATCGAGGAGGCGGCCGTCCTTGACGGCCTCGCCGACCCCCATGTTCACCACGATCTTCTCGAGGCGAGGCACCTGCATCCGGTTGACGAGCCCGAGCTGCTCCTTGAGCGCCGGGACCAGCTCATCGCGGTAGCGCACGCGGAGGCGTGGGGCGTAGTCGCTCGCCTTCGTGCTCATTGCATCTCCGTCTCACACTTGCGGCAGAACCGCACCTTGCGGTCGCCTTCGATGCGATGGCCGACGCGCGTGGCCTGCCCACAGGCGACGCAGACGACCTGCACGTTGGAGATGTTCACGAACATCTCGGCATCGATGATCCCGCCCTGCTGCAGCTGCTGCGAGCTGCCGCGCGCTCGACGTCCGGTCGAGCGCTGATGCTTCTTGGCCAGGGCGACGCCGTCCACCATCACGCGGCCTTCCCGAGGGAGCACACGCACGACCCGGCCCTCCCGGCCGCGGTCCTTCCCCGAGATCACCCGAACGGTGTCGTCCTTCTTGATGTCGACTCCCGGCATGGCTAGAGCACCTCCGGAGCGAGTGAGACGATCTTCATGTAACGCTTGTCGCGAAGCTCTCGGGCCACCGGCCCGAAGATGCGCGTCCCTCGCGGGTTCCTCGAATCCGGCGTGAGGAGCACCACGGCGTTGTCGTCGAATCGGATGTAGGAGCCGTCCGGACGCCGGCGCTCCTTGGACGTGCGCACGACGACCGCCTTCACGACCTCACCCTTCTTGACACCGCCACCGGGCAGCGCGTCCTTGATCGTGCCGACGACCGTGTCGCCGATGCTCGCGTAGCGGCGAGCCGACCCACCGAGCACACGGATCACCAGGAGCTCCTTGGCTCCGGTGTTGTCCGCCACGCGGCATCTGGTCTCCTGCTGGATCACTTCGCCTTCTCCACGATCTCGACGAGTCGCCAGCGCTTCGACTTGGAGAGCGGCCGCGTCTCGACGACGCGCACGCGATCGCCCACGTGGGCCTCGTTGGACTCGTCGTGCGCCGCGAGCTTCTTCGAGCGGCGCACGGTCTTGTCGTACAGGGGATGACGGAACGAGCGGTCGATCCGGACGACGACGGTCTTGTCCATCCCATCCGAGACCACCACGCCGGTCCGCGTCTTGCGACGACCGCGCTGCTGCGTCATCTGCTCGTCGCTCATCGGTCCTTCTCCGTTCTTGGCTCCGTTCTTGGCTCCGTTCTTGGCTCCGTACCTGGCTCGGTTCCCGGCGCGCTCGCCTGGGCGTCCGTCGATGCCTGCGTCGACTCCATGTCGCGTTGCCGCATCACCGTGGCGATCCGCGCGATCTCGTGCCGGATCTTCTTGATCGCCGACGAGTTGTCGAGCTGTCCGGTCGCGAGCTGGAACCGCAGGTTGAAGAGCTCCTCCTTCGCGGAGTCCGCACGCTCGATGAGCTGATCGTCGGTCAGCTCACGGAGCTCGGCGGCGGCCTTGCTCGGCATCGGCTACTCCCCCACCCTCGTGATGAACTTCGTCTTGATCGGCAGCTTGTGCTGCGCGCGGCCCATGGCCTCGCGGGCGAGCGCCTCGTTCACGCCGGCCAGCTCGAACATGACCCGGCCGGGCTTCACGACCGCGACCCAGCCCTCCGGGTTCCCCTTGCCCGATCCCATCCGCGTCTCCGCCGGCTTCTTGGTGACGGGCTTGTCGGGGAAGATCGTGATCCACACCTTCCCGCCTCGGCGGATGTGTCGCGTGATCGCGACACGAGCAGCCTCGATCTGGCGGTTGGTGATCCAGCCGGGCTCCATCGCGACGATCGCGTAGTCGCCGGACTGGATGTCGGTGTGTCCCTTCGCCAGGCCGCGCATTCGCCCACGGTGCTGCTTCCGGTGTTTCACGCGCTTCGGCGCGAGCATCAGGCGTCACCGCCTTCCGGCTTCGCGGGAGTCTCGACCGGCGTCTCGACCGGCTCTGCCGGTTCCACCGCGGCCTTGGCCTCGGTTGGGACGGCCGGCGGCTGCTCGTCGGGGGTCACTGGAGCCTCGACGGGCGTAGCCGCCGTCTCGCCCACGGGCTCAGCCGGCGTCGCAGCCGCCTCCGGCGTCGCGGCCGCCTCGGGCGCGGCGGCCGGCTCTGCCTTCGGTGCGGCCTTGGCTCGCGTGCCGGCAGGCTTCGTCGGCGTTCGCTCGCCCTTCTCGGCTCGAGCGTGGGCACGCGCGAGCGCGCGCTCCGTCTCCTGCTCGCGGTGAGGAACCTCGTCGCCGTGGTAGACCCAGACCTTCACGCCGATCGCCCCGAACGTCGTCTTGGCGGCCGCGGTCCCGAAGTCCACCTTGGCGCGGAGCGTGTGCAGCGGCACCCGTCCCTCGCGATACCACTCCTTGCGTCCCATGTCCGTGCCGCCCAGGCGCCCGGCGCATGCGACACGTACGCCCAGGGCTCCGGCGCGCATCGCGGTCTGGACGGCCCTCCGCATCGCGCGACGGAACGCCACCCGCCCGGCGAGCTGCTCCGCGACGCCCTGCGCCAGCAGCGCGGCGTCGGTGTCGGGACGCACCTCGCTCGAGGCCTGGTTCATGTCCTCCACCTTCACGTCCACGCGCTTCTTCGTGTAGCGCTCGACGTCCTTGCGCAGGCGATCCACCTCGGCGCCCTTGCGCCCGATCACGATGCCGGGGCGGGCCGTGCGGATGTAGACCCAGATCTGGTCGCCCTTGCGCTCGATGTCGATCGACGAGATACCGGCGCGGGATAGCCGAGAACGGATGTGCTTGCGGATCCAGACGTCTTCGTGGAGCGCCTCGATGTAGTCGCTCCGGGACGCGTACCAATTCGATTTCCAGGGGTAGATGACCCCCAGCCGGAACCCGTACGGGTGAACCTTCTGTCCCACTACTCCTCGTCTCCCATCGTCTCCACTACGACCGTCACGTGCGATGTGCGCTTCCGGATCCGACTGGCGCGTCCGTACGCCCTGGGGCGGTACCGGCGCAACGTCGGCCCCTCATCGACCCATGCCTTGGACACCAGCAGGTTCTCCGCGATCACGCCCGGTCGCTGTTCCGCGTTGGCGACCGCGGAGTTCAACAGCTTCTCGAGGTCCCGCGACGCACCGAGGGTGGACAGGCGCAGGATGCGTCTGGCCTCCTCCACGTGCTGCCCGCGGATGAGGTCCACCCCTCGCCGCATCTTGCGCGGCGACGTGCGGACGTACTTGACCGTGGCTCGAGCTTCCATCTATCGAGGTCCCGTCTTTCGCTCTTCTCTCGAGTGCGTGCGGAACGTGCGGGTCGGTGCGAACTCGCCGAGCTTGTGCCCGACCATCGACTCCGACACGAACACGGGAACGTGCTTGCGACCGTCGTGGACCGCGATCGTGTGACCGATCATGTCCGGCACGATCGTCGAACGCCGCGACCAGGTCTTGATGACCTTCTTCTCGCCACGCTCGTTCATCCCGGCGACCTTGACCATCAGGTGCTCGTCCACGAACGGGCCCTTCTTCACCGACCTGGCCATCAGCCACGCCCCTTCCCACGGCGCCGGATGATCTGCGAGTTCGACGCCTTCTTCTTCTTCCTGGTGCGGCCTTCCTTCTTGCCCCAGGGCGAGGTCGGATGCCGGCCGCCCGATGACTTGCCTTCGCCTCCGCCGAGCGGGTGATCGACCGGGTTCATCGCGACACCTCGCACCGTCGGGCGCTTGCCCTTCCAGCGATTGCGTCCCGCCTTCCCGAGTGAGATCAGCTCGTGCTCCGGGTTCCCCACGACCCCGACCGTGCCCTTGCAGGTGGACGGCACGGTCCGCATCTCCCCCGAGGGCAGACGCAGGGTCGCGAGCTTCCCCTCCTTGGCCATCAGCTGCACGCTGGTGCCGGCCGAACGCGCCATCCGAGCGCCTGCGCCGGGCTTCAGCTCCACGGCATGCACCACCGTTCCCACGGGGATGTTCCGCAGCGGCAGGGCGTTGCCCGGGCGGATCTCGGCGCCCTCGCCGGACATCAGCGTGTCGCCGACACGGACGCCGTCCGGGGCGAGGATGTATCGCTTCTCACCGTCGGCGTAATGCAGCAGGGCGATCCGCGAGCTCCGGTTCGGGTCGTACTCGATCGTCGCGACCTTGGCCGGGATGTCGTCCTTGTTGCGGCGGAAGTCGACGAGCCGGTAGCGGCGCTTGGTGCCGCCACCCTGGTGTCGCGTGGTGATCCGGCCGTGCACGTTGCGACCGGCCTTCTTCCGGCCCTTGGCCAGCAGCGACTTCTCGGGCGTCGAGCGCGTGATCTCGTCGAACGACGAGACGCTCGCGCCGCGTCGGCCCGGCGTCGTCGGCTTGTACTTGCGAACGGCCACGGTTACGTACCTCCACCTTCGAAGATCTCGATGCTGTCGCCCGGGGCGAGCGTGACGACCGCGCGCTTCTCATCGGGACGGCGGCCCCGCGTGTACCCGCGCCGCTTCATCTTCCCCCGTCGCTTGAGCGTGTTGACCGAGAGCACGCGGACGTCCCAGATCGACTGGACCGCCTCTTTGATCTCGGTCTTGTTGGCTCGCGGGTCGACCAGGAACGTGTAGGTGTTGTGCTCGATGCCCGCGTAGGACTTCTCCGAGACGATGGGGCGCACGATCACGTCACGAGGGGACTTGATCACTCCGCCACCTCCTCAGCCTTCTCAGCCTGCTTCGGCTTCTCTGCCTTCTCAGGCTTCTCTGCTTTCTCTGGCGCCTTCGTCTCCTGCGTCTCGGGACCCGGCTGCCCCGCCTCCGTGAGCCCGTCGATCGCGGCCGCGGTGAACAGCACGCGGTCGGCCAGGAGCACGTCGTAGGTGCCCAGGCCACGCGCGTAGGCGATCTTCACGTTCGGCAGGTTCCGGAAGGACTTCTCGACGGCGCCGGACTCGGTCGGAACCGGCAGCACCAGCAAGATCCTGCCCGCGAGCTCGAACGAATCCAGCACGCCCGTCGCCTGCTTCGTCTTGGGCTCCTCCCACGTCAGCTCGTCCACGACGGCCAGCTTGCCGCTCTGCAAGGCGTCGGTGAGAGCTGACCGGAGCGCTCCGCGCCGCATCTTCTTGTTGACCTTCTGCGAGTGG
Source organism: uncultured Actinomycetota bacterium (assembly GCA_963750945.1). Taxonomy (GTDB): domain Bacteria; phylum Actinomycetota; class UBA4738; order UBA4738; family HRBIN12; genus JAJNBA01. The sequence goes on along the minus strand of CAVVSH010000004.1, from coordinate 157,040 downwards.
TCGCGCGGCGTCGGCCCGTGGGCCACGCCGCCGCCGACCCACTGAGGTGACCGGATCGAGCCCTGTCGAGCCCGGCCGGTCCCTTTCTGACGCCACGGCTTCCGGCCACCGCCGCGGACCTCGCCTCGCGTCTTCGTCGAGTGCGTGCCCGCGCGGATCCCGGCGAGGCCCGCGACGACCACCTGGTGCATCAGCGGCACGCTCACCTTCGACTCGAAGATCTCCGCGGGGAGATCGAGGGAACCGGTCTTCTTCCCGGCGACGTCGCGCATCTCGAGGGAGGCCATCAGGCACCCCCGCCGGTGGGCGACTTGACGGCGGACCGTGCCATGAGGAGGCCCCCGTTCGGCCCCGGGACCGCGCCTTTGACGAGCAGGAGGCCGCGCTCGGCGTCCGCCTGCACGACCTCGAGATTGAGGACGGTCACGCGCACATTCCCGAACTGGCCGGCCATGGGCATGTCCTTGAAGACCCGGCTGGGGGTCGCGCACGCACCGATCGCCCCCGGCGCTCGGTGCTTGCGCTTCGTGCCGTGGCTGGCGCGGAGCCCGTGGAACCCGTGGCGCTTCATCACACCGCTCGTGCCGTGGCCCTTGGAGACACCCACGACGTCGACGCGGTCGCCCGGGCTGAACACGTCGACAGTGATCTCCTGGCCCGTCTCGTAGCTGCCGGCGTCGTCCGTCCGCAGCTCGACCGAGTAGCGACCGGGCGTCGCGCCGTGCGCGTCGAAGTGTCCCTTCATCGGCCTGGTCAGGTCGCGAGGCCGGACGGTGCCGAAGGAGAGCTGGACGGCGTCGTAGCCGTCGGTCTCCTTCGTCTTGACCTGGGACACGACGGACGGCCCCGCCTTGATCACCGTGACCGGCACGGCGCGGGTGTCGTCGAAGATCTGGGTCATCCCCAGCTTCGTGCCCAAGATGCCTTTCGTCTCAGCCATCGCTCCTACAACTTGATCTCGATGTCGACCCCAGCCGACAGGTTCAGCCGTTGCAGCTCCTGCACCGTCTTGGACGTGGCGTCCACGATGTCGATCAGCCGCTTGTGCGTGAGCATCTGGAAGTGCTCGCGCGAGTCCTTGTACTTGTGCGGCGAGCGGATCACCGTGTAGATGGATCGCTCGGTCGGCAGCGGAACCGGCCCGACCACCTTGGCGCCGGTGCGCGTGACGTGCTCGACGATGTCGCGCGCCGCCACGTCCAGCATCCGGTGGTCGTACGCCCGGAGCTTGATCCGGATCTTCGGTCCCGCCACTGACTCTTCCCCTCGCCCTTCGTTCCTCGACTATTTGTGTTTCTTGGCTCTACTTCAGGACCTTGGTGACACGTCCGGCTCCCACGGTGCGACCGCCCTCGCGGATCGCGAACCGGAGACCCTCCTCCATCGCGATCGGCTTGTCGAGCTCCACCCGCATCTCCACGTTGTCGCCGGGCATCACCATCTCGACCCCTTCGGGCAGGTGTGCCACACCGGTGACGTCCGTGGTGCGGAAGTAGAACTGCGGCTTGTAGCCGTCGAAGAACGGCGTGTGCCGGCCGCCCTCCTCCTTGGACAGGATGTACACGTTGGACATGAACTCGGTGTGGGGCGTGATGGACCCCGGCTTCGCGAGGACCTGACCCCGCTCCACGTCCTCCTTGTCGATGCCTCGGAGGAGCACCCCCACGTTGTCGCCGGCGGTGATCTCGTCGAGCAGCTTGCGGAACATCTCGAGGTCGGTCGCGATCGTCTTGCGGGTCTCCCGCAGTCCGACGATCTCGACCTCTCCCATCTTCTTGAGCACACCCTGCTCGACACGCCCGGTCACGACCGTGCCGCGCCCGGTGATCGAGAAGACGTCCTCGATCGGCATCAGGAACGGCTTCTCCGTGTCGCGGACGGGCTCGGGGATGAACGAGTCGCACGCCACCAGCAGCTCGTCGACCTTCGCCATCCACGCCTCGTCGCCCTCGAGCGCCTTCAGGGCGGAGATCTGGACGACCGGGACGTCGTCACCGGGGTAGTCGTACGAGGAGAGAAGCTCACGGACCTCAAGCTCGACGAGGTCGAGCAGCTCGGGATCGTCGACCATGTCGCACTTGTTGAGCGCGACGACGATCGAGGGCACGCCGACCTGACGCGCAAGCAGGACGTGCTCCCGTGTCTGGGGCATGGGGCCGTCGGCAGCGGACACGACCAGGATCGCGCCGTCGACCTGCGCGGCGCCCGTGATCATGTTCTTCACGTAGTCGGCGTGACCCGGCATGTCGACGTGGGCGTAGTGCCGGTTGTCGGTCTCGTACTCGACGTGCGCGATCGCGATCGTGATCCCGCGCTCACGCTCCTCGGGAGCCTTGTCGATCTCGTCGAACGGCGTGAACTCGGCCATCCCCTTCTCGGCCTGGCGCTTCGTGATGGCCGCCGTGAGCGTCGTCTTCCCGTGGTCGATATGACCCATCGTGCCGATGTTCACGTGTGGCTTCGTGCGCTCGAACTTCTTCTTGCCCATGACTGCTCTCCCCTTCTGGCCTTACTCGCCCGAGACCCGGGCGATGATCTCCTTCGACACCTGCACCGGCACCTCGGCGTAGGCATGGAGCTGCATCGGGCTGTGCGCGGCGCGGCCCTGCGTACGAGAGCGCAGGTCGGTCGCGTAGCCGAACAGCTCGGCCAGCGGCACCAGCACCCTGATCACTTTCTGCCCTCCCGCGTCGTCGATGTGCTCGATCCGGCCGCGCCGCGCCGTCACGTCGCCCATGACCTCGCCCATGAACTCCTCGGGCGTGGTCACCTCGAACTCCATGACGGGCTCCAGCAGCGCGGGGTCGGCCTTGCGAGCCGCCTCCTTCAGCGCCATCGAACCGGCGATCTTGAACGCCATCTCACTCGAGTCGACCTCGTGGAAGGTGCCGTCCATCAGGGTCGCCCGGACATCCACCATCGGGTAGCCAGCAAGCACCCCGTTGTCGAGCGCCTCCTGGATCCCCTGGTCGACGGCGGGGATGTACTCGCGGGGGATCTTGCCGCCGACGATCTTGTTCAGGAACTCGTATCCCCCACCGGGACCGGTCGGCTCCAGGTCGATCACGACGTGCGCGAACTGTCCGCGGCCGCCCGTCTGCCGGACGAAGCGGTGTTCGACCTTGTGCACCTCACGGCGGATCGTCTCGCGGTACGCGACCTGCGGCTTGCCGACGTTGGCGTCGACGGAGAACTCGCGCTTCAGGCGGTCCACGATGATGTCGAGGTGGAGCTCGCCCATCCCCGAGATCACCGTCTGTCCCGTCTCGTCGTCGAACTTCACGACGAACGTCGGGTCCTCGTCCGCGAGCTTGGCGAGGCCCGAGCCCAGCTTGTCCTGGTCCGCCTTGGTCTTCGGCTCGACGGCGACGGAGATGACCGGTGTGGGGAAACTGATCGACTCGAGAACGACCTGGTTGTCGGGGTCGCAGATCGTGTCCCCGGTGGTGGCGTGCTTCAGGCCGACCACGGCGACGATGTCGCCGGTGTAGGCGGCCGCCATGTCCTCACGGTGGTTGGCGTGCATCTGCAGGATCCGCCCGATCCGCTCCTTGCGGTCCTTGGTCGCGTTGGCGACGTGACTGCCGGCTCGGAGCACCCCTGAGTAGACCCGCAGGTAGGTGAGGCGCCCCACGTACGCGTCCGACATGATCTTGAACGCGAGCGCGGCGAAGGGCTCCGAGTCCTCGGGCTTCCGCTCCACGTGCTTGTCCTCCTGGTTGGGGAGATGGCCCTCAACCGGAAGGACTTCGGCCGGGGACGGGAGGTAGGCGACGATCGCGTCGAGCAGCAGCTGGACACCCTTGTTCTTGAAGGCGGAGCCGACGAGCACCGGAACGCCCAAGCCACCGAGCGTCGCCCGGCGGATCGCGCGGTGGAGCTCCTCGTTCGTTGGCTCCTCCTCGTGGACGAACTTCTCCATCACCGACTCGTCGTGATCGGCGAGCTTCTCGAAGAGCTGGTGACGCGCGGTCTCGGCCGCTTCCTTGTATTCGGCGGGGATGTCCGTGTCGTGCCACTCCTCGCCCATCTCGCCCTCCCAGTAGTGGGCGTTCATCTGGACGAGGTCGATCACCCCGTGGAATTCGGACTCGGTGCCCCACGGAAGCTGCAGGACGAGCGGGGTCGCGCTGAGACGGTCGACGATCATCTCGACGGTCCGCTCGAAGTTCGCCCCGGTCCGGTCCATCTTGTTGATGAAGCAGATCCGCGGGACCCCGTACCGGTCGGCCTGGCGCCAGACGGTCTCGCTCTGCGGCTCGACGCCGGCGACCGCGTCGAAGACCGCGACCGCGCCGTCCAGCACTCGGAGCGAGCGCTCGACCTCGACCGTGAAGTCGACGTGACCCGGGGTGTCGATGATGTTGATCCAGTGGCCCTTCCACTGGCATGTGGTGGCGGCAGAGGTGATCGTGATGCCCCGCTCGCGTTCCTGGACCATCCAGTCCATCGCGGCAGTGCCCTCGTGCACCTCACCGATCTTGTAGGCCTTGCCGGTGTAGTAGAGGATCCGCTCGGTCGTCGTGGTCTTGCCGGCGTCGATGTGCGCCATGATGCCGATGTTGCGCGTGCGAGCGAGGGGGTACTCGCGGATCGCGAGCCCCTTCCCACCGCCTGTCACCTTCTGTTCGGTTGCTGCCACTTCCATCCTCTCCGCGGGGACCGCCATCAACGGTTCCCCTCCACACGGGAAACCGGCCCCTGGGGGCCGGTCCGGTGTTCCTCTTCCATCACCATCGGTAGTGCGCGAACGCCTTGTTGGCCTCGGCCATCTTGTGCATGTCCTCGCGGCGCTTCACGGAGGCCCCCTGGCCGTTGGCGGCGTCCATGATCTCGGCCACGAGTCGCTCGGCCATCGAGTTCTCGCGCCGGGCACGCGAGAAGTTCACGAGCCACCGCAGGGCGAGCGTCGTGCCCCGCGTCGGCTTCACCTCCACCGGTACCTGATACGAGGCGCCGCCGACGCGGCGGGACTTCACCTCGAGCATGGGCCTGACGTTCTCGACGGCGCGCTTGAGGGTGATCACCGGGTCGTTCGCGGTCTTCTGGCTGATCTGCTCGAGCGCCTCGTAGACGATGTGCTCGGCGACGGTCTTCTTCCCGTGCAGAAGGACCTTGTTCACCAGCTGCGTGACGAGCGGGTTCTGATAGACCGGGTCAGGGGTGATCCCTCGGTGTACGGCAGGGCCCTTGCGCGGCATGGCTACTCGCCGACCTTCTTGGCGCCGTATCGCGACCTGGCCTTGCGGCGGTCGCGGACGCCGGCGGTGTCGAGGGTGCCGCGAACGATCTTGTATCGAACGCCGGGGAGGTCGCGTACGCGGCCGCCACGGACGAGCACGATGGAGTGCTCCTGGAGGTTGTGCCCCACGCCCGGGATGTAGACCGTGACCTCGATCCCCGACGTCAGCCTGACCCTGGCAACCTTCCGAAGCGCCGAGTTCGGCTTCTTCGGGGTCATCGTGTACACGCGCGTGCAGACGCCGCGCCGCTGGGACGACCCCTTCAGCGCAGGGCTCTTCGTCCTCTTCTTCGGGCGCTTCCGGCCCTTCCGTACGAGCTGTTCGATGGTGGGCATGGCTCTCTCGTCTGCACTCTTCCTTTTTCATTCACCGAGGCGTTCTGCCCCGGAGCCGAAAAACCCGCCGAAACCCTTGGGGCGCAGCGCGAAACGCAACCACCCTGTCTGGGTTTCGCTCCGACCGGAGCCGGACACCCGTCCACATCCTCCATGAGCGGGCGCGACCGACAAAGCTACTGGTCGTGAGCACGAGGTGTCAACCGCGCGGGTGCCACCCGGCGTGAGGGCCGGCCTGCGCAGATGACGTCCCCTAGCGTACCGCCCGGCTCACCGCACCGACATCGGTGCAGCTCCGGCTACTCCTCGTCGGACCGCGAGACTCCCCCGAGCATGCTTTCGGCCTGCTGGCGGGTGAGGCCGACCAGCGCCGGCTCTCCCGTTCCCTCGGCCAGCTCGGCGAGCTCCCGCTGCCTGGCGAGCCAGTACTCGGGGATGGCGTCGGGCTTGATCTTGACGGCCACGTTGCGGTACCTGCTCATGCCCGTACCGGCCGGGATCAGCTTGCCGATGATCACGTTCTCCTTGAGCCCCAGCAGCGGGTCGGCCTTGCTCTGGATCGCGGCGTCCGTGAGCACCCGGGTCGTCTCCTGGAAGGAGGCGGCCGACAGCCACGAGTCCGTCGCGAGCGAGGCCTTGGTGATGCCCAGCAGGACCGGTCGGGCGGAGGCCGGCACGCCGCCTGCCTCCACGATCTCCTGGTTCGTCTCCTCGAAGACCCGGCGATTCACGAGGTCCCCCGGCAACAGGTCCGTCTCGCCGGGCTCGATGATGTGCACCTTCCGGAGCATCTGACGGCCGATCAGCTCGATGTGCTTGTCGTGGATCGTCACGCCCTGCGAGCGATAGACCTGCTGGACCTCCTCCACCAGGTGCAGCTGCAGCGCCATGACTCCCTCGACCCGCAGCTTCTCGTGGGGGTTGACCGACCCCTCCGTCAGCTGCTGACCGACCTCGACCGCGTCGCCGTCCGCGACCGTGAGACGGGCGCGGAACGAGACCTGGTACTCGACCATGTCGCCGGTTTCGTCGGTCACACGGATCCGCCGGACGTGCTTCTCGTCGTCGTCCTCGATGCTCACGACCCCGGACAGCTCGGTGATCTGCGCCATGCCCTTGGGGTTCCGGGCCTCGAACAGCTCGACCACGCGGGGAAGACCGTGTGTGATGTCCTCGCCCGCGATCCCGCCGGTGTGGAAGGTCCGCATGGTGAGCTGGGTGCCCGGCTCGCCGATCGACTGGGCGGCGATGATGCCCACCGCCTCGCCGATGTCGACCAGCCGGCCCGCGGCGAGCGAACGCCCGTAGCACGCCTGGCAGACACCGACATCCGCCTCGCAGGTCACGACGGAACGGACCCGGATGCTCTCCACGCCCGAGTCGATGACCACTTCCGCGAGCTCGTCGGAGAGCTCCGCGCCGCGGGCGGCGATCTTCTTCCCGCCGACCTTCACGTCCTCCGCGAGCACGCGCCCGAACACCGACGTGTCCGTGTGCGCCGCCTTGACGACCGTGCCGTCGGGCTTGGTGACGTTCACGACGGCCGTGATCGATCGATCCGTGCCGCAGTCCTCCTCGCGGACGATGACCTCTTGGGCCACGTCGACGAGACGCCGTGTGAGGTAGCCCGAGTCGGCCGTCCGCAGCGCGGTGTCGGCCAGGCCCTTGCGGGCGCCGTGGGTCGAGATGAAGTACTCGAGGACCGACAGACCTTCACGGAAGTTCGACTTGATCGGACGGGGGATGATCTCCCCCTTCGGGTTGGCCACGAGGCCTCGCATCCCCGCCAGCTGCCGGATCTGCATGATGTTCCCGCGCGCGCCCGAGTTGGCCATCATGTAGATCGGGTTGGTCTTCGTGAACTGAGCCTCCATCGCGTCCTTGACCTCGTCGGTCGCCTGCGTCCAGATCTCGATGAGCTCCTGGCGGCGTTCGTCGTCCGTGATGATGCCCTTGCGGTACTGCTGCTCGACCTTCTGCGCACGCTTCTCGTGCTCGTCCAGGATCTTCTGCTTCTCCGGAGGCGTGGTGACGTCCTCGACGCCGATCGTCACACCCGCCCTGGTGGCGTAGTGGAACCCAAGGTTCTTGAGGTTGTCGAGGACGATCTCGGTCTGCGTCCGGTCGTACCGGTGCACGACCTCGTCGACCAGGCGAGCCACGTCCGGCTTCAAGACGGGCTCGTTCCGGTACTCGAAGTCGTCGGGGAAGGCGGTGTTGAACACGATCCGGCCGATGGTCGAGCGGATCACCGGCGTCCGCTTGGCCCATCCGTCCGCCTTGGGGTCGTACCCCTCCGGCAGGAGCTCCTCCGGCAGCGCCTTGCCCGTGAGCCGGACGCGCACGGGATCGTGAAGCGAGTGACCCCGGTCGTACGCGAGCAGTGCCTCGGCGGTCGAGCCGAACGTCGGGATGTCCTCGTCCTTCATCTCGTCGTTCTGGGTGAGCGTGAGGTAGTAGAGCCCGAGGACCATGTCCTGCGACGGGGTCGCGATGGGGCGTCCGTGCGCCGGCGACAGGATGTTGTTGGTCGACAGCATGAGGATCCTGGCTTCGGCCTGTGCCTCCGCGGACAACGGGACGTGCACCGCCATCTGGTCGCCGTCGAAGTCGGCGTTGAACGCCGCGCAGACGAGCGGGTGGATCTTGATGGCCTTGCCCTCGACCAGGACCGGCTCGAACGCCTGGATCCCCAGGCGGTGCAGGGTCGGTGCGCGGTTGAGCAGGACCGGGTGCTCGCGGATGGCCTCCTCGAGGACGTCCCAGACCTGCGGCCGGGCGCGCTCGACCATGCGCTTGGCGCTCTTGATGTTCTGCGCGAGGTTCTGATCGACGAGGCGCTTCATGACGAACGGCTTGAAGAGCTCGAGCGCCATCTGCTTCGGCAGCCCGCACTGGTGCAGGCGGAGCTCCGGTCCGACCACGATCACCGAACGGCCCGAGTAGTCGACCCGCTTGCCGAGCAGGTTCTGGCGGAAGCGTCCCTGCTTGCCCTTCAGCATGTCGGAGAGCGACTTCAGCGGACGGTTGCCGGGGCCCGTCACGGGGCGACCACGGCGACCGTTGTCGAACAGCGCGTCGACGGCCTCCTGGAGCATGCGCTTCTCGTTGTTCACGATGATCTCGGGCGCCTGCAGGTCGAGGAGCCGCTTCAGCCGGTTGTTCCTGTTGATCACGCGCCGGTACAGGTCGTTCAGGTCCGAGGTGGCGAACCGGCCACCATCGAGCTGGACCATCGGACGGAGGTCGGGCGGGATGACGGGGATCGCGTCGAGCACCATGCCCATCGGGTTGGAACGGCCCTCCACGAAGTTGGAGGCGACCTTCAGTCGCTTGATCGCCTTGAGGCGCTTGGTGCCCTTGCCGTTCTCGATCGTCTCGCGGAGGGCCTCGCCCTCGGCCACGACGTCGTAGTCGGAGAGCAACCGCTTGATGGCCTCGGCGCCCATCCCACCATCGAAGTAGTCCGCGAATCGCTCGCGGAGCGACCTGTAGACGATGTCGTCCGCGACCAGCTGCTTCACCTTCAGGCTCTTGAGCGCGGACACCACGTCGTCCAAGTGCTGGGTGTCGCGACCGGCGGCCTCGTGGATCCGCTCGACGTCGCGCTGGGCCTCACGCTTGGCTGCCGAGAGCTGTGCACCCTTGGCGCCCTCGGCCTCGAGCTCCTTCAGCCGGTCCTCGAGCTCGGACAGCCGGCGCTTGACCTGATCGTCACGGTCGGCCTCGATCTCGCGCTTCTCGCCCTCGATCTCCTCCTCGATGCCGGGGAGGTCCTTGTGACGTCGCTCGTCGTCGATGCGGGTGACCACGTAGGCGGCGAAGTAGATGATGCGCTCGAGGTCCTTCGGCGCGATGTCCAGCAGGTAGCCCAGGCGCGAGGGGACGCCCTTGAAGTACCAGATGTGGGTGACGGGAGCGGCGAGCTCGATGTGACCCATGCGGTCGCGACGGACCTTGGAGCGGGTGATCTCGACGCCGCAGCGCTCGCAGATGATCCCCTTGAACCGGACGCGCTTGTACTTGCCGCAATGGCATTCCCAGTCGCGCGTCGGTCCGAAGATCCGCTCGCAGAAGAGGCCGTCCTTCTCCGGCTTCAGCGTGCGGTAGTTGATCGTCTCCGGCTTCTTGACCTCGCCGTTGGACCATGCACGGATCTGGTCGGCCGTCGCCAGCCCGATCCGAAGCTCGTCGAAGTAGTTCACATCCAGCACTTAGGCCTCGCCCTCCTTCTGCTCCTGGGGGCTAGGCTCGCGCTGATCGCGCTCGCTGCTTGAGCCCCCAGACCCCTGCACCCGTCCCCGCACTACGTTCAACGTTCCCGTATTCCCGTGGCTCCTCAATCGAAGTCCGCCCCGGCCGGCTCACGCCGGCTGAGATCGATCCCCAGTTCCTCGGCCGCCCGGAAGACGTCCTCGTCGGTCTCGCGCAGCTCGATCTCATCACCCGTCGCCGAGCGAACCTCGACGTTCAGGGAGAGCGACTGCATCTCCTTGATCAACACCTTGAAGGATTCGGGGATCCCCGGCTCGGGGATGTTCTCGCCCTTCACGATCGCCTCGTAGACCTTCACGCGGCCCAAGACATCGTCGGACTTGATCGTGAGCAGCTCCTGGAGCGCATAGGCGGCTCCGTAGGCCTCGAGCGCCCAGACCTCCATCTCCCCGAACCGCTGCCCGCCGAACTGGGCCTTCCCGCCCAGCGGCTGCTGCGTGATCATCGAGTAGGGGCCGGTCGACCGAGCGTGGATCTTGTCGTCCACCAGGTGCAGCAGCTTCAGGATGTAGGCCACACCGACGGTGACCAGCTCCGCGTAAGGCTGACCGTTCCGCCCGTCGAACAACTGCGCCTTGCCGATGTCGTTCACCAGCTTCTGTCCGTCCGAGCTGGGGTGTGAACTGCGGAGTGCCGAGAGGATCTCGTCCTCCTTGGCGCCGTCGAACACCGGCGTCGCGATGTGCACCGGTCCCGTGTGGTCCTCGCCGTCCTTGTCGAATCCGACCATCGCGGCGTACCCGAGGTGGGCCTCGAGCACCTGTCCCAGGTTCATCCGCGAGGGGACGCCCAGCGGGTTCAGGATGATGTCCACCGGCGTGCCGTCCTCGAGGAAGGGCATGTCCTCCTCGGGCAGGATGGTAGAGATCACGCCCTTGTTGCCGTGCCGGCCGGCGAGCTTGTCGCCGTCCGAGATCTTCCGCTTCTGCGCGACGTACACGCGCACGAGCTGGTTCACACCCGGCGGCAGCTCGTCGCCGTCATCGCGGTTGAACACGCGGACGCCGATCACCTTGCCGGACTCGCCGTGCGGCACCTTGAGCGAGGTGTCGCGGACCTCGCGCGCCTTCTCGCCGAAGATCGCGCGCAGGAGCCGCTCCTCGGGGGTGAGCTCGGTCTCACCCTTGGGCGTCACCTTGCCGACGAGGTAGTCGCCGGGGTTGACCTCGGCGCCGATCCGCACGATCCCACGCTCGTCGAGGTCCTTCAGGATCTCTTCCGAGACGTTGGGGATGTCGCGGGTGATCTCTTCGGCCCCCAGCTTGGTGTCGCGGGCGTCGACCTCGTGCTCCTCGATGTGGATCGAGGTCAGGACGTCGTCCTTGACCAGCCGCTCCGAGATGATGATCGCGTCCTCGTAGTTGTGGCCCTCCCACGGCATGTAGGCCACGAGCAGGTTCTTCCCGAGGGCGATCTCACCCTGGTCGGTGGAGGGACCGTCCGCGATGACCTGGCCCTTGGCGATCTTCTCCCCGATGTCGACGACCGGCTTCTGGTTGAAGTTGGTCCCCTGGTTGGTCCGACGGAACTTGATGAGTTCGTAGGTGCGCAGCTTGCCGGTCTTCTCCTTGACGACGATGTCTACGGCCGACACGTCCTCGACCGTGCCCGCCTCGTCGGCGAGCACCACGTCACCGGCATCGACCGCGGCGCGGAACTCGACGCCGGTCCCGACCAGCGGAGATTCGGCCCGGAGCAACGGCACCGCCTGGCGCTGCATGTTGGCGCCCATCAAGGCGCGGTTGGCGTCGTCGTGCTCGAGGAAGGGGATCAGTGCGGCGGCGACAGAGACGAGCTGCTTCGGCGAGACGTCCATGTAATCGATCTCGTCGGGCGCGACCTGATCGACCTCACCACCCTTGCGGCGCACCAAGACCTGGCTGTCCTGGAAGGTGCCATCGGACGACAGCCTGGCGTTGGCCTGCGCGATGACGTGCTTGTCCTCTTCGTCGGCCGACAGGTAGTCGATCTTCGCGGTCACCTTGCCGTTCTCGACCCGGCGGTAGGGGGTCTCGATGAAACCGAACTCGTTGATCCTGCCGAAGCTGGAGAGCGATCCCATCAGTCCGATGTTCGGGCCTTCAGGCGTCTCGATCGGACACATCCGGCCGTAGTGGGACGGGTGGACGTCGCGGACCTCGAACCCTGCGCGCTCCCGCGAGAGCCCGCCGGGACCGAGCGCGGACAGACGACGCTTGTGGGTGAGCCCCGCGAGAGTGTTCGTCTGGTCCATGAACTGGGAGAGCTGCGACGTCCCGAAGAACTCCTTTATGGAGGCAACGACGGGTCGGATGTTGATCAGGGTCTGCGGCGTGATCGCCTCGACGTCCTGCGTGGTCATCCGCTCCTTCACGACGCGCTCCATGCGAGAGAGACCGATCCGGATCTGGTTCTGGATCAGCTCGCCCACCGACCGGATGCGGCGGTTGCCGAAGTGGTCGATGTCGTCGGTGTCATAGCCCTCGTGACCGGCGTGGAGGTTCACGAGGTAGCCCACGGTCTTGAGGATGTCCTCGAAGGTGAGCACCGCCTTGTACTTGGGTGCACCCTGGCCGGCTGCCTCCTCCTTCTGCATCGTGGAGAAGACGCGATAGCGGTTCTGTTCCCAGGCCTTCTTGTCGGGGTTGTCGAGCTCCCCGAGGCCCTTGTGATGGGCCCGCAGCTGCCTCAGGAGCTGGCCCTCGGCGGGGCCGAGCTTCTTATCCACCTTGTGCCGGCCGACCCGTGCGACGTCGTAGCGCTTGGGATTGAAGAACAGGTTCTCGAGAAGCGTCTTCGCGCTCTCGGCAGTCGGCGGCTCGCCCGGCCGGAGCTTGCGGTAGATGTCCTCGAGCGCCTCCTCCTGCGTCTCGAAGTGGTCCTTCTCGAGGGTGTTCTGGATCGACTGCGCGTTGTCGAAGAGCTTGAGGAGCTCCGCGGTATCGAAACCCAGCGCCTTCAGGAACACGGTCACGTTCTGGCGGCGCTTGCGATCGATCCGGACCCCGACGGTGTCCTTCTTGTCGACGTCGAACTCGAGCCATGCGCCGCGAGACGGGATGATCTTGGCGATGAAGACGTCTTTGTCGGACGTCTTGTCGGGCTCCTTGCTGAAGTAGACGCCGGGCGAGCGCACCAGCTGGGAGACCACGACACGCTCGGTGCCGTTGATGATGAAGGTGCCTCGGTTGGTCATCATGGGGAAGTCCCCCAGGAAGACCTCCTGCTCCTTGATCTCGCCGGTGACCTTGTTGACGAAGGTCGCCTCGACGAACAACGGAGCGGAGAACGTGATGTCCTTGTCCCGGCACTCCTCTTCGGAGAACTTCATCGCCCGGAACTCGTGCTTCCCGAAATAGAGCTGGAACTGCTCGGTGAAGTCCTCGATGGGCGAAACCTCCTCGAGGACCTCCTTGAGGCCTTCGTTCAGGAGCCGATCGAAGGAATCCTTCTGTATGGCAACGAGGTCGGGAAGCTGAAGAACCTCGTCGAGCTTGGCGAAACTGACACGATTCCGAACAGGCACGAGCTGGTCAGGCAAGCAGAACCCCTCCCGGGAGACGTCAAGGGCGCACGGCAGGGCGCGGTGGACGGCACGGCAAACGAGCAGTCTACGAGGAGATGCGGGCACCGTCAACGGAGCCTGCCCGGACGGCGGGTTCCGATGAGGGTACGCCCCGCGGGGGCCGCCGGTCAACCCGCCGAAAGGGGGGTTGCCGGAGGGCCCGGCGCGGCCTGCAGCCTGGGCTGATGGTGTCGTCACCCGACCGGCGGTAGGGTCGGCGACGATGGCCTCAGACCCTGCCCCGTCCGGTCGGTGGCGCCCACGGACCCAACGGAGACGGGTCACCCTCGCGATCTGGGCAGGTCTGGCAACCTTCGCGCTCCTGCTCGTTCTCGACGGCATCTGGGCGAGCCGGAACCTCGTTCGGGGACTCACCAGCGCTCGCTCGGAGCTGACGGTGGCGATCGAGTCCATCGTCACCGGGGACCCCCAGGCCGCGGCGCCCCACTTCGTCGCCGCCGCTCAGGCCGCGGATCGTGCCCTCGGCTCGGTCGGGCATCCGTCCCTCGGTCTCGCCGGACTCCTTCCTGTGGTGGGCGACAACATCGAGGCCGCGGAGGCCGTCGCCGAAGCCTCACGGGAGACGGCCGAGGCGGGCGTCACGATGGTGAAGGTCGCGCGTGACCTCGGGTGGACGGACATCCGGATCCCGGCCTCGACCGCCTCCGGTGCGCTGGATATCGAGGCATTCGAGGCGGCCATGCCCGCCATGGGGTCGGTGGTCACCCAACTCCGAGTCGCCGCGACGGCCCTCGAGTCCGCAGGAGGCGATGGGCTCCTCGGGCCCGTCGCCTCCGGATACCACGACAGCGTCGAGAGCCTGTCCCGCCGCGCGGACCTCGCCCTCCGCTTCCGGGATTCGATGCAGCTCGCCACGACGATGTTCGGGGGGGAGCGCCGGTACCTCGTCTGCGTGCCATCGCTCGGCGTGTCGCGGCCGGGCGGGGGCGCCCCGACCGCGGTCGGCGTCCTGGTGGCCGACGACGGCGCCCTCGAGCTCGCCCCGATGACGCCCGCGGCGGGAGATCTCGCCGACATCGACGTCTCTCTCGACTGGCCGACGACCGCGCGGGCGCTGATGGGGGCCGCCGAGGGATCGGAGATCGGAGCGGTCGACGGGGTCATCCTGATCGACCCGGTGGCGCTCCAGGACCTCGTGTGGGTGATCGGGGATGTGAAGGTGAAAGGTGTGCCCCTCGCGCTGTCGGACGAGACGACGACGTCGGCGCTGGAGATCGACCCCTTCCTGGTGAACGACCCACGCGAGGCGGCTCTCGTCTTCGCCGATCGGGCCTCCCGGATCATGCAGGCGTTCCTTGAACGGCGCCCGGGTGTCGAGTCCTTCGCGCTCGCCACCGCGGCCGGCACGCGCAGCAGACATCTGTCTCTGTATCTCCCCGGACCGGAGGAACGACGCCTCGTCCGGTCCCTCGGCTTGGACGGCCGGGCCAACCTCAAGGGCGAGGGGGTCCTTCCGGTCGTCGCGACCTGGGACACCATCGGGAGCTCTCACGTCGCAGCGTTCGTGAAGACGACCGTTCTCCAATCGGCCACGATCCGGCCGAACGGATCCGTGGCGGTAGAGGCAGAGGTCCTGTTCGCGAACAGCGCGGCGACGGATCCACCCTCCGTCCTACTCGGGAGACCCGTGGGCGATCTGCCGGTGGGGACCTTCGCGGCGGACGTGACGCTGTACCTCCCCAAGACCGCCCAACGCATCGCCGCCGAGACCAGCCGCCCCAGTCCTATCGATCTCGACAAGGATCTCGGACTCGCGACCGTGTCCGGCTCGATCGCGGTCCGGGGCGGCGAGTCGACGTCGCTCACGGTGACCTACGTGGTCCCCGACCTCGTGCGAACGATCGAGGGGGCGAAGGAGATCGTCCTCCGGATCGTGCCGCAGCCGACTCTGGCGGGGGTTCGCTACCAGCTCCGCGTCGCGCTGCCCGACGGTTCGATCATCGTGTCGGCGTCACCCGGACTCGAGCGAAGGGGCGACAGCGCGACGTTCTCGGGCGTCCGAGGTGGACCAGTGGATCTCGAGATCCGTTTCGGAGGAGGACAGCGCTAGCCGAGGACCGGCGCGGCGAGGATCTGGGCTTCCCCGTCGGGTGCCTGGGTCACCGAGATCTCTTCCACGGCGACCGGCTCGACCTTCACGGCCTCTAGGAGGTCGGCGATCGCGTTGGCGACGGCCGCCCCTTGCTCGGTGGTCGAGATCCGCACCCCGCGGTCGTAAAGGACCTGGAAGAAGTCTTCGAGTGTCGCTCGCTGATCGCCGAGGAGAGATGCCTCGGAGACGTTCAGCGCGCGTGACAGTCGAGCGAGCGTCTGGATCGAGGGCTCGACGTGACCGTTCTCGTAGCGAGAGAGGCGAGCCTTCGGGATGCCGGAGATGTCTTCCAGCTCCGACTGACTGAGGCCGGCATTGACCCGCGCTTCACGGAGTCGCTGGCCGAAGTGCTTCCCGTCGCTTTGCCGCATAACTGAGTTCTCCCCCTCGCGTGCGATTGTGCGGGCACGCTAGCACACGGTTGCGATGAAAGGAACCGGGGCTTCTACCCGGAGGGACCCTGACGGAACCTCGGGGCGCCGGCTACGCCGGCGCCCCGGATCGCGTTTCCGCTACTTGATCTCGGCCGTCGCGCCGGCCGCTTCGAGCTGCTCCTTGGCCTTCTCGGCCGCTTCCTTGGTCACCTTCTCGAGCACCGCCTTCGGCGCGCCGTCCACCAGGTCCTTCGCTTCCTTGAGGCCGAGGCTCGTGAGCGCGCGGACCTCCTTGATGGCCTGGATCTTCTTGTCGCCGGCGGCCGTGAGGATCACGTCGAACTCGGACTGCTCCTCCTCGGCTTCGGCGCCACCTCCCGCAGCCGGAGCACCGGCCACCATCATGGGTGCGGCCGCCGCGGCCTGGACGTCGAAAGCCTCCTCGAATGCCTTGATGAACTCGGAGAGCTCGAGAAGCGTCATCTCCTTGAACTGCTCCAACAGATCCTCGGTGCCGATCTTCGTCTTCGCCACGGTCACTCCTCTCCTGTTTCTTTGGCTTCTTCGGTTGCCTCTTCTGAGGTCGTTCCCTCTGCCACTGCTGGCACGTCCGAGACCGCCTCGGCTTCGCTCGTCTCTGCCGCGGCCTCGGGCGCCGGCGCTTCATCCGTGGCCGGCGCCTCCGCTTCAGCTTCCGCCGCGGGTGCCGCCTCAGCCTCCGTCGCGGTTTCCTCCGAAGCAACCGCTTCGGCAGCGGCGGGCTCGTCCGGGAGCTTCGCCTTGAACGCTTCGAGGAGCGAGAGGAAGCGTGCCTGCGTCGCCTGGAACACGCCGGCCGCGCGCGACATCTCGCCCTTCATCAGTCCGGCCAGCTTCGACAACATCACCTCGCGGGATTCGAGATCCGCGAGTGACTTCGCCTCGTCCGCGGACAGCAGGCGGCCTTCCACGAACCCGCCTTTCAGCACGAGCGCGGGGAACTTCTTGGATGCCGCCGTCACGCTCTTCGCCGCGGCGACCGGATCGTCCAGGACGAACGCCACCGCGCTGGGGCCGTCGAACAGGGACCCGAGCTCGGCCGCGTCGGTCTGCTCCAGGGCGCGTCGCATCAAGGTGTTCTTGATGACGGCGAACCTGGCGCCCCCGTCCCGCAGGGACTTCCGCAGCTCGGTGATCTCGGACACCGTAAGGCCGCGGTATTCGGTGAGCAGCAGCGCCGTGGAGCCCTCGATCTGCTCCTTCAGCGCCGCGACCCGTTCGATCTTCTGGGTACTCGGCATCGCGCCTCCTGTATGCAAAAAAACGCGTCCCCGCAGACAGCGGAGACGCGCGGTGGCGCGGCTTCCCCAGCGGTCAGACGTGTTCGCCACGCATGGCCGTCGCCTCGGCAGGTACCCGGATCGGGATTACGCGCTCACGCACCCCTGCTGTCTGCGGCGGCCGTCAGGCTACCAGCGAAAGCGAGAGGGGGCGGCCGAAGGCCGCCCCCTCTCGCTCAGCACCGATCGGGCTGCGATCCTGAGTCGACTAGAACGTTCCTGAGAACGTGTGCTGGAGGAATGTCCCGTCGACTGCCGTTACCGTCACCGTCACGTTGGAGAAGACCAGCGTCATCGGTGGGCTACAGGACGGCTCGATGTCGGGCACATCGGTGGTGACACTGAAGTTGGCCTTGCCGTTCTGCACAGGCACATCTGCACCACCGGTGAGGGCCTCCTTGTTCGCGGCCTTGGGGTGCTTCGAGCCTGGGTTGATGCAGGCCACGTCGCCGGAGATCGTCACCGTGATCACTTCCACCTGGCCGAGGCCAGCCACCTTCCCGGAGATGGTCAGGGTGCTGTCGTCGCGGGTCGCGGTCGGTGTCCCGACGAAGTGCGCGTTGCTGACCGCCAATGCCGTCGTAGCGCTGAGAGCGAACACGCCGAAGGCGACGAGGAATTTCGAGATGAGCGATACACCGCTCTTCCTCCGGGCGTGTGCCGGCCGGTACATGGGCCGGGCGTGTGTCGGTCGATACATCCGCATCCCTCCCTTTCCTTAGGAGCGTGTCTCCCGTGGGAGCGACCGAGGATCCTCTGTCCGAGAACCTATGCGCGCCGTTCGCCTGTCCACATCGGCGCAATCACGACTTCACTCGTACGCGGTTCCGCGCATCGACCCGTACGTGGCATCCAGCATCCGGGCCGCGAGCGCGACGGCATGCAGGCGGGATCTCGCGTTGAGCTTCTGAAGGATGTGCTCGACGTGCTTGTCCACCGTTCGTGGGCTGATCGCGAGCCGCCCAGCGATCTCCGAGTTCGGGAGCCCCTCGGTCAAGCAAGCCAGTACCTCCCTTTCGCGATCCGTGAGGTGGCCGAAACGCTCTGCCAGATCCCGTTCGTCCTCACGAGCCCGCGCGGTGGATTCGACGGCGGTCAGGAATCGTTCCGTGTCGACGAGCCTTCGGCCGGCGGCCGCTGCGTCCACCGATCGGAGTACTTCCTCGATCCCCGCCGCCCCGTCCACGATGCCGAACGCTCCCCCCTCGATCCCTGCGACAAGGAAGTCATCGGCGATGAGCTCGTCGGCGATAAGGACGACCGGTGATCCATCGCAGGCCGCAGTGATGGAGCTGACCAGAGGGCGGAGCGATCCACCAGAGGCCTCGGTGGCCTCGATGAGCACAACGTCGGGATGGCGACTGATGCAGAATTCGAGCGTTTCGGCCACGGTGAGTGGCTGGGAGAGGAGGTGCACGGAAGACTCCGAGGCTAGCGCCCTCGCCAATACGTCCGTGAACAGGGTTGTTTCGTTCCGTACCAGGAGGACGTTGATCCGAGCGCCGCCGCCCTTCACCCCTTGGCCCGTCCTTCCTATGCTCCCCTCACCCTCCGCCGGACGGCCCAGGCCCGTTTGGGGTACATAAGCTTAGAGCAGATTGCGCGATAGGGAAATGGCAAGTCGGAAAGCCAGGTTGCCTGGAAGGCCATCCAACGGATGGCTGGCGGCGCGGAGCCTTCGAGACCCGGGTCGAACTCCCTACGTCCGGACGGGCGCCTGGACGCCCCGCGGCTTCGCCGGATCGATCCGAACGCTCGGCCCCATCGTGGAGGAGACGGCGAGCGACTTGATGTATCGCCCCTTCGCCGAGGCGGGCTTCGCCTTCAGGAGCTCGTCCACGACGACCATGTAGTTCTCGAGGAGGTTGCGCTCCTCGAAGGACTTCTTCCCGATGATCAGGTGCACGTTGCCCGTGCGGTCGGCCCGGTACTCGACCTTTCCGCCCTTGATGTCGGCCACGGCCTTGGCGATGTCGTTCGTGACGGTGCCCGTCTTGGGGTTCGGCATCAGTCCACGGGGACCGAGGACGCGGCCCGCCTTCCCCACCGACGCCATCATGTCGGGGGTGGCGACCGTCGCGTCGAAGTCGATCACGCCCTTCATGACCTCCTCGACGAGCTCATCGCCGCCCACGACGTCGGCTCCCGCCTCGCGTGCCTCGCGGGCTTTGTCTCCCGCCGCGAAGACACCGACGCGAACCGACTTCCCGGAGCCGTGCGGCAGGGCGACGGTGCCGCGGAGGGCCTGATCGTTCTTCCGGGGGTCGATGCCGAGCCGGAAGGCGATCTCCACGGTCTCGTCGAACTTCGCATCCGGAAGGGACTTCAGGATCTTGATGGCGTCCGCCGGCAGGTACTCCTGCTCCCGATCGAACGTCTCGGCAGCCTGGCGGAAGCGCTTCCCGGGCTTCGCGCTCACGACGCCACCTCCACGCCCATGCTCCGCGCCGTTCCTTCGATGATCCGCATGGCGTTGTCGATGTCGTTGGCGTTCAGGTCGACCATCTTGCGCTCGGCGATCTGACGGACCTGATCCCGAGACAGGCGTGCGACCTTCTCCCGGTTGGGCTCGCCGGAGCCCTTCTCGATCCCGGCGGCCTTGCGGATCAGCTCGGCGGCCGGTGGCTGCTTCAGCACGAACGAGAACGAACGGTCCTCGTAGATCGTCAGCTCGACCGGGATCACCTGCCCCGCGAACTGCTGGGTCGCCTCGTTGTACTG
Source organism: uncultured Actinomycetota bacterium (assembly GCA_963750945.1). Lineage (GTDB taxonomy): Bacteria > Actinomycetota > UBA4738 > UBA4738 > HRBIN12 > JAJNBA01. Next base: position 137,116 of record CAVVSH010000004.1, on the reverse strand, counting down.
CTTGCAGAACTCCATGATGTTCACGCCGTGCTGCCCCAGCGCAGTACCGACCGGAGGAGCCGGGGTCGCCTGCGCGGCGACGATCTGGAGCTTCGCGGTGGCGAGCACCTTCTTCTTCGGAGCCATCTGTTCGCACCTCCTGCGGTCCCAGCGGCCTTCCGGCCTCCCGCTGTCTAAGGGTTGTTGGTGTGCTATTGCGCTGCAGCTAGACCTTCGACACCTGGTCGAAGGAGAGCTCGACCGGCGTCTCCCGGTCGAAGATGTTGACCAGGACCTTGAGCTTGGCCTGGTCGGCGTTGATCTCGTTGATCGTGCCGTTGAAGTCGGCGAACGGTCCCGACGTGATCCGCACGATGTCGCCCTCCTCGAAGCCGAGGCGAACCTGCGGCCGGACCTCCTCCTTCTTCACCGCGAGGATCTTGTCGACCTCGTGCTTGGAAAGCGGCGTGGGCTTGGTACCCGTCCCCGCGGAGACGAACCCGGTCACGCCCGGCGTATTGCGGACCACGTACCAGGAGTCGTTGTCGTAGACCATGCGGACGAGGAGGTAACCGGGGAACTGCTTCCTCTTGACGACCTGCTTCTTCCCGGATTTGATCTCCATCACGTCTTCCATCGGGATGTGGACGCCGAAGATCTTGCCCTCCATCTGCATCGTGTGGATCCTCGACTCCAGGTTCGCCTTCACCTTGTTCTCGTAGCCCGAGTACGTGTGCACGACGTACCAGTCACCCTGGCCCCGGAACGGATCCTCCGCGGGGGCGGCGACCTCCCCGGCTTCGACCGTCTCGGGCTCGACCGCTTCGACCTCGACCGCTTCGACCTCGACCGCTTCGAGCTTCGGCTCGACGGGCTCGGGGTCGGGTTCGACCGGCTCGGGATCGGGCTCGACGGGATCGGGCTCGACCGTCTCCGCCTCGGGTTGGGTCACCTCCGGCTCGACGACGGGCTCCGTCGACTGATCCGTCGCCTCCGTGGGCGTCGTCTCCGTCTCCGTCTCGGTCTCTAGTTCGGTTTCGGTTTCGGTCATCGGCATCGCTTCATCCTCGGGTTGTTCGGGCTCGCGCTCATCGGATCCGGAGGTGGGCTCGGTCTCGTTCAACTCGCCTGTCCTCATCAGTTGCCGAGCACGTCGAACACGAACCTCGTGAACAGGGAGTCGAGCCCGAACACGTAGGCGGTGAGGACGGTCACGGTCACGAGCACCACGATCGAGTACGAGACGAGCTCCCGGCGGGTCGGCCAGTCGACCTTGGTGAGCTCCTGGCGGACCTCCTTCAGGAACTGGCGAGCCCCGGTCCGCTTGCGCTTCTCCTGGACAGCCGTTCTCCTGGTCGCGGCGGATGGCGTGGCGGGACGCGCCGAGCCCGCGCGCTTCTGCGCGCGCTCCTGGCGTTCCTGCATCCGTTTCGTCTGCCGGTTCATGGGTGCTCCCTTGCAGGGGCGGAGGGACTCGAACCCCCAACCGCCGGTTTTGGAGACCGGTGCTCTACCAATTGAGCTACGCCCCTGGGCTCCGGGCTCCCGGCGTAGGCGGGACGTCGGAGACCTCAGTATATGGTCGCCTTCTGGGCCCGGCAAAGAAGTGACGGCGCCGACCAGCGTCTTCTCGCGTCCGCCGGGCGACCGAGCCCGCAACCGGTCCCTGGGGGATTTCCTCGGCAGATACGTGAGCAGGAGCACACCTGCCCTATCCTTCGGGTCACAAGACGTGCCGCAGCGGCCCCGGATCGCGAGGCACACCAGATGAACGAACCACGCACCGCACGGCCGGCGGGAGCCGGTGGTCGTCGGCGTTCCCCCGTGTTCGGTCGTCAGCCGGAGCCGGAGCCGACGGTGCTCTCCCCCGTCGAAGAAGAGATCGCGAACGCGTTGACGAACGCGGTCGACGAGCGCATCGAGGAAGGACTGCAGGCACTCGAGCAGCAGGCGGCGATTCTGATGCGCGAGGTCGCCACGGAGCTCTGGCGTTCGTCCGCGAAGGACGTGCGCCCCGAGCAGGAGCGGATCGTGAGCCTCCTGTCACGCGACCAGGCCATCAGGAGCCTGATCGCATCGAGCGACGAGCGCTTCCAGGCGCTCTCGACCAGGGCCGGCCGTGTCGAGGATTCGCTCACCGATCTTGCCGAGACCGGCCGGGCGACCAGGGAGGCGATGGAGGCATCCGTCGCGTCCATCCGGGAGATCGCAGACTCCCCCACTCTCCATGGCGTCGAAGGCGTCCGGAACCAGCTCGAGCAGGTCGAGCGCCACATCGCCGAGACGTTCCAGACCCTCGACGAGCGCGACCGCACCCTCACCGAAGCGATCCTGAAGCAGGTACAGGAGCACGGGGAGATGGTGGCGCGCGAGACCTCGCGAGTCGTCGAGGCCATGCAGGGCTACGTCCAGGGCGGCGCCGAGGCCGTTGGCCGGCTCGCCCAACGGGTCGAGGATCACGCCGAGTCGTTCGCGACCCAGGACGGGGATCTGACGGCGAACGTCGGCGCGACCGTGCGCGAAGAGGTGCAGGCGATCGGGCAACGGCTCGACCTGATGTCCGAGGGCATGGGCATCCACACGAGGGACGAGGTCGCGATCAAGGCCGCGATGGAGCGGTTCATCGACGCGCGCGTCCGCGGGCTGGCGGAGCTGATCCGCAGCGACTCGCAAGCCCTTCGCCAGATGATCGAGGACAAGACCGCGGAGCAGGAGCAGGTGCTCCGCGAGACCGTCGAAGAGCGGATGATCCTCGTCGGTGAGGCGCTGGTCGACAAGACGGCCGAGGCGGCCCAGGTCGCGATAGCCTCGTCCATCGGGGAGACCGTCGAGCGGATGAACGCCTCGGTCGGTTCCATCGAGGGGATCGACACGATGCTGGCCGAGCAGCAGCAGGCGTTCGAGGAGCGGATGCGAGGTCACGTGGACGACCGCGTGACGGCGATCGCCAAGCTCGTCCGTTCGGACAACCAGGCGCTCGCCGCTCAGTTCGCCTCGGGCGGGTCCGCCAACGACGACGCGGAGCTCTTGCGCCAGACCTTGCGATCCCTGAAGGAGCTGCACGCGGGCCTCGCGAACGACGTCCTCAGCTCGGTGGACCGGCGATTCCAGTCGATGTCCGACCAGCTCCACAAGGAGTCGCAGTCGACGGCCGAGGCGATGCTGAACGTCGCCGAGCGACTGAGCGACAAGATCGACCGCGTCTCCGTGATCGTGGACGAGGGCTACGGCAACGACGTCCAGATCGTGGTGGACCGGATGAGCGAGGCGATCCAGGCGATGTCCGGACGGGCGCAGCGCCGCGACTCGCAAGGACAGATCGGAGCGTAGCCCCCGAGGTCAAGGGGTTCGGGGGTTCAAGAAGCGAGCGACGAAGGAGCGAGCGTAGCCCCCAAGCTCAAACGAGCAGTACCTCGGCCTCGGCGCGCTTGATCGGCCATTCCGTCTCGCCGTCCCGCTCGACCGTGACCCAGCACTCGAGCACCGCCAGGCCGCGTTCGGCGTCGACCGCTTTGACTCGACCGCCCGCCACGATCTCCTCGCCCATGTAGACGGACGCACGGAACTGCGCCGTGAGGCGGCGGATGCGCTCCGGACCTCCGGCCCATCGCGAGACGAAGGCCCCGAGGTGTCCCATCGTGAACATCCCGTGCGCGATGATCCCGGGGAACCCGGCGGCCCGCGCGACGGCGTCGTCCTGGTGCAGCGGGTTCTGGTCTCCCCCGGCGTCGGCGTACGCCTTCACCGCCTCGGCCGTCACCACGCGAGAGAGCGCGGGGACCTCGGAACCCACCGTGACATCGCGGATCGACGGCATCAGCCTTCCGCCCGCTCGATCAGCGTCGACCGCGCGGTACAGACGACCTCCCCGTCCGGATCGACAAGGTCGGTCACGAGCACCAGGAAGGCGTTGCCTCTCATCTCGCGGATCGAGTCGATCCGGCTCCGGATCACAAGGGTCTCGCCCTCCTCGAGCGGCCGCTGAAACTCGTACTCCTGGTTCCCGTGAAGCACGCGGGTGAAGTCGAGTCCCAGGTCTGGGTCGGCGACGATCCCCGGGATGACCGAGAACTCGGCGGCGGTCGCGAACGTCGCCGGCACCCCGCTCGACTCGTCGAAGACGGCACGGAACGCGCGGACGCGCTCGGGGTCCACCGTGAACGGCACATCCGGATAGATCTTCCCGGCGGCGGCCACGTCCATACGGGGCGGCATCCTACCCCTCACCCCGCATCTGGTGTCCCTCTGTCGGGGGACATGAGAATATCCGCCTGTGGGGGTACTCGAATCCCGTGCCAGGCAGGCCTACGATGCCGCAGTGACGGCTGCCCGGGCGAGACCCAAGGACCGCAAGGCTTCTGGGGCAAACGACAAGGACATCCGTGTCGTCATCGCCGACGACCACCGATCCTTCGGCGAGGCCCTGCAGATCGCGCTGGACAACGAGGACGACCTCACCGTGATCGAGGTCGTGACCGACGGTGAATCCGCGGTCGAGTCCGCGCAGGAGCGCCACCCGGACGTCCTCCTCATGGACGTGCAGATGCCGGGAGTCGACGGCCTCGAGGCCACACGGCGGATCCATCGCGAAGCCACCGGCACCAAGGTGATCCTGCTCTCCGGGCATGACGACGACGTGGTCCTCGCCCGAGCGGTCGAGGCCGGCGCCCGGGGGTTCATGCGCAAGACGCAGGCCGTCTCCGACCTGGCGGATGCGATCCGGCGCGCCTTCCGCGGAGAACCGCTTCACGCGGTCAGCGAGGTTGAGCTGTCGCTTGCTCGCTTCCGCATGCAGCGACGGACCGACGGCGACCTCGCCCAGCGCGTGGAGCGCCTGACCCCTCGAGAGCTCGAGATCCTCCAGCGCGTCGCGGCAGGAGAGGCGTCTGTTGACATCGCGAACGAGCTCGGGATGAGCCGCCACACGCTCCGAACCCACATCCAGAACGTCCTCACCAAGCTCGGAGTGCATTCCAAGACGGATGCAGTCGTGGCCGCGATCCGGTTCGGCAAGGTCAAGACGAACGAGAAGCTCGCGCAGACCGACGTCGACGCGTCCTAACTCCCCCGCTAGCGCGTCTCGCGGTGCAGCGTGTGCGCCCGGCACCAGCGGCAGTACTTCTTCAGCTCGATCCGGTCGCGATCGTTCACCCGGTTCTTGACCGTGTTGTAGTTGCGCCGCTTGCAGTTGGAGCAGGCGAGGATGATCTTCGGGCGGTTGCCTTCTTTCTTCGCCATGGCTCGCCTACTTCACGACCTTGATCACGCGGCCCGCGCCCACGGTGCGACCGCCCTCGCGGATCGCGAAGCGGAGTCCCTCTTCCATGGCGATCGGGGCGATCAGGTCGACCTTCATCTCGACGTTGTCGCCCGGCATCACCATCTCCACCCCTTCGGGCAGGTGGGCCTGGCCGGTCACGTCCGTGGTCCGGAAGTAGAACTGCGGCCGGTACCCGTCGAAGAACGGCGTGTGCCGACCGCCCTCCTCCTTGGACAGGATGTAGACCTGCGCTTCGAACTCGGTGTGCGGCGTGATCGACCCAGGCTTCGCGAGGACCTGGCCTCGCTCCACGTCCTCCTTGTCGATGCCGCGGAGGAGCACGCCGACGTTGTCGCCGGCCCGGATCTCGTCCAGGAGCTTGCGGAACATCTCGAGGTCGGTCGCGATCGTCTTGCGCGTGTCCGTGATCCCGACGATCTCGATCTCGCTCATCTTGTTGAGCGTCCCGCGCTCGACGCGACCGGTGACGACCGTCCCGCGCCCCGTGATCGAGAAGACGTCCTCGATCGGCATCAGGAACGGCTTCTCGACGTCGCGGACGGGCTCGGGGATGTAGGCATCGCACGCCGCCATCAGCTCGTCGATCTTGTCGCCCCAGGTGTCGTCGCCCTCCAGGGCCTTGAGCGCGGAGATCTGGATCACCGGGACGTCGTCGCCAGGGAACTCGTAGGAGGTGAGGAGCTCACGGACCTCGAGCTCGACCAGGTCGAGCAGCTCGGGGTCATCGACCATGTCGCACTTGTTCAGCGCGACCACGATCGAGGGCACCCCCACCTGACGGGCGAGCAGGACGTGCTCTCGGGTCTGGGGCATGGGGCCGTCGGCAGCGGACACGACCAGGATCGCGCCGTCCATCTGGGCGGCGCCGGTGATCATGTTCTTCACATAGTCGGCGTGGCCGGGGCAGTCCACGTGCGCGTAGTGGCGATTGTCGGTCTCGTACTCGACGTGGGCGATCGCGATCGTGATGCCGCGCTCGCGCTCCTCCGGGGCCTTGTCGATCTGGTCGAACGGCGTGAAGTCCGCCATGCCCTTCTCGGCCTGGCGCTTCGTGATGGCCGCCGTGAGCGTCGTCTTGCCGTGGTCGATGTGACCGATCGTCCCGATGTTCACGTGTGGCTTCGTACGCTCGAACTTCTTCTTGCCCATGTCTCTTGGTCTCCTCGAGGATCTGGTGGGTCCCTACGCGTCTTGGCTCGTAGCGGGGGGCGGGATCGAACCGCCGACACAGCGATTATGAGCCGCTTGCTCTACCACTGAGCTACCCCGCCCGGCGGTCGCCCAGTCTACCTGCGAGGCCGTCCATGCGGCATGAACGCTGGTCCCGCGCTCCCGGTGGGGATACGGTGCGACCGTGGCGACCGCATCATCCGAAGCCCGACCTGTGGAGCGAGTCCGTGGCACCGCCGCGCTCGGCGGCGTCGCCGGGCTGAGTGCCCGGGTCCTGGCCTTCTGGTTCGGCGCCCTCGGCCTGGTGAACGTCTTGGCGAGCCTCCGCAATCCCGCTTTCGACGCGAACATCTGGTGGGTCGACCTGCGGTTCCTGCCGAAGGTCGGCGGGCAGCTGCTGATCGTGATCGCAGGGGCCCTGCTTCTCGCGCATGCATTCCGACCCGCCGTGAGTGGCTGGCGCCGGACCGCTTCGCTCGTCGCGGTCGCCACTGTGGGAATCGTCGCGTCGATGAACGCGGCCGCCTACTACCGGGTCTGGGACGCGGGCACGATCGCGCCGCGCAGCCCGGTGCCGCTGTCGTTCCTGATCGCGATCCTGCTCTCGTTCATCTGGGTCTCGATGCTCCACCCCTCGCCACCGGTCACGCAACGCACCTCCCGAGCGGTCCTCGCAGCCGTGAGCCTCGCGTTCGTGATCGGTCTGCCGCTCCTGCAGATGGCCTTCTTCGGCACGACGGACTATCGGCGCCCCGCCGATGCCGCGGTGGTGTTCGGCGCCCGCGTGAGGAACGACGGTGCCCCCTCGCTCACGCTCGCGAACCGGGTGACGACCGCAGCCGAGCTCTACCGCGACGGCCTCGTGGACACGGTCGTGATGACGGGAGGGATCGAACCCTCGGGCATCGACGAGACGAACGTGATGCGCGACCTCGCGATGCAGCTGGGCGTGCCGAGCCAGGCGATCATCCTGGACCCAGGCGGTCACAACACGAACGCGAGCGTGGCCAACACCATCCGCATCCTCCGGGACAACGGGCTGGACCGGATCCTCGCGGTGAGCCAGTTCTACCACCTGCCCCGGATCAAGCTCGCGTACGCACGCGCCGGCGTGGACGCGTGGACGGTCCCGGCGCGGACGTCGATCACGCGGACCACCGCGATCGTGGCCAGAGAGATCCCGGCCTTCTGGCTCTACTACCTCCGCGCAGTGATGGCGTAGCCGTCGATCAGTACGGAGTCGGTGGTGGGGGCGGCGGCAACGCGTACGGGTCCCTACGTCCGCTCGATCGGAAGAAGAGCCACGTGACCGCCAGGCCGAACACGAAGCCGCCTACGTGTGCCCAGTACGCGACCCCACCTCCCAGCTGATTCCCCATCCCACCGACTCCGCTGAAGAGCTGGAGGACGAACCACGCGAGGAGCACGAAGGTCGCGGGAAGCTCGAGGAACGTGATGAAGAAGAAGATGATGAGCGTGTGGATCCGGGCCCTGGGGAACATCACCAGGTAGGAACCCAGGACCGCCGCGATCGCTCCCGAGGCACCCACGTTGGGCACGGCCGAGTTCGGGTCGATCGCCACCTGGAGACCCGTCGCGGCCAGTCCGCCCAAGACGTAGAGCAGCAGGAAGGTGATCCGACCGAGCCGGTCCTCCACGTTGTTCCCGAAGACCCAGAGGAACAGCATGTTGCCGGCGAGATGGAACCACCCTCCGTGGAGGAACATCGACACGAACACCGACGCTAGCCAGCTCTTGTCCGGGCAGGTCTGCTCGAGGAAGTTCTGGAGCCCGGCCGCCTCGCTCTCCCCCGCGCCGAACGACTCCGCGATCGCCACCCGCGCCTCCGCACCGCCGTCCGCCAACGTCGTCTGGTTCGTGGTTTCGAACGCGATCTGCGCGTTGCAGAAGAAGAACTCCTGCTGCTCCGCCGGGCCCTCGAACGTCGGCTCCCACAGCAAGAACACGGCCACGTTGGCGGCGATGAGCACGAGCGTGAGCCACGCCGTCCGGCTGGTCGGATTGATGTCACGGATCGGGATCACGTGGACGAAACCCTACGGGTCACGACCTGATGAACGGAAGAGCCGGAGAGGGGAATCGAACCCCTGACCTCCTCCTTACCATGGAGGCGCTCTGCCGACTGAGCTACTCCGGCGACAGGTGGCGATGATAACAATGGACTCGTCACCACCCGTGGCACCATGGAGAGGTGAAGATCCTCGCCGTGTCGCTTGCTGTCGCCGCCCTCGTCGCATGCAGCGGGACCGACACTCCTCCTCCTCCGGATCGCCCGCCTTCGACCGTGTCGTTCGAGGGGGCCGACGCGCTCCTCTACGTCGACGTCGCGGATGACGCCGAGGAACGGCGTCGAGGGCTCATGGGCGTAGAGAGGCTGCCGGCGGACGAGGGGATGGCGTTCGTCTACGACGAGCCGGTGAGTTCCACGTTCTGGATGAAGGACACCCTCATCCCGCTGTCGATCGCCTTCCTGGGCGAAGACGATCGGGTGATCGGCGTGCGCGACATGCAGCCGTGCGAAGCCGACCCGTGTCCCACCTACGGGGTCGACGGGCCGTACATCCTCGCGATCGAGGCGAACCTCGGCTGGTTCGAGGACCATGGGATCCAGGCAGGCGACCAGGCCGAGCTGCGGGTGAGCGCGTATGGATGAGTGCCAGCTCTGCTCCGCGGACCGGGTGACACCCTGGCTCCACGAGGACGACGAGTGCTGGGTCGCGGAGTGCCTCGTCTGCCGAACACCGATGGTGGTGTGGCGCACCCACGGGCTCCCCGATACGGACCTCGAGTCGACCTTGCTCGGTCATCTCGAACGCATCGCCGGGGATCGCTACGGGACCGATGGCTACTGGATCGACCCGGAGCGAAGAAGGATCCCCGACCACTGGCACGCCCACGCCCGCCCGGCCGGCGGGTTCTTCGATCCCCAGAGCGACCTCTTCGGGAAGTTCTGAAGCGGTTCAGCGAAACCCGGCGAGCTCCGTCGCGGAGGACGACTTCGTGAGGCTCGCGAACAGTCGGACTGCAGTCGCCTGGAATCGGGCGGGGTCCCCGTAGGGGCGCGAGACGAGCATGGCACCTTCGAGGGCGCTGACGATCATCCGAGCGGCGTCGCTCGGCGATCCCGCGAACTCCAATGTTCCCTCTTCTTGTCCCTGGACCAGGACCGCCTCGAGCCATGCTTCGTTCTCGTCGAAGAACCGGATCACCGCGTTCTGCATCGGCTTGGGGAGCGTTCGGTATTCGGCCGCCAGCATCCCGCAGAGGCACATCCGCTTGCCGCGGAGGACGTCCGCGTAGAGCTTCGCGTAGGCGTCGAGCTTGGCCGGCGCGTCGATGGGACTGGCCTCGATCTCGGCAAGCGCCGCGCTGAAACGGGTCGCGTACCGCTGGATGAGCGCCTCCCCCAGCTCTGCCTTGCCGGCGAAGTGGTAGTGCAGGCTCGCCTTGGTGATCTCGAGCTCAGCCGCCACGTCCGCGTAGCTGAAGCCGTTGAACCCACGGACCTGGACGAGACGCTCGGCGACATCGAGGATCCTCGTCGACGTGTCCTGCCCTCGCTGCGGTCGAGTGCCTGCCATCCGCGCATCCTATCCCGGGTCGATCCTGACCTACTAGTAGATTTGACTTCTGACCTACTAGTAGATAAGACTACCGCAGGCCGCGAGCGATGGCGACTCGTGGACGAGAGGGGGAGGCAGCGATGCAGGAGACGACCCACAAGACGTTCCGGTCCCCGGACGAGGATCGACCGTTCCCCAACGGCCATGCGGAGATCGTCATGGTCAGCGGCGACGAGGTGGGGCGACTGGTCTTCGAGCCCGGCTGGCGGTGGTCGAACGACGTGAAGCCGATCGCCAAGACCGAGAGCTGCGAGGCGCCGCATTTCCAGTACCACGTCAGCGGGCAGCTCGGGATCCGCATGGACGACGGGACGGAGTTCGTGGCCGGTCCGGGCGACGTGACGTCCCTCCCCAGCGGGCACGACGCTTGGGTTGTCGGCGATGAGCCGGCGATCGTCATCGACTGGTTCGGCGCGACCAACTACGCGAAGGAGAGCTGACTGCTCTCAAGAGGCTCTCCGCGCCCTGGTGCGACCGATCCACGTCTTGCGGTAGGTACTGGCCCACGGTCCTTTCGGGTGTCACGATTCCGACGATGAACCGCGGACGCGGCCACGGCCGCTCGACCAGGGAGTGATCTCATGGATGGATCGGTCCTCGGAACCCTCCTGGCTGGAGGGATCCTCTTGTTCCTGGGCAGCCTCATCGCGTTCGGGGGGTATCGGCTCTTCCTGATCCTGCTGCCGATCTACGGGTTCTTCTTCGGGCTGTCGTTCGGAGCGCATTCGGTCCAGGCGCTGTTCGGTGACGGGTTCCTCTCGACCACGACGAGCTGGGTGGTTGGGTTCTTCGCCGGGCTTCTGTTCGCGCTGCTCTCCTACCTGTTCTGGTCCTTCGCCGTCGCGATCGCGGCGGGCTCGCTCGGGTACGGCCTCGTGGCGGGATTCTTCGGATTGTTCGGCGCCGACCTCGACGTCATCGTCTGGATCGTCGGCGTAGTCGTCGGCGTCCTCTTCGCGATCGCCGCGATCGTGCTGAACCTCCAGAAGGCGATCGTGATCGTCTCGACCGCGCTGCTCGGCGCCTGGACGATCGTGGGGACGTTCCTGTTCCTGTTCACGTCCGCGACACCGGAGATCCTCGCGGAGAACGGCGCGAAGATGGTGCTGGACGACCATCCGCTCTGGTTGATCATCTTCGCCGTCGTTGCCGCTCTGGGCATGCTGTTCCAGTTCCAGGTCAACAGGACCTACGAGATCGAGCGCTACAACCGCTGGGAGGTCTCCGCGGGAGGCATGCACGGCACTCCCCCGCCCGCCGCGATGTAGCGGCGGCGAGAAGGCGCGTGGACCCCTGAGGGAGGGGCTAGTCCTCCTTGCCCACCTTGAAGATCAACCAGTAGATCGCGTAGCCCGTGAGCACGACCCCGAGCACGATGAACAACACGGTGAACGTCCCGATCTGGTAGGCGAGCAACGGCACGGACCCGGTGAAGCTACGCGCGAGAAGCATTCAAACCCTCCTCAGACCCCCAGACAGGCACGTCGTGTACGAACCGATGCAGCTTATTCCGCCCGGTGATTCCCCGCCAGCAGGGTTCGAAGACGGCGCAGGCGGCGCGAGGGTGTTACGGTGGCGATACACGCCAACAGCGGTGCGTTATCTGGTGCTCCTCGAACGCTCGCTTCCGTCGCAGCGGTTGACGACCAGGACCCGACCCAGGGACACGTTCCCTTGCTGGGAAGGTTCATCGACCGGAAGGAGCGCCGATGAGCGCCGCCGCTGTCACAGAAGCACGTCCGGCAGTTCGCCAGTCACCCCGATCCACGGGGATGAAGCCTTTCTTCACGTGGGTGGGGTTGTGCGTCCTCGGCATCCCGCTCGCGGGCTATCTCGGGAGCATCGTTGCCGGCCCTGTGGATGGTGTGACGCCGGCGCTGCTGGGAGGGGCGTTGGCGGGTGCCGGTATCGGGTTGGCCCAGTGGCTGTTCCTCCGTCGGCGTCTCGATGTCGGCCCCGGATGGATCGCGGCGACCAGCGTCGGACTCGCCGTCGGCCTGGCCGTTGGTGCCGCAGCCGTTGGCTACGAGGTAGGCCGGCCCCAGCTCCTGATCATGGGTGCGATCTCGGGAGCATTCGTCGGGATCGCCCAGGGTCTCATGCTGCGAGACACGTTCTCCCTGTGGCTCGTGTGGATCGTCGCGACCCCGCTTGCCTGGGCGCTCGGCTGGTTCGTGAGCTCCTACGTGATCTCGAGGAACATCGATGAGCGGTTCCCCGTCTTCGGGGCGTCGGGAGCCGTGGTGTTCGCGATCCTGACCGGACTCCTGTTGATGGCAGGGATGCGGGGAGCGAAGCCCGCAGCCTCGTGATCGCCGGCGATCGCACCCCCGGTCCTCGATGAACGTCGAGGTCGCGGCCGGCGTGTTCCTGATCGTCGCTCCGCTGTGGTTCAACGCGACCTTCGCGCTGCTCGGGAAGCGGTTCGACTACCCGGACATCCTCAGGAGACCTGCGACCGAGATCCTCGAGCGGTTCCGCGCCGGGGGATCGTCCCTGATCCTCCTGTGGTGGATGTTCGTGCTCTCCGGTCTCCTCCTGATCCCGGCCGTCGTGCTGCTCGGCCAGACCCTCGGGTTCACCGGGGTCGTCCCACTCGCGGTGACCATCGGCGTCCTCGCCGGGCTCGTGCAGATGCTCGGACTCTTGCGCTGGGTCTATCTCGTCCCCTCGCTCGCCCGCAGGAACGCGGATCCTGCGGTCGGAAGCGCGGACCGGGAGGTAACGCTCGCCGTGTTCCGTGCCATGCACCAGTACCTCGGCGTCGGGGTGGGTGAGCACCTCGGGTACCTCTTCACCGGGTTGTGGTCCGTACTGACCGGCGCCGCCGTCGTCGGAACGGAGTTGCTTCCAGCCTGGATGGGATGGGCCGGCGTCGTCGTCGGCGCGGGATTGATCGTGGGGTCGGCAGAGTTCCTGGGGCGCGACGAGGAACGTGGCTGGGCGCTCGCAGGGACGGCGATCCCCATCCTGTACGTGGCGTGGTCCCTGTGGCTTCTGGCCATGGGTGTCGCGTTGATCCTCTGACGATCGGAAGGGAGCGCCATGCGAGCAACGAACGACACACAGGTACGGCCGAGTGCACGTCCGCTTCCGATGGCCGGCAAGACGGTGCTGGTCACCGGCGGCAGCGGAGGCATCGGCAAGGCGACCGCTTTCGGTCTGTCGACGATGGGTGCGGGTCTCGCGATCACCGGCCGGGACCGCGAGCGCACCGAGGACGCTGCTCGCGAGATCCGCGCCGCCGCCGACGGCCACGTGGACGTGTTCATCGCGGACCTCTCCTCCCAGTCGGAGGTGCGGCGGCTGGCTGCCGAGGTGCTCCGGACCATTCCCCGGCTCGATGTGCTGATCAACAACGTCGGCGGCTACTGGGATACCCGGCACGTCACTCCCGACGGGCTCGAGCACACCTTCGCCCTCAACCATCTCGCGCCGTTCCTGCTCACCAACCTGCTCCTCGACCGGTTGACGAAGAGCGCCCCGGCCCGAGTGGTCACGGTCTCCTCCAACGCCCAGGCGATGGGGCAGATCGACTTCGACGACCTCCAGGGCGAACGGTCCTACTCGGGCTCGCAGGCGTACAACCAGTCCAAGCTGGCCAACGTCCTGTTCACCTACGAGCTGGCGAGGAGACTGCAGGGCACTTCCGTGACCGCCAATGCGCTCCATCCCGGCGTGGTGCGCACGTCGTTCGGAGCCGAGGACCCCCGCCGGATCCAGCGGGTACTCATCCCCTTCCTGATGCCGTTCATGAAGACCCCGGCTCGAGGCGCCGCGACGTCCATCCACCTGGCCTCCGATCCCGACCTCGAGGATGTGTCGGGCCGCTTCTTCGCGAACAGCCATGCCAAGACGTCGTCGAAGCGCAGCTACGACCAGGCCGTGGCGGCGCGACTCTGGCAGGTGAGTGCCGACCTGGTCGGCCTGACCCCAGCCGGCTGAGAAAGGGGGCGGATGGTGGCGAGGGTCGTGCTGATCACGGGCGGGGCGGGCGGGATCGGCCGCGCGACCGGGGAGCAGTTCGCCACAGCCGGCGACACCGTCATCCTCGCCGATCGATCCGCCAAGACCCTGGCCGAGCTCGGATCGGCATCCGACACGGTGGTTGCCGACGTCACCGTCGTCGCGGACTGCGAGCGGATGGTCGCCGAGACGGTCGAGCGCCAAGGCCGGCTGGACGTGCTCGTCAACTGCGCCGGCGTCTGGGTCGAGGGTCCCACCGCCGAGATGACCGAGGAGGAGTGGGACCGCACGATCGACGTGAACCTGAAGGGCACGTTCTTCGCCTGCCGCTTCGCGATCCCGCACCTCGAGCGGACGGAAGGCTGCATCGTCAACCTCTCGTCCGACGCCGGTCTGGTCGGCACGGTCGAGACCGCCATCTACAACGCGTCGAAGGGCGGGGTCTCGCTCCTCACCAGATCGCTCGCGCTCGAGCTGGCCCCGAAGGGCGTCCGCGTGAACGCCGTCTGCCCGAACGACGTCGACACGCCGATGCTCGCGGGTCAGGCGCGCGACTACGGCGGCGACGATCCCGAGGGGTACCTCGCCTCGCTGCTCGCGAACTATCCGCAGAAGGACCGCGCTCGATTCATCCGGCCCGAGGAGATCGCCGCGCTGATCGTCTACCTCGCCTCGCCCGAGGCGGCCCCCATCACGGGCGCGTGCATCCCGATCGACTTCGGGAGCACCGCCGGCTACTGACGCCGCTCAGCGAGGCTCGAAGACGACGACCGCAGTCTCGTTCGGGCGGCGCGAAGCGTAGCCGTCGAGGTTCTTGTCGATCTCGCGCCAGCGCTGCCACAGCTGTTCACGCTCCTGGCCGACCGCGGCCCTGCCGAGCACCTCGCGCCGGATCCCACCGGCGAGCTCGACGACCGCGTCGGAATGGGCCTGCAGGTTCAGCCACCAGGCGGGCTCGGCCGCCCCCCAGCCGTTCATGGCCATCGAGACCAGGTTGGGCCCGTCCTCGAAGTAGCCGACGATCACGCTCCGCGATTCGCCGCTGCGCCGGCCCCTCGTGGTGAGACGCAGGGCGCCATACTTCCTCGGGCGCGGACGCCACAGCCCCTTGCGCCCCCCGGTGGCCCGGACGAACAGTCGGTGCCCGTGCCAGAAGGTCACGATGAACCACCGTGGTGGTAGGCGCGCCTTGCCTCCGGCCACAGTCTCTCCCTCTCCCGGACGACAGAACCATACGTTGATGGGCCGGACCAGGGATGGGACCCTTTCCGCCGAGCGGCTAGAGGCGCTCGACGACATGGGCCTACTCACTTGGCTCGACCAGCTCCGCCGCCCCCAAGGGTCGCCTGGCAAGGGATCGACCGCTCGGTGACGTTCGGGTCGAGGGGATCTCGGGTGCAGCGGCCTCCATCACCCGACGAAGGTCCCTCCAGGGCCCTGCGAGCTTGCGGAACAGCGGAGGGAATTCGGACCTCAGCCGCTCTGCCCGATCCATGTACCGAGCGGTCAGCTCGCCCATCGCGAACACCGTGGCGGGCGGAAGGTCCTGCCCATCATCGATCGCCAACGACTTGAGCCGCTGGCTCGCGACGATGGCGTCCTGATAAGACCCGAGTGCATCCTGGAGCGCGATCAGACGCCGGCTCATCACGCGAGCGGGTTTACCGTAGAGCTCCGCAACAGCTTCGAGCGTGTACCGCAGTCGCTTACACCGGATGCGCAGCACGTGGAACTCACCGGGCTCGGAGCGCGCATCGAGCCGCTGACCCTGCTTCCGGACCTTGCGGTACCGCTCGATCGCGATCCCCGGCACGGTCCCTGCCGCGGGCGCAGTCGAAGCGGCGGAGCGCCGAAGGGGTCCGTGGGCGAGGAACGCCGCGAAGCCGTCGACCAACCGATCGTACCGGCGAGCATCCAACGCCTCCAGGAGCATGGCGTGTGCGTCGCTGCGGCGCGACTCGAGCACACCGATCAGCGCATCGAATGCACCGACGTCTTCACCACCGGCCCCTTCATCCGCCCCTTCACGAAGTTGCCCGATCCCCACATCCAGATCTCGAACCGCGCCGAGGACCTGACCCAGCCATCCGAGATCCGCCCGGAGCCGGCTCGACCTGACCGGGAGCGCCGGTTCGAAGATCCCCAGGACGGCGCGGAGCCGCCGCGTCGCCACCCGCATCCCGTGGAGCTCCTCAGGATCCTCCCCCAGTCGCGTACCCGGCTCGTGCGCGAGCATCTCGACGAAGAGTTCCCGAAGCACCGCGAACGCCAGGTCCCCTGTAGAGCTGTGCAGGTCGAACGACGTGCTCCCGAGGTCTCGTGCGAGCGGGCTCTCGAGTCCGCGAGCGAGGAACCCGGCCTCGAACTTCGTATGAGTAGCGAGCTGGAGCCCGCACTCCTTCCGAAGACGCTCGACGAACGCGGCGATCTCGGGTTTCGTTGCATCCGTGACCTCAACCTCCACCCGTCGCAACCGTGCCGGTTCGAGCCGTGGACCGATGCCGATCACGGTCCGATCAAGCACTACCTCGCCCGCACGCAGCGCACCGTTCTGCAGCGTGAAGACTTGGCGTCGCGTGCGGACCTCGAAGAGTTCGGTGAGTTGACGACGCCCGATGAGGGCCCGAACCCGCCAACCGACCTCGCCGTCGGTCCCGAGCGCGACCACGTCCGGAACGGGTAGCCGCTCTGTGATCTCCTCACGAGAACGCACCCCAGCGACCGCGGGAGCGTGTGTCTTCAGCGTGATCTCGGTCTCGCGGCCCATCCTTCGCAGACGGAGGGACCGCTGCGCCCGATGGATCCGGAGGTCGGATGTGTCCAGGTACGTGTCGACCAGGCTCCGCGTCCCGGCGGGTTCGACCCGGATCGTTCCCTCAGCGTGTTGAGCTAACCATCGCTGGACCGGCGCCAGGTGGACAGCGTCGAACTGCCATTCCGTCTCGAGCGACGACGTCAACTCGCCTTCGCGGGGCACGGCTTGCCACACGACGATCGCATCTTCCGAGCATAGAGCAGGTCTCTTCGAGCTCGCATGACGCCCGGCGGTCCCTGCTACGGATCCGGAAACACCGATCGATCGGCGAACCACACGTCCAGGGGAACCCGCGCGGAGAGGGCGGAGACATCCCCGCGGTCGAGGATCGCGCCGGCCGCGTCCGCGAACGCCTTGACGGCGACCCAGGTGAGGCCACCCCCCACGCTGATCCGCTGCGCTCCAGCGTCCACGATCTCGGCGACGGACAACCCGGGTACGGCGAGAACATTGACGGGCCTGGAGACCGAATCGCACACCGCACGGATCTCCTCGATGGTCCCCAGCCCCGGGGCATAGAGGACATCGGCGCCGGCCTCCGCGAACGATCCGAGCCGCCGGATGGTGTCGGCGAGGTCGGGGTTGTCACGGATGTGGTTCTCCGCACGGGCGGTGAGCGTGAAGGGGAAGGCGACGCCGTGTGCGGTCTCGACTGCAGCGAGGATCCGCTCCACGGCGTGGCCGATCTCGTAGAGCTGGCCGCTCTGCCGGTCGAAGTCCTCGATCGAACCTCCGACCGCCCCGGCACTCGCGACCCGCCGGATCGCCTCGGCCGCGTCCGCAGGGTCCGGCCCATAGCCGTTCTCGAGGTCGGCGGAGACGGGAAGATCCGTCGCCGCGTCGACGGCCGCCACGTGCTGGACCATCTGGTCGAGCGTGACCCGTCCGTCGACGAGCCCGAGAGTGAAGGCGAAGCCCGAACTCGTCGTCGCGAGGGCGGTGAAGCCGAGTGCCTCGAGGACGCGGGCCGACCCCACATCCCACGGGTTCGGGATCACGAACGGATCGCCCGCGTGCATCGCTCGGAAGGTGGATCCCTTCTCGTGCTGCGTCTCTACCGTTGACATGGATCCGCCACCCTTCCAGCGCTAGGCCTCTCGCAAGGCCTCGGCGAGTCGGTCGACATCGGCTTCGTCGTTGTACGCGTGCAGGGAGATCCGGAGTCCGTCCCCTCGACCCCCGCAGATGATCCGATGCTCGGATGCGAGGCGTGCGGCCGTCACGTCAGGGCGGTGTCGGGCGTGCCGCAACGATACGATATGGGGCGAAGCTCCCGGATCACCGAGCGACCGGAACGGGCGCCAGCCGAGTCCTTCGACCCGATCGACGAGTCGCGCCGCCAGGTTGGCGGCATGTCGCGCGATGCGATCGAAGCCGGCCGACGACAAGATGGCCATGGACGACTCGAGTCCGACCACGGACGCGTACGACATCGTCGACAGTTCGAAGCGTCGTGCGTCGTTGGCGAGTCTGAGCGTTCGAGCGTCGAACGCGAACGGGTCGTCGGCTCCCTTCCAGCCGACGATCTGAGGGAGACGATCGCGGAGGTCAGGAGCGGCCGCGAGCAGGGCCACACCGCCGTGGCTCGACAGCCACTTGTACCCGCTCGTGACCACGGCATCCGCGCCCCAGCGGGTCATATCGACGAGGCCGGCCCCGGCGAGCTGCGTCGCGTCCACCACCACACGAGCGCCGGCGTCGTGAGCGCGCGCGGCCACCTGACCGACCTCGATCCGAGAGCCAGTCGCATACTGAACGGCGCCGAACGCCACCACGGACGTCGTCGGATCGATCGCGTCCATGAAATCGTGCGTGAGGTCTCGATCGGGGCGGTCCTCGACGAAACGGAGCTCGATCTCACGACGTTGGGCCGCTGCCAGCCACGGGTAGGTCACGCTGGGGAAATCCGTTGCCACCAACACGACGGTCCCGCGATCCGCTTCGAGCAGCGACGCGATCTGACCGAGGCCCTCGCTCGCACCCCCGACGATCGCGACGGCATCGGGGGTGGTCCCGAGCAGCTCGGCGCCGGCCGAGCGGACGCCATCGAGGACCTCGGCCTCCTGTTGATCGCTGAGGTAGAGGTTCCCGTGCTGCGCCGTCCGCTCCATGAAGGCGTGCATCGCCTCGAGGGCAGGGATCGGGATCAGGCCGAGGGAGGCTTGGTTGAGATACGTGCATCGCTCGAGGGCGGCGTAGGAGTCGCGGGGAACGAGTGGGGGCATGGACGCACCTCCAGGGTTGCAGGGACGAGCGTGGACGCCAAGAACGCACGGGTGTTGGTTCGTTAGTGGTGGGGTGTTCTCGAAACTCCCTCACCTCACGGTTTCCGGTCGTTCCGTGGACTTCCCACAGGTTGAGGAGGGTACCCAACAGCAGGCTGACGCCCTTGGGGGCAGATCCGTCTTAGTCCCACGCGGCGGCCTTGGCCGCGCCCAGGACCAGCGCGTGACGCTCACGGCACCCGAGCCCACCGAGCCCGACCTCCACGAGCACTGCGTCGGCCGGCTAGCCCGGCTTCCTCCCGCGACATAGGGTGAGCACGATGCGGATCCTGAACGTCACGGTCGAACAGGTGGGCACCTCGCGGGACGGCCGCAACCTCCTGGTGGGGCGTGGTTACGACGCCGTGAGGGGTTGGCGGATCAGCTTCCTCGTCCCTCCGGCACACCGCGATCACGTGCTTCGCGAGGTCAGGGGGGGCCGGCGGCCGATGATCTCCGTGCCGGAAGTGGACGCGTTGCCGTGGGCACCGGTCTACGCCGTCGATTGGGAGTGAACTCCTCCCCGCCGGGCTGATCAGACGTCCTGTCGCCGGACGAGGAGCGCGCCCGTGATCACTGCGACCGACGCCCAGGCTGCCGCGACGCCGGGCCCGTCCCAGGGCCCGATCGGCAAGGTGTCGGTCCCAGGGACCGACCCTGAACGGACAGGCCCGCCGGGAGGGTAGTACCCACACCTGCGGCGCAGGACATCTCGCTCGGTTGATCCGAACCGCGTTCAGATCCCTTCCCGGAAGCGGGGACGCGCGGCGCGCAGCGTCTGTCTCGCTCATGATCCCTCGGCTGCGTTCAGTCCTTCGGGTTCTTGGCCTGCAGTTCGGCGATCTGCGCACGAGCCGCAGCGACGAGTTCCTCGTTCGTGTTGGCGTGCCCTGTGAGCCCCCACCCACCGTCGGACGCCTCCGTCAGAAGGACCCAGGTCCGGTCAGCGAGCGAGGGATCACCGGCGGCCTCAGCGACGAGAGCGGTGAGTCGGCTGACGACCGCGAGCTGCTTGTCGCGATCGAGGGCGCCGGCGTTCGTGAGGACCTGGACGCGCACGTAGGTGCTGTCTCCGTCGACGTTCGAGAGGCTCGACGACGGTAGTTCGTGAACGAAGGCCGCCGTGTTCTTGCGGAACATCGGGATATCGGGCACCTGCTCGATCGTCATCAATTCGGTAGCCAGCTTCTGAGTCAAGGCATGCTGGTCACCGAACGTGCCGGCGGCGGCGTAGACATCGATCATCGGCATGGTTCGTCCATCCTTTCTCTCACGAGATGCGGCTTGCGAGCTGGGTGCGTGACTTCACATCGAGCTTCCGGAACACCTTCCGGAGGTGGTACTCGACCGTGCTCGGGCTGATGAACAGTTGAGCGGCGATCTCTCGGTTGGTATTGCCCTGTGCCGCGAGGCGTGAGATCTGCGCCTCCTGCGGCGTGAGCTGGTGGGAAGTGTCGACGGTGCGCTTGCGGGCATGCTCGCCTGTCGCCAGCAACTCGATCCTCGCCCGCTCAGCGAAGGCGTCCATCCCGAAGTCGGAGAATCGCTCGTGCGCGAGGCGCAGCTGCACACGCGCGTCCAAGCGCCGGCGCTGACGCCGCAGCCATTCGCCGTACAGGAGGTGGGCACGCGCCAGATCGACAGTGATACGGGTTCGACCGAGCCGGTCGATCGCTTCGAGGTACAGGCGCTCCGCCGCCGGCCCCTCGGCGAGGAGCGCCTCCGAGCGAGATGCGATCCCGACGACCCAGTCCGTGCCGCTGGCTCGAGCGATCGAGCCAAGCCGCCGACGGGCGTCCTCGGCCACTTCGGGGGTTCCCGCCCGGACCGCCGCCTCGACCACCTCGGGCATCACCCACATCGAAGGGTTGAGGTCTTGCGCGGCGACGCCGAGAGCGGCTTCGCGCGCCTCCTCGTACCGGCCGAGGCCGTTATGGAGGACCGCCGCAGCCCAGCCGAGCACAGAGAGTCCGATGCCTTCGCCGCGCGACGTCACCTCTGCCCGGGTCCGTTCGATCAGATAGGTGCCCTCAGCCTCGCGACCGCGGAGGGCGGCGAGTCCCACAGCGCCGTACGGAGCAAGATCGCTGCCTGTCGTGTCCGTCGCCCGTTGGATCTCCTCTACGAGCGACGCCGCCGCATCCAGTTCGCCTGCGAGGAGATGGAGGTAGATGCGCTGCGTGAGGGCAAGAGGGAGATCACCGAGTGCTCCGGTCTTGCGGGCGATCCGGATGTGCCGCTCCGACAACGCCTCCCACGTCGCGTCGTCCCAGAGTTGCACCGATGCGATGGTCGCGAGCCAGATCCAGCGCATCTGCTCGGTCGCAGATCTATCGGTGCCGAAGGCACCCGCGGCGCGGCGAAGCATCGGCACGGCAGCCTCGTAGCGACCGGTCAATAACGTGGTCAGGGCGTCGAGCAACAGGTCGGGCCCGCGGGGCTTGCGGCCAGGCGCCGGCGCCGTTCGTGCGGCTCGCGCGATGTCCAGCGCACTCTCGCCTGGTCGGGCGAGGCGGCCCGTGAACAGGGCCGCGGAACATGCATCGAGGTAGGTCTCCCGGGCGAGGGGCGGATCGAGCGAGCTGAGCCGCCGGGCCGCTTCCAGAAGGAGCGGCGGTGCGTCGCTGCCGTGCGTCGCGACGAACGTGATCTGCGCGCGCAGCAGGTCGGCGCGCGCGAGCTCGAGGTCGGTGAGGATGCCGGTGTGAGCCGCGGAGAGCAGGTCTCGCGCGTGATCGAGAGCGCCGGCCTGGAAGTTCGTCTGCGCCGCGGCAAGGGCGCGTTCTGCGCGCCTCGAGGGATCCGACGTCAGCGCAGCCGCGCGCTCGAGGAACACCCCGGCGGCAGCGAAGCCGCCCCGTCCCTGCGCACGTGCCGCTGACCGTTCCAACTCCGCGGCTACCTCTTCATCGGGCACTGCCGCCGCCTGGGCCCGGTGCCACGCCCGGCGATCTGGATCGATATCCGGATCCGTTGCCTCGGCGAGAGCCCGGTGAGCCTCGCGCCGCTCCCTGACCCCGGATGCTCGATACGCCGCGGATCGGAAGAGCGGATGGCGGAAGACGACCCTGGAACCGAACACCAGCAGGCCCTCCGATTCGACGGCGCCCGCCGTCGCTTCGGGGATGCCGAGGAGCTCCGCGGCACGTCTGATCGATGCCGGATCGCCCACCGGGTCGGCCGCCGCCACGAGCAAGAAACGTCGCGCTTCGTAGGGAAGAGCCGCCAGGCGTCGCGTGAAGCTCTCCTCGATACTCGCCGAGAGAGGCACGTTGGCGGGCAGCCCGAAGCCGCCCGCGAGCTGCGTCGGCGTCAGCCCGCGCGGCAGCTCGAGCAGCGCGAGTGGATTCCCGCCCGTCTCGTCCACGATCCGGTCGAGCACGCGCTCATCCAGTGGCGCCGGCAAGCTGGACTCCAACAGCGACCTCGCATCCCGGTGCCCCAACGGCTCGACGCGGAGCTCCGGGAGGCGCGTGAGCGCGTTGCCGAGCTCGCGCGTCGCGAACACGAGCGCGATCTTCTCCGCGAAGAGTCGCCGGGCGACGAACGTGAGTGCGCGCGCCGACCCAGCGTCGAGCCATTGCGCGTCGTCGACGACGGTCAACAGCGGCCCGTCCCCGGCAGCCTCCGACAACAGCCCGAGGACCGCCAGTCCAACGAGGTACGGGTTCGGGGGCATTCCTGCGTTCAGGCCGAAGGCGATGTCGAGAGCATCGCGCTGTGGCTGCGGGAGCCTCTCCGCAAGCTCGAGGAACGACGAGCACAGCTGCTGGAGCGCGGCGAACGGGAGCTCCATCTCCCCTTCCACCCCGCTGGTTCTGGCGACGCGATACCCATGGCCTGCCTCGATCGCGTACTCGAGCAGAGCGGTCTTGCCCACGCCCGGCTCGCCGTGCACCACCAAGACGCCGCCGTCTCCGCCACGCGCCCCCTCGAGCAGCCGGTCGAGCACCGCACGCTCGCGCTTCCGTCCAAACAGGTGCTCTCCCTGGACCCCGACCCGTGGCGGCCGCTCGATGAGCATCATCCGACAGTAGCGGCTGAGGCCAGATCTGTTCGGGACTAAGGAGATCGGGGATTCGAGTGCCGACCTCGGCCGCGAGGATCTTCATCGCTGCCGTGGGAGAGCCCATCTCAGGAACCCACGGAGGGAGGAGAACCGATGAGTGCGCAAGGAACGACAGCCGACACGGCTCTTCCGGACTACGCTCCGATCCCGCCCGCGTCGTTCGGCCCTGCCGTCAACGAGCAGGGTTACCACGTCGGACGCGTCGAGCGGAACCTCTACTGGGTCACGGACGGCGTCTACCAAGCCGCGTTCCTGACCACGTCGGACGGCGTGGTCCTCTTCGATGCTCCGCCGAGCATCGGGCACAACCTCCAGCGCGCGATCGACGAGATCGCCCAGGCCAATGGCGTGAGCAACGAGGTGACGCACCTGGTCCACACCCACCATCACGCGGACCATGTCGGCGCGTCGTCGCTGTTCGGCAAGGAGGTCGTCCGCATCGGGCACGAGGAGACCCGGCGGCTCCTGCTCCGGGACGACGACCCGGCCCGGCCGGCGCCGGAGGAAACCTTCAGCGATCGCCGGACCCTGGAGATCGGCGGCGAGCGGATCGAGCTCGCCTGGCACGGTGCCAACCACACGCCCGACAACAGCATCATCCACTTCCCCGAGCACGACGCCCTGATGATGGTCGACATCGTGAACGTGGGCTGGGTGCCCGTGTACGTCGTCAACCTATCCGACGACATCCCGGGATACCTGTCCATGCCGGCGACCGCCCTGACCTATCCCTGGAAGACCCTCATCAGCGGTCACCTGGGCCGGCTCGGCAAGCGCGAGGACGTCACCCTGCACCAGCAATACATGACGGACCTCGAGGCCAGCGCGAAGACTGCCCTCGCCACCGTCGATCCGACTCCCTACTTCCAGAAGTACGGCGCGGTCGGGAACATGTGGGGCGCCGTGAAGGCCTACCTGAATGCGGTGGGCGAGGCGACGGCCGCGCCCGTCATCGAGAAGTACACGGGCGTGCTCGCAGCCGCGGACGTGTTCACCCCGGACGTCGCGTTCTGGCTGATGGAGTCGATGCGACTCAACCGTGGGATCGGCCTGCAGGTGCACCCATGAGCGCCGTCGAGACCGCCGCAACCGAGGGAGATCATCGATGAGCTTCGAGCAGCGACAGACCCTTGACGCGATCCTGCGACAGTCGGCCTTCCCCGCCGACAGCGACGTCGGCGAGCAACGGCGACTCCTGAAAGAGCTGCTGTCGGCGCAGCCGCTTCCTGCCGAGGTGACCGTCACCCCGTCCACGCTGGGCGGTGTCCCCAGTGCCGAGATCACGGTCGACGGGGTCGAACCCCGACATGTCGTTCTCTACTTCCACGGCGGCGTCTACGTGCTGGGGGATGCCTTCCTCGTCGCCGACCTGGCCTCCCAGGTCGGCCGGCGGACGGACGCCAAGGTCATCTCCGTCGACTACCGGCTCGGACCCGAGCACCCGTATCCGGCCGCGGTCGACGACGCCCTTGCGGCGTACGAGGCCCTCCTCGATGACGGCATCGCTCCATCGGACATCGTCTTCGCGGGAGAGTCCGCCGGCAGCGGACTCGCCATCGCCACCCTGGTCAACGCCCGCGACCACGGGCTGCCCCTGCCGGCCGCGGCCTTCGTCATGTCGCCGTACGCCGATCTCACCCTGGCCGGCTCGACCATGGAATCCAAGCGCGAGGTCGACCCGCTGCTCAGCCCAGAGGGGCTGCGCGCCCGGGTCACCGACTACACGGCAGGCCAAGATGCCGGCCTCGCCCTGATCAGCCCCATCTTCGCCGAGCTCTCCGGCCTGCCGCCGCTGATCATCCAGGCGGGATCGCACGAGGTGCTCCTCGATGACGCGATCCGCCTGGCCGGTGTGGCCGCCAGCGCCGACGTCGAGATCACCCTCGACATCACTCCCGGGGTGCCCCACGTCTTCCAGGCGTATCACCCGATCCTCGAGGAAGCGGTCGAGGCGCTGGAGAGAGCCGGACGGTTCCTGTCGGCGCACCTCACAGGATCACCTGCGTTAGAGGCCCGGATCGCGTGAGTGAGATACAAGGCGTCGCTCGGTGCACGTGAACGACAGGAGTTCGACATGAGCGATTGGAACGCGCAAACCATCGAGGAGTTCCGAGCGAACGAGGGCAAGGTCGGCGGGACGTTCGAGGGCGCTCCGCTGGTCCTCGTGCATCACCTTGGCCGGAAGAGCGGGCAGGAGTACGTCACCCCGATGATGTACCTGGCGCACGACAATGATCCGAACGTCATCTACGTATTCGCAACCCGAGGTGGAGCACCCATCAACCCAGATTGGTACTACAACCTGGCAGCCGCCGGTGAAGGCAGCGTCGAACGGGGAACGGAGACGTACGACGTGACCGTCCGCGACGTGATCGGCGATGAGCGCGATCGCATCTACGCAGAGCAGGCCCGGCGCTACCCGGGTTTCGCCGAGTACGAACGCCAAACGGACGGACTCCGGATCATCCCTGTGCTCGAACTTCGGCGCGCGTAGCGCTATCGCTCCTCCGTCGGCGTGATGCCTTCGACGGTGCGGGGTCGCCACGGCTCGTGCTCGTGCGCGAGCCAGACCAGCTCAGGGTCGAGCGCGCGCACCAGCAGCTGGCCTTCAGTGTGCGGCTCATCGAGTTCGCCGAACCAAACCGCCACGTCCCCACCGATGACGATCGGGCGCTCGCCCGTCTCGACGACGACGACCTGCAGGCCTCGCGTGTGGCCCGGCGCCGGGACGAGCCGGAGCCCGGGCAGCAGCTCGAGCTCGCCGTCGACCGGCACATACCGCACGCCGGACGCGTCGACCCACTCCCGGATGGTGTAGTCGTCCTCGCTGCGCGCGTCGCCGAGCTCCCGGCGCTGGACGTAGATCGGCCTGCCGGCGAAGAGGTGGTTGCCGCCGCAGTGGTCGAAGTGCAGGTGCGTGTTGACGACCACGTCGATGCCGCCGAGGTCGAAATCCTGCGCGCTCAATGGAAGGAGGCGTGGATCGAGATCGGCCACCGCCGGATGCAGCTCCGTCAGACCGGTGTCGACCAGCACACGCGCATCGGGATGGTCGATGACGTGCACGTAGACCGGCATCCGCTCGCCCTCGGCGAGCAGGTCGGCAACGCGGACTGGCGTGATGGTGATCGACGCGGAGGCGTTCATCGTGCAACGACCGCTGCGGTGGTGGCTGATATGTGAGTCATGAAGACCTCCTTTGCCCGGTGCTGCCTCAGCCGTCGAAGAGACGGTAAGCCCGTGAAGAGCATCCTCGTCCTACACCACCGAGGGCACGAACCAGTCCCCATCCATCGTCCCGGCGACGATGAGGCGGTCGTCGGAGCCGTCGACGTTGATGCTCCACAGCTCGCTTCTCTGAGGATCCCCTCCCTGGTCCTCATCCCTCCAGAAGAGGATGCGGTCACCCTCCGGTGAGAACCCGATGACCCCGAGGGACGTTCCACGCTCGACTGTCAGCAGCGTGACCAATGCGGAGCCATCCGACACAAGCATCAGCGAACGACCGCCGCCGTACACGGTTTGCGATCCGTCGGGCGAGTCAACGCGTCGGCCTATCGTGGCGAGGTAGTCGTCTCGCCACTCGTTATATGGTGCAAGGTCGAGCCGCGCCGGCGCGGCGCCGTCGAGCGGGAGCTCCACGTCGTCAACCGCCAATGTGCCGTCGCGTAACCACGCCGGATCGTGATCGCCGATCGGTTGCCATCCGGACGGCATCGTGATCTGAGCGCGTCGGGTGCCATCGACCCCGTAGACGCCGACCGTCTCGAACAAGATGTCCCACACGGCGACCCGCGAGGAATCAGGCGACCACCCGATGTCCCACCCCTGGGCGGGGAAGGTGGCGAGCACGTTGCCCGCCGCGTCGCTGATCACGACGTCCCCCTGGTTCGCTTTCGTTGTTCCGGAGGTCTGGCCGGAACAGTGAAAGCGGCGATAGGCGAGGTACCTTCCGTCCGGCGACCACATCGATCCTTCTCCCCCGTACGTGAATCCTTCGGTGGATGCGCAGTTCTCGTCGGAGAGGCCGTCTGCCATCTTGACCGCGTTCGAGCCGTCCGGATCGGCGACGTAGAGGTCGCCGTCGAGGATGTACGCGAGGGAGCCCGCCGGCGCCGGCGCCGGCCGGGGCTCGACGGGCGGATCCGCCGGGATGCCGTCCGACGTCAGCGAGCGGACAAGGGCGATCCCCATCGCGAGCGCCACGATGACGCCGACGGCGCCCGCACGGATCTGCCGGTTGCGTAGCTTGCGCTCGCGTCGGCCGAGCAGCCGTTCGAAGTCGCCCTGCTCGAGGTCGACGGTCCGGCTCTCGAGTTCGAGCGTATCCGCGATCCTAGGCATCATCGACCTCCATCACCTTGCGGAATGCGTCGCGTCCGTGGCGCGTCAGCGAGCGGATCGTCGCGTCGGTGACGCCGAGCGCGTCCCCCGCCTCATTCGACGTGAACCCGAGCATCTCGGTCAGCACAAGCGCCGCGCGTTGCCGCGGCGGGAGCGTCGCGAGGACGTGCCGGACGACGTGCCGGTCGTCGGCGTCGGAGAAGTCGTCGTTCGATGGCGCGAGCCCAACGGTTCGGCGGACGGAGAGCACGGCGCGCCGGTACCGCTTGCGGAACAGGTTCATCGCAGTTCGGTAGAGGTACCCGCGCGGGTCGTCCATACTGCCGACGCGGTTCCATCGCTCCCACACGCTGAGGAACGCGTCCTGCATCAGCTCCTCCGCCTCGGCGCGGTTCCCGGTCACGAGCCACAGTCGCCGGAACAGCGTCCGAGCCTCTGCCTGGTAGAAGGTCTCGAAGGTGCTGGACGCCTCGAGCTCGTCGAGGGCCGCGTCCGCGACGACGATCGGTTCGGTCATGTCGGTGTATGAACCCTCGAAACGCCCCGAGCGTGCAAGTGGACTCAGAAGTGGCAGGTGGGTGGAGTGTTCTCAGAACTCGCTCACCACCTGAGCTCGACTATTCGTGCCCGGCGTAGCGCTGACCGATCACCCGGAGCTGAGCGGAGAGCTTGGGACCGATTGGGTGGTGACAGGGGACGCCGAATTCGAGGGGTGCGACGCGGAGAGGTACGAGGGACTCCGCTCCTTCGTCAGCTGGCTGGGCAACGGGGAAGGCCAGCGGTGCCAGCAGGTTGCGGGCCAGGTCGACATGCTGTGGATCTTGGACGTCGATGGACAGCGGCTGCTCGTCGATGCCACCTATTCGCCGGGCACCAGCGCCGCCGACCACGCCGAGTTGACGGCCATCGTGGAATCGCTCCGCTTTCATTGATCAGGCCGCGCGACAAATACCGATACCCGGAAGCGTGGGCCCAACCCAGCTCGACGGTTCCTTCCCGTCGTGTGACCACTGGATGTGCGTGGGAGGTGGCGGATCAGACCCCCGCGCGGGTGAACGTCACGTGTGTGACCCCACTGGGTGAGGAGGTGGCCTCGACCTGGTAGTCCTTCTCGACGCCCTCCAGTCCGTCCCAGAGTTGAGCGCCGCGGCCGAGAAGGATGGGGACGACGACGGTGTGCAAGTGATCCACAAGCCCCGCAGCGAGGAGGTCTCGGATCACGGTGGCGCCTCCACCGATGCGCAGGTCCTGTCCGCCCGCAGCCTCCCGAGCGGTCTCAAGCGCTTCGGCGGGCGACACGTCGAGGAAGTGGAACGTCGTCCCGCCTTCCATCTCGATGGGCGGACGCGTGTGATGGGTGAGGACGAAGACCGGTGTGTGGAACGGCGGGTTGGGACCCCACCAGCCCTTCCATTCCCGATCCTCGTGCCATCCTGGGTAGCCGAACTTCCCGGCACCCATGATTTCGGCGCCGATCCCGGGGTTGTGCAGCCGCGCGAAGGCGTCGTCGAGGCCGCGGGTGCCGCCGGGCTCGCCGACCATTTCGCGCCAATACCGGGTCGTGAACATCCATTCGTGCAGTCTTTCGCCGGCGTGGCCGAACGGTGCGTCGTGGCTCTGGGGTTCGCCGCTCCCGAAACCGTCGAGCGAGATGGAGAAGTTGTGGACGCGGACGATCGACATGGTTGCTGCTCCTTCGGATTCAGGGTTCACGTATCGACCCAGGCAAGTTGGCATCGTAGACCCCTATGAACCCGCGACTGTAGACGACACGGAGCGCCGGGGTCGTGCATCACCTCGCGGGACCTGCGCCCGGGCGCCGGCGGATACTCACTGTTCATTGATCCGGTTTCGGCGCCGTCCGTCAGCCTGGTCGACAACGGTGCCTCAGCCATGAGGACCCCGTCGGTCGGTCGGGCGGTTGGGTAGGTCGGTCGGTGGGAGGAGGAGGATTCGAACCTCCGTAGGCTTCGCCGGCGACTTTACAGGCCGCTCCCTTTGGCCACTCGGGCATCCTCCCGGGAACAGGTTCGAGGATAGCAAGGGAACGCTTCCGCTCGGCTCAGGAGACGCTGATCCATTCCCCGTTCCCGATGTCAACGCTCGCGTACTCCCGACAGCCACCCGACACCAGGTCGAGTGAAAGGCGTTCGCCTCGGAGCCGCCAGCGATACTCCTCGTAGTTCGGGCAGTGCTTCCCTCCGAACGTCGGCGGGGGGAGCCGATGGTAGAGGAGCACCGTGGACGGCTTCGCGAAGAGCAGCTCCGCGTCGCCGTAGAGGGGGCCGAAGTCGCTCTCCTCGTACCGCCGTTCCCCGAACGTGAGGGTCCACGGCTCCCCCACCGCCTCGAAGATGCCCCGGATCACGTCCGGCGGTTCGCCGTCCTTCGGAGGGTGGGCGGACGAGGAGTCCCATGGACCGGTCTCCGTCGTCCACCAGGTGTAGAGCGTGAGATCCGCAGCATCGCCTCGGACCGCCCGCCCGAGGACCAGGAGCTCGTCGTCGGTCCACACGATCACCGAGTCGGTCGTGCTGATACTGGTCCCTTCGACCACGTAGCAGGCGACCTCACCGGCGGGAGTCCCGTTGACGGTGTAGCCATGTCGCGCCGATGGATCACGAGCGCAGTCGACGTTCGTGAGATCGGCGGGCGACGCGAATCCTTCGAACGCGGTGCGGAGGTGCTCCGCGGATCCGTAGCTCGCGTACGTGACCGAGTACATCTCGGTCGGGATGCAGTCGACGGACGCGGTGGCGTTCGGTGGCGGCGAGGTGGACGACGAACAGTTCGATCGGAAGCCCTCCGGCACGAGCGCCAGGAGCGAACGCTCCGCGTCTGTGAGCCCCTCCCGGCTGGCGGCGTCCGGTTCCTCCCCGCTCAGGGCGTTCGTCAGGATGCCTGCGACGACCAGCGCCACGACGACTGCACCGGCCGCACCCGCGAGGATCCGATCGCGGGTGCGGCGGACCGGCAGGGCCTCTCCGAACTCGCGGCGAGTCCGAGCTTCCTCGGCGCCGAGCGGCAGCGAACGGCGCTCCCCTTCGACCATGGTCACTTCGTAGAGCCGCCACTCGCCCTCGATGCCCTTCAGGCGGTGGGTACCGTGGTCGGCGAAGGCGAAGCCTGAGCCGGCCACGGCGTCGCGGAGGGTCGAGGAGACCAGCACCTCGCCGCCCTTCGCGACGCCCATCACCCGGGCGCCGACGTTGACCGCGATCCCCCCGACCTTGTGCTCGAGGACCTCCGCCTCCCCGAGGTGGAGGCCCGCTCGGATCTCGATCCCCAGCTCCCGGACGTCGTCGGAGATCGCGCACGCGCATCGGATCGCGTCCGCCGGGCGGTCGAAGCGCGCGAAGAACCCGTCCCCGGCCGTGTCGAGCTCCCGCCCCCGGAAGCGCTTCAGCTCGCGACGAACGATCGCGTGATGACGCCGCACGAGGTCGCGCCACTTTCGGTCGCCGAGCTCGGCCCCGATCTCCGTGGAGCCCACGATGTCGGTGAACAGGACGGTGACGAGGACGCTCAGACCCCGCTTCCGAGACATGGGCGGGAGTCTGCGCCGGATGGCCCTCGCGGGCAAGGCCCCGGGACGTTCGAGCCCGCGTCCTTCTAGGATTGGCGCATGGCCAAGGACCAGTTCTCGTTCGACATCGTCTCCGAGGTGGACATGCAGGAGATCCGCAACGCGGTCGACCAGGCGTCCCGCGAGATCTCCCAGCGCTTCGACTTCAAGGGCACCGGCACGTCGGTCGCCCTGGAGGTCGACAAGATCGAGATGGCCGCGGGCACCGAGGATCGCCTCAAGGCAGCCTGGCAGGTGCTCCAGGAGAAGGCGGTCAAGCGGCAGGTGCCACTGAAGTCCCTCAAGCCCGGCGAGGTCCAGCAGGCTGCGAAGGGGACGGTCCGCCAGTCCATCGACGTGATCCAGGGGATCCCCGACGAGAAGGCGAAGCAGATCTCCAAGTTCGTCCGGAGCTCCGTTCCCAAGGCGCAGACCCAGATCCAGGGCTCCCAGCTGCGTGTGTCCGCGAAATCGAAGGACGATCTGCAGTCCGCGATCCGCGCGGTCAAGGAAGAGGACTTCGGCTTGGCACTGCAGTTCACGAACTATCGCTGACGGGCGGCAACGCAGCGCAACCACCTTGTTGTGAGGGACCCTGTCCCCGGGTAGATTCCTCGCACCTCAGGAGGTGGAGATTGGATCTCGAACGACTCAAGGCACGCGCAGCGGAGATCGCCGAACGCGAAAGCGCCGATCTACTGACGAGAACGCCGGCGTCGAAGGCGCTCTACGAACGAGCCCTCAAGACACTCCCGAGCGGCGTGTCATCCAACTTCCAGGTCGGCGACCCGTACCCCGTCTACCTCGAGAAGGGCCGGGGGTCGAGCGTGTGGGACGTCGACGGCACCGAGTACAAGGACTTCCACGGCGGCTTCGGCGTGAACATCGTCGGGCACGCCCATCCGAAGATCGTCGAGGCCCTCGAGAAGGCCGCGCGGGAGGCGATCCACTTCGCCGTCACGACGCCGACGACCGTCGCCCTCGCGGAGGCGATCTGCGAGCGCTTCGCTCTCGAGCAGGTCCGGATCGTCAACTCCGGGACCGAGGCCACGATGGATGCGCTCCGCGTGGCGCGCGCCGCCACCGGCCGGGACAAGGTCGTCAAGATGGAGGGGTCCTACCACGGCCACCACGACTCGCTGCTGTTCTCTGTCGTCCCCGAGGCGGACGTGCTCGGCATTCGGCACGACGCGAGCCACGAGGGACAGGCCTGGTACACCACGCAGCCCACGTCGAAGGGGATCCCGAAGGCGCTGTGGGACACCACGATCGTCGTTCCCTTCAACGACGCGGCCGCGGTCGAGCAGGCGCTCGCGGACAACGAGGGCGAGGTCGCCGCCGTGATCCTCGAGCCCGTGATGATGAACGTCGGCATCATCGAGCCGCAGCCCGGCTACCTGCAGGCCCTGCGCGACGTGTGCGACACCCACGGGGTGGTCCTGATCTACGACGAGGTGAAGTGCGGGGGGACGATCGCCTACGGGGGCACGACGGAGCGGTACGGCGTGAAGCCGCACCTGTCCGCGTTCGCCAAGGCGATCGGCGGGGGCTCGACGATCGGCGCGTTCGGCGGAGAGGCCCGGATCATGGAATGGGTCTCCAAGGGCGCGGCCCAGCAGGGGACGTTCAACGGGAACCCGCTCTCATCCGCCGCCGGGCTGACCGCCCTCACCCAGGTCCTGACCCGCGACGCCTACGATCACCTCGGGAAGCTCGGCTCGATGCTGGCCGAAGGCTGCGACCGCGCGATCGCGGACTCCGAGGTGCCGGCGCACACGGTCGATCTCGGGGCGAAGGGCTGCGTGTCCTACCGTGCCAACAAGCTCACCAACTACTCGGACTTCCTCGAGACGCACACGGAGCTCTACTGGGCCTCGTACCCCTGGATGGTGAACCGGGGCATCTTCATGACGCCCGGCGACGAGGAGCAATGGACAGTCTCGGTGCAACACACCGAGGACGATGTCCAACGCTACATCGACGCGTTCGGCGAGTTCTGCCAGGCACTGTCGGCCTAGACGAGGGCGCCGGTTCTAGCCGATCGGACCGCGCTCGCCGCGGAGCTCGCTGGCGATCGCCCGGAGGCGCTCGACGCGAGCCTCGGTCGGCGGGTGGGTCCGGAACAGGCTCGTGATCCCGCCGCGACCACGCGCCTGCAGGGCGCTCATCGGGTTCACGATGAACATGTGTGCCTCGGCCGGGCTCACGGTCGCGAGCGGAGGAACCTTGCGCGATGCCTCCTCCAGCTTGAGCAGGGCGCTCGCCAGCGCGTCGGGATCCCTGGACAGGAACGCGCCCGACTCATCGGCCTGGTACTCGCGCGAGCGCGTGACGGCCATCTGGATGAGCGCCGCCGCGATCGGGGCGAGGATCCACGCCAAGAGGAGCGAGAAGATGTTGCCGCCCCCCTCGTCGTCGCTCCCTCCGAAGAAGAAGGCGAACCGAGCCAGGAACGTGATGCTCATGCCGATCGCGGCGGCGATGGAGGAGATCAGGATGTCGCGGTTGGCCACATGCGACAGCTCGTGCGCGAGGACGCCGCGGAGCTCACGCTCGTCGAGGATCTGAAGGATGCCTCGGGTCACGGCCACCGAGGCGTTCGCCGGGTTCCGGCCGGTCGCGAAGGCGTTCGGCTGCATCATCTCGGAGACGAACAACTTCGGCATAGGCATGTTCTGCTCGTTCGCGAGCTGCCGCACGATCCGGTAGTAGTCGGGCATCTCCTGCTCGGTGACGGGCTTGGAGCGTGTCGTCGCGATCGCGATCTTGTCGGAGAACCAGTACATCGCGAAGTTGAAGATCACGGCGAGGACCAGCGCGATGATCGCCCCGCTCCGGCCCCAGAACGAGCCGATCAGGACGAACAGGCCGCCCATCGCCGCGATCAGGATCCAGGTCTTCAGCCGGTTGATCCCCGGTGCCATCTCTCTTCACGCTCCTTGGGTCGTTCATCTGGGGTCGTTCCCGCCGTCTGGAGGTGGGAACAACCCACGTCAGCACCATGCTCTCACAGCTCTTTCGTTCGAACGGAGGGCGCCGGTTCAGCCGACGAGCGTCGAGAGGTCCGCGAGCTTCGAGAAAGTGCCGGGCAGCAGGAAGAAGAACAAGAGCGCCGCCATCGAGAGTCCGACGGCGCCCGCCACCAGAACGGGCGTCCGCACAGGGGTGGTGTCTGTGGCCGGCTGGAAGATCATCTGCCGGGCGACAGCCAGGTAGTAGAAGACGCTGATCACCGAGTTCACGACCATGATCGCGGCCAGCACCGGGCCGATGACATCGCCGCGAGCGATCGCGGCGCCGAAGATCAGGATCTTCGCCCAGAACCCCGCCGCCGGAGGGACGCCGGCGAGCGAGACCATGAAGAACGTCATCCCCACCGCGAGGAACGGTGCGACCCGGGCGACCCCGGCGAAGTCGGAGATGAGCAGCCTCGGGCTGCGCTTGCTGAGCGCGACCGCGACCGCGAACGCGCCCAGGGTCATGATGCCGTAGATCAAGATGTAGGCCGTGGCGGAGGCGAACGCCTGCTGGTTGACGGCTTGGTCGTTCGACACCAGGGCGAACGGCAGCAGCATGTACCCCGCCTGGGCGATCCCGGAGTACGCGAGCAGCCGGACGAACTGCCGCTGCTGCAGCGCCACGAGGTTCCCGATCGTCATCGTGGCGACCGAGAGGAACGCGAAGATCGGCACCCAGAACTCGTGCTGACCGATGAACGCCACGAACATCAGCTGCAGCAGCCCCGCGAACCCGGCCGCCTTGGACGCCACGGCCAGGAACGCAGCGACCGGGACGGGGGCCCCTTCGTAGGTGTCGGGCGCCCAGAACTGGAAGGGGAACGCGGAGACCTTGAACGCGAATCCCACGATGACGAACAGGATCGACGCGAGCGCCATCGACTCCTGGGACGGATCGAGCTCACCCAGGGCGACGGCGATCGCGTCGAGCCGCGTCTCTCCCCCGGTCAACCCGTAGATCAGACTCATCCCGAAGAGCATCACCGCGGTCGACAGCACGCCGATGAGGAAGAACTTCAGCCCGCCCTCGACACCGGTCACGTCCCACTTGCGGAACGCCGCCATCAGGAACCCGGGCGCCGAGACGAGCTCCAGCGAGATGAACAGCATCAGCAGGTCGCGCGACGAGGGCATGAGCAGGCAGCCGAGGAACGACGTGAGGAGCAGGAAGTAGTACTCGCCCTGGTAGTAGCCCGGCTGGTCGAAGTACCGGCGCGAGACCGCGAGGACGATCACGGCGGCCACCAGGAAGAAGACCTTGAACAGGATGGCGAAGTTGTCGATGACGAACGCGCCACCGAAGGTTGCGCGTTCGTCCCCGAGCAGCGTGAACACTGCGCCGAGCGACGCCAGCACCCCCAGGAGACCGATCGCCATCGACGCCGACTTCAGGCGGGTCGGCAGGAACAGATCGACCACGAGCACGAGCATGATCGTCCCCGCGAGGATCAGCTCCGGCAGGATCGCGTGGTAATCGACGCTCACGGTGCGGTCAGCCTCCCTGCCCCAGGACCGCCATGATGCCGTTCACGGCCTCCTGGCTGATGCCGAAGATCAGGCGCGGGAACAGGCCGAGCGCGAGGATCAGCACGAGGAGCGGCGTCCACGACAGCCACTCGACGCTGTGCACGTCGCCAAGCGCGTGCTCGTTCCAGCGCTCGGGCATCGTGCCCATGTTCACGCGCTGCAGCATCCACAGGAAGTAGCCGGCCGTGAGGATCGTCCCGATCCCGCCGGCCACCATGAGCCACCGGAACAGGCCGACGTACTCACCCAAGAGCGCCTCGTTGGGCTGGAACGCCGAGAGCAGGGCCATGACCTCACCCCAGAACCCGGCGAGCCCGGGCAGGCCGAGCGAGGCGATCGCGACGAACGCGAACACCCCGGCGAGCTTCGGCATCCGTTGCGACATGCCGCCGCCGATCTCCGCGATCTGCCTGGTGTGGTACCGGTCGTAGATCGAGCCGACGCAGAAGAAGAGCATCCCGGTGATCACGCCGTGGGCGACCATGCCGAACACCGCCGCCTGGATCCCGATCTCGGTGAGCGTGGCGATCCCGAGCATCACGAAGCCCATGTGCCCGACCGAGGAGAACGCGATCAGCCGTTTCAGGTCCCGCTGAGCCAGACACGCGAGCGCGGCATAGACGATCGCGATCGCGGCGAGGACCCCGATCCAGGGGGCGTAGGCCTGGGCTCCCTCCGGGAGTACGGGGAGGGCGATCCGGATGAAGCCGTACGTCCCCATCTTCAGCATGATCCCGGCCAGCAGCACCGAGCCGATCGTGGGTGCCTCGGTATGGGCGTCGGGCAGCCATGTGTGGAACGGCCACATCGGGACCTTGATCGCGAACCCGAGGGCGACCGCCCCGAACACGATCAACTGGAACGTGTGGGCGTAGCCGCCGGTCGCCCCGAACTCCGTGAGCTTCACGAGGTCGAACGTGTGGGGGTCGGGGCCGTTGAAATAGAGCGCGAGGAAGCCCAGCAACATGAACACCGAGCCGAAGAGCGTGTAGAGGAAGAACTTGATCGCGGCGTACTCGCGGTTCGCCGAACCCCATATCCCGATCAGGAAGTACATCGGCACCAGGACCATCTCCCAGAACACGAAGAACAGGATCAGGTCGAACGCGATGAACGTGCCGGCCATCCCGGTCTCGAGCAGCAGCATCAGCGCCAGGAACGCCTTCGTGCGGCCGGGGTCGGGTACGAACCGCCACGTGTAGACGGCGCACAGGAACGAGAGCAGGAACGTCAGCACGTAGAGGGGCATCGAGATCCCGTCGATGCCGACGTGGTACCGGGCGCCGATCGCCGAGATCCAGTTCACGTCGAGCTCGTACTGGAGCCCGTCCGTTCCGTAGTCGAACCCGATCATCATCGCGATCGACAGCACCAACGCGGCGCCGGTGATCAGGATGCCGAGACCGCGCACCATGCGCTCGCGGTCCCTCGGCACGAGGAGGATCACCAGCGCTCCGAGGATCGGCAGCAGCGTGGTGATCGTGATCGCCGAGTTCTCCCAGGTCATCTCACACTCCCTACGCGGTCTGAACGAACACGATCGTCAATGCCACGACACCCGCGAACAGCAGTACCGCGTACCACTGGACGTTGCCGGTCTGCAGGTACTTGAGGAGGCCGCCGGTCGCGCTGGTGAAGCCGCCGACCGCGTTCACGGCGCCGTCGATGAACGTGCGGTCGATCCAGCTCACGAACGTCGCGAGCCGGCGCGTCACCCACGCGGCGCCGTTCACCACCCCGTCCAGGACGTTCTGGTTCGTCCAGTACACGGCGGCGGACGCCCGGTCACGGATCGGGTACACGATGTCCTTCATATAGAAGTCGTCGATGTAGTAGCGGTGCTGGAGAAGGTTCCACGCGCGAGGGAACGCCATGAGCGGGTCCCGCTCGCGCCGTTCGCGATACAGCGGATACCCGATCAGGATCCCGGCGGCGGCGGCGATGGTGCCGACGAGGGCCACCCAGAAGACGAAGTGCGCCTCGTGCGGATGCTCGAAGTACACCCAGTCTCCGAAGACCGCACCGAGCTGCGGCGCTCCCAGGAATCCGACGACGACCGAGGCTCCGGCGAGCGCCACGAGCGGTCCGGTCATCACGCGTGGCGACTCGTGCGGGTGAGACTGGCCTCGATAGGTGCCGAGGAACGTGAGCAGCACACACCGGGTCATGTAGAACGCCGTCATCACGGCGACGGCCAGGAGGACGAAGAAGAGCCACTGCCTCTCTTCCCAGGCGCCCACCAGCAGCTCGTCCTTCGACCAGAACCCGGCGAGCGGGAACACACCCGCGAGCGCGGCGGAGCCGATCAAGAACGTCCAGAACGTCACGGGCATCTCGTCCTTCAGGCCGCCCATGTCGCTCATGTTGTTCGAATGCACCGCATGGATCACCGAACCCGCGCCGAGGAAGAGCAACGCCTTGAAGAACGCGTGCGTGAACAGGTGGAAGAACGCCGCCGTGACGCCGATCGGGCCGAGCGACAGCCCTGCCACCATGTAGGCGAGCTGCGACAACGTCGAGTAGGCCAGCACCCGCTTGATGTCGTCCTGCACGAGGGCAAGGAACGCCGCACCCAGGGTCGTGATCGCGGCGATCACGCTCACGACGGTGAGCACGAACGGGTCGGCGTGCACGAAGACCTCGAACATCCGTCCGACCAGGTAGACGCCCGCCGCCACCATCGTGGCGGCGTGGATCAGCGCCGACACCGGCGTGGGACCGGCCATCGCGTCGGGCAGCCACACGTGCAGGGGGAACTGGGCGGACTTGCCGATCGCCCCGCCGAAGATCAGCAGGGCCGCCGCGGTCACCAGCCCGGGCGACGTGCCCGGCCCCGCGATCGCCTCGCCGATCTCGGCGATGTTCGTCGTGGTGAAGCCGGTGGCGAAGATCAGCGCGAAGATCCCGAACATGAACGGCACGTCCCCGACCCGGGTCGTGAGGAAGGCTTTGATCGCCGCGCTCGAGTTCTCGTGCTCCTCGTACCAGTGTCCGATGAGGAGGTACGAACACACGCCCATGATCTCCCAGCCGACCAGCAGCATCAGCAGGTTGTTGGCGATCACGACGGTGAGCATCGCGCCCGTGAACAGGGACAGCACCGTGTAGAACCACGTGAAGCGGACGTCGCCGTGCATGTAGCCGAGCGAGTACACGTGGACGGCGAGCGACACGGCCGTCACCACCACGAGCATCACGGCGGTGAGGCCGTCGATGTACTGACCCACCTCGAGGTGCAGTGGCCCGATCGTGAACCACTCGATGCCCTCGGGCGCGTAGACGCCACCGCCGGTCACGAAGTGCCACAGGACGGCGAGCGCCATCACGAAACCGACCCCCTGCGCCGCGATGCCGAAGACGGACCCACGGCCGGGCGTCCGCTTCCCGAAGAAGAGCGTCAGGGCGGCCGCCACGAACGGGAGCAGCGCGATCACCCACGCGTACTGGATCGCGCCCGTCGCGGCTACCACTTGAGGAGGTTCACCTCGTCCACGTTGATCGAGGCTCGGTTGCGGAACAGCAGGATCACGATCGCGAGCCCGATCCCCACCTCGGCCGCCGCGACGGCGATCACGAAGAGCGCGAAGATCTGTCCCCCCACATCGTGCAGCGACGACGAGAACGCGATCAGGTTCACGTTCACGGCGTTCAGCATCAGCTCGATCGCCATCAGGACCATGACGGCGTTCCGGCGCGCGAGGACTCCGTAGACGCCCACGGAGAACAACAGCGTCGAGAACACCAGCACGAAGGGCAGTCGGATCACGTCAGTTCCCCTCGTCCTTGCGCGCCAGCACGATCGCCCCGATCAACGCCGCGAGCAGCAGGAACGAGATCGCCTCGAACGGGAGCACGTAGTCGCGGAACATCGACTCGCCCACGTCCTGCGTCGTCGACCGGAAGACCGCGAACTGCTCGGAGTCGAACGGGAACGCCTCCTGGATCAAGAAGACGAGGCCGGCGAACACACCCAGCGCCACGAGCGCCCCGAGCCAGCGCCTGTTGTTGTCGAGGGTGTCCCGTCCGATCGGCGCCTTGGTGAGCATCAGTCCGAACAGGAACAGGATCACGATCGCGCCCACGTAGATCAGGATCTGCACCCAGCCGGCGAACTCCGCGCCGAGGAGCAGGAACGTCGCGCCGACCGAGAGCAGCGCGACCACGAGATAGAGCGCCGCGTGCACGACGTTCCTCGCGGTCACGACCGCGATGGCGCTGATCGAGCCCACCGCGGCGATCACGGCGAACGCGTATTCCTGGGCCGTCACGAAGCCTGTTCCTCCGCGGGCTCCGCGCCCTCTTCCAGCCCCGGAGGCGGCAAGACGGTGTACGTCCAGTCCTCGAGCCGCTCCTTCTCGTGCGTCATGAGGTCGATGTCGTACTCGCCGTA
This sequence comes from uncultured Actinomycetota bacterium, assembly GCA_963750945.1. Classification (GTDB taxonomy): domain Bacteria; phylum Actinomycetota; class UBA4738; order UBA4738; family HRBIN12; genus JAJNBA01. Next base: position 97,085 of record CAVVSH010000004.1, on the reverse strand, counting down.
CTCGAACTCCGGGCTCCAGAACAACGCGTCGAACGGGCACACCTCCACGCAGATCCCGCAGTACATGCACAGGGCGTAGTCGATCGCGAACCGATCGAGGACCTTCTGCGAGCGGGCGCGCCCGCCGCCCGCCGGGTCGTGCGTCTCCTTGTGGGCGTCGATGTAGATGCACCAGTCGGGGCACTCGCGCGAGCACTTGTAGCAGACGGTGCAGTTGGCTTCCTTGAGCGCGATCACGCCTCGCGTTCGTGCCGGGAGGTCGGGCTTCACATGCGGGTACTGCTGCGTGACCGCCGGTTGCAGCATCGTCTTGAGCGTGACGGACAGACCCTTCGCGAGGCCGAGGCCGGTCCCCTTCTTGCGCTTCTGCTCGGCCATCTAGAAGGCCACCTTCGCGACGGCCACACCCATGATCAGGGCGAGGGAGAGCGGGATGAGCACCAGCCAGGAGAAGCGTTGCAGCTGATCCTCACGCAGGCGCGGGTAGGTCGCCCGCAGCCAGATGAAGAAGAAGGCGAGCGCGCCGATCTTGCCCATCATCATCAGCACCCCCGGGATCGGGATCCCCGGGAGCTGTTGGTAGCCGCCCAGGTACAGGACCGCTGCGATCCCCGAGAAGGCGACGATCCCGCCGTACTCGGCGAGCAGGAAGAACGCGAACTTCAGTCCCGTGTACTCCGTGTAGGCGCCGAAGATGATCTCGGAGTCGGCGATCGGCATGTCGAACGGCGGCCGCTGGAGCTCGGCGAAGGCCGCCATCATGAAGATCAGGAACCCGGGGAACTGCGGGATGATGAACCACAGCTGCTCCTGCGCCTCGGCGATCCCTACCATCGAGAGCGTGCCGGCCTGCATCACGACCGCCGCCGCGGCGATCACGAGCGGCAGCTCGTAGGCGATCAGCTGTGCGGCAGCGCGGATGGCGCCGATCAGCGAGAACTTGTTCGCCGAGGACCAGCCGGCCATCATGATGCCGATCACGGAGACGCTGGACATCGCCAGCACGAAGAAGATGCCGACGTCGAGGTTCTCCGCGAACACCGTGTCGCCCAGCGGCAGGACCACGAGGATCACGATGTACGGGATCATCGCCACGGCGGGGGCGAGCGAGAACACGTTGCGATCGGCCGCGGCGGGAACGATGTCCTCCTTCTGGATGAACTTGACCCCGTCGGCCACGAGCTGGGCCCACCCGTGGAACCGGCCGGCCTCCATCGGTCCGAGCCTCGCCTGCATGTGCGCGAGACCCTTGTGCTCGATGTAGCCGATCCCCAGCGGCACCACGAGGAAGAACCCCATCACGGCGATCGTCTTCAGCAACAGGACGAGCCAGAAGTTCGAGAACGCCTCCTCGGCGATCGAGACCCCGGTCTCGGCGAGGATCACTCGTCGTCCTCCACGGGCTCACCTTCGACGAGACCCGGCCACGGCTTGGCCTCGCGGCTCATGAGTGGGAAGTCCTTGCGCAGCGGCTGGCCCTCGAACGGCTCCGAGAGCAGGAGCTTCACGGGCTTGGGGTGACCCTCGAAGTGGATCCCGAACATCTCCCGTGTCTCACGCTCGTGCCAGTCCGCCGTCGGGAACAGGTCGGACACCGTCGGGCAGGTCGGATCCTCGTGCGTCAGCAGCACCTTGATCCGCACGTTGTGTCGATGGGTGAGGGAGTACAGATGCGTGACGACCTCGAAGCCCCGTTCCGGGCCGAAGTCCACACCGGCCGTGAAGTCGCAATAGGTGCAGTCGAACTCGGGCTCGTCCCGCAGGAGCCGGCAGACGTCGCGGTACTTCTCGGTGCTGACCGTCGCCACGGCGTGGCCGTGCTGCACCTCGAACGCGAGGATGTCCTGGCCGAATCGCGCCCGCAGGCGCGATTCCACGTCCTCAGGAGACAGCGCTGTGGCCACTCGCCCACTTCTCCTGGATGTCCTCGTCCTTGATCTTCTCCTGCAGCTTCACGATCCCATGCAGCAGGGCCTCCGGGCGGGGCGGGCAACCGGGCACGTAGACGTCGACCGGCACGATCTGGTCGACGCCCTTGGTGACGGAGTACGAGTCCCAGTACGGGCCGCCGCAGTTGGAGCAGGAGCCGAACGAGATGACGTACTTCGGGTCGGGGATCTGGTCGTAGACCCGCTTGAGGGCGGGTGCCATCTTGTCGGTCAGCGTCCCTGCCACGACGAGCAGGTCCGCTTGGCGCGGGCCATGGGCGAACGGGATCACGCCCAGTCGGATGAAGTCGTGCTTGGAGGTCGAGGTCGCGATCAGCTCGATCGCGCAACAGGCGAGACCGAAGTTCATGACCCACAGCGAGTACCGGCGGCCCCAGTTGAGCAGGAACTTCACGGGCTGGATCTTGGGGAGTGCGGTCTTCTCGGTGATCAGGCCCACTTCACGACCCCCTTCCGCCAGGCGTAGAGCAGTCCGGTGGCGAGGATCCCGATGAAGATGGCCATCTCGACCACCGCGGCCCAGCCGAGGCTCTCGAAGACGCGTGCCCAGGGGAAGAGGAACACCGCCTCGACGTCGAAGATCACGAAGAGGAACCCGAACACGTAGTAGCGGATCTGGCTCTGCGACCAGCCCTCGCCGACCGGATCGATCCCGCACTCGTAGGTGGTGAGCTTCTCCGGACTGGGGCGGTGGGGGGCGATCAGGCGGGCGGCCGTGAACGCGACGATGACGAGGATAGCTCCAGCGGCCACGACCGCCAGCACGACACCGTAGGACGAGTAGTAGTCAGGCACGCTTGTGAAAGTCTTCCCGAGCGCGGATCCTAGCATGATCCATCAGGGCCCCTTCCCTCGGACTTCATCCGCTCCGCAGCGCGCGGAAAGGAAGCGCGCGAGCTGCACCAACGCATGCTGCGCAGGCCCTTGCGGGAGCCGCTCGACGAGCGCGACCGCGCGCCCGACCTCGGCGCGGACGGCCTGCCGAGCGTGCTCGATCGAGTCCCCGTCCGCGACGATCTCGAGCGCCCGGTCGAGGAGCTCGCCGTGCACGCCCGTGGCGAGGATCCGGGCCAGCTCCTCCCGGCGGGGAGAGTGCTCGAGAGCGTGGAGGACCGGCAGGGTGTAGACGCCCTCCTTCAGGTCCACCCCCGGCTCCTTGCCGAGCTCCAGCTGGCTCGCGGTGAGGTCCATGATGTCGTCGGAGAGCTGGAAGGCGAGGCCGAGCGACTCGCCGAAGGCCTCGAGGATGTCGACGTGCTCGGCCGGAGCGTCGGACATCATCGCCCCGAGCCGGCAGGACGCGGCGATCAGCGCGCCGGTCTTGCGGCGGATCACCTCGAGGTAGCTGGCCTCGGTCCGATCGAGCCGCCGCGCGGCGTCCACCTCGCGGATCTGGCCGTCGCAGAGCACGGCGATCGTCTGCGCGAGGATGCGGCAGACGTCGGGACCGAGGTCGGCGCCGACCTCCGATGCGCGGGCGAAGAGGTAGTCCCCGGTGAGGATCGCGACGGTGTTGTCCCAGCGGACGTTCGCGGCCGGGACGCCGTGGCGCGACTCCGCCTCGTCGATCACGTCGTCGTGGTACAGGGTCGCGACGTGGACGAGCTCGAGCGACACCGACGCCGGGATCAGGCGGGGGTCGGTCGGGTCACCGAAGTAGCCGGACAGGAGCGCGAGCATCGGACGGAACCTCTTCCCGCCGGCCGCCAGGAGATAGGTGGCCGTGGCGGACAGGAGCTCCGAGTCCGCCTCCTCGAGGGCCTTGCGGAGTGCCTCCTCGACACGGTCCAGGCGCGTCCGGACCTCGGACTCCAGGACGGGGTCGGGCGATTCGAGGCCGGGGATCACGCGCCTGCTCATCGCGGGTTCACCTCCATCGTTCGCACCATCTCAGGGCTTCCTACCATCTCAGGACCGAGGCCTTCTCGATCACGCCGACGATCAGACCGGGGAACACGCCCAGGAGCAGCGTCGCGGCGGCGGGCACCACGAGCACCGCTCCGGAGGCAGGCTGGGGCTCGTCCACGATCGCGTCCGCGGGCAGCTCCGCGGGCTCCTGCATGTACATCACCACGATCACGCGAAGGTAGAAGAAGGCCGCCGCGACGCTCAGGAGCACGCCGATCAGCACCAGGCCCCAGTACCCGGCCCCGATCGCGGCCGAGAACACGTTCACCTTCGCGATGAAGCCGGCGGTCGGCGGGATGCCCGCGAGCGAGAGCAGGAACAGCGTCATCAGCGCCGCGGCCCCGGGGTGCGTGCGGGCGAGTCCTCGGTAGTCGGAGATCCGGGTGCGCTCCTCTCCCCTGCCGGACACGAGCATCACGGTCCCGAAGGCACCCACGGTCATCGCCGCGTACGCCACCAGGTAGAAGAGCGCGGAGCGGATCCCGGCCGAGCCGGGGGCCGTGAGTCCCGTGAGGATGAACCCCGCGTGCGCGATGCTCGAGTACGCGAGCATGCGCTTCACGTTCGTCTGGGCGATCGCGAGGATGCTCCCGAGGACGATCGAGACCGCCGCGAGTGTCCAGATGACCGGCGCCCAGTCCCAGGCCAGCGCCTGGAACGCGACGTCGAGCACGCGGATCAGCGCTGCGAACGCCGCGATCTTCGTTGCGGCGGACATGTACGCGGTCACGGGAGTGGGCGCCCCCTGGTAGACGTCGGGCGTCCACATGTGGAAGGGCGCGGCCGAGACCTTGAAGGCGAACCCCACCGCGAGGAGGGCGAAGCCGAGCAGCGCGAGCGCCTGCGTCTCGCCGACCCCCCCGAGCGCGAGCGCCATCGCGCCGATCTTCGTGGTCCCGGTGGCGCCGTAGGCCATCGCCACGCCGTACAGGAAGAACGCCGAGCTGAACGCGCCGAGGAGGAAGTACTTCATCGCGGCCTCGTTCGCGGCACGGCGGCCGGTGAGGCCCGTGAGGACGTACAGCGAGAGCGAGAGGATCTCCAGCGCGAGGAACGTCACGATGAGATCCGCTGCCGCCACGATCAGCGTCATCCCCGACGTGGCGAACAGGAGCAGGGGCGTGAACTCTCCTTTCTGCTCGTCGCCGGACCTCGCGAAGTACTGGTAGCTGAGGAGCAGACCGAGCGCGGCGACGACGAGCAGGAGGAGCCGTGCGAGGACGGCGAAGCGGTCGGCCGCGACCGTCCCGCCGAGCACGGTCGCGGGCCCGTCCCAGTTCCAGAGCCAGAGGCTTGTCGCTCCCGCGAGGGCGACGCCGATGAGGCCGATCGCGAGGTGGACGAGCGGTTCCGCGCGCTTCGCGAGCGCCTCGTAGAGGAGGCCGGCGATCGCGAACGCCACGAGGACGAGCTCGGGCAGGAGCGGCTCGAAGACGAGCTCGGGCGTCGGGAGCGCGGCCTGCCCGATCACGGGGCCTCCTCGAGCGCGACGGCGCGGGATCCGGCATCGCCCACGTCGATCAGCTGCTGCTCGGGCGCAACGCGGGCGATCACGGCTTCGGTGGACGGATCGATCCGGTCGGTCAGCAGGCTCGGCGCCACCCCGAACACGAGCAGGAGCGCCAGCACGGGCGCGAGGACAACGACCTCGCGAAGGCTCACGTCGGGCAACAGCCGGTGCTCCTGGCGGACCGGCCCGAACGCCATCCGCTGGTACGACCACAGGAGGTAGATCGCGGCGAGCACCACGGCGGTCGCGGCGAGCGCTCCGAACCAGTTGCTCACCGCGAACGTGCCGACGATCACGAGGAACTCGCCCACGAACCCGTTCAGCCCCGGCAGCCCGGCGGAGGCGAACGCGGTGAACAGGAACGCGCCCATCAGCCACGGCATCACCGACGCGAGCCCGCCCATCTGGTCCAGGTCCCGTGTGTGGGTCCGCTCGTAGACCATCCCCACGAGGAGGAACAGCGCGCCGGTGGCGAGGCCGTGGTTCACCATCTGGAGCACTCCCCCGGTGACCCCCTGCTGGGTGAACGCGAACACGCCCAGCACGACGAAGCCGAGGTGCGAGACGGAGGAGTAGGCCACGAGTCGCTTGATATCGGTCTGGATCAACGCGTTGACTGCGCCGTAGATGATCCCGATCACGGCGATCACGCCGACGAACGTCGCGAAGTACTTCGACGCCTCGGGGAAGAGCACGAGGTTGAACCGGATCAGCCCGTACGTCCCCACCTTCAACAGCAGCGCGGCAAGCAACACGGAGCCGGCCGTCGGCGCTTCGGTGTGCGCGTCCGGCAGCCAGGTGTGCAGCGGCACCAACGGCACCTTCACGGCGAACGCGATGAAGAACGCGAGGAACAACCATCGGGCCGTGGTCGCCGGCAGCCCGTCGGCGACACCGAGCAGCGCGTCGTACCGGAAGCTCTCGGAGCCCCCCTTCGAGTAGAGGAACAGGATCGCGACCAGCAGGAAGGCCGACCCGGCCATCGTGAACAGGAAGAACTTGATCGCCGCGTAGACGCGACGCCGGCCGCCCCAGCCGCCGATCAGCAGGTACATCGGGACGAGGAGTGCCTCGAAGAACAGGAAGAACAGCAGAAGGTCGAGGGCGACGAACGTGCCGATGACGGCGGTCTCGAGGGCGAGCATCGCCGCCATGAACCGGCGGACGTCCACCGTGATGGTCCATGACGCGAGGATCGACACCGGGAACAGGAACGTGGTGAGCAGGATCATCCAGATGCTCACACCGTCCACACCGAGCGTGTAGGTGAGCCCGATCGACTCGACCCACCGGGCCTGCTCGACCATCTGGAAGGGTGCCCGTGCGCTCGGATCGAATCGTCCGAGGACGACCAGGGACACGATGAAGGTCGCGAGGGACACGCCGAGCGCGAGCCAGCGGGCGCCGTCGTCCTTCAGACCGCGGCCCCCGGCGAGCACCATGACGGCCCCGAGGAGCGGCAGGAACGTCGTGAGGGTGAGGAGCTTGTTCACAGCCTGGTCCCCAGCCACACGAGGACTCCGACGGCGCCGAGGAAGAACCCGAGCGCGTAGGAGCGAACGAACCCGGTCTGGATGCGGCGTCCAGCGGCGGCGAGCCGCCGGACGCCGCCTCCCACCCCGTTCACGAGCCCGTCCACACCCTTCGAGTCGAAGACCTCCGCGGAGAACCGAGCGGCGGCGATCCCCGGCTTCACGAACAGCGTGGAGTAGGCGTGATCCACGTACCAGCCCGACGCCGCCGCTCGCGGCAGCGGCTGCAGGCGCTCGCGGAACCCGAGCCAGTCGACCCGGCCGGATGCGTAGACCCACGACGCGACCGCGAGCGCGCCCAGCGCGATCGTGGTCGCGATCACGGAGAGAGCGAGGGTCGAGAGTCCTTCGCCGTGCGGGACCGGCCCGGTCACGGGCTCGAGGAACCTCGCGAGGGTGCCCTCTGCGGAGGTCGACAGGAGAAGGCCGGCGAGCACCGCGCCCGCCGCGAGCAGCACCAGCGGCACGGTCATCACGGGAGGCGACTCGTGGGCGTGTCTCGCTTCATCGCTCCGTGGCGCCCCGAAGAACGCCAGGAACAGCAGGCGACCGATGTAGAGCGCGGACAGGAGTGCGCCGAGCGTCCCGAGCAGATAGATCCAGGTGCGACCCGTGTGGTTCGCGATCTCGAGGATCTGGTCCTTCGCGAAGAACCCCGCCAGCGGAGGGATCCCCGCGAGCGCCAGGGCGCCGATCACGAACGTCCAGCCCGTGATCGGCATCCGGCGGATGAGCCCGCCCATGCGTTGCAGGTCGGTCTCCTCGTGCATGCCGTGCATCACCGAGCCTGCGCCCAGGAACATCAGGGCCTTGTAGAAGGCATGCGCGACGAGCATGAACATCGCGCCCGTGTAGAAGCGCATGCCGGCTGCCATGAACATGAACCCGAGCTGGCTGATCGTGGAGTACGCGAGGACCCGTTTGATGTCGTCCTGGGCCAGGGCGCACGTCGCGGCGAAGAGGACCGTGACGAGGCCCACGATCAAGACCACCGTGAGCGCGACTCCCGACACCTCGAACAACGGGGCGCTCCGCACGACGAGGTAGACGCCGGCCGTCACCATCGTGGCCGCGTGGATCAGCGCGGAGACGGGCGTCGGACCCGCCATCGCGTCCGGCAGCCACACGTGCAGAGGTACCTGGGCGGACTTCCCGATCGCGCCGGCGAACAGGAGGAGCGAGATCGCGGTGGCCGTTCCCTTCGCGATCGTGTCGCCCGATGCGCCGAGCACCGCGTCGAAGTCGAGCGTCCCGAACGTGGAGACGATCAACGCAAGGCCGATCAGCATCAACGTGTCGCCGATGCGGGTGGTGACGAACGCCTTCTTCGCGGCGGTGGCATTCTCGGACTTCTCGAACCAGAAGCCGATCAGCAGGTACGAGCAGAGACCGACGCCCTCCCAGCCGACGTAGAGAAGGAGATAGTTGTCCGCGAGGACCAGCAGGAGCATGAAGAAGACGAACAGGTTCAGGTACGCGAAGAAGCGTCCATACCTCGGATCACCCTGCATGTAGCCGATCGCGTAGACGTGGATCAGGAGACCCACTCCCGTGATGACCAGGATCATCGTGGCCGAGAGCGCATCGAGCCGGAGGTCCGCACCGACCGAGAAGTTCCCGACCGAGATCCAGTCGAACAGGTGCTCCGTGACCACACGCTCCTCGACGGATACACGGAGCAGCTCGCGGACCGAGGCGAGCGACACGAGGAAGGACAGTCCGACGGCGCCGCTCGCGATCAGTCCCGCGAGCTTGCCGAGGCGGCGGCCCGTGAAGAGGTTCAGCAGTGCGGCAGCGAGCGGGATAGCGGGGACGAACCAGAGCCACGCCATGCCCGAGAGCCCGACGCTCGTGTCGTCCATCAGCCTGCGAGTCCTCGGGCCTGGTCGACGTCGACGGTGCCGCGGCGCCGGTAGACCGCCACGATGATCGCGAGGCCCACGACCACCTCGGCCGCCGCCACCACCATCGAGAAGAACGCCAGCACCTGACCGTCGAGGGCCACGTGCATCCTCGAGAACGCGACGAGCGCGAGGTTCACCGCGTTCAGCTGCAACTCGATCGACATGAAGATCAGCAGCGCGTTCTTCCGCAGCAGCACGCCGAGCGTCCCGAGCGTGAACAGCACACCGGACAGCACGATGAAGTACGCGATCGGCGTCCTCACGGTCCGGCCGTCTCCCTCGGACTCATCCGCGCATCGCCTCGAGCTCCGCCTGCGTCACCGCGCGAGCCTTCCGCTGCCCCAGCACCATCGCGGCCACCGCGGCGACGATCAGCAGGATCGACGTGGCTTCGAACGGGAAGAAGTAGTCGCGGAACAGCACCTTCGCGATCGCCTGCGTGTTGCCGGGGTCGTTCACGGCGTCGAACCCCGCCGGCGCCTTCGTCGCGAAGCCGATCCCTGCGCGAACCGCCAGCACGATCTCGATCACGAACCCGGCCCCGAGCGCCAGCGCGAGGGGTCGCTGGGCGAAGAGTCGCTCGCGCAGATCGTCGCCGCGATCCACGCCGAGCAGCATGATCACGAACAGGAACAGCACCATGATCGCGCCCGCGTACACGATGATCTGGACCGCGAACAGGAACGGCGCATCAAGGATCAGATAGAAGACCGCGAGGCAGAAGAAGTTCACGACCAGGAACAGCGCGGCGTGGACGGCGTTCCGCATCAACAGCATCCCGATCGCCGACGCGACCGAGATCGGCGCGAAGACCCAGAACACGACGTTGTCGAGCGGCACCCTTACAGGCCCTCCTTCGCCCCCGGGGTGGTACCGAGCTCCGGCGGCGGTTCGAGGAGCTGCTCCTTGGTGAGGATCGCGTCCTCGCGCGACGTGTACGACATCTCGAAGTAGCTGGTGAGCGTGAGCGCGCGCGTGGGGCATGCCTCGACGCAGAGACCGCACATGATGCAGCGCAGGTAGTTGATCTGGTAGTCCTTCGCGTAGCGCTCCCCCGGCGACGTCGGGTTCTCCGGATCGTTGTCCTCGCCCTCCACCCAGATCGCATCCGCCGGGCACGCGAACGCGCAAAGCTCGCACCCGATGCACTTCTCCAGGCCGTTCTCATGCCGGTTCAGGAGGTGGCGGCCCGTGTGGGCTCGCTCCGGGATCTCGGCGATGACCTTCGGGTATTCCTCGGTGTCATCAGGACGGAACGTCTGCTTGAAGACGGTCGCCATCCCCTTGAGGATCGCCCCGGTGTCCCCCAGGAAGCTTCGCTCGCGCCTGCCCTCGTCGCTCACGGGGTCGCCTCCTCATGCGTCTTCCGACCGATGGGCACGAACGAGAGGAGCAGCGTGACGCCGAGCGCGATCGCGGCCCACGTCAGCACCGTCCCTCGATCCAGTTCGAGGTGATCGGGCAGCACGACGACCGCGCCCGTGATCAAGATCCACACGAGCCCGAAGGGGATCAGGACCTTCCAGCCGAACGCCATCAAGCGGTCGTAGCGAACCCGTGGGAGCGTCGCGCGGATCAACACGAACACGTAGATGACTGCCGTCACCTTGAACATGAACCACAGGAGCGGCCAGAGCCACGGGAGGAAGTCCGGCGCCGGACCTCTCCAGCCTCCGAGGAACAACGTCACGCCGATCGCGGCGACCGTCACCGTGGCGACGTACTCGCCGAGGAAGAACATCGCGAACGTGATGCCCGAGTACTCGGTGTGGAAGCCGGCCACGAGCTCCGTCTCGGCCTCGGCAAGGTCGAACGGCGGGCGGTTGGTCTCCGCGATCGCGCAGATCAGGTAGATGACGAAGGCCGGGAACATCGGGACGACGTTCCACACCTGATCCTGCGCCGCGACGATCTCCGAGAGGGAGAGGTGGCCGCTGTACATCAGCACCGCGACGAGCGAGAGACCCATCGCGACCTCGTAGGAGATCATCTGGGCCGATGAGCGGACGGCGCCGAGCAGCGGGTAGTTCGACCCGCTCGACCAGCCCGCGAGGACGACGCCGTAGACCATGATCGACGTCATCGCGAGGACCCAGAGGATCCCGATGTCGAGGTCCACCAGCTGGAACTCGAGCTCACGGCCGAAGATCGTGACGCTCGTCCCGAACGGGATCGTGGCGAACGCGAGGAACGCCGGGAACATCGCGAGCACGGGGGCGATCAGGTACACGGGCCGGTCCGCGTTCGTCGGGAGGATCCCTTCCTTGAAGAAGAGCTTGATCCCGTCGGCGAGGGTGATCAGCAGGCCGCGAGGACCGGCGCGCATCGGCCCCATCCGCGTCTGCATGTCCGCGATGACCTTCCGCTCGAACCAGATGTAGAGCAGCACGGAGATCAGCAGCGCGAAGAAGACGACCACGACTTGAGCCACGAGCAGCAGCCAGTCGAGCCAGTCCATCAGGCTTCAGCTCCCTTCTCGGCGTCGACGAGCTCCGCGACCGGCTCGACGGTGACGGAGGTCACGAACTCGCCGTCGAGCAGCCGGTTCGCCTGGAAGCCCGCCTGGTTGAACGGGACGAAGATCGATCCCTTCGCGACGTGCTCGGTCACACGGGCAGGGAGGGTCGCCTCGCCCGCGGCCGTCTTGAGCAGCACGTCCGCGCCATCGATCAGGTCGCCGGCGTCCTCCGGGTGGATCTCGGCGAAGGGCGGATCGGCAAGCGCTGCCTTCAGCTCATCGGCCCGTTCCGAGAGGCGACCCTCGTCCACGAGCAGCGGGTACGTGAAGAGCGTGAGGCCGTCCTCGGCGACGCTATCGGTGATGGCGGCCGGTGCATCGATCCGCGGCGCATCCTGCGGTGCAAGGAGCTCGCCCATCTCCTCGTGCAGGTCGTCGAGCGTCTCGAACCCGAGGTCGCCGCCGCACGCCAACGCGAGGCTCGCGAAGATCTCCCAGTCGGGAAGGGACATGCCCTCGGGGTCGCGGACGCGCCGGAGGCGCTGTCCGCGACCCTCCCAGTTCGTGACGTGACCTTCCTTCTCGAGGAAGGGCGCGGCCGGGAGGAAGGCGTCCGCGAAGGGCTCCAGCGAGCCCAGCTCCAGGGACTGCACGATCTTCACCGGCACGTTCTCCAAGGCCCGCAGCGCGAGGGCGCCATCCGGGAAGTCGCGAAGTGGATCGACCCCCACCAGATACAGGACGTCGATCTCGCGGTTCGCACAAGCCTCGAGGATGCCCTTCGAGTCGCGGCCGGCTTCCCGACCGATCGCGGTCTTCCAACGGCTCTCGACCGCGCCGGCTTCGTCGAGAGAACGTCCACCGGGAAGGAGGGACGGATGCACGCCGGCCCGGAGCGCGCCACGATCGCCCGCGCGCCTCGTGACGTAGGCGAACCGCGCGCCCGATCCGAGGAGTTGCTTCTGGGCCGCCTCGGCGGCGCCCGACCGCTCGCCGGCGATCACCAGGGCGTCCTCGCCGGCGGCGCGGAACGCCTCCAGCGCCTCATCCATCACCGGGTCCGCGTCACCGGCGAGCAGCCGGGCCTCGTCCCCCGGTCGGGCCAGGATGTGGGTCGCCACGTCGTGAAGCCGGGTGCGCCGCGGGTGCAGGACCCAGATCCGCGCACCCGCGGTTGCGGCCTTCCGCAGCCGCAGGTGCAGGATCGGCACCTCTTGCTCCGCGTCCAACCCAACGACCAGGATCACCGGCGCGCGCTCGACGTCGCGATACGTCACGCCCATCGGCGCGCGGGCGACGATCCGCTCGGCCGCCGGCGCCCCGCTCCCCCGACGATGGTCGAGGTCGTTCGTGCTGAAGATCGTGCGTGCGAGCTTGGAGAGCGCGAAGTAGTCCTCGTCCATCAGGCGACCGCCGGTCAGCACTCCGACGCGGGCGCCGTCGACCCAGCCGGCGATCTTCGTGAGCACCTCGCCGAACGAGGCGGGCTCGAGCCCGCGGTCACGGATCAACGGCGTCGTGACTCGCTCCGGCGAGTCCGGGAACCGGTTCGCATACCGACCCTTGTCACAGAGCCACGCGTCGTTCACGTCGTACTCGTCGCGAGCCAGATGCCGGACGACCTCGCCGCGGCGCACGTCGACGCGCATGTTGCAGCCCGCGGAGCAATGCGGGCATACCGAGTCGCCGTAGGTGAGATCGAACGGCCGCGCCGCGAAGCGGTACGGCGTGGACGTCAGCGCCCCGACCGGGCAGATCTGGACGGTGTTCCCGCTGAACGGCGAGCGGAAATCTTCCCCGGCTGCGATCGAGACGCGCTCGCCGGCGCCGCGCGCGAACAGCTCGAGGAACCGGTCGCCCGAGATCTCGTCGCAGAACCTGGTGCAGCGGGCGCAGAGGATGCATCGCTCGCGGTCCAGTCCCACGAGCGGGGACATCGGGATCGGCTTCGGGAAGACGCGCTTCGCCTCCCGGAACCGGGTGTCCCCCGGCCCGTAGGCGAGCGATTGATCCTGGAGCGGGCACTCTCCTCCTCGATCACAGATCGGGCAGTCGAGCGGATGGTTCAGGAGGAGGAACTCGATGTTCGCGCGCTGCGCGTCCGCGACCTCGGGGTCGCTGTTCTGCGTCCGCACCGTCATCCCGGGGGCGACCGGGACGGTGCACGACGTCGCGAGCTTGGGCTGGCCCTCGACCCGGACGTAGCACTGGCGGCACGCGCCGGCCGGCTTCAGGAGCGGGTGGTCACAGAAGCGCGGGACCTCGATCCCGAGCTGCTCGGCGGCCCGGATGATCAGCGTCCCGGCCGGGACGGTGACTTCCTTGCCGTCGACGGTGAGGGTCACATCGGAGGTCATACCGCCGAGGCCACCTCCACGTGCTCCTCGCGGAGCGGGCATCGCCCGAGCCGGACGTGCTCCTCGAACTCCTCCCGGAAGTGCTTCAGGCTCGAATCGATCACGGACGCCGCACCGTCGGCCAGCGCGCAGAACGCGCGGAACATGATGTGCTTGCCCATGTCCGCCATCACCGGGATGTCCTCGGCGTTGCCATACCCGTCGGCGATCCGCCCGAGCACGCGCTCCGCCCACCACGTCCCTTCGCGGCACGGCGTGCACTTGCCGCATGACTCGTGCGCGTAGAAGCGCGTCATCCGTTGTGCCGCGTCCACGACGCAGTCGGTGTCGTCGAGGACCATGACCGCCCCGGTGCCGAGCAGCGAACCGGCCGCCGCCACGGACTCGTAGTCGAGCGGCGTGTCGATGTGCTCGGCGGTGAGCAGCGGGGTCGAGGACCCGCCCGGGGTCCACGCCTTCAGCGAGCGCCCGTCAAGCACCCCGCCGGCCACTCCCTCTAGCAGGACACGGAGCGGCGTCCCGAGCGGGAGCTCGTAGTTGCCCGGGCGCTCCACCTTGCCGGAGATCGTGAACAACTTGGTGCCGGGTGACTTCTCCGTGCCCATCTCGCGGTACCACTCAGGTCCGCGAACGATGATGTCGGGCACCGACATCAGGGTCTCGACGTTGTTGATCACGGTCGGCGAGGCGTAGAGCCCCTCGACCGCGGGGAACGGAGGACGGAGCCGCGGCTGCCCCCGGAACCCCTCGAGAGAGTTCAGGAGCGCGGTCTCCTCGCCGCAGATGTAGGCGCCCGCGCCCCGATGCAACACGATGTCGAGGTCGACGTCGCTCCCGGCGATCCCCGTTCCGAGGAACCCGGCGCCATACGCCTCGCCGATCGCCTTCTCGAGGATCAACCCCTGCGCCAGGTACTCACCGCGGACGTAGATGAACGCGGTTCGGCTGCCGATCGCGAGCGCCGCGATCGCGGTCCCCTCCAGAAGCCGGTGCGGGTCGCGTTCGACGAGCTCGCGGTTGTTGCACGTCCCGGGCTCGGATTCGTCGAAGTTGACTGCGACGTAGGTCGGCTTGCCGGTGTTCGTCGGAACGAACGACCACTTCATCCCGGTTGGGAAGCCCGCGCCCCCGCGGCCCCTTAGACCGGACGCCTTCACCGTATCGATGATCGCGGCGGGCTCCATGTTGAGCGCGTTCTTCAGCGCCTCGTAGCCGCCCTTCGCCCGGTAGCCGTCGATCCCGATCACGCCCGCGTCGTCCCAGTCGCGGGTGAGCCGCCGCTCGAACGTGGCGTTCACGAGGCGGGCGCCTCCTTCAGACCCGCCAACACCCGCGACGCGCTCTTGAAGCTCGACATCGCCGGAGCCCCGCGCGAAGGCTCCGGCACCGAGCCGTCGCGCAACCCCTCGATCAGCTCCCGCATCCGCTCGGGCGTCACGTTGTCGTGGTTCGCGAAGTTCACCTGCGCGACCGGGGCGAAGTCGCACACGCCGAGGCACTCCTCTTCGTGGAGCGTGATCAGCTCGTCCTCCGACAGCTCCTGGCCGTGGCGCATCCCGGCGGCCTGGTGGGCGGCTTCGTAGACCTCGCCGGCGCCGCGGAGCATGCACGCGAGGTTCGTGCAGACGCTCACCACGTGCGTCCCGGTGGGTCGGAGTCGATACATCGAGTAGAAGCTGGCGACGGCTTCGACCTCGGCGGTGGTAAGACTCAGCAGTCCGGCGATCTCCTTCAGCCCGTCACGAGAGACGTGCCCCTCGACCGACTGCGCGAGGTAGAGCAGCGGCATGATCGCGGAGCGCTCGCGACCCTCGGGATAGCGACCGATGATCTCCTCGACCTCCTCGAGACGAGCTCCCTCGAACACCGCCATCAGCGATCGACGCCCCCCATCACCGGATCGAGGGACGCGATCACCGCGATCGCGTCGGCGATGAGTCCGCCCTCAACCATCGTCGGGACCGCTTGGAGGTTCACGAACGAGGGATCGCGGATCTTGACGCGGTACGGGCGGTGCTCGTTGGCGGAGACGACGTACATGCCCAGCTCCCCCCGGGGGACTCGACGGCCTGGTAGACCTCGCCCTCGGGAACGCGCACGCCCTGGGTGACCATCTTGAAGTGATGGATCAGAGCCTCCATCGACTCCTCCATGATGTGGCGGAGGTACTCCTCGTCGTTCCCGATGCCGTCGGGTCCGACCGAGAGCTTCACCGGCCAGCCGACCTTCGGGTCCTCCACCATCACGGGACCGGGCTCGGTGAGCCGCTCGAGGGCCTGTTCCACGATCTTCAGCGACTCGCGCATCTCCGCGATGCGGATCACGTAGCGCGCGTACGCGTCGGCCTCGGTCCGCACCGGCACGTCGAAGTCGTACGTCTCGTAGCCGCTGTACGGCTCGTCCTTGCGGAGGTCGATGGGGACGCCGGCGGAGCGGAGGATCGGACCCGTGACGCCGAACGCGAGCGCGTCCTCCGCCGAGAGCTTCCCGACATCCACGTTCCGCTCGAGCCAGATCGGGTTCTTGTTCAGCAGTCGCTCGTAGTCGTCGATCCGGTCCGGCATCGTGTCGAGGAACTTCGCGATCATCTGCGTGCCGCCGGGCGGCAGATCCATGATCACGCCGCCGGGTCGGATGTACGAATGGTTCATGCGGAGGCCGGTCACCGCCTCGAAGATGTCGAGGATCAGCTCCCGCTCGCGGAACCCGTAGAGCATGACCGATACCGCCCCGAGCTCCATGCCGCCGGTCGCGACCCAGACCAGATGCGAGGCGATCCGATTGAGCTCGCAGAGCAGCACGCGAAGGACCTGCGCCCGGGGCGGCACCTCGATGCCGAGGAGACGTTCGACCGCCATGCAGTACGCGAGCTCGTTGAAGAAGGGCGAGAGGTAGTCGGCGCGCGTGACGTAGGCGACGCCCTGCACCCACGTCCGGTACTCGGTGTTCTTCTCGATGCCGGTGTGGAGATAGCCGACGATCGGCTTGCAGCGGATCACCGTCTCGCCGTCGAGCTCCAGGAGCAGGCGGAGCACGCCATGCGTCGAGGGGTGCTGCGGCCCCATGTTGATGATCATCGTCTCCCGGCGGACCTCGCCGGTGACGCGGTCGCGGATCTGGTGGGGAACGTCGCGGAGCTCGTCGCGCGCCGCGCCCATCTCCTGTCCCGTCACCATCACGGCATCGTCCGTTCGTCGACCGGCGGGATGAACGCGCCGTGGTACTGGGTGCCGACCCCGCCGAGCTCCTCGTCCTTGCGGAGGGGATGTCCCTCCCAGTCGTCGGGCAGGAGGATCCGGTCGAGGTCGGGATGGCCGTCGAAGACGATGCCGAACAGGTCCCACGTCTCGCGCTCGTGCCAGTCGGCGGTCGGGAAGAGCGGGGTGACCGAGGGCACGTGCGGATCGTCGCCCGGCAGCCCCACCTTGATGCGGAGGCGGTGCGCGTGCTCCACGGAACGAAGCTCGTAGACGACCCAGAACCTCGGGTCCTTCCCCGGGTGATCGGTCGCGGTCACGCTCGAGAGGAAGCCGAACGAGAGATCCGGCTGATCCCGGAGACGGAGCAGCGCGTCGACCAGCTCGTCACGGCCGACCGAAACGGTGACCTCCTCGCGCGCCAAGAACGCATCGGGGAAGTGGTCCCCGATCCGGACCGCCAGCTCGGCCGGCTTCATCGGATCGTTCCCGTCGTCCGCACCTTCTCGTGCAACTTCAGGATGCCGAACATCAGCATCTCCGGCTTGGGCGGGCACCCGGGGACGTAGATGTCGACCGGCACGATCGTGTCGACACCCTGGACGATCGCGTAGTTCGTGAACATGCCGCCCGCGGAAGCGCACACGCCCATCGACACGACCCACTTGGGCTCGGGCATCTGGTCGTAGACACGGCGCAGGACCGGCGCCATCTTCTGGGACACACGGCCGGCGACGATCATCAGGTCGGCCTGGCGCGGCGAGGCGCGGAACAGCTCCATGCCCCACCGGGAGAGGTCGTAGCGGCCGGCGCCCGCGGACATCATCTCGATCGCGCAGCACGCGAGTCCGAAGGTCGCGGGCCACATCGACTGCTTGCGGGCCCAGCTCACGGCACGGTCGAGGGTGGTGAGCATGACCCCCTTCTTGACTTCCTCCTCGACCTCCTCCGGGGTGTGGCCCGTGAGGTGTCCCTCGAATCGTTCAACGGGCACCGAGAGCCTCCTCTTCAAGTTCGGCGACCGGGATCGGCACCTCGTCGTCCACCTCGTCGCGGAGGTCCGGTGGCGCCGAGGACCAGTCGAGACCACCCTTCTTCCAGATGTAGACGTAGGCGACGAACACGAGCGCGATGAACACGGCCATCTCGATCAAGCCGAACAGCCCGAGCTGCCGGAACGTGACGGCCCACGGGAACAGGAAGATCGTCTCGATGTCGAAGATGATGAAGAGCATCGCGACGACGTAGAACTTCACGCTGAAGCGCTCGCCCCCCGGGAGGCGCACCGGGTCGTTGCCGCTCTCGTACGCCGACAGCTTGGGGCGGTTGGGGTGATGCGGACGCAAGAGTGCGGACGCGCCGAGTGATGCGACCGCGAACGCGACGGCGAGCACCCCCATGAGGACGATGGGCAGGTAGTCGCTCAGTCCGGCGGCAAGGAACGAGTCGAGCGATCCGCGCAGAGCCACGGAGGAGAATCCTACGGTCACGACGCGCGTGCCAGCCTCTCGAGCAGGTAGAACAGCTTGTCCTGCGCGTCCCCGTCTCGGCCGTCGGTGAGGTTCGCCATCATCCGCATCGCGAACCCCATGACCTTCTGGTTGGGCAGCAGGTACTTCGTCGCGGGACCCATGATCTCTGGCTTGCCGACCAGCTTCGCGAAGCCGCGGCCGAGGTGGAAGTAGCGCCCGTAGCGCTCGCGGAGCGCCTGCGGGTAGACCATCGCGAGGCCGGGGCGGTCGTTGACGAGCGCCTCGTGGAGGAGCTCGGCGGCCATCTCCCCGGTCTCGATCGCGTAGGCGATCCCCTCGCCGTTCATCGGGTTCACGGCGCCGGCGGCGTCGCCGACGACGAGCATCCCCGGGACCGCCTGCGGCGCGCGGTTCATGCTCATCGGAAGCGGACCGGAGAGCATCCGGCCGTCGGCGGTCTCCTCGGAGATCCCGCGCTCCTCGGGAAGCATCTTCGCGAACGCGTCGAACAGTCGGGGGGCGGAGATGTCCTTGAAGTTCCGGAACGTGCTGAGCAGGCCGGCGCCGAGGTTCACTCGGCCGTCAGCCATCGGGAAGAGCCAGCCGTAGCCGGGGAGGAGCATGTCGCCCTCCCAGAGGTCGAGCCACGACTCGAACCAGGGACCGCTGAGGTTCGGCGCGCGGTAGTAACGACGCGCGGCGATGCCGAGGGGCCGGGTCTCGTCGCGGCGGACGCCGGCGGGAGCCGCGAATCGGCTCGCGGCGCCGTCCGCCGCGATCGTGAACCGCGCGTGGATCTCGGTAGGCTCGGCATCCGTGTCATCGGCGGGCGTCGTCTCCGCGCCGACGACCCACCCGTCACGCATCAGGGGCCGGCGGGCATCGGTCGCTTCCATCACGCGGGCGCCGGCCTTCTTCGCGCGCTCCAACAGGATGTGATCGAACCCGAGCCGCGGCATCACGAGTCCGTAGTTGGGCCAGGTCTCGAGCTCCGGCCACGGGAGGTCGATCGTGACGTCTTTCGAGTGCACCCGGAGGCCGATCACACGCTCGAACCCGGGATCGCTGGTGTCGACACCCATGCGTTCAACCGCGCCGACGCTCCGTGGGGTGAGTCCGTCGCCGCAGACCTTCTCGCGCGGGAACGACGCTTTGTCGACGGCGGTGACGTCGATCCCGTGGCGGGCGAGGTGGTAGGCGGCAGCCGAACCGCCTGGGCCGGCGCCCACGACAAGGACGTCGGTTTCGATCCGCTCCGGCACGCGCGCCTCCCCTCAGGAGCCCCGTCGGGCGCTCGTGAAACCTTTCACAAGCAGCCTATCGCAGGATGATCCACGGTGGTCAACCGCAACCGCAGCACGACCCGCGATCACCGCATCCCGGGTTGTCACCTTCCCATCGGCCTCGTTATACTTTGAGCATATGCTCAAAGCACTCGCTCAAGAGGAGAAGGCGATGAGAACGGATGGCAACGCGATCGCGGTCTACGCCGTCTACGTCGTGGTGGCGGTCGGCCTCACGGCATGGCTGGCCAGGACCCTCTTCCGGCACGGGACCGCATTCCTCCACGATGTCTTCGCGGAGAAGCCGGAGCTGGCCGATGCCGTCAACCGGCTCCTAGTGGTCGGCTTCTACATGCTCAACCTCGGGTACGCCCTCTACATCCTTCGGGCGTCGCGAGGGCTCGACGCGTTCGAGGCGATCCAGTTCCTGGTGAATCGGCTCGCGCTGCTGCTCGTCACGCTCGCGGGACTGCACTTCGTCAACGTGTTCGTCTTCTGGCGGATCCGAGCTCGCCGCGAGCAGCGCCACATGCACGCGCCGATCGCCCCGCAGATGATGGTGCCGCCGGCGCCTGCGTCCGAATGGAAGTGACGACGATGAGCGCGCGCGTTCCCGCAACTCCCGCGGCGGAGGTCACGCTCCCGTCCACGATGTCGGAGTCGACGCGGCTCACCGTCCTCTACGACGAGCGATGCCCCTTCTGCCTTCGCTGCCGGGATTGGCTGCTCGTCCAGCCCTGCTTCGTGAAGGTGGAGCTCGTCCCGGCGGGCTCCACCGTCGCGCGCGAGCGGTTCGGCTCGGTGCCCTGGCTCGGCAAGGAGCTGGTCGTCGTCGATGACCGGGGGCAGACCTGGGTCGGACCCGCGGCCTTCGTCGTCTGCCTGTGGGCCACGGTCCGCTATCGGGCATGGTCGTACCGATTGTCGAAGCCGGCTTTCGCGCCGCACGCGGAGAAGTTCTTCATGTTCGTGTCGAACCGGCGCGATCGTTGGGCATCGTGGCTTCGGCGACGTGACTCGGACTGCTCGTACTGTGACGAGATGAGACTCCGGTGGAACCCGTGACGGACGATGCCGGCCAGAGAACCGAGGAGCGCCCCGAGGGCCGGGGCTCCGAGGGACGGAGCTCCGCCACACGGGGTCGCATCATCGAGGCGGCGCTCCAGACGGTCCGGGAGGAAGGATTCGCCGAGACGACCGCGCGAGCGATCGCCCGGCACGGCAACTTCAACCAAGCGCTGATCTTCTACCACTTCGGATCGGTGGATCGGCTGCTGCTCGAGGCCTTCGACGAGGCCTCCGCCCGGCAGGTCGCGAAGTACCGAGAGGCCGCGGCTGAGGTCTCCTCGCTCTCCGATCTCGTGCGGATCGCGAGGCGCTTGCACGCCGAAGATCTCGAGAGCGGTGCGGTGACCGCCGTCACCCAGCTGATGGCCGCTGCGTCCGACCCCCACCAGGCCGGGGTGCTCCTCGACCGCTTCGACGCGTGGATCCGTCTGGTGGAAGACGCCATCGAACGGGCGACGAGCGACCATCCACTCGCCTCGGTCGTCCCGAAGCGGGAGGCCGCCTATGCGATCTCGGCCCTGTTCCTGGGGATCGAGCTGATGTCCCGCCTGGACCCCGAACGATCCGAGGCGGAGCAGGTCTTCACGATGATGGAGACGATCGCCGGGCTCATCGAGAACCTGGGAGCGACGCTGACGACCGAAGCGTGACTCAGCCGTGGTCCCAGGCGTCGACGACGGCGGGGACCACGCGGAGGAACCCGAGCTTCGGGATCGCGGTCGTGAAGCGCTCGAAGCCATCGCCGGCGAACAGGGTCCGGTACTTCTCGTGCCAGGCGGACATCGGCGCGCGGAGATCCGGGTGCTCGGCGGGGAGGAGCTCGACCACACCCTCGATCCTCACGCCCGAGAGGTCGGTCCACTCGCGGCCCCGGTCGATCACGAGCGAGATCCGGGCGTCGTGCTCGAGGGCTTCCCAGGTCGTGTCCCCGACGCGCGTGGTGACGTAGAGGGCGTCCGGCTGCCAGACGAACCAGCGGGTCGCGATGTGCGGTCCCCCGTGGGGCAGGACCGTCGCCACCCGGCATGTCGGATGGTCGCGGAAGAGACGCCGGAGCATCTCGAGGTCCTCGGTCACATCGCCACCATGTCCGCGAGCTGGCCCAGCGCCTGGATCGACTCGGCGGTGAGGACCGCCGGGTCGAGCGCACCCTTCGCCTCGGCGACGAGCGCGTTCACCGTCCCGACCGTCACGCCGGCCGTCGCCTCGCCGTCCTCGAGGTCGTCACGGAGTTGAAAGGCCTCGCCGAGCGGCCGACCGAATCGCGACAGGGACTCCCCCATCGCCGGTGAACCCTCGGCCAGCGCGGCCCCGATCCGCAACGGGCCCTCGACGGTGTAGCTCCCGCCCTTCAGCGCGGCGGCGAGGCGGGCGACCTGGGGGTCATCCCCCACGCCGCCCACGTCGAGTGACTGCCCGACCGCCATCTCCTCCCGCATGTCGTGATACACGACGAGCGCCGGGACGAGCACGGCGGGTGAGAACCCCGACGCCAGCAACATCCCGTCGGCCCACACGGCGCTCACGTCTCCCACCAGGATCGCCATCGAGGCGCCGAAGTCACGCGGGTCACCTGGCGCCCCGAGTTCGGACGCATGCTCGGAGAACCACGTGGCCGTCGACGGAACCCCCCGTCGCTCCTTCGCCCCGTCGATGAGATCGTCGTGGACGAGCGCCATCGTGTGAAGGAGCTCGAGCGCCGCCGCGGCCCGCACGATCGCCTCGCCCGACTCCCCCTCGTCGTGGCCACCGGCGGCGCGGAACCCCCAGTAGCAGAACGCGGGGCGGATCCGCTTCCCGCCGGCCTCGACGAGACGCCGGACCTCCTTCACCAGGGGCAGGGCTCCCCGGTCGAGTCGCTCGACGCGTTCGCGGCGCGCGTCGAGGAACGCCGCCAGGGCGGCGTCGACGCGCTCTCGGAGATCCCTCGCCACGGGCGGCAGTATCGCAAGGGCCGGCGCCTGCGAGGGCGGGGCTATCATCCGTGGTCGCGATGCTGGTCACCCGGTCCCGGTTCCGTTCCCTCGCGCTCGCCACCGCGATCGCCACGATCGTCCTGTTCGCGATCGGGGGCCTGGTGCGCGGGACGGGCTCCGGCCTGGGGTGCTCCACTTGGCCCGCCTGCGAGCCCGGTCACCTGTTCCCCTCCGGGACGGTCCATTCGCTGATCGAGTTCTCCCACCGCGGGATGGCGTTCCTCGTGATCGTGCTGACCGCGCTCACCGGGCTCGCCGCGATCCGCGTGACTCGTCGGGAGCCGTCGCTGCTCTGGCCCGCGATCCTCGCGTTCCCGCTGGTACTGGTCCAGGCCGGGCTCGGCGCCGTGGTGGTGGCGACGGAGCTCGATCCCTGGTGGGTGACCGCCCATTTCGTGGCCGCCCTGGTCCTGATCGCCGACGTCACGTACGTGGCAAGCGCCGTCCGGACCATCGACGCCGACGCCGTCCACGAGAGCGGGGACCCATCCCTCTCGCGCCTCACCCTGATCACCGCGGCCGTCGTCGGGCTTCTGCTGCTGGTCGGGACGTACGTCCGGGCGAGCGATGCCCAGCTCGTCTTCACCGACTGGCCCCTGATGGACGGCAGGCTCGTCCCCACGCTGGGCGGCGCCGCCACGGCGATGTTCCTGCATCGGGCGCTCGCCGCGATCGCGATGCTCCTCGTGCTGTGGACGGCGATCAGGGCGCGAACCGCGGCCAACAGACAGCTCACGCTCGTTCGACTCTCGACCACCGGGCTCGTGCTGTTCGTCGCCCAGATCATGGTCGGCGCGGCCAACGTGTGGACGCGCCTCCGGCCGTGGGCCGTGGTAGCCCACGTCGCGCTCTCCGTCCTGATCTGGGCCACGGTCGTCGCGCTCGCCACCGTCGCATCGAGACTCGCTGCCGCGCGTACCGACCCGGACCCGGGACCGAACGAGCGAGCGACAGACGACAAGCGACCGTCCCTCCGCCACACCGTGACGGCGTACTACCGCCTCACGAAACCACGCATCGTGCTCCTGCTGCTGATCACGACCGTGCCGGCGATGCTCCTCGCGGCGGAAGGACTCCCCTCACTGTGGCTCATCCTCGCCACCCTCGCGGGCGGGGCGGCGGCGGCAGGCTCCGCCAACTCGATCAACATGTATCTGGACCGGGACATCGACGCGATCATGCGCCGGACCCGACAGCGACCCCTTCCGGCGCACGCGATCGCGCCCGAGCACGCGCTCCGATTCGGATTCGTCTTGGGCGCGATCGCCTTCTACTTCCTCGCCGTGGCGGTCAACGTGCTGGCGGCCGTGCTGGCTCTCTCGGCGATCGCGTTCTACGTCTTCGTCTACACGATGTGGCTGAAGCGAACGACAGAACAGAACATCGTGATCGGCGGGGCGGCCGGCGCCGTCCCCGCGCTGGTCGGCTGGGCCGCCGTCACCGGGACGCTCGCGTGGCCCGCCGTCGTCCTGTTCGCGATCGTGTTCGTGTGGACGCCGCCCCACTTCTGGGCGCTCGCGATGCGGTTCTCCGGCGACTACGCGGCGGCCGGCGTGCCGATGCTTCCCGTGGTGCGCGGCGAGGCCGAGACCCGGCGCCAGATCCTCCTGTACTCCCTCGTGCTGTTCGCGACGACGCTCGTATTGGTGCCCGTGGGGCACATGGGACCGGTGTACACGGCGGCCGCGGTCGTGTTGGGGGGCTCGTTCGTGTACCGGGCGCTGCAGGTGTGGAGGAGCGGCGACGACGCCCGGACGAGGCGCCTGTTCACGTTCTCGATCCTCTACCTGGCCGGGCTGTTCGGGGCTGTCGGCGCCGACGCCGTGCTCTGAGCGCGTCGGGTCTCAGGCGAGCACGTCATCGATCATCCGTGTGAGCTCCTGCTCATCGGTCTCTCCGAATACCACCCAGCGGATCGTGCCCTCGCGATCCACGACGTAGGTGTCGGGCAGGGCGGGAAAGCCGAGATCAGCCGCGAACCCGCCCGAGGGATCGAACAGGCTCGGATACGGCACCTCGAACTCGCGGATCCATCCCTGTGCGGCGTCACGATCGTCCTGGTAGTTGATCCCGAGGAACCGCACGCCGTCGTCTCGGTACCGATCCGCCAGGTCGACGAGCATCGGCTGCTCCCGGCGGCAGGGGTCGCACCAGGTGGCCCAGACGTTGATCACGAGCACGTCGCCGTCGGCGTAGGTCGCTGCGTCCAGGTCCTCGCCGTCGACGGTCTCGCCCGAGAGCGAAGGAAGCGGCTGGTCAACCTGGGCGACCCCGAAGACCGAGTCACCGTCGGAACAAGTGGTCAGGACCGCGAGAGACAGGAGCAGCAGGGGAAGAAGGATCCGGCGCGACACGCGGGTCACGCTATCAGCGGTCTCAGCCGCCCCCTTCGGGGGATGCGCTCGGACTCTCGCCCGGGCCCCCTTCGCCCGGCGGCGCACTCCCACCTTCGCCGGGCGGGGGCGGACCGACCACGACCGTCCCCTGCATCGTGGGGTGGATGTCGCAGTGGAAGTAGTACTCCCCTTCCGGGATCGCCGGCACGGGGAAGGTCTTCGCCGCGGGTCCGGAGAACGGTTCGAACGTGAACAGCGGCGCCCCGGAAGCGGAGTCGTCCTGATAGATCGCCAGGTTGTGCGCGAAGGGATCCTTGTTATCCAGCGTGAGGGTGCCCTCCGTGTCCGCCGGAAGGTCGATCTCCGTGGTATCGAACTCGGTGTTCTCCGCGACGACCGTCAGACCGCCTGCTCCCGGGGCTGACGTGATCGTGCCGGTCATCGTGGTGGGGTGGATGCGGCAGTTGAAGAAGTAGTCGCCCTCGGCCAGCGGCTCGATCGAGTACGTCGGTTTGGCGGGCCCGGTGACCACTTCCCCTCCGAACAGCAGCGGCGCCGACTCGTCGGCGCCATCGAAGATCTCCACGTTGTGCCCGACGCCGGGATCCTGGTTGTCGAACTCGAGGTCGATCGGCACGTCCGCCTCGACCGACAGGGCGTCCGTCGAGAAGCCGGAGCTCGCGGCGCCCTCGGGCGCCGCGAGCGTCACGTGCTGTGGCTCCTTCTCCTCCTCCGCCGGACCGATCACGACGATCGCGATCCCGCCGGCCGCCATCGCGATGCCGGCGGCGGCCCCGACGAACGACCCGAGCGACGCACCCGTCACGCTGCGGCGCGAGGAGACGAACGCCGCGACGGTCATGATCCCGGCAGCCGCGACGAGCGCGATGGCCGTCGCGGCGTTCGGCTTCACCGACAACAGCACTCGGGAGAACGCGAACAGCACGACCCCGATGACGACCAACGCGCCGACCGGGATCAGGATCGGGAGCAGGAGGCTTTCGCGCTCGGGCCCTTCGCTCATCGACCCATGCCCGCCCGGATCTCCCGCTCGACGTTCCGGAACTTGAGCGCGTCCCAACCCTCGGTGGTCTCCTCCTGGCCCCATCGGAAGAAGATCGCGGCGATGACGACCCACAGGATCATGCCGCCGACCAGCTTCATCACGAGGCCGGCGATCAGCTGATCCGTGAGGGGGTCGATGCCCCAGATCCGGGGGAACGTGGCGTAGATCGGATAGAGCGGCTCGGTGCCGAAGGTGAGGAACGAGGCGGGGATCGTCGGCGCGAGCGACTGGAAGAAGAGGTAGATGAGCTGCCCCGGGCGCGACAGCCCCGGAAGCTCGGGAAGCGGTGACAGCACCGGCCACCACATCACGACCGCCGACCCGAGCAGCAGGGTGTGGAGCGAGAAGTGCGCCAGCTCCGAGCGGACGGAGAGTGACACCACCGCCGGCCAGTGGATGAACAGCAGGAACCCGTTGGCGACCACGAGGGCCACGAGCGGCCGCGTCAGGAACCCCCACGCCGCGCGCAAGGGCGCCGGCTTCAACAGGGCGCGCCACATCCAGGCGGGCATGCCGGTGAGGAGCAGCGGAGCCGCCAGGAACGTGAAGAGCATGTGCTGGACCATGTGCATGCTGTACAGGTAGCTCTCCGCGAGGTCGTGGATCGGCCAGCCCGCCCCCAGCAGGAGCGCGGCGACGCCGCCGAGGAAGCGATACCGCCGTCCCGGCTCGAGCCGTTCACCCGTGGCGAGCTCGTGGCGCTTCGCCGCGGCCAGGTAGGCACCCACCAACGAGCCGATCACCACGAGGACCGACACGTGCACGTGGAAGGACGGCAGAACCATCAGAGGAAGACCTTGAAGGAGATCAGCACGACGAGGTACAGGATGGCGGCCCCCGACAGACCCATCACGAAGAAGCGAGCGAAGCGACGGTCGTCGAACTTCAGGTGCATGTACCAGAGGACGACCATCGCGAACTTGATGATCGCCAGGATGAGCAGGGTCGGGATCAAGATCCCCCCGCTCACCCCCGCGTAGGACGCCGCGATCTCGAGGCCCGTCAGGACCGCGAGGATGACGCCGATCCGGATGTACTCCTTCGGGCTCGGGTGCGCGCGACCGTGCGACTCCGCCGCCGCGTGTCCCGCGGGGTCCACGGTTTCCCGCTGCTCAAGGGCCACCGGCACCTCCGGGGTTCGGTGTCGGGATCAGATAGACGACCGTGAAGATCACGATCCACACGATGTCGACGAAGTGCCAGTAGAGCCCGACCATCTCGATCGGGAAGGAGGGGTCCTCAGGCAGGCGGCGCGCATAGGACATCCCGAAGAGCGACAGCAGCATCATGACGCCGACCGTCACGTGGACCCCGTGGAACCCGGTCAGGACGTAGAAGGTCGTCCCGAACAGGTTGGTCGAGAGCCCGAGCCCCTCGTGAGCGAAGGCGGTGAACTCGTAGACCTGTCCACCGACGAACGTCATGCCGAGCAGCGCGGTCGAGAGGAGCCACAGACGCATCCTTCCGGTGTCCCGCTGTTGCGCAGCCGACAGCGCGAGCACCATGGTCAACGAGCTCGCGAGCAGCACGAACGAGGACACCGACGTGTAGGGGATGTCGAAGATGTCCGCCGGGTACGGGCCCACTTGGCTCCGACCGCGGTAAAGGACGTACGTGGTGATCAGCGCGCCGAACAGCATGCATTCCGACGCGAGGAAGATCCACATCGCGAGCTTCGTGTGCGACAGGCCGGTGGTGGTCTCCGGATGCGCGGCCCCGGGGTCGCCACCGCGCTCGATCGCGACGTCGGCCATCGCTACTCGTCCCCCGCCGACACCGACGGTTCCAAGGCCCATGCGTACAGACCGACCAGCGTGACCAAGACGCCGGCCCCGAGGAGCCACGACGAGTAGATCACGCCGTAGCCGATGATCGGCATCCCGAGGGCAGCCACGAAGGGCCAGTACGAAGGACTCGGGAGATGGATGCCACTTCCGGCGCCGTGTCCATCCGGGTCGTGTCCGGCGGCGCCGCCGTTCGCCGCGCCGGCTTGCGCCGGCACGAGCCGCCCCGTCCGCTCGTCCTCGACGTACTTTCGGTGCCAGAACTCATCCAGCGCGTGCACCGTGGGGATCTCGTCGAAGTTGTGGATCGGGGGCGGCGACGGCGTCATCCATTCGAGCGTTCGCGCATCCCACGGGTCGGAGACGTCGGCCGGCCTCGCCTTCGTGTGGGTCACCACGACGTTGACGAGGAAGACGAGGATCGACACCGCGATCAGGAACGAACCGACCGTCGACGCCTGGTTCCAGAACGTCAGACCCAACGACTCCGGATACGTGTACGTGCGGCGGATCATGCCCTGGAGACCGAGGATGTGCATCGGGCCGAACGTGAGGTTGAACCCGATGAGCATCAGGATGAAATGGAGCTTGCCGAGCCGCTCGCTCAGCACCCTTCCGAACACCTTGGGCCACCAGTAGTACATCCCCCCGAACAGCCCGAACACCGCGCCGCCGAAGATCACGTAGTGGAAGTGCGCGACGATGTAATACGTGTCCGTCTGCTGATAGTCCGACGGCACGATGGTGTGCGTGACGCCCGAGAGGCCGCCGATGACGAACATCGCGACGGTCCCGATCGCGAAGAGCATCGCCGAGGTGAACCGGATGTCCCCTCGATACATCGTGCCCATCCAGTTGAAGATCTTCACGCCGGTCGGGATCGCGATGATGGCCGTCGTGACGCCGAACGCGGTGTTCGCCACGGGTCCGAGGCCCGCCGCGAACATGTGGTGCGCCCACACGCCGAACCCGATGAACCCGATCGCGATCCCCGAGAACACGACGAACTGGTAGCCGAACAACGGCTTGCGGCTGAAGACCGGCAGGATCTCGCTGACGATGCCGAACGCGGGGAGGACGAGGATGTAGACCTCGGGATGCCCGAACAGCCAGAACAGGTGCTGCCACAGGATCGGATCCCCGCCCGCCGTGGGATCGAAGAAATGGGTTCCGAACTCCCGGTCGAAAAGCAGCTGGAAGAGGGCCACGGTGATGATCGGCAACGAGAAGGCGAGCAACAGCTGGACCACGAGTCCCATCCACACGAAGACCGGGACCCGGAACAGCGACATCCCCGGTGCGCGCATGTTGATGACGGTGACGGCGAGGTTCACGGCACCCGCGGTCGACGCGATGCCGGTGATGATCAGGCCGAGCGCGTAGTACGTCGGCCCGATCGACGGGTCGAAGATCGAGTTCGGTGCGTAGCAGAACCATCCGCAGTTGGGCGCGCCGCCGAGGAAGAAACTCGAGTAGATGAAGAGCCCGCCCAGCACGAACAACCAGTAGCTGTACGCGTTCAGTCGCGGGAAGGCCACGTCCCGGGCGCCGATCATCAGCGGGATGAAGTAGTTGAAGAACGCCGCGGACATCGGCATCACGAACAGGAAGATCATCGTGACGCCGTGCATCGTGAAGATCTGGTTGTACTGGTCGGCGTTCAACAGGGTGCCGTCGGGCCCCGCGAGCTGCGCGCGGATCAGCAGCGCCTCGACCCCTCCGATCAGGAAGAACACGAGAGCCGTGGCCCCGTACAGGATCCCGATCTTCTTGTGGTCGATGGTCGTGAACCAGCTCCCGAAGCCGGTCGTGGCCGTCGGGCGGCGGAGGATCCCCTGCCGCCTCGCGGTCGTACTCACGGTCGCCATCGCTCACTCACTCCGTGGTCTCTCATGTCAGGCTGTAGAGGTACGCCACCAGGGCGTCGATCTCCTCTTCGGACAGTTGGTAGTCGGGCATCTTGGAGCCGAGCTTCACGGCCTCCGGATCTCGGAGCCACGCCTCCAGCGCTTCACGGTCCGTGGTTTCCCAGTTGCAGCCCGCGAAACACTCGTGGGTGGGATCGGCGAAGTGCGTCAGCTCCGGCCCCGCGGGGCTCGCGGCGTCCGTCCCTCCGATCGCGTGGCACTCGATACAGGACCCGCGGCCCCCGGAGAGCTGGCCCATGAACAGATCCATCCCCTGGCTCGCCTGACTATCGGTGGGCGTGACGGCGCGATCCTTCTGATTCGCCACCCACGCGTCCCAGTCCTCGGCCGAGAGGGCTCGCACTCGGACGAGCATCCGGCCGTGCTGCAGACCGCAGAACTCGGCGCACTGGCCCTCGTACATGCCCGGATCGTCGGCCTGCATCAGGATGTGGTTCGTCCGACCCGGGACGAGGTCCTGCTTGCCCGCGAGCTCCGGGATCCAGAAGGAATGGATCACCATGAAATCCGAATCGGCTTCGGCGTCTTTCTTGATCAGCCCGCCCGCGCCCTCGAGCGAGAGATAGACGACCCGGTCCTCGGGGATCACCATCACGTCGGCCGTCCGGATCGGGAGCTCGTCACCGTAGGTCGTGCGCATATCCGCATCGGTGTACTTGAAGCCCCACCACCACTGGAAACCCTCGACCGTGATATGGATCGCGTCTTCCGGTGGCTTCCTGGCGAGATCCCAGATGCCCGCGATGGTGGGCACCATCACGCCGGCGAGGATGAGCGCGGGCGCGATCGTCCAACCGATCTCGAGCTTGGTGTTGCCGTGGGTCTGGGCCGGGATCCGGTCCCTGCCCTTGCGGTGTCGGAACCTGATGGTGATCCAGACGATGCCGCCCTCGACGACGACGAAGACGAAGACGGCGACCCAGAACACCGGGATGAAGAGGTCCTTCAGCTTCTCCGCGTACGGGCCTTTGGGCTGGAGGGTGTCCTGTGAAGCGTCGGGTGCGCAGGCGCCCAACAGCAGGAGCAGGCCGATCGCGGCCGCCGCCCAGAGCAACCTCTTCCGCACGGTTCCTTCGGTCTCCCGGAGCTCCTCAGAGGACGGGCTCGGCGAGCCCGCGCGCACTGTATCACCGGGGTCTCGGCCGACTTGACGCATCATCCGTTCTTGTACGAGTGCAGTCCGACGATCCACAGATTGACGACGTAGTAGGTGACCAACAGCGAGAGGAACCCCACGACGGCGATCACGGCGGCACGGCGGCCCTTCCACCCGGCCGTCGAACGAGCGTGCAGGTACCCAGCGAAGATCGTCCACGTCACGAACGACCACGTCTCCTTCGGATCCCAGCCCCAGTAGCGACCCCACGCCTCCTGCGCCCAGATGGCGCCCGCGATCACGGCGAACGTCCAGATGGGGAACGCGAACGCGATCACGCGATACGCGACGCGGTCCAGCGCGACGGCGGACGGCAAGACGCCGCCGCGCCGAGGCTCGGGCGCTCCCCCGGCGCCCTCGGGATCCGGCAGGAGGTCGTGCGGCGCGTCGACCTCGACGGCGCCGCCCATGATCGGGGCGGGCACGCGCTCGCGGCCCACCGCGAGCGCACGACGCTCCGATCGGTCCTTCACCAGGAACAGGATCGTCGCGATCCCACCGATCGCGAAGAGCGAGGACCCCGTGATCGCCGCTACCACGTGGACCTTGATCCAGTACGAGTTGAGCGCCGGCTGCAGCGGGCTCGGCTCGACCGGGAAGAACATCGCCGCGATCGCCAGCGTGAACACCGAGAACATCAAGGAGAACCCGGTGAGCGTCTTGATCCTCGCTACACCCTCGACGATGACGAGGGTCCCCACGACGACGAGGAACGCGAGCACGGTCGAGTACTCGAACATGTTCCCCCAGGGCACGCGGTCGGCGGCCATCCCGCGGGCGACGATCGAGACCAGGTTGGCGGCGACGCCGGCGATCGCGACGACGCGCGCGAGCACCCACAACCGGTTCTGCCGGGTCGCCAGGTAGGCGAAGGAGAGCACCATGGCGCCGAGGTAGAGCCAGATCGTCACGTCGAAGGCAGTGCTCGAGATCCGCGCCCAGTTCACGACGTCCCCACCCTCTCCTCCGGTTGCGCCTCGACGGCCTCGCGTCCCCCGATACCCCGGACGATCCGATCGAACTCCTCCTCGAAGGCGTCCTTCCTCTGCAGGGCGAAGCCTCCGATCTTCACGAGCGCGCCGCCGGGGGCGGCCTCCGCTCGGATCCAGACCTTCCGCCGGGAGACGTACAGCGAGGGGATGAGTCCCACGAGGACGAGGATAGCGGCGGCCAGCACCACCGGGATGCCGACGTCACGGCTGACGAGGAACACGCTGTACTGCCGGAGCTCCGGGAACGAGAGCCGGAGCTCACCCGCCCCGGGCACGTCGAAGGTGCTGGTCCCCGCCGCGTGGAGGTCGGAGCCGCCGAGGCGCCGGAGACCCGCCGTGTCGATCGTCGACAGCGCCGGATCGGTGATCTCGCCGGCGTAGACGGAGTACCGGATGTACGGGTCGAACTGCCCGAGCATGGATGTCGGCTCGCCTGTGAGCTGGAAGTTGGCGAACGCGCGGAAGTCCGGCCACAGCTCGAGCGTGATCATCACGTCGGGCTCGGGCGCGATCAGCTTGATGGCACCGCGCCAGGGCATCGCGGTGTCTGGCACTCCTTCCGGTGCGTCGTCCCTCGCCATCTCGATCGGCGTCGACCATAGGCGGTCTCCCTCCAGCGAGACCTCGACAACGGGCGACCACCCGAACCCCTCCTGGAAGAAGCGCAGACCCCCCGCTTCCGCCGGATGGTTCACGCGGATCTCCTCGGTACCGGTCGGCCGGCCGTCACGATCGAGGAACCGCACCCGCGACACGAAGTCGATCGCCTGCCCGTTGGGCCGGTAGCTGTCGTCGAAGTCGAGCAGTTGGAAGCCGACGCCCGTGAAGTCTCCGCCGAAGTACCGGCCGGTGCGGATCTGCCCGGCGTAATTGGGCAGAGCGTCGACGAACGTCTCTCCCTCCGTCACGACCGCGCGGCCGGTGAACCCCGTCCCCTTGCCGACGATCACGCCGAGCAACAGCAGGAAGAAGGCCCAGTGGAACAGAAGGCTCCCGATCTCGCGAAGCACTCCCTTCTCGGCGGCGACGCCGAGGCCGTCGCGGGAGACGCGGAACCGCTTCCTCCGCAGGTAGCGCGCCGCCGTCACGGCGGCCTCGTCGGGCCCCGTGCCGACCCGGAACTCCGCGTGGTGGCGGAAGCCGTCGAGCTCCCTCGCGTGGATCGGCCGCTGACGGACCGCCCGGATCATGGCTCTGGTCCTCGGGAACAGGCACGCGGCCAGCGAGACGAACAGCAAGGCCGTGATCAGGACGAACCACCACGAGCCGTAGACGTCGAAGAAGCCCGCCCGGAAGAACATCGACCCCAAGAACTCGTGATCGTCGAGGTACCGGCCCACCCGCTCGGGAGAGTTCGGGATCTGCGGGACGAGCGAGCCGATCACCGCAGCGGCCGCGAGGATCAACAACAGGATCAGCGCCGTGCGCATCGACCGCAACGTGCGCCAGACCACGGCCACGGACTGGCGCAGCGTGGGGGCGGCCGAGGTGGTCATGGGGCCCCGATGCTAGGAGCGCCTCCCCCGCCCGTCCATCCGCGGTGTGGTCGGCCGGAGGCGGCGAGGGCATCCCCCGCCGCCGTCAGGAAGCTGACATGTCAGCCAACGGCCCATGGCAGGCCGTCCCTACAGTCCCGGGGCATAGCGCGAGAGTGGAGCGATGAACCGCTGGAAGGTCCCCGTGAGCAGCAATACGCCGACCCCCACGAGCATCGCTCCCGACACCGCCGCGATCGCCCGGTAGTTGCGCCGCACCCAGCCGAGGCTCCTCATCAGCCAGTCCGCGCCGAGACCCACGAGCAGGAACGGCACGCCGAGGCCGAGTGAGTACACGACCAGCAGCGCCGCCCCTTTGACCGTGCCTCCGGTCGCCGCGATCGCGAGGATGCCTGCCAGCACCGGCCCGATGCACGGCGTCCATCCGGCCGCGAACGCCATCCCGAGCGGGAGCGCCCCGGTCGTGCCGGGGCGCACCCGTTCCAGGAGAGGCCGCCGCTCCGCGTACAGCCGCGGCGAGCCGCGGCGGAGCGCGTAGCCGAGCATGAGCAGCCCCAGCGCGATCACGACCAGACCGGCGAGCCGCTGGAACCAGGGGTCCTTGAAGAACCGGACGAACGTCCCGGCGAACGCGCCGAACAGCGTGAACACGATGGTGAACCCGAGGATGAACAGCAGGATCGGCAGGAGCGGGCGCCGCCCCTCGCCCTCGGTGGCGCGGCTCCCCGTGACGAACCCGACGTACCCGGGCACCAGCGGCAGGACGCACGGGCTGGCGAAGGACACCACCCCGGCCGCGAACGCGAGGGCCGGCGCCCACCACGACGAGAGCCCCTCATCGACCAGCGCGGCAAGCATCCGGCCAGTCTCCCATCGCGGCCAGCGTGAGTTGTCTGTGCTCCGGCAGGCACATAGTCTGGGTCCGCTCGTGAAAACCTTCACGAGTGGGAGCGGGAGCCAAGAGCTAGGGCAAGGCCCCCCGAGGCCCGGTTATGATTCGCCCGCCCATGGAGCAAGCGAGCGCATGAGCCAGGTCGACACGGCAGCCAGATCGCCCATCCAGACCGTCAAGCGCCATGTCGAGGCGTTCCTCAGGGACTTCGAGTGGTCTTGGACGAGCGCCGTGCTCTTCTCGTTGGCCCTGCTGTTCTTCCTGCTGATCTCGGCCGCGGTGCTCCCGTCATGGTGGATGTACTACTCGGAGCAGACGCTGGGCTGGCAGGGCCCGACCGACCTGGAGGCCTTCCTCCGGGATCCGTTCAACACCAGCTTGCCGTTCTTCTCGGCGGCAGGGTTCCTGTGGCTCTCCGACGAGGGGCACCTCATGCTGCGCGACGCGATCGCGATGGGGCTGACCACCGGCCCCGTGATCACGATCCTCGTCCTCGGCTCCATCCTGCAGAACTGGCGGCGCAGGCTCCGCGGCGAGTCCGGCGATGTTCGCCCCACCGGCGGGTACCGGTAGGAGACGAAAGAGATGCCCTTCACCAAGACCGAAGTCGACATCCACGAGGACTACAACCTCGAGGCGGTCGACCCCGCGTGGCTCGCGCAGGGCGTGAAGTCGCCGAAGCACCTGATGCTCGATCCGGACAACTGCATCCTGTGCCGAGCGTGCGAGGACGTGTGTCCGTGGAACTGCATCTTCATGCTCTCCCCCGGCATCGTGGAAGACGCCGAGACGCCGGCCGCGGAAGCCGAGGTCATCACCTCGAACGCGATCTTCATCGTGGACGACAACGCCTGCACACGGTGCTCGGTGTGCGTGGACCGGTGCCCCACGGACACGCTGTACTATGCGCGGCTGCCGGACGGTTCCGGCGGCAAGCGGACGATGGCCGAGGTCCCGGCGTCCCAGGCGGCGGAAGAATGACCGTGCCGACCGCGAGAGGGGGAGCGCGTTGAAGTTGAAGCCCCCGTCGCCGAGTGAGGTCGGCGACCGTCTCCGGGAATCGGAGGTCTGGAAGTCGATCTTCCGACCGGGCTCGATCTTCCGGAAGGGCTACAAGGACACGTCGCGCGACCGCGCGCTCGCGACCATGAACAACGTGCTGTACCACCTCCACCCGGTGAAGGTGAAGCGGCACGGGCTGAAACTCACCTACACGTTCTGCCTCGGCGGGCTCTCGTTCTTCCTGTTCATCCTGCTCACGATCACCGGCATCTTCCTGATGTTCTTCTACCGCCCGATGGCCGATCTGGGCGGCGCGCAGGCGTACACCGACATGCAGAACATCCGGACCCTGGTGTTCTTCGGCGACTTCATCCGGAACCTGCATCGGTGGGGAGCGCACCTGATGGTGATCACGGTCACCCTGCACATGGCGCGGGTCTTCTACACCGGCGCTTACAAGCCGCCGCGGGAGTTCAACTGGGTCGTCGGCGTCATCCTGCTCTTCCTCACGCTGGGCCTGTCGTTCA
Source organism: uncultured Actinomycetota bacterium (assembly GCA_963750945.1). Taxonomy (GTDB): domain Bacteria; phylum Actinomycetota; class UBA4738; order UBA4738; family HRBIN12; genus JAJNBA01. Next base: position 61,292 of record CAVVSH010000004.1, on the reverse strand, counting down.
CCGGATACCTGCTGCCGTGGGACCAGCTCTCGCGGTGGGCCGTCGCGATCGCCGAGGGCATCGCCGGATACTCGCCGCTGATCGCGAAGCAGGCGCAGTTCCTGCTGCTCGGCGGGGTCGTCGTCGGCCCCGACACCCTCCTTCGCTGGTACGTGCTGCACGTGCTGGCCCTTCCCTTCGTGTTGGTGCTGTTCCTCGCGGTCCACTTCTGGCGGATCCGCAAGGACGGCGGGATCTCGGGACCGCTCTAGGAGGCCGGTGATGGCACGCGAGGACACCCCGCTCGATCAGGAGGTCTTCGACCGCGTCCTGAAGGAGCAGCTCGATGCGGGCACCGACAAGCGAGTGGCGGAGGGCCGCGCGCGGTCGGCAGCGGTCCGCGCGTACAAGACCGCGCATCCCGAGGAGGAAGCCGCTCCCGCCGCGGCCGCGGCCGGGGGCAACGGAGAGGCGCAGGCGCCCGCGGCAGCGGCGGCTGCTCCGGCCGCAACGGCCGCCCCCGCACAGGGTCAGGCGGCGATGGTCGCGGCCGCCCCGGCGAGCGCCCCGACGAGGACCGCGCCGCTCCCCACCGGCAACATCCCGACGCCCAAGAAGGGCGCTCCTGACAAGCACCGGCTGCTGGCGCTCGTGCCGCCCGAGGGGATCCAGCGGGTCGAGCGCGAACAGGGCGACCGCGTGAACGTGTGGCCTCACCTGCTCATCGAGGAGTTCGTCGCGATGTTCGTGCTGTCCGTCGGCCTCGTGGTGTTCTCGACCTTCGTGAACGCTCCACTCCGTGAGCTGGCCAACGCGAACCTCACTCCGAACCCGTCGAAGGCGCCGTGGTACTTCCTCGGCCTGCAGGAGCTGCTTCGCTACTTCCACCCGCTGGTCGCCGGGATCTCGATCCCGACGTTCATCCTCGTCGGCCTCGCGGCGGTGCCATACGTCGACCGGAACCCGAGCACGAGGCCCGGGGACAGGAAGGTCGCGATCACCCTGTTCACGATGATGTTCATGTTCGGCGCCGTGCTCACGATCATCGGCTCGTTCTTCCGCGGCCCGGGCTTCAACTGGACCTGGCCGTGGGCGCAAGGGGTGTTCTTCGAGCTGTGAGAACGCTCGCCGTCTCCGCCGGGCTCATCGCCGCGATCGCGTCGCTCGTGGCGATCACGATCTTCGCGATCGCGTTCTTCGTCATCTCGCTCCGGTCCTACCAGCGGCAGCAGGACGCGGTCGCCGCGACCCGGGCGCGCGCCGCGGGCCTTCCCTCCCCGCCCGGCCGCGCGCCGGCCGTGTCGCGTCGCGACTTCTTCCGCAAGTCCCTGATCACGTCGCTCCTGGTGTTCGGCGCGCAGTTCGGCGGGGCCTCGATCGCGTTCCTCTGGCCGAACCTCAAGGGCGGGTTCGGAGCATTGATCGACGCCGGCCCGTTGGACGAGATCAAGTCGGCCGTCGCTTCGGGCGAGCCCTTCTACGTCGGGTCGGGCCGCTTCTACATCGTGCCCTACAACGGCACGGCGAAGGGCGACATCGACTACGTGAAGGAGGGCGTGGCCGGCGAGGGGATCATGCCGCTCTACCAGCGCTGCGTGCACCTCGGCTGCCGCGTCCCGTTCTGCGGGCAGTCGAAGTGGTTCGAGTGCCCGTGCCACGGCTCGAAGTACAACTCCGCCGGCGAGTACAAGCTCGGCCCCGCCCCCCGGGGCATGGACCGCTTCCACATGGAGGTCGTCGACGGACGGGTCATGGTCGACACTTCCGAGGTCGTCCTGGGACCGTCGCGCGGTACCGACACGATCGACCAGCCGCCGCAAGGCGCCTTCTGCGTGGCGCCGGGATAGGAGCGGACGAGAGCGATGCTCGCACTGTCGACGACGGCCGGGATCGGGCTCCTGATCGCGGGCGCCCTGATCACGGTCGCCGCGATCGCCGGCCTGGCGCTGCGGCAGCGGACCCGTGAAACCGGTCCCGACATCCCCGACGCCCTGCGACCCGGCCCCTCCGACGCAGCCCTCGAGACCCCGTTGCTCCAGAAGCTCCAGGGCTGGAGCGTGGTCATGCTCGCGTTCTTCGTCCTGTGGATCCCGGCGACCTGGATCTTCGAGCCGTCGACCAACCTGAACCAGGAGCACGAGCTGAAGGAGTTGGCCATCGACCGGGGTGAACGATCGGTCTTGCTGTTCTCCGAGGAGAACCAGCTCGGCGTCGGCTGCGTCCGCTGCCACGGCCCCGACCTGACCGGCGGCATCATCCAGACGGGCGCCACGTATGCCTTCCCGCCCGACCTGACGACCGTGTGCGGCGGTCCCTCTGCCGGCCACGCGGGGATCTACTCGATCGACGACATCTATCAGGTCATCGCGGAAGGCCGGAACGCGATGCCCTCGTGGAGCATCCGTTTCGAGGGCGCCCTCGACGACCAGCAGATCAACGACATCGTGGTGTACCTCGTCGATCTCTCCTCGGAGAACGTGGCGATCGAGGAGAACGTCTGCGTCAACGAGGAGGCCTCCGCCAAGGCCCTCGAGTACCCGACCTCCAACCCCAGGGACCCCTAGATGGAGAGCTGTCTCGGTTTCAATGTCGACTGCGGCACCATCTTCAAGGGCGCCGGCGTCACCGTCATGGGGCTCATCCTGTTCGTGGGGAGCGTGTACCTCATCCTGACCGCCGTGCTCGGCCGTTGGATGGGCTATCTCGTGCTGATGGTTGCCTTCTCCGGGTGGATGATCCTGCTCTCCGCGATGTGGGCGTTCGGTTTCTACTCGCAGGGTCCGGACACGCCCGTGAACCTCGGTCCGCGCGGGGCGGAACCCAGCTGGGTGCCTCTCCTCGCGTCGACCGGGGAGACGAGCGACCGCCACGAGGCGTTCAGCAACTACCCGGGAGAGCCCTGGAAGGAGCCCGGGCAGAGCAACGCCGCCGAGGTGCAATCGCTGACCGGGATCGTGACCGACTTCCTCGCCGAGGAGGCCAACGCGGAGCTCGAGCTCGAGGCCATCGACCCGAGAGCCCTCACCGGCGTCGACTTCGCGGTCGACGACCTCCGCTTCGCGACCGTCGACGGCGACAAGCTCGCCGTCGCCGAAGCCCACTTCCTGGACGGTGGACCGCTCTGGACGGTGTCCCTCGAGTACGACGAAGGAAGCGTGCCCAAGTACTCCTACATGTTCCTCGCCGGCTCCGTGATCCTGTTCGCGATCCATCTGCCGCTGCTGGACGTCGCCGAACGCAAGCGCAAGGACTTCCTCACCGGCGGGGCAGCCCCGCCCTGGTACGGACCGGCGTGACGATGATGCGAGAGGAGGTCGGTGTGTTGCTCGCGCAAGCACACGAGGTGCCCCTGCTCGATCAGGGAAGCATCCAGTTCATCCTCCTCGGGGTGATGGTCCTGGCAGTCCTGTTCGTCCTCTGGATCACGATCGCGAAGTAGCGGCCCGCGGCCGGATCACTCCTCGCCGGCCCGTCTGGTTGCAGATCGCGCGAGGAGGAAGGCTCCGAGCGCAGCCGCAAAAGGTACGCCATACATCGCGATCGTTCCCGCCGGACCGTCGATGGTGGACCACGGCAGCTGCAACCGGTAGAAGGTCTCGCAGAACTGTCGCGAATCGTTGGAGCTACTCGTGCACGTCAGCGGCACCATCAGCGCGAAGACCACCGTGGCGACCCCGAGTGGGATCAGCGTCCGGCGTCCGACGCTCGCCATCTATCACCTCGTGGGGGCGAACGCCACCGCACCACCGCGCCGTCGGACGTCGGCCAGCGCCGCCTTCCGCTGTTCGTAGTACGCGAGGATCTGCAGCTCCACCGCGAGGTCGACCGAACGGACCGACACGCCCGGTGGCGCCACGAGCGGGGCGGGCGCGAAGTTCAGGATCGACCTGATCCCCGCCGCGACCATGCGATCGCCGACCTCCTGGACGGCCGTCGCCGGCGTGGCGATGACCCCGATGGCGATCCCTCGCTCCTTCACGAGCTCGGGCAGCGTGTCGACGTGGACGACCTCGAGGTCTCCCACCCGTTCGCCGATCTTGCTCGGATCGACGTCGACGAGGGCCGCGACCCGGAACCCTCGGTCCTCGAAGCCCTTGTAGTTGGCGAGGGCGTGCCCCAGGTTCCCGATGCCCGCGATCGCGATGCCCCAGTCCTGGGTGAGCCCGAGCTCCCGGCGGATCTGGTGGATCAGGTAGGCGACGTCGTAGCCCACTCCTCGGGTGCCGTAGGACCCCAGGTGCGAGAGGTCTTTCCTCACCTTGGCCGACGTCACCCCGGCGGCCACCGCCAGCTCCTCCGATGAGGCGACCACGACCCCGTCCGCCGCCATCCCGCCAAGCGCCTGGAGGTACCGCGGAAGCCGTCCGACCGTGGCCTCGGGGATCGACCGATCCCTCACGGGCGCCGCGACCTTGTGCTCATGAGAAAAGAGCCTAGCCGAAATCCGAGAAGCGTTCACAAGTGCACGAGCGCCGCCCGCCAGGCGTTCTCACCCCACGAGGCGGGCGAGCCGAGCCGCGTCGACGGTGATCTCGAACGCCTCCTCCCCGTCGACCTCGACCACGGGGATCCTGATCCCGTACTCCAGCTCGAGCACCTCGTCGGCCTCGATATCGACCTCCTCGAACTCGAACCCGAGGCGCTCGCGCTGGGCAAAGATCGTCTCGCGAGCCAGGTCGCAGAGATGACATCCCGGACGGGAGTAGAGGACGACCCGGTGCATGAGGGCGATGGTAGCGTCCGGCGCCAAGAACATGAGAGACGGCGACCGGGAAGACCTCGAGCTTCACCGGCGCCTCTCCAGAGGTGACCGAGAGGCGTTCGACGAGCTCTATCGGCGGTATTCCCCCACCGCGTACGGCATCGCATACCGGCTCACCGGTCAGCAACTGCTGGCGCAAGACGTCGTCCACGACGCCTTCCTGGCCATCTGGCGGGCCCCCGAGGCGTTCGACGCGACTCGAGGGGCGTTCAGGAGCTTCTTCCTGGCGCTCGTCCACCATCGCGCGGTCGACACGATCCGGCGGGAGGAGCGGATGCGGGCCCGTCAGGACCGGGCAGCGAACCTCGAGGCCGCCGTGGGCGAAGACCCTTCGGAACGCGTCGTCGACGAGGACTTCGTCGCACGGCGTCGCCAGGAGGTCCGGAAGTCGCTCGCAGACCTCTCAGCAGAACAGCGTCAGGTGCTGGAGATGGCCTATTTCGAAGGCATGACACAGGTCCGGATCGCCGAGAAGCTCGGCATCCCGCTGGGGACCGTGAAGACCAGGACGTTCGCGGCGCTCCACAAGCTGCGCCGCGCCCTCGAGAGGGAGGACTGACAGCTTGGACCGAACGGGATCGCCGTCGGGATCGCAGGTGGATCCGGCGGAGCACGATCGGATCGATGAGCTGATGGCGGGCTATGCCCTCCGGAGTCTCACCGGCGAGGACGCGGCGGAGGCGGACCGCCTGCTCTCCGAGCACGTGCCGGGCTGCGCGCGATGCAGAGAGACACTGCTGGCTCTCAGCGACACGGTGGCCGACCTCGCATTCGCCCCGGACCCGATCGCGCCTCCGGACACCCTCCTCCCCCGCCTGCATCGCGAGCTCGAACCCCGCGGCGAGCGTGCACCCGTTGGGCGCTGGGTCGGCGTCGCTGCCGGTGTCGCCGTGGTCCTCGTCGCAGGGGGCCTCGCGGTCTCGCAGGTGTTCCGCGCGAGCGACCTCCAGGAACAGAACGCTCTCTTCGCGCAGGCGCTGCGGTACTCGCAGCGGCCCGACGCCGACAGCGCCCGGCTCGTCGGGACGGACGCCGAGGACCCGGCGCCCGTATCGGAGGTGGCCGCGCCCGACTCCGACCACTTCTTCCTGGTCGGCAGCGACGTGCCGCAGGCTCCGGCGGGTCTCGCATACGGGATCTGGCTCTCCGACGGCGTGGATGCCGTCTTCGCCGGGACGTTCGTGCCGGGCCCGGGGATGACCGTGGTCAAGGTGCCCTTCGATCGATCGAGGTTCGACCGCGTGCTCATCACGCTGGAGATCGAGGGGGACGTGCCGACGGAGCCCGGCGACGCCCTCTGGGAGGCGGCCGCCTAGGGCCTGAGGTCCGCGCAGATCATCGGTCGTCCAGGCTCGCCAGCGTGTCGCGGAGGACGGGCGACCATCGGACGGAGAAGTACGGATCCCCGTCGAAGGCTTCCTGCAACAGCGACCTGGCAGCGGGCCCGTTCCCGAGACGGAGCTGGATCATGCCCGCGTGGAACAAGAAGAGCGCGTCGCGGGTGCCGAGCTTCAGCGCTTCCGACGATAGTGCCGAGGCTCTCCGGTAGTGGCCGTTCGCGTACAGCGCCCACGCCAGTGCATCCGCCACGTGGACGCTCCGCCGGCGTGACCACTCGGCGCGGGCGGCGCGGAGCGCCGCCCGCGCCGAGCCTCCCGAACCACTCAGGGCGAGATCCGCCTCCAGCAACGACATCTCGAGATCGGTATCGACCCCGTTCGCTCGGTAGTCCTGCGCCTCGGTCCGCGCCAGCTCGTAGTGCGCGGCGGCGGCCTCCTGGTCCCCCGACGCGGCATACAGATCCCCCAACCCGGCGATGTGATCCGGCGCAGGGGAACGCGTGGCCAGTCGTTCGTAGCCGGTGATCGCAACGTCGACGTCTCCGGAGGCCCAGGACAGCAGCGCGAGTCCGGACTCCACATCCGCCGAGGAGGGATCCGCCGACCGGGCACGTCGGAACCATCTTTGTGCCTCCTCGATCCTGCCCGCTTCGAAGTGGAACTCGGCGAGGTGCGCCGCCGCCCAAGCGGTGTCCGCCGGTCCGCCCGCCACGTCGTAGGCGGCTCGCATCGCTTCGATGGCACCCTCGACGTTGCCACGGAGCTCGAGGGCGTAGCTCACCCTTCCGTAGGACGCGAGGTTGGGTCGGGTGTCGACCATCCGCTGGAATGTTCGGAACGCGGCCCGGTACCGCCCGAGCTCGAGTTGGGCGTCACCGAGGAGGCCGTACGCGTCGGCGTCGAACGGAGCAGCGTTCACGGCCCGACGCCCCCATCGGAGGGCGCGGGCGAAGTCGTGCCTCTCGGCCGCCAGGGTTCCCATGCCGAGGAAGGCGTCAGGGTTGGCGGTGGGACGAAGCGCCAGCGACCGGTCGAGGGCTGCCTCCGCGATCGGGTACGCGGACGGGTCGGAGGTGTCGCGGACCTGCTGGATGTAGGCGATCCCCAGGACGGCCGAGGCCTGCCAGTCGTCGGGAGCTGCGTCGAGCCTCGACTCGAGCGAGGCGATCGTTGCCGCGAGCGATCCGTCGTCCGAGGCGGGACCGAGCACGGCGTCGGCCGGCGCCACGAGGGCCGGATCACGATCCGTATCGCTCGAACCGCCGGAGCCTCCGGGCCCGAACGCGCCGACCAGGAAGACCGCCGCGGCCAAGCCCGCGGCGGTCGCGATCATCGTGAGTCGTGCTCTCATGCGTCCTCCCGGAATTCGCCCGGAGGTGGCGTGGCCGCCGCCGCTCGCGGCGGCGGCCACTCACCCCTCTCAGTGCGGGTCGAGGTCCGACCCGGAATGCGGGTACGCGACGTAAGGGAACGTCTCCTGGAACGGGACATCGTTCGCCCCGACGCCGTCGGCCAGGCCGTCGGCGTCCTCGTCGTGTCCGGGGATCAGCACCCCCATGACGACGCGCAGGGCGATGTCGATGATGTCGTCGTCCAGTCGCCGGCCGTTGGGGAACCCGGCAACGTCACCATCGATCGCTCCGAGGACGGAGCAGTCCGCGGTGCACGGAGCGACGTCCATGTTCAGCCGGAGCATCTCTGCCTTCCGAACATGTGCCGGCTTGTTCAGCCCGGGCAGGCCGGTCAGGAAGACCTTCACCAGGTCGGACCGCTGCACGCCCTCCATCGAGGTATTCGAGTCCGGGACCTCGGGGAACAGCGTCCCGTAGACCGCCGAGACCAGGTGCGCGAGCTCGGGGTCGTTCACCTTCGGCAGGTACGCCGCGTCACCACGCGGGTTGGACCCGTTGAAGTAGTCCTTGAGCCCGATCGGCACGACGACCTCGTTCACCAGCGGCATACCGAGACGCGAGACCTGCACGAGCGGGCCCTTCCACTCGAGGGATCCATCGCTCGCCTGGATACGGATCGAACGCCGTGACGCCGTGGTCCAGATGCCGATCACGCCGTCGTCCGGTCCCCGGAGCTGCCCCTTCGGGACCTGCAGGACCATCGTGTTGACGTTGAAGCCGTCCAGGGTGTCGTCTCCCGCCTCACCGAAGTCGCCCCCGTAGAGGAGGTCGAAGACACGGAGGTCGAGGAAGAACGGATCGTCGGACTGTCCGACCCAGCTGCTACGCCCGCTGCCGGCGGACCTCACGCCCGCGTCGAACAGATCGGCGTTGTAGCCGGGCATCGAGGCGTCACCCACATGAGACGGCACCACGGGGGCGTCGTTCAGGAGGACCGTGGTGTGCCCATCCCGGATCCTGCTGAGGTCGTAGGTCTGGGAGATGAGGAGGTTCTCGTCATCCAGCGACGTCACCGCCCCGTTGTTGGCGATGAACGAGTCGGGGTTGCGGTGATGCGTTGTGAACCGCCAGCGGTAGGTGATGTCCGCGAAGGCGTCCCCGTCGTTGTCGATGTTGATGTCGTAGTTCGTTCGCTCTGCCCAGAGGTAGAAGTTGGGCCCGCCCGCCGGCTCCTGGAACGGGATCCACGAGCCGACCAGCGCGACCTTGTTCGGCGCGCTGTCGGGGACGAAGGCGTAGAGGTCGGTCGCGTCGATCGGTGGGTCGGCGGACGTGAGCGGGGCCTCGCGGTGGCTCGATGCCGTGGAGGCCACCGGACCGAGTCCGGCGAAGGCCGCGACGGCGAGCGCCCCGGTGACGGCGAGCGCGGCGGCTCGCCTGATCTTGGATGCAGACAAAGGTATCCCTCCTAGGTGTGCGGGGATCTCGAAGATGGTGCGACTGCGAACGGTTCGTCGCGCGGCCTCGTCGTCCGGGAGCGTCCCGGCCGATCCTTCGTCCCCTCCTTCCCCACGGGCGCGATCAAGGCTTGGTTCGCGCGCTGCGGGCGACCGGATCACTCAGCCGGGATCGGCGTCCTGCGCTAGGGCGTCGGAAGTTCACTCCGTTGAGGAGCAGGACGAGATTCGGTTGCGCGGAGGAAGCCGAGGAACATCACGGCGACGCCGGCGAGCAACGACAGCGAGAACGCCGGCAGGTTGCCCACGGCGGCGAACGCCGAGCCCGCGGCCGCCGTGATCGTCGCGCCGGCGGCGACGAGCAGCGTTCCGGTGAATCGGTGGCGGAGCTCGGGGCGGCCGCGCATCCGCCACGCCGACCACGCCGCACCCGCGATGAGGATGAGGTACGAGGGGATCGAGATCAGCTGGGGCAGGCGGTAGGCAGCCGTTCCGTCGCCGAAGACCTCCTTGCCCGATGGCAGCTGCTCCGCGAGCGCGGCGGAGTCGACCGGCGCCCCTCGCGTCACGGCGATCGTGTAGGCGAAGACGAACGCCAGCGCCATCCACACGACGAGGTCCAGGATCCGACCGCGACGGAGGAGGTGCACTTCACCGGCCGCGAGCAGCGGGACGTTGAGCACCGCGCCGAGGATCCAATACACCTCGAAGAGCGTCCGGCTCCAGCCGACGGCCGCTCCACCCGCAACCGCCGCCGACGCGATCGCGTACATCAGGAGCGCGCCGCACCACATCGCCAGGTAGAGCCGGCGCGTCCGGACGAAGCGCCGGCCGAGCGCGGCTGCGAACGCGAACGCCACGAGCGCGGCGGCGAGCGGGAAGACCCACATGGGCGAGAGGATACGCACCAGCCATCAACCGGTAGCATCGATGGGATGGCTTCCCCGCCGGTCCTGTTCTCGTCTGCCGCGTTCTTCGCGCGGCCGCTGTCGTGGACCTTCCGGCTCGCGGCCGAATGCGGCTACCGCGGCGTCGAGGTCATGGTGACCAAGGATCCGGAGAGCCAGGATCCCGCCAGGATCCGCGCGCTCGCCGATGAGTTCGGGCTCACGGTCGGTGCGATGCACGCCCCGTGCCTGCTCCTGACGAGGAAGGTCTGGGGCACCGACCCGATCGGGAAGATCGATCGGTCCGTCGAGGCGGCGGCCGATGCGAACATCCCGGTGGTGGTCGTGCACCCTCCCTACCGCTGGCAGGACGCGTTCCGTCGCTGGCTCGTCGAGGATCTCCCCGGGCTCGAGGCGCGGACGGGCATCGCGGTGGCCGTCGAGAACATGTTCCCCTACCGGCTCGCCGGGAGGAAGGTGACGCTCCATTCGAACCAGGACCTCGAGCAACTGAAGGGGCTGCCTCACCTGGTGCTCGACACCTCCCACGCAGCTGTGGCGAGACACGATCTGATCGCGGTTCGGAAGCTGTTCGGGAAACGGTTGCGACACGTGCATCTCTCGGACAACGCCGGGAAGGGATGGGATTCCCACCTGCCGCCCGGCGACGGCGTGCTCGACCTCGATAGCTTCCTCGAGGATCTCGCGGCTTCGGCGTTCGACGGCGCGGTGTCACTTGAGGTGGATCTCCGGGGCGCGCTGGGTCACCCGGAGAAGCTCGAGGCCACGATGGTCGGCATGCGCGAACGCACGGAGCTTGCACTGGCCTCCGCGGGACGCACCGCTCAGTGAGCCGATAGCCTCGCCGGCGTGCGACGCCCGACGTTGATCGTGCTCATCGTGTTGCTCTCGCTGCTCGTCGGCGCCGGCATCTGGCAGCTGCAGCTCGCGGACAAGGATCGAGGTCCGTTCCCCGGCCCGACCAGCCCCGGCGAGCTTCCGAGTCCAAGCCGGAGCTCGAGCTCGAGCCCTTAGGGGCCCTCCATGACGACGACGTCGCCGACCGCGAGGCCGAGCATCTGCGCCGCGTTCCCCTGGTTCACCACGATCGCGAGATAGCCGTCCGAGTCGACGATCAGCCCGGGCTCGCGCTCGGGAAGCTCGGCGAAGGTGCCCGCACGGGGCAGGCGCCGGCCGTTCACGACCAGGACGTTGCCGACCGCGACGGCGGCGTCCTCCAGATCGCGCTCGGTGGCGTTCAGCTGGACGTTCCCGTAGCCGTCCGTCGCCGTCACCCGGGCGCCGACGGCGCCCTCCGCCACCATCGGACCCGGGACGTCCAGACGAACGAGGGTGGCCAGATCCACAGCGGGGCCGAGGCTCTCGAGCGGCATGCCGGCCGCGAGGTGGGCGGCGGCGGGCGCGAAGACGTCCCTGCCGTGGAACGTCCGCGACACGGGCGCGAGCACGACCTCGGGGCTCTGGATCTCCACGGCCGACTCGACGCCACCGAGCTCCTCCCAGGCGGGCGACAGCAGCCCGTTGTCCGGGCCGACGAGGAGCGCCGCGCCGGCGGCCGTGGCGATCGCGCCTCGATCCGACCCGACGCCCGGATCGACGACGGCGATGTAGACGGCGTCCGCGGGCATGAACGGGACGGCCCGGGCAAGCTCCACGGCCCCCCGGAGGACGTCCTGGCGCGGGACGGCGTGCGTGAGGTCGATGACCCGCGCGTCCGGCGCGATCCTCGCCATGACGCCGTGACAGACGCCCACGAAGCCGTCGCTCCGGCCGTAGTCGGTCAGGAAGACGATCGGACGGCTCATCCGTTGCCCGAGTCGGAGACGGGGACATACCGCTCGATCCAGTTGATCATCTCGGTGCTCACGATCCCCGCCTGGTTGCCCGTGAGGATGTCCGTGCCGTGGTCGCCCGTCGTGAGGATCAGCGGGCGCTTCGGCGGCAAGCCCTCACCGTAGAACAGGTTCACGGCCTCCACGGCGTCGATGTCCTCGTGACCGGCGATGAGGAGCTTCGCGGCACTCACCTCGGCGAGGACGTCGGCTCCCGCTTCGAGCCCTTCGACGGAGGTCGGCGCGGAGAGGGTGACCACGGCACCGACGTCCCGCCCGTGGTTCGCGGCGACGATGAGCGACGCGGTCCCGCCCATGCTGGCCCCGACCAACGCGAACCGCGTGACCCCTTCGCTCCTCAGCGCTTCGACGGCTCCCTCGAGGTCCTGCCAGATGGCGGGGACGTTCTTCTCACCCTCCGAGCAGCCCGCCTCACCGCCCGGACAGTAGCCGCGGAAGTTGAACGTGAGGACCCGGTACCCGCGCTCACCCAGACGGTTCGCGAAGAAGTACCAGGCGCTCTGGTCGGAGGGGAGCATGTGTGCGAGCACCACACCCGCGGTGCCCTGGTCGGGGCCGAACAGCCGGCCGGCGAGGGTGACGCCGTCGGTCGACTCGAACGTGATCGCCTTCGAGTTCGCCGTCGAGCCCTGTGGAGAGTCGGCGCCGCATGCGGATAGCAGCAGGAGTCCCACCACGAGGGTTCGAACCTGGATCGGCGCAGGCACGCCGATGCTCCCCGCCGCTACTTGCCCAGCTTCAGGCGCTGGTGCCGGGTGCGCTTAAGCAGCTTCTTGTGCTTCTTCTTCCGCATCTTCTTCCGGCGCTTCTTCACGAGGGACGGCAACGATCCACGCCTTTCAGTCGGTCATTCGGTTCCGAAGAGGTTCCGGAGGTCGACCCGCTTCGCTCGGAAGCTCTCCTCCAGACGAACGGAACCCAGTCTAAGCGCTTTCGGCGGCTCCGCGACCGGCGAGATCAGCCGGAGACCCCCGTTCCCGGACACCGGTTCCAGGTAGCCGACCCCTGTGAATCCGCCCTCGCCGTCGGAGAGGCCGACGAGCAGGCGGTCGAGCTGCGAGAGATCGAACAGGGGCGGCAGGCTCGGCATGAACACCGTGGGGCGGACGCGGAACCGCTGGAGCGGCTGATCGAAGTACCGGCGCATCGAGTCCTCGCGTTGGGCCATCCGCTCGTCGACCGTGGTGGGGACGACGGCGGCATGGATGCCGAGGCGGACGACCTCCACGCCGAAGAACCGCTCGACGACGCCGACGATCGGCTCGAGCTCCTCGCCCCGCTGGAGCGCGACCACCAGGTCGGGCTCCAGGGTGTCGACCTTGTAGTACTTCACCTGCTGGCCGCGGATCCCCGAGACCTCGCCTCCCGTGTCCACGACGACGAGGTCGGCGCCCTCATCGTGGGCGCGCTCGTTGAGGCGGTCGAGCGCGCCCACGAGCGGAAGCAGATGGTCCTGCGGCGACGTCGAGCCCACGAACCCGATCGCATCGGCCGTGGACATGCGCTCGTGCGTCAGGTCGTCGGGCTCGCGGATGTGCTTCAGCCCGACGGTGCCCGGCGGTCCCACGGTCTTCTGGGAGACGTCGGCGTCCAGGTAGGCGACGGTGCGCCCCACATGCAGCGCGTACGCCGCCGTCGCGCGCGCCATCGAGCTCTTCCCGGAATCCAGCCCGCCGACGAACAAGACCGTCCGCGCTTCGCGCGCGGCCCGGTCGACGAGCCGGTCGTGCTCGTTCATCACGCCCCCTCCGCCCTTCGCGGAGGTTCGGCTTCGTGCGTGTCGGGAGCCCCTCGAGGTGGCCGGCGTCAACCGGCTTCGGTGTAGCGCCCCCTCAGATAGTCGTGGACGTCTTCTTCGCGGAAGCGATAGCCCTTGCCCACGCGGAGCGAGGGCATCTCTCCGTTCTTGATCAGTCGATAGACGGTCATCCTGGACACGCGCATCAGATCCGCGACCTCGTTCGCGGTCAGCAGCCGAGCCTCGGTGAAGGGTTCTGGCATCACCATTTCGTTAGTCGATGGTACCCCAGCCCCCCAAGAGCTGGATAGCCCTGGGATCTGGCGGACGTCAAGAACACCTTGCGGCGCAAGCTGTCAGGAAGGCGGTGGGCAGGACTCCCAAGCGGAAAATGTATCCAGGCGGATTAGCGAAGGAAGAAGCCGGTGGGCTCGCCACCGGCCTCTTCCGAATGGTCGATGTCCTATGGCTTGAGACGGACCTGGATGTTTCCACCCGTGATCGGGATCTGCGTGCCCGGGTGGTCGATATCCGTCGAGGATGTTCCCACTTGATAGTAGGTTCCGTTCGACGTCCAGATGCGGATCGCGTACTTGTCTGGACCCGTCCCCGGACTGGAGCCCGGCTCCGCAGCGTCGGTCACGTCCACCTGGAACGACTGCTGGTTGCCGATCGTCCCCGACCCGAAGCTGTAGGCGATCCCGGTCGAACGATCCACAGCCTTAAGGTTCGACCTGCCCGTGAAAGTCGCCCAACAGGGCGGGTCGCCGATGCTGGGTGTGTTCGTGCACTTCTGCACGAGCGCATCCATCGCGTTGCTCTTCACGATGAAGTTGTAGTCGCGCAAGCCCGAAGGAGCACCGATTCCGAGCCCACCGAGGTCCGTGCGCATCCGATAGATGAAGAGGCTATTCCCCTGGATGTTGCCGTTCTTCAAGTACTTCACCGTGAAGCCGAAGTTGCTCTTAGCATTGGTGTTCGGGTCGTTGATCCAACCGCCACCCGTCGTGAATCCTGTGCCGGGGTCCGTGACCGTAAGGGCCACATCTTCCACCGGAGCCGTGTAGTAGCCGTTCAGGACCAGCTCCATCTCGATGATGTACTGGTTGGCACCCAATCCACTTAGTGAGCAGCCTGCGATTCCTTGACCAGCCGTCATCTGGGCTGCGGTTTGTGTGACATTGGCCGTGCAAGTCCCCTTGATGCTGGTGTGGTTCATGTCCCAGATCGTGAACTTGACCTGCAACGGAATCGTGCTCCAAGTCTTCGTCCCCAGCAGACCGTCCTGCTGCTCGGTGACCAGCGCCGACATCTGAACGGTCGCCGTGCCCCCGACCTTGGGAGTGCTCACGAACGACTGACCTGTGTACTCGAGCGACATCGTCTCCTTCGAGACATTGATGTACACGTACAGGTAGTCGCTGGTCCCGTTGGCTGCGCTGCCGTCGCTGACAGCGATTCGCACGATGTAGACGCCTTCGGGCACGAGTGCGCGACCCTGAAGTGTCCACGTTCGTGAGCTTGCACCAGTGCTGGCGAGCACCAGGGATAGCCCCCCAAGAGGAGTCGTGGCAGCATAAGCGGGATCGGTGCTCTTCTTCCAGCTCAGCGAAGCGATCTGGAGACTGGTCCCCGGGGAGTCGATATCGGACGCGGTGACGTCCACGACAGGGATCTGATCGCTGTAGATCGCCTGGACGGGGGACGCCGCACTCGTGGCTGGGCTGCTAGACACGGTTGGCTTGTCGTTCACGGCACTCACCGTGATCGAGACCGTGGCGGTGTCGGTGCCGCCGTTGCCGTCGGAGATCGAGTAGTCGAAGGAGTCGGAGCCGAAGTAGTTGGCGTCCGGCGTGTAGACGATCTTGCCGGCGTTGACCCCGGTCCCGAGCGCGGCGGTGCCGTGGGCGGGATCGGTGATCGAGGCGCCGATGATCGTGAGCGTCTCGCCGTCGTCGACCCCGTCGTTGTCGTTGGCCAGCACGTTGATCGGGTTGGCCGAGGTGTCCTCGTCCACGGTGGCGGTGTCGTCGTTGGCCACCGGGTTGTCGTTCACGTTCGTGACCGTGATCGAGACCGTGGCGGTGTCGGTGCCGCCGTTGCCGTCGGAGATCGTGTAGTCGAAGGAGTCGGAGCCGAAGTAGTTGGCGTCCGGCGTGTAGACGATCTGCCGCCGCGTGATCGTCGGTGCCGCGGGCGGGTGGGACACCGTGACCGAGGTCGCCGGTGTCCGGTCCGTCGTTGTCGGGCCACACGTCGATCGGGTCGGTGCCCGAGGTCCTCGGCCACGGTGGCCGAATCGTCGTTGGCCACCGGGTCATCGTTCACGTTCGTGACCGTGATCGAGACCGTGGCGGTGTCGGTGCCGCCGTTGCCGTCGGAGATCGTGTAGGTGAATCGGAGTCGGACCCGAAGTAGTTGGCGTCCGGCGTGTGCCCCGTCCGAGCCGCGGCGGTGCCGTGGCGGTGTCGGTGATCGAGGCCGCCGATGATCGTGAGCGTCTCGCCGGTCGTCGACCCCGTCGTTGTCGTTGGCCAGCACGTTGATCGGGTTGGCCGCCGCTGTCCTCGGTCCACGGTGGCCGTTCGTCGTTGGCCACCGGGTCTCGTTCACGTTCGTGACCGTGATCGAGACCGTGGCGGTGTCGGTGCCGCCGTTGCCGTCGGAGATCGAGTAGTTGAAGGAGTCGGAGCCGAAGTAGTTGGCGTCCGGCGTGTAGACGATCTTGCCGGTGTTGACCCCGGTCCCGAGCGCGGCGGTGCCGTTGGGCGGGTCGGTGATCGAGGCCCGTGATCGTGAGGTCTCGCCGTTGTCGACCCCGTCGTTGTCGTTGGCCAGCACGTCGATCGGGTTGGCGCCGAGCTAGTCCTCGGCCACGGTGGCGGTGTCGTCGTTGGCCGACCGGGTCATCGTTCACGTTCGTGACCGTGATCGAGACCGTGGCGGTGTCGGTGCCGCCGTTGCCGTCGGAGATCGAGTAGTTGAAGGAGTCGGAGCCGAAGTAGTTGGCGTCCGGCGTGTAGTACCGATCGTTGCGCCGGCGTTGACCCCGGTCCCGAGCAGCGGCGGTGCCGTGGGCGGGATCGGTGATCGAGTTGCGCCGGTGATCGGCACGGTGCGAACGTCGTTAGCCAGCTTGTCATCGTTCACGTTCGTGACCGTGATCGACGACCCGTGGCGGTGTCGGTGTCCGCCGTTGCCGTCGTAGAATCTTGTAAGTGAAGGAGTCGGACCCGAAGTAGTTCGCGTCGACGTCCGCCGGTGCCGCCGCCGGTGATCGTGGCGGTGCCGTTGGGCGGGTTGGAGACCACCGTGACCGTGAGGGTCTCGCCGTGTCGACCCGTCGTTGTCGTTGGCCAGCACGTTGATCGGGTTGGCCGAGCTGTCCTCGGCCACGGTGGCGGTGTCGTCGTTGGCGACCGGGTCATCGTTCACGTTCGTGACCGTGATCGAGACCGTGGCGGTGTCGGTGCCGCCGTTGCCGTCGGAGATCGAGTAGTCGAAGGAGTCGGAGCCGAAGTAGTTGGCGTCCGGCGTGTAGACGATCTTGCCGGCGTTGACCCCGGTCCCGAGCGCGGCGGTGCCGTGGGCGGGATCGGTGATCGAGGCGCCGATGATCGTGAGGGTCTCGCCGTCGTCGACCCCGTCGTTGTCGTTGGCCAGCACGTTGATCGGGTTGGCCGAGCTGTCCTCGGCCACGGTGGCGGTGTCGTCGTTGGCGACCGGGTCATCGTTCACGTTCGTGACCGTGATCGAGACCGTGGCGGTGTCGGTGCCGCCGTTGCCGTCGGAGATCGAGTAGTCGAAGGAGTCGGAGCCGAAGTAGTTGGCGTCCGGCGTGTAGACGATCTTGCCGGCGTTGACCCCGGTCCCGAGCGCGGCGGTGCCGTGGGCGGGATCGGTGATCGAGGCGCCGATGATCGTGAGCGTCTCGCCGTCGTCGACCCCGTCGTTGTCGTTGGCCAGCACGTTGATCGGGTTGGCCGAGCTGTCCTCGGCCACGGTGGCGGTGTCGTCGTTGGCGACCGGGTCATCGTTCACGTTCGTGACCGTGATCGAGACCGTGGCGGTGTCGGTGCCGCCGTTGCCGTCGGAGATCGAGTAGTCGAAGGAGTCGGAGCCGAAGTAGTTGGCGTCCGGCGTGTAGCGACGCCGGTGCCCGCCGGCCGGTGATCGTGGCGGTGCCGTGGGCGGGGGAGACCACCGTGACCGTGAGGGTCTCGCCGGTGTCCGGCCCGTCGTTGTCGTTGGCCAACACGTCGATCGGGTTGGCGCCGAGCTGTGCCACGGTGCCGATCGTCGTTGGCCACCGGGTCATCGTTCACGTTCGTGACCGTGATCGAGACCGTGGCGGTGTCGGTGCCGCCGTTGCCGTCGGAGATCGGTGTAGGTCGAAGGTAGTCGGACCCGAAGTGTTGGCGTTCCGGCGTGACCCGCGGTCCGCGAGCGCGGCGGTGCCGTGGGCGGGTCGGTGACCGCCGTGATCGTGAGCGTCTCGCCGGCGTCGACCCCGTCGTTGTCGTTGGCCAACACGTCGATCGGGTTGGCGCCGCGTCCTCGGTCCACGGTGGCGGTGTCGTCGTTGGCCACCGGGTCATCGTTCACGTTCGTGACCGTGATCGAGACCGTGGCGGTGTCGGTGCCGCCGTTGCCGTCGGAGATCGAGTAGTCGAAGGAGTCGGAGCCGAAGTAGTTGGCGTCCGGCGTGTAGACGTCTTGCCGGCGTTGACCCCGGTCCGGCGCGGCGGTGCCGTGGGCGGGTTGGTGACCGAGGCGCCGTGATCGTGAGCGTCTCGCCGTCGTCGACCCCGTCGTTGTCGTTGGCCAGCACGTCGATCGGGTTGGCCGAGCTGTCCTCGTCCACGGTGGCCGAGTCGTCGTTGGCGACCGGGTTGTCGTTCACGTTCGTGACCGTGATCGAGACCGTGGCGGTGTCGGTGCCGCCGTTGCCGTCGGAGATCGAGTAGTCGAAGGAGTCGGAGCCGAAGTAGTTGGCGTCCGGCGTGTAGACGATCTTGCCGGCGTTGACCCGCGGTGCCGTCGAGCGGCGGCGGTGCCGTGGGTTCGCGGGATCGGTGATCGATGGCGCCGAGACCGTGATCGGGTTGGCGCCGGGTCCTCGGCCAGTCGGCCGAATCGTCGTTGTCCACCAGGTCACCGTTCCGTCGTGACCGTTCGAGACCGTGGCGTGTAGACCGTGCTGCCGCCGTTGCCGTCGGAGATCGGTGGTGAAGGAGTCGGACCCGAAGTAGTTGGCGTCCGGCGTGTAGACGTCACGCCGGTCCGCCGCCGGTGTTGGGGGCCGTTGGGCGGGTTGGAGACCACCGTGATCGTGAGGTCTCGCCGTGTCGACCCGTCGTTGTCGTTGGCCAGCACGTTGATCGGGTTGGCCGAGCTGTCCTCGGCCACGGTGGCGGTGTCGTCGTTGGCGACCGGGTCGTCGTTCACGTTCGTGACCGTGATCGAGACCGTGGCGGTGTCGGTGCCGCCGTTGCCGTCGGAGATCGAGTAGTCGAAGGAGTCGGAGCCGAAGTAGTTGGCGTCCGGCGTGTAGACGATCTTGCCGGCGTTGACCCCGGTCCCGATCGCGGCGGTGCCGTGGGCGGGATCGGTGATCGAGGCGCCGTGATCGTGAGCGTCTCGCCGTCGTCGACCCCGTCGTTGTCGTTGGCCAGCACGTTGATCGGGTTGGCCGAGCTGTCCTCGTCCACGGTGGCGGTGTCGTCGTTGGCGACCGGGTCATCGTTCACGTTCGTGACCGTGATCGAGACCGTGGCGGCGTTGGAGTCGGCGGTCCCGTCCGTCGCCTTGTAGGTGAAAGTATCCGTGCCGCTGAAATTCGCCGCCGGGTTGTAGGTGAACGACCCGTTGGCGTTCAGGGTGAGCGTCCCGTTGGATGGGCCCGAGATGGGCCGAGGAGTCTGGACCGACAGCGTGTCGCCGTCGGCGTCGGTGTCGTTGGAGAGCACGCCGGCGGCGGCAGACGGTCAAAGTGCCGTCCTCGGCAACCGAGTAGGCGTCGTCGAGCGCCACCGGGGCCTGGTTCGCGACGTCCGCGAGGAACTTGTTGTTGGCGTTGGATGTCGGCAGAGCTCCGAGGACGACCTTGATCTGGTCGTTGCTCACCTTCGTCGCCGTCGAGTTGGTTCCCGACCCGGGATCGCATTCGTAGACGAATAGCCCGCGGGGTTCGTTCGGACGACGAAATATGTACGGCTGACCACGACGCCCGTCCCGCTAAACGTCCAGGCGCCCGTCCCGTCTGTCGTGATCGTTGCACCGACCTGCGCGTCACCGAGGTCCAGCGAACCAACGGTCCCGCCGCTCGTTGAATCGATGAAGAGCTTGACCGTCGCGCCGGCGAGACCGCTACCGTCACCGTCGTCGGTTCCGTCGCCATCGGGGTCGGTGAGGACGGTCCCCGAGATCGAAGGCACGCGAACGGTTGTGGTTACCGCGGCGGAGTTGTCAGCGAAATTCGCATCATCCTGAGAGCTATTGATCTCAGCATCGTTGACGAGGGCTTGGTTGTTCGATCGCGGTCGGGCTAACCGTCACCTGATAAGACCTCGTGCCGGTAGCACCGGTAGCCAGCGAGCCAAGATCCCAGGTGATCGTGCTCCCGACCACGGTGCAGCTTGGGGCCCCGGTGCAACTGCCGGCTACATATGTCACTCCCGGGGGCAGGACATCCGTCAGCTGGACTCCGGTCGCCGTGCTCGTGGCAGATGGCTTGTTCTGATAGTTCAGCGTGTATGTGATGACTTGGCCCGGCGTCGTGTTGACGGGCCGATCTTCGTTAGCGCCAGATCGGGCGTGCCCGGGGTCGCTCCTGGCTTTGGATCTGCAGTTCCGCACCGTGATAGAGTTCACTCCGAGGTTGAGCGAGGCGCCAGTATCTGTGCGCGCCCGCCGAGATCCGCGCGAGGAACGATCGACACTGCCCGTCACTCCGGCGCCGCCGGTGATATGGACACCGTGAACGTGTATGTCCAGATATCCACGCCCGGAGGAGTCCGACAGGACCGGCAGCAGATGTAATCGTCGCTGCGCCCGGTCGCCACAAATCCGAGTCAGGTTCTGGATGCCGGGGACGACCGTTGAGCCTTGCGTCTTCGTGTGATCGAACTGCACGTCACAATGACCTCGGTCTGCGGTGTGGGCGCATTGCTCTTCGTCACCTCAGCGCGGGCCGGGATCTGATCGAGCTCTGCCCACCCTGTACTTTGCTCGTTTATCCACGGTCCAGAGCCGTACGCAGCCGCTTCGCCACCAGCACAAGCTGGACTGGACTGCGCTTCCAGTCTCGAGCGTTGATCGGCCGCTATCGACATACGGACCCACGATCGGGCCGCCGCCGGGGGCGCCGGCGGGCACCACCGCGTCAGTCGACGTGTCGCCAAGGGAACGAGCCAGGTTGAGGCGGCCGTTGCCGGCGCCGCCGGCGTCCGTGTTCCTCGCCAGGCGTCCGATCAACGTGCCGCTCGAGGCACCGGCGTCGTTCGCACGCAGCAATGCGGCCGCGCCGGCGACGATCGCGGCCGATGCCGACGTACCGGTGACGCTTGTCGTGCCGGAGGCGTCGTTCGCGGTGATGCCCACGCCGGGCGCGGAGATGAATGCCGCGGCGCCGGAGTTGGAGCCGGACCAGAGCGTGTCGTCCTGGTTGGTCGCGGCGACGCCGACGACCTTCGTGTCACCTGCGGGATACGCGGGAGTCGTGCGAGCCGTCGTTGCCGACGGCGGCGACGGAGATCGCGCCCTTGGACCATGCGTAGTCGATCGCGTCCTGCAACGCCTGCGAGTAGCCGGGGTTGGAGAACGACATCAGGATCACGTCGGCGCCGTGATCGGCAGCCCACACGACGCCGGCGATGATGTCGGAGTCCTGGCCGGTGCCGTCCGCGGCGAGAACCTTGACCGGCATCACGGAGACGCCGTCGTAGCCGACGCCGGCGATGCCGGTGCCGTTGTTGACGGTGGCCGCCGCGATCGAGGCCATCCACGTGCCGTGGCCGTTGGCGTCGCTCGTGCCGCCGCCCAACGCGGAGTAGCCGCCGATGATCGACAGGTCGCCGACGGCGTCGACGCCGGTGTCCAGAACGGCGAGCGTCGCCGATCCGGCGGGAGCGGTCACGCCGTAGGCCTGGTCCCAACCGATCTGCGGAAGAGCCCACTGGTCGGAGTACGAAGGATCGTCCGGCGTGGCCTCGGCTTCGCGGACGCGGTCGCGGTCGACCGAGTCGACGCGCGGGTCGGCGCGGTACGCGGCGATCGAGTCAGCCGACGTGGCACGTGCGACGTCGACGACGTGCATGCGAAGAGCGGGGATCGCGGACGTCTCGACGCCACCGCCGACAGCGATCGCTTCTGCCGCGTCGGCCGAGGACAGGCCGGGGACGAGACGGACGATCAACGAGTCGGTGACGGAAGGCGCTGCCGACGGAGAAGGCTCCGGGGTGGGCTCGGAGGTGGCGCTCGGTTCGGCGGAAGGCTCGGGAGCGGTGGTCGGCTCGGGTGAGGGCTCGACACTCGGCTCCGGGGAGGGAGCGGGCTCGGGGCTCGGGTCCGTGGAGCGGACTCGGCTCCGGGCTCGGCGACTCGGTCGCCGTCACTTCGGTGGTCGGGTCAGCGGGCGGATCTTCTGCGAATGCGGTCGGACCGGTGAGGGTCATCAGGACCGCAAGGACGACCGACGTCGCGATCGGCTTGCGGATCCGCTGTGAGAGCCGGCGATACCGCCGTCCGAACGCCCACGATTCCCCTACATACGTGCTCGACCCAGTAGAAGCTGATTTCCTCCGGCCCATCCACCCGTCCTCTCGATTGTGCTTCTGTCAGCACGTCCCGCTCCGAAGAGCCCACCCGACGCGTCTGACCGGTACCCATCACTCCGGCAACTGCTGTAGGCAGTTGCGTGATGGGGCAGCGTAGGCCAGTTGGGGGTCACCCGTCAATACCCCCAGACACCCCACGTCAAGGCCCTTTTACACCTGCGTGGGCCGGACCAGCGTGGATGTACGCGGAGGCAATGATGCTGTAGGCAAGCTGCCCTGCAGCGGAATGCTCTTGTGACTTGCATCCTCCACACGTATGCTCCGCCGCATGAGCAGACGCGCGACGTGCCTTGCTACGCAAACTCGAGAACGTGGATGCGTTCCCGTTGATCGCCCTGCAGGCACTCCCCGAGCTCCGGGCAGACCTCGATGCGGTGGAGGCCGAGGCCATCCTCAGGGCGCGCGACCTCGGGGCGTCACTCGAGGACATCGCGGAGGCTCTGCAGATCACCCGCCAGGGCGTCTCCTACAAGCTGAAGGCGTTGGTCGGGAACGGTCACGACGAGGGTGAAGAAGCGGGCGAGGCGATCATCGACGTCCGCGAGCCCGACAGCGAAACGCACGGCAGCACGCCGAGCTCCTAGCTCGTCAGAACTTCGCTGCGACCGCCTGGAAGCACGGCCAGTACGCCTCCGCCGGCACGTGATCGTCGAGCACCACAACGATCTCGGTCCGGCCCTGCGCCTTGGCCACGATGAGGGCGCAGTCGTTCACGTCGGCGATCGACAAGGTCTCGACGCCGGCCTGGATCGCGGCTCCCGCGAACCCGTGGTCGGCGACCACGAGGTCGGGTCGCTCCTCCGCGAGCATCCGCTCCATCCCGTCCGGGCGATGGGTGTGGCGGGGACGATCGCCGTCCGTGACCATCCCCACCGCGCCGTGGTACGCGATCGTCCAGTCGTGCCCGGCGTCCTCGTCTCCCCACGACTCACCATCCCCCGGCCGGACGATCTTCGCGCCGTTGGATGTCGCGAGTTCCGCGAGCGAGCCGTACAGAGGGTCGAGATCACCGGGGTGCCCGGTCGCGAACAGGACCCGCTCGCCACCGCGCGCCGCCGCCGCGAGCCGCTCCCCCATCGCCTGCGCAGGCATCGAGCACCGCGTCGGCGTCGATGTCGGGCGAGCCCTCGGTCGCGAGCGCGTCGATCGGCACGCCGGAGGCCTCGCCGACGATCCGGACGATGTCCTCGAACCCGAACGGCTCCGGCATGTCCGACAGGCCGAACAGCTTGTCGGGGTCGTGCTCGACCAGCATCCGGATGTTCCCGAACACGTTGTGATGGGGGTGGCCGGCGGGTCCAGCGACGCCGCCCGCCACCAACGCGCGCGCGAGCTCCTCACGCGGATACGGCCGCGGGTCCCAGCGCTCGTCGAGCACCGGCAGACGGCTCGCGTGGGCTCCGATAACGTCCATGGCATCACCATCGTACCGAGGGGGTTCTGCTGAACATCGAGAAGGCCGTCGTGGTGGTCACCGGCGCCTCGTCGGGGATCGGCGAGGCGGCGGCCCTCGCGTTCTCGAAGCAAGGAGCCCGCGTCGTCCTGGCGGCGCGTCGCACCGAGCGGCTGGACGCGATCGTCGCCCGCATCGAGAAGGCCGGGGGACGGGCGCTGGCCGCCACCTGCGACGTGACACGCCCGGATCAGCTCGAGACCCTCCGCGTCGTGACCGAGGAGGTCTTCGGCCCGACCGACGTCCTGGTCAACAGCGCGGGGATGCGCGGCGGCGGCGAGCTCACGACCCTCACGTACGACCAGATCGAGGAGCGGGTCCAACTCAACGTCCTCGGCGTGATGTTCGCGACGCGGGCGTTCCTCCCGAGCATGCTCGCCCGCGGGAAGGGTCACGTCGTCAACATCGGATCGCTCGCGGGCCGATTCGCGACGCCGGGGAACGCGATCTACGGCGCGACCAAGCACGCCGTGGTGGCGTTCTCGGAGGCGATGAACTACGAGACCGAAGGCCGGAACGTCCGCGTGACGTCGGTCAACCCCGGTTTCGTCGACACCGAGGGATTCCCCCAGGGCGACCTGCCGGACTGGGTGGTCCTCAAGATGCGCACCGTGACCGACGCGATCGTGAAGGTCGTTCGCGAGGACATCGCTCCCGAGTACTCGGTCCCCCGATGGCTGAGCCCGCTGCAGCTCTTCCGGGTTGCGACCCCTCCTTTGTATAGGTGGGGTATCCGGCGGATCACACGCGGCCGTCGGAGCGCGCCGCCGACGCCATGAGCACCGTGAAGATCGGGACGGCGCCGGTGCACGTCGACAGGCCTGCGGACGAGGACGTCAACGAGCCCGACCTCCCTTGGATCGTGATCGTCTGGAACGACCCCATCAATCTGATGACGTACGTGACGTGGGTGTTCATGAAGCTCTTCGGCTACCCGCGGGAGCAGGCGGAGCGTCTGATGTGGGACGTCCACTCGAAGGGCAGGGCGGTCGTCTCCTCGGGGCCGCGGGAGAAGGCGGAATCCGACGTGGCTCGCCTGCACGCGTACGGTCTGTGGGCGACGCTGCAGAAGGACGTGTGACGTGCCCGGCCCGTTCCGTCGTCGGAAAGGCAGATTCACGGTGAGTCTCGGCACGGGCGAGCGCGAGCTGCTCGCGGAGCTCTGCCGCCAGTCCCGCGAGCTCCTCGAGGAGGAGGATCCCTCGAGCGATCCGTCGATCGCCCGCCTGTTCCCCGCTGCGTACAAGGACGATCCGCTGCGGAGCCTCGAGTTCGAGACGAACCTCGGCGACTCGCCCCGAGCCGGCAAGCTCGCGGCCATCGACACGTTGGAGCGGACGGTGGAGTCCTCGGAGCTCACCGAAGAAGAGCTGCTCACGTGGATGGGAGCCGTGAACGACTTCCGTCTGCTGCTCGGCACGCGGATCGACATCAAGGAGGAGTCGACGGAAAGCGACTATCCGGAGGGAGACCCGAACCACGACTCGTTCCAGGTCTACGTCTACCTCACGTGGCTCGAGGATCGGATGCTGCGAGCGCTCGGCGAGCCGGGGAAGCCGGGTTCAGTCGTCGGAGGGTGACTTCCGCAGGACCACGCGCTGCCACCACGAAGGATGACGGCGGCGCCACGCGACCGCCGCGCTCCGGCGCCGCGCCTTCCCCGCGGGGTCCTCGTTGTCACTCCAGATCGGGACGACCGTGCTGACCGGTCGCCCGGGTACCTCGTTCGGCGCTCTGCCCATACAGCCACGCTACGCGCACACCGACCGTGGCACAACGGCCGGATTGCCCTTTCCTGCTCTCAGACCTCCGTGAGGCCGACCTGGTGCACTTTGAGCATGTTCGTGGTGGTTCGCCCGGCGGGCATGGACGCCGCCATCACGACCGAATCCCCGTCGGCAGCGAGCCCGGCGGCGCGCAGGGCCTCGTCCATCATCGCGATCATCTGGTCGGTGTCCTCGGGGCGGCTCGCGGGATGCGTCTCCACGCCCCACAGCAGCCCGTTCGCCCTCCGAACCTCGGCGTCGGGGATGAATGCGTGGATCGGCACCCGCGGGCGTTCCGATGACAGGAGCGCCGCGGTGCGGCCGGTGGTCGTGTAGCACGTGATCACGACGACGTCGGAATCGCCCGCGACGATCGACGCCGCGGCGTGCGCCACAGCCGCGGCTTCCCCGGCGTGCAGGCAGGGTGGTTGTGCCGCCCGGTACTCCGCTCCCTGTGACTCGACGGCCCTCGCGATCCGCGTCGCAGCCGAGGCGGCCTCGAAGGGGTAGTCCCCGATCGCGGTCTCGGCCGAGAGCATGATGGCGTCCGCGCCGTCGAGGACCGCGGTGGCCACGTCGTTCGCCTCCGCTCGCGTGGGGCGAGGTGACCGGATCATCGACTCGAGCATCTGCGTCGCGACGATCACGGGACGACCGGCGATCCGCGCCGCTCGCAGGAGCCGCTTCTGGATGAGCGGGATCTCCTCCATCGGGAGCTCCACGCCGAGGTCTCCTCGGGCCACCATCGCGGAATCGGCCGCCTCCAGGATCCGCTCGAAGTTCTCGACCGCCGGCCGGGTCTCGATCTTCGCGACGATGGGGACGGGCCGCTCGCCCATCGTCTCCCGGAGCTGTTCGATGTCCGACGGATCCCGGACGAACGACTGCGCCACCAGGTCAACCCCCAACTCCAGGACGTGGAGGAGCATCTCCCGGTCCCGCTCGGTGACGGGCGGGAGGCTGAGGCGCTCGGCGGGCACGTTCACGCCCTGGTGGCTGCGGACCGTGCCGGCGCGCACGCACTCGGTGTGCACGACGTCGGCCACGATCCCGACCACCGTGAGCTCCACCGCACCGTCGGCGAGGAGGATGCGGTCGCCCTCGCGGAGGTCGCCGGCGAGCCCCGGGTACGTGGTGGAGGCGCCGCTCGCGTCTCCGGGTCCTCCCGCACGGAGCTCGAAGCGCTGCCCCGGTCGGAACGCGAACGGATCGGGGTCCACATCGGCGAGGCGGACCTTCGGACCAGGAAGGTCGGCGAGGATCGCCAGCGCGAGACCGGTGGACTGCTCCACCTCACGCACGATGGAGACGCCGCGCGCGTGATCGTCCGGGGTGCCGTGAGAGCAGTTGATGCGGAAGACGGACGCCCCCGCCTCGACGAGCCCTCGCACCATCTTGGGGGTGGCGCTCGCAGGCCCCAGCGTGCAGACGAGCTTGGTTCGCGAGTTCATGCCTCGAGGACGATACGACGGACCTGGTCGGCGACGGCGCGGGCGGCGTCGTCGGCGGGTCCGGCGCCGAGGTCAGGCTCGGAGAACGTCGTCGGGACCGGGCCTTCGGCTCTCCGTTCCGCCTCCTCGATCCATGCCTGCGGCACCTCGTCGGATAGGTCGTCGAGCGCATCGGCCATCTCGGCGAAGTACAGCGTCCAGGCGCGCGGCACGACGCGCGCCCACTGGTAGCCGCCGCCGCCGGTCGCGACCCAGCGACCGCCGGCGGCTCGGTGAGCGAGGTCGTGCAGCTCCCTGGCGCACTCTCGGTACGCCCGGGTGGTGAGCCGGAGCTGCGCGAGCGGGTCGGACGCATGCGTGTCGCAGCCGAGCTGGGTCACCAACACGTCGGGGCCGAAGCCCTCGACGGCCGGCGGGATGACGGCCCGGAAGGCCTCGAGCCAGCCCTCGTCGCCGGTGTCGGCGGGCAGCGGCACGTTGATCGCGGAGCCCTGGGCGGCCGGGCCTCCTCGCTCCGTGATGGCTCCGGTGCCCGGGAAGAACCAGCCGGGGGCGTATTGGTGGATCGAGATCGTCAGGACACGGGGCTCGTCCCAGAAGATCGCCTGCACGCCGTCGCCGTGATGCACGTCGACGTCGACGTAGGCGATCCGCTCGGCGCCCTCGCGGAGCAGCCACGCGATCGCGACCGCCGGGTCGTCGTACACGCAGAAACCACTGGCGCGGGCGGGCATCGCATGGTGCAGGCCGCCGGCGGCGTTGAACGCGTGGAGTCGCTCCCCACTCCACACGGCCCGGGCGGCTTCGACGGATGCTCCGGCCACGAGCGCGCCCGCCTCGTGCATCCGATCGAAGATCGGGTTGTCCCCCGGCCCGTAGCCGAACGGGGTCCAGTTGCCTTCCTCGCCGCTGCCGGCGCGCTTCGTCGCCTCGATGAACTCCGGCGTGTGCACGAGACCGAGCACCTCATCCGACGCGGGCTCGCAGCCGAGCACCTGGACGCCGGAGCGCTCGTCCAGCCCCGTCGCCGCGATCAGGTCCCACGTCAGCAGGACCCGGTCGGGCCGGAGCGGATGAGCCGGGCCGTGGTCGTAGATCTTGGCCTCGGGACAGCGGATCAGCCCGGCGTCCCCGCTCACGAGACGGCGCGGACGGCCGCGGTCGTCCGTTCGAGGAGCGTCGCGGCCTCCTCGTCGGACAGCGAGAAGGGCGGACCGAGCATCACGATGTCGCCGTTCGCGCCGTCCACGTGGCCGGTCGAGGAGTACAGAAGGAGTCCGGCGTCGCGTGCCGCGGCCAGGATGCGCTCCGCCACCGTGGCGGATCGTGGGAACGGCTCGTGCGACTCGCGGTCTCGGACAAGCTCGATCCCGATCATCAGCCCGAGCCCTCGCACGTCGCCGACGGTCGGAGCGTCCTGGAGTTCCTCCCGCAGGCCCGACAAGAGGCGATCGCCCAACTCACGACTCCTGTCCACGAGGCCCGCCTTCAGCTCCCGCAGGACGGCGAGCCCCGCCGCGGCGCCGAGCGCGTTGTGCGACCACGTGAAGCCGTGGACGAAGCCCGGTCCCTCGGCGATCGCCTCGTACACACGGCCCGAGGCGGCGGCGAACCCGAAGGGCACGTAGCCGCTGGTCGTCCCCTTGCCCGCGGTGAGGATGTCCGGCTGCACGTCCCAGTGGTTGACGCCGAACCACGAACCCGTACGACCGAACCCGGTCATCACTTCGTCCGCGATCAGCACCACGTCGTGGCGTCTGCAGACCTCGACCATCGCCGGCCAGTAGTCGTCGGAAGGAACGGCGGCGCCGAGCGTGGCGCCCGACACGGGTTCGGCGATGAACGCAGCCACCGTGTCCTCGCCGTAGGACTCGATCATCTTGTCGAGCTCGGCGGCGTGCCAGGCGGCGCACCCGTGCGGGTGCTGCGGGTTCTCGCAGCGGAACTCGTAGGCCGCCGAGACATGCAGGAACCGTCCGAGCCAGGGCGTGTAGGGCTTGCGGAGCGGCGCCTTGCCCGAGGCGTCGAGCGCTCCGAGGGTGTTGCCGTGATAGGAATTCCGCCGCCCGATCACGACAGAGCGCCCGGCCCGGCCCTTCGCCAGGTGATAGGCGCGCGCCATCTTCACGGCCGTCTCGACCGCTTCGGACCCACCGGAGACCGGATAGATGCGGGCGTCTTCCATCGGGAGGATCGCGGCCACTTCCTCGGCGTAGGTCTCGACCGCATCGGTAGTGAAGACTGTCGGGTGGACGTACTGCGTGCGCTGGAGCTGTTCGCCGATCGCGTCGAGCACCGGAGCGACGCCGTGGCCGACGTTCACGACGATCGCGCCGCCGGCCCCATCCAGATACTTCTTGCCGTCCGCGTCGGTGATCCAAACGCCCTCCGCGGACACGGCCGTCGGCAGGTCCCGGGTCGCCCGCGAGAACACATTGGTCACGCGTTCAGGCTACTTCGTGTAGATGCCCTGGGGGTCGAGCTCCTCGCGGAGAAGCCGGAGCTCGTCGTCGGACGGCTTCGGCGTCTCCGCGAGGTCCGGCGCGACGCGAGGATCCCAGCCCATGTTCGCCTTGACGTCTTCGAGTGTGACGCCCGGATGGAGCGTGAGCAGCGTTATCTCGCCGGTCTCCTCGTCGAAGCCGAACGTGGCGAGGTCCGTGACAACGTTGGTCGGGCCGCTCCCCGACCAGCCTCGCGCCCGGTCGTGCTCCGGGTCACCGCTGTGCCCGGGCGACGTGCGGAAGTGCAGCTTCTCGACGAAGGACCGCTCGGCCTGCCGCATGATCACGAGGATCTTCCGGGCGTGGATCGCGATCTCGCACGCGCCGCCCGACCCCGGGAGGCGCACCTTCGGCCGGTCGTAGTCCCCGATCACCGTCGTGTTCAGGTTCCCGAAGCGGTCGATCTGCGCGCCTCCGAGGAACGCGACATCGATGAGCCCTGCTTGCAGGTAGAACGCGAAGAGCTCGAACATCGAGGTCACGGCGGTGGAACCGGTCGCGAGCGTGGGGTCGCCGATCGAGAGCGGCAGCCGCCGGGGGCGGGCGCCGAACACGCCTGACTCGTAGACGAGCTGGAGCTCGCGTGCGACCGTGCGCTGGGCGAGATTGCAGACGATGTTGGGCAGTCCGACGCCCACGAAGCAGTTCTCGACTCCGGCGAGCAGGCGTGCGCTCGCCGCGATCATCAGCTCGTTCTTCGAGTACTCGCTCACTCGTAGCTCCCGTAGTCGACCTCGCCGGAGAGTGCCTGGCCCGGCCGGAGGGAGTCCCAGTGCGCCTTGCCCCACTTCTCGACGTACTCGGCGTGGGATCCGAGGTCGTAGACCCATTCCTTGAGCCAGGCCTCGAGCGTCGTCGGGTCGCGCGCGATCTTGTCCCACGCGAGGTAGAACGCGTTGTCGCGGTCGTAGTACCCCTGCGCGAAGGAGGGATGGCAGGCGAACGGCTCCTCGACCACCGCATCCACGACGATGCCGGGAATCACGGTGCGGTTGGGGTCGCGCCTGATGACGTCGCCGTCTACGAGTTCCTCCACGACGACGACGACCCGATCCGCGGCGAACGCTGCTTCCTTCTGACAGCCGAGGAGCCCCCAGATCTGGGCGTTTCCCTCGCGGTCGGCACGCTGCGCGTGCACGATCGTGACGTCGGGCTTCAGCGGCGGCACCGCGTAGACCTCGGTGGCGTCCTCGTAGGGCGACGTCATCGGCACGATCTTCGGGTTCACCTTCGGGATGTCGGACTCGTAGTAGCTGCGGATCGGGAAGAACGGCAGGTTCGAGGCGCCCGCGACGTAGCGGCAGACCATCCCGAAGTGCGAGTACTCCTCGATCTCGAGCGGCCCGGGGTCCTGATCCTCGATGCGGCGGCGGACCGCGTGCAGCGATCCGACGCCGGGGTTGCCGAGCCAGGAGAAGATCAGCTTCTTCGCGACGCCGGCGCCCACCATCTGGTCGTAGACGACGTCGGGCGTCATCCGGGCGAGGGTCAGGTCGCGCTTCCGCTGCCGGATGATCTCGTGGCCTGCGGCGAAGCAGATCAGGTGCGTGAAGCCCTCGATCGCGACGGTGTCACCGTCCCGCACGAGGTCCGCGACGGCGTCCTTCATCGTCGCGACCTTGGAGATCACGCCGGTCGCTCCTTGGGCGGATCGTCGTTCGGACCCCGCAGGACGCAGAACTCGTTCCCCTCCGGGTCGAGCATCACCGTCCAGAAGCTGCCTTCCTCCTTCACGACACGGAACGTCGTGGCACCGAGCGCCGAAACCCGTTCCACCTCGTCGCGCATCGTGGACGGAGGCGACAGGTCGAGGTGCAGCCGGTTCTTCACGGCCTTGCCCTCGGGAACCGTCTGGAACAGCAGCGGCCACCCCTTGCCCGCCGGGTCGCGGATCTCGACGTCCTTCTCGTCCGCGCCGGCGATCTCGTACCCGAGGACGCCGCACCAGAACTCGGCTACCCGGCGCGGATCGGCGCAGTCGACCGTGAGGGACTCGACGAGCGATGCCACGGTGGCGCTACGCCCCGGGAGCGGTCTCGGCGACGACCTCTTCGAACAGCTTGAGGGCGACGCGCGCCTGGTCCTCGCGGAACACCAGCGCCGGGGACATCCGGATCGAGGCCTCGCCGCACCCGAGCATCAGCAGGCCACGGTCGAACGCGCCTCGTTCGACCGCGGCGGCCGTGTCGTGATCCGGCAGCTCGATGCCGATCATCAGTCCCAGCCCCCGGACCTCGCGGATCGCGTCGTGCCGGCTCTGCACGTCGAGCAGCCCATTCACGAGGAGCTCGCCGACCTTGGCCGTGTTCTCCAGCAGCTCCTCCTGCTTGATCACGTCGAGGGTCGCGATCGCCGCGGCGCAGGACAGCGGGTTCCCGCCGTACGTGGACCCGTGCGTGCCCTTGGTCCACGTCATCACGGAATCCTTCGCGATCATCGCGCCGAGCGGCATGCCGCTCGCGATCCCCTTGCCCGACAGCAGGATGTCCGGCTCCACGCCGGGATGCTCGACCGCCCACATCTTCCCGGTGCGGCCCATCCCCGACTGGACCTCGTCGGCGATCAGGAGGATGCCGTGGCGATCGCACAGATCGCGGAGCGCTTGGAGCCAGCCCTCGGGCGGCACGATGTAGCCGCCCTCCCCCAGCACCGGCTCGACCACGATCGCCGCCACCTCTTCCGGGGCCACGATCTTCTTCATGAGGAACCCCTCGATGTGGTCGATCGTCGGGAAGCCCGCCTCGTCGCCGCGAGGAGGGGCCGGCATGTCGCGGCCGTCGCCGTAGTAGGCGTGGACCACGCCTGGCAACAACGGACCGAACCCCGCCCGGTAGTTCACCTTCGAGGCGGTAAGCGACACGCTGCCGTAGGAGCGGCCGTGGAAGGAGCCGTAGAACGCGATCACGTATTGGCGACCGGTGGACCAGCGGGCGAGCTTGATCCCGGCCTCGACGGCCTCCGTGCCCGAGTTCGTGAGGAACGAACGGACGGGGCCGGACATCGGCGCGACCTCCTCCAGCCGCTCGGCGAACTCCGAGTAGATCGGCAGGTAGAAGTCCGACGCCGAGTAGTGGATGAGCTCGGCCGCCTGCCGCTGGATCGCCTCGACCACCTTGGGATGGCAGTGCCCGGTGGACGTGACCGCGATCCCCGCGTTCACGTCCAGGAACACGTTGCCGTCCACGTCCTCCACGACGGAGCCCGCGCCTCGCGCGGGCACGAGCGGGTAGGCGCGCGGCAGCGACGGCGACGTCGTGCGCGCGTCCCGTTCGAGGACTTCCCGGGCCTTCGGCCCGGGAAGCTCCGTGACCAGCTTGGGCGCCTCGGCCGCCGCGAGGCCCCCCGATCCGGACGAAGAGGACGTCACTCTTCGATCACCGTCCGGGACTGCTCGCGGAGGTACTGGGTCACGTAGTAGGGACCGCCGCCGGCCTTGCCGGTCGTCCCCGACCCCTTCCAGCCGCCGAACGGCTGGACGCCCGGCCACGCGCCGGTCGTCGCGCCCGCGCGACGGTTCACGTAGACGACGCCCGCCTGGATCTTGTCGAGCCAGTCCTCGATCTCCTTGCGGTCCTTGCTGAAGAAGCCGGCCGTCAGCCCGTACTCGGTGTCGTTCGCCTTCTCGATCGCCTCGTCCAGGTCGTCGAACGGCGCGACGGCCAGGAACGGCACGAACAGCTCCTTCTTCCACAGCCAGCTGTCGTCGGGCGCCTCCACGATCGTCGGCTGCACGAAGAGACCCCTTTCGAGGTCGCCGTCAGTGAGCCGCTCGCCGCCGGTGATCACGTTGCCGTTCTTCTTCGCCTCCCCGGCGGCCTGCTCGAACGTGTTCATCGCTTCCTCGTTCACGACCGGACCCATGAACACGCCGCGCTCGACCGGGTTCCCGACCTTCAGCTTCTCGGTCTTGTCCTTGAGGAGCTTCACGAAGTCGTCGTAGACCTCGCGCTCAACGTAGACGCGGGAGTTCGCCGAGCACTTCTGCCCACCGAAACCGAACGCGGAACGAAGGACACCGTCGGTCGCGACGTCGAGGTCGGCCGACTTCGACACGATCGCGGGGTTCTTGCCGCCCATCTCGGCGATCACGGGCTTGGGGACGTCCTGGACGAAGTTCTTGAGGATGTCCATCCCGACGGCGTAGGAGCCGGTGAAGGTGACGCCGTTCACGTCGTGATGACGCCAGAGGTGCTCGCCGACCACGGCGCCCCGCCCGAGGATCAGGTGGAACGCGCCGGGCGGCACGCCGCCGTCGCGGTAGCACTCGTAGAGCTTGTAGCCCATGAGGGCTCCCTGGTTCGAGGGCTTCAGCACCACGGCGTTCCCGGCGACGAGCGCGCCGGAGGAGGGACCACCGGCCAGCGCGAACGGGAAGTTGAACGGGCTGATCACCGCCCAAACGCCGTACGGCCGCATGACGTCGTAGTACTCGCCGGGCGAACCGAGTCCGGACATCGGCACCCGGAACCCGTCGTGCTTCTCGACCTCGTCGCAGTTCCACCGGATCAGCTCTGCCGTCTCCTGCACGTCGCCGAGGGCCTCGAGCCGGTTCTTGCCGACCTCGAAGGCCATCAGGGCCGCGAGATCGAACAGGCGGTCCTCCATCACGTCGGCGACGTTGCGGAGGATCCGGACCCGCTCCTGCCAGCCCATCCGCTCCCATTCGAGGGAGAAGTTCTTGGCTGCGGCGACGGCATCGTCCACGTCCTTGGGAGAGGCCTGGGAGAAGCGGCCGACGATGATGTCGGAGTCGATCGGCGAAGGCTCCTCGTACTTCTCCTCGGTCCAGCGCTCCTCGCCGTTCACGACGAAGGGCCACTCCTTGCCGAGCTCCGCGCGGGCCCGCTCCACCGCCTCGTCGTAGTTGCGCTGCAGGTCCTCGTTGTCCGCGGACAGGGTCGCGTAGGTGATCCGGAAGTTCTCGTCGGCCATCGGGTCGCTCCTTTTGCTCTCTGGGTCACACGGGCTGAGGGAGACGTGAGGGATGGTATCGCCGCGCGCCTCGTGCGCGCACGGCACGATCGGGGGCAAGTTGTCACCCGAACCGGAGATTCCGGAGATGGCCGGGCGTATGCTCGGGCTCCCTTACACATGAGGCTCGTGACCTACGACCGGAGGGGGCACCGGCGACTGGGGGCGATCCTCGATGGGAGGGTGGTCGATCTGCCCGACGCGGTCGGGCACCCGGCCTTTCCCTCCACCCTCGAGGCGTTCGTGCAGAGCAGCCGGGGAACGGTGTTGGATGCCGCCCGTGCCGCCCTCGACCGTCCAGACGTGAAGGACCACGTCGTCAGACAGGCGCGCGTCCTCCCGCCGCTGTTCCCGCGTTCCCTGCTGATCCCCTCCGCTCCCGGGAGCGTCTCGGGACAAGGCATCGACCTGGAGCGACGGATCGCCGGGCCGGAGGAGGAGATCCCCTGGCCTGCCGGCGCCGCGTGGCTGGACTACGAGCCGAAGGTGGCCGCGGTGCTCGGTCTCGAGACGACCGACGTGGACACGGACGACGTCCAGGATCACGTCTTCGGCTACACGCTCGTCAGCGACTGGGTGGCCAAGGACGCGTCGGGCGATCCCCTTGGGACATCCGAAGGGGTTCCGCTCGCGATCGGCCCGTGCGTGGTCACGCCCGACGAGCTCGATCCCCAGACCATGTTCCTGCAGGCCAAGGTCGAGGGCGAGGAGATGGCGAAGGGGAACCTGAACGGCGCGGCGCGGAGCCTGTTCGAGCTGATCGCCTTCGCATCTCGAGGGACGACGCTCGAGCGGGCGGATGCCTTCGCCCTCGGGCCCTTCCCCGCCCGGGACGACGATCAGTCCCGTCGGCTGTGGCCGGGAGCGACGGTCGAGCTCGCGGCCGAAGGAATCGGCACCCTCAGGAACCGGCTGGGCGCGCGCCCGTAGGCCGGCGACCTCGCTCGCTACTTCTTCTTCTTGGCCGCCTTGCGAACAGCGGCGCGCTCGACGGCCTGTCGCCCCTCGCGCTCCTTCTTCTTCCGCCCACGGTCGTGCGCGGAACGCACCTTCGCCAGATCGCCTCGTCCCATGTCTGCTCCTCGGTCTCTCGTCAGTGGTCTTCGTCGCCGCCGCGCGCGAGCTCTTCGCTCCGCTTCCTCGCCGCGTCGATCGCGTTCAGGAAGGCGGCGCGCACGCCGGCTTCCTCCAGGTGCCTGATGGCCTCGATCGTCGTGCCGCCAGGCGAGGTCACCATCTCACGCAGCTCGACCGGATGCGTCCCCGTGTCGCGGAGCATCTTGGCCGAGCCGAGCATCGTCTGGATGATCAGCTGGCTCGCGACGTCGCGCGAGAGACCCAGCAGGATGCACGCCTCGATCATCGCCTCGGCCAGCAGGAAGAAGTAGGCGGGCCCCGAACCGCTCGTCGCGGTGACGGCGTCGAGGTAGCGCTCCTCGAGGCGAAGGACCTTGCCGACGTAGCTCAGCAGTTCCTCGGCGACGGCCAGGTGCTTGTCGTCGGCGTGATGGCCGGCCGCGATCACCGACATCGCCTCGTCGACCATCACCGGGACGTTCGACATGACGCGCACGACGTGGACGTCGGACGCGAGATGCTGCTCCACGAACGAGGTCCGGATCCCGGCCGCGAAACTGATCACGAGATGCTCGGTCGTCACGTGATCGGCGATCTGCCCGAGGAGGACCTCGAAGTCCTGCGGCTTCGCCATCAGGACAAGGACGTTGGCGAACCGGCAGGACTCGGCGTTGTCCAGCGTCGCCGCCACACCGTGCCGCTCGGTCAGCTCCTTCGCGCGCTCCTCACGACGGCACGTCACGAGGATCTCGTCGGTGGAGCGCCCGCCGGAGCGGAGCAACCCGGCGACGAGCGCTTCGGCCATCCGGCCGCCGCCGAGGAATGCGATCGAACGATCCGTCATCGTGCCCTCAACAGGTTCGAAAGGAAGAACCACACATTGGCAGGCCGCTCGGCCAGCCGACGCGTCAGGTACGGGTACCACTCCGTGCCGTACGGGATGTAGACGCGGACCGGATATCCCTGCCCGGCGAACCTGCTCTGCAGGTCGCGGCGGACACCGTACAGCATCTGGAACTCCACCCGAGACCATCCCTCGCCGGACGCGTCCACCCGCCGTCGCACCCCTTCGAGGAGTCTGGGGTCGTGCGTGGCCACGTCGATCGAGTGCCCACGGGCGAACAGGGTCGTGAACAGCCGAGCGAAGCTGGCGTCCACCTCATGCTTGGTCGTGAACACGACCTCGGGAGGCTCGAGGTACGCCCCCTTCACGAGCCGCACCCGGCAGCCCGGCGGGAGGTGCTGCACGTCACGCTCGGTGCGACGCAGGTAGGACTGCAGGGCGATGCCGACCTTCGGGTATCGCGCGTGCCCTTCATGGAACACACGGAGGGTCGGATCGACGTAGCCCACCGACTCCATGTCGATCATCACGGCCGTCCCCCTGGCCTTGGCGGCGTCGAGGATCGGCTCGACGTGGGACAGGCACGCCTCGAACGACATGTCGAGACCGAGTTGGGTGGGCTTCAGAGAGATCGCGCAGTCGAGGTCCTGCGCGCGCTCGATCGCGGCGAGCGCCTCGAGGTAGGCGGCCCGCGCCCTCTCGGCCTGCTCCTCGGTGCGGACGTTCTCGCCGAGGAAGTCGAGCATGGACGTGATCCGGTTCCGATCGAGCGTCGCCGCCACCCGCATCCCTTCCTCGAGCGACTCGCCCGCGACGAACCGGGAGGCGACGGCTCGGCCCGGACTGGTCCCGGTCACGGCCCGGCGCGACCACGGGTGCTCGGCGACCTCGAGGATCAGCGGACGCAGGACCGACGTGGAGAACGACATCGACCGAGGATAGCCAGGGCGGCCCTCACTCTGGAGGGGGTGCGATGCCGTTGCGGAGCACCTCGACGAACTCCTTGATCCGCATCGGACGCCGCTCGGGACGCCGATGGATCAAGCCGGGGTCGAGATCCTCCGACACGAGGGCGTCCTGGAAGCGCTCGGCCATCCAGTCGAGGATCGAGGCGATCATCTCGGCGTCGACGTCGTCGCGGATCTCGCCCCGTTTGACGCCGAACTCCACGAAGTCGAGCGTCCCGTAAGGATCCTCGCTCCGCATGAACCGGTCCACTGGCCGGCGGATGTCGAGCCCCGTGTCGTAGCGAGCGATCAGCGCGACCCGGTTGGGCACGGGATCGGAGGCGACGGAATCCTCCGCGCGCTGGAGCCACCAGTCGAGCACGGCCCAGAAGCCCTGGCCCACGATCTCCTCCGGCGCATCGAGCCACGCCGGCAGCGACGAGACGGCCCGCTTGAAGGCCTCGAGGAACAGGCTCTCCTTCGAACCGAAGTCGAGGAAGACGGTGCCTTTGGCGACGCCAACCTCGTTGGCAACATCCTCGACGCGGGTCCCCCCGTAGCCGCGATCCGCGAAGTGCCTCATCGCGGCTTCCAGGATGCGATCGCGCCGGGTCGGGGCCTCAGTCATGGCGCCAAGGAAGCTAGCCGAAAAGCCCGCGAGCGAAACGAACCGGATGAGGTGTGGGCGAGAGGGGCGCAAAAAAGAACCCGAGAGACCTCTGGCTCGCTGAGAACCGAAGCTCTCAACCACCTTCAGCCTCTCGGGCTCTGTTGCCCCAAGCAATCTCCGCACTCATCGCGCGGTACCGGACCGCCGGCGGCGGATCGCCTTGCGGCTCACCTCCGCCTTTCGCGGGTTTCCGGGTCGCCTTGCGGCGTCCCGTCTCCCGCGGACCCCCCGCCCTGGCCCGCCTCGCGGCGTTCCCGGCGGGGCCCACCGGGTCCGGCCTCGCGGCCTTTTCCGGTGGTCGGGGTCCCGATCGGATCCTCGCGGATCCTCCTGGGTCCCTCGCGTCCGGTTCATCTTGCGATGTCCCGGCCGCTCGTCCGGCCCTTTCGCGTCGAGCACCTCGACTGCTTGGAGCGAGGCGAACCATACCGGCGGCCCCGAGGCGGGTCAACTTCGCGTTCGTGCAGGTCAGGGTGTGAAAGTGCAGGTAGAGGGCGTGCAACATCGAGTGACAAAAGGTGGCCGAGAGAAGGCCTCGAGAAGAAGAGGATCAGCCACCGCGGTGTCGTCGCAGGTCGGCGGCCGCGTCCGAAGCCGCGAAACCCTCCCGCGTCACCGACATCACGACGCGGTCCACCCACGCGCCGCCCTTCCACGATCGCTCGGGGAGCCGTCCGTCCACGACGAAGCCGCTCTTCCCGTATACATGGATCGCGCGTTCGTTGTCGGCCGTCGACCAGAGCTCCACCCGATGCAGGTCGTACCGATCGAACGCCTCGTCCACGAGCGCCGCGACCGCGTCGGTCCCGTATCCCTGCTCCCAAGCCGAACGTTCTCCGATGAGGACGTAGAGCGAGCAGATGCGGTCGCGTCGCCGGAACGCGTTCAGCCCGATCCGTCCGACCGGCGCCCCGTCGACCTCGATGACGTACGGGTGGCCCTCCTCGCGGGCACGTTGTTCGCTCTCGACGATGTCCTGCAGGGAGAACGGCCCCTCGTAGTCCATCAGCCACCAGACCTCGGGGTCGTTCTGCCAGGCGTGGATGAGGACGTGGTCGCGCTCCTCGACCGGCCGAAGGAGCACGCGTACACCGTGGATCACGCGGCGGCCTCGACGAGCTCTCCGTAGACCGCGCGAACCTCGTTCGTCGTGGCGTCCCACGTGAAACCGAGAGACTCCTGCGCGCCGGCGTTCCCGAGCTCCGCCGCGAAGACCGGATCGCCCAGAACGGCGAGCACCGCCGCCGCGTGATCGGCCGGGTCGTGCCCCTCGACGAGCAGCCCGCCGCCGCGGACGACGGTACGGAGTCCACCCACCGCGGCCGCGACGACAGGCGTGCCGCACGCCTGGGCTTCGAGGGCGACGAGTCCGAACGACTCGGATCGCGAAGGCACGAGGACGACGTCGGCGGCCGAGTAGAAGTCGGCGAGGCGCGCGTGCGGCTGCGGCGGGAACAGCATCACTCGATCCGCGACGCCGAGGGCCGACGCGAGCTCCATCAGCCTCGCGACCTCGGCGCCGGCATGCTCACCGCTGGGGCCTCCGACGATCGCGAGCACCAGGTCCCGGGCGGTCTCCGGGTCGGACCGGTGCGCCTGAGCCACCGCCTCCGCGAGCGTGCGGATCGCGACATCCGGCCCCTTGTGGGACTGCAGACGGCCCACGAACAACGCGAGCCGGAGGCCGGACAGGTGGAGCCGCGCCCGCGCTTCGGCCCGATCGGACGGGACGAAGATCGAATGGTCGACGCCGGGCGGAACGATCCGGATCCGCTCCGGATCGGCCCCGTAGAGGCCGACGAGCTGCCCCGCCTCCTCGGGCGTCGGCGCGAGGATCCGGTCGGCCTCGCCGATCACCCGCTCCTCGCCTCGCAGACGTTCGAGGGGCTCCGGCGACTCACCTCGAGCGAGGGAGTAGTTCTTGACTTTGCCGAGCGTGTGGAACGAGGCAACGAGCGGCACGCCGAGGATGTCCTTGGCCGCCCGCCCGACCCAGCCGGACAGCCAGTAGTGGCTGTGGACGACGTCGTAGCGGTTGCCCTCCTCGCGGGCGACGCGCAGGACCCCGCCGAGGAACTCAGGGAGGTAGCGCTGCACCGCGGACTTCGGGATCGGCTGGCACGGACCGGCCTTGGCGCTCACCACGCGGATGCCAGGCGCGATCTCGCGGACCTCGTGGGTCGCTCCGCCCCGGCACC
Source organism: uncultured Actinomycetota bacterium (assembly GCA_963750945.1). Classification (GTDB taxonomy): domain Bacteria; phylum Actinomycetota; class UBA4738; order UBA4738; family HRBIN12; genus JAJNBA01. Next base: position 21,185 of record CAVVSH010000004.1, on the reverse strand, counting down.
GGGTGAACAGGTCCACCTCGACCCCCTGGCCGGCGAGGCGCTCGGCCACGGAGCGGATGTAGACGTTCATCCCGCCGGAGTCACCGGTCCCCGGCTGATCGACGGGAGAGGTGTGCACGGCGAGCACGGCGACGCGGGGAGATCGGACCTTCGAGCTCACAGGCACGTACAACGTCCGACCGGGTCTCGTTTCATCCCGAAGATGCTACGGGGCGGCCTCTCGTCGGCGCCGGAGGCGGACGACGGCTTCGACGGCGCCCTGCGGCTCCTCGCCCCCGAGGACGGTGAGCTGCTCGTGGTGTCGCAAGCTCTCGGAGGCATGTGCGGGGATGACGTCCAGGTCCCGCAGCACCTTGATGAACGCAGGAGCAAGACGCCGCCAGTTCCCGTCGGCGACCTTGATCGCGATGCCCACCCCCTGGGACAACGAGGTCGCGCACACGAGCCCCTCGGCCCCTTCCTTCGCGATCACCTCTCCGGCGCCCGCCGTCATCACATCGGTATCGAGCCGGCGGGTGCCACCGACCATGTGTGGGGCGGCGAGCATCCCGCGGACGACCCGGTCGGCCGCGGGCGCCAGCCGCCCGAACCGATCCGGGCTCCCCAGGCGCGCGAACATCGTCGCCATCGCGCGGATCGGGACGCCGTGCACGGGGATCCCGCACCCGTCCACCCCGATCCTCGGGCGCTCGATGTCGGTCGCCGCCACGACCGCCCGCAGCACGCGGCGATGGATGGGATGGTTCGGCGACCGATAGCTCTCGAGATCCCAACCCCGGTGCGCGGACGCCACCAGCAGACCCGCGTGGTTCCCCGAGCAGCCGTCCCAGATGCGGGACCGCGCACCCCTGGTCGCGCGGTCGCGTGGCGTCCGAAGCGCGGCGATCGGAACCGGACCACGTCGCAGCAGTCGCCGGACTGCTGCGATGTGGACCGGCTCCCCCGAGTGGGAGGCGCACATCACCCCGATCTCGTCATCAGGGAGGTCCGGCTGATCCATGGCCGCGAACGAGACCGCCCCCTGGAGCGGCTTCTCACACGAACGGCCGAACAGCATTCGGTTCGGGTCACCCGCGAACGCGAGCATCCTTCCGTCCGCATCGCAGACCGCCACGTCGCCGGTGTGCACGGACTCCACCAGCCCGTTGCGGACGACATGGACGAGCTCGGCGGGAGCGGTCATCGGGCCGGAAGCCTAGCGACACGGCCCGGAGGCGATGCCGCTCAGCCTGCGCTGAACGTCGGCACCGGTGTGAGCCGCCGGTCACGGAGCACGAACCCGTCGTCCTCCGCAGCGAGGAGCTCGAAGGCCTCGACACAGTGGGGGTCGAACTGCGTCCCGGATCCGGCGATGATCTCGGCGACGGCCTCGTCGGTGGAGAGCGCCGACCGGTACGGTCGGTCGCTCGTCATCGCGTCGAAGGAATCAGCGATCGCGAAGATCCGCGCGGCGGGCGGGATCTCCTCCCCGCGGAGCCCCCGCGGATAGCCCCCGCCGTCGAACCGCTCGTGATGGCTGCGGACGATCTCGACGGCCTCGCCCATGAACGGGATCGGCTCGACGATCCTCGCGCCCTGGTTCGGATGAGACTTCATCACGATCCATTCGAGGTCGGTGAGCGGGCCCGCCTTGCACAGGATCGACTCGGGGATCCCGACCTTCCCGATGTCGTGGAGGAAGAAGCCGTAGGCGACCTCCGGTCTGGCCGCGAGGTCGGGATCGACCTTGGCCGCGAGGGCGAGCCCGTAGTGGGCCGTCCGGTCGAGATGTCCTCTCGTCGTGGGGTCCTTCGCCTCCACGACGTGGGCGAGGGACTTCATCGTCGCCATGTACATGTCCCGGGCGTGATCCAGCGCTTGCTCGAGCTCGCGCGTGCGAACCCGCTCGGCCGTGTAGAGGACACCGACCTCGCGCGCGAACACCTTCAGCTGGTCGTGGAGGGACTGCGCCTCGGGATCCTCGGAAGGGTTCCCCCCGAGGGCCCCTGAAGCTTCGCGCTCACGATCCTTCATCCCATCGCCCCGGTCCCGGCTCGCCCCCGTCCAGAGGCGAAGTGGCGGACACGTTCCCAGGGAATCCGGTCGCGGGGTATCGGGCGACCGGGGGAATCCTTGGCGGCGGTCGGGGGACGGCGTGTGCGGGAGGGTGTCTAGCTGAGGGCCAGGCTCGGATCTTCCTTGTACCGCCGTTTGAGCTCCTCCTGGAGGGCGTCCAGGACGCGGTGCACGTCCGTGCGCTGCGCCGAGACCTCGCGCTCCTCGCCGGCCAGCACCTCGATGGCCTCCTGCAAGCGCTCGTCGTCCAGCTCGGAGGGGTCGCTGATACCGGCGTCGGCGACGAGCCGCTCGATCCGGCGGCGAGCGAGAAGCATCTCCTCTTCGGGCAACGTGACCCGCATCGCCTCTCCCCGCGAGGTCGCAGGCTGGTCGGATGCGAGGATCTCGGACAGCCGGTCCACCAACGGCCGATCGTCCCCGCTGCCCCGTGAGGAGAGCTCCGCCTTCAGGATCTCCGCCCGCCCCTGCACGAGGCGTCGGAGCAATGAGAGGTACTCACGTTCGGCCATGCACTCGTCGCGGCGAGCCCGGACGTCGTCGAGCGCGTGTCCCTCGATCCCGTCGAGGTAGGAGGGGTCGCGGATCCGATCGATGCGGCGGTTCGCGGGGCGATCCTCGCTCATCGGCGCGATGCTACTACCGGGTCCACCTCAGCAGACGGCGACGAGCGCCGAGTACGGGTTCACGGCCGCGCCGCCGTTCGGGTGGTACTCGAAGTGGAGGTGGTTCACGGTCGTCCCGGTGTCCCCCACGTAGCCGATCACGGTGCCGGCGGACACGCGGCCGGTCGCCCCGAAGGACGACAGATGCGCGTAGAAGGTCCAGTCCCCACCGCTGTCGTGCTCCACCACGACGCCCAGCCCACCGAGCACGCTGGACGCGCTCCGCGCGTTCCCCGGCGCGACCGCCACCACCGGCGTGCCGGCGGCCGCGATCATGTCGATGCCCTGGTGGGTGCGCCCACCGGGACGCGGCCACCCGAACGAGTCCACGAACGAGTTGTTGCCCGCGACCGGGCAGGTCTGGATCGCCCCGGTGCCGGTGATGGAGACCCCGCCGCCCGAGGCCGGGCCACCGAGGCTGATCGCCCGCTCGTCGGCTGCCTCCAGCTCCGTCTCGAGCTCCTGCACGACGTTGTCCAGCTGCTCGACCTTGGCGGCGATCTCCGTTCGCTGCGCCTCCAGGTCGTTCGACGCCGCGGCCTCTTGCTCTGCGGCGCGGCGGAGCAGCGCCTCCTGACGCCTGACCTCCTCGGCCACCACCGCGACCTCCGTGGCGAGGTCGGCGTCTCCCTGGACGACGCTCTGCGTGTACTGGAGTCGGTCGGACGCATCCTCGATCGAGTCCGAAGTGAGCAGGGCCCCGATCGATCGCGAGCCACCGGACATGAAGGCGGCGGCGACCCGGTCGTTCAAGCTCTCGCGGATCCGGGCCAGACGGGCTTGGAGACCCGCGATCCGTGCGCTCGCCGCGGCCGCGGCGTCCTGTGCCTCCCCGAGGCGAGTCTCGGTCTCCTGCCACTCTGCCGTGACGCGGGTGAGCTCCTCACGTGCGGAGTCCAGCCGGTCGCGTGCGGCGGCGAGCTTCGACTCCGCACCGGCTAGCGTGGGGATCGCGGTCAGCGCGGCCACGCCCAATGCGAGGGCGAGGGCGAGTCGTATGGGTGTACGGGGAGTGGCCGTTGCGGGTGCCTCCTGATCGGCATCGACGGCGCGATCGAGGCTACCAGCGAGTCCGGTTGGGACTCAACCCGCCTCGGCCGCGAGTCCTTCCCCTTCTCTTCGGCCTCTATCCTTCGGCAGTGGAGCTTCACCCTCCGTTCCTGACCGGCCGCCTCGTGCGCCTCCGGGCGCCCGAACCGGCCGACGACACCCTCAACGAGCTCTTCAACGACCACGCGGTCCGGAGCGGCCTCGGGATGCCCTTCCCCCAACCGAAGGAGTCGTTCCACGCGTGGGTCGAGTCGGCGAGGAAGGATCCGGAGCACATCAACCTGGTGATCGAGCGGCTCGAGGAGCCCGGTGCGATCGGCATGTGCGACCTGATGAGGATCGAGGCCCCCACGCGGGTCGCCGAGCTCGGGATCTGGGTCGCGCGGCCGTGGTGGCGAGGCGGGTACGGCACCGATGCCGTTCGGACCCTCTCCCGCTTCGGCTTCGACCACGTGAACCTGCATCGCATCACCCTCTACGTGAACGCGGACAACGAACAGGCGATCGCCGCCTACGAGAAGGTGGGGTTCGTGCACGAAGGCCGCCTCAGAGAGGCGGCGTTCGCGCACGGTGGTCGTGTCGACCTGCTGGCGATGGGCCTGCTCGCCGGCGACCTGAAGCCCGCCTGACCCCTGGGAAGCGAGGGGCTAGCTCTCGCCTCGCATCGCCGCGATCAAGATCTCGGCGACCTCCGGTCGGGAGAACTCTTGCGGCGGCTTCTCGCCGGCGCGCAACATGTCCCGCACCTTCGTGCCCGAGAGCGAGACGCGCTCCGACTCGTCGTGGGGGCACGTCTTGGGCGACGCCATCCCCTCGCAGCGGTTGCACCAGAAGGAGTGCTCGAACATCAGCGGCGTGATGCCGAGCTCGCCCGGCTCGAATCGCTCGAAGATCTTCTGCGCGTCGTAGGTCCCGTAGTAGTCGCCGACGCCCGCGTGATCGCGCCCGACGATGAAGTGGGTACAGCCGTAGTTCTTCCGGCAGATCGCGTGCCAGATGGCCTCCTTGGGACCCGCGTACCGCATCGCCGCCGGGAACACCGAGACCATCGCGCGGTCCTTCGGGTAGTAGCCCTCGAACAGGGCCTCGTAGCAGCGCATCCGAACGTCGGGCGGCACGTCGTCTGCCTTGGTCGCGCCCACCAAGGGGTGCACCAGCAGACCGTCCACGATCTCGAGCGCGCACTTCTGGATGTACTCGTGGGCTCGATGGATCGGGTTCCTCGTCTGGAAGCCGACGACCGTCCGCCATCCGCGCTGGTCGAACTCCGCGCGGGTCTCGGCCGGCTTCAGCCGGTACGGCAGGAAGTCCTCGTGCGGCGGCAACGCGATCACCTCGAGGGTGCCGGCGACGCACCGGTCGCCGGCATCGTGCAGGGCCTTCACGCCCGGATGCTCGAGGTCCTCGGTCCCGAAGACGGACTGCGCCTCTTTCGCCCGGTCGCGCTTGAAGATCTCGGAGATCCGAAGGACCGCGAGCGGCTCGCCTCCCTCGGAGGCGACGAGCGCCACCGCGTCGGCGCCGCCCAGCCGGTGGGCGCCGTCCTCGTCGACGGAAAGGGTGACGGGGATCGACCAGGGCAGCCCGTTCTGGAGGTGCATCGTCTCGAGGACCGAGTGGTAGTCGGCCTCGCCCTGGAACCCCGTGAGGGGTGAGAGCGCGCCGACCGCGAGCATCTCGAGATCGGAGAGCTCGCGCTCGGAGACGACGAGCGTGGGGAGGTTGCGGGCCTCATCGCGGAGCGCGTCGGCTTTTGACCCCTCCGCGAGGAGCTGCACGAGGGTTCCCCCGTGTGGATCGACAGTGGTCATGGGGCAAGGATACGGGTTGACTAGCCGCGCAGCCTTTCCGAGGCACGTCTCCAGGGCCCCGGGGTAGACTTGAGGTTCCCTATCGAGAGCGCCCGGTGCCCATGCAGACCCTTCTTTCCGATGACGAGATCGCTTCCTTGAACCTCGATCTCGAACACTCACAGCCGAGCGACATCCTGGCGTGGGCGCTCGAGAAGAGCGGTCTCGAGCAGATCGCGATCGCCTCGGCTTTCCAGACGGAGGGCACGGTCGTGATCCACATGGCTACGCGGATCCGGCCGGACGTGCCGATCCTGTTCCTGGAGACCGGGTTCCAGTTCGCGGAGACGCTCGCGTTCAAGCAGCAGCTGACCGAGCGACTCGGGCTCAACGTCCGAGACCTCGTCGGCGAGTACTCCAACGAGCGTCAGGAGGCCGAGTTCGGGGCGCGGCTCTTCGAGAGCAACCCGGAGATGTGCTGCGAGATCAACAAGGTCCGCCCGATGTTCGAGGCGCTCCGAGGACTGGATGCATGGGTGACGTCGGTGCGCCGCGATTCCTCACCGACCCGCGCCGAGACCCCGATCGTGGAGCGCTACTCGCTGGAGCCCGGGAACGACATCGTGAAGATCAACCCGATGGCGAACTGGACCAAGCCCCAGGTGTGGCGCTACCTGAAGGAGCACGACCTGCCCCACAACCCGCTCTACGACCTGGGGTACTCCTCGATCGGGTGTGCGCCGTGCACGCGTCTCCGCTTCGCCGGCGAACCGGAGCGTGCGGGCCGATGGGCCGGGATCGCCAAGTGGGAGTGCGGGATCCACGTCGGGGAGACCGCGCGCCAGGGTGACGCGGACCCGTCAGCTTCCTGACACCGATCGGAGCCGAGGCTCAGGCGACGACCCAGAGCGCCTCGGGCGCCAGCGTCATCTCGAGACGACGATGTTCGCCGTGCGCGTCGCCGTCGACCTGCGTGGGGAACGGCGTATCCGACGTCACCACCACGCTCGACGCGTCGTGGATGTAGTCGATGTCGCGGCCCAGCACGTGCCGCGCCGACCCGAACACCTGCCAGGCGATCCTCGGGATGCTCCGGCGCGCGAGCTTCCGCACCGACAGCACGTCGAGACCGGCGTCCAACGACGCGTCCGGCGTCATCCGGAGGCCGACGCCCTTGTAGTAGGTGTAGGGATCCGTCCGCCCCACCATCACGGACAGCGACTCCGTCGGCTCTCCCCCGTCGACCGAAAGGCGCAGGTCCGGCCGGCGGCCGGCGTAGCCGACCATCAGCTCCCAGGCGACCACCCGGAACGCCACCCGGTCGAACTTCTCCTTCGTCTTCGGGAACTTGTTGTCGAGGCGCTTCATCGCGGCCGCGTCCACGCCGGCTCCGCAGTTGACCGCGAAGTAACGGCCGTCCGCACGACCGAGGTTCAGCTTGAAGGCCTCGTCGTCGAGCGCCTTCGAGATCAGCATCCCGGTCGCCTCGACGGGATCGAGCGGCAACCCGAGCGCTCGCACCAAGATGTTGGTCGCGCCGCCGGGGAGCGGCGCCAGCGCCGTCTCGGTCCCGGCCAACGCGTTGACGGTCTCGTTGATCGTGCCGTCTCCCGAAAGCACGGCGACCATGTGCACGCCTTCGGACGCGGCCTGCGCGGCGAGCTCGCGCGCGTGCCCACGCCCCTTCGTCTCCGCGACCTCGAGGCGGAAGTCCGCGGACAGCGCCTTCTCGATCACCGCGAGGACCGGCTTCGAATAGGTGCGTGCCACGGGATTGACGATGAGGAGGACCCGGTGGAAGCGCATGTGGTCCAGGCAGTATGCCTCAGCCGCGGGCGTTGCGCATCGATGCTCCGCCCGAGACCGGAGGCAGGAGAGCGACCTGGTCTCCGGCGGCGACCGGCGTGGAACGGGTCGCACGCTCGCCGTTCACGACCACCGAGCCCACGGCCGCGATCTGAGTGAAGCGTTCTCCGTAGCGCGAAGAGAGGACATCGATCACGTCCCCGGCGCTCTTCCCCTCGGCCTCCACCTCGGAGGCGCCCGCGAGCTCGCGGAGCGCGGCGAAGAGCCTCACCCTGATCATCGTCATCGCAGGTCAAGGGTACCGAGGCCGATGCCGAACCGTTATCGTGCGGAGGAGGACCCGACGATGCCCTTCCTAGCGTTGCTCAGCGACCGATCACCCGAGGTGGCCCTCCCGGCCCTGCTCGAGGCAGCCCCGGACCTGAAGCTCGAGCCTCTGTCCATGGCGTCGCTCGCACACGTCCTCGAGCTCGAGCCGGAGAGCATCCTCGTGGACGCCGGGGAGAACGCCCCGCAGGCGTGGTCGGTGCTGACCGAGCTCCGGGCGCGCGACGCTCGGGTGCCGGCGATGGTGGTCCTCGAGCGCGATCAGCTGGAGCGCTATCCCTGGCACGAGGTCGCGGACGAGCTGGTGTATCCCGGGGCGCCGGCGGCCGAGCTGCGCGTGCGACTCGCGATGCTGCGCCGGCGCGCCGGGGCGGGCGATGGAACCGTGATCCGTCTCGGCGCGATCTCGATCGACACCGAGACCTACCACGTGACCGTCTCCGGGCGGCCTCTCGACCTCACCTTCAAGGAGTTCGAGCTCCTCCGGTACCTCGCGCAGCATCCGGGCCGCGCCTTCACGCGGCCCTCGCTGCTGCGCGAGGTGTGGGGCTACGACTTCTACGGCGGCACCCGCACCGTCGACGTCCATGTCCGGCGCCTCCGCGCGAAGCTGGGACCGGAGCACGAGTCGCTGATCGAGACCGTGCGCAGCGTGGGATACCGGGCCGCCGAGCCGGACGCCTGAGGCACGCTCGTCGGCAACCGGCGAAGACCCACGGCACGGGGGAAGCCTTCCGGCCCAGACCACGCGGAAGACCTAGCCACGGAACGTTCGGGGAAATGACTCGGCTGGGCTCTGCGCCGCGACGGCCCGCCGTGCCGATGATGGGAACACAACAAGAGCGAGGCTGCGGAGCCCAGCTCAGTCCCTTTCCCCTCGGGACGCCTCATCCCCTCGGTCGCGGCTCCGGTCTCACTCGCAGCCCGGGCCGGCGCCCGGGGCGGGAACCTACCGCCCTCGGTCGCCGGCTCTGGCCATTCCCGATCCTTTGGCCCGACCCGAGTTCACCCAGAGTTAACGCTCGGGAAACAGCGCGCCTTCGACGGTCACCTACGCTGGGCCCGGCGCCAGAAGCCGACAGCCATCAGCCACCAGCCGACCAGCACAGGGGGTGCATCGCACGTGACCACGCCGAAGGAGGTCGTCGCACTCGCGAAGGAGCGCGACGTCCAGATCGTCGACCTGAGGTTCTGTGACCTTCCGGGCCTCACCCAGCACTTCTCCGTCCCGGTCTCCGAGCTCACCGAGGGGGTCTTCGAGGACGGCCTCGGATTCGACGGCTCCTCGATCCGCGGCTTCCAGGAGATCCAGGAATCGGACATGCTCCTGGTCCCCGACCCGGACACGGCCTACCTCGACCCGTTCACGCAGCACACCACGCTGAACATCCACTGCTACGTGAAGGACCCGGTCACGGGCGAGTGGTACTCGCGCGACCCTCGCTACATCGCTCGCAAGGCCGAGCTGTACCTGAAGCAGACGGGCATCGCCGACATCTCGAACTGGGGACCGGAGGCCGAGTTCTACATCTTCGACTCGATCCGCTTCGACCAGAACCAGCACGAGGGCTACTACCACATCGATGCCGCGGAAGGTGTCTGGAACTCCGGGCGCGAACGCAACGCCGATGACACCCCCAACCTCGGCTACAAGCCCCGCTACAAGGAGGGCTACTTCCCCGTGCCGCCGATGGACCACTACCAGGACCTCCGCTCACAGATGGTGCTGAACCTCGAGGAGGTCGGCGTGAAGATCGAGGTCCATCACCACGAGGTGGGCACGGCCGGCCAGGCCGAGATCGACATGCGCTACGACACGCTGCTCCGGGCCGCCGACAACGTCATGAAGTACAAGTACGTCGTCAAGAACACGGCGTGGCAGGCGGGCAAGACCGTCACGTTCATGCCGAAGCCGATCTTCCAGGACAACGGCTCGGGGATGCACACGCACCAGAGCCTCTGGAAGGACGACGAGAACCTGTTCTGGGACGAGGTCGGCTACGCCGGCATCTCGGACATGGCCCGCTGGTACATCGGAGGGCTGCTCCAGCACGCGGCCTCGCTGCTGGCGTTCACGAACCCGACGACCAACTCCTACCGCCGCCTGGTCCCCGGCTACGAGGCGCCGATCAACCTCGTGTACTCGCAGCGGAACCGCTCGGCGTGCGTGCGGATCCCGGTCTTCTCACGGCTGCCCGCCACCAAGCGCCTCGAGTTCCGCACGCCCGATGCGGCGTGCAACCCCTACCTCGCGTTCAGCGCGATGCTGATGGCGGGGATCGACGGGATCAAGAACAAGATCGAGCCGCCGGAGCCGATGGACAAGGACCTCTACGACCTGCCGCCCGAGGAGAAGGCGTCGGTCAAGCAGGTCCCCGGCTCCCTCGAGGAGGTCCTCGACACCCTCGAAGCGGACCATCAGTGGCTGCTCGAAGGCGGGGTCTTCACCCAGGACGTGATCGACACCTGGATCGAATACAAGCGAGCCCACGAGGTGGACTCGATCCGGCTCCGGCCTCACCCGTACGAATTCCACATGTACTTCGACGCTGTAGGCGCGTTCCGTCCCCCGGACGCGAAACGAGCGGGCCCGCTTCCCCAGGGGCCCGCTCGATCCACCTTCGGCGCCGAGGCGCGAGCCCCGAAGCCGCGGGGAAGATCCCCCTCACGCCGGGCTCGCAAACCCCCGAACCACGTACCGTTCCTTTCCGCCCTGATGTCGAGAACGGGGCACCCGCTCCGACCCAGTCGTGAGAGCGCCCCGATCGGGGCGCCGGAGGAAGGGAGTGGTGAGATGAAGTACATCATCGCGATGTTCGGGGACCAGAACACGATGATGGAGACCCGATCGCCGGAGTGGATCCGGGACATGATCGGCTTCATGAACACCCTGGATCAGGAGATCCGGGACGCCGGCGAGTTCGTCGACGGACAGGGGCTCGTCGATCCCAGCGAGGCGAAGACCGTCCGGCTCCAGGACGGGGTCCCCGTCGCGACGGACGGACCGTACGCCGAAGCCAAGGAGTCGCTCGCGGGCTGGTGGATCATCGAGGCGGACGAGGCGCGCGCCATCGACCTCGCCTCTCGATGCGTCGCCTTCACGGGAGAGCCGGTCGAAGTTCGACAGGTCGCCGACGCGCCGCCCGAGGTCTGAGATCCGCGGCCGCCGAGCGAGATCAGCCCCGAGATCAGCCCACGAAGCACCCAAGAAGAAGGAGAACCGACATGCAGAAGGTCACCCCGTTCCTCTGGTTCGACGACAAGGCCGAAGAAGCCGCCGAGTTCTACGTCGAAACGTTCAACAACCGGCCCGGTGGCTCCAAGGACTCCAAGGTCGGAAGCGTCGCACGCTTCGGCGAGGCAGGCCCGGGCACGCCGGGGTCGGCCATGACCGCGTCGTTCGTGCTCGAAGGACTCGAGTTCACCGCGCTGAACGGCGGTCCCGAGTTCGCGTTCACCGAAGCGACCTCGTTCCACGTGAGCTGCGAGTCGCAGGACGAGGTCGACTACTTCTGGAAGACGCTCACCGACGGTGGCGAGGAGAGCCAGTGCGGGTGGCTGAAGGACCGGTACGGCCTGTCCTGGCAGATCATCCCGACGGCTCTGCACACGCTGCTGGGCGACCCCGACCCCGGCCGAGCCCAGCGGGCCATGCAGGCGATGCTCCAGATGCAGAAGATCGACATCGCAGAGATGGAGCGGGCGGCCGACGCCGCCTAGGGAGGACCGTCAGCCTGTTGCCGGTCGACACGCCACGCGTCGAGGACCTGCTGCGCGAGCTCGCGCCGCAGGTCCTCGGCGCGCTCGCCCGGCGCCACGGGCAGTTCGACGCGTGTGAGGACGCGGTGCAAGAGGCGTTGCTCGCCGCGGCCGAGCAGTGGACGCGAGAAGGCATCCCCGACGAGCCACGATCGTGGCTGCTGACCGTGGCGTCACGGCGCCTCGTCGACGAGTGGCGGAGCGAGAGCGCGCGGCGGCGGCGCGAGGAAGCCACCACGGCTCTCGACCTGCCCGCCCGGGAAGAGCTCGCGGGGCGAGACGACACGCTCACGCTGCTGTTCCTCTGCTGCCATCCGTCGCTCTCCGTCCCTCGCAGCTCGCGCTCACGCTCCGCGCGGTCGGCGGGCTGACGACCGCCGAGATCGCGAACGCGTTCCTAGTGCCCGAAGCCACGATGGCCCAACGCATCAGCCGAGCGAAGCAGGCCATCAAGAGCAGCGGCGCCCGGTTCGACCTCCCGCCGGAGCCCGAGCGGGCGGAGCGACTTCGCGTCGTGATGCACGTGCTCTACCTCGTCTTCAACGAGGGCTACACGGCGAGCGCCGGCGCGGCGCTGCACCGGGCCGACCTCACCACGGAGGCGATCCGGCTCACGCGGATGCTCCACCGGCTCATCCCGGGAGACGGCGAGGTCGCCGGTCTGCTCGCCCTCATGTTGCTGACCGACGCCCGCCGAGCCGCCCGCACGGAGCCCGACGGTTCGATCGTGCCGCTCGCCGACCAGGACCGTGCACGGTGGAACGCGGCCCAGATCGAGGAGGGCGTCGCCCTCATCACCCGCACCCTCGGCTCGCCGGTCGGTCCGTACCAGCTGCAAGCGGCGATCGCCGCGGTGCACAGCGAGGCGCCGAGCGCGGACGAGACGGACTGGCCCCAGATCCTCGCCTTGTACGAGGTGCTCGAGCAGGTGTCACCGGGCCCGGTGATCACGCTCAATCGCGCGGTCGCGGTCGCGATGGTCGACGGCCCGAAAGCGGGCCTCGCCGTGCTCGGCACCATCGAGACGGATGACCGGATGACCCACACCCATCGGCTCGACGCGGTCCGTGGACACCTGCTCGAGCTGGCGGGTGAACCGGTCGCCGCCCGCGAGTCGTACCTGCGAGCGGCGAGGATGACCGCGAGCATCCCGGAGCAGCGATACCTCGCGCTCCGGGCCGCCCGATTGAGCGATCAGTGATCGGCTGGCGGAGAGCCTGACGCGAGCGGCGCGTCGATCAAGAGATCCTCAGACCCTCGGTACTCCGGGTTCGGGGTCATGTCGCTGCCGCTGGCGACGACGGGATGGGTCTGTCGCGCGTGATCGATGACGCCCTCGGGCCACGACCTGTCGTCGTAGGTACAGAGGAACGTCGTCGGGGCCGACGCGAACGCGACGTTGACGAAGGATTCATACCGGTTCCACGAGTCGATCCTGTCCGCCGACCGGCTCTCGGGGTCGATCTCGGCCACGACCCGGATCCAGGTCGCTCCCTCCTCGAGCTTCTCGTTCACGAACGTGCGGTAGCCGTCCATGGCGGTGCGGGGCGAGCGATACCACTCCGCCGAGTCCGCGTACTCGACGTCGCCGGCGCGGCCCGCGAGCGATCCGCGAAGGAGTCCGATCTGGTCCTCCGTCGTGACCGCGAGGACGCATTCCGACCGTTCCATCCCTTCGGCGAAGAACGGGATCGCTGATCCGAGGTACTCCTCGTCGGACCCGTACGTGAGGAGACGATGCTCCAAGAGCTGCGGAGCCGTGGCCGTTGCGGCACCGATCAGGTAGTCGATGCTCACGCCGAGGGCCTTGGCGAGGGCCGACAGGCTGCTCAGTCGAACGTCTCTCCGTCTGCCCGACTCGATCTGCGCGATGGCAGACCAGCTCACCCCAGAGTGGTGCGCGAGCGTCTCACGGCTCCACCCGAGACGCGCTCGAGCGGCCTTCAACGTCTCTCCGATCCGTGATGGGTCCACGTTCGCCATTCTCCCCCATATACCCGTCCTGTGAGCGTCGAATCAGTGTGTCATATGACATACTCAGTTGACAAGACGCGTTCCCGCACGAGAAGATGAGATGCACAGACGAGCATCAGGAGGGATCTGATGGCGGTTGATCTTCGCCAGTTCAAGTACTTCATCGCGGTCGCCGAGGAGCGCCACTTCGGACGGGCCGCCGCCCAGCTCCACATCGCCCAGTCCGGGCTCTCCCAGCAGATCCTGAAGCTCGAACGGACCGTCGGCGTGCAACTCCTCCTCCGCGATCGGCGAGGCGTCGAGATCACCGACGCGGGCCGGGCGTTCCTCGACTACGCCCGGCTGACGGTCGAGCTGGCCGATCGAGCGGTCGTGAGCGCACGCAAGGCCGAGAAGGGCACGAAGGGTTTCATACGGGTGGGCACACCCATCCTCGGGATCCCGCCGATCGCGGGATCGGTCCTGCAGACGTTCGGGGACCGGTTCCCGGATGTGGAGGTCGAGCTCTATCCTCGACTCCACTCCGAGCTCATCGACGGGATCACCACGTATGCGCTCGACGCGGCGCTCGTCGTGTCCCCCTACAAATCGGTGGATCCCCCACCTCGATACCAGCAGCTCGGGAGTTGGGAGCTCGTGGCGGCCCTTCCCAAGGGACATCGGCTGGCGAAGCTCGAACGCATCCCCCGAACCGAGTTGCTCGAGGAGCCGTACATCGATTGGCCTCGGAACATCAATCCGGAGATGGTGGACCACATCCGCCGGCTCCTGTTCGGCGAGGTCGAGCACCCACACGGCCATGGAAGTGGCCGTGCTCGAGGAGGCTGGTCGCCTCGAGCTCGTCGCGAAGGGTGCGGGGATCGCAGTCACGGTGACCTCTCCCGGCGTGGAACGCCAGGCCCACCCGGTCTCGTCTTCCGCCACTTCGATGAGCCGGCACCGTTCGTCGGCTACGGGGTGGCATGGTCCGCCACCCAGGCGTCACCGTTCGTGGATCCGTTCCTCGAAGTGGCGAGGGAGTTCGCGGATCCGGGGGCCGCGCTCATCCCCGCCTGAGGCAGTCCATCGGGCTCAACGAGCCCACTTGCTACGGTGCCCGGCATGGCTCGCATGCCCCGCTGGGCGAGGCTCCTCGGCCCGATCCTCGTCGGCGTCGCGGGGGCGGCGCTCGCACTCCAGGCGTTCGCGAAGACGACGGTCGACGCCGGTCCGTTCCAGGTCCAGCTCGAGGCCGACTTCGGGAGGAGCGTCACCGACATCTCACTCCCCCCGCTCGGGAGGCTCCGGGCCGACACCCACGGCGCACCCCTTCACCTCCGTGCATCGCTGCGCGAGGTCGACGTGGAGCAACTGCAGGAGGGGCTCCGCCGAGGGGTGGACTCCGTCGCCGCCGAGGTCGAGCGGAACACGCTCGCCGCGGCGGGACGCTTCGCCGGATGGGTGGTCCTGGTGGGTGTCGCCGGCGCGGCTGCCCTGGGCTGCTCGCGTTCCGGAACCGATGGCTCGAGGTCCTTCGAGCCACGGTGGCAGGGCTCGTCGCGGTCGTGCTCTCCGTGGGGTTCACTGCGATCGGCTACGACACAGCGGCGTTCCAAGCCCCGACCTACACGGGTTCGCTCCGACTGGTGCCACAGCTCTTCGGTCCCGTCGAGGGCGCGATCGAGCGCGTCGGGTACTTCCGTGACGAGCTCCGCCGGGTCGTGGCGGGCGCCGCGCGTGCGTACGCGGCCGTCGAGTCGAACCCGCTCGGGCGCGGTGACGAGATTCGAGTCCTGCACATCTCCGACATCCACCTGTCGACGCTCGGCTACGGGTTCGCACAGGAGCTCGCGAGGAGCTTCGACGTCGACTTCGTCATCGACACCGGCGACACGACGTCGTTCGGCGCTCCGAACGAGGAGTTCATCCTCTCCGAGATCCCCGACTTCGAGCTGCCCTACGTCTGGGTGCGAGGCAACCACGACTCCGCCGACTTCCAGGACGCGCTCGCACGACTCGAGAACACCGTCGTGCTCGATGGCGACACCGCCGAGGTCGATGGCTTCAGGCTCTACGGGCTCGGACACCCCTACTTCAACGAGGAACGAGGGACGCCGACCGGCGACGAGGAGGTCGTCGCGTTGGTCGAGGGCGCTGCGGAACGCGTCGCGGCGGACGTGAGTGCGCTGCCCGAGCCGCCCGACATCGTGCTCGTCCACGACGACCGCATGGCCGCCGGAGTGGCGGGCATGGTGCCGCTCGTCCTGTCGGGGCACTTCCACGAGAACCGCGACGAGGTGATCGACGGGACGCTGTACCTCCGGGTCGGAACGACCGGCGGCGCGGGACCGACCGGTTTCACCGCAGAGGGCGACGTGCCGTTCTCCGCCGAGGTCCTGTACTTCCGAGCCGACGTGAGCGGCGACGGGATGCAGCTCGTCGCCTGGGATGTCGTGACCCAGTTCCCCGAGACGGGGAGCCTGGAGATCGAACGGCATCTCGCCTCCGACGTCGGCGTGTCGCCGAGCCCGTCGGTGCCGGGACCGTCGACGCCGAGTCCCACGACGGCGAGCCCTTCAGGATGACCCTCGTGTCGGAACGGACGCGCACGATCCCGGTCGAGGAGCCCTACGACCTCGCCGCGACGCTGTTCCCGCTCCGTCGAGGAACCGGCGACCCGACGATGCGGATCCAGCCGGGCGAAGCCTGGCATGCGGCGCGCACGCCGGCCGGCCCCGCGACCCTGCGGCTCAGGCACGCCACCGGTCCCGTGCAGGCGACCGCCTGGGGCCCCGGCGCAGCCTGGGCGCTCGAGCATGCGCCCGGGTTGATCGGAGCGGACGACGAGCCGGCGGCGTTCGAACCTCGGGACGACGTGATGCAGCAGGTGTGGAAGGAACATCGCAGCGTGCGTCTCACGCGAGCGCTCGACGTGGTGCGCACCCTGACGGCGGCGATCCTGGAGCAGAAGGTCGTGGGGATGGAGGCCCGGCGAGCATGGCGAAGGATGACGCTCGCCGTGAGCGAACCGGCGCCGGGTCCGGGCGAGCTGTTCCTCCCTCCCGAGCCCGCGACGGTGGCCGAGCTTCCGTACTTCCGGTTCCACCCGTGGGGGGTGGAGCGACGCCGCGCGGAGGTGGTGCGAGCCGTGTGTGCGCGGGCGGCGTCGCTCGAGGCGCTCGCCGAGGTCCCGTTCGACGAAGCCAGACGCCGGCTGGAGGCGTTGCCGGGAGTCGGCCCGTGGACGGCAGCAGAGGTCATGCGGCTGTCGTTCGGCGACCCCGATGCCGTCTCGGTCGGCGACTATCACCTGCCTGACGTCGTGGCGTGGGCACTCGCCGGAGAACCCCGCGCCACCGACGAGCGGATGCTCGAGTTGCTGGAGCCGTACCGAGGGCAGCGAGGCCGCGTCCAGCGGCTCCTGGAAGCGAGCCACATCTCCCCGCCGGCGTACGGGCCGCGGATGGAAGCCCGCTCGATCGAGAAGCTCTAGGTCTCCTCGCGCGGCCGAACGAAGACGCGGCCGTCCTCGACCTTCACGTCGTACACGGGGACCGGCTTCGTGGCCGGCGGCCGCATCACCTTGCCGGTCTCGAGGTTGAACGTGCTCCCGTGAGCCGGACAGGTCACGGTCTTGACCGACCCCGCGATCTTGACCACACCTCGATCGAGCGCCGCACCCTGATGCGTGCACTGATTCCCGACCGCGAAGAACTCCTCCCCAGCTCGCACGAGCAGGACGGGGACGTCGTTCACCGAGACCCGGACGGATTTGCCGTCCGGGAGCTCGGCGAACGCCGCGACGTCCTCCCAGCCCTCCTCGGTCAACCGGATCCCCGGAGATCGAGGCGAGCCGCCTGCGGGTCGTGGTCGGAGGCCTGGTCGGCGAACTCGGCATTCACGTGGACAGGATCGTAATCAACCCCGAACGCGTCGAGAAGGTGCGAGCTCACTAAGATCTGGTCCAGGACCTGCGACTGCCCTCGAACACGTACGAGTAGCGCTCCTCCTTCGGAAGCCTGTGCGTCAGGCTCGTGAGGACCCGCCTAAGAGGATCTCGACCGTCTCCGAGAACTCGAAGTCGTTGATATCGCCCAGCACGATCACGTTCGCGTCCGGGTCGGCCGCCAGGATCTCGTCGACGGAAGCCATTCACGACCTAGGCCTAGGCTCTTCAACCACCAGCTGTTCCCGCTTGTCCGCGTTACAGTGCAACCGAGTCCGCCTCCGACCCGATCTGCCGCGTTGCACGCTCGGGGAGCGAGTGCGCCTACTGAACCGTCGTGGGGAATCGCCGAAGTTACCAGTGGCTATCTATGTAATCGTGCGCAGCCTCGGCATCTAGTTGCCGCGTTTCGTTCCCCGATCGGATGTAGAAGAACTTCTGCTCAATCCCTTCGATCTTCTTCCTGACGAACGCTGGCTTAAGGCTGGGCTCGACATCCACACGGCAAATCATCTTCCCATCCAATTCTGGAAATGAGACCGAGACGCCCGTAGTGAACTTCGCTCCCACGGCGTTGATGAGAGCCTGTCGAAAGTAGCGTTCAAAAGCGTCCTTGCCTCCCTCCTTGAATAGGGCAAGGTCTTCCTCGAGCCCAAGCGGGACACCCTTGTCCGATACGCCAAACAGGAGCGCCCCTCCGCTTGTGTTCATGAAGGCCGACACTGTGTGAACTGGTCCCAACACAAGGTCTTTGTTGTCCGACTCGAGCTTCATGTCGTATCGGATGCTGCTCTTGAATTCACGAGACTCCCCCTCTCCACGTTTCACCAGCTGCTGCAGCTCGACCTGGGGGTCAGGGAGGGGGAGGGCCGAGACCTCCGAAGTTGGAGCTGGCTCAGGCAGCAAGGGCCACACCACCTTGATCATCTCCAGCAAGTACTTCTGTCGGCGGACAACCTCCTTGGCGTTCCAGCGGTGAGCCGGTGGAGCCAACCTAAACTTGGTGATGAACTTGTCCTGGCCCGCGGTAGCCTTGTCGTCGGGCTTATTGGGGGAGGCGCTCGAAGCGATCGTTCGCGTTAGCAGCCAGGGCACGTATGGGAGACGATCGCGCTTCGTCCTGTAGTTCGCGGGAGAACCTTCTGGAGCAGCAGCGTACGTGTGACTGCTGAGTTGGGAGTTGACGCCCCAATCGACCAGGCAGAGGTTGCCGAGCCGTTCGACATAGGCCGACGCCTCTTCTCGAGAGACCGCGCCGAAGTCCTGCCAGTTGGCGGCCTTGGCCTTCTCCGGGTTCTTGAGAACGCGAGGGAGGATGTGCTCTACAGAGACTTTGGAGTCCATGAGTTGCGACATTTGCCCGCCGGCGAAAGCTGCCGCTTGAGCGAAGTGAGTCAGACGCGCAAGCAAGTACTTCGCTAGGGACGGCGACTTCGCGTAGATTGCGTCGAGCTCCTTCCAGACTCGATCCGCGAGAGGCTCAATCTCTGACACGACTTCCGTTTGAATGAAGTCGTCAACATCCTGATCGGACCTACACCTGCGAATCATGGAACTCCAACCGGGGAGACGCTTTTCGAGATTGTTCCACGGATGGCCTGCGAGGGCGTATGCAAACGTCAAGTTCTCCAGACCATCGGACAAACGGGCAAACGCCTCGTCCGGCAAGTGCCGCCCCGCAAGCAGGAGACAGAGATGTTGGCGGACGCCTGTTCGCTGGTGTCCGATATTCTCGAGCGCCTCGACACGCTTTCCCCTTGCGTCCCGACCTCCCAAGAAGTTGGCGTAGGCCCGTGCTGACGCCAGAAGCGTTCGTGCAAATGCCTTCGGCGCCTTCTTCGCCCTCAGGAGATCATCATGTCGAGTGATCCAGTCGAACATGTCGTCAGCACGAATTATGTTGGCCCGCTTGTCCTTGGGGTCCAGACCTTTCGCTTCATCTCTTGTGAGACCGAACATCGCCATCAGGTAGTACCGAAGGAATCGCACCTGCGTGCCCTCCCCTGCTTCGCGGAGCACCTTGGTCATGTCTCGCCAAGAATCGCGAATCCCGTCCTGCGTAGACTTGTCGGATGCTGCCGACTTGAACAGGTAATTGCGGAGCAAGTCCGATGCATTTAGAGCCTTCCCGCGGTCATTCAGGGTCTGGAAGATCTTGTAGGCGGACCTAAGATCAGGGGTTTCTATAGTTACGACGTGCGTCGAGTTCCAGACGTACGAGAAGAAGTCGCTGAGCTCGACCTCATCCTCCTCCCCGAGCTCCTCAGAAAGGTGCTTGACGCACTTGTCATATGCGGCGACAAGGAGAGCAGGCCCGCCGTGCCCAGCCTTGAGGACTTCGCGTTTGCTTGAGCAAAGATCCTCAAGCGTCTTTGTGATCTCCGAGTACTGGAGCTCCACCCGGAATCGGACATCGTCATTCAGCCCTTTTGGATCCACATCGCGAATGGCCTTGCTTAGGACCACTGGCGGCTCCTTGAGCAGGGACTGCAGGGCCGCAAGAAGCAGGATCAGAGTGGTGAGTCGTTGCTGGCCGTCGACGAGGGCACGCGTTCCGTCCTCATTCGGGAAGTAAACGATGCTCCCAAGGAAGTAGTCGGGTTCGTTGTCGCGGAAGGCCTGTATCAGGTCCTCTAGAAGCTGCTGCACCTCCTTCTTGGGTTTCCACACGTACTCGCGTTGAAAGTCGGGCACCTCGTAGAACGCTAGGAGAAACAGGTCTCGGATGGTTTGGTCGTCCGGCTTGATCGCGAGTTTTGCGTTGGCCATTCCTGAATGCCTCCCTCGTCCGGCGGTCACGATTGTGGCTAGAGCGATCAGAGAGATCAACTGGGAGGACAGCGTCAGACGCTGGCGCGCCGGCGTCACTGCCATGAGGAGCCTTCTGGTGCCAGCGTGGTCTTGAGCGAGATGAACGCCCTCGGCAAGCTGTTCGCCGTCTCGTCATTCCCCAGGAAGTGAGCACGAACGCGAACGCGACCAGCAGCATCAGGGTGAACTCAAGACTGGACATCAAGCCTGAGGACACCGACCAGGAACAGGTGACTCGTGCTCGGTCAGCGCGGGGACATTTCTCTCGGAACTCCTATGGGGCCGCAAGCCGCTTGAGGCGATGGGCGACTGCGTAGGCCTCTTCCTCTTTTCGCTCGAAGGTAGCCACGATCATCCAATCGTTCTCCTCGATCATGACGGGGTTCAGCATGCCGTCGAGCGGAGCCGTCACCCACGAGCGTGCTTCGCTTCGTCCCCGGAGCAGAGTCGCTTCTGGATCAGGGTATCCGTCCCACGTCCAAAACGTTCCGACCCAATCGCCTTCGCCGTCGGCCTGGATGAGGCGCACATCCCGATCTCCTACCACCCAACGGTCCGACGCAGGCTCCTGTATGGGAAGCCAACCCATGCCCGAGAGGATCCAGGCCCACCTTTGCGCCTCATCTCGGGCCTGTTCCACCGTCCCGTATGACTCCGGGGCGTACTCGATGACTGTTCCATCCGTGACGAGGATCACCCATTCGCTCATAGCGGAATGGAACCGATCATTGAACCCAGCGTCTGTGAGATCCGTCACGATCGGAGCTTGGATCTGACGATCAACCGGGACGATCGATACGTTCCCGCAATGTCGGACGGCGACGGTCAATCGGAGTACGCGGTCGAGCTGACTGCCTGCTTCGAGTTCAGTATCAACACAACGATCGAGGGTCCGCGGGGCTTAACCAAGGAAGAACTCGAGGATCGAATCGAGGCTGACTGGCAGTTGATCTCGGCCGAGACAGATGTCCTGCTTGAGAGTCACTGGGAGCTTGATGGGTTCGAGGAGCGACTGATGCCTCA
>CAVVSH010000003.1:0-122814 GCA_963750945.1 uncultured Actinomycetota bacterium | reverse complement strand
CTCCGCCAGATCGTGATCCCGTTCGTCACGCCGTTCCTGTTCGCTCGGCGCGGCGTCCTTCGCCGCCCTCGGCTGGTTGGCGGCGCCGGCGCTGGCCGAGACGTTCGGCGGGACCACGGGAGTCGGTGTCCACTCCGCAAGGCGTTTGCGGCTTCCGTCACCGACATGCTCGCCTGGATGATGTTCTTTGTCCTGTTCGTCGTGCTGATCGAACGGTTCGTGCTGATGCGGCTCGAGCGCTTCGTGTTCCGCTATCGCCTGAAGCGCGGCGAGGACATCCTCCGGTACTGATCGAGGGAGACATGGCTACCGAGACGATGAACGAGACCCCCGCCGACCGATCCTCGATCGGGAGCGGGATCCTCGCATTCCTGCGACGTGACCGCGTCGCCCGGTGGACCTCGCGCCTCGCCCTCCTCCTCCTGTGGCAGTTCGCCGGGATCCTCAGCCCGCGGTTCCCGACGCCGCTCCAGACCGTCGACATCCTCGTGCAGGAGTTCCAGACGGCCTTCGGCAGCGAGCCGTGGAGCGTCTGGAACAACGAGCTGGTCCAGAACCTCCAGATCAGTCTGACGCGCACGGCTCTCGCCCTGCTGTTCGTCATCGTGATCGGCGTACCGGTCGGCTACGCGATGGGGCGGTGGTGGCGGGTGCAGGCGTTCTTCACCGACATCGTCACCGTCGGGATCGCGCTCCCCGCCTACATGTGGGCGCTCCTCGCCGTGATGTGGTTCGGGTTCGGGATCCGGGCGCCGGTCTTCTGCGCCGTGGTCTCGGCGACGCCGGGTCTGATCGTCCACGTCCTGCAGGGCACGCTCGCGATCCCGCGCGAGCTCCGGGACATGTCCGACGCGTATGACGTCCCGGGTCCGACCCGGGCCCGGGACCTCGCGCTGCCTTCGATGGCGGGCGCCCTGATCGCCGGCATCCGTCTGTCGATCATCGCGGCGTGGGGCTGCGTCGTCCTCGTGGAGTGGTTCGGGAGCAACGAGGGCGCCGGGTTCCGCGCCCGCGATTGGTATCAATCGGCGGCGGACTACAACGGGCTGATGGCCTGGGGCGTGGTCGTGTTGGTCGTCGTGATCGCGATCGACCGCGGGGTGATCGAGCGGATCGACCGGAAGGTCCACGCCTGGCGCGGGTCGATGGCCTCGTTCGGAGCGAAGGGGTAGCAGATGGCGGATCGAGGAGGACAACCGACGTGGCGATCCTGAAGGCGACGAAGGTCGTGAAGGAGTTCCCGCCTCCCACGAAGCATCAGCCGACCGTCCGCGCCCTGGACGGCCTCGACTTCGAGATGGGTGGCCAGACGTTCGTCTCGATGGTGGGCCCGTCGGGCTGTGGGAAGAGCACGTTCCTGAACATCGTGTCCGGGATCGAGACGCCGACGACCGGCAGCGTCTCCGTGTCCGCGGACGACGGCGGGCCGGCGAGGCTCGGCTACGTGTTCCAGGACCCGCGGCTCCTCCCGTGGCGGACGGTGATGAGCAACATCCAGTACGTGCATCGCGACAGGACGGACGAGACGCGCGCGGGCATCGAGCGCTACCTCGACATGGTCGGTTTGAAGGGGTTCGAGCACATGTACCCGGCGCACCTGTCCGGCGGGATGCAGCAGAGGGTCGGGATCGCGCGCGCGTTCTCCGTCGAGCCGGATCTGCTCCTGATGGACGAGCCGTTCAGCCACCTCGACGCGATCACGGCCCGCACGCTCCGGGAGGAGCTCCAGTCGATCTGGGAGCAGACGAAGAAGACCGTCCTGTTCGTCACGCACGACGTGCTCGAGGCGGTGCAGCTGTCGAGCCGCATCATCATCGTCGCCTACGGTGGGCGGAACTTCGCCGATCTCCCGATCGATCTGCCATACCCTCGCCTGCAGAGCGATCCGGCGGTCGCTACGATGCAGGCGCAGATCCTCGAGGTGTTCGAGGACATGGAGCGCAAGCGGAAGGCGGTCGACCCGCGGATCGCGGAGCTCGCCGAGATCACCCGGAAGATGGAGGACGCCGGCTGAGCCTGCGAGCCGAGCACCGCCTGCGCTAGAGGCCGAGCAACCGAGCGGGGTTCCGCTCGAGGATCCCTTCCTTCTCCTCCTGCGAGAGGCTCGTCATCGCGTTGATCCAGGGCACCGGATCCGGCTCCATCATCGGCGCCGGATAATCCGTCCCGAGCACCACGCGGTCACTGCCCACCACGTCCAGGAGGTAGCGCAGCGTCGATTCCGTGTACGTGCACGAGTCGTACCAGAAGCGGTTCACGTACTCGCTAGGAGCTCGCTCGAGGAAGGTGCGGGCGTCCTCGAACTCCGGCATGTTCTCCATCGCCCCTGCCTGCCAACCCTTGTCCATCCGCGCCACGCCGAACGCCGTGTAGCCGCCCGCGTGGCCCAAGCAGAGCTTGAGGTCGGGGAAACGGTCCATCACGCCGCCGTACACGAGCGTGCCGAACGTGATCGCGCGCTCGACCAGGTTGCCGATCACGTTGGGGAGGCCGTATCGGGTGGTGCGACCCTCGACCACCGTGGCCGCGCACTGATGGAAGAACACGACCGCGCCGAGTTGCTCGACCGCTGCCCAGAAGGGCGTGAAGCGCGGGTCGTCCAGGGTCACCCCGTCCACGTGGTCGCCGATCGTGATGCCCTTGAATCCCATCTCACCCATCGCGTGCTCCATCACCTCGATCGCGGCGGGGACGTCCTGGAGCGGGATCGAGGCGAGCCCCATGAACCGGTCCGGGTGGGCGCGCATCATCTCGGAGAGCTCCTCGTTGCACTCGTCGGCGATCGTGCGGGCGACGTCCGGCGGGCGGTCGTACTTGAAGAAGCCGGTGTTGATCGTGAGGACGTGCACGTCCACGCCCATGCGATCCATCTCTTCGATCCGTTCCTCCGCGGGGATCGAGAACTTGGGGATGTGCAGCTCGCCGACGTCCGCGTCCAGCGTGTGCCATTCGCCTCGCTCCTCGATCGCGCGTACGAACCGGCTGGGCGTGACGTGGTTGTGGATGTCGATGACGGCCATGGGCTCAGAACGTGAACTGGACGCGGGCGGTGATCTCCTTCTGGGTCACCGAGGCCACGAGATCGGATGCGGCATTCATCACCGGGTGGGCGAAGTAGCTCTCCAGCCCCGCGACGTCGTCGAAGTCGGCCACCAGGACCATGTCCCAGTTGTTCGGGTTCCGCCCGATATCGAAGCCGACCGTGTACTCGACGACGCTCGGGACCTGCTGCTTGAGGGCGGCCAGGGCATCCCGAGCGGCGATCTTCCGCTCGTCATCGACCCCGTCCTTCCACTTGAACATCGCTACGTGCCGGAGCATCCGGACCTCCTCTTTCTCTGGATTGCAGAACGCACGATATCGAATATCGTGGCTGGCGGGTCCCGAGTCGGTCTGGGGGGCGGCTGGAATCCACGAATCGTATATAGTGCACAGCTACGACGGCGAGCGGATGTGGGGAGGCACGCGGCATGAGCGAGGGTCCCTGGCACACCGAACAGTGGTTCACGAGCCCCTGGAACTTCATGCCCGAGATCCGGGACACGCTGCAGCTCCCGGCGTCCGTGCAGGTGCACGACGTGACGCTTCGAGACGGCGAGCAACAGGCGGGCGTCGTCTTCACGAAGGACGACAAGCTGCGGATCGCAGAGGCTCTTGCCGAGGCCGGCGTGCCCAGGATCGAGGCGGGCCTGCCGGCGGTCTCGCCTGCGGACGACGCGGCGGTCCGCGAGATGGTGAAGATGGGGCTGCCGTCGAAGATCTACGCCTTCTCCCGCTGCATCGTCGACGACGTGAAACGTGCGGCCGACTGTGGTGTCGACGGCGTCGTGATGGAGATCCCGTCGAGTCACCATCTCGTCGAGAAGGCGTATCGGTGGCCGGTCCAGCGCGCCATCGACGCCTCCGTTG
The DNA here is from genome assembly GCA_963750945.1 of uncultured Actinomycetota bacterium. Classification (GTDB taxonomy): domain Bacteria; phylum Actinomycetota; class UBA4738; order UBA4738; family HRBIN12; genus JAJNBA01. The sequence continues at coordinate 118,905 of CAVVSH010000003.1, read as the reverse complement.
AAGCCACCAGTCTCGCCCACGAGCTCGGGCTCAAGGTCTCGTTCTTCCCGATCGACGCGACGCGCGCGGGGTTGGTCGAGTACCTGGATCTGCTCGAGCGCGTCGCGACCGACGGGCACGTGGACGCCGTCGGTCTCGTGGACACCTTCGGTGTCCTTTCCCCCCACGGCGTCCGCATGTTCGTCCGGCAGACGCGTGAGCGCATGGGTGTGCCGCTCGAGACCCACTTCCACATGGACTTCGGACTGGGCGTGGCCAACACGCTCCTCGCGGTCGCCGAGGGCGTTGAGGTGATCCAGACGACCGTGACCGGGATCGGAGAGCGTGCGGGGAACACCCCGATGGAGGAGACGGTCCTGGCGCTCCTCACGATGTACGACATCGACGCGGGGATCCACACCGAGCGCTTCTTCGAGCTCTCGAAGCTGGTGATGGAGCTGGCGGGCGTCTCGCAGCCCTCCAACCGCCCCGTCGTCGGCGAGCGGCTCTACAACGTGGAGTCCGGGATCATCACCACCTGGGTCCGCAACGTCGGTGACGAGCTCACCGAGTCGTTCCCGTACCGTCCCGAGCTGGTCGGGCAACCGCAGCCTGTTCTGGTGCTAGGGAAGGGTTCCGGCTTGGACTCGGTCGCGGCCGGCCTCGATCGCCTCGGCCGCACCGCCACCCCGGAGCAGATGCAGGAGATCCTGAACGAGGTGAAAGCCCGCTCGCTCCAGACGAAAGGCCTTCTGGACGACGAGGAGTTCTCGACGATCGTCGACCAGGTCACGTCGTGACCGAACGGCACGGAGGCCGAGGAAAGGCCAAGCAAAGGGCCAAGGACATGGCCAAGAAAGAGGAAGGAAGGACGCGATGAGGGAAGCGTTCGGCTACGCGAACATCGAATGGAAGCGGGGCATCGACTGGGACGCGGTGCGCGCGTTCCGGAAGGAACGCGCGCAGGATGCGATGAAGCGGCACGGCCTCGGCGCGATGCTCCTGATGTACGACGAGAACATCCGCTACGTGACCTCCACCCTGACTCCCGGCTGGAACAAGCTGAAGCCGGGCCTCCGCTACGCGGTCCTCCCGGCCGGGAAGGAGCCCATCCTCTACGAGCAAGGGGACCTGGGCATCCACATCAAGGCGCACTCGCCGTGGATCCCGCAGGACAACGTCCGGCACTCGTTCGCATGGATCAAGGGGGCCGCCGGTCCCGCGTCCACGATGCAGGTCGAGAAGTTCACGAAGGCGCTCGCGGACGACCTCGAGGACGCCGGTGTGAAGGATCAGCCGCTCGGCGTGGACTTCATCGACATCACGATGATGAAGACCTTCGAGCAGGCGGGCATCACCTGGACCGACGGCATGACGCCGATGATGGAAGCGAGGGCGATCAAGAGCCCCGACGAGCAGAACTGCTCGCGGATCGTGGGTTCGATGTGCGACGCGCTCCACTACGAGATGTCGCAGTGGCTGCGCCCAGGCCTCACGGAGAACCAGGTCGCCGCGCACGGGTTCGAGTTCCTGTACTCGTTCCCGGGGGTCGAGGACGTCGAGGACGTGATCGTGTCATCGGGTCCGAACGCGTGGCCGAACTGGCGCAACTTCTCCGACCGCATCATCCGGCCGGGGGAGCTCGTGATCATCGACGTCGCGGCGCTCACGTGGAACGGCTTCAAGTCGTGCGTCTACCGGACGTATTGCGTGGGAGGGAAGCCCACCGACGAGATGAAGCAGTACTACGACACGGCGCTCACGTGGCTGCGCGACTCGATCGATGCCGTGAAGCCCGGCGTGTCCACCCGTGACATCGCCTCGAAGTGGCCGTCGGCGATGGAGACGTGGGGGTACGCCGACGAGGACGAAGCCGCCGCCAACCTCTGGGGACACGGTCTGGGATTGGCGCAGTACGACCAGCCGGTCATCTCCCGGATCTGGTCGCTCGATCATCCGATCGAGATCAAGCCCGGCATGGTGTTCGCGCTCGAGACGCAGCACGGGAAGGTGCACGAGTTCGGTGTGCGACTGGAGGAGATGCTGATCGTGACCGAGACCGGGCACGACCTGATCACCTCCTTCCCGATCGACGAGATCACGGTCCTGGATTGAGCCGGATGGTGTCTCCCGTCGCACTCACCGACCGGGTGGCACGAGATCCCGCACGCGTCGGGGTGAAGGCCGCGCGGCTCGCCGCCGCCGCGGCCGCCGGGCTGCCCGTCCTCCACGGATGGGTCCTCCCCTCGGAAGCATCGTGGGACGCCATCAGGCGGGGCGTGGAGGCGCTCGAGACGGGGTCGGGGACGCCGGCGGCGTATCTCGAGGCGATGGACAGCCCGGCGCCTGCGGTGGAGGAGCTGGCCCCGCGGCCGACGACCGACGACCCACTCCCGGATGACCGGCTCCTCGTCGTGCGGTCCTCGACCGTCCTCGACGATGACGGGCGATGGTCGGGTGCGTTCGCCAGCTACCTGGGGGTGAGTGCGAGCGATCTGGACACCGCCGTTCGAGGATGCTGGGCGTCGGCTTTCACCGCCGACGCCGTCGACCGCTGCCGGGAGACGGGCGTCGAGATCGGAGGCCTCCGGATCGGTGTGCTCGTCCAGCCGTTCCTGGCCTTCGACGTGGGGGGGACCGCGCGGGTCCGAGAGGACGACACGGTCGCGGTCACCGCGGCGCCCGGCGGGCCGGCCGGCGTGGTCGGCGGGCGCGTCGGGGTCGAGGCGATCGTCGGCGTGGATGGCCGGGTCGTCGAGGGACTCGACGACCCGGCCATCGGTGCGGGACCGATGGAGGCGGCCGCCGCGCTCGCGCGGCGAGCCGCAGAGACCGTGGGGGAAGGCGTCATCGAATGGGGTGTGATCGGCGACGAGGTCTCCCTCCTGCAGATCGGTCCGACGCCGCCGGCGCAAGCAGACGTCACCGAGACGTTGCGCGCGACGAAGGCGGTGCCCATGCCGGAGGACGCCGAGCGCCTCGCTCGGCTGGTCACCCGGTTCCCCGCACCGCTCGGCGACGAGCTGGTCCTCCCGTGGGCGTTCGGCATGGGCGAGCTGCCCGAGGTCGACGAGATCCACGTGGCCGATCCGGGGGCCGCCCTCCGCGAGGCCCGAACGTCGGCGGGTGAGCTCGCCGCAGGCGTCTGGGGAGCGGCGCCCCCCGCGGCTCGGGAGCGTGCGGCGGCCGTATCTCGGCTCCTGCTGGCGGGACGGGTGTCGGATGGCTGCCGAGAGATCGGCGACCTTCGCACGCCCGACACGGCCGCCGCACGCCGGGTGCTGGCGCTCCTCGGCGGTCTGGGAGTGTGGTTGGCCGACGCGGGCGTCCTCCCCTCGGGGTCGCTCGTGTGGGGGCTGACCGTCTCGGAGCTCGGGCGCGCGATCGCCGGGGCGCGGCCGTCCCTTCGCCGTGGACCGGGCCGGTGGGAGCCGTTCGTGGCGGACGTGGTCCGCTCCCGAGGCCTCCACGCGAAGGGGACACCGATCTCACCGGGCGTCGCGGCAGGGCGTCCGCATCTGCTGCGGGAGCTCCGGGCGATGGGCCGCCCCGCCCCACGCGACGTGCTCGTGACGCCACTCCCGCTGCCGCATCTGGCGCCGCTCCTCTGGCACGCGGCGGCCCTCGTGAGTGCCGGCGGCAGCTCGGGGTCACATCTGTTCGAGGTGGCCCGGTCCCTCGGTGTCCCCTCCGTGATCGGAGTCGACCTGGGCTTGCCGGGCGAGCCTGGCTCGCTGGTCGCGGTCGACGGGGACGACGGCGTCGTGTCGATCCTGCCGCCCGGTGAGGGGTCGTCGTTGCCGTCGCACGACGATGCGCGAGCGATGGCCTAGGCCCGGGGCTGAAAGGAGCAACGATGGCGCTCGTCGCGGTCACCGATCACGTCTTCCCCGATCTCGAGCAGGAACGGAGGTTGTTGGCCGATGCCGGCCACGAGCTCCGCTTCGGAGCGAACGCAGCCTCGGTCGAGGAGGTGCGCGAGGCGGTCACCGGCGCGGACGCCGTCCTCAACTGTTTCGCGCCGATGCCCGCCGACGTGATCCGCGGCCTCGATCGGTGTGTGGTCATCGCGCGATACGGCATCGGGCTGGACACGATCGATCTCGACGAAGCCACCGCGAAGGGCATCCTCGTGACCAACGTGCCGGACTACTGCATCGACGAGGTGTCCGATCACGCCCTCGCCCTGCTCATGTCCCTCGCCCGAGGTGTGACGCTCCTCGATCGACGTGTGCGGTCGGGGTCTTGGACGTCGACGGATGCGCGGCCGATCCACCGCCTCCGCGGCAGGACCCTGGGGCTCGTGGGCTTCGGCCGCATCGCGCGCGCCCTCGCCGCGAAAGCGACGCCGCTCGGTTTCCGCGTGGTGACGACCGATCCGTTCGTGCCGGACGAGGCGGTTCGCGACGCGGGAGCCCAGCCGGCGACGTTGCAGGAGCTCCTTGCCGTGGCGGACGTCGTCTCGATCCACGCACCCCTCACGTCCGACAGCCGCCACCTGATCGGCGAGGCCGAGCTGGCGATGATGAAGCCCGGCGCCATCTTGATCAACACGTCGCGAGGCCCGCTCGTCGACCTCGACGCGCTCCGCGCCGCATTGGCGGAGAACCGGCTCGGCGGTGCCGGGCTCGACGTGCTCGAGGTGGAGCCGCCCGAGGCCGACGACCCACTCCTGCATCGCGACGACGTCATCGTCACGCCGCACGCGGCCTTCTACAGCGAGGAGTCGCTGGAAGAGCTCCAGCGCAAGGCGGTCGAGCAGGTGATCGAGGCTCTCGCGGGGCGAACCCCACCGTACGCCGTCAACGCCGACGCCCTCGGCAGGTCGAGCTAGGTCCCGGGCGGTCTCGCGGGCGGGGGACCGGCCGTAGCCCACCAGCGTGCACCGCGTCGTCCGACCTCCAGCGCGATCCCGAAGCAGTCCTCGAGCGATCGTGCGGTCAGGACGCCCTCGATCTCACCGCGGGCGACGAGCGATCCGTCTCGTAGCAGCGCGGCGTGGGTCGTGGACGGAGGGATCTCCTCGAGGTGATGCGTGGCGACGATCGTCGTGGGCCCGGAAGGGGACCCTGCGACGACCTCCAGCGCTTCGATCAACGCCTCCCGCGCGGGCAGGTCCAATCCGGACGCCGGTTCATCGAGGATCAGGAGCTCCGGGTCGGAGAAGAGCGCGCGGGCGAGGAGCACGCGTTGGCGTTCGCCCTGGCTGGCGGTGACGAAGCGCCGCGCGGCGAGGTGCCCGCAGCCCACCTGCTCCAGCAGCGTCGCCGCGCGGCGCTCGTCGGCCTCGTCGAACTCCTGGAACCAGGGCGAGAGGGTCGCCCGCTTGCCGGTGAGCACCACGGTCCGAACCGAGAGGTCAGGAGGCATCCGCTCGGCCAGCACGTGACTGGTGTGGCTGATCCTCGGATGCACCGCGCGGACGTCGGCGGTTCCCAGGGTGACCCCCAGCACCGCGACGCGACCGGACGAGGGTTGGCGGCGGGCCCCGGCGAGTGACAGGAGGGTCGTCTTGCCGCCGCCGTTCGGCCCGAGCAACACCCATCGCTCCCCGCGACGGACCTCCAGGTCGATCGGCCCGAGGACCGTCCGACCCTCGATCCGAACCTGCGCCCCCTCCATCTCGACCGCGAGCGGCTCGAGGGGCGCGACGGAAATCGGACCTTCGCTCACCCCCGCGGCTCACACATCGATGAATACCTTCAGCGCTCCGGGTGCACCCGCCGCACGGATCGCGTCGTCGACGTCGGCGATCGGGAACCGACCCGACACGAGTGGTCCGAGCTCGACACGTCCCGAGGCGACGGCAGCGATCGCCATCGGGAAGTCCTCGACCCTGGCCGAGCGAGCCCCGATGACGGAGATCTCCTTGTGGTACAGGTCGTAGAAGGGAAGCTCGCCGGACGTCTCCGTCATCGTGCCGTACGCGAGGATCCTCCCTCCGATCCGGACCATCTCGATCGCCCGGGCGAAGGCGCTGACCGTCCCGACGCATTCGATCACGAGGTCGGCGCCCCCGGGCAGGGCAGCGGCGACCTCCGAGGTCTCGGATCCGTCCGCTGCGATCGTGAGGTCGGCGCCGAGCTCGCGCGCCAGCGCGAGCTTTGGCGCGGACCGGGTGATCCCGATCGGGAAGCCGGCGCCGCCAAGCTTCGCGAGCTGTAGGTGGAGCAGTCCAGTCACGCCGAGACCGAGCACGACCACGCTCTCGCCCGGGAAGACCCGGGCTCGACGCTGGGCATGGACGCAGGTCGCAAGGACCTGAAGCATCGGGGCGGTGCCCGTGTCGAGTTCGTCGGGTAGCTCATGGATGTTGGACGCGGGGACGGCCATCAGGTCCCGCAGCCCTCCGTCCCGGTCGCGACCGATCAGCCCCCCGGCCGTGCAGATGTTCGTTCGACCCTCGCGGCACTGCTTGCAGTTACCGCACGCGATCCCGGGATCCACGAGGACCCTCGTGCCCACCGCGTCGCTCCCGCCCGCGATCACCGTGCCCACGACCTCGTGACCCATCACGCGGGGATACGAAACGGAGATCTTCCCGGAGTGGATGCTCAGGTCGGTCCCGCAGATGCCGACGGACTCCACCTGCACCAAGACGTCACCAGGATCCGGATGCGGTTCGTCGGTGTCGTGCAACTCGATCCGCCGCGGACCCGTGAGGAGGGCGGCCTTCAGATGTCCTCCTTGCGATGTCGTGGTGACGGTGGATAACCCCGCTGCCGGGAACGGTGCATCGTACAAGGTGTCACTCGCGTGCCTCTCCCTCGGTCACCAGCACGAGCTTGCCGGCGGTGGTGCCACTCTGGAGCAGCCGGTGGGCATCGTCGGCGCGTTCGAGCGGAAAGCGAGCGTGGATGCGCACGTCGAGGTCGCCGTTCGCGATCATCGTCATCACGGCATCGGCTCGTTCGAGGAGCTCATCTCGGGTCGCGACGTAGTGGACGAGACCCGGTCGTGTGACGAACACCGAGCCGGCCGTCTGGAGCCTCGAGAGATCCAGCGGGGGCACTGGGCCGCTCGACTGACCGAAGAGGACGAGGCAGCCTCGCCGCGTGAGCGACCCGAGGCTGTCCTCGAAGGTGTCGCGACCCACCGAATCGAAGACGGCCCGAGCTCCTCTCCCGTCCGTGTGCGCAGACACCGATGCGTTGAGATCGTCCTTCCCGCGGACGACGACGTCGACCGCACCCGCGCTCCGCACCAGCGTCGCCTTCTCCTCGGTCGAGGTGGTGCCGATCACCCGCACGCCCTGCGCGGTCGCCATCTGCGTGAGGAGGAGGCCCACCCCGCCCGCTGCCGCATGGACGACGACGACCGAACCTTCTTCAAGCGGCACCATCGAATGGACGAGGTAGTGCGCCGTCATCCCTTGCAGCAGTGCCGCTGCTGCGAGCTCGGTCGAGACGGCCGCCGGCACCGGCACGAGGCGGTCGGCCGGGACGACCGCCAGCTCGGCGTAGGCGCCGGGGACCCCGGCGTAGGCCACCCGGTCGCCCGGCGACAGACCCTTGACGTCGTCGCCCACCGCCAGGACCTTGCCGGCTCCCTCGGTGCCCGGCGTGAAGGGGAGGTTCACCGAGTAGCCCCCGGACCGCTGTTGCACATCGATCATGTTCACTCCGGCCGCGTCGATGCCCACGAGGACCTGCTCTGCCGCCGGACGTGGATCCTCCACGCCCTCGAGGACGAGCGCCTCCGGTCCTCCGTGTTCCCGTACGCGGATCGCCTTCATGCCTCTCCTCCCTCATCGCCCCGATCGCCAGGCCTTCTCGGATGCGCACTGAGTGATCATGTATGCGTCGTCGTGTCGCGATCTGCGAGGCGTTGACAGAGGACCCGCATCAGGGCCAGCGCCGTCTCGGGTCGATCGCGGAGCATCGACTCGAACTCCCGTCGGCCGATCGAGAGGAGCCGCACCGGTCCCTTCGCGGCCAGCGACGCCATCCTCGGGGCGCTCGTGATCACCGCCATCTCGCCGATGACGTCGCCGGTCGAGCGGACGGCCAGCACCTGTTGGTGTCCGCCCGGCTGTCGCAAGATCACCATCACGTAGCCCGAGACGATGATGTGCATCTCGTCGCCGGGGTCGTCCTGCTCGGCGATCGTGTCGGCGTCGGCGTAACTTCGCTCCGAGGCGATCGCCGCGATCGGCGCGAGGTCCTGTGGCGGCAGGTCGGCGAACAACGCCACCCGCCGGAGGAAGAGCACTCGCTCCATCAGGGGAAGCGTGGTCAGGGTCTCGGTCATCGTTCCTCCTTGTCCTTCGTGTCCTTCTTCTTCGATCTCTCTTCTTGCCTCTTCTTCGGGAGCTGCTCCGGCTGCGGTCGCCCACTCGGCGCACCGACGGATCCACTCGTCCGGATGGTGGATCGCGCCGTCTCGCCACTCGCGATCGACGTCCTTCGCGCGTCGGTCGTCCCACAGCGCGAGCAAGGGGCGAACGAGATCGGGGTCGCCGGTCGTTTCGATCACCTCGAGGGCGTTCGCTCGCTGCGCAGCGTCATCGCTCGCGAGGCTCTCGAGCGCGGTGGCGATGGCACCGCGGTCGGCCAGCAGGGCGACGGCTCGGATCGCGGTCACGGCGTGGATCCCGGATGACGCGAGGAGGGAGTCGCGGAGCAGGCCGAGCCGTTCGTTACCGGCGGTCTCGATCGAGTCCGCGAGTCGTCGGCTCTCGAGCGCCTGCGCCGTCGATGCGACCGCGAGGCGGTGCACGTCCGCGCGTGAGCGCTCCGGGGAGACGGACATCGCTTCGTCCGCGGCCTCCAGCACCTCGCCGCCGACGGCGATCGCCGCGAGGAGGTCGTCGATCCCTCCGATCGGATCAAGGGCGGTCAGGGTGCGTGCGGCTTCGGTTCGCACGGAGGGGACGGGGTCGGAGAGTCCGGTGCGAGCCACATCCGGGGCCATCGAGCTCCGTGACGACGCGAGCGCTCGGAGGGCCGCCACGCGGGCCTCGGCATGGGGCGATCTCGCGAGCGTCGCCAGGATCGTCTCCGCCTCGGCGTCGGTTCCGGCGTCCTCCGGTCCGTCCGTCGGGGCGGCCTTGAGCAGGATGCCGGCCGCGCGAGCCCGCACGAGCCCATCGGGATCACGCAAGAGTGCGCGGGCCCGGGAACGATCCGCTCGGAGCGCGTCGAGGGCATCCAAGGCAGCGAGGCGGACCTCCGGGACGGGGTCGCTCAGCCGTTCGGGGACCACGTCGGACGCCTCGAACGCCTGGGTCCGGGCGAGCGAGCGCAGGGCTGTCGCCCGGACCTCCGCGTCGTCGTCGCGCACGCCTTCCACCAGCGCCGGGATCGCGCCGGGCGCCTCGAGGTCGCCGAGGATCTCGGCGGCCACGCGGCGCACGCCCACGTCGGGGTCGGTCATCGCACCGACCGCGACCGACGCGGCCGCGAGGTCGGCGCGGGCGAGTCCGAAGGGCTCGCCCGCGCCCGGCGTCGGACCGAACACGTGTGGTCTGCCCTCGCGCAGGGCAACGACCAGCTCCGCGGCGTAGGCCCTCCGCACGCGGGCCATCGAATACACCGCCGCCGCCGCCGCGGCGAGCCCGAGGCCGTACAGGACGCGGGGCGACACCGCGCGTTCGCCGACCAACGCGACGACCCCGGCGAGCACGGTGCCGACCTGGGTCGGTCCTCCGTATAGGAACGCCCGCATGCGGTCTCGGCGGTCGCCGGGCACGGTGTTGATCACCGCCTCCCAGGCGCTCGACGCGCCGCCCTGGAGCCACACCACCTGCGCGAAGCGGAAAGCGAGGAGGATCGCGAACGTCGAGCCGACCGTGAGCACCCCGAACGCGAGGAGGTACAAGACGGGCAGGACCATCATCACCGTGGGGACGCCGAGCTTCGAAAGCAGGCGGTTCATCACGAGGAGCGACAGGAGCAGGGTCACGGCGGTCGACACCGCGAAGAACTGACCGAGGAACCCGGCCAGCTCATCCGGCTGCGGGTAGCGCTCGGCGACCGCACGCGAGAAGGGCAGATACAGGGAGAAGAACAGCAGCGAGAACAGGATCGACCCCACCGACATCCAGCGGAGCAGCGGAGACCGAAGTGCGTAGCGGAGCCCCTCTCGCACCTCGGTCTTCATCTCGGCGATCGCGGAGGTGCGTCGTCGCCGCGGGGGCGGAACCGCTGCACCCGTCATCGCGACCAGCCGTCGGCCCAAGACGACGACGATCGCGAGCGTGCCCAGCCACACGAGGATCAGGTTGTCGGTCCCGAGCCAACCGGCGAGCGGCTTCGTGGCGAGGCCCCCCACCACCTGCCCCAGCACCGCCGCGCCACCGATCAACGGGAAGAACCGCTTGGCCTGACGGGTATCCGTGACGAGGCCGGCGAGCCCCCAGATCGCGAGGCCGAGAAGGAACTCGGACGCACCCCGGAGCAGCCAGAGCGCCGGGTAGATCCAGTCCGCTTCCGTCGCGAGCGCGACCCACGCCGCCCCGGCGATCATCGCGATCGATGCGGGGATCACGAGGAACGTCCGTCCTCGCCCGAGGCGCCCGAGCACCGCCGAGACCCCGAGGGTCGCGAGGAACATCGTTGCGCCGAGGAAGAGGTAGAGCACCGGCAGATCGTCCACACCACCGCGGGCGAAGAGGAGGGCGTCGATGCTGCTCGCGGCGAGCGTCAGTCCCGCGGCGGAGGTGAACGCCGCCGCGGCGGCCGGAGCCACCACGCGCCGCTCCGTGGGCAACAATCGCAACAATCGGTCCATCGCTCGCCTATCGTGGCAGGCCTGACGGTGTCGGGAGAGACCGATGGCGAGGAGCCGGTTCGTATCCGAGGACGAGTGGCGCTCCTACATGGAGGGCACGCACAAGGCGATCCGGATGGGTCGCCGCACGTTCGGCCTGCTGCCCACGGATCCGAGGTGCCGGTTCTGCAGCGTTCCCTTCCGCGGGCCCGGCGGGTGGCTGGCGCAGCACATCTCGAAGTCGAACGCGCCGTGGGAGAAGAACCCGAACCTCTGCCGGCGCTGCGTGGCCGGTGTCAGCAAGAAGGAGATCTTCGGGGCGGAGCTCGAGCTCTCGTTCCTCTTCGCCGACGTCCGCGGCTCCAGCGATCTCGCGCGGCGGCTGGGGGTCCAGGAGTTCGCGCACGTGATGCAGCGCTTCTACTCAGTGGCGACGGAGGCGCTGTTCGACCACGACGCCCTCCTGGACAAGTTCGTGGGCGACGAGGTCGTCGGGTTCTTCGCGCCGTTCATGGCCGGGCCGGAGCACGCCAGGCGCGCGGTGGACTCGGCGAGGAACCTCTTCCGATCGGTCGGCTACGGGTCCGAGGCGGGCCCGTGGCTCCCGCTCGGCGCGGGTGTGCACACGGGTCCTTCGTTCGTGGGGTTCATCTCGAGGGGTCTGGACAGCGAGTTCACTGCGCTCGGCGACACGATCAACGTCGCGGCCCATCTCGCGGCGCAGGCGAAAGCGGGTGAGATCTTGATCACCGAAGAGGTGGGGGCGTCGCTCGAGACCGGAGGTCTCGAGCGACGCCACCTCTCCCTGAAGGGCCACGAGCTGGACGCGCTCGTGATCGCCGTCGAGGCGCGCGGGCCGGCCTCGGCCGGCGCCGCGGATCCACGGTGAGGCCCGCTACATCACATCCATGGTCTCGTACACGGTGAGCGAGGCGCCCCCTTGAAGCACGGGACACCCTTTCGCCAGATCCGTCGCCGTGTCGAGCGAATCAGCCTGGATGATCGAATAGCCGGTGGCCGTGCCGTCTCCGTCACGGATGGACCCATCGGCGCCGATCGTCTTGGCCGCTCCCGGGTTGAACGGGTTGCCGCCGTCCTTCAGCGCCGCCCCCAACCCCCCCATCCAGGTGTTCCAGGCCTGCATGACCGCGGCTTGCTCTTCCTCGGTCTCGGGCATGCCGCCGCCGCTGTACAGCAGCAGGTAATCCGCCATCGGATCTCCCCCTTCCCGGCTGCCCGGTGCAGCCAGAGTGGGCATCATACACGTTCGTAAGTGAACGCTTACGGAATATCGCAGGTCTTTCCGGAGTCGGTCCGCGGGTCTGCGAGGACCTGGCCTTCAGGCCGAGAGGCGTTCCGCGAGGTACTTCAGACTGAGCGGGTAGCGGTACTCGATCGACATGTGGGTGGCATCGAAGAGCTCGAAGAAGACGTCGGTCACGCCGATCACCTCCAGCTCCCGGCGGAACGCCTCCGCTCCGAGATCGAGGAAGTACTCGTCCCTCTTGCCGGCATCGATGTAGATCGCTCGCATCGACCGGAGCGTGTCCGCGTGGTCCGGCACCATGCGCACCGGGTCGAGAGCCAGCCATCGTTCCCATACGTCGGGGATCAGCCGGCCGGTGGCAGTGTCGAACGGGAGGTGGACCGTCCCGTCGGGATCGGCCGAGTAGCACGCCGCCATGCACCAGTCGTTGAGCAGGTGCCCGTCGCTCTCCTTCGAGAACGCCGGACGGCTCCGGAAGTTCTTCCAGAATGTGTCGAACGAGCCCTCGTACTCGTCGCGCAGGACCCGCACCGACTCGCGGAACTCCGGCAGGTAACACATCTCGAAGAGCGCGTCGCCGGCGTGGGTGGCGAGGCCTCCCCACAGGTCGGGCCGCAGCATCGGCACGACCATGGCCCCGTATCCTCCGCTGGACTTGCCTCCGATCCCCCGATGATCCCGGTCGGCCATCGTCCGGTAGCGCTCGTCGACGAACGGCACGACCTCGTCGCACAGGTACGTCAGGTAGCTCCCGGTGCCGGGGGAGTCCAGGAACTGGCTGCCGCCGAGCGACGTCCAGCAGTCGACCCAGACCACGATCACGGGCGGTGCATCGCCACGCGCGAACAGATCATCGGCGAGCTCCGGGAAGTTGCGTCGGAACGGCGAACGGTTCCGCCACATGTCGAGCTGGCCGGTGAGACCCTGGATCGCGTAGACGGACGGATAGCGCGCGGCCGGGTCGTCGTCGTACCCGGGTGGCACGTAGACCCAGAGCGGCCGCTCGTGCGGATCGCCCAGCGGATTCCCGCGGAGCGCCCGGCTGTCGACCGTGTGCTCGTCGAAGCGTCCCTTCGGCTCGAACGACCAAGGCTCCATGGACCAGTCCTCCTTCTGTGATCTTTGGCCGTGATCCTTCTTTGGCTGTGATCTTGGGTTGCGATCGTGGCGCCATGTCGACGGCAGCCGTGGACGGCGTGCGGCAGGCTACTCGGTACGCTTCTCATCCGATGCGCGTCGATGCCGAGTCCGAGCCGTTGCTCACCGAGCGCCTCCGACTCCGCCGGTCCATGCCGGGGGACGCCGACGTCATCTCCGCGTATCGGAGCGACCCCGAGGTGAACCGCACGCAGGGCTGGGAGCGCACCGACCCGGAAAGCGTGCGGGCAGACATCGAGGAGATGTCCGCGCGGGCGCCCGGAGAGCCCGGCGGCTGGGTGCAGTTCTCCGTCGAGGAGCGCGACGGCGGCGGGCTCGTCGGGGATGTGGGCATCAGTCCCGCCGACGGCGAGAGCGGTGTGATCAAGGTCGGCTACACGATGTCGCCGGCATTCCAGGGACGCGGCTACGCGACCGAGGCGGTCGCCGCGTTGGTCGCCTACGCGTTCGAAGCCCTGGGCGCCGACGTGGTGCGTGCCTACGCCGACGCCGACAACACCGCTTCGATCCGCGTCGCGGAGAAGGTCGGGATGCGCCTGAAGGAACGGTTCGAGCACCGTGAAGGGGACGAGGTCTGGTTCGTCGTCCGCTACGAGCGGCGCCGCGAGGACGCGCCGGTGGCGTGAGCCTGTCGAACGGCGACCTCGCCGAGCTGCTCTGGCGCGCCGGCGATGAGGAGACCGCTCATCGCCGGCGGGCCCTCCGGCGGGCGGCCGGGGCCGCCCGCTTCTGGTCCGAGGAAGTCCGCGACCTCGCGGAGGCGGGGCGCTCGCTCACGGAGCTGCACGCGGTCGGCCCCTGGGTCGCGGCGATGATCCACGGCTGGCTCGACGCGCCCCCGGATCTTCCCGAGCCGGAGGAGACACGTGGTGGGTTCCTCACCATGGCCGAGGCCCGCCGGGTGCTCGACGCAGCACCGGGATGGGAGCAGACGCCCCATGCCGACCTCCAGGTGCACACGACCGACAGCGACGGCGGGCTCCCGCTGCCGGAGATGGCGGCGTTCGCTCGCGAGCTGGGTCGGCCCTTCATCGCGATCACGGATCACTCGAAGAGCCTCACGATCGCCAACGGGATGGACGAGGAGCGTCTCGCGGACCAGATCGTCCGGATCGGCGAAGCGAACGCCGCGTGGGCCTCCTCGGGAGATCCCTTCCGCGTGCTCCGTTCGATCGAGATGGACGTGTTCCCCGACGGCACCTGTGACATGGAGCCGGATGCGCTGGCGCCGCTCGATCTCGTGCTGGGTGCGTTCCACTCGAAGCTGCGGATGCGCGAGGACCAGACGGAGCGCTACCTCGCCGCCCTGCGGGACCCCTCGGTCCACGTCCTCGCCCACCCGCAGGCGAGGATGTACGGCCGCCGGGCGGGCCTCCGCGCCGACTGGGCCCGGGTCTTCGCCGAGGCCGCGGATCGAGGCAAGGCGGTCGAGCTCGACGCGACCCCGGCACGTCAAGACCTGAGCGTGGAGCTCGCACGGATCGCCATGGCCGAGGGTGTCCGATGGTTCTCGATCGGGAGTGACGCGCACAGCGCCTTCGAGTTGCGGTTCCTGCCGTTCGGGCTGGCCACGGCGGTGCTGGCCGGGATCCCGAGGGAGCGCATCCTGAACTACCGGACGTTCGACGAGGTCATCGAGTGGGGGAGGGAGCTCCGAGCCGCGTAGGGCCCCTCCCGATTTGACAGGAGCTCGCGCTCTCGCATATGGTCCGCCGTGAGAGACCGCTGGAGCCCTCGGGTTCCGGCGGTTTCTCACTTTCCGGGCCCCCGCGTTGGATCGAGCGGCCGCCCGAGCCTCCTGGCCTTCCCCGGCCCGCTCCCGGTCGGATCCTGAGATCCCTCCAAGATCTCCACGCGGAAGACGTGCCCGCGGTTCTCGTGATCTCGATCTCCGTCCCTTCAAGTGTGCTCGGAGTTCGGCCGACAACATCCCCAACAGGGTCGGGAGCGGGGGTTATCGTCCGCGCCACGACGGGTCGGTACTGGTGATCGAGGGGGTGGGTACCCGTGTGGTGGGTTGCGCGACGCTGGAGGCATGTCGTCTTCGTCCTGGCCGCCTCGATGACAGCGGTGCTCACAGTCCCCGCCGCAGTGCCCGCGATCGCCGCTCCCGGCGTCCCGGGTATCGACGTCTCGAAGTACCAGGGGAGGATCGAGTGGCCGGCGGTCGCTTCCTCGTCCGTGCGCTTCGTGATCATGCGCGCGACCCTCGGGAACAGGTACCGGGACACGCGGTACGCGCAGAACCTGGCGGGCACGACCGCGAACGGCCTCGTCGTCGGGGCCTACCACTTCGCGAAGCCCTCGCTCGGGCTCAGGGACGCGCGCGGTGAGGCCGACCACTTCCTGCGCGTCGCGCGCGTGGGGCCGGGCGATGTCCTGCCCGTCCTCGATATCGAGGAGACGGGAGGGCTCTCCCCCGAGCAGCTCCGGGTCTGGGCGCAGGCGTGGCTGCATCGTGTCCGTTCGCGGACGGGCGTCCGCGCGATGATCTACTCCGGCAACTACTTCTGGCGCGGGTTCATGCAGAACACCTCGTGGTTCGGGCACCGTGGGCATCCGTTGTGGGTCGCGCATTGGGATGTCGGCGCCCCCGCCATCCCCGGCGACCGCTGGGCGAACAACGGCTACACGGTGTGGCAGTGGTCTGCCAGGGGGAACATCCCGGGCATCAAGGGTCCCGTCGACCGAGACTGGATGAACGGGGATCTGACCCGAGGGACGATCGCCTCGCTCACCATCGCCCCATCCCACGGGGGCACGATCCGCGGCGACCGCGTCGCCTGCGGTGGACCGCGGGACCGTTGCTCTCGGCTCGCGAACCCCGGCGACGAGATCACCCTGCGCGCGACCCCGGACGAAGGCGCCAGGTTGACCCATTGGACCGGAGCGTGCGCGCCGGCGGGTGATGCACGGACCTGCACGGTGTCCGCGCTGGGGGACACAACCGTCTCCGCGGTCTTCGACGTTTCCGCTGAGATCGCGGCCGTCGCGTCGGATGGCGCATCGGGCACGTCGCTCCCGTCGCGAGTCGGATGCCCGGCCGTCTGTAGCGCGTCGACGCTCGCCGACCCGCCGGATCCAGAGCCGCCGGTCTCCGCACCGCCGGTCTCGGCACTTCCGGCCCCGGAACCCCCGGTCCCGACACCTTCCGCCTCGGCATCTTCGGCTCCGGCATCTTCGCTCCCGTCTCCCGGCGCGTCGGCCTCGCCCGTGCCGGCTACTCCGGCCGTGGTCGGACCGGTATCGACGCCGGTCGGCACGCCGTCGACGTGCACGGGAACGGATCCCGACTGTGCGGTCGCGAGTCTCCTCGGACCCCAACGGGTCGGCTCCGCACGATCACGGGTCCGCCCGGAAGACGAGCCGAACGGCACGCGCTATTCGTGGAGCATCCGGCGCCGGCGAGGCGCGATCGGGGGCTCCTACCGCTGGGAGCGTCGAGCCGCGGCCTCGATCTCGTATCGGTTCAGGGGCGGAGCGGTCACCCTGTTCACGGTGAAGGGTCCTCGGATGGGGAAGGCGCGCGTGGAGATCGACGGCAGGTGGGTCGCGCGCATGGACGGCTACGCACGGAGGTTCCGCCCCGACGTCCGTCACCGCTTCTCCGATCTCGCCGGAGGCGGGCACACGCTCACGATCACCCCGCTTGGGAAGAAGCGCCCGATGGCCAAGGGTCGGAGCGTCGTCGTGGATGCGCTCAGGTGGGGCGGGAAGCTCCACCGGAACCCGGGTCCGGAGGCCGCCGCGTGGGCCCGCGTGAGCGATCCCGCCGCGAGCGAAGGGAACTACGTGGTGAGCGATGCGCCGGGCGCCGAAGCGACGCTCTCGTTCTCCGGGACCGGGCTGTCGCTCCGAGCCGTGTTCGGGCCCGCTCGGGGCCGGGCGCAGATCTGGCTCGACGGGGCCCGACTGCGGACGGTGGACCTCTACGCGCCGACCCGGCGATTCGTGTCGATCCGGGTGGCGTCGGACCTCAGGCACGGTCGCCATGTCGCCCGAGTGGTCGTTCTCGGCACGCGCCACCGCGCGAGCCAGGGGGTCGCCGTGACGATCGACCGCTGGGTCGTGGCGGAAGGATCGGAGGACCTCACGGGTCGCCCGGAGGCACGACCCGGGAAGCCGCGCCGCGAGAAGACGCACGCGTGACCGGCGGTCGACATCGCTCGTTCCCCGCGCGGAGCGACCAGCCCTAGACTCGGGCACCGCGATCCGCAGAGGAGGGTTCGATCGCATGCCCAAGGGGATCATGGAGCGTCTCGCCGAAGGGCCGGTGCTCGGCGACGGTGGGTACCTGCTCGAGCTGGAGAAGCGCGGGTACGTGCAGGCAGGTCCGTTCACGCCGGAGGTGGTCGTCGAGCATCCCGAAGCCCTCACGCAGCTGCATCGAGAGTTCCTCCGCGCGGGCGCCGAGGTGCTCCAGACCATGACGTTCTACGCCAGCAACGACAAGCTCGCGACGGTGGGGATGGAGGGAACGGTCGACGAGATCAACCGGAACGCGGTCCGGATCGCCCGTCAGGTCGCGTCGGAGGGCGATGCACTGGTCGCCGGCAACCTCTCGCTCACGTGGGCATACGACCCCGCGCAGGCCGAGAGTCCTGACCACGTTCGGCGCCTTTTCGATCGGCAGCTCCAGGACCAGCTCGAGGCCGGACCCCCGGACTTCTGGATCGGCGAGACGTTCTCCTTCCTCGGAGAAGCGCTGTTGTTCGTCGAGCGGGCCAAGGAGACCGGCCTTCCGGTCATGGTGACGATGTCGTTCGAAGCGCTTCCCGCCAAGACCTATGAAGGCGACTCCCCGGGAGAAGCCGCCAGGAGGCTCGCGGACGCCGGAGCCGACATCGTGGGAGTGAACTGTCTCAACGGGCCGGCGCAGCAGCTGCCGATCGCCGAGAAGATGGTCGAGGCGCTCGCCGGCGGCGTCCCGGTCGCCACCCAGCCGGTGGCGTACACGACGACGAACGAGGAACCCGATTTCACGGCGGGAGACACGTTCCCGTACGGGCTCACACCGAGGACCCTCGCTCGTGGCGAGTTGGCGGCGTTCGCGGCGCGAGCGAGAGATGCCGGCGTTCGGTACATCGGCTCGTGTTGCGGCTCGGTCGCCGAGCACGTGCGTGCCATGGCGAAGGTGCTCGGGAAGCTGCCGGAGCAGGAGCGCGAATGGAAGTCCCAGTCCGGGAAGGCGATGTCCGCCTACGAGTACCACGAGCACACCGAGACCGAGGTCTGACACCGCCCACGCGCTCGATCCTCGTCCGACGATCCCTCGGCGCCCGCCGTCCGTAGTCCCTCGGTACGTCTCGACCGAAGGAGGAGCGGATGAAGAAGGTCGTCATGCTCGGCGCATCACTGGCCCTGATCGTCATCGCATCGGCCTCGGGAGCGAGCTCCGCCGGCCCTGCCACGGTCCTCAAGGCGGACACGCTCGCGGGCGTGAGCGGCCCCTACGTCGGCGCTCCGAACCCGATCCGCGGGGTCCCCGGCGGGGGGCTGCCCTGGTCGATCGCCAAGGGGAAGGCGGCGCTCGGCGCGGACGGGAGCCTCGAGGTCAAGGTCGAAGGGTTGGTCCTCGCCGAAGGGGCGAACGCTGGCAGGAATCCGATCGCGCAGTTCAAGGCGATCGTCAGCTGCCAGGCGATCGATGGGTCATCGGCTGTCACGACGAACGTCTCGACCGGCCTCTTCCCCGCCACGACGACCGGAGATTCGAAGATCGAGGCCACGGTGCCACTTCCCGATCCATGCTTCGCACCGGTCGTGTTCGTGACGAATCCGGGCGGCTCCTGGTTCGCGGTGACCGGCGTTTAGCGGGAGGATCCGGGCACATCAAGGACGATGCGGCGCTCCGGGCTCGGTTCCCAATCGCGGAGCGCCTCGGCGAACTTCACGAGGAGCGCGGCACCTCCGGCGAGCTCGAGCGCGCGCAGCAGCGGGTAGCGCTTGAGGACCGGGAGCCGGAAGAGCAGCGGCGCGCCGACGATCGCGGCGCCGGCGAGGAGCCGGCGGAGCCGGCGCCCGGCGGGGGAGTCCAGGAAGTCTTCGACCTCCTGGACTCCCACCTCGATACGGTCACCGATCCGCCGGAGCTCCTGCATGGTTACGAGAGCTGCCGGTGCGTCGATCCGGCGCTGCCTCGCCGCACGAGGCGCACGAGCACCACGAGTGCGGCAGCGGCCAGGATCGCCGCGATCCACGGCACGCCCTTGTTGTCGGGCGTGATCACCTCGGCCAGGAGCCAACCGCCGAGGAATGCGCCGACGGCACCGAGCACGATCGTCATCCAGATCGGCATCGAGTCGTCGCCCGGCACGACGAAACGCGCCAGCGGCCCGACGATGCATCCGATCAAAAGGAAGCCGAACACCTCTCCGATGGTCATGACTTGTCTCCCTTCCGGAACTCTCGGTCGACGTCCGCACCCGGCCTTACCCAGATCGATCGCGTCGTATGCGAGATCGCGGGTGTGGGCAGGCCGCCCTCGATCCCACCGGTGATGTCGGGGTGCGTTCCTCTCTGGGAGAACCACCCAGCCGAGATCGTGAGGAACGCGCGCCTGCGGAACGATGCCCCGTAAAGCACCCACGCAAGGGAAACCCCTGGTCAAGACGGGTGAATCACAACTCTGTAGGAGAGGTGGATGTCGGGACGTTCATGGGTACTGTGTGGAGGAAGGCACGGCGCACGGGTGGGCGAGGCCCTCTCGGAGGAGACGCATGCGAACAGAGACGATCCGGAGCGAACACGACGCCTCGTTCCAGCACGACGCGATCCTCTATGCGGGCACGGCCGACTTCGTGGACCGTACCTCTGCCTTCATCCGGGACTCGGTGGCCGAGCGCGAACCGATGCTCGTCGTGGTGAGCGCGGAGAAGATCGAGCTGCTGCGTGACGAGCTCGGCGGAGACCCGGAAGGCGTTCGATTCGCCGACATGGCGCAGGTGGGCCAGAACCCTGCGCGGATCATCCCCGCGTGGCGGGAGTTCGTCGCGGACCAGCTGGCTTCGGCGGGCGGGCGCTTCCGAGGCATCGGTGAGCCGATCTGGGCCGCCCGAACTGCCAGCGAGCTCATCGAGTGCGAACGCCACGAGGCTCTTCTCAACCTCGCGTTCGCCGGCGCGCCCGCGTGGTGGCTGGCGTGCCCCTACGACACGGTGTCCTTGCCGTCGTCGGTGCTGGAGGAAGCCAAGCGCAACCACCCCCATGTCATGGACGGAGACCGGCGACGCGAGAACGCGACTTACCGCGGTCTCGACGAGATCGCGAAGCCGTTCGACGACCCGCTCCCCGAGCCTCGTGGTGCTCCGCGTGTGCTCCCTTTCGGACCGGACGGAGAGAGCCTCTCGGCCGTCCGCGAGCAGGTCGTGCAGGCGGCCGAGGCGTTCGACCTCGATCGGGCGCGGGTCGGTGACCTGACCCTCGTCGTCAACGAGGTGGCCACGAACAGCGTGCGCCACGGAGGCGGGGTCGGGGTCCTGCGGATCTGGGAAGAGGGTTCTTCGCTGATCTGCGAGGTCAGCGATGCGGGCCGCATCGACGATCCCATGGCGGGCCGTCGGAAGCCATCTCCGGATCGCGGTTCCGGCTTCGGGCTCTGGCTCGCGAATCTCCTGTGCGACCTCGTCCAGATCCGATCGTTCCCCACCGGATCCGTCGTGCGCCTCCACGTCCGCCGCTAGGCGCACGTCGTGACGGTCAGTCGCGCACCTCGAGGTCGGCGCCTCCAGAGATCGTCACGGTGCCGGCGCCGAGGCGGTGGCCCGCCATCTTCGCGCCCGGACCGGAGGGCGAGATCCGCAGGGCGCTGAGCCCGCTCGCGACCAGCACGCGGATCAGGCCCGGCTCCGGCTCTTCCTGTGGCCGGAAGCCGCCGTAGTAGTAGGCCAGGATGTCGGAGGCCGAGAGGCCTCTCCGTGCCTTCCCGTACGCCCCCCACTGGACCATCCCGACGCCGTGACCCCACCCGCGCCCGGTCACGACCACCGCGCCCGCGGTGGCCGAGAGGTCGAGCCACCGGGACGGGATGGTGAGGGGCAGGCTGCCCTTCGCCGTCTCCGGGGGGTACCGTCCCGGGCGCAGGCATGGGGCCCATGTGTTCACGGCGTCGCGGAGGTCGGCAGCGTCGATCGAGCGGCTCTCGCCCCCGCCCCGGACGGACAGCGACGAACCACGCGGACGGGCCCCGGAGATCGCCCGTCCGCGCGGCCAGAGATCCGCGGCCTGCAGGAACCTCGTCAGATCCTGGAACGGCAGCCTGACCCGCCACCGTGACGTCGGCGACGCGCCGTCGTCACGCTCGGTCACGGGCCGCAGGTAGGGAAGGGCGGTGCCCCCGAAGATCTCCTCGTTCCCGTACGTGCGGCCGTTGGAGGTCGAGGAATAGAAGGTGGTCGCGGGTTGACCGTCGTGGACCAACACCATCCCATCGGTGCGGCGGACCGCACGCACCCACCGCCGGTGGGTGGGGTCCGGCGGGACGGGGATCCCCCGGTACACCTGGCATGAGGTGGTGGCGCAGATCGGCTCGTCGAGGGTGTCGCCCTCATCGCCGCTCCATCCGGTCGTCGCGAGAGCGTAGCTTCGGGCGGCGATCGCCTGCGCGTCCAGAGCTGCGGTGGGCCAGGAGGGTGGGACCTCGGCGATCCCCTCGAGGTAGCGATCGAACGAGAGGGCCACCGTGATCGTGATCGTGCCGTCCTCGGCCTTCCTCACGAGCAGGGTCCCCGGGAACCTGCCAGTGAGGGTCGGTCGCTCGGCATCCCGGCACCGCGTCGGCACGAAGGGATAGCGACCTCGGACGAGGAACGACCCGCCGGCGGGAGGTGTCAGGCGCAGGAAGCTCGTATCCGTCCCGGCGGGAGCGTCCGGTGTGACCGACGCATCCGGCGTCGTCCCTCCCGGGGGAGATGACGTGATCGCCGGGGATGGTGCAGTCTGCGATGCGGATCCTCGTTCGGGGGTGGTCTCCGTGCACGACGTCAGCAGCGCGATGAGTATCACCGCCGCGGTTCGTGTCCACGACCAGCGACGATGCGGCCCGCAAGGTCGAGCGATCATCTCCACGACGCTACCGGGCTGGGCCGACGATGCGCTCATCGGACGGACAACTTGGTGAAAGTGTGACAAGACCGCCCTGTTCGTCTTGACCGGCCCCCGCCCTTCGTCATATCTTGCGTTTGCCCTGATCGGAGTGAACCGGGGGCGGGGAGCAGGCAAGGGACGCTAGCCGAGACCCCGAGGTCCCGGACCGGCCGCAAGGTTGGTTCGTCCGGAACTCTCCGATCGGGGCCTTTTCTATTTCCCGCTCTCCCTTCCAAGCACATCACCTTCCGCACTGCATCTCTTCTTAGCCCAACCTTGACCGGGTCTTTCGGCCTCCTTCAATGGCCCTGCCGCATCGTTGACTGGCAGAGGGCGCCACGCGGCGCCCGGGAGAAGGAGGCGGCGATGCGATTCCGAGCGATGGTGGCCACGGCGGTCCTGGGAACCCTGCTGATCGGTGGAACGGCGATGCCGGTCCTAGCGAAGGACGGAGACGTGATCCGGCGGGGCTCGTGCAGCGGCAACAGCGACTGGAAGCTGAAGCTGAGTGAGGAGGACGGCCGGATCGAGGTCGAGTACGAGGTCGACCAGAACGTCGTCGGCGCCGTCTGGCGTGTGCAGATCCGCCACGACAGGGACCTCGTGTTCGCGGGGAGGCGGACGACACGGGCGCCCAGCGGCTCGTTCGAGGTTCGGATCCTGCAACGGAACCGAGCCGGGGACGACGTCTTCCGAGGACGTGCGGTGAATACGCGAACCGGTCAGACGTGTGGCGGCAGGGCGGTGTGGACGGCCTGACCAGGACCGGCCGACGTGGCGGCGGGCTCGGCCCGCCGCCACGTTCCCCACAAGGCGAAGAGCGAGCGGCCGTTACCATCGACCGCATGAAGCCGCGGGTGCTGGTCGTGGAGGACGAGACGTCGATCTCCGAGCCCCTCGCCGCTCACCTGGCGCGCGAGGGGTTCACGCCGGAGGTGGCGGGGACGCTCGAGGCCGCACGGGAGGCGTTCTTCCGCGACGAACCCGACGTGGTGCTCCTGGACGTGATGCTGCCCGACGGCGACGGCCGGGACTTCTGCCGGGAGATGCGCACGCGCTCGGACGTGCCGATCGTGATGCTGACCGCGCGCGGCGAGGAGGTCGACAGGATCGTCGGTCTCGAGCTCGGGGCGGACGACTACGTCGTGAAGCCCTTCTCCGCGGGCGAGCTCGTCGCCCGCATCCGCGCGATCCAGCGACGCGGCCGAGCGACGGGAGCGCGCCGCGCGCCCATGACCGTCGACGCGATCACGCTTGATCCGTCGTCTCGCTCGGTCACGAAGGACGGCCAGCCGATCGAGCTCGCGGCCAAGGAGTTCGATCTCCTCGCGATGCTGATGTCTCGCGCCGGCGAGGTCGTCGGTCGGGAGGAGATCATGGACGAGGTGTGGGACCCCCACTGGTTCGGACCCACGAAGACGCTCGACGTCCACATCTCCTGGCTGCGCAAGAAGATCGAGGACGAACCGTCGGCACCGAGGTACATCACGACCGTCCGTGGGGTCGGGTTCCGCTTCGCTTCCCCCGATCGTTGACGGATGGACGCGCGATGAAGCTCCGCACGCGTCTCGTCGCCTCGTTCGCATACGTCCTGCTCGTGGTGATCGTGGCGCTCACCGTGCCGCTCGCGATCGTGATGCGCGACCGCGCGCGCTCGGAGCTCGAGGCGCTCGCCCGCACCAACGCGCAGACGATCGCGGCGTTCCTGAACGGCGACACCCTCGATGACGCACCCGGCGACCGACGGAGGCTCACCCAGGACGTGCAGCGCTACGCGGCGGAGGTCGGAAGCCGGATCGTCGTGCTCGACGCCTCGGGCACGGTGCTGGCGGACTCCGCCGGCGAGGACGTCGGCGAGCAGTTCGCGACGCCGGGCCGACCGGAGGTCGCTCGAGCCCTCCACTCGGAGGTCACCGCGGTGGTTCGCAGGAGCGACGAGGAGGGAGGAGACATCGCCGTGGCGGCGGCCCCCGTGATCGACGAGGGAGAGCTCGTCGGAGCCGTCCGGATCTCTCGGGACGTCCGCACGGTGGGAGAGAACGTGGGAAGGGCCACCGCGGCGATCGTGGCGGTGGCGCTCGCCGGTCTGATCGCCGGGCTGGTCCTGGCGGTCGCGATCGCTCGCTCGCTCGCGCGGCCACTGTCGGGACTTGCCACCGCCGCCCGGCGTCTCGGGGCCGGCGAGCTGTCGACGCGGGCGGGCAAGCTCGAGGGCGGCACCGA
This sequence comes from uncultured Actinomycetota bacterium, assembly GCA_963750945.1. GTDB lineage: Bacteria > Actinomycetota > UBA4738 > UBA4738 > HRBIN12 > JAJNBA01. Next base: position 94,484 of record CAVVSH010000003.1, on the reverse strand, counting down.
GGTGGACGAGCTCGCCGGCTCGTTCGACCAGATGGCGGGGCGGGTCGAACGGACCGTGCGCGCCCAGCGTGAGTTCGTGGCAAACGCCTCGCACCAGCTGCGCACGCCCCTCACCGGGATCAAGCTGCGACTCGAGGCCGCGATCGCCGAGACGCCCGACGACGCCGTGCGTGATCAGCTGCTGGCCGCCGACAAGGAGGTCGACCGGCTGGCACTGATCATCGAACGGCTGCTGACGATGGCGGGCGAGATCGAGGAGGGAAGGGTGCCGCATGCCGATCTTGGCGACGCCGCGGCACGAGCGGTGCAGCGATGGCACGAGCGGGCGGCGCACGCATCGACGACGTTGCGCAACGGCGCGGACGGCGCCGCCCCCGTGCGGGCGGTCGCCGATCCCGAGGACCTCGACCAGGTCCTCGACGTCTTGCTCGACAACGCCCTCATCCACGCGCCCGGGCGGGTCGAGGTCACCGTGTCCGCCGATCGCGAGCGGGCGACGGTCTCCGTGGCGGATCACGGGCCCGGCATCTCCGCGGAGGAGGTGGCCAGGGTGACCGAGCGCTTCTTCCGCGGCCGAGGCGCGCCCGCAGGAGGGTCCGGGCTGGGCTTGGCGATCGCGCGGGAGCTCGCCGAGCGCTGGGGCGGCGGGATCGAGGTCCGCCAAGGTGCGACCGGTGGCACGAGGGTCGACGTCTGGTTCCCGGCCGCCGCCGGCGGCGATGGCAGCGCCGTCGGCAGCGGCGACGTGCAGGCGAGCCCGTCGTCGACGGCTTAGCGTGGACTTAACGCGGTGACCGCTACGGTGGCGACGTGAAGAAGTCCATCGGCATGGTCGTGTTGGGGATCGGCGGGCTCGCTGCCGCCGTCGCGCTCACGCTCGGTGCCCTCGCCCTGGCCGGCGATCAAGTGGGAAGCGTCGTGCAGCCCACGCTCGCACCGTCTCATTCAGCGTCATCGTCCCCCAGCCCCTCGAGAGCCACTCCGTCGGTGTCGCCCTCTGCTTCGGTCGACGATCACGGCGGGGCCTCGGCGTCGGACGACCCACCCGGCAGTGACGACAACTCGGGCTCGGGCTCGTCGAACTCAGGCTCGAGTTCGTCGAACTCGGGATCCGGGTCGGAGAGCTCCGGGTCCGGATCCTCGGGATCCGACGACGACTGAGGCTTACCGAGCCCTTTACCTCCCTCTGGGCGGCCCGTAACCAGACCCTCCGTACGTTGGTCCCAAGGAGATCTCGAACGCGAGGTCGCGAGGGATGAAGGAGGTAGCACGATGACATCGATCCTACGGACCGTGATGACGGCGATCGCGGTGCTGGTGGTGGGAGGCTTGATCCTCGGTGGAACCATGGCGCTCGCGGGCGGCTCGGCTGCACCGCTCGCCTCGACCGCGTCTGCATCGACCACCCCGAGCGCCTCTGCGTCGGGGACGCCGACGCCGAGCGCCTCGGTCGGTTCGGGTGACGACGACGGCACCCCCGACCAGGGGTCGGGCGACTTCCCGTTCGAGGGTGAGGTCGGTTCGGATGACGACGACGGCACCCCCGACCAGGGGTCGGGCGACTTCCCGTTCGATGACGGGGACGATGACGGGGACGACGACAACTCCGGGCCAAGCGAGAACAGTGGTCCCGGCAACTCGGACGACGATGACGACGACAACTCCGGGCCGAGTGACAACAGCGGCCCCGGTGGCGGCGACAACGACGACGACTCCGGCCACGGCGGGGATGACGCCTGAGGCGTCACTCGTTCCATCGAAGTCGGTGAGGGCGGCGGCGCCGGAGGCGCCGCCGCCCTCACGCGCCCGTCACCCGGCCGATAGCATCTGTACGCGATGGCCGACGATCCGAACGCCGGGCGACCGCAGGACGGGCAGCCCTCCCCGGTCGGCCCGGTGGACCCACTCGTCGTCCCTCGGTTCGCGGGACCGGCGACGTTCGCTCGTCTCCCACGGCGCGAGGACGTCGACGTCTGCGACGTCGCCGTCCTCGGGATCCCGTTCGACAGCGGTGTGACGTACCGGCCCGGCGCGCGGTTCGGGCCCGCCGCGATCCGCAATGCCACGCGGCTGCTCCGCGCCTACCATCCGAGCCTCGATGTCCATCCGTTCGCCGCGCAGCAGGTGGCCGATGCCGGTGACGTCGCGTGCAACCCGTTCGACATCGCCGAGGCGATCTCGCAGATCGAAGCCGCTGCCGACACGGCCCTCGATGGAGCCCCACGCCTGCTCTCGATCGGGGGTGACCACACGATCGCGCTGCCGCTGCTGCGGGCCATGCACCGGCGTCACGGACCCGTCGCACTCGTCCATTTCGATGCGCACCTCGACACGTGGGACACGTACTTCGGCGCCGAGTACACGCACGGGACGCCGTTCCGACGAGCCTGGGAGGAGGGTCTGCTGCTCGAGGACAAGGCCACGCACGTTGGGATCCGCGGCCCGTTGTTCTCCCCGGAGGACCTCGTGGATGACGCTCGATTCGGGTTCGAGATCGTGTCGGCCATGGACGTCCTCGACGAAGGCCGGCAGGCGATCGCGGACAGGATCCGCACCCGGCTCGGGGATGCGCCGGTCTACGTGTCGATCGACATCGACGTGCTCGATCCCGCCTTCGCTCCCGGGACGGGGACGCCGGAGGCCGGTGGGCTCACGAGCCGCGAGATCCTCGGGATCCTCCGTGGCCTCTCGGGAGCGCACCTCGTGGGAGCGGACATCGTCGAGGTGGCCCCTCCCTTCGACCACGCGGAGGTGACGGCAGTGGCCGCGTCGCACGTCGCCTATGAGCTCCTCGCCCTGTTTGCCCGGCAGGCGCCTCTTTCCCGGCAGAACGATCCACCGGATGCGCCACCCTAGGCCTTGTTCTTCTCGAGGATCGCGGGGTCAGCGCCCAGGAACTTCATCAGGTTGCCGAAGATCGCGAACAGGGTGAACGTCGTCGCCGCGATCAGGATGAACACGACCGCGACCGCCGCGATCGTCGGCGTGAACCCGTAGCGGAGCCCATTGACGATCTTCACCGGCAGCGTCTCCACGGTGAATCCCGCGACGAGGAACGCGATGATGTATTCGTTCAGGCTGAGGACGAACGCGGCCGCGTAGCCGGTGATCATCGACGGGATCAGCAGCGGCAGGGTGATCGTGCGGAACGTCGTGCGTTGGTCGGCGCCGAGGGTCTTCGCGGCCTCCGGCAGCGCCGGATCCATCGTCTCCATCGCGAGCGAGATCGTCACGAGCGGCAGCGTCGAGAAGAAGATCGCGTGCGCGATGATCACGTTCTCGATCCGCCCGACGTGCCCGGTGGAGAGCCAGAACACCTGCATCCCGAGCGCGCTGATGATCGGTGGCAGCATGAACGGGAGGATGCCGAGCGTGTAGAGCAGCGGCGCCAGCCGGATCCGGTACGTGCGGAGGACGAACGCCAGGGGCGTCGCGATCGACACGGCGAGCGCCGCACTGATGGCGGCGATCGTCAGGCTGTACCGGATCGAGGTCTGCCATCCCGAGTCCGTGAAGAGCTGGCCGTACCACGATAGGGAGAAGCCTTCGGGGGGGAAGTTCAGGTACCGATTCTCGTTCACGGATCCGACGAGGACCACGACGAGCGGCGCGAGCAGGAACACCAGGACGAACGCGGTGATGGTCCATCGCCACACACGCATCTACGTCAGCGTCCTCGTCCGGGACTCGATGAAGCCAACCAACGCCACCACGACGAGCGAGAGGATCGTCAGGAAGATCGCCATCGCCGCCGCGAACGGCACGTTCGCGTTCGCCGATGCTTGGTCCGCGATGAAGACCGACAGCGTCCAGTGCTCGGGCCGTCCGAGGAAGAAGGCGATGATGTAGCTCCCCAACGTGAAGACGAACACGAGCAGGAACCCGGCGACGATGATCGGACGAGCGATCGGCACGACGACGGTCCAGAACGTGCGCCACGGCGAAGCTCCCAGGGTCTGCGCCGCCTCGGTGATCTCGGGATCGAGGCGCGTGAGCTGCGGGTACAAGGTGAGGACGCAATACGGGAACGCGATGTAGCAGAGGCCGAGCAGCACCGCGCCGAAGCTCGGCTGGTACGCGGCCGCCTCGTTCATCACGCCGAGCCAGACGAGGATGTTCGACACGCCCGACGCTCGTCCGAGCAGGATGTACCACGAGAACGCGACGATCACCTCGGAGAGGCTGAGCGCGGACAGGACGACGATCAGGAGCGCGACCTGCGGGCGGCGCCGCATCCGCGTCAGGAAGTACGTGAAGGGGAACGCCACGACGATGCACACGAAGCCGGCGAGGAGGCAGATCCCGATCGAGAAGAGAGCTCGCTCGAGGAACACGGGCTGGAAGAGCCGCTGCCAGTTCGCGAGCTCGAACGCCGGCTCGTAGAAGGCGCCCTCGATCCGGTGGTAGAAGCTCGTCGCGACCATGATCCCGAACGGGATGAGGAAGAAGATCACGAGCATCCCTACGGGGAACGCGAGGACGCCGTACGTCCTGGCCGAAGGCCGCTCCCGCTCGCTCATCTCATCCCTCCTGGGGGCTACGCTCGCGCTGATCGCGCTCGCTCCTTGAGCCCCCAGACCCCTCCACGACCACGCACGCCTCGGCGGGGAAGTGCACCGCCACCTGGGCACCCTGCCGGACCGGCACCCAATCCCGAGGCGAACCCGCGACGATCACGTGCTCATCCATCCCGCAGTCCACGAAGCACTCGAAGAGCTCGCCCAGGTCCCGCACGAACACCACCGTGCCGGGCAGCACGTTCCGCTCGGGTACCTGGTCCACGACCAGCAGCGCGGCCTCGGGTCGCACCGAGAGCGTCACCTCGCCCGTGCGATCGGCCTCTCCCGCGATGTCGAACGGGTGCCCGGCGACGGAAACGGAGCCGTCGCCGGCCGCCTCGCCCCGCAGCAGGTTCGTCCGCCCGATGAACCCGGCGACGAACGGGGAGCCGGGCTGCCGATACACCTCGAGGGGCGGGCCGACCTGCTCGATGCGGCCCGCGTTCATCACCACGACGAGATCCGACATCGTCATCGCCTCCCGCTGGTCGTGCGTGACGATGATCGTGGTGATCCCCAGCTGCTGCTGGAGGAGCCGGAGCTCCACCTGCAGCTGCTCACGCAGGTTCGCATCGAGGGCGGACAGCGGCTCATCCAGCAGGAAGAGCCGCGGCTCGAGCGCCAGCGCGCGGGCGGTCGCCACGCGCTGGCGCTGCCCCCCGGAGAGCTGCTGGATGCGCCGATCGCCCATCCCCTCGAGCGAGACGAGCGTCAAGAGCTCGTCCACGCGCGAGGAGATCCGGTCCGTCTCCGCCCCGCGGATCCGGAGGCCGTAGCCCACGTTGCCGGCCACGTTCAGGTGCGGGAAGAGCGCCAGGCTCTGGAAGACCATCCCGATGTCGCGCGTGTGGGCGGGACGGTCCGTGACGTCCTCGTCGTCGAGGAAGATCCGGCCTTCGCTCGGATGCTCCAGGCCGGCGATCATCCGGAGCATCGTCGTCTTGCCGCATCCCGACGGCCCGAGGAACGAGATCAGCTTCCCCGGTGGGAGCTCGAGATCGACACCCGCCACCGCGGTGACATCGCCGAACCGTTTGACCAGCCCTTCGAGCTTCAGCCCGCCTCGTACGTCGGAGCGCCGGCTCATGGGATCACCCTCGCTCCTCGAGAGCTACGAGAGGATCAGCTCGGTCCAGTTCTGGTCGATCCAGTCCTCCCACTTGTCGTAGATCTCGTACTTGGGTCGCAACGCGGTCTCGGGTCCAGGTCCGGCGACGGCCTCGTACTCCTCGTCGGTCATCGTCAGGGTGTCCCGCTTCGTCGACGGGATCGTCCCGAGCGTCAGGGCCAACTCTTGCTGCACGTCGGGCCGACACATGTAGTCGATGAACGTCACGCACGCGCCGAGGTTCTCGGTCGTCTTCGAGATGGACCAGAATCCCGAGTCGAGGATCGCGCCCTCGGTCGGGAAGACGCTCCGGAGGGGAGCGCCGCCTCCTGCCTCCGAGGCCGCGAACAGCGTGATGTCGTGATAGAACTGGCCGAGCGACACCTCGCCCTCGTTGTACGCGGGTTGTGCTTGCGCCTCGTCGCGGAACCAGAGCTTCACGTTCGGCTTGACCTCCTGGAGCTTGTGCATCACCTCGAGGACGCCGTCCTGCGTCTCGAGGATGTCGTACCCGTCGAAGAACGTCTCCGCGGTGATCTCCAGCAAGAACGAGTTGGCGGCGTTCCGCAGGAGCGCCAGCTCGTTCTTCCACTCGGGGTCCCAGAACGCCGTCCACGAATCCGGGCTCTCCTTCACGCGGTCGGTGTTCGAGACGAGCGTGATGTACCAGGACAGGCCGCCCACCCCGGTGACATTCCCCTCGTCATCGGTGCGGACGTAGCCCTCCTCGAGGTTCTCCGACGTCGGGATGTCCGACGTGGCGTACTTCGCGAGGATGTCCCCGTTGATGGCGCGCTGGAGCCCGACCCCGGAGAGCATCGAGACGTCGGCGGGGGGCGTTCCCCCGGCGGCGATCGCTTGCTGGAGCTGGACCACCCAGACCTCCGACGTGGGCTGCGAGACCGATTCGACCTCGACGTCGAACTCCTCCGTGAACGCCGGGTACATCTTCCGGAAGTTCTCCTCGAAGAACCCGCCGTAGGTGCCCACCTTGATCGTCGAGCCGGCGATGTTCGACGTGTCGATCGGCGTGGGCTCCGTGCCGCCCGAGGGCGGTGCGGGCGCGTCGGGGGCGCAGGCGGCGAGGATCGCCGGCATGCCGATCGCGGCTCCTGCGAGCACCCCACCTCGCTTCAGGAGATCGCGTCTGCTGAGTCTTCCGTTGACCAGCACGTCATCGATGTTCACGGAACCACGCCCCTCTCCGTCGTACGGTGGCTTCCCCGCAGGCTACCCGGCGTCCGAAACGCCCTGCAAGTCAACAACCGGTGGCCACCGACTTGCGGCGCAACGCACCCCGCCCGGCGATGATCAGCGCGCGAGGCCGTCGACGAAATCGAGCACCCGTGCCCACGCGTCGCGGCAGGCCTCGGCATGCTCGGACATCTTCCGGTCGAAGAAGGAGTGCGGCGCGTCCGGATAGACGACGATCCGATGCTCGATCCCGGCCTCGTCGAGTGCGTGATCGTACGCCTCGACATCGCTCGCCGGGATCCCACGGTCCGCCCCTCCGTAGAGGCCGAGCACCGGCGCGCGAACGAGGCCCGCCTGCGCCTCGGCGATGGGGGAGAGCTCGCCTCCTTCCGCCCGCGTGGGAGGCCCGTAGAACGCGATGGCCCCGTTTACGCTCTCCTGTGAGGCCTGCATCAGCGAGGCCCGCCCGCCGAAGCAGAAGCCCATCGACACCACCCGGGTGGCGTCGCCGGCTCGGAGCAGCTCGGCCGCGGCGCGGACGTCGGCTCGGATCCCCTCGTCGGTCACGGAGGCGCGGTGCGGCGCGTAGTCGAACCCCTCTTCACGGTGTTCCGCGCCGGCGGTCCGTCCGAACGGGTCGATCGCGACCGCGTGGATCCCTGCGTCCGCGAGGTGCTCGGCGAGTCGCTCGTAGTAGCGGTGGAGGCCCCTGACGTCCGGGATCACCACGATGCCCGCCGAGGCGGGTTCGCGCGTCCCAGCGACCGTGGCGGCGAAGCGGTTGCCGTCGCCGGCGACCAGGACCGTTCGCTCCGAGCCGGACCCCATGCCGGTTCGGGCAGGATCCGGAGGGAGGGCGTCCGTGTCGAAGCACATCGTCAGGCCCCGTACTTGGCGAGATGGCCGGCGTTCGCCATCAGGATCGGCAGCAACTGCGTCGAGGGGCGGACGCCGAGACCGCCCGCCCGGCACCAGTGCTCGCCGAAGCGGTCGGTGTCGTCGCGCCCGGACCGAGGTCCGTGCACGAGGACCGGCACGGGGTGCCAGGAGTGCGCGGCCATCTGCGAGGGGGTGGCGTGATCGCCGGTCACGGCGATCACGCCGGGCTCCAACGCGGCGGCCAGGTCCGGGATCGCCGCGTCCACCCGCTCGATCGCGGCGATCTTCGCGCCGCGATCGCCGTCCTCACCTGCGGCGTCCGCGTCCTTCACGTGGACGAAGAAGTAGTCCGCGTCCTCCCGGTGCTTCTCCAGGAGGCGGACCTGATCGGCGAGGTCTGCCGGCGGTCCGAGGACGTCGAACCCCAACAGCTTCGCGATCCCGCGGTACATCGGATAGACCGCGACGGCCGCGGCGCGGAGGCCGGTTCGATCCTCGAAGCGTGGAAGTTCACGATGCGTGTCGAACCCTCGGAGCACCAGGCCGTTGGCCGCCGGTTCGCCGGCCAGCGCACGGTGGATCTCGGCAAGCTTGGCGGCGACGAGCTCGGACGTGGACGCCGCCGCCGGATCGAGCGGCCGCGGATCGAGCGGCGGGACCCCGGTCGTCTGCGGATCGGTGTCGCCGATCCGCGGGTCCAGCCCATCTCCCCGGAACACCACGAGGAGTCGATGGCCCTTCTCGTGGTGGAACTCGACTCCCTGGACGGCGGCGGAGAGCCGCGCCACCACGCGACGGGCCTCCTCGTCGGAGATCCGGCCGGCCCGCCTGTCGACGACGTTGCCGTCCGCATCCAGCGTGCACAGGTTCCCCCGGGCGGCCACGTCACCGGGACGGAGCTCGACACCGAGGCCGGCCGCGCTCAGCACGCCGCGCCCCAGCGCGAACTCCAGCGGGTCGTATCCGAACAGCGCGAGGTGTCCCGGCCCGGAGCCCGGCGTGATCCCGGGGCCGACGGGCTCCAGGAGGCCCGTGACGCCCTCGCCGGCGAGGCGATCGAGGTTCGGCGTGATCGCCTCTTCCAGCTCCGTGCCGTGCGCGAGGTCCGCCATCCCGCCCAGGCCGTCGATCACCACCAGGAGGATCCGCGAGCCGGTGCCGGTGGCGAGCGACGCGAGATCCACCGGGCGATGCTACTCCCGACCGACCTCTCCATCCCCGGCGATGGTGGGCGGGCCGGCACCGCTTCGCGGCGTCGCCGGTCTTCCTCCGCGCTCGAAGCGTCCGAAGACGGCGATCAGCCCGAGCAGGATCGCGCCGGAGGCAAGGAACCACAACGGCCGCTCGAGCCACCACCGTGCCGTGGAGTCCTGCTCGCGCCCGAACCCGAGTGGCCAAAGAAGCAGGAGCGCCAAGAGGAACGCCGTCATGTGCCAGAGGAAGAGCGTCATGATCCTCGCGTTCACGACGATCGTGAACCGCCAGGGTCGCTCCCGCTGGAGCCATCGGTCGAGTTCCGGCTTGAGCAGCATCACGGCGCCGATCGTCCAAACGCCGCCGAGCAGGAAGCACACGGTCGGCGGGTAAGCGTTCGAGACCGCCTCGACGTCGGTGCCCAGGAGGCTCTTGGGGTAGTGGCCGATGCCCGGGAACCAGTCGAAGCGAGCCTCGCCGAAGAGCCGGAAGACCCACGGCGTCGTCAGCACGACCAGGCCGGCGAGCCCGCCCGCGACCATCGCCCAGAAGCGCCGGCGGGGCCACCGGGCGAACGTGCCGTCGGCATACGCGTGGCCCAGCTGGTGGGGGAACAGCAGCACGAACGCCACGTTGAGCCAGCGCCACTCCCACGCGCCCGTCGAGAAGGCGAACAGGTCGACCGCGGCGGCGCCGAGCGCCATCGCCAGCGGCACCCACATCCCGAGCCGCCTGTGCAGCCAGATCGTGATCGGCGCGATCATCACGACGACGAGGTACACCCCGAGGAACCACAGCGGGCCGAAGGGGATCGTCGCCCCCGGGGGTTTCATCCCTCGAAGCAGCGTCGTGTCGCCCCACAGCCGCGGCCCGGTCGGCGCGCCCACGTCGGCGAGGTGGAGCACCACCTGCACGACGGTCCATACCCCCAGGAAGACGATCGAGGGCCGGAGGAGCCGCTCGAGCCGGCCGCGGATGAACGTCCAGGTCGATTCGCCCTTGCGCCGCGCGGAGTCGTACGCGACGAGGTTCGAGAATCCGCCGACGAAGAAGAAGATCGGCATGACCTGGAAGACCCAGGTGAAGAGCCAGAGTCCCGCCGTGACCCCGATGGCGCTCGTCGAGCGGATCACGCCGCCCTCCCAGTGGTTGATCGAGATGAACCAGTGGCCGAAGACGACCGCCACGATCGACGCCGCCCGGAGGAAGTCCATCGCGCGATCGCGGGAGGAGGGCGTTGCCAGGACGAGCGCGTCGAGATCGGACGTGGTCACGACCCGTCGAGCATGGACCCCGCATCGGTCGAAGGGAAGCGCGCGGGGGCACCGAGCGAGGCTCGGTTCGCGACGATCCGAACGATGCGGTCCTCGATCCCGACCGCCTGGGACTTCGACATCCCTCGGGACATGATCGAGAACTCCCCCCACGCCCCCTCCTGCTCCAGCCAGACCCAGCCCGAGAGCGCGGAGATGTCGATCAGCGTGCCGGTCTTCGCTCGCACCTTGACGCCGACCAGCCGTCCCGCGAGCGTCCCCTGCCCACCGGCCGGGAGGCTTCCGCGAAGGTTCGTCTCCCACGGGCGGGTCTCCGCGAACCAGAGCAGCTTCACCAGATCCTGCGTGCGGATCCGGTTCGCGTAGGAGAGGCCGGAGGCATCGCGGGCGACGAGGCTCACGCCGTGCGCCCCGGCGAAACGTGTGACCGCCTGCGCGCCCTTGGCGATCGACCCTGCGCCGCCGATGACGAGCCCGCCGAGCCACTTGCCGAGCACCTCCGCGTAGAAGTTCCTCGAGCGTCGATTCATCCGTCGAGATCAGGGCTCCGAGGGGATCGGACACGAGCGTCTCGATGCGGTGGAGTCCGGTCGGCGGAGCGCCGGCGCCCGCATCCATCGTGACGGCGACCCCGAGCGCCCGGAGCCGCTTCGTGAGGGATCGCGCCGCTCGCCGCTCGGGATCGCGGATGTGCACGCCGCGGTCGTCCTGGTTCCCTTCGAACGTGAGCGCGGTCGGCAGCGCGATGTAGTCGCGCGGGAAGTAGTCCTGCCATCCGGGCGCCCACCAGTCACGCTGGAAGCCCGTCGTGGCCCCCATCACGCGCCCGCGCACCTTGCGGATGCCGGTCTCCTTCACCGCCCGGGCGAGCGCCGCCATGGTGGCCCTGTCGACCTCCGGATCCCCGCGGCCGACGATCCAGACGTTCCCGCGAAGGACACCGTTCGTCGTCGCACCCTTCGTGAAGACGCGGGTGCGGATGCGCGTGTCGATCGAGGCCTTCTGCAGCAGGGCCATGGAGAACACGAGCTTCTGGTTCGACGCCGGCGTCATCCGATCCCACGTGTCGTGGCGATAGAGCCATCCACCGTCGAAGCCGATCGCGACGGACACGTTGTGACCGGCGACGGCCTCGTTGATGTCCTGCTTCCAGGGTGGAGGTACGGCCGCGGCGGGCGTCGCGGCGCCGGCGACGAGCAGCGTGATGACCACGGAGACCGTTGCGCGAGCGAGCGGAGGAAGGCGCAACACGCGCGGAGGATACGTCAGGAGGCGTGCGCGACGAGCGAGCCGAGCTCGAATCGTTCCGCCGCAGCGGTGCACGGGGGCCCCTCCGTGACCCAGAGCGCGCCGTCCGTGAGGTCCATGGCGATCGCAGCGACGGTCCCGATCGCGGTCTCCGGCGGACCGCTTCCGTCGGCGTGCTGGCAGACCGTGGCGGCGTGGTCGCGCAGCACGCCGAGCACGTCGTCGATCGATCGCTCGCCCGTCGCGGACACCCACCTGTCCGCGGCCGTCTGGCGCGAGACGCTGGTGCTCGCATCGTCGAACCGCTCGAGGTCCTTGAAGCCGGCTCGCGACGGCCGCAGGAAGTGATTCGCATGTGCGAGCCGCGGACCGTCGGATCGATGCACCTCATCCGGTTCTCCGGGCGCTGCCTCCAGATCGGCAGCCCGGCCGTCGCGGGACGCGAGCAGGAAGTTCCCGGAGGACGCGCGGGTGGGTGCCAGGACGGCGTCGACCGCGTCGTCGAAGGAATCCGACGTGAGGATCCGGCGCAAGATCGCATGGAACGGAACACCGGGTTCGCCGCGGTCGAGCGTCGAGGTGAGCGCGGTGGCGGCCAGACCGAGGCCACGTTCGTTCATCCCGCACTTCGCGAGCAGCCCCGCTTCGACCAGCGTGACGAAGGACGGGCCGTCGTGAGGCTCTTCGACGAGCAGCACGCACGTCTCCCGGGCATCCGGGTGCCAATCCCAGTTCTGCGCGAGCAGCACGTGGGGATCCTCGCGATCGTTCGCCGTCGTGCAGAGCGCCGTGCACTCCCCGGACGCCATCCCGAACATCACCTCGGTGCGGACGTTCAGGACGAGGATGTCCTCAGCCTCCACCGCGGCTCCCTCGGCGATCCCCTCGATCTCGGGCAGGAGGCGGACGTCGTAGTCGTCGATCGGGCCGGCGAAGACGCCGGCCCGATCGACGACCGCCGGCCATCGCATCCCGGTGTAGTGGCGGAAGATCTGCTCGTAGAGCGCGAGAGAGCGGTGCACGCGATCGCGCGCCTGCTCCCCGTAGGAGCGACCTCGCTCACGCGGTCCCCCCGACACGGCGACCACCGGCCAGCTCACGCGGGGCAGGGTAGTAGACTCCGCCTCCTTCCGGATGCGCTACGTCCTCGACACGAGCATCGGAGCGACCGCCTGAACACGATCGATCGCGCACGTCTCGCCGGATTGATGGAACGCGAGCGAGCGCTGTTTCGGGAACGCCATCCGGGGAGCCGAACGCTCTTCGAGGCGGGACGGGACTCGCTCCTCTACGGCGTGCCGATGAACTGGATGGTTCGGTGGCCGGGCGATCATCCCGTGTACGTCGCCGAGGCCGAGGGGGCCCGCTTCACCGACGTCGACGGGAACGGATTCGTCGACTTCTGCCTCGGTGACACCGGCGGCATGGCCGGACACGCTCCCAAGGTCGCCGTCGACGCCATCGCGAAGCAGGCGGCTCGTGGGATCACCCTGATGCTTCCCACGGAGGACGCGGCCTGGGTGAGCGGAGAGCTGGCACGGCGCTTCGGCGTTCCGTACTGGTCGTTCGCCCTCACCGCCACCGACGCGAACCGTTTCGCGATCCGTTGGGCGCGCCACATCACCGGTCGTCCGAAGGTCCTCGTGCACAACCACTGTTACCACGGCACCGTGGACGAGACGTTCGCGGAGTTGGACGGGGCGGGCGAGGTCGTCGATCAACCTGGGAACACCGGGCCGCCCGTGCCCGTGCGAACGACGACTCGGGTGGTCGAGATCAACGATCTCCACGGTCTCGAACGAGAGCTCGCGCATGGCGACGTCGCGGTCTGCATGTTCGAGCCCGCACTCACGAACATCGGGATCGTGATGCCGCACGCGGGCTATTGGGAGGGCGTCAGGGATCTCTGCGATCAGACCGGGACCCTCCTGCTGATCGACGAGACCCACACGATCAGCGCGGGGCCCGGTGGTGCGACGAAGGCGTGGGGCCTCGCACCCGACATCGTGACGATCGGCAAGACCCTCGGGGCCGGTATCCCATCGGCCGCCTACGGCATGACGGAGGAAGTGCAGCGGCGCATCGTCGAGGGCACCGACCCCGACGTGATCGACGTCGGCGGCACGGGAGGCACGCTCGCCGGCAACGCGCTCTCCCTCGCGGCGATGCGCGCCACGCTCGGCGAGGTGATGACCGACGAGGCGTTCGAGGGCATGATCGAGCTCGGCGAACGATTCGAGGACGGGGTGCGCGAGGTCATCACTTCCCGCGAGCTTCCCTGGCACGTCGTCCGACTCGGGTGCCGTGTCGAGTACCTCTTCCGCGCGGAGGCGGCTCGCAACGGGGACGAGGCGTTCCACGGACAGGATGACGAGCTCGATCCGTTCATCCATCTCTATCTGCTCAACCGCGGTCTCCTGATGACGCCGTTCCACAACATGGCGCTGATGTCCCCGGCGACGACCGCCCAGGACGTCGACCGGCACACGGAGATCTTCGGGCAGGCGGCCGACGAGCTGCTGGGAACCGGAGCACCGTGATCGGCCGGGTGTCCTTCACGACGATCGACGCCAACGATCCGGATCGTCTCGCCGCCTTCTGGGGCGAGGTGCTCGGCACCGAGGTCGCGGAGACGTCGGACGAGGGCCGGTTCGTGTTCCTCGGGGAGGCGAACGGTCACGTGCTCGGCTTCCAGCGCGTCCCGGAGCCGAAGTCGGTCAAGAACCGGGTCCATCTGGACATCCGCGTCGACGATCTCCAGGAGGCGACGGAGGCCGTGCTTGCACTCGGCGGGGCGTGGAACGGGGAGGAACTCCGCCTCGACGACGCGCGATGGAGGACGCTGACTGATCCGGAGGGGAATGAGTTCGACATCTTCGTGTCGGACGGATAGCGTTCCGCGAACGTGCAACGGTTCCTTCCCGATCCATCGCGAGCTCGCGCATCTCGGCCCCTCCACGCATCCCGCTCACTGCTGAGCCGTGCGGTGGCGTCGACGGGCCTCGCGCTCGTGCTGGTCGGCGTCACGACCGCGCCGAGCGGGGCGGTCAGCGCGCCGCAGCGGATCCTCGCCGGCCGCGAGGACCAGACGCTGCCCTCTGCGAACGGCACCTACATGATCTGGACGCAGAACTCCGAGGCGTTCCCCAACCGGTACCACGCCTACGGCAAGGTCCGCGGAACGGCGGGGGTCTTCCGGCTGGATCCGAACGGGACAAGAGGGTTCGCCGGAGGGATCGACCCCGACCAGGACCGGGCGATCTACCAGCAGATCGACGGGCAGGCCTCCGATCTGTTCACGATCAACCTGGCCACGCGGGAGCGTCGCAAGCTCCCCGCGCCCATCAACACGGCTCGGTGGGAGTGGGGACCGCGGATCTCGAACGCCTTCTATCTGTTCGCGAGGGACGCCAGGAGCGAGACGACGTTGTTCCTCTACGACCGGGCGGCGAAGACGATCCAGGCGCTCGTGAGCCACGACCTGACCCGGTTCTACGTGTCGCCCGGCGCGGTGGGGGAGCGATACGCGACGTGGTCCGTCTGCGGGCCCATCACCTGCAACGCGTTCGTCCGCGACACGGAGACCGACCGGACGAGGAAGATCCCGGCCCCCGACGGGCTGGCTCGATATGCCCCGATCGTCGACGAGACGGAACTCCTCGTCTATTTCGTCCGATCGGGAACCGGCTGCGGGTCCGGCGTCCGCATCATGCGCGTGCCGGTGGGGAACCTCGGAGCGACGCCCACGACCCTCGCGGTCTTTCCGGGCGGGATCGACGTCGACTTCCGGATGTCCCTCGTCCCGTTGGCCTCGCAGGTCGACCTCTGGTTCTCACGCCATCACTGCGCCTCGCACCAGGGGGACATCTATCGGCTCCGCGACGTCGGGATCGCCTGAGCTTCACCCTCGAGCCAGCGGCTTGGTCAGGCATGTGGGCCCGCCGTCCCCTTTCCGCGAGATCTCCTCGCCGATATAGGGGCGGACGTCGACGCCCGCACTCTCCATCCGGCGACGGGTCTCCGGGTTGCCCTCGAGCGTCAGGGCGACGCGAGGCCCGAGGGCAAGCACGTTCGCGCCCATGGAGTCGAACTCGGCGTCGGGTACCTCGACGACGTGGACACCGGCGTCCCGGAAGAGCTCGACGAGACGAACGGGCAGGTGAGGCAACGAGGCAACCGCGAGATCGACGTCGAGCATCGAGACGAACGACAGCAGGTGCGTGCACGCGGCCGGCCCGGCGAGGTGGGGGAGGTCGAACGAGACGACGGTGACGTCCGGCAGGAGGGCGCGCAGCGCGTCGACCCCCGCCGTGTTCGTGCGATAGCCCACGCCGACCAACAAGGTGCCCCGGTCGAGCCAGCACATGTCGCCGCCCTCGGCGAGCGCAGGCTCGCCGAGGGTGGCGATCACCGGGACGCCGGCCGCCTCGAGGTCGACCGCGGCGATCGCAGGCTCGCCGCGGCGGCCGACCTTCCCCGGCCGCAGCAGGATCGCGCCCTCATCCGTCACGAGGACCGGGTCGTACGTATAGATCGCGTCGGGATCCCGGGACGCCGGGGCGGCGCCCATGACGACCTCCGCGCCGGCGTCGGTCAGGAGCGCGCGGAACGCCTCGTGCTCGGCGGCCGCCCGAGCGGGGTCGGGAGCCGAGCGCCACCCGTACGCACGCCAGCTCCGCAGGGCCTCCGGATCGGGTGGTCGCACGTAGACCTTCCGGAGGGGGGAGGTCTGGTCCTGGATGGGCACGGGCCGATGGTAGCCGGGGCCGCCGAACGGACCTCCGCCCCTCGGAGAACCCGCCGAAAGACCTCCCTCGAAGTCTCTCCCCAGCGTCTGGGACCAGGGGTAGACTTGCGCGACCATGCGGCAGGCACGGGGTACGTCCCGCAGACGGAGGAGCGCCGAGCTCGGCGTCATCGACTACACGCTCGCCAAGCGAGCGCTGATCCGCGACGCTCGTCGAGGCACCCTCTCCGTCGCCGACCTCTGTGACGCACATCCAGAGCTCATGCGAGCCGCGAAGCACGTCGGCGAAGCCACGAGCACCGACTGCCCGGTCTGCGGCAAGGACAAGTTGGTCCTCCTCGCGTACGTCTACGGTTCCTCCCTTGGCCGCAACAGCGGCCGCGTCTGGCCGATCCAGACGGGTCTCCGGCTGACGGCCGCCCATCCGGGGTCCGCCTGCTACGTGGTCGAGGTCTGCCGCTCCTGCGCGTGGAACCACCTCCGCGAGGCGTTCACGGCCCGCAGGCGCGCGGCCGCCGGCTGAGCCAGGCGTTTCCGCGTCTGTCCGCCCGGGTAGGATTCCGCCAGTTTGTCCCCGACCTCGAAACGCCCCTCGAAGGACTACACCCCTCGTCACGCCCAGAAGAAGGCTGGAGGGACCGACAGGGCTGCCTCGGGAGCTGCCACCGGACGCAGCAAGGGCGCCACTGCACGCAAGCCTCCCGCACGCACCTCGGGGACACGGAACGCCGGGCCGCGCGGCGCCGCGAAGAAGCCGCAGCGAGGATTCTTCCGCCGCTTCTGGTGGGCATTCGCGCTGACGCCGGTGGTCCTCGTGCTGCTCGGGCTTGGCGTCCTCGTGGTCGCCTACCTGCGCATCGACCTGCCGAAGGCGCTTCCTCCGGTGCAGACCACGTTCGTCTACGACCGCAACGACGAGCTGCTGTCCACGGTCCACGGGGCCGTCGACCGGACATTGATCCCGTTCACGCAGATGCCGCAGCACCTCCGCGAGGCGATCCTCGCCGTGGAGGACGCTCGCTTCTACGACCATGGTGGCGTCGACCTCAGGGGCACGATCCGGGCCGCGTGGAGCGACCTGGTCGCCCGCGAGACGGTGCAGGGTGGATCGACGATCACCCAGCAGCTGGTGAAGCGCGTCTACGCCGGTCACTACACGGCGCCCGGGGACAACGGCATCCGGGACTACGTGGTCCCGCCCCGGACGGTGAAGGAGAAGGTCCGCGAGGTGCTCCTGGCGATCAAGGTCGAGCGCTCGCTGTCGAAGGACAAGATCCTCGAGCGGTATCTCAACACGGTGTATTTCGGGCACGGGGCGTACGGGATCGAGGCGGCGGCGCAGACCTACTTCGGCGTGGAGGGCCGTCGTCTGACGATCCTCCAATCGGCCACGCTCGCCGGCATCCTCACCGCTCCCGAGGCCTACGACCCGATCGACCATCCGTTCGACGCCAAGTTCCGCAGGGACTTCGCGCTCGATCGGATGGTGGCATTCGGCTACCTCGACGAAGCCCGCGCAGAGCGGTTGAAGCGCAGGTCCTGCTGCGCGATCCCGATCGACCTGCAGAGGGGACCGGACGCGCAGATCGAGGCTCCGGGCGATGCCGAATACTTCGTCCAGTACGTGCGCGAGACTCTCGCCAGGCGCTACGACCCCGCGACCGTCTTCGGTGGCGGTCTCCAGGTGAGAACCTCGCTCGATCTCGGCTATCAGGCCGCGGCCGAGCAGGCGATCCAGTCCCACCTCCCTAGCCCCCAGGACCCGGGCGCCGCGCTGGTCGCGATCGAGCCGGCCACCGGACACATCCTCGCGATGGCGGGAGGGAAGGACTTCGGCACGTCGCAGTTGAACCTGGCGACGTTCAAAGGAGGAACCGGTCGGCAGGCCGGATCTGCCTTCAAGGCGTTCACGCTCGCCGAGGCGATGGATCAGGGGTTCGATCTGAACTCGCAGTGGTACGGGCCGAACACGATCACGATCGACGATCCGGTCTGCGCCGGTCCGGAGGGGCCATGGGAGCCGGAGAACGCGGAGGGTGGCGGCAGCAGCTACTCCCTCCAGTCGGCGACCGCCCATTCCGTCAACACCGTGTTCGCGCAGCTGGTGGTGGAGCTCGGTCCGGATGAGGTCGTGGACATGGCGCACCGCCTCGGGATCCGATCCGACCTCCCGGCCGTGTGTGCCATCACGCTCGGGAGCGTCGCCGTCAATCCCGTCGAGATGACCAACGCGTACGCAACGCTTGCCGCACGAGGCGTGCGTCACCGCGCGAACCCGCTCCTTCAGGTGCGGTCTCCGGGCGGCAGGATCGATCCCCGCATCGTGCCAAAGGGAAAGCGGGTGGTCGAGGAGAACGTCGCGGACCTCGTCACGTACGCCTTGGAGGATGTCGTGGCGTTCGGGACGGGGGCCTCCGCGGAGCTGAGCTCCTGGCCGGCGGCGGGGAAGACGGGCACGGCGCAGGACACCGTGGACGCATGGTTCTGTGGCTACACGGTCCAGATCGCGACCTGCGTCTGGGTGGGCTTCCCGAAGGGGCAGATCCCGCTGGAGAACATCGAGGGGGTGTCGCAGGTCTTCGGTGGCACGATCCCGGCCGCGATCTGGCACGACTTCATGGAGATCGCGATGGAGGGCAAGAAGGCGGTTGCCTTCCCGGAGCCTTCGTTCGACCAGCAGACCGTGACGCCGTCGGCGGAGGCCCCGATCCCGCCGCCGCCGGCCCCGAGCCCGGAGCCCAGTCCCTCGCCGAGCGAGGAGCCATCGCCGTCACCGACGCCGCCGCCCTCTTCGCCCCCACCCCCGTCCCCGACGCTGCCGCCCACGCCGAGCCCCTCGTCGACCTCGCCGGCAGCAGCCCCGGTCAGCGCGCGGGCCGGCGACCGGGGAGGCTAGTCGAGCCCTCCCTGGCCTCGGCGGGCGAATCGACGGGCAACGTGGCCACGATCGAGGTGCCGCGCCCAGGGTTGGATCGGATCACGAATGTGCCGTTCGCCAGTTCGACGCGCTCGCGCATCGAAGCGAGACCCACGCGACCCTGCCGGAGGAACTCCCGGGTCATCGCGCTGTCGAATCCTCGGCCGTCGTCCTCGACCTCGACCCGGAGCGACGTGGCGGTCGTCTCGACGGATACGACCACCCGGCCGGCGCGAGCGTGCTTGGCGGCGTTGGTGAGCGCCTCCTGCACGACCCGGTAGGCGAGGGTCTCCAGATCGGACGACATCGGACGGGGGAGCGTGCCCACGAGGTCGGTCTCCACGCCTTGCTCGACCCCGAAGCGCGTGACGGCTTCCCGGAGCGCGGGGATCAGGCCGCGCTCTTCGAGCACCGGTGGCCGGAGTCCCGACATCAGGGAGCGAAGGGCGTCCGCCTCGTCGGCCAGCTCCTTCCGCACCTTCGAGAGCACGTCGACACCCCGCTCGACGTCTCCCGCGCCGATCATCAGGAGCGCGGCTTCGAGAGAGAGCGACGCGGCGGAGACGCCCTGGACCGGTCCGTCGTGGAGGTCGCGCGCGATCCGGTTGCGCTCCGATTCGATCGCCGAGTTCGTCCGTCGCAGCAAGCTGGTCCGATCCTCGTCCTTCTCCTGGAGGAACTTCAGGAGGGAACGGATCGTCTGGTCGGCAGCCTTGCCGGGCGTCACGTCGCGGATCAGCACGAGCCGTCGAGGCGGGTCGGTCGGGATCTCGGAGACACGAGACTCCAGGTACAGAGGTGTGCCGTCCGAGCGCTGGAGCTGCGCCTGACCGGCGGACGGCAGTTCGGCGAACCTGGCGTCGGCGCCGTCGAGGGACGCCGCCAGCGCTTGCCAGCGCTGCCCGACGACCGTGGCGCGGTCCAGATGCACCATCTGACAGAACGCCTCGTTCGTCCGCATGACGACGTCGTTGACGTCCAGTTCGATGATCCCGTCGACCGCGGCGTCGAACACGAGGCGCAGATGCTCCTCGGAGCTCTTCAGGGTCTCGTTCGCTTCGCGGACGCGCTCCAATGCGGCGTCGGTGTCCGCGAGCGCGGTCTCCTTCTGGCCCAGGGCCCGCCGCACCGACTCGCTCGCCTGCGTCACGGTGATCTGGTTCGCGATGATCCGGACGGCGACCGCGATCGCGAGGACGCCGATGAACAGGCCGGTCTGCAGCAGCGTGAGCCCCCGGCTCTCGCTGAGTACGCCGGTGATCAGGAGGGCGGCGCACGTCGCGATCACGGCGACGCTCGTCAGGATCGGTCGTGCGAACCGGGAGGGGCGCGGAAGTGTCTTCACCGGCGTGATCACCAGATAGGTGGCGACCACCGCGAGCGGCGACAACGCGATCAGCAGCTCGATCGCCGCGTTCGGCGTGTCCTCGGTCATGTGGGTCCACTGCCACCCGAACGTCAGGACGGCGGCGCCGAGCCCCGCGAACACGACCGCTCGCGCGACATGGGCCCGGGTCGGGATCCAGATCGCCAGGGAGGGATACGTCGCCACCAGGAACGCGGCGACCAGCGCGAAGGTCACGGCCGAGGCCGAGACGTCCGGCGTCGCGAACGTCGGGCGGATCAGCACGTAGCCCGCTGTCATCAAGGCGCAGACGATGAGTGCGGCATCGGTGATCAGCTCCCGGCGATCCCCCGGTGGCACGTGATGCCTGATCTCGCTCCGGAACCCGCGGATGAGGGTGATCAGGGGAAGGAGGAACAGCAGGTCGGCGAACCCCGATTCGACCCCGGATCCCGTGACCCCCACCACGAAGACGAGGCCGATGACCGCGGAGCCGATGATGAACGTGAGCCCGACGGCGCGTGAGCTTCGCGCCACCTTTCCCTCACGCATGGCGAGCAACACGACGCCTCCCATGAACCAGGCGACGGCGTAGATCAGGTTGACGGCCAGGCGGCGGCGATCGGCATCGTCCGGGACCATCAGGTAGGCGCCGACGACGGCCAGGGCGGTCAGGCCGAGCACCAGTGCCGCTGCTGCGCGCCGTGGTTGAGGGGTTTCGGGCATCGGGGTGCAATGATGCCGCCTCGCCCTCCGTTACTCCATCACCCGATGGTGGGACTCCCCGGTCGAATGACCTACGACGCCGAGCCTGTCGCCGTGGGAGCCGTGCTCACTCGATGAGCCGGCGCCGGAGCGCTTCCGCGACCGCCGCGGTTCGATCGGAGGCGCCGAGCTTCTCGAAGATGTGCTCGAGGTGGGTCTTGACCGTGTCCGGCGAGATGTAGAGGCGCTCGGCGATGTCCCTGTTGGTGTGACCGAACGCGAGCAGCTGGAGGACCTCGATCTCTCTCGCGGTGAGGGTCTCCGCTCGGCGATCGCGCTCCTTGGCGGTCGAGAGCTCTTCCGCGAGCGCCACCACCAGCTGCGGATCGATCACCATGTTGCCGCCGGCCACGAGCCGGACGGTCTGGATCAGATGCTCGGCGTCCCTCGCCTTGAGGACGTAGCCGCGGGCGCCCGCACGGACCGCCTCGACGACGAACTGGCGGTCGTCGTAGGCGGTGAGCATGATCACGCCGATCTTCTCGTGCTTGTCGCGGATCTCACGGGCGGCTTCCAGACCGTCCATCTCCGGCATCCGGATGTCCACGAGGGCGATGTCGGGCTCCTCTTTCGCGAGGAGCTCCAAGAGCTCCTTGCCGTTGGAGGCCTCACCGACGACCTCGATGCCGTCGGCCATCTCGAGGTACCTGCGGAGCCCCTGTCTCACGAGCGAATGGTCGTCCGCGATGGCAACCCTGATCGTCACGGCACCTCCGGTCTGTCGCGTGCTCGGCACATCCTACCCTCACCTCGCTACCGCTTCAGAAGCCAGCGGCTTCAGAGGAAGCGGCTTCAGACCACGCCGCCTCGAAGAGAGGCCGCCTCGGATCGTCGCCGCGTCAGAAGAGGTGCCGCCAACCGACGAACAGTACGGCGGAGATGGCCCATCCGGCGGCGAGCACCGAGACCACGAGCGGTTCCGGGAGCTTCCGGCCGAGCCCGACCCCGGACAGGCCCCACAGAGCGGGGAACACCACGACCGTGAAGCGGGGGACCGACAGCAGCGGCCGGTCCCAGAAGGGATCGCACAGAGGCAGGAGCAAGCTGAGCGCTCCGTACGTGATCTCGGAGCGTCGGAGGGCCGGGATCGCGAGTGCGAGGCCGACGAACGCAAGGGACACGATCAGCACGTCGAGGAGCCAGTAGGACTGGAACGACCACGCGAGCTCCACCGCACGCCCGACCGAGACCCAGGGCGCTTGGAGCTCCCGACCCCAGTGCTGCTGTGCGTCCAGCGGCGCCAGCCAATCGCCGTGCACAAGGCCCCACCAGGCGAACCAGCAGAGCGGGCCGAGGGCGATCGCGGCCGCGCCGGCGAGTCGCCCGCTGAGCGCGCGACGTCCGCCGGCGCGTCCGCCGGAACTCGTGCGGCGGTCCCAGATCGCTTCGACCAAGAGCGCCGGGACGAGGAGGATGCCGACGCTGCGAGTGAGCGCCGCGAGGGCGCCGAAGATCGCGACCCGCCCCCATCGATCGTGGCGTGACTCCCGGAACGCGAGCAGCGAAAGCAGCAGGAAGAGCGACTCCGCGTAAGGAGCCAGGAAGAAGAAGGACGTCGGGAAGATCGCCGCCACGACGATGGCCCGCCTCGCGATGCGGTCCCCGAACGCCTCGGCGGTGAGCGCGAACAGCGCCAGCAGCGCTCCGAGGAACGCGAGGCTCGAAACAAGGAGCGCGGCGAGGAGATCGTCCCCCGGGAGAACCCACGAGACGGCGCGAACCGTGAGCGGATACAGCGGGAAGAACGCGGCGCTCGCGTCCTCGGTCGACCATCCGTCTGATGCCAGCCGCAGGTACCAGACCGCGTCCTGGCGCTCGGACGCGTCGATCGCGTTGTGCCACCCCGGCGTCGCGGCCGGCGCCGCCCGCCCGGGCACGTCCACGGGGTCCAGTGGCTCGATCAGGTCGACGGCGACGACGGAGAGCAACGACACACCGATGCGGGCGGCGAGGAAGACCGCGAGGCACGGCCGCCACCCGTCGCGGAGCCGGCGGCGCCCGCTCACGCGTGCGCCGCCGGGAGCGCGCGATCGGTGGCGCGTTCCCCGGGCAGCCGGCGGCTCGGTTCCCGCACCCAGGCCACGACGCACCAGATCAGCACCCCCGCACGCAGGAGCAACATGATCTCGAACACTCCCTGGGGCAGCCCGCCGACTCCGGTCAGATCACCGAAGAACGAGAACCGCGTGAGAAACACGGCCACGTCGGCCGCCTGGAACGCGAGGAATCGACGCGGCCCGGGCAAGATCAATACGAGCCAGGGGAGCAGCCACAGGCTGAACTGTGGTGAATACACCTTCCCCACGAGCAGGAAGAGGACCAGGACCGGGAATGCGAGCTGCCAGCGAGGGAAATCGGGCTCGCGACGTCGCTTGGCCATCCAGACCCACGAGGTCAGCCCGACGAGCAGCGCGATCGAGGAGACGTTGATCAAACCGGTCGGCGCACACAGGGAGAGACGGTGACAGAGGAGGTACCAGGCGCTGTCCCAGTCGGCTGGACGAGCGCCGTTGAACCGGAAGAACTCCCACCATCCATGGAGCCCGGTCGCCGCGAAGGGGAGGTTCACGGCGATCCACGTGGCGGCGGCCGACCACCAGAGCAAGATCGCGCGATCCGGTTGTCGTCCGCGCAGCCGATCCGCGGCGAAGGGGATGAGCAGCAGTGCCGGGTAGAGCTTCGCCGCCGCTCCGAGGCCGATCAGGACTCCCACCCATCCGTCTCTTCGGCGGAAGAAGGCGAGCGTCGCGGCCGTCGACAGGGCGACCGCGAGCAGATCCCAGTTCACGAACGCTTGCAGTGCGAGGGTCGGCGCGAGGGCGAACCAGATCGCACGTCGCGCATCGATCACGTAGAGGCATCCCGCCGCGACCGCCGCACACAGCGAGAGGAGGAGCACGTTGACCCAGAAGAAGCGCTCGGGATGGTCGCCCGAAACCCACCCGGCGACGCGCATGAAGTACATCGTCAGCATGGGGTACTCGTCGCAGTTGCTCTCCGACGGAGTGCACGCGTCGAGGTAGGGAAGACGACCTTCGGCGAGCTGCTCGGTCCCGAAGAGCGGCACGATGTCCGTGTAGCAGGCGAGCCGGTACTGGCGCCCGTCCAACCAGTCACCGCCGGCACAGGGGGCCTTCTGGACGGCGCCGATCAGCAGGGTGCCCCCGAGGCACGCCAGCACGAGTCCGAGGGTGATCGTCCGCCTCGCGTGGGGACCGACCCCCGCGCCATCCACGGACGGCATCGTATCGACGCTGCCCCGCCGTTCGTGCTCCGGACCATGGGCGATCGTGGCGGATGACCCTGTGAGCGAACACTCGTAGAGTTCCCGGTCGTGAGGTATCGAGTCGAGCAGCTCGCCACGGCGTGCGAGGTGTCGGTCGACACGGTTCGCTACTACCAAGCCCGCGGTCTGCTGCCGCAGCCGGACAAGGAAGGACGCGTCGCCTGGTACCGGGCCGAGCACGTCGACCGGATCCACCAGATCCGAGCCCTTCAGAAGCAGGGTCTCACCCTCGCCGCGATCCGCCGGGTGGTCGACGGCGAGCTCGGGCTCGCCGATGCGGGCCTCGCCGCGGCCGTGGCGGCAGAACGCGTCGACGCGGTCGACGGTGAGCTCCTCTCGCTCGACGCCTTCGCTTCCGCGAGCGGCGTACCGGCCTCCTTGATCCAAGCGGTGGAGCGCGAGGGGATCCGGATCGGGACCGACGTCGACGGTCAGACGAGGTACACGGCCGGTGACATCGAGTTGGTGCGGAATGCGCTTCGCCTGCTCGAGTTCGGTCTTCCGCTCGGGGACCTGCTCTCGTTGGCGAGGGACGCCGATCGGGCGATGCGCGGCCTCGCCGACAGGGCTGTGGAGCTCTTCGATGAACATGTTCGCAAGCCGATCCGAGACACCGCCGCCGACGAGGAAGGCGCGTCCACCCGGATGGTCGACGCGTTCCGGGAGCTGTTACCGGCGGTGACGTTGCTCGTATCGCATCATTTCCGCCGGGTCCTGCTCGAGGTCGCGGGTGAGCACATCGAGGCGCCGGACGACGCGTCGCCGTCCGGCGACACGGCCCCGTCCGACGACGCGCCGTCTTCTCCCCGGCGCCACGCATGACGCCGCGCCAGAAACGGGACCGGCCTCTGCCCGAGGGCGACGAGAAAGCTCGCACCGTCCGGCGCCTGTTCGACACGATCAGCCCTCGCTACGACCTCGTGAACCGCGTGATGACGCTGGGCATGGACGTCGGGTGGCGGCGCCGGACGGTGCGCGAGCTCACACTGCCCGAAGGCTCGCGCATCCTCGACCTCGCCTGCGGCACGGGCGACCTCTGCCGTGAGCTCGCGGCCGCCGGCCATCGTCCGGTGGGGTTCGACTTCTCGCACGGGATGCTGCTCGCGGCGAGGACCGACGCCCCGCTCGTGGAGGCGGACATCCTGCAGCTGCCCGCCCGCAACGCGAGCGCCGACGGAGCGACGTGCGGCTTCGCGCTCCGCAACGTCGTCTCGCTCGAAGCTTTGTTCGCGGAGCTCGCCCGGGTGGTGCGCAAGGGAGGCCGGATCGCACTGCTCGAGACGGCCGAACCGGAAGGTCGCGTGATGCGGCTCGGGCATCGCGTGTACTTCCGGGGGGTCGTGCCGATGATCGGCGGGCTGCTCTCGAACCGAGAGGCCTACTCGTACCTCCCTCGGTCGACCGCCTACCTTCCTACTCCGGGAGAGCTGTTGGCGATGCTGCGTGGGGCCGGATTCCCCGATGCCCGGCGGCTCTCGTTGAGCGGCGGCGTGACGCAGCTCCTCGTGGCGACCCGGGCATGAACGATCGGCGGGTCGGCGCCTTCGAGATCCGAGCAGACCCGCTCGGCGACGCCTTCGATCTCCTCGCCGCCTACCGACCACCGGACGGTGTGTTCTTCGAACGACGTGGCCGAGGCGTAGCCGGGATGGCCGGGTCTCCGCCGTCTACCTTCGCGGCGATCGAACCGTCCGATCTCTCACACGCCGTCGACGTGCTCCGCGGAGCGGTTCGACGCAGGCCCGACGTCGCTCCGGTTGCCATGGGCTCCATCGCGTTCACTCGTGGAGGCCCGCCCCGACCCGAGCTGATGATCCCCAGGCGGGCGGTGCGTCGCGATGCGTCGGGAGGCACCTGGCGGATCGACACTTCGTACGGTGACGGCATCTCCGAGGATGCTCCCGCCTTCGATCGGGTGATCGGGCGAACGCCGTCCGAGCCTTTCGAGCCGGTGCAGCTCCGGGAGGTGCCGACCCCCGACGGCTACCGCGAGGACGTCCGGGAGGCGATCGCGCGGATCGGCGACGGGAGGATCCGCAAGGTCGTCCTCGCGCGGACCGTCGAGGTGGTGGCGGACCGCGCCTTCGACCCTCGTCTCCTCTCCCATCGTTTACGGGCCGTCGATCCGAACGCCTACACGTTCGCGGCGCCGACCGAGCACGGCGTGATCGTCGGCGCGTCGCCGGAGCTGCTGGTATCTCGGCGAGGGCTCGAGGTGCGCTCGAACCCGCTCGCCGGGTCGGCCCCACGATCGGGTGATCCGGACGAGGACAGGGCGAACGCCGACGCGCTCGTCTCATCGGCCAAGGACCGGGAGGAGCACGCGATCGTCGTCGATGCGGTGGCGGAAACGCTTCGACCGTTCTGCGTCGAGCTCACGTGGGATCCCGAGCCGGTCCTGCGAGAGACACCGAACATCTGGCATCTGTCGACGCGCTTCCGCGGCGTGCTGAAGGAGCCGGCCGCCTCGGCCCTCGAGCTCGTCGCCGAGCTGCACCCGACCCCCGCGGTCGCGGGTACACCCCGCGACGCCGCCCTGGACACGATCGCTGAGCTCGAGCCGTTCGACCGAGGACGGTACGCCGGCCCCGTCGGCTGGGTGGACGCCGACGGAGACGGGGAGTGGGCGATCGCGCTGCGTTGCGCGGAGCTTCGCGGTGATCGCGCCACGCTGTACGCCGGGGCCGGCATCGTGGCCGACTCGGATCCGGCGAAGGAGCTCGAAGAGACCGAGCGGAAGTTTCGCGCGTTCCTCGACGCCCTGCGCTGGGGCTAACGCTCGAGAGGCGTGTCCGGTTCGAGGTCAAGGACGAGCGGCTCCTCGGGACGGGAGAAGCCGCCGCGTCGATAGAACGAACGGGAGCGTTCCGTCGGCCAGACGATGACGGTCGAGAACCCCTCGGTTCGGCACCACACGGTGACCTGATCGAGCATCTCGGCGCCGAGGCCGGCGTTGCGATGCGCCGGCTCGACGTAGACGTTGGTCAGGTAGCCGATCGGGCCGGCTCGCTTCCCGGGGACCGGGACGCGCGGCACGGTGTGCAGCCACATCGCGGCGGCGAGTCGGTCGCCGTCTCGAGCCACCCAGCTCCGCCACGTGTCGGAGGCGAGTGCCGAACCGGCGAACCGCGCGAACCGCTCGCGGTACGCATCCGGTGACTCGGCCGACTCGCCGTCCTGCTCGACATACAGCTGCCAGCGGAGCCGGGCGAGTTCGGGGATGTCGTCGGTCGTGGCGAACCCGATGGGGAGATGCGGATCGGTCACGATCGCCCTAACGCCGTATCGACGGCATCCTGCATCTCCCGCCGCCGTCGAAGTCCGAGCTCCGCGTCGACGACGACCTCCACGAGGTGAAGGCTGCCGGCGCCGGCCGCCCGGTCGAGCGCGGGCAACAGGTCCGTCGCCCGCTCCACCCGCTCGTGGCCGGCGCCGGCAGCTTCGCACAGGCCACCGATGTCGACCGCGTGCGGGGTGACGAACAGCTCCCGATGCTCGGGAAGGTCTCGTTGCGGCAGCAGGGAGAAGACATGGCCACCGCCGTTGTTGACGACCACCACGATGAGGTCGATGTCGCGTGTGGCGTTCCACAGGACCGCTCCCGCGTCGTGAAGGAAGGAGAGATCTCCCACGAGCGCGATCACCGGGCCGGGGCCGGCGACCGACACGCCCAGCGCCGTCGACACGAGCCCGTCGATTCCGCTCGCTCCTCGATTGGCCATGACGGTGAGGTGTTCCCGCGGTCGCATCGCGAGATCGAGGTCGCGGATCGGCGTCGAGTTCCCGACGAAGAGCCCCCCTCCTGCGGGCGCCCAGCCGGCGACGTCTCGAGCGATCCTGGGCTCGAACGGCTCCTCCCATCCGTCCATGAGGGCGTCCATCGTCCCGCGAGCCCGCAGGTCCCCTTCGCTCCACGCGTCGCGCCACTCGTCGGGCGCGGGATCGATCCGGCCGTGCCACCGATCCTCGATCTCCTCCGATGGGTGCGGCCCGGTGGGCGCGACCCCGATGCCCCCCTGCACGAAGGGGCCACGGGCGAGCGCGTCGGGCAATGCCTCGGGATCGACCGCGAGACGCCACGACGCGAGGCGGTCCGGGTCGGGGTCCAGGTGCCACCGGTCCGCGACGACGAGGTGTTCGGCCGAGGCGACGAACCGTTGCGTGGCCCGGCTCGTGGGGTGCGCGCCGAACTGGATCACGACCTCGGGACGATGCGTCTCCCCCCACGGCCCCTGGATCATCGCCTGACCCGCTGCGAGCGACGATCCCGATCGCCTCGCGCCCGAGGTCGGCTCGGCCAGGACGGGCCAGCCCAGCAATTCGGCCCAGAAGTGCCCCTCACTCGAGATATGCCCCGGCCTGCCGCCGAACACGACCGCACCTCGGGTGCCCGACACGAGCCGGGCGAGCCGGTCTCCCTCGTCGGGGTCCAGGTCCGCCACCGGACGGGCCGGCCACGTGAACGGCTCCTCAGCGGCGACCGTGGTGGGGATCTCGGACGACGGAGTGAGCGGCTCCTCGAAGGGACAGTTCAGGTGTACCGGGCCGATCGGGTCGCCGGCCATCGCCTGAAGCGCCTCGTGGGCCGCCTGACGCCACCATGCCTCTTGGCCGGCGGTGGACGGCACCGGCAGGTCGATCGACCCCTTCACGTAGCCGCCGTAGAGGTCCGGTTGCACGATCGTCTGGTTCGCGCCGGTCCCACGAACCCGGGGAGGCCGGTCCGCGGTCAGGACCACCAGCGGCACGCGTGACTGCGAGGCCTCGACGACGGCGGGGAACAGCTCCACGGCAGCCGTCCCGCTCGTCGTCGCCACGATCGCCGGGCGTCCGGTCGCCTTCGCGATCCCGAGGGCGAAGAAACCGCTCGAACGCTCGTCGAGCTGCACGTGGACCGCGACGCGGGGGTCTCGGGCGAGCGCGAGGGCGAGCGGTGTCGAACGCGATCCCGGGGACACGCAGGCGTGCACCACCCCGCCTCCGATCAGCCCGTCGACGAGCGCCGTCGCACACGCGAGCGAGATGTCCGCCTGTTCCATCTCTTCTTTCCTTACTTGCCTTCCATCAGGCCGTCCGAGCGAGGACGAGTCCGAGCGCCAACAGGAGACCGGTCGCCGCGTGCACGGCCGCCGTCCCGCTCAGGACGGGAACCAGCTCGCGGCCGGTCGCCACGCCGACGGCCTCCATCGGGCGGATCGCGGGGATCCACCCGGCGAGCCCCAACAGTCCCCACTGCGTGAGGCCGATGCGCTCATCGAGGATGAAGATGACCACGCCGACGACGATCGTCCCGAACGCCGCGACCACGCAGGCACGGTAGAGGAACCGTGTCCGCGCTTCGCCCAGCCGGACCGCGAGTGTTCGCTTCCCCGTCGTCGCATCCGTCGGGATGTCCCGCAGGTTGTTCGCGAGCAGGATCGCCACCGCGAGGAAGCCGAGGACCGCTCCGCACCACCACGCCGATGCCGGCACGGACTCCGTCATCACGAACGCGGTTCCGCACGTCGCCATCAGGCCGAAGAACACGAACACCATCACCTCGCCCAAGCCGAGACCCGCGTAGGGCCTCGGGCCGCCGCTGTACGCGAACGCCGCGATCAGCGCCAGCGCGCCGACGAACAGGATCAACACCGGCGCGGTCGCGAGCGCGAGCGCGAGCCCCGCGAACCCTGCCACCCCGATCGCAACGAGCGCTGCCGTCAGGACGGACAGTGGCGAGGCGAGACCCGTCGCCACGAGCCTGGGCGGGCCGACCCGCTCGGGGGTGTCGACGCCCCGGATGCCGTCGAAGTAGTCGTTCAGGTAGTTGACGCCGACCTGCAATCCGATCGCGACCAGCAGGGCGGCGCCGAACCGCCACGCGATGAACCTGCCGGCGGCGGCCGTGCCCACGAGCACGGGCACGATCCCTGCGCCGAGCGTCCGGGGGCGCGCACCCGATACCCATGCGTTCACGGGCGCTTCGGGAACCTGGAGAAGTCCGGCGCCCGCTTCTCGACGTAGGCGTCCCGACCCTCCTGCGCTTCTTCGGTCATGTAGTACAGGAGCGTCGCGTCGCCGGCCAGTTGCTGCACGCCCGCGAGCCCGTCCACCCCCGCGTGGTAGCCCGACTTCAGCAGGCGGAGCGCCAGAGGCGAATGAGCGAGCATCTCCTTCGCCCACCGAACCGACTCCTCCTCGAGCTCCTCCAACGGAACCACTGCGTTGACGAGGCCCCACGAGAGCGCCGTCGCCGCGTCGTACTGCCGGCAGAGGAACCACACCTCCTTCGCCCGCTTCTCGCCGATCTGCCGGGCGAGCAGGCCGATCCCGTAGCCGCCGTCGAACGAGCCCACGCGGGGGCCGGTCTGACCGAAGCGCGCGTTGTCGGCGGCGATCGTGAGGTCGCAACAGAGGTGCAGCACGTGCCCACCGCCGATCGCGTAGCCGGCCACCATCGCGATCACCGGTTTCGGCAGGCGCCGGATCTGGAGCTGGAGATCGAGGACGTTCAGGCGACCGATCCCGTGCTCGTCCACGTACCCGTCGTCACCTCGAACGCCCTGGTCCCCACCGGAGGAGAAGGCGAGCGGGCCCTCGCCCGTGAGCAGGATCACGCCGATCTCCGGATCGTCCCGGGCGGCATCGAACGCGGTGATCAGCTCGCGGGTCGTGAGCGGTCGGAACGCGTTCCGCACCTCCGGTCGCGCGATGGTGATCTTCGCGATGCCCTCGGCCGTCTCATAGCGGATGTCCGAGAACTCTTCATGCTTCTGCGCATCCGGCCCCTTTTCATCCGGCCTCCGTTCATCCGGCATCCGTTCATCCGGCCACGACCGACCTTGCTGCCAATCAAGGGCCTCTCTGATCTCGCGCGACTCGTCCATGCGACCGATGACTCCTAGAGCGGCTACTCGTACGGTTGGGCTAGCCTACCGGACGTCCGCAGCGGGAGCGATGGCGATGGCAACCGACGAACTGGTCGTGGTCGATCTGCCCCCCGGCCCCGAGTGGGTCGGGCTCGTGACGCGTCTGTGGCTCGACGAGGTGCCGTTCCTCCCACTCGATCATCGGCTGACCGATCGGGAGCGGCGTGCCATCGTCGATCGCGCTCGGCCGCACTTCGTCCGGGACGAGCGAGGCGAGACCCTCCTCGCGGATGCTGCCCCGGTGACGCCGGGCGTCGCCGTGGTGATACCGACCTCCGGAACGGCCGGCGAGCCGAAGCTGGTGGAGCTGCACCGCGTCGCGGTCGTCGTGGCGGTCAGCAGGTCGGCCAAGACGCTCGGCGCGTCGCCCGAAGCGCCCTGGCTCTGCCCGCTCACCCCGGCGCACATCGGTGGACTGCTCGTGCTTCTCCGGGCGGGGATCCTCGGGGCCCCGGTGACGATCCATGAGCGGTTCGACCCCGAGCGCCTGGTGCGCGACGGCGACGGCGCCGCCTTCGCCTCGGTCGTCCCCGGGATGGTGCGCCGGCTGGTGGCGTCGGACCTCGGCCTCGACGGCCTCACCTTGCTCGTCGGCGGAGACGAGCTCGACGCCGAGACGGCGGGCGCCGCGCGAGCGCGCGGCGCCCGGCTCGTCACCACCTACGGCCTCACCGAGACGTGCGGCGGGTTCGCCTACGACGGGATCCCGCTCGACGGCATGCAGGTCAGGTTGGATGTCGACGACGCGATCGAGGTCTCCGGGTCGACGGTGATGGAGAACTATCGACTCGATCCGGCCGCGACCGGGGCGGCGTTCACGACGGACGGCTGGTTGCGAACCGGCGACCTCGGTGCGATCGACGACGGGGGGCGCCTCTCGATCCACGGGCGGGCGGACCACGTGATCAGGACCGGCGCCGAGAAGGTGTGGCCCGAGGAGGTCGAGCGGGTGCTGGCCGGCCACCCCAAAGTGGCGGACGTCGCCGTCGCGGGGCGCCCCGACCCCGAGTGGGGCTCGCGGGTGAGTGCCTTCGTGGTCCCGAGAGCCATCGACGACCCGCCTTCCCTTGATGAGCTCCGGGTCCTCGGGGCCGAGCGTCTCGCGCGATTCAAGCTCCCACGCGAGCTCTCCCTCGTTCCCGAGATCCCCCGAACCCGGACCGGGAAAGTGCGCCGCCACGCCCTCCGATAGGAACAGCCCATCCTCACGTCTCCGCGACGAGGAGGACCCAAGGAGAGGAACGTGAAAGGCCCGAGTCCGGGAGGGGTGGACTCGAGCCTTTCGCTCGGGGAGATCCCCGAGGCCATCGAGGGGATCGGCCTCACGCGTCCGGAGACGCGGGGTCACTCTCCAGTAGCTCTTCGTCCCGCGAGGAATATGACTTGAGCCCTGCCGGGAGGAGTCGTGGGAGCCCCCGAGAGGAGCTCTCCTAGACGGTGATCGCGCCGTGCTTGACGGCGAACGCGACCGCCTCGAGCTTGGAGTGCACGCGCAACTTCCCGAGGATGTTCCGCACATGGGTCTGGACGGTCTGCGGGCTGATGAACAGCTTCGTGGCGATGCCCTCGTTCCTCATGCCTTCGGCGAGGAGCTGGAGGATCTCGCGCTCGCGGTCCGTCAGGTCGTCCAGGAGCGTCGTCGCCTCGCGGCGAGCCTCACGCTCGAGGGCGACCTGTGCGAGGAGGCGCGTGAGCGTGGCGGGATCGATCAGGACCTCGCCTTCGGCCGCGGCCTTGGCCGCGGCGAGGACCTCCTCGACGGCCTCGCCCTTCCCGAGGAAGCCCGACGCGCCCGCTTCGACCGCTTCGACGAGCAGGCGATCCTCGTCGTGGGCGGTCATGATGACGACCTTCGTCGCCGGAGAGATCTCCTTGATCCGGCGCGTGGCATCGAT
Source organism: uncultured Actinomycetota bacterium (assembly GCA_963750945.1). Taxonomy (GTDB): domain Bacteria; phylum Actinomycetota; class UBA4738; order UBA4738; family HRBIN12; genus JAJNBA01. The sequence goes on along the minus strand of CAVVSH010000003.1, from coordinate 61,165 downwards.
CCCCGACATGCCGCCCTTGAAGACGATGTCCATCAGCACGACGTCGGGCAGGTGCTCGGCGGAGAGCTGGATCGCGGTCTCCGGATCGTGCACGGGCGGCGCCACCAGCTGGAGATCGTCATCGAGCCCGACGACCGTGGCCAATGCGTCCGTCAAGACCTTGTGGTCATCGCAGATCAGGAGCGTGGTCACCCAACAACCGCCATTCATCTCTCCACAGGAAGCCGGACGATGAGCATCGTACCCCCCGTTGGACCGTCGGCGATCGAAGCGTCGCCTCCGTGTGCACGGGCGATCGCGCGACTGATGAAGAGCCCGAGCCCGGTCCCGGGACGATCCTCATAGCCGGGAGGACGCCAGTCGGCGAATCGCTCGAAGACCGCCTCCCGCTTGTCCGGCGGGATGCCGGGGCCTCGATCGATGACCTCGATGAGCGCGTCGTCGCCGTCCCGTCGAAGGTGGACCGCGATCGGGGCCTCCGGCGGCGAGTAGGTCGATGCGTTGTCGACCAGCTGACGGACGAGCGCGGCGATGTACGTCCTGTCGGCCGGCGTCTCGAGATCCTCGGCGACGTCGACCTCGAACGGACGATCGCCGGTCTCCGCGTCCGACGCCGCATCCCGGACGATGCCCCCGAGATCGTGCGGCCGGATGTCGAAACGAAGCGCCCCGGCATCCAGCTTGAGGGCGAGCGCGACCTGCTCGACGGCGCGCTCCAGCCGGTCGGCCTCGTGCCGGATCAGCTGAAGGAACTCCTTCCGCTCGTCGTCGCTCAGACGCTCGTAATGCATGAGTGTCGTGCCGGTGAGCCCTCTGATCGTGGAGACCGGACCGCGGATCTCGTGCGTCAGCTTCGCAACGAGATCTGCTCTCCGAGACGACTCGTCCGCGTCCGTTCGCTCTCGTGGAGCGCTCCCGGGAACCGCGTCATCGGCCACGCCGGGAGTGTAGGCCCGAGCCGCGGCGGTGGGAGACGCTAGTCGTAGGAATGGTCGTCGTCGGGGAAGGTCCCGGCCTCCACCTCGCGGATGAACTCCTCGACGGCCTCCGTCATGACGCCGCGGAGGTCCGCGAACTTCTTCGCGAGCTTGGGCGGCTTCTCGGTGATCCCCAGGAGGTCGTTGATCACCAGGACCTGGGCGTCGCACGAGGGACCCGCGCCGATGCCGATCGTGGGGATCTGCAACGACCCGGTGATCTCGCCCGCGAGCTCGGCGGGCATCGCCTCGAGCACGATCGAGAACGCACCGGCCTTCTCGAGCTGCTCCGCCTGTTCGGCCACGCGCTGGGCCGCCTCGCCGCGACCCTGGACCCGATACCCGCCCATCGCGTGCACCGATTGGGGTGTGAGCCCGACGTGGGCCATCACGGGGATCCCGATCTCGACCAGGCGGTGGACGAGCTCCAGGTGAGGTCCCTCGAGCTTCACCGCCTGCGCCCCTCCCTCCTTGATGAGGCGGCCGGCGTTGCGGACGCCGTCCTCGAGAGAGACCTGGTACGACAGGAAGGGGAGATCGGCGACCACCATGGCCCGATCCGCTCCCCTGGACACCGCGCGGGTGTGGTGGAGCATCTCCTCCATCGTGACCGGAAGGGTGTCCTCGTACCCGAGCACGTTGTTCCCGACGGAGTCGCCCACCAGCAGCACGGGGACTCCGACCCGGTCGAGGATCTGGGCGGTAGGGAAGTCGTAGGCGGTGAGCATCGTGAACCTCCGCCCGCCCGCCTTCCACGCCTTGAGGTCGTGGATGTTCGTCATCGCTCGCGCCTCCTTAGCAGCTCTTGGCGAAGTGCACGGCAGTTCCGCAGAGTGTATCCGCGACGCCGCTTCGGCCCGGCGAAGCCCGGTGTCGTACCTGGGTGCTAGCTTCCTCACAGGTCCCGTACACTGCTGGACGACCCTCAGGACTTCCTGCTCCCCTTCGAGGGGGGCCGTCCAGACCAGAGGAGGTGGAGTTTGAGGGAGTACGAATGCATGCTCATCCTGCCTGCTGAGGCCGACGAGGCCCTGGTGGGTACCGCGACGGACCGGATCGCTGCGGTCGTTGCGAAGCACGACGGGCAGGTGCGGAACACCGAGCGCTGGGGCAGGCGCCGGCTCGCCTACGAGATCGACGACCGCAACGAGGGCTACTACGTCGTGATCACGTTCTCGGCGGAGCCGGTCGCACAGCTCGAGCTCGAGCGCGTGCTGAACCTCGCGGACGAGGTCCTGCGCCACAAGGTGGTCGTCCTGCCCACCAAGCGTGAGAAGCAGCTGGCAACTTCCCCCGCCTCCGCAGGCGGAGACGCGACACCCCAAGGGGAGTGAACGAACCATGGCAACGGACAACCAAGTGACCCTGGTCGGCAACCTGACCGATGACCCGGAGCTCCGCTACACGCCCAACGGCGCGGCGGTGTGCAAGTTCCGGATGGCCGTCAACCGCCGATTCCAGGATCCGAGCGGGCAGTGGAAGGACGGCGAGACGTCGTACTTCTCGATCAACGCATGGCGCACGCTGGCGGAGAACGCGGCCGAGTCCCTCACCCGGGGGACCCGTGTGATCGTGGCCGGCCGGCTCAACTACCGGACCTGGGAGAACCAGGACGGCGACAAGCGTTCCGCGATCGAGGTCGAGGCAGACGAGATCGCCCCGAGCCTGAAGTGGGCGACGGCGGCCGTGACGCGCCAGGCCCGCTCCGGCGGTGCCTCCAGCTCGGGTGACTGGGGCGAGAAGGTGGCCGCGCCCGTGGGCGGCGGCACCGACCAGGAGGAATCTCCTCTCGATGGCGGGTAGGGGCGCAGGGCCGAAGGAGCGCGGCGGTCCGAAGCGGCGTCGCGAGAAGGACGACAAGGCCTGGCAGAAGCGCGGCAAGCGTAAGTACTGCCAGTTCTGCAAGGACAAGGTCGACCGCGTCGACTACAAGGACGTGATCATGCTGCGCAAGTTCGTCTCGGACCGCGGCAAGATCCGTGCTCGGCGCGTGACCGGCAACTGCGTCCAGCACCAGCGGGACGTGGCGTCCGCCGTCAAGAACGCCCGCGAGATGGCCCTGCTGCCGTACTCGAGTCGATGAGGGGTCTGGGGGGCTCAAGAAGCGAGGGCCGAAGTGTTGCCCGAGCGTAGCCCCCAGCAGGAAAGGGGTCTGGGGGCTCAAGAAGCGAGGGCCGAAGTGTTGCCCGAGCGTAGCCCCCAGGAGGAAAGCGCATGAAGATCATCCTGCAGAAGACCGTCGAGCGGCTGGGCGATCCCGGGGATGTCGCGGAGGTCGCGGATGGCTACGCGCGAAATTTCCTCATCCCGCGCGGCCTCGCGGTCAAGGCGGAGAAGGGGACCATGCGCCACGCCGAGAGCCTCAAGCGATCCCATGAGGCGCGGATCGATGCTCGCAAGGGCGAGCTCGAGACCCTGGCCGCCCGCCTCGTCCAGACGCCGGTCGTGGTGAAGGCTCGCGCCGGCGAGGAGGGCAAGCTCTTCGGTTCGGTGACGGCGGCCGACATCGCGGAGGCGTTGTCGGCGCAGACGGGCGTCCCCATCGATCGACGGGCCGTCCACCTCGACGAGCCCATCAGGTCGATCGGAACGCACGAGGTGACGGTCCGCCTCCACCCCGAGGTGGATCCGGTCATCACCATCGACGTGCAGCCCGAGGCGTAGCACCGGTCGCGTGGCCCACCCCCGCGGGCCACGCGACGCACTCTTCCGAACGAGCGTTCGGACGGCTCGTTAAGGTGCTCTCTCTCGCAAGGTATTTGAGCCGGGCAGAAGCATGTCGGTGGCGATACTCACAGTTGTCCCCATGTTGTCCCCAGCCCGTTCCCGCAGGTCACCGGTGGAGTGACAGGAAACATTTCGATGCGACCTGCGCGGGAACAATCCCCCAACGTTCTCCACTATGCGCCCACCCCTGCCGGGCGTAACGTCCCCAACTCGGAGACCGGGACTGGGGACAGGGGGTGAGCGGTATCGTCCGCACGGCTGACGACGTCGTCCGCCTTCCTCGGAACGGGGACGCCCGCATCCCGCCCCACAACGTGGAGGCGGAAGCGGCGGCCCTTGGCTCGATGATGTTGTCGGCCGAGGCCATCGCCGACGTCGTCGAACTCCTGCAGACCGAGGACTTCTACCGATCTGCCAACGGGCGGATCTTCGAGGTGCTCCGCGAGCTGTACGCGCGCGGCGACCCCGTCGATCAGTTGTCCGCGGTGGAAGCCCTCCGGCGCAAGGGGACGCTCGATGACGTCGGCGGCCCTCTGTATATCCGGGACCTCGCCGACCAGGTCCCGACCCCGGCCTCCGCCGCGCACTACGCGCGGATCGTCGCGCAGGCCGCCCTGCTCAGGAGACTGATCGGGGCGGCCGCCGACGTCATGGACATGGCGTATTCGGCTCCTGAGGACCCCGAAGGCGTTGCCGATGCCGCCGAACAGCGGATCTACGACGTCGCGCGCCGCGACGATCAGGATGAGGTCGCGACCCTCCGGGAGCTGATCGACGGCGCGATGCTCGAGCTCGAGCAGATCCAGCATCGTGAGGCGGCCTACACGGGGCTCCCCACAGGGTTCCGCGACCTCGACGAGCTCACGTCCGGACTCCAGCCCGGCAACCTCGTGATCATCGCCGCCCGGCCGGGGATCGGGAAGTCATCGCTGGCCATCAACATCGCGCACAACGTGGCCGTGGGCGGCGGGTCGGTCGCGGTGTTCTCGCTCGAGATGTCACGGCACGAGGTCGGGATGCGGATGCTCTGCTCCGCCGCGCGGGTGCCTTGGGACCGGATCCGCAGCAAGCGGGTCGGGCCGGACGACTGGGTCCGGGTGGTTCAGGCGGCCGAGCGGTTGCACGACGCCCCGCTCTCCATCGTGGATTCCGGCAACGTCAACATCGTCGACGTCCGCGCCAAGGCCCGGCGGATGCGGAGCAGCAAGCAGGGCCTCGCGCTCATCATCGTGGACTACCTGCAGTTGATGACCTCCGCCGCGGTCCGCCGTCCCGACAACCGCCAGCAGGAGGTCGCCGAGATCAGTCGCTCGCTCAAGCTCCTCGCCAAGGAATTGCACATCCCGGTGCTCGCGCTCTCCCAGCTGAACCGCAATCCGGAGACGCGCGCCGACAAGCGTCCCCAGCTGTCCGACCTCCGCGAGAGCGGGTCGCTCGAGCAGGACTCCGACGTCGTCGCGTTCATCCACCGCGACGATTCCGACCCGGAGAAGAAGAAGGAAGCCGAGCTGATCCTCGCGAAGCACCGCAACGGTCCCACCGGATCGATCAAGCTCAGCTTCGAGCCCTCGCTCACGCAGTTCCGCAACGCCGCCCGCGGCGACGTCCCGGCGTGACGGACCCGGCCCCGCCGGCCGTCCTCCGGCGCCGGGCCCGGACCGTCCTCAACCGGCTCCAGAAGCGGTACGGGGAGCTCGTGCCCCCGAGACGGTCCGACCCGCTCGATGAGCTGATCCTCACCGTGTTGTCGCAGCACACCAGCGACATCAACGCGGAGCGGGCGTTCGAGAGCCTCCGCGCCGCGTTCCCCAACTGGGAGGGCGTGGTCCGCGCGCCGACCCGAGCGGTCGCGGACGCGATCCGCTCGGGTGGGCTCGCGGACACGAAGGCGCCGCGCATCCAGGCGATCCTGCGCGAGGTCGTCGAGCGGCGCGGCACCTTCGACCTGTCCCCTCTCGCGGACCTGTCCGACGACGACGTTCGGGCGGAGCTGATGTCGTTGCCCGGCGTCGGTCCCAAGACCGCGGCCGTAGTGCTCTCCTTCTCGCTGGGCCGGGACGCGATGCCGGTGGATACGCACGTGCACCGGGTGACGAAGCGCCTCGGGCTGGTGCCTGCGAAGTCATCCGCGGAGCGAGCGGACCGGATCCTGCACGAGCTGGTCCCGGAGGGGCTCCGCACGCCGCTCCACGTCGCCCTGATCCGGCTCGGCCGGGAGATCTGCAAGGCGCCGACGCCCCGCTGCGGGATCTGTCCCCTGAAGGACATCTGCCCCACGGCGCCGCGCTACCTCGGCCACGAGTAACCGCGCCCCGATACCATCTTCAATCGTGTCCGAACGCTTCAGCTTCGAGGTCGTCGATGCGCTCGACTACGACGAGCTCCGGCCCGAGTACGCGCCGGAGGCGGTCGCCTGGGTTGCTGAGCGCGGCGGTCTCGGCCCCGGTTCGAGTGTGGTCGACCTCGCGGCGGGCACGGGCCGCCTCTCGGGTTGGTTCCTGCAGCTCGGTGTCGACGTGATCGCCGTGGAGCCTGCGGGCAACATGCGAGCGGTCCTGGAGGAACGATTCCCGACGGTCCGAGCGATCGTGGCGACGGCGGAGTCGATGCCGTTCGACGACGGCGGGGTCGATGCCGTCGTCGTGGGCAACGCCTTCCACCATTTCGGGCGCGACGCGGCGATGGCGGAGATCCATCGCATCTTGCGCCCGGGAGGAGCCCTCGCCGTGTTCTGGGCCTGGCCGGCCGAGGAGGAGCAGCAGAAGATCCCCGGCATGCGAGCGATCTACGAGGCCATCGACGGGACCCATGCCGAGGCCGAGATCATGGCCGCCCACCGATCGTGGTCCGAGCCGCCGCTCACGGTGGACGGGTTCGGTCCGTTCGATCGCCGGGAGTTCCCCGCGACCCACGTCCTGCCGGCGGCGCGGCTCGCGGATCTCTACGCGACCTTCAGCGACGTGCTCTCGCTCCCCGAGCCCACCCGAGCGTGGTTGCTCGACCGCATCAGGCACCTGTCGCGCGGACTCCCCGAGACCCTGCACCTCCCCGGGAGGACCGTCGTCGACCTCTGCGTCGCAGTGTGAACCGATGTCCTCCCGGTTCAGCTTCGAGATCGTCAACGCGTTCGATTACGACGAGCTCCGCCCGAGCTACGCACCCGAAGCGGTTGCCTGGGTCGCGAAGCGAGGCTCCCTCCAGGCTGGGTCGGTCGTCGTCGATCTCGCCGCTGGGACCGGCCAGCTGTCGAGACGGTTCGCACCTCTCGGCGTCGACGTGATCGCGGTCGAGCCCGCCGCGAACATGCGGGCGATGCTGGAGGAGCGCCTGCCCGCGGTTCGCATCGAGGGAGGAACCGCGGAGGCGATGCCATCGGCCGACGGGTCGGTCGATGCGGTCGTCGTGGGGAACGCTTTCCATCATTTCGAGCGAGAGGCCGCGTTCGCAGAGATCCATCGCGTCCTTCACCCCGGTGGGGTGCTCGCCCTGTTCTGGGCGTGGGCACTCGAGGAAGAAGAGCTGGCGATCCCGGGTCTGCGCGAGATCGACGAGGTCGTCGAGGCGGTACGCGGGTCGAACGAGATCGCAACCGCGTATCGGTCGTGGGCTGAGGTCCCAGACACGGCCGAGGGCTTCGGTCCCTTCGAGCGCCGTGAGTTCCGCGTGACCCATGACATCCCGGCGACTCACCTCGCCGATCTCTACGCGACCTCGAGCGATGTGGCATCGATGCCGGAGCCGGTGAGGCGGGACCTTCTCGACCGGGTCCGCCAGCTCTCGCGAGAGCTGCCCGAGACCCTGCACATCCCGGGAAGGACGGTGGTCGATCTCTGCGTTCGCCGCTGAGCAGCGACGTGTTCCGAGGGGTGCGGGAACGGGAAGAGAGCGGGTGAGGGGAATCGAACCCCCGTTTCGAGCTTGGGAAGCTCGCGTTCTGCCATTGAACCACACCCGCGTGGCGCCACCCGAGGGCGGCGGAGCCACAGTCTAGACACCCCTCTGAGCTCCATCCACGCGATGCCAAGTGCTAGCGTGCGGCCCTCATGGGCGAGCCCGACCCCGACCTCTGGCCACGCACGTTGCAGCGCCTCGTCTCGCACGAGGCGCTATCGGCCGAGGAGGCCGCCGCGGCGATGCGAGCGATCATGTCCGGGGATGTGACGCCCGGGCAGGTGGGCGGATTCCTCATGGCGCTGCGAACCAAGGGAGAGACCGTCGACGAGCTCGACGGTCTCTCCCGCACGGCGCTGGAGTTCGCCCACCCCGTCTCGCCGCCGGCGCCCGTGCTCGACACGTGCGGAACCGGCGGCGATCGCAGCGGCACGCTCAACATCTCGACGCTCTCGGCGATCGTGGTGGCCGGGGCCGGCGTCCCGGTCGCCAAACACGGCAACCGCGCCGCATCGAGCCACTGCGGCTCCGCGGATCTCCTCGAGGCGCTGGGCGTGAAGATCGATCTCGACGCCACGGGGGTCGAGCGTTGCCTCGCGAAGGCGGGAATCGGCTTCATGTTCGCGCCGGTCTTCCATCCGGCCTTCAGGCATGCGGGGCCGGTCCGCGGGGAGCTCCGGGTGCCGACCTCCTTCAACTTCCTGGGACCGCTCACGAATCCGGCTCGTCCCGCCGCCCAGGTCGTCGGCGTCTCCGACGAGCGCATGCTGCCGCTGATGGCCGAGGTGCTCGCGCGGCGGGGGACGCGCGCCAAACTGTTCCGGGGAGAGGACGGGCTCGACGAGCTCACGATCACGGGTCCGTCGATGGTGCTCGAGGTGCGTGACGGGGAGGTCCGGGAGAGCCGCCTCGATCCCGCGGCCCACGGGATCGCGCGCGCGACCCGAGACGATCTGCGGGGTGGCGGCCCCGCCGAGTCGGCAGGCATCGCCCGCTCGGTGCTCGACGGGGAGCAGGGACCGAAGCGAGACGTCGTCCTGCTGAACGCGGGCGCCGCGCTCGAGGTCGCCGGCATCGCCTCCGACATCGAGGAAGGGCTTCGCCTCGCCGCCGCGTCGATCGACGAGGGGAAGGCGGCCGGGACGCTGGAGCGCTGGATCACGGTCTCCAACGCCTCGATTTCGGACGCCTAGTAGCATCCGCGCGATGATCCTGTCCGACCGCACGATCAGGGAAGAGATCGAGGCCGGCCGCATCGTGATCGATCCCTTCGATCCCGCATGCGTCCAACCGTCATCGGTCGACCTGCACGTCGACTCCGAGTTCCGGGTGTTCGCGAACTCCCGGTATCCCTACATCGACGTCAAGCAAGAGCAGCCCGATCTCACGGAGCTGGTCGAGACGAAGCCGGATGAGGCGTTCATCCTTCACCCGGGGGAGTTCGTGCTGGGCTCGACGCTCGAGCGCGTGGCCCTTCCGGATGACCTGGTGGCCCGGCTCGAGGGCAAGTCCTCACTCGGCCGCTTGGGGCTCTTGATCCACTCGACGGCGGGCTACGTCGACCCGGGCTGGGACGGGTATCTCACCCTCGAGCTCTCGAACGTGGCGAACCTGCCGATCACGCTCTATCCCGGGATGAAGATCGGCCAGATCTCGTTCTTCCGCCTGACGACGCCGGCGGATACCCCGTATGGAGGGACCGGCAGCAAGTACCAGGGCCAGCGCGGCCCCACGGCGAGTCGCTTCTTCCAAGACTTCAACAACTGAGCCGACGCGCTATTCGTGGACCAAGGCCCCGGGGACCGGGCCCACGCCCATCTGGACGGCCATCATCGCGGCCTGCGTCCGGTTGGTGACGCCGAGCTTCCGGAAGATCGCGGCGAGGTGCGCCTTGACGGTCTTCTCCGACAGATAGAGGTGCTGCGCGATCTCTCGGTTCGCCCGGCCTTCGGCCAGGAGCTCCAGGATGTCGTGCTCGCGCTGCGTCAGGTTGTACTCGCCCCGGCGCCCGTTGCCGCCGTGGTCGCGGCCTGATGCCTCGTGCTCCTCGAACAGGTTCTGGATCACCCTGGGCGAGAGCACGTTGCCGCTTCCGGAGAGCGCCACGTTGATCGCCTGCGCGAGGTCCTCGGGTGTCGCGTCCTTCAGGAGATAGCCGGATGCACCGTCGGCCAATGCACGCTTCACGTACGGCGCATTGTCGTATGTCGAGAGCATGACGACCGGCATGTCGGGCTTCTCGATCCTGAGAGCTCGGAGCAGCTCGAGACCGTCGAGGTCCGGCATGCGCACATCGACCAACGCGAGGTCGGGGTTGACACCGTTGCTGATGTGCTCGAGGGCCGACGCGGCGCTGTCCGCCTCGGTGATCTCAGCGTCAGGGAACCCTTCCTTCACCACGTAATGCAGGCCACGACGCACCAGCGCGTGGTCGTCCACGATCAGGATGTTCATCCTTCATCACCTCGCCCTCCGACGGGGAGCACGGCGACCACGCGGGTGCCGCTTCCGGGGTTGGATTCGATCTCGATGGTGCCGCCGATCCGTTCTGCTTGGTCGCGCATGAGTCGGAGACCGAAGTGCGGATCTCCGTCGGCCTCGGCAGCGACGATGCCGTTGCCCCGGTCCTCGACCTCGATCCGAAGCTCGTCGAGTCCGGCCCTGATCCGTACCGAGACCTCAGGGGCGCCGGAGTGCTTGGCCGCGTTGGCCATCGCTTCGGCCACGATCGCGTTCGCCGTCTCGAGCATCTGATCGGGGATCCGATCCACCTCGCCCTCGATCGAAACCCGCGCGGGCAGGTGCCAGCGCTCGACCAGGTCGTTCACGAAGGTGGCGAGAGGAGGCTCGCGACGAGGTGTTTCCCCGTCGAGCTCGAAGAGGATCTGGCGGATGTGTCGGAGGTCGTTCCGGATGGCGACCTCGACCTCGTGCAGCGTGGCGAGCACGTCTTCGGGCTCCGTCCTGATCCGGTGTTGGAGCCCCTGCAGCTCGAGCACGGCGCTGGTGACGGACTGGGTCAGCCCGTCGTGGATGTGGATCGCCCATCGCTTGCGCTCCTGCATCAGCAGGGCGTCGACCGTGTGCGCCACGGCCGGATGAGTGCTCTTTCGGTTACGCAGCGTCAAGCTCGAGGTTGCCACTCTCGTCCTTTCGGTGGAGTCCTTCTGTGGTAGGTCCGGTCCCCGGGCAGGACCGGTCCTTTGTGTCTAGGTCAATCCATCGGAAGAAAGGGCTTCTGCCTTGAACCTGTTTCCGATCAAGAGGCGGTGAGCCATTCCGTGCCCCAGAGGTTCCCCCCGGCCGACGCCCATCAAGGAGTGCAGAAGGAAAGTTGCCAATGAGGCACTCAGACTTGTAACCTGAGCATATGCGCGTGCAGGAGATCTGCACGAGAGAACGAACATAAGGAGGCTCCTCAATGGCACGAGCGGTGGGTGTAGATCTCGGTACGACGAACTCGGTGGTCGCTGCATTGGAAGCGGGGGAACCGGTCGTCATCCCGAACGCGGAGGGTTCCCGGACGACGCCATCGGTCGTCGCGATCTCCAAGACGGGCGAGATCTTGGTGGGTGAGGTCGCCAAGCGGCAGTCCATCACCAACCCCGACAGAACGATCCGGTCGGTCAAGCGCCACATGGGTGACAAGGACTGGTCGGTCGACATCGACGGGAAGGCGTGGACGCCCCAGGAGATCTCCGCCCAGATCCTCAACAAGCTGAAGCGCGACGCGGAGGCGTTCCTCGGGGACACCGTCACGCAGGCCGTGATCACGGTGCCCGCGTACTTCGATGATGCCCAGCGCCAGGCCACCAAGGAAGCGGGACAGATCGCCGGTCTCGAGGTGCTCCGCATCATCAACGAGCCGACGGCGGCGGCGCTCGCCTACGGGCTGGACAAGCAGCAGACCGAGCAGACGATCCTCGTGTTCGACCTCGGTGGTGGCACGTTCGACGTTTCGCTGCTCGAGATCGGCGAGGGCGTCGTGGAAGTGAAGGCGACCCACGGTGACACCCAGCTCGGAGGCGACGACTGGGACGAGCGAGTCATCGATTGGCTGGTCGAACGGTTCAAGGGGAACTACTCGATCGACCTCTCGAAGGACCGCATGGCGATGCAGCGCCTCAAGGAGGCTGCGGAGAAGGCGAAGATCGAGCTGTCGCAGGTGACAGAGACCACGATCAACCTGCCCTTCATCAGCGCCGGTCCCGACGGACCGCTGCACCTGGAGGAGAAGCTCACGCGGACCGAGTTCGAGCGCATGACCGCCGACCTGGTGGATCGCTGCCGCGGACCGTTCGAGCAAGCGATCAAGGACTGGGGCAAGGACGCCAGCGCGATCGACCACGTGATCCTCGTCGGCGGGTCCACCCGGATGCCGATGATCCAGGATCTCGTCAGGGATCTGACCGGCGGCAAGGACCCGCACAAGGGTGTCAACCCCGATGAGGTCGTGGCGGTAGGTGCGGCCATCCAGGCCGGCGTCCTCAAGGGCGACGTCAAGGACATCCTCCTGCTGGACGTGACCCCGCTCTCGCTCGGCGTCGAGACCAAGGGCGGCCTCTTCACGAAGCTGATCGAGCGGAACATGACGATCCCCACGCGCAAGTCGGAGATCTTCACGACCGCCGACGACAACCAGACGACGGTCGAGATCCACGTCCTTCAGGGAGAAGCGGAGACGGTGATGTCGCCGGGCGTGAAGTCGCTCGGGCGGTTCCACCTGACCGGGATCCCGCCGGCTCCCCGCGGCGTGCCTCAGATCGAGGTCGGGTTCGACATCGATGCCAACGGCATCGTGAACGTGAGCGCGAAGGACCTCGCGACGGGCAAGGAGCAGGCGATGACGATCACGGGAGGCACCGCGCTCTCCAAGGACGAGATCGATCGCATGATGAAGGAGGCGGAGGCATTCGCCGCCGAAGACCACAAGCGGCGGGAGGCGGCCGAGGCACGGAACCAGGCGGATCAGCTGACCTACCAGGTCGAGACGTTCCTCAAGGACAACGGGGACAAGCTCTCCGATGCCGACAAGGCCGAGCTCACGTCGAAGAACGACGAGCTCAAGCAGGCGTTGAAGGACGAGGCGGCGGAGGTGGAGACGCTCCGCTCCGCAAGTGAGTCGCTCATGCAGGTCTGGCAGAAGGTGAGCCAGCAGATGCACGAGCAGGCGGCGCAGGCGCAGGCTGCCGGCGGCGCCGGCGAAGAGGCCTCGACCCCGACCGGGGACGGTGAGCAGGAAAGCGAGGACGACGTCGTCGAAGGCGAGATCGTCGACGAAGGCGGCTCGTCATGACCGAGGGAAGCGACCGCGACGAACACGACGAGGCGGAACGCCCCTCGGCTCGGGCCGACGACGATCGCGCGGCAGAGGAGACCGCGCGCGACGTCGCCGACGCGTTCGACAGCCGACCGGCGGACGAGCTGGCCCACACCTCCGACGACCCCGCCGCCGAGGTCGAGCAGTACCGCGACCATCTCCAGCGGCTGCAGGCGGAGTTCGACAACTACCGGAAGCGGGTCCTCCGCGAACAGACCACTGCGGTCGAGCAAGCGGCACAGCCGGTCTTCCGCCGCCTTCTCGAGGTGCTGGACGATTTCGACCTCGCCCTGATGCACGCCCAGGACAGGCCGGACTTCGATCGCTTCCTGCACGGTGTCGAGCTGGTCTACGCGAAGCTCCTCGACACGCTGCGCGCAGAAGGGCTCGAGCGGATGGATGCGCAGGGCAAGCCGTTCGACCCGGAGACGCACGAGGCGTTGATGCAGACGGGGGATGGCGAGGGCGATCCCATGGTGGCCGACGTGCTGCGCCCCGGCTACACACTGAAAGGCCGGGTCCTCCGGCCGGCCGGAGTGCGGGTCGAGAGGAAGTGACGCGTGGCGGAAGAGCCCCGCAGGGAGTGGTTCGAGAAGGACTACTACGCGGTCCTCGGCGTGCCCAAGAACGCGAGCGCCGCCGAGATCAAGAAGGCGTACCGCAAGCTCGCTCAGCAGCATCACCCTGACACCAAGCAGGGCGACGCGGACGCCGAGGAGCGCTTCAAGGAGGTCTCCTCCGCGTACGACGTCCTCGGCGATCCGGAGAAGCGGAAGGCCTACGACCAGGTCCGTGACATGAGCGCGTCGGGGTTCGGCCCCGGGTTCGGCCGTGGCGCCGGCTCGGGGTGGCCGGGCGGCGCGACCGGCGCCGCGACCGGCGCCGGGGGGTATCCGGGTGGCGTTCGGTACGAGCAGGTGAACGCCGACGATCTCTCCGATCTGTTCGGTGGGCTCTTCGGTGGCGCCGGGCGAGCCCGGGGCGGCCGTGCGGCAGCCGGCCGGCGCGGGGCGGACCTGGAGACCGAGGTCACCCTCTCGTTCGACGAGGCGATGTCGGGTACGACCGCGCCGATCAGGATCGATGGCCCGGCCGTCTGTTCTCGCTGCCACGGTTCGGGCGCCGAGCCGGGAACCACTCCCGTCACGTGCCCGCAGTGCGCGGGCACCGGCGAGATCGCAGAGAACCAAGGGTTCTTCTCGATGTCCCGACCGTGCCCGCGATGCGGCGGGGCCGGACGGATCGTCGAAACCCCGTGCACCAAGTGTGGCGGGTCCGGCGCGGAGCGCCGGACCCGCACCTTGCAGGTCAAGATCCCGGCGGGCGTGCGCAACGGCGCGCGGATCCGTCTCGAGGGGAAGGGGGAGCCGGGTCTGGCCGGCGGGGCTCCCGGCGATCTCTACGTGAAGGTCGCCGTGAAGCCACACCCCGTCTTCGGTCGCCGAGGCGACGATCTCACGCTGGATCTGCCGATCTCCTACCCGGAGGCTTCCCTCGGCGCCAACGTCGAGGTGCCGACCCTGAATGGGCCGGTCACCCTCAAGGTGCCGGCCGGCACGCCGAGCGGCACGACGTTCCGTGTGAAGGGCCGCGGTGCGCCGAGGAAGGGTGGGCGGCGTGGAGACCTGCTCGCCAAGGTGAAGGTAGATGTGCCGGAGAAACTCTCCAAGGAGGAGAAGGAGCTGTTGGGCAAGCTCCGCGACGTGTCGAAGGAGTCTCCCCGCAAACGACTGGGAGTGAACTGAGGAGATGGTGGTGGATCCTGACGGATGGGAGTCGATGAACGGACCGGATCGCCGTGCCGTGTACATCATCAGCGTGGCGGCGGAGCTGGCGGGCGTGCACCCGCAGACACTGCGGATCTACGAACGGAAGGGCCTCGTGCGGCCACATCGCACCAGCGGCAACACGAGGCGGTACTCGGAGGCGGACATCGACCGGCTGCGACGCATCCAGCGGCTCACCCAGGAGGGCGTGAACCTCGCCGGAGCGAAACGGATCATGGCCCTCGAGGAGGAGCTGCACCGCGTCCGCGTCAGGGTCGCGCAGCTGGAGGAGCGACTCGAGAGCCACGCGATCCCGATGTCCGGCGAGCATGCCAGCGTGGCGATCGTGCCGCTGTCGAGCGTCTTCTCACCACCCTGGCTCCGGAGGCGTGGTTGAGCAACGACGTGTCCCTCCGGCCCCTGAAGCCCGGCGACCTCGAGGCGCTTTGGGCTGCGCGGATGCATTCGGACGAGCCATGGGCAGACCCCAGCGAGGCCGGACGTCGGAAGCTGCGGGATCGGATCGCGAACAGCGGCCGCGTGAATCACGGGGAGTTGCTCCTGGGGATCGTGACGGGCGGGCGGCTCGCGGGTGAGATCCAGGCACGACAGCCGGACATGGGATTGCCGCCGGGCGTGTTCGAGATCGGGATCGAGGTCTTCGACCCGTCCGCCCGAGGCTCCGGCATCGGACGCAGGGCGCTCGCGTTGTTCGTCACGCACCTGTTCGAGGAGGAGCACGCCCATCGGGTGCAGCTCACGACCGACGTCGACAACGAAGCGATGCGTCGCGTGGCGGAGCTTCTGGGATTCGGGCTCGAGGGCACGCTCCGAGGGTTCATGCCCACCAAGGGTGAGCCTCGCGACTACCTGATGTACGGCATGACCAGGGGTGACTTCGAGAAGGAGAGGAATGGATGGACCTCGACAGGCTGACGATCAAGTCGCAGGCGGCGCTGCAGGAAGCGCACCAGCAGGCGTCGGCGCGCCACCATCAACAGATCGAGCCCGAGCACGTGCTGTACGCGCTGCTCACCGATCCCGAGGGCGTGGTCTTCCCGCTCCTGCATCAGCTGGGGGTGGTTCCGAAGCAACTTCGGGACAAGGTCGACGAGGCCCTCGAGGCCAAGCCCAAGGTCTACGCCGAGGGAGTGCAGGTCGGCCTGTCGCCGTCGACCGCGCGCCTCCTGGAGGCTGCCGGCCGCGAGGCCGAGCAACTCACGGACGAATACATCTCGACGGAGCATCTGTTGCTCGCGATGCTCCAGGGGGACGCGCCGGTCTCACGACTGCTCACCGACGCCGGCCTCACCCGCGACGGCGTCCTGGCCGCCCTGGCCGAGGTCCGCGGATCCCATCGCGTCACCTCCCAGAACCCGGAGGAGACCTTCCAGGCGCTCGAGAGGTTCGGACGAGATCTCACCGAGCAGGCGAGGAAGGGCAAGCTCGACCCGGTCATCGGCCGGGACGAGGAGATCCGACGTGTGATCCAAGTGCTGTCTCGCCGCACGAAGAACAACCCCGTCCTGATCGGCGAGCCCGGCGTCGGGAAGACCGCGATCGTGGAGGGTCTGGCGCAACGGATCGTCGACGGCGACGTCCCCGAGTCGCTCAAGAACAAGCGGCTGATCGCGCTGGACATCGGCGCGATGATCGCCGGCGCGAAGTACCGCGGCGAGTTCGAGGAGCGATTCAAGGCCGTCCTGAAGGAGATCGCCGACTCCGGGGGCGAGATCGTCACCTTCATCGACGAGCTGCACACGATCGTCGGCGCCGGTGCGGCCGAGGGAGCCGTCGACGCCGGCAACATGCTGAAGCCGATGCTTGCACGCGGGGAGCTGCGGCTCGTGGGGGCCACGACGCTCGACGAGTACCGCAAGCACATCGAGAAGGACGCCGCGCTCGAGCGGCGGTTCCAGCCGGTCCTCGTGGAGCCGCCTTCGGTGGAGGACACCATCGCGATCCTGCGCGGCTTGAAGGAGCGGTACGAGGTACACCACGGAGTGCGGATCCAGGATCCGGCGCTCGTGGCGGCCGCGGTCTTGTCCGACCGCTACGTGACGGGCCGGTTCCTTCCGGACAAGGCGATCGACCTGATCGACGAAGCCGCATCTCGCCTGCGCATCGAGATCGATTCGGTGCCCGTCGAGATCGACGAGGTGGACCGGCGCATCCGGCAGCTCGAGATCGAGCGCGCCGCGCTCCAGAAGGAGTCCGACCCTGCCTCGAAGGAACGCCTCGAACGCCTCGAGAAGGAGCTCGCCGACTTGGAGGAGCGTTCGCGCGCGATGCGAGCGCACTGGGAGCAGGAGAAGGAGCAGATCGACAGGATCCGCACCCTCAAGTCGGAGTTGGAGGAGACGCGCGCGGCTTCGGAGCGGGCGGAGCGCGACGGCGACCTGGAGAAGGCCGCCGAGCTCCGATTCGGTCGCATCGTCGAGTTGGAACGGCAGATCGAGGAAGAGAACGAGCGCCTCCAGCAGATCCAGTCGGAACTGAAGATGTTGAACGAAGAGGTCACGGAGGAAGACGTCGCGGCGGTCGTGGCCAAGTGGACCGGGATCCCGGTGTCACGCCTCCTGGAAGGGGAGATGCAGAAGCTGGTCCATCTCGAGGAGGCCCTTCACGAGCGCGTGGTAGGGCAGGACGCCGCGGTCACGGCGGTCGCGAACGCGATCCGCCGTGCCCGCGCCGGCCTGCAGGACCCGAATAGGCCGATCGGCTCGTTCCTGTTCCTCGGACCGACCGGGGTGGGCAAGACGGAGCTCGCCCGGGCCCTCGCGGAGTTCCTCTTCGACGACGACCGGGCGATGATCCGGATCGACATGAGTGAGTACCAGGAGCGGCACACGGTGTCGCGACTGGTCGGCGCGCCGCCCGGCTACGTCGGATTCGAAGAGGGAGGACAGCTCACCGAAGCGGTCCGGAGGCGCCCGTACTCGGTCCTGCTGCTCGATGAGATCGAGAAGGCGCACACCGATGTGTTCAACGTCCTGCTCCAGCTGCTCGATGACGGTCGTCTCACCGACGGGCAGGGTCGGACCGTGGACTTCCGCAACACGATCGTGATCATGACGTCCAACCTCGGAGCCGCCGTCTTCCAGGACGCGACCGCCTCGCCGGAGGAGCGCGAGGAGAAGGTGCTGGCTGACGTCCGCGCGCACTTCCGGCCGGAGTTCATCAATCGGATCGATGAGGTCGTCGTGTTCGATTCGCTCAGCCGGGATGACATCGTGAGGATCGTGGAGATCCAGCTCCGTGGTCTGCAGCAGCGGCTGGCCGACCGCAAGCTCCGGCTGGAGCTCACCGACGAGGCGAAGACGTATCTGGCGAACGCCGGCTACGACCCCCACTTCGGGGCGCGCCCCCTGAAGCGGTTGATCCAGCATGAGATCCAGGACCCGCTCGCGATGCTGCTGCTGTCCGCCGAGGTTCGTGAAGGCGATACGGTCGTCGCCGAGACAGGTGGCGACGGGGTCGCGCTCCGCGTGAAGGAGCGCGCGCAGGCGGCGACGGGAGTCGAATAGGAGAAAAGGGTTCGCCGCCGGGCCGGTTCGGTCGATACTCCTCACGTGGTTTCGCTCGCGCGAGAGGCGCTTCGGTGAGGGTCCGGACGAGCAGGACGCTCCTGCTCTGGCTGGGCGTGATCGTTCTGGGCGGGATGCTGGTCCTCGCGCTCGGCGGGGACGCAGAAGCGAAGCGGCAGCTTCCCGGGCTGGTCGCGACGTGCGGCTTCTTCGGACTCCTCTTCTTCCTCGGCTGGTGGTTCAAGGTGAGGCCCCGGAGGGACCTGCATCAGGATCAGGCGCGGTCGCTCGGGCTCCGTTCGGCGCCGGGCGACCCGCTTCGCTACTTCGAGCGACCGTTCGCGCTTCTCGGACACGCGGCCACCGCCAAGGACATCGAGAACACGTCGTGGGGCTCGTGGAGGGGGATGGAGGTGGTCGTCATCGACTACTGGTTCGCGAGGTCGAGCGACCCATCCCGGAGCGACTATCGGTACTTCACGTGCGCCGCCACGCCGGTGCCCGCGGGGTGGCCGAACCTCTCGATCGTCCCGGAAGGCATCGGGTCCAGGCTCGCCACCTCGATAGGTGGACGTGACATCGAGTTCGAGCTCGAGACCTTCAATCGTGCGTTCCAGGTCCGGTCGGACGATCCGCGGTTCGCGCACGCCTTGGTCGACGCCCGGATGATCACGTGGCTGCAGGAGCTCCCGCCGGAGACGGGCTTCGAGATCCTGGACGGGGTACTGATGTGCCGGACGCCCCGACGGCTCGACCGTGACGTGAGCTGGGCGCTGGAGACGATGGCGACCTTCCTGGCGCGCGTGCCGCCTGTGGTCGAGTCTCTCTTCGGCCAGGCGCGCTGAACTCGTCGGCACTCCTCAGCCTTGGCTCCGAGCGGCGGGCGGTCGATACTCGCGACATGAACGAGGTCGTGCCGATCCTGATCGTCGTCCTCGTCGTCGTGGTGGCGGGCGGCATCATCACCTACCAACACCAGCGGAAGCTCGAGCGTCAGCGCGAGCTGCGTTCCCTCGCCCTCGGTCTGCGCCTCGACTTCTCGCTCGAGGATCCCTTCGACACGACGGGGGAACCCTTCTCCCTGTTCCAGAAGGGGGACGGCCGAGGGGTCGAGAACGTGATGTGGGGCTTCTGGCAGGACCTGGAGGTCCGCGCGTTCGACTACTGGTACTACGAGGAGTCCTCGGACTCGAAGGGTCATCGGACCAAGAGCTACCACCGGTTCGACTGCCTGATCACGCTCGTCGACGCCGTGTGTCCGCCGCTGCAGATCAGCGAGGAGAACCTGCTCACTCGGTTCGCGGGCGCACTCACGTTCCGTGATATCGAGTTCGAGTCGGAGGAGTTCAACCGCCGGTTCCACGTGAAGGGGGCCGACGAGCGGTTCGCGACCGCGTTCTGCGACGCGCGCATGATGGACTGGCTCCTCCGTCACGGGGAGGGCTACGGTTTCGAGGTTGCCGGCGACAGGCTGTTGTGCTGGACCGATCGGGTGTCGCCGGCCGAGATGGTCCACCTGCTTGGGACCGCCAAGACGTTCCGGGAGCAGATCCCTGCCGTCGTGCGCTCCCTGTACCCGAAGTAGGTAGGCTTCCGCCGACCGGTCGAGCGCGAGCGCACGGAAAGGAACGGACGTGGAGATTCTCTGGATCGTCGTGGGGATCGTCGTGGTGCTCGCGCTTGTGGGCGTGGCTTCGTACAACAGGTTCGTCTCGCAGAAGAACCTGATCCGCGACGCGTGGGCCAACATCGACACGGAGCTCCGGCGCCGCTACGACCTGATCCCGAACATCGTGGAGACGGTGAAGGGGTACGCCTCGC
Source organism: uncultured Actinomycetota bacterium (assembly GCA_963750945.1). Lineage (GTDB taxonomy): Bacteria > Actinomycetota > UBA4738 > UBA4738 > HRBIN12 > JAJNBA01. Next base: position 41,136 of record CAVVSH010000003.1, on the reverse strand, counting down.
ACGAGCGGGAGGTGCTCGAGAACGTCACGCAGGCCCGCGCGATGGCGACCGGCGCCACGGGATCGCCGGCCGCCCAAGCCGCGGCGGAGGGGCCGTTCGTCGCCGCGCTTCGACAGCTCTTCGCGGTGGTCGAGAACTACCCGGACCTCAAGGCGAACCAGAACTTCCTGGCACTGCAAGCGGAGCTCGCGAACACGGAGGACCGGCTCCAGACGGCTCGGCGCTTCTACAACGCGAACGTGCGCGAATACAACCGTCGGGTCCAGTCCGTCCCGTCGAACATCATCGCGGGCATGTTCAACTTCGAGGAAGAGGAGTTCTTCGAGGTGGAGGAGGCGCTGCGTGGCGACGAGGGCGTGCCGAAGGTGAGCTTCGAGGCGGGTGCGCCCGGCGTGTCGTTCGGCACCCCGTCCGAGCCGTCGACGGCTCCGCCCGCGACGCCCCCTGCGGGGACGACGCCGCCGGAGCCGCCGCCCGCCGCCCCGCCCGGGCGTCCGGACGAGCCCGTCGGCTAGGCGCTCAGCTGATCGAAGGGATCGGTTCCGAGCCCGCGTCGGTATCGGGTTCCGCGAACCCGTCGAGCCCGGTCTTGCGAACGCCGCGGCTGAGCACGAACCACGCCCCCGCCCAGACGAGCGCAACGCCCCCCAGGATCGTGACCGTGATCGGCGCTCCGATCTGATCGGCCACGGCCGACGCCACCACCGCGGACACCGAAAGCGACAGCGTGATCAGCATGTAGTCGAAGCCGAAGATCCGGCCGCGGATGTGGTCGGGGACGAGCACCTGCAGGCCGTAGGTGGACAGCATCCATTGGGATCCGCCGCCCAGGTGGGCGACGCAGATCGTCACCGCGGCGATCGCCAGCGACGGCGCCGCTCCGAGCGCCATGTACCCCAGGCCGAACACGGCGAGCGAGAGTCCGATCGCGGGGAAGAGCCTGCGGTGACCCGGCCCTGCGATCCGGTGGCCCAGGAACGGGCCGATCAGCGCGCCGACCCCGCGCGCCGCCATCAGGATCCCGAACCCGACGTTGCCGGAATCGAAGACGTCGAGCGCCATCACGGGGATCAGCGCGAGGAGTCCGGCCGCCGCGCCGAACCCGAACTTGACGGCAAGCAGGGAAAGGACCCGATGGTCCCGGCGCGCGAAGCGCCACGTCTCCCGGGTGGCCTCGATGGCGCTGGGGTGCTCCGTGGTCTCCTTCCGCGCCTCGGAGAAGCGGCGCCGGATCGAAGAGAGTAGGGCGGCCGAGACCAGGAAGGAGACGGCGTTGACGATGAACGCCGTGTCCGCACCGAACTTCGCACTGATGAGTCCTCCGAGCCCCGCGCCGACCGCGAGCATCGTTCCCCAGAGCGACCCGTTCAGTGCGTTCGCAGCGGGGAGGTCTTCCGGTTCGACGACGTTGGGGGTCGCGGCCGAGAAGGCGGGGTCGAACGGCGCGGCGAAGGAGGCGAGCAAGGGCAGCAGCACGTACGCGAGCCAAAGCGTGTCCGGTCCGACGAGCAGGAACGCGACACAGATGATCGCGCGGGCGAGGTCGCACACGATCATCAGCTTCCGCCGGTCGACCCTGTCCGCCAGCACGCCTCCGATCGGTGACGCCAGGAAGAAGGCGAACTCCTGCGCGAGGATCGCAAGACCGACGTAGAGCGCCTTCCCCGTCGCCTCGTAGATCAGGCCGTTGATGGCGACCCAGAGGAACCAATCACCGCCCAGGGAGATCACCGAGGCGAAGAACAACGCCCGGAAGTCCCGGTTGCGACGGAGCAAGGACAGGCTTGCTCTCAGGCCCGCGCCGGGCACGGGAGCGGTCGTCTCGGTGTCATCCACGGCGGCTCGGAAGGGTACAGGTGCGGGGGCTCGTGCCTATTGGACGATCGGGCCGATCCACAGGCCCGAGAGCAGGAACGACACCGGGAGCAGGAAGAGGATCCCCACGAACACGGCGAGCCGCCGGGTCGATCCCACGAAGTAATCGTCGAGCATGATCACGCCCCGCTTCACCGGCTGGTACCAGAACGCGAGGATGGCCAGCGACACGATCGTGACCCCGATCGCCTCTGCGAGCACGATCTGCGCGGCCACAGGATCGCTCTGGAGCATCGCAACGACGAGCGTATCGGCGAGGGTCGTGATGTTCGCGCCCATGATGTACGGGAGCGCATCGTCGCGGCGAACGTACCCCTTCACCGCGAGCGGGATCAGCACCGTCAGCGCCACCGACACCGAGAGCGTCAGCGTCGCGACGATGCAACCCAGCGCGAACATCGTCCAGGGCCGTCGCATCCACGCGGCGCGCTTCGCGGTCGATCCGCTCGTGACCTTGGGGAGGACGAGGTCGAGGACCTTGAACGAGGCCAGGATCACGAGCAACCCGACGATGAACAGGAACGCGGAAGGAACGACATCCACGATCAGATCGAGGACGGGTCCCCAGATCACGGACAGCGCTGCGTCGAGCTCTCCGGATGCGTGCAGGTTGACCCCGTCGAGCAGCCCGCTGCGGATGATCGCGTAGCCGATCATCATGCCGGGCAGGTAGACGAGCGCCGTCATCGTCATCGCCTGGATCCCCATGCCGATCGGCTCGCCGCGGTTCGGGTCGTGCCGGTTCCTCGCCGCGTAGAGGAATCCCGTCAGCAGGACGATGAACGATGCGCCCAGGCGTGATCCGGAGAGCATCGTGAACGTCTGGAGCTTCGTCAGCGTCCCGGCCCCGAAGAGGCTGATCGCGGTCGCGGCGACCGGCGACCCGGAGAGGACGAAGTAGGCGCCGAGCCAGCCGAAGCCCAAGGTCGAGATGCCGTTCGCGAACGGGAACTGTCCTTGGATGTCGGGTCCGATCGCGGCCGCGCCGATCTTCATGATCTGCACCGCGAGGATGAACAGGTACATCGCCGGCAGGAAGAGAAGGAACTTGTGGACGATGTACCAGGTGCTCCGGGGTGGTTCGAAGGGCCCCCAATCGACGACGTGGCGCGCTTCGTTCAGCTCGTGGGGTACGCAGTACTCCCCGTCGATCTCGACGAGCTTCTCGAGCTCCAGTTCGTCCTTGCTCTTGCCCATCAGCGCCCGCCCATCCGTGGACCCTACCCCCGCTACACTCATCCCACATGCCGGCCACCATCGTGCTCGGGACCCAATGGGGGGACGAGGGCAAGGGCAAGGCCGTCGACTACCTCGCGGACGGGATGGACTACGTCGTCCGCTACCAGGGCGGCAATAACGCGGGACACACGGTGATCGCGGAAGGTCGTCTGCTCAAGCTCCAGTTGATCCCGTCCGGCATCCTCTACGACCACATCACCCCCGTGATCGCCGACGGTGTGGTCATCGACCCTCGCCATCTCCTCCGCGAGCTCGAGGATCTGCGACGCACGGGGGTGGACGTCTCGCGGCTCCGGCTGTCCGGCAACTGCCATCTGATCATGCCCTACCACCTCGAGCTGGAGAAGGTGACGCAGCGGTTCCTCGGACACAACGCGCTCGGCACCACGAAGCGCGGTATCGGTCCCGCCTACGCGGACAAGGCCGCCCGCATCGGCCTTCGCGTCCAGGACCTGTTCGATCAGAAGATCTTCCGCGAGAAGCTCGAGATCGTCCTCCGTGAGAAGAACGCGATCCTCACGAAGCTGTACGGACGGCTGCCGCTCGACGGTGACGTGATCGTCGAGGAGTACATGGACCTCGCCGGCCGGCTCGAGGGCTACGTCGCAGACACATCCATGCTCTTGCACGAGGCGCTCCGCGAGGGGAAGTCCGTGATGCTCGAAGGCGCGCAGGGGACGCTGCTGGACCTGGACAAGGGGACGTATCCCTTCGTGACGTCGTCGAATCCGGTCGCCGGCTACGCGCTCGCGTCGGCCGGGTTCGGCCCGAAGGAGGTTGAGCGCGTCGTGGGCATCGTGAAGGCCTACGTGACGAGGGTCGGCGCGGGGCCGTTCCCGACGGAGGATCTCGGCGAGGTCGGCGAGCGCCTCGGGGTCCGCGGCCAGGAGTTCGGCACCGTCACGGGACGGAAACGTCGCTGCGGATGGCTGGACGTCGCCCTCCTGCGCTACGCGACCCGCGTCAACGGGCTCACCGAGTTGTTCCTGACGAAGCTGGATGTCCTGTCGGGCTTCGAACACATCCGCATCGGCACCGGGTACCGCGTGGAGGGGAGCGAGTACCGGGACTTCCCGCCCAACCAATCCCTCTTCCACAAGTCTGAGCCGATCTACGAAGAGGTGGACGGTTGGATGGAGGAGATCGACGAGGCGAAGACGTTCGAGGACCTTCCGAAGGCCGCGAGGGAGTACGTGCGCCGGATCGAGGAGCTCGTGGACGTGCCCGTCTCCGTCGTCTCCGTGGGTCCGGCCCGCGAGCAGAGCCTGCCGGCCGGTTCATGAGGACGAGCAGATGAGGGCGTGCCGATGAAAGTCCTGGTCGTCGGCGGCGGCGGCCGGGAGCACGCCCTCTGCTGGGGGTTGGCGCCGAGCCCGTTGGTCGAGGAGCTCCACGCCGCGCCGGGAAACGCCGGGATCGCGTCGGTCGCGACGTGCCATGCGGCCGCCGCCGACGACGTCGGTGCGCAGCTCCGGCTGGCGGGCGAGCTGGATGCCGACCTCGTCGTGATCGGCCCGGAGGCGCCGCTCGTCGCCGGGCTCGCGGACGAGCTCCGGACGCGAGGGCGGCGGGCCTTCGGCCCGGGACGCGCAGCCGCCCGCCTCGAGGGATCGAAGGCTTTCGCGAAGGACCTGATGGTGCGGCACGGGATCCCGACGGGCCGGGCGGCCACATTCTCCGGGGTCGGCCCCGCATCCACCTTCGTGGACGAGCTGGGCGGGCGAGCCGTCGTCAAGGCCGATGGACTGGCGGCCGGGAAGGGCGTGACCGTGGCGTCCGACCGGGACGGCGCGGTCGCGGCCATCCAGGAGTGCCTGGTGGCGGGCGCGTTCGGCGAGGCCGGCGCACAGGTGGTCGTGGAAGAGGTCCTCGAGGGGCCCGAGGTCTCGGCCTTCGCGCTGGTCGACCACTCCTCGACGGTGCCCCTCGCGCTCGCCCAGGACTTCAAGCGAGCCGGCGACGGCGACACGGGGCCGAACACCGGGGGGATGGGCGCGTACTCGCCGCTCCCGTGGCTCGACCCGGCGACGGAGTCTCGGATCTGGGACGTGGTGTCGTCGACGGTCCGCGCGCTCCACGACGACGGGATCGCGTACTCCGGACTCCTCTATACAGGCCTGATGCTCACCGCGGAGGGCCCGAAGGTCCTCGAGTACAACTGCCGGTTCGGCGACCCGGAGACCCAAGTGGTGATCCCGCGGCTGCGCGGAGACCTCGCCGAGATGCTGGACGCCTGTGCGACGGACCGGCTCGCGGACCTGAAGGTCGACCTGTCGGAGGACGCCGCGGTGACCGTGGTGCTCGCGAGCGGTGGCTACCCCGGGCCGTACGAGACCGGCCGGCCGATCCGAGGGCTCGAGGCCGCCGCCGCCGCGCACGATGCCGCCGTGTTCCATTCGGGGACCGCTGAGCGCGAAGGTAGAGTGGTCACGGACGGCGGCCGCGTGCTCGCGGCGACCGGATGGGGAAGGACCGTCGCGGATGCGCGAAGTCGCGCCTACGAGGCGGCGTCGCACATCTCGTTCGACGGCATGATCCGCCGCGGTGACATCGCCGCGCGAGGCCGCTGAGCGAGCCAGTGGGCGAGAAAGGGGCCGGATGACCGAAGAGACGCCGATCGTCGGGGTGCTGGCCGCCTCGCCCACTGAGCTGCCGATCATGCGCCAGGCGGGCCTGATCCTGGAGAAGTTCGATATCCCGAACGAGGTCCAGATCATGTCCTCCTCGCGCACGCCCGATCTGGTCGATGAGTACGCGAGGACCGCGGTCGAGCGGGGTCTCCGCGTCGTGATCTGCTCGACCGGCATGTCGGGACACCTCGCCGCCGCCGTCGCCGCGCGGACGGTCATCCCGGTGATCGGTGTGCCGATCGCGTCGCCGCCGCAGATGGTCGGCAACGAAGCGCTCGCGATCACCGCCCAGATGCCCACCGGCGTCCCGATCGCGACCGTCGGGGTGGACGCGGCCGTGAACGCCGCGGTCCTCGCGGCGCAGATCGTCGGCATCGGCAACGAGGCGATCCAGGCGACGCTCTGGAAGTTCAAGGACGATCTCGCGGAGGGCCTCAAGCTGTGATCCCGCGCTACCGCCTCCCCGAGATGGAGGCCGTGTGGTCGGACGAATCACGCCTCGCGAACTGGCTCGAGATCGAGCTCCTGGCGGTGGAAGCGCTGGCCGAGCTCGGCGTGGTTCCGCAGGAGGACGCCGCGGCCTGTCGTGAGCGCGCAGCGATCACGGTCGAGGCCGTGGCGGAGCGCGAGGCCGTGACGCGCCACGACGTCGCCGCCTTCGTCGACGTCGTGGCCGCCGCGATCGGGCCGGCGGGGCGATGGGTGCACTTCGGGCTCACGTCGTCCGACGTCATCGACACCGGCTTCGCGCTGCAACTTCGCGCTGCCGCCGACGTCCTGCTCGCCGAGCTCGAGCGTCTGCTCGGCACGACCAAGCGACTCGCGCTCGCCTACCGGGACACCGTGATGGCCGGCCGGTCGCACGGCGTGGTGGCCGAGCCGACGAGCTTCGGGCACAAGCTCGCGGTGTGGGCCTTCGAGCTGGATCGAGACCGAGACCGGCTGCGCCGCGCCCGGGAGGTCGTGGCGGTGGGCGCGATCAACGGCGCCGTCGGCACCTATGCATCCGTGGACCCGAGGGTGGAGGAGCTCGTCTGCGCGCGACTGGGCCTGCGCGGCGTCGAGGCGTCGACCCAGGTGATCCAGCGCGACCGACACGCCGAGTTCATGACGGCTCTCGCCATCACCGCGTCGACCCTCGACAAGATGGCGACGGATATCCGCCACCTCGCCCGGACGGAGGTTCGCGAGGTCCAGGAGCCGTTCGCGGAGGGCCAGAAGGGCTCGTCCGCGATGCCGCACAAGCGGAACCCGGTCGTCTCGGAGCGTGTCTCCGGCCTCGCGCGCGTCATCCGCGGCTCCGCCCAGGTGGCCCTGGAGAACATGGTCCTGTGGCACGAGCGCGACATCTCGCACTCGTCCGCCGAGCGGATGATCTTCCCCGACGCGACCGGGCTGCTCGCGTTCATGCTCCGCGACCTGACATGGGTGCTCGACGGGCTGATCGTGTTCCCCGATCGGATGCGCGAGAACCTCGAGATCGGTGGTGGGCTCGTGTACTCGCAGGCGGTTCTCCTCGAGCTGGTGGGCGCCGGGCTCTCCCGTGATGAGGCCTATCTGTTGGTTCAGTCGGCGGCGGCCAGCGCCTGGGACGAGGGGACGAGTTTCCGAGAAGTGTTAGAGGCCGATCCGGAGGTGGGCCGGCGGCTCGGCCCCGCCACGCTCGACTCGCTGTTCGACCCGCGTCGATCCCTCATGAACCTCGGCGGCGTGTTCGACAAGCTCGAGAAGCTCCCGGTGGAGTCGGCGTGACGCCCTCGCCGCGGCTGCACGCTCGCGGGAAGGTCCGGGACGTCTACGACGCCGGTGAGGACCGGTTGCTGCTCGTCGCCACCGATCGCATCAGCGCCTTCGACGTCGTGCTGCCCGATCCGATCCCCGACAAGGGCCGGGTGCTCACGGGCCTCTCGACGTTCTGGTTCGATCGCACGGCCGACCTGGTTCCCCACCACGTCGTGTCGACGGACCTTGCGGACTTCCCGGCGCCGTTCGCCGGCGTCTCCGCACTCGTCGGTCGCGCGACGCTCGTCCGCAAGGCGAAGGTCGTGCCGATGGAATGTGTCGCCCGCGGCTTCCTCGCCGGCTCGGGCTGGACGCAGTACCGCGCGGCCGGTGCCGTGTGCGGCGTACCGCTGCCCGACGGGCTCGTCGAGTCCGACCGCCTCCCCGAACCGATCTTCACGCCGACCAGCAAAGCGGATGCGGGCCACGACCTGCCGCTCACTCCCGAGGAGGGGGTCGACCTCGTCGGCAAGGGTCTGTTCGAACGGCTGAAAGAGCTCACCCTCGGGATCTACGACCGTCTCGCCGACACGTCGGCATCCCGCGGCATCATCCTCGCGGACACGAAGCTCGAGTTCGGCTTCGCGGACGGGGACCTGATCCTGATCGACGAGGTGGGGACGCCCGACTCCTCTCGGTTCTGGCCGGCCGACGGCTACGTGCCGGGCGGTGCCCAGCCGTCGTTCGACAAGCAGTTCGTGCGCGATTGGCTGGATGCGAGTGGCTGGGATCGCGAGCCACCGGCGCCGCGGCTCCCTTCCGAGGTGGTCGCGGGCACGGCGGCGCGCTATGCGGAGGCCTATGAGCGCATCACCGGTTCGCTCTTCGCGTCCTACCCGGGAGCGGCATCGGGCGACGACGACCCGGCGCTCGAGCGTCTCCGGGAGGAGCACGGATGAGGTTCGCCGTCGAGGTGCTCGTGACCCTGAAGCCGGGGCTCGCGGACCCGCAGGGCAAGGCGGTCGAAAGCGCCCTTCCCACACTGGGTTGGCGCAACGTGTCCGGGGTGCGGATGGGCAAGCACGTGCGACTCGAGCTGGAGGCCGGCTCCGAGTCGGAGGCGCGGACCCAGGTCGAGGAGATGGCCGGCCGGCTGCTCTCGAACCCGGTGATCGAAGACTCGCGGATCCTGGAGCTCCGCGAAGCGTGAGCGCCCGCATCGGGGTCGTGACGTTCCCCGGCTCGCTGGACGATCGCGACGCCCTCCGCGCCGTCGAGCTGATGGGCGGGGAGGGAGTGTCGCTCTGGCACGCGGATCACGATCTCAAGGGCGTCGAGGGGGTCATCCTGCCGGGCGGCTTCAGCTACGGCGATTACCTTCGCTGCGGAGCGATCGCCCGGTTCGCGCCGGTGATGGAGGAGATCAGAGGCTTCGCGGCCAAAGGAGGACCAGTCCTCGGCATCTGCAACGGGTTCCAGATCCTCTGCGAGTCGGGGTTGCTGCCGGGCGCGCTGATACGGAACCGTTCGCTGCGCTTCATCTGCCGGATCGTCCATCTGCGGGTCGAGACCACGCAGACCCCGATCACCGCCGACGTGCTGCCCGGGGAAGTCCTCGAGATGCCGATCAAGCACGGGGAGGGGCAGTTCGTCGCCTCCGAACCCGATCTCGACCGCCTCGAGGACTCGGGCAGGGTCGTGTTCCGCTACTGCGGTCCGGACGGCGAGGTGTCCGCCGCCCACAACCCGAACGGCGCCCTGCGTGGGATCGCCGGGATCCGCAACGAGGCCGGCAACGTGGTCGGGCTCATGCCGCATCCGGAGCACGCGGTGGATCCCGACGTCGGACCCACCGGGGGCCAGGCGCTGTTCGCGTCGCTGCTCTCGTCCGTCATGGCGGGGGCGGGGCGGTGACGGATCCGCTCCCGTCCGACCTCGGGCGGCAGCTCGGGTTGCGCGACGAGGAGCTCGAGATGATCCGGGAGACGCTCGGCCGCGAGCCCAATCGGAACGAGCTCGCGATGTACGCGGCGATGTGGTCGGAGCACTGTTCGTACAAGTCTTCGAAGGTCCACCTCCGCACGCTGCCCACGGAGGGGTCCTCGGTCCTCGTCGGCCCCGGACAGGACGCCGGTGCCGTCGACATCGGTGACGGCATCGCGGCCGTCTTCAAGATCGAGTCGCATTCTCATCCGAGCGCGATCGAGCCGTATCAGGGCGCCGCCACCGGCGTCGGCGGGATCGTCCGGGACATCGTCTCGATGGGAGCCCGTCCGGTGGCGCTGCTCGATCCACTGATGTTCGGCTCGCTCGACGACGAGCGGAACCGATGGCTCCTCGAAGGAGTCGTCGCCGGGATCGGCGGCTACGGCAACTGCATCGGCGTGCCGACGGTCGGCGGCGAGGTCCGGTTCGCGGAGCCACACTCGGCGAACCCCACCGTGAACGTGATGTGTGTCGGCATCGCCCAGGCCGACCGGCTGATGACCGCGGCGACGCACACGCCCCAGCTGGGCTCGCTCATGGTCCTGTACGGCTCGACGACCGGGCGCGACGGGATCGGTGGCGTCTCCGTGCTCGCATCCGCGACGCTCGAGGAAGGGAGCGAGGAGTCGCGCCCGTCGGTGCAGATCGGCGATCCGTTCGCCGAGAAGCTGCTGATCGAGGCCTCGCTCGAGCTGGTCGACGAGGACCTGCTCGAAGGACTCCAGGACCTCGGGGGAGCGGGTCTCACGTGCGCCGTGAGCGAGTCCGCGGCTCGGGCCGGGCTCGGCGCACGGCTGGATCTCGACCAGGTTCCGCTGCGTGAACAGGGCATGGCGGCGTTCGAGATCCTCACGTCCGAGTCGCAGGAGCGGATGCTCGCGATCGTCCATCCCTCGAAGCTCGAACGCGTGCGTGAGGTGTGCGAGAAGTGGGGGCTCGCGACCGCGGTCGTCGCGACCCTCGAGGCCGGCGGAGACCTGGACGTGTCCATGAAGCGGGAGCAGGTGGCCAAGGTCCCCGCGCTCTCGCTCACCGAGAAAGCGCCCGAGTACGACCGACCGATGCGGCCGATCCCGGCCGATCACGACGACCCCACGTTCGTGTCGTTCGACGGAGACCTCCGCGAGGCCCTCCTCTCGCTCCTGGCATCGCCCAACGTGGCGTCCAAGCGATGGGTCTTCGAGCAGTACGACCGGATGGTCCAGGGCCAAACCGTCGTGGGACCGGGATCCGATGCCGCCGTCGTCCGCGTGCCGGGAACGATGAAGGGCCTCGCTCTGTCGGTCGACGGCAACGGTCGATACGGGACGCTGGATCCCTACCTCGGCGGCGCGCACGCCGTCGCCGAGGCGACCCGGAACGTCGCGGTGACCGGCGCGAAGCCGCTCGCGATCACGAACTGCCTGAACTTCGGCAACCCGGAGCGCCCCGAAGTGATGTGGCAGTTCTCCGAGGCCGTCCGCGGGATGCGGGACGCGTGCCTCGCGCTCGACACGCCGGTGACGGGCGGGAACGTCAGCTTCTACAACGAGTCGGGTGGCTCGGCGATCTGGCCGACCCCGGTCGTCGGCGTGCTGGGATCGCTCACGGATTACCGTCTGCGGCTGCCCTCGGGATTCCCCTCGCCCGCTCTCGCCGTCTACCTGTTGGGGGAGTCCTTCGCGGAGCTCGGCGGGTCCGAGTTCGCGGACACGGTGCTGGGGACGGTGGCGGGGGTGCCGCCTGCGCTCGACCTTGCCGCCGAGCGCCGCCTCCAGGATCTGCTGTACGAAGCCGCGGCGGGCGACCTGCTGGCCTCGGCCCATGACTGCTCGGACGGCGGCGTCGCCGTCGCGCTGGCGGAGTGCGCGATCCTCGGCGGACACGGCTTCGCGGTGACGCTGGCCGGAGACCTGCCTCCGCACGTCCTGCTGTTCGGCGAGTCGGCCTCCCGGGTCGTCGTGTCGGTCGCCCCCGAGCGCGAGGGCTCGCTCCGGGGTCTCGCGGCGACGCGCGGGGTCCCGTTCGAGCGCCTCGGCGAGACCGGCGGCCCCCGAGCCGTGATCGACGGCATGCTGGAGACGACGGTGACCGAGCTCGCCGAGGTCTGGGAAGGCGCCATCCCGCGCCTTCTGGGCGAGGCCCCCTAGCGACACGGCGCAGGCATACACTCGGAACGCGATGGGCTGTTCGACCCGAACCGGTGGCCCAAGCCGTACCCGATGATCACTTCCACGAGGCGGTTCGTCGTCGGATCCCTGATCCTCGTCGCCGTGGTCGTCGGCCTTCTCATCCTCCTGTCGGCACTCGCCGACTGACGGCCTCTACGCGCGGTTTCACGTAGGGCACCGCTCGCGCGTTGTTCGGGGTGTGGTTGCATCTCAGATCGTGGAGCTCCCGCCGTTCAGCGAATTCCTGGAGGAGCACCGGGGAACCGTCTACCGGTTCCTGATGGCGGCCGTCGGTCCTCACGAGGCCGACGACTGCTTCCAGGACACGTTCGTGGCGGCGCTCCGGGCGTATCCGCGCCTGACCGACGCATCGAGACTCGACCGGTGGATCCTCCGCATCGCCTCGCGGAAGGCGATCGACCACCACAGGGCGACCGGGAGGCGGGCCGTCCCGTCCGACGAACTGCCGGAGCGGCCGTCGGTCCCGAGCGGGCAGCCGGAGTTCGACGGTGACCTGCGGGCGGCCGTGGCCAGCCTGCCGCCGAAACAGCGCGTGGCGGTGGTTCATCGCCACGTGCTGGATCGGAGCTACGCCGATGTCGCCGAGGCGCTGGGGATCTCGGAAGGGGCGGCGAGGGCGAACGTGTACCAGGGCGTGAAGAAGCTGAGGGAGCTGATGAAGTGAATACGAAAGACCTGAAGAAGCTGGGGGGCGGCCGGGAGGCGGAACGGAGGGCAAAGCTGGCCGCTGACGATATCGGCGTCGCCGCTGCCGAGCACGGGCTCCTCGACGTGGCGCTCGGCGTCTTCGAGAGCCCGGTCGGGGAGCTGCTGCTCGCCGTGACGCCTCGCGGCCTGGCATACGTGGCCTTCGAGGAGGAGGAGCGCGACGAGCTGCTGAGCCGATTCTCGCGTCAGCTCTCGCCTCGGATCCTCGAGCATCCGGCAGCCACCGACGACGTCCGGCGACAGCTCGAGGAGTACTTCGAGGGCGAAAGAACCCGCTTCGAGCTGAAGCTGGACCGCCGGATGATGCGTGGGATCGCCCGGGATGTCCTCGCGGCGACCGCCCGAGTGCCATTCGGGCGGACGACCACCTACGGGGCGTTGGCGGAGCGGATCGGCCGACCGCGCGCTTCGCGCGCGGTCGGCAACGCCCTGGGCTCCAATCCGATCCCGATCGTGGTGCCGTGCCACCGGGTGCTCCGCACCGGTGGCGACGTCGGCGGCTACGCGGGAGGACCGTCCCGCAAGCGCCGTCTCCTCACCCTCGAAGGGTCGTTGCCCGCAGCGAAGACACGATGAGCCCTGCCACCCTCGTTTGACGAGCGCTGATCCACGGTCGACCATCCGGCGGATCGGAGTCGTCGAGGAAGGGGAGCCGTGATGACGGACGTGGACCAGCAGCGCGACGAGCTCGTGGAACGGTTGTTCTCGGCGGGCCTCGGGATGGCCGAGGTGTTGACGGTCTATCTCGGGGACACCCTCGGGCTCTATCGGGCGCTCGAGCGGTCCGGTTCGATGACGGCCGTCCGACCTCGCGAAGGAGACCGGGATCTTCGAGCGGTACGCGAGGGAGTGGCTCGAGCAGCAAGCCGCGGCCGGGATCCTCGCCGTGGACGACGTGTCGGCGGAGCCGGACGAACGCCGCTATGTGCTACCGGCGGGGCACATCGAGCCGCTCCTCGATCTCGACAGCCCCTACTCGATCGCACCGTTCTGCAAGTCCTTCGTCGCGGTGTCCGGCGCCATGCCGGACATCGTCTCCGCGTTCCGCTCGGGAGGTCTGGTCCCCTGGAGCGCGTACGGCCACGACATGGTCGAGGCGCAGGGAGACTTCAACCGGCCGTGGCTGGTCGGCTCCCTCGGCACCGAGTACCTGCCCTCGATCCCGGATCTTCACGCACGCCTGACGAGCGAACCCGGCGCCAAGGTCGCCGACGTCGCGTGCGGCGTCGGCTGGGCAGCGATCTCCCTCGCCAAGGCCTATCCGAACATCACCGTCGACGGTTTCGACCTCGACGAGCCGTCGATCGAGATCGCCTCTCGGAACGCACAGGAGGCCGGTGTCGCGGATCGTGTCCGATTCGAAGCGAGGGACGGCGCCGATCCCGGATCGAAGGGCATCTACGACCTCGCGATCGTGGTGGAGGCGATCCACGATCTCTCGCAACCCGTCTCGGTGTTGAGCGGCATCAGAGAGATGCTCAAGCCCGGCGGAACGTTGATCGTTGCCGACGAGCGAACCGAGGACTCGTTCACGGCACCGGCGAGCGAGACCGAGCGGCTCTTCTACGCCTACAGCGTCCTGTGTTGCCTGCCGTCGGCGATGGAGGACGAGACGTCGGCGGGGACGGGCACCGTCATGCGGCAGTCGACGTTCGAGCGGTACGCCAAGGAGGCCGGGTTCGACGAGGTCTCGGTCCTTCCGATCGAACACGACTTCCTTCGCTTCTATCGGCTCGACCGCTCGCCGGCACCTTCCCGGGAGGGATGACACCCGCCGGTAGACTGGCCTCCAAGTGGGCGCGGAGAGTCCCAAAGACGAATGCGGCTTGTTCGGGGTGTGGGCCCCGGGTGAGGACGTCGCTCGTCTGACGTACTTCGGGCTCTTCGCCCAGCAGCACCGCGGCCAGGAATCGGCGGGCATCGCGGTCTCCGACGGCCATAACATCCTGATCTACAAGGACCTCGGGCTGGTCGCGCAGGTCTTCAACGAGGCCACGCTGACGACCCTCCAGGGCGATCTCGCCGTCGGCCACACCCGCTACTCGACCACCGGGTCCACCACCTGGGACAACGCCCAGCCCGTCTTCAAGAACGACGGCGTCCGGGCGCTCGCCCTCGGGCACAACGGGAACCTCGTGAACACGGGCGAGCTGGTCTCCAGGCTGGGACACTCCTCCGCCGCCACGACCGACTCCGACCTGGTGGCCACGATGCTCGCGAACGAGATGGCCCATCACGACCTGGAGGGGGCGGCGATGCGGGTGTTGCCCGAGCTCGAGGGTGCCTTCTGCTTCGTGATGGCCGACGAGCGCTCGGTCTTCGCCGCCCGGGACCCCCACGGTCTCCGGCCGCTCGCCGTCGGGAAGCTCCCCAAGGGATTCGTGGTCGCCTCGGAGACCTGCGCACTCGACATCGTCGGCGCCACGTTCATCCGCGAGGTCGAGCCCGGCGAGCTGATCCGGATCGACGATCGCGGGCTCCATTCTTCGCGCTTCGCCCAGAGCCCGCGCGCCGCGCTGTGCATCTTCGAGTTCGTCTACCTGTCCCGGGCCGACTCGCGGATGAAGGGGGTCTCGGTGCACGAGGCCAGGCGGGAGATGGGCAGGATCCTCGCCGCCGAGCACCCGGTCGACGCCGATCTCGTGATCGCCGTGCCGAATACCGGCCATTCGGCCGCCCAGGGGTTCTCGGAGGTCTCCGGGATCCCCTACGGCGACGGGCTCCACAAGAACCAGTACGTCGGCCGGACGTTCATCCAACCGTCGCAGTCGCTCCGCGAGCGTGGCGTGAAGCTGAAGCTGAACCCGCTGCCGGACACGATCAGGGGCAAGCGGCTGATCGTGGTGGACGACTCGATCGTGCGGGGCACCACCACGAGGCAGATCGTCGCGATGCTCCGCGAGGCCGGCGCCGCCGAGGTCCACATCCGGATCACGTGCCCGCCGATCCGCTGGCCATGCTTCTACGGGATCGACATGAGCACGCGCGCGGAGCTCGTCGCGGCCGATCTGGCCGTGGACGAGATCCGCGCGTACGTCGGCGCCGACTCCCTCGGCTACCTCTCGCTCGAGGGGTTGGTCCGGGCGACGGGGGAGCCGGCCCAGGACTTCTGCCGCGCGTGCTTCGACGGCGAGTACCCGATCCCGGTCCCGGAGCACGCCGGCAAGTTCGTGCTGGAGGATCAGCTCCGGCTGCCGACCGCGTGAGCCCCGCCTACCGCGACGCCGGGGTCGACACCGAG
Organism: uncultured Actinomycetota bacterium; assembly: GCA_963750945.1. GTDB lineage: Bacteria > Actinomycetota > UBA4738 > UBA4738 > HRBIN12 > JAJNBA01. The sequence goes on along the minus strand of CAVVSH010000003.1, from coordinate 25,564 downwards.
GCCGGGGCCAAAGCGGTCGCCCTGATCGCCGATCTCGCCGCGAGGGCTCGACGACCGGAGGTGGCGGATCAGGTGGGCGGATTCGCCGGGATCTATCGGCTCGACGAGGGGCGGCTCCTGGCGGCGGCCACGGACGGCGTGGGGACCAAGCTCGAGATCGCGAGACAGGTGGGCCGGCTGGACACCGTCGGGATCGATCTCGTCGCGATGTGCGCCGACGACGTCGCCTGTACCGGGGCGGAGCCGTTGTTCTTCCTCGACTACCTGGCCGTCGGCAAGGTGGAGCCCACACGGGTGGCCTCGATCGTCGAGGGCGTCGCCGAGGGATGCCGGCGGGCGGGGTGCGCGCTCCTCGGTGGCGAGACCGCCGAACACCCCGGCGTGATGGAAGAAGACGCGTTCGACCTGGCGGGGTTCTGCGTCGGGCTGGTGGACGAAGGCTCCCTCCTGGGTCCCCATCGGGTCGAGGACGGCGACGTCCTGGTCGGGCTCGCTTCCAGCGGCCTGCACGCGAACGGGTTCTCGTTGGTGCGCTCCGCGCTCCTGCCGGCCTTCGACCTCGCTGACACCCCGCCCGGACTCGAACGACCACTCGCCGACGAGCTCCTCGAGCCCTGCGAGATCTACGCCTCGGAGGTCGTCTCCCTTGCCCGCGACGGGCTGATCCACGCGGCCGCGCACGTCACTGGCGGGGGCCTCCTCGAGAACGTCCCCCGGGTCCTTCCCGACGGCGTCGGGGTGACGATCCAGCGCGGTTCCTGGCCCGAGCAGCCGATCTTCTCGCTCGTGCAGGAGTCCTCGGGTGCTTCCGACGACGACATGCTCGCCACGTTTAACCTGGGGATCGGGATGGTGCTCCTCGTGGCGCCGGCGTCGGTCGACGAGGTGCTCGCCCGCGGTGCAGGGCGGGCGTTCCGGATCGGCGAGGTCTCGACCACGGCCGGCGTTCACCTCATGTGACGATGTCGTTGCGCTTCGTCTCTGCTGCCTCATGATGACTACGTGTTCGTCCCCCGAGCTAGGAGCATCGGTCGAACGGTGGACGCCGAGCGGCCCAGGTGAAATGACCCGATGGACGTATCCAGCGCCGGGCGCCGGAGGCCGTAGGGATAAGTGAGATGAACGCACACGTGAACGGAAGCGGAAGCGTGCTGGTCGTCGACGACGAGCCGCAGGTCGCGTGGGTCCTTCGGTTCACCCTGGAGCACGAGGGGTACCGGACCTTCACGGCCAGCAACGGCGTGGAGGCCCTCGAGGAGCTCGAGAAGCACCACCCGAAGCTGATGGTCCTCGACCTGATGATGCCGGAGATGGACGGCTGGGCGGTCCTCAAGGAGATGATGAAGCTCCCCGTCGGCGAGCGCCCCCGCGTCGTGATCGTGAGCGCGCTCACCGGTCCGGACGACAAGGAGAAGGCCACCGCCCTCGGTGCCGACGCCTTCGTCCCCAAGCCGTTCGACGTCGAAGAGCTGATCGGCGTCCTCGGCGGACTCGCGAAGGCTTCCTAGCCCTCGACGACCTTGCCGTAGCGCACGCCGCGCGCCGGCACACGCACCTCGGTCCCGTCCTTCTTCCGGACGAAGTAGGTCTCGGCATCCTCGTCCCAGCGTTCGAACATCCCGACCGCCTCGCCGACGTAGCCGTTGGGAAGCTCGAACTGGAACGACACGCGTTTGCCCAGGTCCTCGGACGTGACGAGGTTCTGACCGGCCATGGCCGCGAGCCTAGCCGACCCGGGAGATGCGGCCCGGTGGGGGCTCGGGATAGGCATCGGGATGCTGCGCCCACGCGAGGATCTCCAGCCCGTCCACGATCCGCGGACCGGGCCGTGAGAAGTACGACGTCGCGTCCACCACGAAGACGTTGCCGTTCCGGACGGCCGGCGTCTCCTGCAGCTCCGCATGTTGGAACACAGCCGTGGCCTCCGCCTCCGCCTCCTCGAGGTAATAGCCGCAGGGCATGAACACGATCGCCTCGGGATTCGCGTCCCGGATCTCGCGATGGGTGACGACGCGCGAGGGCCCCTCCTTCTCAGAGAGGAGGTTGACGCCCGCGGCCGCCTCCACCATCTCCGGCACCCAGTGGCCCGCCGCGAAGGGCGGATCCGACCATTCGAGGCAGAACACGTTCAGCATCGGGAGGCGGACCGCGATCTCCTTCACCTTGGCCACGCGCTCGCGGAGTGACGCCGTCAGCTTCGTCGCCTCATCGGGGCGCTCCAGGAGCTTCCCGACGGCGTCGATCTGCGCGATGACCTCCTCGAGGGTGTTGGGATCCAGCGACAGCACCTTCGCGTCGGGGAGGCCGATCTTGTCGAGCGCCTCCTGGACCTGCCCGGAGGGCACGGCGCAGACGCGGCAGAGGTCCTGCGTGAGCACCACATCCGGCTGCTCGCGCCGGAGGAGATCGGTGTCCAGGACGTAGAGCGGTTCCTTCGCATCGAGCGTGCCCCGCACCGCCTGGTCGATCTCACGGGCCGATAGCGGACGGCCCTGGGGAAGGGCGCTCCGTGAGACGACCGGCTTCGTGACGGCCTCGGGCGGGAAGTCGCACTCGTCGGTGACGCCGACGAGCGAGTCGCCGAGGCCGAGGGCGAACACGATCTCGGTCGCCGACGGGAGCAGGGACACGACCTTCATGGCGGGCAACGTTATCGCGAGAGCTCGCGGAGAGCGTCGGCGTCCTCGAGGAGATCGACGAGGTCGGTGAGGGCGCGCCCGGCGGCGGCGCCGTCGAGGACGCGATGGTCGAACGTCAGGCTGATCGTGCACGCGGGCCGGGCCTCGACTGCCGCCGCCGCCGGTGACCACGGCGTGCGGTCTCGATGACCCCGAGCGCGATCGTGACGGCGCCGGGCGGGTTGAGGAGGGGCGTGCCGGCCTCGCTGCCGTAGCTCCCGGTGTTGCTGACCGAGATCGTGGCGCCCGTCGACTCGTCCGGCAGGAGCGAACCGCCGCGGGCGGCCTCCGCGAGGCGGCGTATCTCCGCGGAGAGTCCCTCCACGCCCTTCGAGCTCGGCATCGTGGATCACGGACATGAAGAGGCCGCGCTCGGTGTCCACCGCGATGCCGGCATGCACCGTCGCGTGGACCACGATCGCGTCGTCCGCCCAGGTCGCGTTCAGGATCGGGTGACCCGCGATCGTTCGACAGAGCGCCGCGACGAACAGGGGAAGGGGAGAGACGCCGAGCTCGGCACGGACGGCCTCCAGGTTGGTCGCGTCCACCGTCCGGAACGTGGTGACCTGCGGGATCGACGCCGCCTGCTCCATCCGCCGGGCGATCGTTCGCCGGACGGGCGACAAGGGGACGCGGTCGGCGTCGCCGGCGTCAACTCCCGCGGCGCCCGCCGCCCGCTGCACGTCCTCGGCGCTCACCCGCCCGTCGGGTCCGGTGCCGGCCACGATCGCCAGGTCGATCCCGAGGTCCTTGGCGAGCCTCCGGACCGCGGGCGTCGCGGCCGCGGGCTGAGAAGCCTGAGGGGCCGGACGGCTCGGCTCGCCCGCCGCATCGCCGGCCCCGACGACCTGGAACGTCACCAAGGGAGCCCCGACCGTGACGGAGTCCCCGGCGCTCGCATGCAGCGTCGAGATCGTGCCGGCGAACGGCGACGGGATCTCCACGGTCGCCTTCGCCGTCTCGACCTCGACGATCGGCTGGTTCAGCTCGACCTCGTCTCCCGCGGCGACCCGCCACGAGACGATCTCGCCCTCCTCGAGGCCCTCGCCGAGGTCCGGCATCGCGAAGACCCGCTCGGCCATCAGTACGAGATCACCCTCCGGACCGCGCCGGCGATCCGGTCGACGCTCGGGATGTACCGATGTTCCAGGGACGCCGGGGGATAGGGGACGTCCCAGCCTGTCACCCGAGCGACCGGCGCCTGCAGGAAGTCGAACGCCTCCTCCATGATCCGGGCCGCGACCTCGCCGCCCATGCCAAGCGTCTTCGGGGCCTCGTGGACCACGACGGCGCGTCCGGTCTCACGGACGGAGCGCCCGATCAGGTCGACGTCCAGCGGCGCGAGCCAGCGAAGGTCGACGACGCGAACCGACACGCCCTCGCCTTCCAGCGTGTCGGCGGCCTCCAGGCATCGGGTCACCATCGCCCCGTAGGCGAACACGACACACGCATCCCCGTCCCGCATGACGCGCCCCTCGCCGACCCCGGGACCCTCGGCGATGAGCTCTCCCTCTTCCTTGGCCCAGTACTTCGCTTTCGGCTCGAGGAACACCACGGGGTCGGGGTCCTCGATCGCCAGGCGCAGGAGTCGGTAGCCGTCGAGCGCGCTCGACGGAGCCACGACCTTCAGCCCCGCCGTGTGCGCGTAGTAGGTCTCGGGGCTCTCGCCGTGATGCTCCTTGCCCCGGATCCCGCCGAACGAGGGGATCCGGATCACGATCGGCAGCTCGACCCGCCCTCTCGTCCGGTTCCGATACTTCGCGACGTGGGACACGATCTGCTCGAAAGCAGGGTAGGAGAACCCGTCGAACTGCATCTCGACGACGCTCTTCCACCCGGTGAGCGCGAGCCCGATCGCGGCGCCGACGATGCCCGCCTCGGCGATCGGCGTGTCGAAGACGCGGTCCTCCCCGAACTTGGCCTGCAGCCCGTCCGTCACCCGGAAGACGCCGCCGAGCCTCCCCACGTCCTCGCCGTACACGAGCAACCTTGGGTCGTCCTCCATGGCATCGATCAGCGCTCGGTTGAGCGCCGCGGACAGGGTCCACTCAGCCACCGAGCGCCTCCTCGCGCTGTCGCGCCAGAACCGCGGGCGGATCCGCGAACGTCCAGTCGAACATCCACTCGGCCGGCGGCGCTTCGGTCGCCGTGATCCCGGCCCGCACCTCGGCCACCCACGTCGCAGCCTCCTCGTCGCAGGTGCGCACGAAGTTCTCGTCGGCGTGACCGGCGCTCAGCAGCCAGGTCCGGTAGCGATCGATCGGATCGAACGCGCGCCAGCGCTCGACCTCGTCCTCGTCGCGATAGCGGGACGCGTCGTCCGCGGTCGTGTGCGGGCCCATGCGGTAGGTCAGTGCCTCGATCAAGGTCGGGCCGCCGCCGGATCGCGCCCTCTCGGCCGCCTCACGCGTGACCCGGTAGACGGCGAGGACGTCGTTGCCGTCCACCCGGACTCCAGGAAACCCGAGGCCCTCCGCTCGTTTCCAGATCTCTCCCGCCGTCTGCAGCCCGGTGGGGACGCTGATCGCCCAGCCGTTGTTCTGGCAGAACAAGATCGCCGGCACCCCGAACACGGCCGCCATGTTCGCGCCCTCGTGGAAGTCGCCTTCGCTGGCGCTCCCGTCACCGAAGTAGGCGAGTGCGCACGCGTCGGCGCCGTCCCTCTGCAGTCCCATCGCCACGCCGACCGCGTGACAGATCTGCGTCGCCACCGGCACGCAGATGGGGCCGAATCGGGTGGCCCGTGGGTCGTACGGGCCGCCGTGCCACGTCCCCCGGTGATACCAGAGGTACTGGACCGGGTCGACGCCCCGGACCAGCGCCGCGGCGAGCTCGCGGAACGTGGGGAAGGCCCAATCGTCGGCACCGAGTGCGAACGCGGAGCCCACCTGAGCGGCCTCTTGTCCCTCGAAGGGCGGATAGACCGTGAGCTCGCCCTGGCGCTGCAACGCCATGCACTCGCGATCGAGCCGACGGGCACGGACCATGTGCCGAAGGAGCCCGCGCAGCTGCTCGTCACCGAGGCCCACGTCGGGATCGCCGACGGCGGTTCCGTCGGGTTCCAGGATGCGGACCGGCGCGGTGCCGGCCCAGTGCGAGGGCGCGTCCACTTCAGCTCCTGGGTCGGGGACGCCGAGAGCATAGGAGATGCACCCCGACGCTAGACTCCGCGACGTGGTCCCGAGTGCCTACCTCCGCGTGTTCCAGCCTCTCGATGCCTTCGATCGGCAGGAGCAGCTCCGCTGGGAGCGCTACCTCCTCACGAACATGTGGGTGCCCGGTCGGCGTCAGCGCTACCTCGACCACTCCCAGGACGGCCTGGGGGTCATCGCGCCCGCCGAGGGCGAGCACGCCGAGGTCCGCGTGGTCGACGGCCGCACGTACGTGAGCCCGTGGAGGATGCGTATGCGGGTGCTCGCCGCCGCGCTCGCGTTCCGCGAGGCCAAGCCGCTCGAGCTCTCCGAGCGATTCCTGTCGAAGAAGGACGCGAAGCGTGTCGCCCGCGAGCTCAATCGCCTCCGCAGGCGCGACCCCCTCGCCGTGGCCTTCTGCCACCAGAGTCCCTGGCACGTGCCCATCCGGTGGTTCGTCCTCTTCTCGGACGGAGAGCGGTGGCTCGGCGAGGACGAGCATGGACGCCTCCGACTCCGGTACCGCACGACGGCGCGCCGTGCGCTCCGTCGTGCCGGCCAGGCGATCCCGGTCCTTCGCCGATCGGACCTCGGTCCGATCAGCGACCTCTTGATGGATATGCATGAGTGGATCGCGCTCTTCGATCCGAGGTCGCTCGTCGAGCTCGATTACGGGAGCCTCTGCGACTTCCTCACCTGGGACGAGCTGGACGACGACCGGAGCGTTCGCGATCTCGGCCTCGCGCTCGAGGCCTTGGAACGACAGGAGTTCCCGCGCTCGGCCGAGATCTATCAGGGCGTGCTGTCCCACTGGGCGGAGATCCGGGGCCACGAGCTCCTGAACTAGCCGGAAGCTCACGGCAGCGCTGCCTGCCCCCCAGGGGTTCATCATGCATGAACCAGCCTCTGCGGCTCGTCGAGCGATCCGCATGGGAGGAGGCGCACGTCCTGGACGAGCCGCTCAGTTTCGAGCTCTTCTTCGAGACCGAGGCTCGAACGCTCTTCCGACGGCTCTGCACGGTGACCGGGAACTCCTCGGAGGCGGAGGAGATCATGCAGGACGCGTTCCTGGCTCTGTGGGAACGCTGGGATCGGGTGGGCTCGATGGTTGACCCGACCGGCTACCTCTACCGGACGGCGATGAACGTCTTCCGCAAGCGCACGAGGAGGGCGCTCCTCGCCGTGCGGCGAATGCTCGCGCCCGAGGCCGAACCCCAACCGTACGCCGAGATCGACGAGCGACAGGACGTCGTGACCGCGCTCGGGAAGCTCACCCCGCGTCAACGGGCCGCGCTGGTCCTCACGGACGTTCTCGACTACACGAGCAAGGATGCCGGTCGTGCGCTGGGCATCACTCCCGGCACCGTGCGCGGGCTGGCCTCTCGAGCACGCGAAACCCTACGACAGGAGGTGACCGAGCGATGAAGGGCGACACGCGCGAGCTGCTCGAACGAACCGGCGAGCGGTTCCCGTTCCCGGATCACGCCTTCGAACGCTTGACCCTTCGTCGCGAGCTGAGGATCCGGAACCGGCGCATCGGCGCCTGGATCGTGGCGGCAGCGATCGCAGGGCTCGCGGTGGTGCTCGCCGCTCGGGCGCTGCCCGACTCCAGCGACCGCACCGGCGGTCGGTCGCCGAGCGTCGCGCCGACGGTCGACCTCGACCTGGATGGGCCGAGGCACGGATTCGTCCACCTCCCGTCCGGCGAGATCACACGCATCCCGGGCGTCATCGACGGTGGGACTTTCTACCCGGTCTCACCCGACGGGATGAGGTTCGCCGTCAGTCAGTGCTGCGATCCGCCGGGACCTGGCTTCGTCGCGAACGTGGATGGGACCGGTGCGCGACAGGTGACCCCGGAGGGGGTCGATGGCTTCGGTCTGCGCTGGTCGCCCGACGGCACGTCCATCGTCTACCAGGGCCGGAGCGCGGGCACGGAGTGGATCGGAGACATCTTCATCATCGACGTTTCCCAGAACGGGCGGAGCAGGCAGATCACCGAGCTCGAGCAGTTCGAGACCGGCACCTGGTTCCTGTCGCCCACGTTCTCCGCCGACGGGAGATCGATCCTCTTCCATCTCCCGCGTCGGTCGGATCGGGGGACGTGGGACCTGTGGACGGTTCCGGTGACCGGTGGGGAACCCACACGCGTGCGACGGAACGCGGCATTCGGCGGGTACTCGATCGACGGGACACTGCTGTACCTGTCGGGTCTGCAACCGAACTTCCTTGGATCTGGCCTCTGGCTCCTCGACGAAGGCGGGGCCCGGCAGCTGGTCGAGGCCCCGGAGATCGGATGGCCGAGGTGGTCGCCCGACGGGACACGGATCGCCTACGAGCAGGGAGGCGACGTCTACGTCCTGGACGTGGCGTCCGGCCGGTCGATCCGGGTGACTCGGGGTGGTCGTCCGGAGTGGTTGGACACCGACACGCTGGTCTTCGCGAGGGCCGGAGTGGTTCGAAGCTGATGCGTCGGACGTCACGACGGGATGAGCCTCGGTCCCAGCCCGAAGGGGTTGCCTTCCGGACCTGAGGACGATCGGCCGGAAACAGTGGGCGTCGCAACGAACGAGGGTCCCCAGGGGTTCATCTGACAGCAACACGGATCGGCTCTCACGAGGAGAGCCGCGTCGCTGGCTGCGGTGTTCCGCGATGGGTCGACGATCACAAAGTGGTCTTGTCGAGAAGGGGGTTGAGGAGATGAACGGAATCGCATGAGCGTGCTCGTTGCCCGATCCTCGAGAAAGACACGACAGAGAGGAACAGTCATGAGAACCACCCGTCTGAACAAGGCGATCCTGGTCGGGTTTCTGGCCCTTCTCCTCGGCGGTGTCACGACCGTCTACGCCTCAACCAGCGTGATCAGCGCCGTCGGTACCGTCGCGCACGTCGAACGGTTCGACGGTCCCGGGACGATGACCGCGCGCAGCCTCTTCATCGATGCGAACGAAGTGCTGTCCTGGCACCGCCACCCAGGGATCGGCGCCTACACCATCGTCAAGACCGGGACGCTCACGGTGGAAGATGGCTGCGGCGGCGAAGTCGTGTACCCAGCGGGGACAGCGTTCATCGAGCCCGCGGGTCGCATCCACAGAGGGATCGCCGGTGACGCTCCCGTCGAGACGGTGCAGACGTTCTTGGCCCCGGTCGGTTCGGCGTTCTCGGTGACCGTTCCGAAGGCGTGCGGTGCACCGTTGGTGGTCAGCGAGTGCAAGGGCGACGGTTGGGAGGCCTTCACGTACCCACGGACCTTCGTCGATCAGGGAGACTGCGTGATGTTCGTCCGCCGGAGCGCGGACTGAGGACGGGTCTACGACCTGGCGACTCTGACAGGATCGCGCCGGCTTCGATCTCCACCCGCCAACGGGGGTCGATGAAGCCGGTCGCCACGATCTCGCGTTGGCCGGGCGCACGTAGGCGAACACCTCGCCCGTGCGCCCGGCCGACCTCCGTCCGATCCTCCGCCGCCGTCAGGAAGCGGCGGGTCAGGATCTCGGATTGGGCTCACGAGCTCCCACCCCTCCGGGATGTTCGCCCGTGCGGGAGAACGCGATCCAGGCGCGAGCTCCGGGGTAGGGCGCCGAAGGGGCCTTCGAGCTGAACGCGCCCGCCGACGGTGACGGCCACGAGCTCTGAGCTGAGGCTCGGCTCAACACCTGCAGCGTTTCAGCCGGGGACGGCTTCTGGCACGGAAGCGCGAAGTTTTCCTGCAGGAACTACGCATTCGGGCTTCCCCGAGCATCCATACGGAAGAGCTTCGGTGATAATCGCAACGTTTCGACTGTGACGAGGGTTCTTGTGCGTGGAGGCCGAGCTGCGTGACGCTGCTCGCCTCGTATCGGATGCATCCAGGAAGGAGGGATCGGCGGGGAGTGCGTGAGGGACACCGAGATCCACCCCCAGAAGGAGTCTGAGATGAACGGCAAACGCAGACGCAAGGTTGCCACCGTGGTCGGGATGACCGCGTTGCTGGCAGCGCTCACGGTCCCCACGTCGCTCCCGGCGGCGGCCGTCGACGTACCAGATCAGGTGCTGGCATGGAATCAGCATGCGTACAACGAACTGATCGTGACCACGCCCGCACCATTGAACGCTCCGCCCGCCGCGGCGATCCACCTGGCGATCGTGCACGGCGCGATCTATGACGCGGTGAACGCGATCGACGGTGGATACGAGCCGTATCTGGGTTCGCCTTCGGCATCGAGTAGCGACTCCGAAGATGCAGCTGCGGCGACCGCCGGGTACCGGATGCTCCAGTTCCTGCTTCCGAGCGATCGGGACGACGAGCTCTTGGGGTACTACGAGGACTCGATCGAAGCCATCCTCGGGGCGGGAGTGTCACAGACCTCGGTCGATGGCGGAGTCGGAGTCGGCGAGGCGGCCGCGACCGCGATGGTCACCGCACGCACAGGCGATGGGCGGTACGGCCCCCCGAACACGGACCCGGCCTACTTCTTCACCGAAGGCACGGGGCCCGGCGACTGGCGGAACCTGGTCGCGCCGCTGAGTCCCATGGGCAACAACTTCAAGTGGGTCGGTGATGTGAGTCCGTTCCTGATCGAGGACGCCGCGGACTTCGCGACGTCGGGACCTCAAGAGCTCACGAGCGCCAAGTACGCCGCCGAGTTCAACCAAGTGAAGTCGCTCGGTCGCGCCACCGGTTCGACGAGGACCGCCGACCAGTCGGCCATGGCGCTGTTCTGGGCCGACCACACGACCGCGATGTGGACGCGGATCGCCCGACAGGTGTCCGAGCAGCAGACGCTCACCTCGACGGAGAACGCGCGCTACTTCGCGATGCTGTACCTCACCGTCTCAGACGCATTGATCGCGTGCTTCGAGGACAAGGAGCGTCACAGCTTCTGGCGCCCCCAGACCGCGATCCAGCTGGCTGGGATCGACGAGAACGACGCGACGGTGGCCGAAGGGTCCTGGACGTCGTTCATCGCGAACCCGCCCTATTCGGATCACCCGTCCGGAGCGAACTGCGCAGGGAGCGCGTTCGTCGGAACGCTCCAGGACTTCTTCGGGACGGACCGGATGTCGTTCAGCGCGATGCGGTCGTCCTCGCCGATCGGGTCGATCACGAGGAGCTTCACGCGGTTCTCGCAGGCGCGGCGAGAAGTGAAGTTTGCCCGCGTGTACGCCGGGATCCACTTCATGTCGGCCGACGCTCAGGCCGTGAACCTCGGCAGGAAGGTCGCCGATTACCGGCAGGCTCACTACTTCCAGCCCGTGGCCTGATCCACCGGTCCCGAGAAGAAGGGTGGGCGGGGCGCCGGAGGCGCCCCGCCCGCTCTTCGCGTGGGGAGGGGCGGAATCGGACCGCCGACACCGCGGTTTTCAGCCGCGTGCTCTACCAACTGAGCTACCTCCCCAATGGGTGAGCGAGCCGTTTCCGACTCGCTCGCCCAGCGCGCCCGACGGGCTTCGATCCCGCGATCTCCTCCTTGACAGGGAGGTGAGGACGACCGGACTCCTCTACGGGCGCATATGTGTTGGTGCCGTGCCCCCAACGGGATTCGAACCCGTGCTTCCGCCTTGAAAGGGCGGCGTCCTAGGCCGCTAGACGATGGGGGCCCTGCCCCTCGCCATCTTCCCATCGGGGACAGCCCAGAGAGTATAGCCAGGGCCCTTGAGCCTCCTGCCGGCGTCGTATCGCCTTAGCCCGGGCGCCCGTCGCACACGAGATCGATGTCGGAACCGTTCGCGGTCACCGCGGCCTGGAGGTCCTCACAACGAGCCTTCGTCGCGGCCGTCGCATCGCGGAACGCAGGAAGCTCCAGCTGCTTCAGGATCTGCGCAGGACTGGGCAATCCAGCGTCCCTGACCTGACGCATGAGATGGAGCTGGCTGTTCCATGCCTCGAGGTAGGCCCGTTGCGCATCCGCGAGCTCCTGGGGCGGGTCGAGCTGCCGGAGCGCGTCCCCGACGTCTTCATAGAGCCGGGCGCTCTGGTCGACGAACACGGTCACGACGGCCATCCTCTCCTCGCCGGCCGGAGCCTTGCGCAATCGGCTCTGCAGGTCGCGACGGAGACCGCGCTCCTGGATGTGCGCCGTCTCGCTCACCCGCTGGAGCTGCTGGAAGTAGTCACCCGGAGCCGGGCCGGCATCGGCGTCGCCGCCGCACGCCGCGGCCACCAGGAGAAGGATGGCGGACGCTCGACGGACCCACATGGCACGAAGCGTGTCAGCGGACCGCCGGGAACGGCAACCGCTCAAGGAGGCCCGTGCTCCGGCCGAAACGGGTCGTATGCCTCATGGTGAGCTCCGGGTGGTACTGGAGTGGTTGGGACTCGTCGAGCCCGACCGGTCGCGCCGCGAGCCGATCGCTCTGCCCCGATGGGCTCCCTGGCTCGTGTCCCTGCTCCTCGTGACGGCCGCGGCGCTGGGAGCGCTCGCGATCACCGCCCTGCTCGACGTGCGGGGCTGAAGCGATCGCCGATCCGAAGGTCTGATCCGCCGGCGGCTTCGAGCACGTGACGAGCGCCACGGCGAGGGACGGCCACCCGTCCGGGCAAGCAGCGCCGCACCTCGATGACCCTCATCTGACGATCAAGGAAGACGATCGAGATCGGCTCCTGCATGCCGAACGTGTGGACGCTCCGGCATCTCGGGAACAGCATCGCCTCGCGGGGTCCCGGCGGCGGGCGACCCCTGAGCCCGCGCATCCGTTCCCTCCTGGTCTCGGGGACCAGCACGCGCCACCCGCCGCCGGGCCCGTCCATCTCGACGACCTTCACGGTTGGACCGTAGGCTCGGCCTCTGACGTGGGGCGGGCAGGATTCGAACCCGCGACACGAGGGTTAAAAGCCCCCTGCTCTAGACCAGACTGAGCTACCGCCCCTGTTTCCGGAGAGATTGTAGGAACCTCCGTCCCTTCGAGGGCGTCCCAGGGGGATACGCTCCCCGAGGAGGCTGCTCATGCGACGTTCCGCCGTCCTGACGATCTTCGTGCTTCTCCTGGCGGCTTGTGCGGACGATCCCGCTCCAGGTCCCGCCTCCGACCCCGAACCGCAGGTCGACGAGACACGCCTCGGCATCTACGAGAGCACCGCCCGTGAGCTGGTCGGAACCGAGAAGATCGATTGGAAGAAGATCGTGATCGTCTCGAGGCTCTGCGAGAACGCCGGTGGAGCGGAAGTGCCGAAGGGGTGCGACGACGAGCTCAGCGCCGCTTGAGCAGGACGAGCTCGCCCTCCGCCTCGCCGATCTCGGCGCCCCGATCACCTTCGTCGAGGACCCGACGCCGCTCTACGACGAGGAGTGGATGACCGGCGCCCCCGAGACCATCGTCCTTCGGCTCGGCACGATCGCGGAGAGCGGCGACGGCGTCGAGGTTGGCGGAAGCTTCGGGTGCGGTGGGCTGTGCGGTAGCGGGACCACGTATGTGCTCGAGGAGAAGGACGGGGGCTGGGAGGTCACCGGCACCACCGGCGTGACGTGGATCGCCTAGCGACTCTCCCGTTCAATCCACGTAACGGTTCGTGATCGGCATCCGGCGATCGCGGCCGAACGCCTTCGGCGTGATCTTGATCCCGGGAGCCGCCTGTCGCCGCTTGTACTCGGTGCGGTCGATCATCCGGATGATGCGGTCCACCGTCGCGCGGTCATGCCCTCGGGCCACGATCTCCTCCACACCCAGGTCGTCCTCGACGTAGGACTCGATGATCGGATCCAGGACCTCGTACGGGGGGAGCGAGTCCGTGTCCTTCTGGTCGGGTCGGAGCTCCGCCGACGGCGGCTTCGTCATGACACGCTCCGGGATCGGCTCACCCGGCCCGGTCTCGTTCCGCCACCGGCAGAGCTCGTAGACGAGCGTCTTGGGCACGTCCTTGATGGGCGCGAACCCGCCGGCCATGTCCCCGTAGAGCGTCGCGTAGCCGACCGCGTACTCGCTCTTGTTCCCCGTGGCGAGCACCAGGGAGCCGAACTTGTTCGAGATCGCCATCAGGAGGTTCCCTCGGACGCGGGCCTGGAGGTTCTCTTCCGTGACGTCCTCGGGGCGGCCCTCGAAGAGCGGTCGGAGCGTCGACCGGTAGGCGTCGAAGATCTCCTCGATCGAGGTGACGTCCAGCTGAACGCCGAGTCGAGAGGCGACGTCCGCGGCGTCCTCCACGCTCTCGGGACTGGAGTACGGCGAGGGCATCGCGAGCGCTCGCACCGAGTCCGGCCCGAGCGCATCGACCGCCAGGGCGGTCACGAACGCCGAATCGATCCCGCCGGAGAGTCCGAGGACCACGTCGTCGAATCCGTTCTTGCCGACGTAGTCCCGGAGGCCGAGGACCAGCGCCCGGTAGATCGACTCCGGCGGCTCGGGCCACACCGCGTCGTGCTCTGCACGGGCCGCCTGATCGTCGATGTCGACGATCAGCAGATCCTCTTCGAACATCGCCGCCCGGCACGCGACCTCTCCGTCCGGGCCCATCACGAGTGATCCTCCGTCGAAGACGATCTCGTCCTGACCGCCGACGGCGTTCACGTACGCGATCCAGCCACCGAACTCCCGTGCGCGATCCCGAAGGACGCCGAGACGTTCCTCCAGCTTCCGCCGGTGGTAGGGCGACCCGTTGATGTTCGTGACGAGCGGGACGCCGCGGTAGTCGGAGAACGGCCGCCCCGGCCGCCAGGCGTCCTCGCAGACCGACAGGCCCACGGAGATGCCGCCCACGGAGACCTGCTCCGTCCGTTCGCCGGGCACGAAGTAGCGCTTCTCGTCGAAGACCCCGTAGTTGGGCAGCACGATCTTGTGGTAGCGGACGCGTACCTCGCCTCCGGCGAGGTACGCGGACGCGTTGTGGAGCCCGCGGTCGGTCCGGTCCACGAAGCCGGCGATCACCGGACACGCGTCGACCGTCTTGGCGGCGAGCTCGTCGAGCGCGGCGAGGTTGTCGCGGACGAACTCCGGGCGGAGCACGAGGTCCTCCGGGGGGTAGCCCGTGATCGAGAGCTCTGGGAAGCACACGAGGTCGGCGGCGGCCTCGGTCGCCCGGGCCGCGGCCGCCGCCATCTTCTCGACGTTGCCGGCGAGGTCGCCGACGGTGAGGTTCAGCTGGCCGAGCGCGATGCGAGGCACGACATCAGCGTAGCGCGGGCTCGAGCGTGTGCGCTCAGGTCCGGTGACGGGCTCCCTACTCGGGGCCGCCGATGTCCACGTTGTAGGCCTCCCACACGAGGTCGGCGCCCCTCTGCCGGTGGCGGATGATCCGGCCGATGAACCGCTGGAGGTCGTCTCGGGCGTCCTCGAGCGGCCAGGGGAGTCCTCCGATCTCGACCACCTCGAGACGCGCGAGCATCTGCTCGACGGCCTCGGTGATGTCCGGGTGCTCGTCGCGGAGGCGGTCGATCGTCCCGGAGAAGCGCGGCGAGGTGGTCACGATCTCCTCGTAGAGCCCGCCCGGCTTCTCGGTGCCGTCGACGTGCTGCTCCCAGGCGTCTCGGACGGACGTGATCTCTTTCGTGACCAGCCCCGTCCAGTCGGGGATCCTGCCGGCGGCGGGGGAGGAGATGGCGAATTCGAGCCCGACGAGCGCCTCGTGGAGGGTTCTCCGACGCTTCGCAGCCTCTTGCAGCGCAGGGGTACGCGGCTTCTCGGTCATGGAACCACTGTAGCCCCGGCCCGTGACAGAGCGCAATCCGTCGGTTCCACCGAGCCGTACTACCCCGGACGCGAAGGAGGACCATGACCGGAGTGAGACGGCACGGTGTGAAGGGCAAGGCCATCGCGATGCTCGCGTTGACCGCCGGCTTGACGTTCGGCACGTCGGGCGCCGCGGACGCGGCGGTCGGCGTGCGAGGGATCTTCAACGGCACCCGGTACGTCTGGAGCCCCAAGACGAGGTCGATCGTGCCCGGGACCACGATCCGATGGCGAGCGATCGATGGAAGCCACAACGTCAAGTCACGAGGCTCGAACTGGAGCTACTTCCGAAGTCTGCCGAGCGGGACCGCCGTCGGTCGCACGTTCAACCGCAGAGGCACGTTCCGCTACTACTGCACGATCCACGGCAGCGTGTCGAACGGTACCTGCAGCGGGATGTGCGGCCGGATCGTCGTCAGCTGACGCCCGCCGACGAGAGCTCCTGGACCATGGCTCGCGAGAGCGCGGCGGACACCGTGTTGCCCTTCGACTTCGAACAGGGCGAGGGCGTCGCGGGCGGCCTCCGCCGCCTCGGCCGGCCGCCCCGCGAGGCGCAGCACCTCCGCGAGGTCGGTCATCGCGTCGCCCTGCGAGTTGGGGTCGTCCGACGGCTTGGATCACCGCGACGGCTTCGCGCGCGAGCTTCTCGGCCTCGGGTCCCTGGCCGCGAGCGGCCAGGATCTTCGCGCGCACGCCCCGCCAGCGGAACTGCGACGACACGTCGTCCTGGGCTGCCAGTTCTTCGCTGATCCGCGTGTAGTCCTCCGCCCCCTCGAGGTCTCCCTGCCGGTACAGCACCTCGGCCAGCAGCGCGGCCGTCGTCGAGATGTAGTTCGTCTCACCCATCCGCTCCAGCGCGTCGTAGTCGCGCCGGAGCTCCGCCTCGGCGGTTGCCAGGTCGCCCGCGAGCATCTCCACGGGTCCCGAATCGAACGACGTCTGCGCGGCGAGGAAGGTCCAACCCAGCTCCTCCAGCATCGCCCTGCTCTTCCGGTAGAGGCGCTCGCGACTCCTCCACGTTCCCTCGCATCGCCTCGAGGTGCGATAGCGCAGCCTCGAGCAAAGCGGCCGGCTTGCGATCGCCGCTGACCTCTTCGAGCAGAGCCCGGCAGCGATCGATCGCCTCGGGGACGGGCGTCGGCCCGCTGAGGGCGCAGTAGCCGAGCGAGGGGATCGCCTTCGCGACCATCAGTCTGTTCCCCGCGAGCCTCGCGTGGTCCAGGGTGATCTGCGCGGCGGCCTCCGACTCGCCCCACTGCAGCCCCATCTCGCGCACGAACATGATCAGGCGCCATGCGCGCGCCAGACCGTCGTGCGCTTCGAGGGTCTCGAGCTCGGGGAGGAGCGCCTCGACCTCGTCGACGACCGTCTCCGCGACCGCCTCCGGGATCGATCGTGTAGCGGAGCTCCATCTCCTGGATCCTCGCCGTCGCCTCCAGGACCCGGTCGGAGAGTTCGTGCGCCTCTTCGATCGCGGCCCGGTGCAGCGCCTCGGCCTCGGCGAACCCGCCCTGCTCGGCGAGGGCCTCCGCGGCGTCGAGACGGAGACGGGGACGCTCCGGATGGCCGGGAGGCAGCAGTGAGGCGGCCCGCCGCAACAGGTTCGCGGCCGCGGGGATGTCGCCTCGGGCGAGCGCTCGGCGTCCGGCAGAGGAGAGGTAGCCGCTCCCTCGGACGCCGATCTGCCAGACCTGCTCGTCGTTGGGCGTGAGCTGCTGGAGCGTGAAGAAGGCCTGTTCCAGGTGGTAGCCGCGGATCTCCTCGAACTCGAGGACACGGTCCGGCGCGACGCGCTCGAGCCAGTCGATGAACCGGACGTGCAGGTCGGCGCGGGTCCGCTTCAGGAGGCCGTGATAGGCGGCCTCCCGGATCAGGATGTGCATGAAGCGGTACGACTCCTGTCCGGCGAAGCTGGACTCGAAGGGCTGCACCAGCTCGCGGTGCGTGAGGCTCCGCAGGCTCTCGCCGGCGTGGCGGCGTACCTCGTCGGGCGAGAGATCCTCGACGGCTCCGCGGAAGAAGACCTGGCCGATCACCGCGGCCCGTTCGACGACGACCCGGTCGATCGGGCCGAGGCGGTCGAGGCGTGCGGACAGCAGGGCCTGGATCGTGGGCGGGATCGTGATGGCACCGACATCGCGGATCAGGATCCATCGCCCGCGGTCGTCGCGTTCCAAGATCCCGTCGTCGAGGAGCATCGACAGCATCTGCTCGACGAACAGAGGGTTGCCTTCGGCCGCCTCAACGATCTTCGTCCGTACCGCCGGATCGAGGTCGGTCGCTGCCCAGGAGGTTCTCGGCCACCTCTACACTCTCGCCCTCCGACAGCGGCTGCAGGACGAGGACCGTGTGCCGCTCTGACTCCTCGCCCCAATCGGGGTGTGCGTCGAAGAGGTCGGGACGTGCCGAGCAGGCCAGGACCACCGGCACGCCCGTCAGCGTGGTGGCAACCGATCGGATCAGGTCGAGGAAGGTTCGCTCCGCCCAATGGATGTCGTCGATCAGCACCAGTAGCGGCTCTCCGGCGGCGGTCAACTCGAGGAAACGGCGTGCGGCCCAGAACGTCTCCTCCACGGCGTACGTCGCAGGCGAGAGGCCGACCGCTCCGGCGATCCGGTCCGCGACGTCCCTCCCCTCGGGGCCGAGCAGCTCGGCGAGCTTCTCCAGCGCATCGGCGGCGGGATCGTCGTTGTCGATGCCGGCGACGGCGCGTGCGATCTCGGCGAGGGGCCAGAATGTCAGGCCCTCTCCGTATGACAGGCACCGGCCGTGAACCGCCCGGACCTTTGATGTCGCGACGAACTCATGGAGCAGCCGAGACTTGCCTGTCCCGGCGGGCGCGACGACGGTCACCACGTGACAGCTCTTGGTGTCCTTCGCCCGGGCGAGTGCGCCGGTGAGCACCTCCAGCTCGTCCTCGCGCCCGACCATCGGGGCATCGAGGTGTCGGGCAACTCCCTCCTCTTGGTGGCCGACGGAGATGAGGCGATACGCCGGCATCGGCTCCGACTTGCCCTTCAGCTCGAGCGGCTCGACTTCCTCCGCCTCGATCGCGTCCTTGACCAGGCGGTACGTCTTCTCCCCGAGGAGGATCTCCATCGTCGGCGCGTTCTGCTCGAGGCGGGCCGCGACGTTCACGGTGTCGCCGGTCACCAGACGGTGTCCGACACTTACGTCACCCGCCACCACCTCACCGGTGTTCACGCCCGTCCGATTCTCGAGCCGGATGCCGTAGACCTCCTCGAACCCGGCGTTGATCCGAACGAGCTCTTCCTGCATCTCGGCGGCGGACCGGACCGCGCGAAGCGCGTCGTCCTCGTGGAGCTGCGGCAGGCCGAAGACCGCCATGATCGCGTCGCCGATGTACTTCTCGACCGTCCCACCGTGCCGTTCGAGCACGGTCCGCATGGTGTTGAAGTACTGGTTCAGAACCTCGCGGAGGGCCTCCGTGTCCAGACGCTCCGCGAGAGACGTGGATCCCTTCAGGTCGGAGAAGACCACCGTGACCGTCTTGCGGACCTCTTCGGGAACGACTTCGACGGCGGCCAGCTGGGCGCCGCACATGCCGCACATCCGGAAGCGATCGGGGTTCTCCTCACCGCAACTGGGGCAGGTTTGCACCAGACGAGTGTACGCCCGGCCCCTTCGGGGCCGGGCGTACGTTTCTGCAGGTCGTCAGGCGAAGATCAGGTCTTGCGGGGAGGGTCTCCGCCCGGCAGCCACCCGGTCGTGATGCTCCCGCCGTTGCCGTCGCCGGTCTGGCTCACGATGCATGGCGCGGAGAGGGACGGGTTGGCCTGTGGGCAGGGCGGCGCGAAGCCCACGAAGAAATCGGTCACGGTGTCGCCGTTGAGGTCCAGCGGGCTATACGTGCCGCCGTTGGTCAGCCCAGGATCGCCGGGCTTCAACCCCACGCACCACTGGATGTGTGCCTGGCCGTTGTTCGCCGACTTCTTCATGTCCTGCCGGGTGACGTTGCTGACGAGCTTGACCGGCTCGAAGCCGTCCGTCGTGGTCGGCTCGGTCGTGACGTGCACGAACACGCTGTCCGCGAAGACCTCCTTCTGACCAGCGCACCCGAACCCGGGGAGGGTGTCGTCCGAGAGCTGGCTCGCCCCGAGCGTGCCCACCGTCGGGACCGAGTAATCCTCGTTCCCGTTGCGGATCGACGCCACGCACTCGACCGTGCAGCTATCGCCATCCTCGAAGATGTCGAACTCAGCCGACGGGTTTCCGCTGATCTTCGGGCCGCCTCCCGTGGTGGCGGGCGTCAGGCGGTAGCTCGTGGTGAACGGCTCGTTCGGCGTTCCGATCGAGAGCGTTGGAACGCCAGCGGCCGTGGGGGCGAATGTCGCGACGCCGTTGATCAACGGCCGCGCGGTGACGGAGAGCGAGTTGTTCGTTACGAGCCCCGGCCCTGGCGTGAGGGTGAACGTCACGTTCGAGTTGCTGTTCGTGATCGTCGCGCCGTTCGCATCGACGAGTTTGACCTGGACGTACTCCGACGCCACGACCTGATCGAAATCCGCGGCCCTGATCGTCGCGCCAGCCTTGGAATCCTGCGGCTGTGTTACGAAGACGAGAGACTTGTCCGGCGCGGCTGACGCCGAAGGAACGTACAAGCCGGCGATCGCGAGCGCCGTGAGCGCGACAGCGATCACGGATAGTGTGCGGAACCTTGACTTCACCGAGATCCACCCCCTGGTGGGTTGCCGATAGAACGGGAGGCTCGGCGCACCCCGAGACCAGAACCGGAATCATCCCCCGAATGCCCCATAGCGTCAACCGGAGGGGGCTAGACCGGATGGTCTAGGGGATGACTAGAGGATCGGGAGGTAGCGCTCGAGCTCGTAGGGGGTGACGTGGGACTTGTAGGCATCCCATTCCTCCCGCTTGTTGCGCAGAAGGAACTCCAGGACGTGGTCCCCAAGTGCATCCCGGAGGACGTCCGAGCCCTCCGCCAGGTGGATCGCTTCGATGAGGTCCTCGGGCAATGACTTGATCCCCGCGACCTCCCGCTCGTGCTCTGTCATCTCGTAGATGTTGTTGGACGCCTCCGGCGCGAGCTCGTACTCGCCCTCGACGCCTGCGAGCCCGGCCGCGAGCATCGCGGAGAACGCGAGGTACGGGTTGCAGGCTGGATCCGGCGAGCGGTATTCGATTCTCGTCGCCCCCTCCTTGCCCGGCTTGTACATCGGGACACGCACGAGGGCGCTCCGGTTGCGACGCGCCCAGCACACGTAGACGGGCGCCTCGAAGCCGGGCACGAGCCGCTTGTAGGAGTTCACCCACTGGTTCGTGAGGAGCGTGATCTCCTGCGCGTGCCGCAGGAGCCCCGCGATGTAGGACTTCGCCGTCTTGGAGAGGTGGTACTCGTCGGCGGCGTCGAAGAACGCGTTGCGATCGCCTTCGAACAGCGACTGGTGCGTGTGCATCCCCGAGCCGTTCACGCCCGCGACGGGCTTCGGCATGAACGTCGCGTAGATCCCGAACTCGTGCGCGACCTCTTTCACGGTGAGGCGGTACGTCATCACCTGGTCGGCCATCGTGAGCGCGTCGGTGTAGCGGAGGTCGATCTCGTGCTGTGACGGCGCGACCTCGTGGTGGACGTACTCGACGGGGATCCCCATCGACTCGAGGTAGTGCACGGTCCGCTTGCGGTAGTCGGTGGCGACGTCCAACGGCGTCTCGTCGAAGTAGCCGCCCTGATCGAGGAACTGTGGGTCCTCGAGGGACTTGAAGTAGAAGTACTCGAGCTCCGGGCCGACGTAGAACGTGAAGCCCTTCTCCGCGGCGCGCGCGACCTGACGCTTGAGGACCCCGCGCGGGTCGCCCGCGAACGGGGTGCCGTCCGGCTCGAGGATGTCGCAGAACATCCGCGCCACCGCGTGCTCCGTCTTCCACGGGATCACCTGGAAGGTGGACGGATCGGGGAACGCGACCATGTCGGATTCCTGGATGCGGGCGAAGCCGTCGATCGAAGAGCCGTCGAAGCCCATCCCCTCGGAGAGCGCGCCTTCGAGTTCCTGCGAGGTGATCGTGAACGCCTTGAGGAACCCGAGCACGTCGGTGAACCAGAGGCGGATGAAGCGGATCCCTCGCTCCTCGATCGTGCGCAGGACGTAGTCGGCTTCTGCGGAAAGGGCCATGTCGTCGAGGGTACGAGGGGCCATGCGGCTGCCGGTTACGAGGGCGTAAACGTTCGTGACACGATGCTCAGGTGCAACGGAAGCGCGTGGCGTCGGGCTCTCCGTACGAGCCGGTGATCGGGTTCTCTCGAGCGGCGGTCGCCGGGCATCACGTGGCGGTCGCGGCGACCGCGCCGATCATGCCCGACGGGGGCGAGCCACCCGCCGATGCGTACGGCCAGGCGAAGCGGTGCCTCGAGATCATCGCCGCGGCGCTGGAGGAAGCGGGCTCGTCGGTACAGGACGTGATCCGGACGCGGTGCTATCTGGTTGCCGCGGAGGATTGGCAGGAGGTCGGTCGCGCCCACGGCGAGGTGTTCTCCGACGTGCGTCCCGCGAACGCGATGATCGTGGTGACGGGGTTCGTGGATCCGCGCTGGCGCGTGGAGATCGAGGCCGACGCGGTTCTGGATCAGGGCTGACGGCCTTCGGCGCACCGCTTCCTCGACCGCCCGGTGACCTAGATCCACATAGTGGAACTGAGTGTCCACTATGTGGAACGCACCCTGCGAGCTTTGCCGGGTGGTCGCCGGGCGCCCGATGGGCGTGGCTACGATGCCGATGTGCTCACGCCCGAGATCCTCGGCCGGACGTTCGCGGACGCACCGGATCCCGAGCTGGCGCGGGTGGCGTTCTCCCGGGTCGGGGAGGACGCCCACGCGCGCGAGGTGCTGGGCCGGCCTGAGGTCCTGCCGGTCGCCTCACGGCTGCTCGGATTCTCGACCGCGGCGAGCGACCTGCTGGTCCGTCACCCCGAAGAGATCGACTCGCTGACCGATGTTCACCCCAGGGATCGACAGGCACTGGACGCGGAGCTCGCGCACGACGCCACGATCCACGGCACCACGGCCGGGCTCCGCCGGTTCCGCCGGCGGGCGATGCTCCGCATCGCCGCTCGCGACCTCGCCGGCGCGTCCTTCGAGGAGGTCGTCGCCGAGGTCAGCGGCGTGGCCGACGCGTGCCTCGCGCACGCCTGCCCGGACGGATACGCCGTCGTCGCGCTCGGCAAGCTCGGCGGCTCGGGAGCTCAACTACGCGAGCGACGTCGACCTCCTGCTCCTCCATCGCGACGACGTGGGTGGCGATATCGCGGAGACCACGGCCGCCAACCTGATCGCCGACCTCTCCGATCCCACCGCCGACGGGGTCGCCCTCCGCGTCGACCTGACGCTCCGACCCGGGGGTCGCTCCGGAACCCTGGTTCGCACCCTCCCCGCCACGCTCGCCTACTACGAGCGCGAGGCCGCCACGTGGGAACGCCAGGCCATGATCAAGGCACGGGCCGCCGCGGGGGACCGAGCCGCTCGGCGAAGCGTTCGTCGACGGCGTCGCCGAG
Source organism: uncultured Actinomycetota bacterium (assembly GCA_963750945.1). Taxonomy (GTDB): domain Bacteria; phylum Actinomycetota; class UBA4738; order UBA4738; family HRBIN12; genus JAJNBA01. The sequence continues at coordinate 2,589 of CAVVSH010000003.1, read as the reverse complement.
TTCGTCTACCCGAAGGACCTGCACGAGGCCGCGATCCACGACGTTCGGCGTTCGAAGGTTCGACTCGAGGAGTACATCCGGCGCCGCGGCAAGGAGCTCACCGAGGTCAAGCGCGGCCGCGGCGGCATCCGCGATGTCGAGTTCGCCGTGCAGCTCCTCCAGATCGTCCACGGCCGGCGGGACCAGCGGCTGCGCGATCCGAACACGCTCAACGCGCTCGCCGCGCTCGCGGAGGAGGGCTACGTGGCGCACGAGGACGCCGACGCGCTCGCAGACGCCTACCGGTTCCTGCGCCGACTGGAGCACCGGCTGCAGATGGTGCGTGACCTCCAGACCCACGACCTTCCGGCCGACCGGCACGCGCGGACCACGGTGGCGCGGTCGCTCGGGCTCGGCGGCGCCGACGCGCTGCAGGCCGAGTACGACCGCACGACGGACCTCGTCCGCGGGATCCACGAGCGGCTCTTCTACCGGCCGCTCCTCGAGGCGTTCGCGGGCCCGGTCCAGCCCACGCCCGGACACGACCGCGAGGCGACCGAGGAGCTCCTGGCCGGGCTCGGGTTCGCGCAGCCGTCTCGCGCGTACGAGTCGCTGCAGCGACTGGTCGATCCGGCCACGCGGATCGGCAAGGTCCTGTCGCACGTGTTCCCCGTGATGGCGCCGGCGCTCGCCCTCGCCGCAGACCCGGACGCCGCGCTCGTCCGCCTGGAGCGGATCACGGAGGCGGTGGGGGACCGGTCGGGACCGGCGGACGCGCTCGCCGCCGATCCGCAAGCGGCTCGGCGATTGGCCCACCTCGCCGCCGCCAGCTCGTTCGCGACCGACCTGCTGGTCGCCGGGCCGGATCGGATCCTCGCGCTCTCCGGCAGCCTGTTCGGGGCGCCCGCCGTCGACTCGCAGGCGCAGCTCGTCGAGGCGGTGGCACGGACCGCAGCGCGCGAGCTCACGCCCCGCGAGACGGGGGAGGCGATCGCCGCCGTGGCCTACACGGTCATCGCGGAGGCGGTCGCCGCCGCCGAGCCCGACCTCCCCTTCGCCGTCGTGGGCCTGGGGAAGCTCGGCGCGAAGGAGCTGAACGTCGCGAGCGACCTCGACGTCGTGTTCGTCTACGAGGGCGAAGGTCCGGACGACCTCGCGCGCGCGACGGCCGCTGCCGAGCGCGTGATGCGTCACGTGCACGAGGCCGGCTGGGAGCCCGACGCCGACCTTCGGCCCGAGGGGCGGAGCGGCCCGCTCGCACGATCGATGGCGGGCTTCCTCGAGTACTGGGAGCGCTACGCGGACCCGTGGGAGTTCCAGTCGCTGCTGCGGGCGCGCCACGTGGCGGGCGACCCGGACCTCGGCCGGCGCTTCGAGTTGAACGCGGCCGACTTCGCGTATCCGCCCGACGGGCTGACGCTCGACCGGGTGGTGGAGGTGCGCCGGATGCGCGATCGGATCGAGCGCGAGCGCGTGCGGCCCCCGGAGGCGTCGAGGTTCCACTTCAAGCTCGGTCTCGGCTCGCTCGCCGACGTGCAGTTCGCGGTGGAGCTGTCCTTGATGCGGTTCGGCGGCGCTGAGCCGGAGGTGCGGTCCCGGCGGACGCTCGAGGCGATCGAGCACCTCGCGGCGGCCCGTCACCTGGAGGATCAGGTCGCGCGCGACCTCGCGGAGGCGTTCGTGTTCCTGTCAGACGTGAAGAACGCCCTCGAGATGGACCGGCGGGTCCACGCGGAGGCGGTCCCGGCGGCGCCGGCCGAGCAAACGGCGCTCGCCCGGCGCCTCGGCTTCGAGGAGTATCCGAGGCAGGCGTTCCTGGAGCGCTACCTGCACGTCAGCCGAAGGTGTCGCCGGGCGATGGAGCGAGTGTTCGCGCAGGCGCTCGAGTAGAGAGCCAAGGAAAGGAGAAGGAACGATGCTGCAAGAGTTCAAGGAGTTCGTCTCGAAGGGGAACCTGGTCGAGATCGCCGTCGCGCTGATCCTCGCGCTGGCGTTCGCCGCGTTGGTCACGTCCTTCGTCGACAACCTGATCAACCCGATCATCGGGGCGATCTTCGGGCAGCCGAACTTCGACAGCCTCGTGATCGAGATGGGCGACGCCGAACTGCGGTACGGGGCGTTCCTCACGACGCTGCTCAACTTCGTGATCGTGGCGTTCGTGCTGTTCCTGGTGGTCAAGGCTTACAACCGCGCGTTCCCGAAGAAGGAAGCGGCCGCCGGACCGACCGAGATCGAGCTGCTCACCGAGATCCGGGACGCCCTGAGTAGTCGCTAACCCCATTTCCAGGTATGAAGGTTGTATGGCCACACAACCGATACCTACGGGCATGGAGATCGAGGCGACCTCCGACGCCCTGAAACTGATCCGCGCGCGAGGCGGGATGGTGTTCGTCTGGATCGAGGCGGGGATGCGAGGACTGCGGTTCCTGAAGACCTCGATGGAGCCTCCGGAGGACGCGCTGAACTGGGAGCGGACTGAAACGAAGGAAGGCTTCCTGGTGTTCACGCCCCCCAAGATGCGGAAGCCCCGGACGCTCGGCCTCGAGGTGCGGGGGTTCATGACGAAGCTCCGCATCAACGCGCTCTGGAACGGCTGCGCCTTCGTCATCT
>CAVVSH010000002.1:0-29100 GCA_963750945.1 uncultured Actinomycetota bacterium | reverse complement strand
CGGATCACGATCGCGATCGCGCCCGGCTGCTGCATCGCCTGGACGGCGTCGGCCTCGATCACCGCCTTGCGCCCGCCGAAGCCTTCGTCGGAGATCTCCTCGGGGGCGGGGGCGTCCGGCTGGGCGGCGCGCCGGAAGAGCTCGGCCGGCGTCCCGGGGAACACGTGGAGGCGGTCGGCGATCTTGCCGCGGGCGAGCATCCGGATCCGCCGGAAGGACCGGGTGGGTCCGTCCACCACGAAGACCGCCTCGGGTGCGTCGGTCTGCGTCGACGAACGCGTTCGCCGCGCGGATCGGCACGAGCTCCACCGAGGTCACGGACGGTGTCGTGTTGTCGACGTTGTCCGCGGCGAACATCGTCGCCCCCCACAGGACCGCTACCACGAGCCCGGTCGCCACGACCGCTGCGATCGCGTTCACCACCGCCAGGCGCGTCAGGCGCGTCGCGATCGCGATCAACCCGACGAGCGCCGCCGCGCCGAGCACCGGCACGGCGAGCGCCGTGCCGAAGAACCGCATCAGCGGGATCGGCCGGCCCTGACCGTAGGCGAACGCGGCGACCCCCAAGGGCAGGAGCCAGACCCCGAACAGCATCAGGGCCCGGCGCCGCGGACCGGTCGGACGAAGGATGGCGAGCGCCGCCGCGCCGACCGCGGCGAACGGCAACGTGAGGTGGAGCCGGTAGGCGGGCAGGAGCCGTTCGACGTTCAGGCGGAACAGCGTTCCCGGACCCTGGGTCGGCGTGTTCGCTCCCGGAGCGAGCAGGAGCGGGATCCCACCGACCCCGAGCCCGCCGACGGCGATCGTGCCCACGCGCGCCGCCGACGTGGAGGTGAGCGGCTTCCCGGCGCGGCGATCGGCCCACGCCGACGGGATCAGACCGACCGTGAACAGCGTCAGGACGGCCACGAGCAGGGTGCCCGTCGGCCAGTGCATCACGAGGGTGCCGCCGAGCAGCACGACCCCGGCCAGGGTCGCCCCCCGTCTGGCCGCCGAGAGCAATGCCGCCGCGGCGACGGCGAGGATCATCCCCTCGGCGAGGGCGTTGTCCAGGTACGCCCGGCTCGTGAGGGCGAACGGGATCGATGAGACCACCGCGACGGCGTAGATCGGCCCGGCCCATCGCGGCTCGATCACCGCGCGCGCGAGCCCCCATGCGGAGCAGGCGACCACCGCGGCCGCGACGGCCGCCGTCACGTACATCAACCGCCACGGGCTCACCCCCACGCCCGAGAGCAGCGATCCGAGGACGGGCAGTCCCAGTCGATCGGGATTGGTCTGGATCGTGAGCGGCGCCGAGGTGAAGAGCGCGTCGAGTCCCTGCGCCGTCACGAGCCGGACCCGCCACAGGTGCGCGGGGATGTCCGCGCCGCTCGGCACGACGAGCTCCCGTTCGATCGGCGCCGCCAGGTAGAGCGCCATCGCGAAGGCGACGGAGCCGAGCAATCCGACGATCGCGAGGGCGGCCCAGAGGGTGGAACGCCCGTCCTGGGGAGTCGCGGCGGCGTCCTCCCGGCGGCGGTGGGCCATCCGCGGACTATACCGACGGCCTCGGCAGCGACCCGCAGGAGCCGAACGTGGACGGACCGGCGCTCGGACGACATCATGAGGCCGATGCCCCGCCGCATCCTCCTCCTGGTGAGCGCCGCGTTGTTCGTCGCGTGCGCGACGAGCCCCCGCGTGCTCGAGGGCGCCGTTCCGGTTCCCGCTCCTCGCTCGCGTCCCCACGCGCCGGCCGACATCGGGGTGGTCAGGCTGCTCGCCGGAGGAGGGACGCTCGCCGCCGTCTCGCGGCACGCCGTGCTCGACGTGCACGCGGCGCCGGGGACCGAGCGCCCCTACGACCACCTCGAGGCCGACAACCCGTGGGGACAGCCGCTGAAGCTCCTCGTCGTGGGCGATGCCCTCGACGAGGAAGGCGACGTCTGGCTGCGGATCCAGCTGCCCATCTGGCCGAACGGGCAGGCCGGGTGGGTGGCGGCGTCCGACGTGCGGGTCGCGGAGGCTCGGGAGCGCGTCGTCGTCGACCTCTCCGCGCGCAGCCTCGTGCGCTTCCGCGGAGCGCGGCCGGTGGCCAGGCTTCCGGTGGCCGTCGGCTCGGCGGCGACCCCGACACCACCCGGGCGGTACTTCGTCTGGGCGAGGGTCGCGACCGGCCGCCCCTCGGGCCCCTACGGGAGCTTCATCCTCGGCCTCTCCGGCTTCTCCGAGGCGATCGAGCCGTGGACGGAGTGGCCGGGGGAACCGCGGCTTGCGATCCACGGGACGGATGACCCGGGCCACGCGGGGCAGGCCGTGAGCAACGGCTGCATCCGCGTCCTGAACCGGCTGCTGCGCGTCCTCCGCGACGTTCCGATGGGGACACCGGTGGTCATCCGCCCATAGCTCACGAGGCTATGGTTCGCACCATGACGCGCTGTGGCGCTTGTGGGGCGGACAACCCGGAGGGCGCGAGGTTCTGCAATGCCTGCGGGGAGCGCCTGGAGGCCACACCGGCGTCGGATCCCGGCGCCAGGAGGGGAACGCCGTCGGGAGAGCGGCGCGTGGTCACGATGCTGTTCTGCGACGTGCGCGGATCCACCGCGATGGCCGAGGAGCTCGACCCCGAGGACTGGACCGACGTGATGAACGAGGCGTTCGAGCACCTGATCGCGCCGGTCGTTCGGTACGAGGGGACCGTGGCACGGCTCATGGGCGATGCGATCCTCGCGTTCTTCGGTGCCCCCACCGCCCATGAGGACGACCCTCAACGGGCCGTCATGGCGGGGCTCGAGATCGTGTCCTCGGTCACCGCGCTCCGCGAGAAGCTCGCCCGGGAGCGAGGGCTCGACCTGAACGTGCGCGTCGGCATCAACACCGGACCCGTCGTCGTCGGCGACGTCGGCTCGGAGCTGAAGCAGGAGTACTCGGCGATGGGCGACGCCGTGAACGTCGCCGCCCGCATGGAGCAGACCGCCGAGCCCGGCACGGTGCAGATCACCGAGGACACCTACCGGCTCGTCAGCGACCTGTTCGAGGTCGAGCCGCTCGGTGGCGTCGAGCTCAAGGGGAAGCGCAAGCCGGTCTCGTCCTACCGGGTGCTCGGACGGCGGGACGCACCGTGGACCGTTCGCGCCGCGAGGCGGTTGGACGCGCCGCTCGTCGGACGCGAGGACGAGATGCGCGTCATCCGGGCCGCGCTCGAAGGTGCGCAGGAGGGTCGCGGAAGCGTGGTGCTCCTCTGCGGCGACCCCGGTCTCGGCAAGAGCCGGCTGATCGAGGAGGCCAACGCGATCTGGTCGGAGCTGGAGCCCGGCGACGACCGCCGATGGGACTTCTGGCGGTGCGTCCCCTACGACACGATGCAGCCCTACGCGCAATACCGCCGGCTGATCCGCGAGCGCGCCGGCGTCGAGGAAACGGATGACACCGAGACCGTGCGGACGAAGATCTCGGCGCTGATGGAGGCGATCGCCCTCGAAGGGTGGGAGGCGCGGAGCGAACGGGTCGCGCGGGCGCTCCTCGGCGTGGAGCTGCCGGACGAACCGCCCCTCGAGGGCGAGGAGTTCCAGCGTGAGGCGACCGAGCTCGTCGTGGGATCGACCGTTGCGCAGGGGGGACGGCGCCTGATCGTCTTCGAGGATCTGCACTGGTGTGACCACGCCTCGCTCGACCTGGTCCGGGCGACGATCGAGCTGGTCGTGGACGCGCCGATCGTGGTCCTGATCTCGTTCCGTCCCGAGCGCGAAACCGTCTCGTGGGGGTTGCGGGAGTGGGCCGAGGCCGAGCTCTCGGAGCACACGATCGTGCTCGACCTGGAGCCGCTCTCGGCGGGGCAGAGCGACCAGCTGATCGAGGCCTTCCTCCCGGTCCCGGGGATGTCCGACGAGGACCGCCACCGGATCCTCGGCAAGACGGAAGGCAACCCCCTCTTCCTCCAGGAGGTGGCGCGCGCGCTGATCGACGGCGGCTTCGTCGAGCGCGCGAACGGCGGGTGGCGGATCACCGGGAACGCGGAGGAGGTCGCGATCCCCGACACGATCCAGAGCCTGATCACGGTCGGTCTCGATCGACTGCCCGGGACGGCTCGCGGGACCGTGCAGACCGCCGCCGTCATCGGCCGGACGTTCGCCGAAGGGTTGCTCGCCGCCGTGGTCGGCAGGCCGGAGGTCCGCGACGATCTGGACGAGCTGGAGCGCCGTGACCTGATCCGGGTGCCGGAGGACGGCGCGCAGGGCGTGTTCACGTTCCGGCACGCCCTCACGCAGGAAGCGGCCTACGGGACGCTCCTCGCGAAGCACCGGAAGGCCACGCACCGCCGGGTCGCCGAGGTGATCGAAGAGGCCGCGGGGGAGCGCCTTGAGGAGGTCGCACCGCAACTCGTCCGGCACTTCTCGGAAGCGGACGAGGACGCGAAGACCCTCACCTACGCGGCGATGGCCGGAGACGCCGCGGCGCGGCTGCACGCCAACGCCGAGGCGGAGGCGCACTACCGCACGGGCGTGGACGTCGCGCGCCGTCTCGGGGCGGAGTCGTCGCTCCTCCGAACGATGTACGAGCGGCGGGGGAGCGCCCTGGAGCTGCTCGGACGATACGACGACGCGATCGCCAACTATCAGGAGATGCACGTCGAGGCCGTGGCGCGTGGGGACGAGGCGATGGAGCTGGCGGCGAACTCGATGATCGCGCTCCTCTACTCGACCGCCACCCCGAAGTTCGATCCGGCGCTGGGGCGCCGGCTCTCCGAAGAGGCCGTCGTGATGGCGCGCAGGATCGGGGACCACGCCGCCGAGGCGCGCGCCCTCTGGAACATCGTGGTGGCGAACGTCTACGGCGGCGGGGACGCGGCGCGCGCGGTCGAGGCGGGCGAGGCGTCGATCGCGATCGCCCGCGAGCTGGGGGAGCGCGAACAGGTCGCGTTCACCCTGAACGACCTCTGCCGGGCGTACATGGCGAACGGGGACTTCGAGACCGCGGCACAGCGCCTCGCCGAAGCTCGCCAGCTCTGGGAGGAACTCGACAACCGCCCGATGCTCGGGGAGAACCTGACCGTCGGCAGCTCGATGCATGTGTTCCGCGGCGACTTCGCGGCCGCGCTCGCCGACGCTCGCAGGGCGGCCGAGATCTCCGCGTCGATCGGCAACGCGTGGGGCGAGTCGCATGCGTTGATCATCGTCTACCGCGCGGAGCTGGAGCTCGGACGGCTGGGAGCCGCGATCGACACGATCCAGCACAGCATGGAGCTCGGCGAGCGTGGCGGCTTCGCGTACGCGGCGATCGCCACGCGCGCCGACCTCGCCGGGGTGGTGGCCTACCTCGGAGACGGCGAACAGGCCCTCGCGCTCGCGGATGAGGCGCTCGCGATCGCGCTCGAGCAGGTGCCTCCGGCGGCGTCGCTTGCGCACGTCGGCCGGGCAGACGCGCTGATCGCTCTCGGGAGGCACTCGGAGGCGCACGCACCGCTCGACGAGGTCGACCTGATGATGCTGCCGGAGCCCGATCGGACGTTCCTGATGGTCGCGGCTCGGACGACGCGGACCCGCCTCGGGCTGGCGGACGGCGACTTCGACGGGGCCGAGGCGACCGCGCGAGGGGTGCTCGAGGACCTCCGAGCGAACGGCGTCACGGTGCTGGAGGCCCAGGCCCTCGTCGCGCTCGCGACCGCCCACCTCGCGGCGGATCGGTTCGAGGAGGCCGGCAGCGAGCTCGCGGTTGCCATCGAACACGCGGAACGCTTCGGTGAACGCCGCGTGCTGTGGGAGGCGCTGGCGCTGTCGGCGACCGTGCAGGACCGGAAGGGAGCCGAGCGCGAGGCAACCGAGCTTCGTCGCCAGGCCCGCACGATCGTCGACGAGATCGCCGCCGGCCTCGCCGACGCGGATCTCCGGCAACGGTTCTTCGCGCGCGACGACATCCGAGCCCTGGAAGAAGGAGGCTGACATGAGCGAGCCGATCGTCGACAAGCCCGAGATCCCTCGGGAGTACGGGAATCCGACGCAGCGCCTGGAGTGGGCGGAGATCGAGCGGAGACTCGAGAGCGCGACCGTGTACTGGATCGCGAGCACCAGGCCGGACGGGCGACCGCACGTCATCCCCCGCGACGGGACGTGGCTCGATGGTGGGCTCTACTACGGCGGCAGCCCGGAGACGGTGCACTTCCGCAACATCACGCACAACCCGTCCGTCGTGGTGCACATCGGCGACGGTCAGGAGGCGTTCATCGTCGAAGGCGAGGTCGAGATCGAGAAGCCCACGGAGGCGATGGCCGCGCGTCTGTCCGACGCGTCCTTCGCCAAGTACCCGCAGTACGGGCGCATGGACCCGAGCATGTACCTGGCGGGAGTGTCGGTGTTGCGGCCGCGCCGAGTCCTCGCCTGGACGAGCTTCACCGAGAACGCCACGCGCTTCAGGTTCGAGGAGCGCTAGATGAAGAGGGGCGTCAGGGAGCGGCGTCGCACCAGTTGCTCCATGCGCTCGTCGCTCGGGCGGTCCCCGGTGTATCGCTCGGCCGCCGCCAGCACGTGCGGCAGGAGCTTCACGTCACCGACCGTGTTGAGGAACACGCCCTCACGGCCGAGCACCCAGTGCACCGCCAGCTCGATATCTGCCGGATCGGCCAGCGGCTCGTACCACGTGGACGCCGTCTGCGGACGACCGTCCCAGGGCGCGAGCGCGATCGACTTGATCGTCTGGATGGCGACCCCGCGTTCCGCGCACATCGCGGCCAGAGCCTCGAACTCCGCCGCGTAGCGTTCGTCCTGCAGCTGGCGGAAGTTGTAGGGGAGCAGCACCGAGTCGAACGCGAACCGCTCGAGCGCGCGACGGTGCATGGCCGCGATCGAGAGCCCATGCCCGGTGACGCCGATGAAGCGAACGAGCCCCTCCTGACGGGCTTCGACGGCTGCCTCCAGCGCGCCACCTTCGCGCAACGCGAACTCCCATTCGATGACGTCGACGAGGTTGTGCAGCTGGAGCAGATCGATGTGGTCGACACCCAACCGCTCGAGGGACCGGTGGAGGTCCTCCTTCGCGCTCTTGTAGTCGCGTCCATCCGTCTTGGTGGCCACGAAGAACTCGTTCGGGTGCCTCTTGAGCCACGACGCGATCCGCAGCTCGGAGTCGCCGTACGAAGCGGCGGTGTCGATGTGATTCACCCCGTGCTCGAGGAGGAGATCGAGCGTCCGCTCGGCGTCCGCGTGTGAAACGTCACTCAGGGCCGCTGCACCGAAGATCGTCCGGGTGCTCTCGTGGCCGGTGCCACCGAACAGCGCTTTCGCGATCACATCGTGAGCCTATCCGTCACCTCACGGTGGGTGCGCGTTGGGTCAGGTATGCCTCGAGACGATCCGCCAGCTCCTTCGGGCGGCTCAGGGCAGGGGTGTGTCCGCCGTCGATCTCGTCCGGCGTGATGCCCAAGCGCTCCTGGGCGACACGGCGGAGGAAGGAGGCCGGGAACACACGGTCGTCTCGGCAGAGCAGGACCCGTACGGGCACCTCAGGCCACGCTTCGAGCGGGAGTGGCTCGTGCATGCGAGCCTCGGACTGCGCGCGTCCCCTCTTCAGCGCCTCGGATGCCAATGCCGGTGGCACATCCTGATAGAACCACGCGATCTCGTCGTCGTATCGGTCATGGACTTCCTCTTCGTACCTCGTGTTCGTCCAGTAATCCGCGGGCGCCTCTCCGGGAGCGGGGATCATCGGCGCGACCAGGACGAGCAGGTCCACCGCGACGCGATCGCAGACGAGCGGAGCGGTGAAGCCGCCCATCGACTGCGCGACCACGACCAGATCGGTCCGGCCGCCGATCGAGTCGATCACGGTGTCCGCGTATTCGGGAAGGCCGGCTGCGTCGTCGTCGCACGGGAGGTCCGGAGCCACGACGTCATGGCCTCGTTCACGCAGCTCGGCCTCCACGAGGTGCCAATACCAACCGACGTCACCGGCACCGTGGATCAGGACGAAAGTCGCCATGGCGCGCGCCTCTACCGTGGTCCCGCGACCCTCGAGTCGCCGTACGACTTCCAGCCCTCAGTGATGGCCGACAGGCTGGAAGTAGTTGTCGGCCATGTACTCGGCGACATTCGTGCCGAGTTCCACAGCCTGCTCATCGGCGGTACGGAAGTGCAGGCCCGCCCAGATGCGGGCTTCGGTGATCTCCTCGAGTGGCTCCGAGAATCGGTCGAAGAAGCGCGTCTCGCCACCGAACTGGCTACTCGTGACGCCGAACTCGATCTCGATCGGTGCCGAAGAACATCTGCATCACGCGAAGGTGGGCGCCATCGAGGCAGAGGTGCCCGGACGTGTGGTCGGGGTAGGGCGCCGTCAGCAGCGGCGTCCAGTTCGGGTCAGGTTCGGTCGCCGGGTTGTCGTCCAGGTCGGCTTGGCGGATCGCCTGCCATGGCCGCCAGAAGTCGAAGTGGTACTTGTCGTTCCAGCAGTTGATGGCCGCGTCCGCGCCGCTCAGGTTCATCATCGCGAGGAGGAGGGCACTGTCGGCGAGGTCGAGTGCCATGGCCGGATCTTCGGCCAGGTTCCGCGCGACGCCGTTCCACAACAACGCCGGCCCCCCCGCGCTCTGCCAGAACACCGCGTTGTGGGTCTCGTCGGGCGTGCGGGCCGAGGCGGTCACCACACCGTCGCCGCCGAGCGCCTTCACCTCGTTGAGTTCGACCGCATACGCGGCGCTGTCGAGCGCCAGCGGGCCATCGCTGCGGAACTGCGACGAGCTCAGCATCAGGAACGGCTTCACGCCCCCGACCCACGGTGTTGGATCGAGCGGCGACGTCCCGTTCGGCAACGCCGGCTGCCAGTGCCCAGGATCCGAGTTCGGCACCCACTGCGACGGCCCGAAACGTCCGTCGTCCTCCCGCGCGGCGATCATCGCGTTGGCGGCTGCGGTCCCCGCCGAGATCCCCTGCGTCTTGAACTTCGAGTCCGGTATCGCCGCCAGCGACACGTCGTAGTGCGCGGCGAGCGACCCGAGCAAGGCCACCCTGTTCTCGAACGTGATGCTGGCGGGCACCGTGGAAACGATGTGGGAGAGAACGCTGTACGCCGCGGTCGCGGCAGCGGCCTCTTGCGAAGCTTGGGCCGAGAAGCGCCTCTTCAGGAGATACGGCCGATGATGCTTCGGGGTGATCGCATTGACAGCGTCGTAGACGGCGCCTTGCGTCATCCCCATGTTGATCTGAAGAGCTGGAGGTGCTCCGCTCGCAGGACCCGGGATCAGGGCGAGCGTTTCGGTCGCGATCCGGTTCCAGTTCGTCACCTCGTTCACCTGCGCCGAGGCGGGCGCGGCCGGTACGACGATCACCGCAAGCCCGGTGAGCACGATCACGGACAGAAGCGAGGCAGATCGTCTACGGGTCACGGTTCCCCCAATCGCGAGCGTCGAGGTCAGGCACCCTCGGAGTCTGTTCCGTCACAGCCTCCTCCGGTTCCGTGAGGATTCAATACGGCATCGTTCGTACTTCGAGGGCCATACACGCGCATGCACGGACCGGAGGCCGCGCGCGAGAGGACATCTGTGGATCCTGGTGATCACGGGTTCGTGGCATGTGCCGCGCACGACCGGCTTGTGGTGGGCCCCCGGGGACTCGAACCCCGAACCTGCGGATTAAGAGTCCGTTGCTCTGCCAGATTGAGCTAGAGGCCCGGCGCAGTGTAACAACCGGCACGCGACCGGGCCTTCGAGCGATGTTTGCAGGGTGGGGGATATTGGGAATCCATGGGCCAACGGAACGCTGATGCCGCCACGGAGGCGGCACAGAAGAAGGAGGCGTTCACCCATGAGCATGACGCCGGAGCACCACCACCACGAGGAAGAGGTCCCCGTCCGCGACCCTGAGGGCAGCGGAGGGCTGGTCGGGTACGCGGCGATCAAGTACGTCGCGATCGTGGCGATCGTCCTGGCGATCCTCGTCTTCCTGGCCATGTACCTGATCCCGGCACTCACGTAGGGGAACGCAGAACCCCCGACGAAACACGCATCTGAGGACAAAGAGGCGGCCGCGGCCCCGAAAGGGCCGCGGCCGCCTCACGTTTGGGGTGACCGAGGGGACTTGAACCCCCAGCCTCCAGGACCACAACCTGGCGCTCTAACCAGTTGAGCTACGGCCACCACGTGCGAGCATCCAGCGTACCGGACGGGACCGCCTGGGTTGCCTCCGGGCGCCCGGTCGGGCATCATTGAACGGCCGTTCAATCGTGTGTCCCGGAGGGGTGGATCCGATGGCCGTCACGGAAACGATCGAGTTCGACCTCGACCTGATCGATCGACTGATCGCCGACGAAGAAGCGACCCTCGAGCCGAAGCATCGCGCCTCGATCGAGTACCGGACCGTCGCCGAGCGTCACGTCGCCGGCGGGGTCGCGTCGTCGTGGCAGTCCTCGCCCCCGCACGCGATCTACATCGACCGGGGCGAGGGGAGCCACATCTGGGACCTCGACGGCAACGAGTACGTCGATTACCACCTCGGCTACGGCGCGATGGTGATCGGGCACGCGCACCCGAAGGTCGTGGAAGCGATCGAGAAGCGGGCGCGCCTCGGAACCCACTTCGCGCAGCCCACCGCGCAGCTCCACGAGATCGGGGAGAACGTCGCGGAGCGCTTCGGGCTCCCGCTGTGGCGGTTCTGCAACTCCGGGACCGAGGCGACGCTCGAGGCAGTCCGGCTGATGCGCGCGAACACGGGCCGGGACCTGATCGTGAAGATCGAGGGGACGTACCACGGCCACCACGACTCGCTGATGTTCTCCGTGGCCCCGGATCCGGAGCTGATCGGGGCCCGGGAGCATCCGGTCACGGTCCCGCAGGCGATGGGGATCCCGCAGGCGTTCGCGGACCTCGTCCGGGTCGTGCCGTTCAACGATCTCGCCGAGGCGGAGCGGGCTTTCGCCGAGAACGAGGGGCGGATCGCCGGCATGATCGTCGAGCCGGCGATGATGAACTGCGGGGTGGTCCTGCCGCAGCCTGGGTACCTCCAGGGTCTGCTCGACCTCTGCCACCGCCACGGGGCGTACCTGGCCTTCGACGAGGTCAAGACCGGGGCGACGATCGCGTGGGGAGGTGCCGTCGAGGCATTCGGCGTGCAGCCCGACATCGTCACGTTGGCGAAGGCCTTCGGCGGCGGTGTGCCGTGCGGCGCGGTCGGCGCCACCGAGGAGCTCTTCGGTCCCGTCCTCCGTGGCGACCACGACATCGCCGGGACGTTCAACGGGAACCCGCTGACGATGGCCGCCGCGCGCGCGACGTTGCTCGAGGTCCTCACGCCCGATGTGTACGAGCGCCTCCGGGCGATCGATCGCGCGCTGAAGGACGGCATCCGGCCGATCATCGACCGGTACCGGCTGCCCGCCTACGTCACGGGGATCGGCGCGAAGGGCTCGGTCACGTACTCGTCGCGCGAGGTGCGCGAGTACCGGGACACGATCGGCATCGACGAGCGGATCACGTACCTGGCGTGGCTGATGCAGCAGAACCGCGGCGTGTTCAAGTCGCCGTGGGCGAAGATGGAGACGTGGACGCTCTCGGTCGTGCACTCGGACGAGGACGTCCAGCGGTACGTCGACAACTTCGAGGGGTTCGCAGCGGCCGTCTCGACCTGACAGGCTGAGCACCGTGGGTGCACGCTGGGACACGGTGTCGCTGTCCGATGGTCGATCCCTCGAGGTCGCCGTCCAGGGTGCCGACGAGGGTGTGCTCCTGATCTTCCACCACGGGAGCCCCGGGGCCGCCCAGCCGTTCGAGCCGTTCCATCGCGCCGCCGCCGAGCGCGGCATCGTGCTCGCGTTCCCTTCACGCGCCGGGTTCGGGGAATCCAGCCGGCAGGAGGGAAGGACGGTCGCCAGCGCGGCGGCGGACGCAGCGGCGCTCGCGGATCACCTCGGTCACGAGCGGTTCCTGACGGCCGGGTGGTCCGGCGGCGGCCCGCACGCCCTCGCGTGCGCGGCGCTGCTCCCGGACCGCGTGCTGGCCGCCGCCTCGATCGCGGGTGTGGCGCCGTACGACGCCGAGGGCCTGGACTGGACCGGCGGGATGGGGGAAGACAACCAGTTCGAGTACCCGCTGGCCGCGCGAGACCCGGCCGGACTCCTCGAGTGGATGGAGCCACAGACCGAGCCGATGTCCCGGATCGAGCCGGACGAGTGGGTGCGCAGGCTGGACTCACTGATGTCGGACGTCGACGCTCGATCAGGTCACCGGAGCGTTCGGCGAGTACCTCGCCGGGTCGTACCGCAGCGCGTTCCGCGACGGCCCCTGGGGCTGGTACGACGACGACCTGGCGTTCGTCGGCGACTGGGGCTTCGACGTCGCCGACATCCGCGTGCCCGTCTCCGTCTGGCAGGGCCGGCAGGACCTGTTCGTGCCGATCACGCACGGCGAGTGGCTCGCGGCAAATATCCCAGGTGCCCGAGCACATCTCCGTCCCGAGCACGGTCATCTCTCGCTCGGTGTGGGGGCGTTCGGCGAGATCCTCGACGACCTCCTGGAGGTGGCTACCTAGCGAGTCGGCGTCGTATCGGTCAGCCGCTCCGGGGTCGTCGTGATGGCGACGATGGTTCGTCCGGCGGCCTCATAAGGTCCGGATCCTCGACGCAGCCGGCGAACAGGACGAGTCTCGTGTGTCGGTCGATGGCGAGGAAGGCGAACGGGCGGTCGAATGTGACCTCGATGACTCGGCTCGTTTCCGACGCTATCCCCGCCACCATGCCCTCCACGGTGACCGCTGCGGCCTCGAAGCCGGTCGCGGTGAACCGGGCTCTGGCGGCCTGCTTCGCGGATCCGATCTGCAGGGGAGGTGAACCGATCCCCACGAAGTCGAGCAGCTGGCTCGCGGATGTCAGCCCGAACACATCGGCATGCTCCAAGAGTTGGTGATGCACCTCGATATCGAATCGAACGGTCTGCACGAGGATAGACGGATGGTCCGGATCGAAGGTTCGCTCCTCCCTCACGGCTATCCCGGGAGCCGTATACCCGATCGCCAACTCGGTCCCGCTTCTTCCGTTCGATCCTCCGGTAAGTGCCGTGATCGCCTCGGCGAGAACGGTTGTCGTTGACAGTTCCTCAGCTCCCAGGGTCAGGTACACATCGACCCCTTCTCTCCCGATGGATCTGAACGTCGTGAGCGGCCCCCGGTCCGAATCGAAGACCACCACGCGGTCCAGATCGTGGAACCTCCCGAACAGTCCTCGGAGTTCACGACCGGTCCACGACCCAGATCGCGGGTGCCAGGGGTAGTCCTCGAACGTCGACACCCACTGTGTTCGGAGGACGAGGGCCTGGGCAAGCAGCATCAGGGTCTCCTCATCGATCGAGGTGGGGAGCTGCTTCAAGATCCCCGACGTGGTGTCCTCGACCCAGGAGTCGAGCGTCGCTCGGTCGCGGCCGGGGACACCGCTCAGCCGACCGATGACGTTCTGGGGAAGCGCCTCAACCCAGTCGTCTTTCAGCTCGACGTCGTCCCGGATCCAGATACCGAGGGCACTCGCGGTATCGGGGTTCCGTTCCAGGTCATGCAGTAGGGCGAGTCCTTCCTCGAGTGCCGCGTCAGCGGGCATGCCCAGCGCGCCTTCAAGCTCGTTACGCGTCGCGCCCTCCGAGCCGAAGGCGAGCACGGAGAGGAGCGGCCACGTTGCGGCGCCGGAGAGGACGAAGTTCCCGGGGCTGGTGCCGATGGCATCCACCCAACGCCGCGTGAGCTCATTCGACGCGGCGACACCGGGCCTCACCGCGTCGTTCATCGTTCCTCCAGCCCGTCAGCCGAGCCGGACGAGTCTCCCGTTCAGGGCGAGCGTCGCGCCGGATGAGCGACAGCCGAGCTGTTCGCCTTCCGAGTGCCGCATCGTGCCGACCAATCGGGTCGCTCGCCATTCGCGGCCGAGCACCTTGGCCACTTTCACCCGGAGCTCGACGGTGCCGCTCGACGTAGTCGGCGTCCCACCGCAGACGAAGTTGAGGTTTCCGCTGAACGGCGCGGTGTATGTCCCGCCCTTCCGCTTGAACACCATCGTGATGTCGTTCACGACATCCCTGAGCCGGAACCCGCAGGCGCGCGTATCACACGTCGGCGTGAGTCTCCAGCCGAAGGTTGGATGGCCGTAGTCGCTGTACCCGTACTGCGACGTGATCACTGTCCGCATATCGAAGGCTCCCGCGACCCGTGCCTCGGCGAGAGGGGGGAGCGGAGTGGAGACCTCGATCGTGAGGGGCTCGGAGTACAGCCCGTCGGCGCTCTGGGTGCGGATCTTGTACGTGAGCTTCTTGCCCGGGATCGCGGTCTCGTCCACGAATCGCATCACGCCCGCCTCGACGTCCCCGACCCAGGCTCCGTTGCGGCGGATCTCGTACCCGTCGTTCCCTTCGGTCGCATCCTCGTCGGACCAGGTCAACGTGACTCGGAACGGACGAGCCTTCGCGTCCGGGCTTTCCGGAGGCGAGAGCGGTTCGCTTCTGGCGACGGGGAGGCAGCGACCGGGGGGAGCGGCTCCCCGTCGATCACGATGACCGCTCCAGCCAGGAGGGCCGCTGCGACGGGTACCACGATCCAGATCCAGCGCCGCTTCCGTCGGGGAGTTGCGTCCTGAAGCGGGGGCGGTGGGAGCGATTCCATCGAGAGCTCCTCCGATCCCGAGATCTGATGCACGGGGACGTTCGTCGTCACGCCCGGCACTGGAAGCTGCGCCCGGCCGGCGAGCACGACCGTGTCGCCGTGGGATGCCAGGCCCCTGCCCTCGATCTGACGGAGGAGGGCACTCCACGAGTCTTCGATACGGTCCGTCGCCGGTGCGGCGATCGGATCACGTCCCACTCTAGTGCAAGCTGGTGTCGGACCACGTCCGAAGTGGACGCCGCGACGATCGGCACAGGGGCGCGGAATCGAGAGATCGCGCGAGCCGTCGTCCCCGTCTGTGTGTGCACCGCGATCGCCGCGGCGCCCATCCCACCGGCGAGTCGACACGCCGTGTCGCTGAGCACGCTGATCGCATCCCCGCCTGAGGGCGCGAGAGGAAGCAGGAGCGACGGCTCCACCGTTCGCGCGATCAGATCCATCACCTGGACGGCCTCGATCGGGAACGACCCGGACGCGGTCTCGGCGGAGAGCATCACGGCCGATGTCCCGTCGATGATCGCGTTGGCGACGTCCGAAGCCTCGGCGCGGGTCGGTCCGGGCGAGTCGATCATCGACTCGAGCATCTGGGTCGCCGTGATCACGGTCCGCCCCAGCTCGCGTGCCTTCCCGATCATGCGCTTCTGGGCGAGTGGCACGTCGTGGACGCCGACCTCGACCCCGAGATCGCCGCGCGCGACCATGATCGCGTCGGATTCCTCGATGATCGCGTCGAGGTTCTCGAGGGCCTCGGCCTTCTCGATCTTCGCGACAACCCTGGCCTCGGAACCCGCCGCTCGGATCAGCTCCTTCAGCTCGAGGACGTCCTCGACACGCTGCACGAACGAGAGCGCGACGTGGTCGACGCCCTGGGACAGCGCGAACGCGAGGTCCTCACGGTCCTGCGGCGTCAGGGAGGGATCGACACGGCGCTCCGCGGGATGTTGACGCCCTTCCTCGGCTTGATCGTTCCTCCCACCAACACGAGGCATCGGAGCCCAGAACCGTCCCGATCGATCGCCTGCGTGCAGATACGCCCGTCTTCGACCAGGAGCGGATCTCCGGAGGCAACCACTTCGGCCAGGTCAGAGAACGAGACAGGGATCTCATCGGGACCGGCGGACTCCTCTCCGGTGAAGATCACCTCTTCGCCGACGACGACGATCCGCTCCTTGAAGCCGTCGGCCACGCGGATCTTGGGTCCGCACAGATCGGCGAGTAGAGCGATCGGCCGATTCGAGGCCTCCTCGGCCTTGCGCACCGCAGCGATCCGCTCACCGTGCTCCTCGTGGTGCCGTGGGAGAAGTTGAGTCGAGCGCAGTCCATCCCCGCCGTCACCATGTCCAGGATCCGAGCGGATCGCTCGAGCTCGGACCCAGGGTGCAGACGATCTTCGTCCGCCTGGGTTGCGGTCCGACGGCGTCGGTCTCTCGGATCCGGATCGTGTTCGTGTAGGACAGGGAGGGGCTCAACGGTTCTGTGTCTTCGAAAACGTTCACGTCTGTTCCTTCGTATGTGTTCATGTCTGAGAGCATGGGTGCGATGCACCCACTTCGCGCCGGGATCGACCCTAGTCCGCCAGAGAAATCGGCGATTAAGCGTCCTTACAACTTCGACGGGGGGTCGCATCTGGTTCACAGATGCGCTATGCAAACCTGTCTTTCATGGTGGGCGAATGGCTTCAGGCCGTTCGGGGGGTTCGAGGGATGCAACTGGAGAAGTTGACACCGCGTGTCCTGAGGGGCGCGATCGCAGGAGTCGCATTGTTTGTGGCGATCGCCGCCCTGTGGCTCGAGCCCGATCCCGTCGAGATCAGATTCATGTACTCGACCGATGCCGATGACCTCTTCCAACCGTTCATCGAAGCGTTCAATGCCTCTCAGGACGACGTGAAGGTCGTGCCGGATAGCCAACCATCAGGCGAGGTCTTCGAGGCCATTATCGAGGCACAGCCGAACCAGAATTCTGGATGCCTGCGGCCAGCACTTGGAGCCGGCTCCTCAACCACTTGGAAGGGAAAGAGATCGCCCCTGAGGACAGTTCCTCCTTCTTCTCGTCGCCCCAGATGATCGGATCCTTCCGCGCGGTCTTGGACAACCATCCCATCGACGATTGGACAGACATCGCCGATCTCGCGACCGGCGAACAGACTCTCGGCGAAAACGAGGTCTTCCGTCTCGGGCACACGAAGCCAACCACTTCAACCTCAGGTCTCTACGCCCTCGTGTCTGAGTTCTCTTCGTGAACCCCAACGGTCATACGATAGTCAACGCTCGATCCAAGGAGCAAGTTCGTTCGATCGAGCGAGCTGTCCTCCATTACAGCGACATCTCCAAGGAGTTCTCTGATCGGTTGTATGACTTCTCGAGCGAGTACGTCTCAGCTTTCTACATGCAAGAGACTACGTTCCTGAAATGCAAGGATGAGCCCATGACCTCGGGCTCGAAGAGGTGTTTCCCGACCGGACCTTCATCGCCGACTACCCGGCATTCGTGCTGAACGCTTCCTGGGTGAGTCAGGACGAAGCCGATGCAGCCAACAGATTCCTTGGATGGCTGGACACGGAGCTCGACGCGGACGCAGTGCTCGATCAGCAGTTCCGTCTCGGAGATCCGTGGGACGGGATCGATGATCGCGCGCCCGCCGGAGCAGATCTCTCGCAGGAGTGGGCGCCCTTGCCGATTCCCTCCGGAGAGACGCTCTCCGCCGTGCAGGATGCCTGGGCTGAAGTCCGAAAGCCAGCGAACGTGCTCATCCTGCTCGAGAAGGGCAACATGCATGTCGACAGCAAGATCGATTCGGCCAAGCAACGCCTTCGAGCTTTCATCCGTGGCCTGCCCGATGGGGTGACGGTTGGGCTTGACAGCTTCGACGAGGAAGTGGTCGTGGAGGCGGCGCCACGCGCGCTCGATGAACAGCATGAAGCCGAGCTCCTTTCCGCTCTCGACGGGATCCGTCCTCACCCAGGCGAGTCGTTTCTCGCCGACGCGCTCATGCAGAGCATCGACAAG
This sequence comes from uncultured Actinomycetota bacterium, assembly GCA_963750945.1. Taxonomy (GTDB): domain Bacteria; phylum Actinomycetota; class UBA4738; order UBA4738; family HRBIN12; genus JAJNBA01. The sequence continues at coordinate 11,498 of CAVVSH010000002.1, read as the reverse complement.
GTCGACGATCCGAACGGCATCGCAGTGATCGTGCTGGTCTCGCTTGGTGTCGATCGAGACGATGGTCGATGGACGCTCGACGACGCGCTCGCCAAACTCACCCGTCTGAGCGGAAGAACATCTCCCGTGCAAGTCTTCACAGTCTCCTTCGGGATCCGGACGGTGATCAGGTCCTCAACGACATCGCCACGAGATCGCTCAGCGCCTGCGCGGATGCGAGCCCCGAGGGAGACAGTCCCGATCTCTGCGAGAGCCTCGCCGCGGTCCTCCTCAAAGACATCACTCAGGTCGTCTGATGGCCCAGCTCGGTGAATTGATCGCGGGCCGGTACCGGGTCGAGGCCGAGATCGGTCGAGGCGGCATGGCGACGGTCTATCGGGTCCTGGATACGAACCTCAACGTGGAGCGAGCGCTGAAAGAACTCTCCGCTTCCTATGCGGCGGATGAGGAAGGCAGAGCCCAATTCCTCGACGAGGCACGGCACGCCGCTCGCTTGGTGCATCCGAACATCGTGACGATCCACGACCATTTCGTGTGGCAGGACACGCCCTACATCGTGATGGAGTACTTCCCGCTCGGCGACGTTCACACGCTTGTCGCCCGCATCCGATACGGCAGGTCGTCGCGCTGCTCACAGCCGTCCTCAGCGGCTTGTCCTACGCCCATGGATCCGACGTGCTTCATCGAGACATCAAGCCGGACAACCTGATGAGCACCAATGACAGACCGTGAAGATCGGTGACTTCGGGATCGCGAGGTCTATGTTGATCGAGCGAGGCGAACAGCTAGTGGGTATCTCAAGGGGAGCGTGAAGTACGTAGCTCCGGAGCTTCTGCAAGGACGCAAGCCAACCGTCGCTTCGGATCTGTACTCGGTCGGCGTGGTTGCATACGAGCTCCTTCGCGGCTTCCCTCCGTTCGCGTCAGACGCTCCCAGCGATGACGAGATGATCGAGAGGAAGCTCAACGAAGAATCGGTTCCACTCCAGGTCGTGGTCCCGCATCTCCACGTCGAGGTCGCCAGGTGGATCGACCAGCTCCTTCTTCGCGATCCGCCGCGCCGGTACCAGACGGCCGATCGCGCCCTCGAATCGCTCGGCTCCAGGCGATCAGGCGTTCGGGCGGCGTGGGACAAGGAGGGGCTCCTTCCGGTAGCGGTTCCCACCCCGCTACCCGTGCCGAAGATCCCAGTGAGTGGGTTCGCTCGATATCGCACCTTGATTCGAACCGCGACCCTATGGCCTCTCGTGTTGCGGGCAGTGACCCGTCCTTTCTCTCTCCTCGTGACCGTAGGCATATCTGCAGCTGCTCTGCGTTGGGCGATCAGTGGCTGTTCATCGTCGCCGCGCCGCATTCGCAGCTTCGTTCGTATTGACCTTCTTCGATCAGAGAGAGGCCTACCTCGCTCGCGGTGTGGGCCGCGTTCGTCGGCGACATCGATCCGAGAGTCCAGGCGGCCAGTTCGGCTAACGGGAGTCGGTCGTCTCCTTCAAGCGATTCGCCAACTCCCGTTTCGAGGAGATCCCGAGCTTCCGATAGACCTTGGCGAGGTGAAACTCGATCGTCTTCGGGCTCAGGAAGAGTGTGGCGGCCGCCTCCTTGTAGGTCGCCCCATCCGCCACGATCCGAGCGACCTGAAGCTCCTGCGGCGTGAGGCTGTCTAGCGTCTCGGGGGTCCGCTTCCGAGCCGTCTCTCCGCTCGCGCGGAGTTCTTGCCGAGCCCTCTCAGCCCAGCCGGACGCCCCGAGCCGATCGAACGTGTCGATCGCCTCACGGAGGTGTTCTCTGGCTTCGATGCGGTGCCCCTGCCTCCGCAATTGCTCGCCGAGGTTGAGCCGGATACGCGCGCGGAAGAACGGCCGATCGCCGCCCGGATCCGCGGCCTCAAGCGCCCGCACGTAGCCCACAGACCTCTTGGGCTTGGACGAGAGCAGGGCATCGATCCACGCCGGCAGCGTCCCGTCGATCGAGTCACCGAGTTCCTTCGCGTGTCGGGCGGCGGCGGCCCAGTCGGACGCCCGCACGGTCGCCTCGACGGCATCGACCATCGTCCAGCGTGCAGGCAGCAGCGACCTCCCTCGATCGTAGGCCCACCGCTCGAGGTGTCCGACCGCCTCGTCCGATCGCGCGGATCCGAGTTCGAGCGCCCCAAGGCAGGCTCCCTCCGTCGTCGAGACGGCAGCCTCGTCAACCGCATCTTCACGGAGACGCTTGAGGTGGTCGAGACACGCTTGCTTTCGACCTCGAATGGCATCGAGGAACGCCATCTCCGCACGAGCGATCGGCACGTAGCTCGATTGGCCGGTCTCATCGAAGAGGCGCAGCGACTCGTCGAATGCGATCGAGGCGTCATCCCACCGACCCTCAGTGGATCGAGCCGGCCGGCGCGGAGCAGCGAGTGGGGGAGTGCGACCACGGAATGCAGACGAGCCGACTCGATCGACCCGCGAGTGAGTCGTCGGAGTACCTCCTCGTACTCGGGGAGGGGAGCCGGGAGTCCGGCGGCGAGTGCGAGGATCACCTCTGGGTCGTTCGTGGTCGACCTGTCGGCTATGAAGATCTCCTCGATACGAGCCAGGTGATCCGCGGCTCCCGGGACGGCGGCCGCGCGCCTGGCCGCCGCAAGGCGGGCGACAACCTCGGTCTTTCCACCAACCCCGTCCGAGAGCTTGACGGCGCGATGGGCCGCCTGATCCCCGGCATCCCCGGGCAGGGCTTCGCTGGCTGCCGCGAGCATCGCCGCCGCACGCGTGGCGTCGACCGGCTCCACTTCGTCGGCGCCGGCGACGAGAGCCAGGGCGGCTCGCTCGTCAGGACGGGCGGCGAGCGTCATCCGACCCCGAAGGAGGCGGGCGTCTGCAAGCAGCAAGGGATCGTCGGTGACCTCGACCTCCACGAGCCCACGATCGGTGAGTTCAGGACGCCCCGCGTGCCACCACGCACGCGCCGCGAGGAAACGTCGATGATCCCGCGAGGCGCGAACCGGGGAGAGCGTCGCCGCGGCGTCGAACAGCTCTGCCGCCGCAGCATGTCCACGCCGGTCCTGCACCGAGACCGCTGCGGCGACGAGCTCGGATGCGATCGCTTCATCTGGCTCGACGGCCGAAGCCGCCAGGTGCCATGCACGGCGTTCGCGCGCCAGCTCATCCCCTTCGAGGGCGCGTGCGAGATCGGCGTGTGCGGAGCGTCGTGCGGAAGCGGAAGCCGCCTGATACGCGGCCGACCGGACGAGCGGGTCTGGGAATACGAGATGGCCGCCTCCCAGCTCCACGAGACCCAACTCCTCGCATTCCTCGAGACCGTCCGTGATCGTCTCGTCCGTTTGGGCGACTACTCGCATCGTGTGGGTGTCCGCCGCGGACGCGACCAACAAGGCGTGTCCCGCTGCATCGGACAACGGCTCCAGGCGACGCAGGATCGCGCGTTCGTGCATGTCGCCGACCGGCAGGGGACCGACGATGAGTTCGGAGCCCGCCAGTTGCGGTTCGCTGAGCAGGAGGGGGGCCTCCAGGAGCGCTCGCGGGTTCCCTCCCGTTGCCTTCACCAGCCACGCTGCGACCGCCGGTGCCACGCGTCCGCCGAGCCTGTCCGACACGAGCTGCAACGCCGCCGGCTCGTCCAAGCCGCCGATGGCGATGCTCTCGAGGCCGTCGCTGTTGAACCTATGCGCGGCGTCATCCTGCGCCGCGAAGAGCAAGACGACCGCTTCGGCCTCGAGTCGGCGCGCGGTGAACCGCAGGGCGTCGGCGGATGCCGGATCGAGCCAGTGCGCATCATCGACGATGCAGAGCAGCGGTTGATCGGCCGCGGCGGCGCCAAGGAGCGAGAGCATCGCGGCGCCGAGGTAGAGACGCCCGGCGCCCGCCGGGTCCCGTAGTTCCATCGCGCCGCGGAGGGCATCGGCATGGTCGTCGGAGATGCCGTCGAGAAGACCGCGCAACGGGGTGAGCACCGCGTGGAGTCCCGCAAACGCGAACTCCGACTCGGACTCGACGCCCGCCGTCTCGACGCAGCGCATGTCTGAGGCCTCGCGGGCCGCGTATCGAAGAAGCGACGTCTTCCCGGTGCCGAGGTCGCCGCGGATCGCGAGAGCGCCGCTCGTCCCTTGGCGCGCGGCCTCTAAGAGCGCCTCGATCCGTTCGATCTCCTCCTCGCGCCCGTACAAAGCCGGGATGACGCCGTGATCTGTCTTGAGGCGGGCCGACCACTCACTCGAACGAGAGGTCGGTCGCCGCGGCTCGTCCGGCAAGGAACGATCGGCCACGATCCGGACGACCTCGACGGCGTCCGGGAAGCTCTTCAGGCGGACGCGGCCTCCATCCACGTACCGCACGCCCTCAACCCGTCCGGCGAGGTGCGTGATCTCCCTGCTCGCCAGGATCTCGCCGGGTCGGGCGCGTGCGCAGAGACGCGCGGCAAGATTCAGTGCAGCCCCGCGAAAGCCGCTTTCGAGCGGGACCGCCTCACCTGCATCGAGCCCGATCCCTGATCGGATCGGCAGTTCCGGGTCATCGACCGACTCCGCCTCGAGTCGATCCCGCAACTTCAGGGCGGCGACCACGGCGTCTCGAGCCGAGGCGAACACGCTGAGGGCCTCGTCGCCCCGCAACTCGATCACCTCGCCGCCGCCCTCGCCGACCGTCTCACGCGCGATGCGCGCGAACTTCGCGGCCAGGGCGGCGGCCGCCTCGTCGCCGCGCTCATGTGTGAAACGGGTGTAACCGCGGACGTCCGCGATCAGGAATGCCTGGATCCGCATCGCTGGCTTTGCGCCAGCGACTGTTCGCTGCTCGTCCACGGCCCCCTCACCCCGCACGGTCTGGGCGAAGCGTAGCCCGTCGGTCTCCTCCGGAGCCCGGAGCACACCTCGTGGCGCGGACTAGGGGAGTTCCCTGGCGCGAACGAACGCGCATCGGTCCGATGCTCCTCGCGCGATGTACGAACGGAGGGACCGATGAGCTGGTACGTCGACCTGGCGATCGCGCTTCCCGCGATCGCGCTGGGGCTGGCGACGCAAGGCTGGGTTCGGCACGTGGTCGCCGAAGCCGACCGGATCTCCGCGAGCGCGTCCCTCCCCGCGTGGTCCATCGCTCGTCGCTTGCTCGCATCGGCGGGCGTCCACGGAGTCTCGATCGCGGCGGCTGAGGGTGGGGAGCTGGATGATCACTACGACGGCCGCACGAAGATGATCCGATTGGAAAATCCGGAATCCAGCTCGGTCGCGGCGCTCGCGATCGCAGCCCACGAGGTGGGCCACGCGATGCAGGACGCCGAGGGTGCGATCCCGTTCCGGCTCCGGTCCGCGCTCGCGCTCCGTCGCCGCGGCATCGCATCCATCGGTTGGTTCGTGCTGATCGTTCGATCGGGATCTTCTTCGGCCTCGTCGGACTCGTGCACATCGCCGTGCTGGTCTTCGCGGCAGTGGCGGCGTTCCATCTCGTGACGCTCCCTGTGGAGCTCGGCGCCAGCCAGCGGGCCCTGGCGCTGATCCAGGAACGCCGGTCTCGCGAGTGCAGACGAGGAGCGCGTCGTCCGCCGGGTCCTGCGAGCCGCCGCGTTCACTACGTTGCGGTGGCCCTCGTGTCCATCGCCCAGCTCCTCGAGTTGCTGCTCGGGGACGAGGAGTGATGGGGATCTTCGTCGGCATCCTCGGATCCCTCCTCATTGGCTGGGTCCTCATCGAGGTCGTACTGGGCGAAGACGGGAGCGCGGTGTGATTGCGACCACCGTTGGGCGACGGCAGTCGGCGATTCGATGCGGCGCGGCACCAAGGGGGGCGCCTCTACGCGTGTCTCCGGTGCGGGCGGTCGGCTCATCCGCGTCGAGCGACGTCTGGCCTCCGCTCCTGTGGCGAGGCGGGCGGACATGCCCAAGAGACTGTGGCTGGCCGATGTGCTCGCCCGTCGAGGCACCCCGGCGACCTGCCCGCGTCGGGCCTATCGAGTTGCGAATCGCATCATCTGGCACGGAGTCGACGCACCGGAGTGCATGAGGCACTGTCATCATCCCACTATGGGACCGCCGAGAGGAAGTGCGACGGAACCCGGCTCATCCGTCAGCCGGTCTTCTGGGGTTCCTGGCGGCGATCTTCGTCGTCGCGGCCTCGCGTAACCTGTTGACCGCGGTTCTCGTAGCCGATCTCGACGTTCGAGTCGAGCGAGGCATCGTGTCCGCGACGCTCCTCCTTGGCGCCATCCTCTCCGTTGGCAGAGCCCTGTCATTGTCCCCTGACCGAGACACGGGGAGTCCCGGCGGGATCGCTGAGGGGCGTGCCACCCGTCAAGGGATTGTCGTTGCTGGGATCGTCGCCGTCGCGATCTTGGTCGTGGTCGTCGGGCTGGCCAGATTGTCGACTCACTAGGCTCGCGCTTCTACCATCGATGTGTGACTTCACGTCGCACTCGACCGCACGGGAGAAGGCGGAGCGGATCGACGAACGTCTTCGTCCGTTCCTGGCCCGCATCGGCGTGCCACTGCTCCGGATCTCGCTCGGCGTCGTCTTCGTCTGGTTCGGTCTCCTGAAGGTCTTCGACGTCTCGCCCGTCTCGGAGCTCGTCGCGAAGACGATCTATTGGTTCGACCCCGACGTCGTCGTCCCCGCACTCGGCGTGTTCGAGGTCTTCGTCGGTGTCTGCCTGATCGTGGGTCGGCTCATGCGGATCGTGCTGCCCCTCCTCGTCCTGCAGATGGCGGGCACGTTCCTTGTGCTCGTGATGCACCCGGACGTCGCGTTCCGGGAAGGCAACCCCCTCCTGCTCACGGTCGAGGGCGAGTTCGTGATCAAGAACCTCGTGCTGCTGTCCGCGGCGCTCGTGATCGGGTCTCGGCTCGCGCCGATCGGCGAGGGCGGCACGGGCAGCGCGTGAGCCTTCCGTGATCGACCTCGTCGGGTCTTCCGCCCTCGACCTTCGCGATCAGCTCGCGATCGTTCTGGTCACGTTCCGTCTCATCGCTCGTCTGGCTGATCCGCTCATCCTGGAACTCCGCTGCGTGGGAGAGCGACTTCGCTCCTCCTCCCCGGCAACGTGCTGGCTGCCGAACGACGCGCCGTGATCGCGGCAGCTTCGATACCTGATCCGGGCGGAACCAAACCTCGGAGTTCCACTTCACGATGGTTGCATCAGCTTGGGAGGGAGCCCGCTTGTCGGGACGCAGATCGATCCCCACTGGCGTCCTCGGCGCATCGCTGTGCCGTCCGCGCCAGCTTGCACTCGAGCGCGGAGACCTCATACGATGATATGGTCATCTGCGAGCTCGAGCTCCGTGGAAGGGGGCCGCGAAGCGCGTGCGGAGCGAGGGACCGACTCTCATATACAGGAGAATCCGGTCGAGTATCGATTGGACGATGGACACTTACCCACGGGATGGGGTCCAGGACCGAACACCATGTTCCACCTGACGCGAGACGTACCCGGCAGCGCCTGAGGCCAGCACCTCTTGCGCCAACCAAGTAGGGAGGCGAAGAGTCCGCGCATGATCGGTCGCCGGAACATCGCGATGCCATTCGTCGCTCGGCGGGACTCTCCGAGGGGGAAGTTCTGGTATACGGCGCCCCCTGCAACGGCAGACGCTCTGCGCAGCATCGCTGTCGTCCGTGCCGACGACTCGGATGAGCAGCCGGAGTGATCTGCTCTGGAAGATTTCCGACCCGAGTCCAAATGAGGACTGTCGTACGTGTTTCCCGTAAGTGACCAGGCTCCGCTCGACTATCGGCTCGATGTTGGCCTCGATGCACCGTTGCCTCCGATCAGCCCCTCGCCGTGGTCGTTGAGACGACCGAATCGACGACGTCGATGGACTTCGTCGATCGACGGATCTCGCCGAAGACGTCGTGCTCACGAATCGTGGGGAGCAGCCGTCCGGATTCGCTCTCTTCATGGCCCTCGGTGAATCGATCCGGGCGGGGGAGGGTTGCGCGCTCCCCTGAGTCACAGGCCTCCGTGCGTCAGGGCCGCGCCGGGCGGCTAGGCTCCTCGGCGATGGACACCGCCAGGACCGCCGACGTCGACCTCGACTGGGTCGAGGAGCTCACGAAGCGTGAGACCGAGGCCCTCGACCGCAAGCACGCACGGTCGCTCACGTACCGCGAGGAGGCCAAGAAGTTCCTCCCGGGCGGCGTCTCCTCCTCGTGGCAGTCGTGGCCGCCGCACCCGATCTACGTTCGGCGGGGCGAGGGCTCGCACGTGTGGGACATCGACGGCAACGAGTACGTCGACCTCCACAACGGCTACGGCGTGATGGTGATGGGGCACGCGCACCCGAAGGTGGTCGAGGCCGTCCAGCGGCGCGTCGCGGAGGGCACGCACTTCGCACAGCCGACCGAGGAGGCCCTCCCCGTCGCCGAGAACCTCGCGGAGCGCTACCGCCTGCCGCAGTGGCGGTTCGGCAACTCCGGGACCGAGGCGACGCTCGACGCGTGCCGGATCTCCCGGGCACACACCGGTCGCTCGAAGATCCTGAAGATCGAGGGCACCTACCACGGTCACCACGACTCGCTGATGGTGAGCGTGTTCCCCGACGAGGAGAAGGCCGGCCCCCGCGATCACCCGGTCGCCGTTCCGCAGACGCTGGGCCTCCCGAAGGAGTTCGTCGACCTCGTCGTGAACGTGCCGTTCAACGATCTCGTTGCCGCGAAGGGCGCGTTCGCCGAGCACGCCGGCGAGTTCGCCTGCATGATCGTGGAACCCGCGATGACGAACTGCGGGCTGGTCCTGCCGGATCCCGGCTACCTCGCCGGTCTGAAGGATCTCTGCCGAGCCGACGGCGCGCTGTTCGTCTTCGACGAGGTGAAGACCGGGTTCACCCTCGCGTGGGGCGGCGCGGTGGAGGCGTTCGGTGTCGTGCCGGATCTCATCTGCTTGGCGAAGGCGCTCGGCGCGGGCCTGCCGTGCGGGGCGATCGGCGGGACCGACGAGGCGATGGGCATGGTGATCCGCGGCGAGCTCGACCAGCAGGGGACGTTCAACGGCAACCCGCTCACGATGGCCGCCGCGAAGGCCAACCTCCTCGAGGTGCTGACGCCCGACGCGTACGCGCGGTTCGACGAGCTGAACGCGATCCTCGCGCGGTCCGAGGAGGTCTGCCGGACGCACGGTCTCGCCGCGAACTCGAAGGTGCTGGGGGCGAAAGGCTCGGTCGAGTTCCGCCGCGAGCCGATCCACGAGTACCGCGACCTCTGGGACATCGACGACCGGGTGCCGCAGCTCGCGTGGCTCTGGCAGCTGAACCGCGGCGTGTTCAAGTCGCCCGGCTCGAAGTGGGAGAGCTGGACCACCTCGATCGTCCACTCGGACGCCGACGTGCAGCGCTACGTCGACAACCTCGAGGAGTTCGCCGCCACCGTGGCGGCCGGCGCCTAGTCCCGCCCGCGTCGGCCGGGCCCCGTGGCTAGACTCGGCTCGATGGACGAGCCGCAGGTGGGCGTGATCATGGGCTCCCGATCCGACTGGGAGACGATGAAGCACTGCTGCGACACCCTCGAGGACCTCGGCGTTCGGTTCGAGACGAAGGTGGTCTCGGCCCATCGCACGCCGGAGCTGATGGTCGAGTACGCGAAGACCGCCGCCGACCGCGGGCTCCGCGTGATCGTCGCGGGAGCGGGTGGCGCGGCGCACCTCCCCGGGATGACGGCGGCGAACACGCACCTGCCCGTCCTCGGCGTGCCGATCGAATCGAAGGCCTTGAAGGGGATGGACTCGCTCCTGTCGATCGTGCAGATGCCCGCCGGCGTGCCGGTCGGATCGCTGGCGATCGGCGTGAGCGGAGCGGTGAACGCGGGGCTGCTCGCCGCGGAGATCGTGGCGCTCGAGGACGAGCAGATCCGCGAGCAGCTGCTGAAGTTCCGGGAGGTCCAGACCGAGAACGTGGTCGCGCATCCCGATCCTCACGAACGGTGACGCGCGTCGGGATCGTGGGCGGCGGCCAGCTCGGCCTGATGCTGGCCGAGGCCGGCGCCGGGCTGGGCATCGGATGCGTGACCCTCGACCCGACGCCGGGCGCGCCCGCCTCGAGGTTGGCCCGCCAGATCGTGGCCGCCTACGACGACGAGGCCGCCCTGGCCGACCTGGCCGCCGCTTCGGACGTCGTGACCTACGAGTTCGAGAACGTCCCCGTGTCCTCCGCGCGAGCCCTCGAGCGGCGCGTCACCGTGCTCCCGCCGCCCGAGTCCCTCGAGTTCGCGCAGGACCGTCTCCTGGAGAAGACGCTGTTCGCGGAGGTCGGGCTGGAGGTCGCCGCCTACGCGCCGGTCTCCTCCAAGGAGGAGCTCGGGGAGGCGATGGACGTGGTCGGGTTCCCGAGCATCCTGAAGACCCGCCGTCTCGGCTACGACGGGAAAGGCCAGGTTCGTCTCGAGCATCCCGGCGAGGCGCACGACGCCTGGCGCGAGGTGGGGGAGGTCCCGTCGATCCTCGAGGTACGGGTGCCGTTCCTCCGGGAGCTGTCGGTGATCGGTGTTCGCGGCCGTGACGGGAAGACCGTCTTCTATCCGCTCGTCGAGAACGTGCACCGCGACGGGATCCTCCGCACGTCGACGGCGCCGGCGGCGGGAGTGAGCCTCGAGCTGCAGGCGGCCGCGGAGCGCGTCGCGCTGGCGGTGATGGAGCGGCTCGGCCACGTGGGAGTGCTGGCGATCGAGCTCTTCGAGACGGGGGAGGGCCTGCTCGGCAACGAGATGGCGCCCCGCGTCCACAACTCCGGGCACTGGACGATCGAGGGCGCGGCGACCTCGCAGTTCGAGAACCACCTCCGGGCGATCTGCGGTCTGGAGCTCGGCCCGACCACCCCTTCGGCCTACAGCGCGATGGTGAACCTGATCGGGATCGAGCCTCCGGACGATGCCTTCCCGAGTGGTGCGGGCGTGCACGTCCACCGCTACGGCAAGCACGCCCGGCCAGGGCGGAAGCTCGGCCACGTAACCGTCGTCGAGGACGATCGAGATACCCTCTTCCGGGTACTACAGGAGGTCACCCGAACGGCCGACAACTCCGAGTGAGATGGCCTACCTGACTTGCCCAGACTGCCGGATGCCCTCCCCAGTGGAGGACAGCGCGATCTCCTACCGGTGCTTCTCGTGTGCGGCGGAGATCATCTTCTGCAAGTGCCATCGGTGCGAGTACGACCAGGCCATCCCCTCACGCTGGTTCGGCGCCTTCACGTGCGGCCGCTGCGACACCAAGGTCGACATCCCGCGCCAGCGGTTCTACAGCTCCTCCGTGAAGGCTCAGTTCGTCCGGGGCTACGGCTACACGTATCCGCGCTTCTAGCGTCGGTCCGCCGTCAGCCGCTCATCTGCTCGGACATCGCCTGGATGTTGCGGACCGCCTCGGCCGGCGTGATGTCGTTGGCCTCGGCCGAAGCCACGATCTCGCTCCACAGGATGTTCCTGTCATCACCCATCCGGTCCTCCGGCTTGCCGCATCCACAGTTCGCGCACATGTGGCCTCTCCTTCCGGTCGGCGGTTCCGAGTCGTTGCGATGAGCCTCTTCCCCCGGGGACGC
>CAVVSH010000001.1:0-68468 GCA_963750945.1 uncultured Actinomycetota bacterium | reverse complement strand
TCACGGCCTTCGTGTTCAAGACGCTCTCGGACCCGTTCGTCGGGCACATCACGATGTTCCGGGTGTTCAGCGGGAGGGTTCGACCCGACTCGTCGGCACACAACTCGACGCAGGGCACCGACGAGCGGATCGGGCAGCTCTTCGCGCTGAAGGGGAAGGAGCACGAGAGCGTCTCCGAGGTCCCCGCGGGCGACATCGGCGCGGTGGCGAAGCTCCCCCACACGCACACCGGGGACACCTTCGCCACGAAGGACGACCCGGTCCAGCTCCCGCCGGTGGAGCTTCCCGAACCGCTGCTCGCGTACGCGATCTCGCCCAAGACGAAGGGCGACGAGGACCGGCTCGCGACCGGCCTCGTCACGCCTCCGCGAAGAGGATCCGACCTTCCGCGTCGCCCGCAACGACGAGACCCACCAGACGGTGATCTACGGGATGGGCGAGGCGCACCTCGGCGTCCAGATCGAGCGGCTGAAGGCGAAGTTCGGCGTCGAGGTCGAGACGAAGCCGGCGAAGATCGCGTACCGGGAGACGATCCGCAGCAAGGCGAAGGCGCAGGGCCGTCACGTGAAGCAGTCGGGCGGTCACGGCCAGTACGCGGTGTGCGAGATCGAGATCGAACCGCTCCCCCGCGGCGAAGGATTCGTCTACGAGGACAAGATCTTCGGAGGCGCCATCCCCCAGCAGTTCATCCCCTCGATCGAGAAGGGCATCGTGAAGACGATGTCCGAGGGCGTGCTCTCCGGGAACCCGATGGTCGACATCAAGGTGACGCTCGTCGACGGGAAGTTCCACGCCGTGGACTCCTCCGACATGGCGTTCCAGATCGCGGGCTCGTTGGCGCTGAAGGAAGCGGTCGAGCAAGGCGGCGTCGCCCTGCTCGAGCCGGTCGTGCAACTCGCCGTCACGGTCCCCGAGTCGTTCACGGGCGACATCATGGGAGACCTGAACGCCAAGCGCGGCAAGATCCAGGGCATGGACCAGATCGGCGGCGGCAAGCAGGTGATCAACGCCCTGGTGCCCCAGGGCGAGGTCGCCCGCTACGTCATCGACCTCCGGTCGATGACCGGCGGGCGCGGCGCCTTCTCGATGACCTTCTCCCACTACGACGAGATGCCGCAACATCTCGCGCAGAAGGTCATCGACGAGTACCAGCACGCGCGCGAGGAAGCCCACAAGAAGTAACCCTTCGGCCGCTTCTCCCGCGTGGAAGACGCTTGAAGGGCAGGTCAGCGCGGGTTCTCAGAACCGCAGGTGGGAACGATAATCCAGCCACCTGATCGTCCGACGGTGGGTGGAGAGTGCGATGGACGCGGACACCGAGCCACGAAGAAGGTCCCCCGCGACCCCGACTCCGTCCGTCATCCGCACGTTCCTGATCGCCGACTTGCGCGGGTACACACGCTTCAGCGACTCCCGAGGCGACGAGGCGGCGGCCGCGCTCGCCGAGCGATTCGTTGCCGTCGGGAAGGAGAGGATCGAATCGCGCACGGGAACGATCGTCGAGGTTCGAGGGGACGAGATCCTCGCGGTCTTCGACTCCGCCCGAGAAGCGATCCGCGCGGCCCTCGATCTCCAGGAGGCGCTCGCGAGCGATCAGACCGCAGACGTACCGCTTGGCGTGGGGATCGGGATCGACGCCGGGGAGGCGGTGCCGCTCGGGGACGGATACCGAGGGCGAGCATTGAACATGGCGGCGCGACTGTGCGCTCGCGCCCGGCCGGGTGAGATCCTCGTTTCCTCCGAGCTCGTGCACCTCGCCGGCGCCGTCGAGGACATCCGATTCGAGGCCCGCGGCTCGGTCCGCCTCAAGGGGATCTCGCGACCCGTCGAACTCCACGCCGTCGTTCGCCCGGTCGCTGTCGGAGAAACACCTCACCCCGTCGGCGCGATCGCCGGTCATCTCGAGTTCCGTCTGCTCGGTCCGCTGGAGGTGACCGACGGCGGGCGGCAGGTGACGCTCGGCGGACCGCGGCAGCGGCTGGTCCTCGCGCATCTCCTCTTGGCCGCGAACCGGATCGTGACGATGGAGGAGCTCATCGAGCGCGTCTGGGACGAGGAACCGCCTCAGGCCGCGCGCAACACGATCCAGAGTTACGTCTCGCATCTCCGGGCGGCCCTCGGGCCCGACCGGATCGAGGGAAGAACCCCCGGCTACGTCGTCCACGCGGAACCCGATGAGCTCGACGTCCTTCGCTTCGAGCAGCTCCTCCGCCGCTCCCGCCGTCAGCTGCCGACGGAACCGCGCGAGGCGGCGGCGACCATCGAGGAAGCGCTCGAGCTGTGGCGCGGATCGCCGCTGAGCGACCTCGCGGAGGCGCCCTCGCTCATCGGCGAGATCGCACGGCTGCAGGAGCTGCGGACGAACGCGGTGGAGGACCAGCTCGCCGCCCGGCTCGCGATAGGAGAACACGCGGAGGTGCTGCCCGACCTCGAGCGGCTGGTCGCCGAGCATCCGCTCCGGGAGCGGCTGTGGACCCACCTGGTGCTCGCTCGCTACCGCTCGGGGAGGCAGGCCGATGCGTTGGAAGGCTACCGACGCGCCCAGGAGCTGCTCGCCGATGAGTTGGGGATCGATCCCTCCCCCGAGCTGCAGGATCTCCATCAGCGGATCCTGCAGCAGGACCCGACCCTGCAACTGACCGGCAAACCGCTCCGCGGCTACCGACTCCTGGAGCGCGTGGGTGAGGGCGCCTTCGGTGTCGTGTGGCGATCGCTCGACCCCGACCTCGGCCGCGAGGTGGGGATCAAGCAGATCCACCCTCGACTCGCCGACGACCCGAGCTTCGTTCGTCGCTTCGAACAGGAAGCCCAGACGATCGCGCGGATCGAGCATCCCCACGTCGTCCCTCTCTACGACTACTGGCGGGACGGGAGCGGCGCCTATCTCGTGATGCGATGGATGCGCGGCGGGAACCTCGAGGAGGCGCTCGCGCGCGGCTCGCTCGAGCCGGAGCACGCCGTCCGGGTCGTCGATCAACTCGCGGCGGCCTTGTCGGCGGCCCATCGCGGCCACACGGTGCATCGCGACGTGAAGCCGGCCAACGTGCTGTTGGACGACGACGGGAACGCCTATCTCTCCGATTTCGGCATCGCCGAGGACCTGACGGACTGGAGAGAGGTCATCCCACCCGCGAGCCTCGGCTACTACTCCCCCGAGCACCTTCGCGGTGAGGAGGTGACTCCCGCGTCCGACATCTACGGGCTGGGGATGGTCGTCCAGGACGTGGTCAACGGCCGCCATGGCGACGCCCGCGTCGCCGACGTGATCAGCCGCGCCACCGCCGACGATCCGGACAGCCGGTACCGGGACGCCGGCGAGGTCGCCGTCGCGCTGCGGGAAGCCCTCGACCTCCAGGGTCCGCGGCCCCGCGCGGGTGATGTGCTGACCGAGGAGCGCAACCCGTACAAGGGGCTCCACGCCTTCGCCGAGGCCGACGCCGACGACTTCTTCGGCCGAGACGCGCTGGTGGACCGATTGGTCGCCCGCATGGCCGAGTCCACCGAGGGATCGAGGTTCCTCGCCGTGGTCGGCCCTTCCGGGAGCGGGAAGTCCTCCGTCGTGCGCGCGGGACTCATCCCCACGCTCCGAGCCGGGGCACTCCCCGGGTCGGACTCATGGTTCTACGTCGAGATGCTGCCGGGCGGGCACCCGATGGAAGAGCTCGAGGCGGCGCTGCAGCGGATCGCCGTCGACCCCCCTCACGGCATGCTGGACCTCCTGGAGCGGAGCGAGCGGGGCCTCGTCCAGCTGGTCGAGCGCCTCTTGCCCGACGACGGGAGCGAGCTGGTGCTCGTCGTCGATCAGCTCGAAGAGGTCTTCACGATGGTCGAGGAGGAACAGACCCGAGACCAGTTCCTGCAGAGCCTCGTCGCCGCGACGCAGGAGCGCGGATCTCGTGTCCGGATCGTCGTCACGCTCCGGGCGGACTTCTACGACCGTCCGCTGTCGTTCCCGGGCCTCGCCGAGTTGATGCGAACCCGCATGGAGACCGTCGTGCCGCTGACGGCGGAGGAGCTCGAGCGGGCGATCGGCGGCCCGGCGGCACGGGTGGGGGTCGTTCCCGAGCTCGCGCTCATCGCGGAGATGGTCGCGGATGTGTCCGATCGGCCCGGTGCGCTGCCGTTGTTGCAGTACGCCCTCACCGAGCTCTTCGAGCGTCGGCGCGGCCGCGCCCTGACGCTCGAGGCGTATCGGGAGATCGGCGGCGTCTCCGGCGCGCTGGCGCGACGCGCGGAAGAGCTGTACGAGGCGATGAGCGAGCCGGAACGCGAGGCCGCGAAGCAGCTCTTCCTCCGGCTCGTGACTCGCCGGCGAAGGCACGTCGGACACGAGGAGGCTCGTGCCACGAGCCGAGCTCCTCTCCGTCGAGGTCGATCGCCGGGCGATGGAGCGCGTGATCGACACCTTCGGCCGCCACCGCCTGCTCTCCTTCGACCGCGACCCGGCGACGCGTGGACCGACCGTCGAGGTCGCTCACGAGGCGCTGCTCCGCTCGTGGGATCGCTTGCGCATGTGGATCGACGGGCGCAGGACGACCTCCGCCAACATCGACGACTCTCCGTCGCAGCCGCCGATTGGGAGGGCTCGGGCCGGGACCCCAGCCTGCTGCTCCGCGGACGGCGTCTGGAGGAGCTGCGCGCGTGGGAGGCGTCCACGGAGCTCGCCCTCTCGCGTGACGAGCAGGAGTACCTGGCCGCCAGCGCGCGCGAGCGCGACCGGGAGCTCGACGAGGATCGAGCGAGGGCGGGAGCGGGAGCGCGCGCTCGAGCGCCGCTCCGTCGGTCGTCTCCGCACGCTGGTCGCGGTCCTCACGGCCGCCGTCCTCGTGGCCGCCGGTCTCACCGCCGTGGCCGCGAACCGGACGCGGGAGGCCGAGCGCCGCCGCGACGAGGCCAGGGTCGCGGCGCTCACCGGCGCCGCCCTCTCGAACCTCGAGGTCGGACCCCGAGCTCAGTGTCGTCCTCTGCGCTCCACGCCGTCGATCTGAGCCGCTTCGCGCGATCGAGGCCGTGCCCAGTGAGACCGTCGAGGCGCTCCACTGGGCGATGCAGGAGGCCGGCGTCGAGTACCCGGTCGCCGATGGCCCGACCGCGGTCGTCGCGGGCCCCTCGGGACGCGGGGCATCTTCGACCTCCCTCTGTCGCAGCTCGTGAACACAGCCCGTGCGCGCCGTCGATCGCGACCTGACTCCTGATCGAATGCGATCCGGTACTTCGGGACCTCGGCCTGCCCATCCGGTCCCAACGTAACCGTTCCGGCAGACCTCGCGGCCGAACCGATCACGCGGTCGGAGTCGGGGACGCTCGGACACCCCCTCGCCGGGACCGAGGTCACCCTCTGTGGCAGGCCGCGCATCAGGACCCGGGACTCCTCGAGGCCTTCCGGACGGAGCTCGACAGGTTCACCTCGAGAGACGGGCATCGAGGTGACCCTCGTCGACTTCCCTGAGCTCCAGAGCTGGATCACGGACGAAGGAAGTGACAGGGAGATCCTCCCGACCTGACCTTCAACGTCCCCGGAGGTGTCGCGGACCTCGCGCGCCAAGGTCATCTCGTCGACCTGGGCGCGTTCCTCGACCGCGATCGGCTGCGCGTCGGACCAGAGCCCCTACCTCGTCTCGCTCGGGACCATCGGCCCGGACGGATCGTGGCCGGCCGCCGACGGGCGCCTCTACGGCGCGTTCGCGACAGCTCGCCGCCAAGAGCACGATCTGGTATCCGGTGCCCGAGCTCCGGGCCGCCGGTTATGACGATCCCCGAGACGTCGGCAGAGCTTGATGGCGCTCGGTCGAACGCCTGCGGGCAAGCGGACGTACGCCCCTGTGCCTCGGCCTCGAGTCCGAGCAGGCGGATGGGTGGGCCGGCACGGACTGGATCGAGAACCTCGTGCTGGCGGAGGCGGGCACCGAGGCCTACGACGATTGGACGTTCCACGAGACTGCCGTTCGACAGCCCGCCCGTGCGGCGCGCGTTCCGGAGCGCTTCGGGCGAGATCGTGTTCCCCAGAGGGCTCCGTCTACGGAGGAACCGAAGGGCGCTCACCGCGACGCGTTCTGGGAGGCACAGCTGCCGTTGGTCGACGACCCGCCGGGCTGCTGGCTCCACCTACAGGCGAGCTTCGCGGCAGACTTCTTGCCGCGACGGGTCGGTGGGCAGGACACCGACGTCTTCCCGTTCCCCTCCGGGTCCGGTCAGGTCCCCGATGCTCATCGGAGGCGGCGAGATGGTCGCGGCGTTCGCCGATCGGCCCGAGGTGCGCGAGGTGGTCCGGTTCCTCCTCAGTCCCGACTTCGGCGCCGAGATGGCGGAGCCAGCCACCGGGCTCCTGCTGGCCGAACCGCCAGTTCGATCTCGACAACTACACGCCCTTCGAGCGGCGCCGGGCAGAGGCTCCTCCACGCCGCCCTCGCGTCCGACGCGTATCCGCTTCGACGCATCGGACCTGATGCCTCCCGAGATCGGGGCCGATCGCTTCTTCGACGCGATGATGACCTACCTCGCCGAGGGGCCGGACAGCCTCGATCGGATCCTGACCGAGCTCGACGCCGCCTGGCCCGACGACACGAGCTGAGCACGAATCGTCCTTCTCCGTGCTGAGGCCGGAAGGCCTCAAGGGATCCTCAAGCGCCTCGCACCGGGCTTCCAGGGAGCACGGGCGACCGTCCGTCCATGCAGACGAGACGGTGGATCGGATGGCTGGCGGTCGCGGCGATGGTGGCCCTCACGCTCGCGATGAGCAGCATCGACACGGAGACGCGGATCACCGGAGGGACCCCTGCCCAGCAAGGGATGGCTCGCTGGGCGGTCGGCCGGTTCACGGCCGTGGAGATGGACCTCCCGTCGCTCGAGATCCGATTCCACGAGGACCGGGCCGGATGCGGTGGACGGATGGGCTTCTATCGGGACGGAACGGCCGACGTCTGCGGCGTCCACGTGAACTCGATGTCCCGGAGAACGTTGCTCCACGAGATGGCGCACGCTTGGGTCGACGCCAACGTCTCGGCCGACCTGGAGGCCCGCTTCCTGCGACTCCGGCAGCTCGAGACGTGGAACGACCACTCCGTCGACTGGGAGGAGCGAGGGACCGAGCACGCGGCGGAGATCATCAGCTGGGCCCTCGACGGTCAGGGAACGGGTACCGACCGTCCCTCGATCCCGATGAACGACCCGAACCACCTCGCCGACGCGTACCAGCTTCTGACCGGCCACCCTCTCCCGGAGTGAGCAAGCCCAAGGTCGGCCCTCCGGGCGCCCGCTCAGGACGGCGACGAGAACACCAACGAGTCCACGATCTCGTCGGCGCTCCGGAACAGCGCGTCGCGGGAGAGACCCTTCGGATTGTCCTCGATGTCGACGATCAAGACGCGGTTGCCGGCGCCGAGGACGTACCAGCGCATCGACATCGGTGGGCTGATCGCCCAGTTGTACCCACCCGGGAACGCCGAGGAGTAGATCAGTGGCACCACCGGGTTCCCGTCGCTGTAGAAGCAGTCCTTCTTCCACTCGGGAGCGACCTGCAGATCCACGCGTACACCGTCCAACCCACCGACCGTGACCGGCGTCCCCTCGCTCGTCGTCAGACCGGGCGCCGCCTGGAGCCACGCCACGAGATCGTCGACGGACCGCGCCACGCCGGGTTCGGGACCGTCCTGGCAATCCTGGGCCGCGATCACCGGATCGAGGAAGAAGTTGATCACGTCGGAGCCGTACCCCTCGGCGGCTTCATCGCTGGCAAACATCTGCAGGCTCCCCGTGTAGGACCACGTCCACCCGGGCGTCGCGATCTCGAACGCCATCGTCGGATCGAAGTAGGTCGCGTGGTACTGCCCCGGCTCGAGCGGTCCCTGGCAGTCGTAGTGAGGACAGTCCGCCTCTGCAAGGACGTGCACACTCGGCGTCGGAGAAGCCGGTTCGACGGTCTCCGCAGGTGCCTCGGCCCCTCCGGAACAGGACGTCACAAGGAACGTCACCAAGAGTGCAGTGCCGATCATCGAAACACTCGCGCGTTCACCTCTCATCGATCTGCCCCTCTCTCGTTCTTCTTCCTCGTGCAGGCGGCACGCGGAGCGATGAGCGATCCACTCGATTCACGTTTCATGGCACGGGTTGCCAGGCGATCGGCCCGAACGCGACTGCGCCGAAGGTCCGGTCTCCCGTGTCTGGATCGATCACCCCGAGCCTCGCCCCGCTCCCGTCGAGGAGCAGGATCCGGGTGCCGTCGGGTGACCACTTCGGGCCCTGGGCGGGGAAGCCTGCTCCTCCGATCCGGCAGCAGCCCTCGAGCAGGAACCGCCGATCCGACCCATCCGGCGCGATCGTCCACAGCTCGAAGGGCAGCCCTTCCTCTCCTGTTCCTCCGCCATCAGCCAGGAAGGCGATGCGCGAACCGTCCGGCGACCAGGCCGGCTGACTGCTCCTCGGGGCCTCGAGATCTTGGGCGAGACGCACCGGTTCCGATCCATCCAGACCCACCGTGTAGACGAACCACTGCTCGCCGACCCTTCCGGAGAAGGCGATCGCGCGCCCGTCCGGCGACCACGATGGGTGCATGGCGTCGGCGGTCGATCCCGTGGACAGAGGCACCGGATCGATCCCATCGGCCTTCATCACGTAGATGGAGCACGAGCCCTCGTTGCAGTCGACCGCTCCCTCCTGCGTGAACGCGATCCGAGATCCGTCGGGAGACCAGTCGATGTCCCCCTGACCGGAGCAGGGCGCGGTACATCGGGTGAGCTGTCGGATCTCGTTCGTCGCGACGTTCAGGACGTAGATCCCCTCGTGGTCACCGATCCCGGCGGGACTGGTTTCCGAAAGCGCGAACGCGAGACGGATCCCGTCGGGTGCCCAGTCCAAGCTCGTGATGCCGAGGTCGTCACAGTTGAAGGGCTCGCCGAGGCCGGCCGCACAGCCTCCGTTGAGGAGTGTTCGTGGGACGCCGCCTGCTGGGTCGACGAGGTACAGGGTTGCGTTCTCCGATAGGTCACGCCCGATGAAGGCGATGTCTCCGTTGCTCGGAAGCTCCGACGGAGCAACGCCGGTCGTCCGAGGACCCGAAGAGAACGCTCGGAGCGCGATCGCGGTACCGGCGATCGCGACGACGAGAGCGAGCGCGCCCGCGGCGAGCTGCTTGTGCAGTCTCTTCCGATCTCGGCGGTCGATGAGCCGCTGGAAGGAATCAGCCGGTGGCGCGAACCGCTGGACGGCATGCTCGAAGAGATCCCGTTCCTCGATCACCGCAGCTCACCGCCCTTCTCACGGATCTCCGCACGGGCGCGGGCGCCGAGCGTGCGGACGGTGCCAGCGCGCATCCCGAGCAGCGCTCCGGCCTCCTCCGACGTGAGCCCCACGTACCCGGTCAGCACGACCGCGGCGCGCTGATCCGGGGTCAGATCGCGGAGGGCTCGCACGACTGCGTCGCGATCCTCCACGGTGGCGAGCGCATCCTCCGTCGGCGCCAGGTTGACCGTCTTCCGCAGCGCAAGCGCAGCCCGTCGGTAGCGATTCCTGAACAGGTTCATCGCCGTTCGGAAGAGGTACGCCGAGGGGTCGTCGACCTCCGCGACCCGGTCCCACCGCTCCCAGAGGCGAAGGAACGCGTCCTGCATGATCTCCTCCGCCTCGTGGCGGTCCCCCGTCACGAGGCAGAGGGCCCCGTAGAGGCGTGCGTGCTCCGAGCCGAAGAACTCTTCGAAGCCCCGCGGGCGCTCAGCCACCCCGTCAATAGCCTCCGTGCCGCGCACAACCCGGAGCGAAGGTTCCATCATTACTCATGAACACGCGAAGGCTTCGACCTGTTACAGCGACCGCTGCCTAAGGCGCAGCGTCGGCGAGGAACGGGAGCACGAGCTCCTCGAAGCGCTCGGGTTGGCGAAGGTTCACGACGTGGTCGGCGCCCTCGACGACCACCTTCCGTGAACCGATGACCTCGCGGACGAGGAAGTCGGCGATGCGACGCATGTCCGGCGGATCGTGTTGCGCCTCGAGGATCAGGGTCGGCACGTCGATCTCCTCGAGGCGATGCGCCGCCGGCGGGTCCAGCCGCTCCTCGCCGCTCTCGTCCATCAGGATCTCGTGCAGGTTGTCGAACGCGATCTCGCGGATCCTGGCGCCAGCCTCGTCCGACGTCCCGAGCGGCGCCCAGATCTCGAGGCGGAGATCCTGTGCCCGCTCCAGATCGCCGGCCTCGATCGCGACCTCGATCGGCCCCTCGCGCTGGGCCCACCATTCCTCTTCCTCTTCGGTGGCCTCGAAGCCACCGAGGCCGGTCGCCACCGGCACCAACGCCCAGACCTGCTCCGGATGCACGAGCGCATAGTCCAGCGCGATCCCGCCGCCCATCGAGCACCCGACCAGTGCGGTGAGGACCACTTCGTTGGCCTCGAGGAGCACCTCGAGGTCGCGCACGTGTGAGTACGTCGCCCCCGGTTCGACACGGCTCGACCTCCCGTACCCGCGGACGTCGTACCGAAGGACCCGATACCCCGCGTCGGCGAGCGTCCGGAACTCCCGATCCCAGGTCCGCATGTCCCACAGCCCCGGATGGATCAACGTCACGACCGGCCCCTCGCCCGCGATCTCGAAATGGAGCTTGGCGCCGTCGGCAAGGTCGACGAAGCTCACTCGGCGAACCTCGGTGCGAGGCGCCGGGCGGTCTCGGCGACGAGCTCGGGCAACACGATCGTCTCCCCTACGACCGGCATGAAGCTCGTGTCCGCGCTCCACCGCGGGACCACGTGCCAGTGAAGGTGGTCCGGTACTCCGGCGCCCGCGACGCGCCCGAGGTTCATGCCGATGTTGAAGCCGTGCGGGGCGTACTCCTCCCGGAGCGCCTTCACCGAACGGCGCAGCAGCCGCTGGAGGTCCAGACCCTCCTCGTCATCCAGCTCCTCGAGGTCGCCGACATGGCGGTTCGGGATCACCAGGATGTGACCGGGGCTGTACGGGAACTTGTTGAGGACCACGAAACTCAGGTCCGATCGCGTGAGCACTCGCTCGGACTCCTCGCCTCGTTGGATCCGGCAGAAGACGCACTCCGCATCCTCGGGCTCGTCCTTGCTCGTCTGGATGTACTCCATGCGCCACGGGCTCCAGAGGCGCTCCATCTAGAAGGTGCTTTGCGCGAGCGCGCGCGTCGATGCCTCTTCCGCGAGTGTCGACACGATGCGATCGAACGGCACGCCTGCGTGCTCCTCCCCCGACCGGTCGCGGACGGTGAAGGTCCCCGCCTCGAGGTCCCGATCGCCCACGACGACCATGTACGGCGCCTTCATGAGCTGCGCCGCGCGGATCTTCTTCCCGACCGTCTCCTTGGTCTCGTCGATGTGGACGCGGAGCCCGGCCGCGCGCGCGGTCGTGGCGAGCTCCTCACAGTTCGGGACGTGTCGATCGGCCACGGGCACGAGCCGGATCTGTTCCGGCGAGAGCCACAGGGGGAACGCGCCGCCGTAGTGCTCGATCAGCACGGCGCTGAACCGATCGAGGGAACCGAGGATCGCGCGGTGGATCATCACGGGCCGGTGACGTTGGTTGTCATCGCCCGTGTACTCCATGTCGAAACGCTCGGGGAGGGCGAAGTCGCACTGCACGGTGGTGAGCTGCCAGAGTCGCCCGATCGCGTCGCGGAAGTGGAAGTCGACCTTGGGCCCGTAGAAGGCGCCCTCACCCTCGGCGACCCGGTAGTCCAGCCCGCTCTTCTCCAGCGCGAGGGTAAGCGCCTCGGTGGCGCGCGCCGCCGTGGCCTCGTCCACGATCGACTGGGCCATCGGCAGCGTGGAGAGCTCCACGATGGGGTCGGTGAAGCCGAACGTCCGGTGGATCTCGAGCGTCAGGTCGAACACCGCGAGGATCTCGTCGATCAACTGGTCGGGCGTGCAGATGATGTGCGAGTCGTCCTGCGTCATCCCGCGGAGCCGGAGCAGGCCGTGGAGGGTGCCCGCCTTCTCGTGCCGGTAGACCGTCCCCAGCTCCGAGAGCCGCATCGGGAGGTCGCGGTAGCTCCGAACCTGCGACTTGAACACGAGCACGTGGAACGGACAGTTCATCGGCTTGACGTAGTAGTCGCCGGTGTCCGCCTCCATCGGCGGATACATGTTCTCCTGGTACTTCTCGAGGTGGCCGCTCGTCTCCCACAACACAGAGCGGGCGATGTGCGGCGTGACGACCAGGTCGTAGCCGCGCGTCGAGGTGCAGATCGCGGACCCAGTCCTCGAGCTCCTTCCGGAAGATGCCGCCGCGCGGGTGCCAGATCCACAGACCGGGCCCGAGCTCGTCCGGGCTGGAGAACAGATCCAGCTCCCGCCCGAGCCGGCGGTGGTCGCGCTTCTCGGCCTCCTCCAGCCGCCGCAGGTGCGATTCGAGCTCCTCTTCGGTCCCCCACGCGGTCCCGTAGATCCGGGTGAGCATCGGATTGGTCTCGACGCCTCGCCAGTAGGCACCCGCGGTGGAAGTCAGCTTGAACGCGCCGAGGCGGCCGGTCGACGGTACGTGCGGCCCCTCGCACAGGTCGACCCAACCGTCGTTCCGGTATAGGGAGACGATCTCGCCTTCCGACACCTCGCCCTCGGCGGTGCCGATCGCCTCGATGATCTCCCGCTTGAACGGTTGGTCCTCGAGCCGGCCGAGGGCCTCCTCCCGGGTCACCTCTTCCCGGATGAACGGCTGGTCTGCTTCCACGATCTTCCGCATCTCGGCCTCGATCGTGGGCAGGTCGTCCTCCTTGATGGGAGAAGGCAGGTCGAAGTCGTAGTAGAAGCCGTCCTGGATCGGAGGTCCGATCGCGTACTTCGCGCCCGGGAACAGCCGGCAGACGGCCTGCGCCAGGACGTGGGCGGAGGAGTGGCGGAGGACGTGGAGCCCGTCGTCGGACGCCGGCTCGATCGGTTCGACGGTCGAGTCGGCGGATCCATCGGCATCCGGCACGAACGAGAGGTCCCGCATGGCCCCGTCGACACTGCGCCACGATCGCCTCCGGCGGCATCGCGGCGCCGACGGGCTCCCCCTCGGGGAGCTCGACGTGGGCACCGTCCGGAAGGGTCAGTCGAGGCACGAGCGCCATGATATCCGTGACGTCCGGGCGGTCCGACCGGGGCTACTCGTAGGAGATCGCTTCCAGGACCTTGATCCGCGAGGCCCGGATCGCCGGCGCGATCGACGCCACGAGCCCGAGCAGCGCGGCGATCACCGCGAACACGACCAGGAGTCCCCACGGGATCGCGAGGCGCGACACGCCGAGGTCGGAGAGCGCCTGCTGCATGGCCCAGCCGAAGAGGAGCCCGACCCCGATCCCGAGCACCGCGCCGAGGAGGGATACGATCACCGCCTCGATCACGATCATCCAGCCGATCTGCGCCCGCTGCATACCCACGGCGCGCAGGAGGCCGAGCTCGCGGACCCGCTCGTAGATCGACAGCGCGAGGGTGTTCGCGATCCCGAAGGCGGAGATGATCACCGACAGCACCAGGAGCACCAGAACGATCCCGAAGACCTGATCGATCAACCGATCCTGCTCCTCTTTGAACTGCGCCTGATCGTTGATCTCGACGTTCGGGAATTCGCCCGCGACGTCGTTCAAGGCGGCTCTCGCCTGCTCGAGGGAGACGCCGTCGGCCTTCCGAACGAAGACCAGGTAGTCCAATTGCTCCGCGACATTCTCCTCGTACTCCTCGAGCGAGATCGTGTAGTCGCCGAGCAGACGGTTGTCCGTGTAGATGCCGACGATCCTCAGCTGCTGCGTTCCGGTCCGCGCGAACCGCACGGGAAGCTCGTCTCCGATCTCCAGTCCACGAGCCCGCGCGGGTCCTATGTGGATCAGGATCGTCCCCGGCTCGGCCAGCGCGGCCGTTGTCCCGGCCTCCATCGGCACGCTCACCACGTCGTCGACGGTCGTCTCGTCGACACCGGCGATGAAGGTCAGCCCGGCGCCGATCTTCACGCCGGCCTGCCGGAAGGGCGACACGGCGGCGAACTCGTCGCGCTCCGACAGCGCCTTGGCGATCCCCGGGCTGAAGGGTTGGAACCCGGAGGAGCTCAGGATGAAGTCCGCACGCAGCGTCTCGTCGAGGGTGTCGGAAGCCGACGCCTTCAGCGTCGTCATGAAGACCGAGACGAAGACCACCAAACCGAGGCCGATCATCAGCGCTGCGGCCGTGGACGCCGTCCGGCGTGGGTTCCGCTTCGCGTTCTCCTGCCCGAGGCGGCCGGTCATCCCGAGGATCCGCGCGGGGGTCCCGATCGCGGTCGCGAGCGGCCTCGCCACGAACGGGGACAAGACCGCGACGCCGATGAAGGTGAACATCGCGCCCAGGCCGACGATCGCCGCGGGCTGCGGCACGTCTCCGAACAGTCCCCCGGCGATCGCCGCCACACCGGCCGCCGTGAGCAACCCACCGACGATCGCACGGCGACGGAGCGACGCGGTCGGAGCGACGGTTCCCTCGCGCAGGGCCTCGATCGGGGCGACGCGCGACGCGCGACGCGCCGGGAACACCGACGCCACGACGGTCACGACGGTACCGACCAGGAGCGCCGCGACGATCGTGGTCGACCGGATCGCGAGCGGGGTCGGCGGCAGCTCGAGCCCGATCAGCTCGAGCCCTTGCTTGAGCAGGACCGCGAGCCCGATCCCCGCGGCGAGCCCGAGGACGGAGCCCAGGAGCCCGATCACCAAGGACTCGATGACCACGGATCTGAACACCTGCCCGCGGCTGGCACCCAGCGCTCGCAGGAGCCCCAGCTCTCGGGTCCGCTGCGTCACCACGATGTTGAACGTGTTGAAGATCACGAAGGCTCCGACGAACAACGCGACGAAGGCGAACACGAGCAGCGCCGTGCGGAGGAACCCCAAGCCCTCGCGGATCTGTTCCGTCTGCTCGGCGGCGGCGTCGGTCGCCGTGATCGCCTGGAAGCCGGACGGGAGCACCTCTTGGACCTGCGCGGCGACCGAGGCCGCCGACGCTCCCTCCTGCGCCACGATGTAGATCTGATCGAAGCTGCCTTCGCGGTCGAAGAGGCGCTGCGCCGTCGCGAGCTCGAACGACGCGACCGTGGCACCCCCGATCGTCGTTGTCGACGGCAGGGAGATGACACCGGTCAGCCGGTACGGATCGACCCCGAGCGGCGTGACGATCCGGACCTCATCGCCGAGCTCCACGCCCGCCTCCTCGACGGTGTCCGCGTCGATCACCACCTCGTCCTCGGCCTGCGGCGGCTCCCCCGTGAGATCGAACGGGGTGACGTCCGGATCCCACGAGCTCCCGATCGTGGGTGCGCCGCCGCCCGAGATCACCTCGTCGGTCTGCGGGTCGATCACCTGCGCGAAGCCACCCACGCTGCCGTTGGCCGCCGCCACGCCCGGCAACGCCTGGACATCTGCCAGGACGTCCTCCGGGATCGGGTTCCGCTCCTGGCCTCCTCCCCCACCGCCGCCGGCCGCGATGTCCTGGAACGCGTTCTCCGCCTGCACGACGACGTCGGTCTTCGCGAAGATGTCGCCGAAGAGGTCGTCGAACGCGGAGAGGGCCGTGTCCGTCAGGACCAGGGTCCCGGCGACGAAGCCGACGCCGAGGACGATCGCGAGCGCCGTGAGCGCGAGGCGGAGCTTCCTCGCGAAGAGGCTCTTCAGCGCGGCGCGCCACATCTCAGACCTCCAGCGACTTCATCCGGTCGAGGACCTTCTCGGCCGTCGGGTCACGCATCTCGTCCACGATCTGGCCGTCGGCGAGGAACACGATCCGGTCGGCGTACGCGGCGCCGGTCGGGTCGTGAGTGACCATCACGATCGTCTGGCCGTGGTCGGTCACCGCCGCCTTGAGGAAGGCGAGCAGCTCTCCGGATGCGCGCGAGTCCAGGTTCCCGGTGGGCTCGTCGGCGAACACGATCGCGGGTTGCGAGACGAGCGCTCTCGCCGCTGCGACTCGCTGCTGCTGGCCGCCCGAGAGCTCCGAGGGGAGATGCGTCAGGCGGTCGCGGATCCCGATCGTGTCGACGACCTCGTCGAAGCGCGCCCGATCCACGTCGCGACCGGCGATGTCCGTCGGCAGCGTGATGTTCTCGGCGGCGGAAAGCGTCGGCACCAGGTTGAATGCCTGGAAGACGAAGCCCACGCGGTCGCGCCGGATCTCGGTGAGATCGCGGTCCTTGAGATGGGTCAGGTCCTTATCGCCGATCCAGACGGTGCCCGAGGTCGGCTTGTCCAGGCCCGCCATGATGTGCAGCAACGTGGACTTGCCGGAGCCCGAAGCGCCCATGATCGCCGTGTACTCCCCGTCGGCGAACTCCACGGACACGCCGCGGAGCGCCTCCACCGCAGCCGCCCCCGCGCCATAGACCTTCCGAAGGTCGACCGCGCGGGCAGCGGCAGGTTGGGTTGCGACCGTGAGCATGACGATTCCCCCTCAACAGATGTAGCCGGGCAGCTTACGTGAAGGATATGAACGAGTTGTGGACGCTATCCGATGCAGCGGCTTTCAGCGCTTACTCCGCTGTCGTCCCCTCTCGGTACCATAGAGGTGCAACACACCACGGTCGCCTGGACTGTCGGCGCATGCCTGACTGGCCGCCCCCCGACCCTTCGGATCGCGAGGCGCCATGTCTGTTTTCAGCATCACGTACAAGGGTCCCATGAGCTTCTTCCTCGAGGGAGAACTGGACATCGCTTCTGTCCCCACCCTGCAGGCTGCCCTCAACGACTCGATCGGGGCGGGTGGTCCCATCACGCTCGACCTCTCGGGTTTGACCTTCATCGACTCGAGCGGCGTGGGTGCGATCCTCAAGGCGGCCAAGGATCACCTGCCCGGTGGGTGCGTGGTCCTGCACGGTGTCCATGACGGCACCCAGAAGGTCATCGGGCTCATGGGTGTCGAGAAGACCTCGAACATCCATGTGATCCCCTGCGTCGTCGCCGCGTGAGGTTCGCCGTTCTCACCCTGATACGGCATCCCTGGACCTCGCAGCCGCTCGGACACCTACGGGCCTCTGGACGACCAAGAAGCTAGCGACGCCACCAGGCGATTGGCGTGTTTCTCCCGCCGGGTCTAGGGTCTTCGGGACTCGGAACGGATGGGGATGGGGGCGTGGACAACATCTTCTGGGGGGCAGCTTCGCTCGCGCTGCTCGGCGTGCTGATCGGTCTGCTGGTCCTGATGCTCGCCGAGGACGTGCACAGAGCGATGGGGCGTCGGCGTCCCCACACTCTGTGACCACGAGTGACCGAAGGTTGATGACCGGTGGTGTGTGGGGCGCGATCCTCGGCGCCGCGGTCGGCTATCTCCTTGGAGTCGTAATCAAGCGGCGCGGAGGAACTAGGCGCGCTCCTCGCGAGGATCGCTTGCTCGCTCTAGCGGCTACGGATCACGCCAAAAACCGCCAGAAGGAGAACAACCACGATGACGATCCACACCCAGTTCGGCATAAACGCTCACTCCTTTCATGCGTCCGTCCTGGGCACTGTTCCCTCTCTGCCAGCGACCGCAAACCTCTGAACCCCACAGGCGCGGTCATAGGTCTCGAAGTTCGGTTCGTGGTGGGCGCGGCAGGTTTTGAACCTGCGACCTCTTGCGTGTGAAGCAAGCGCTCTCCCGCTGAGCTACGCGCCCTTCTCTACCTGCGGAAACGCTCCCCTCCCCCGTTGCACACCGCTCCTACAGCGCATAAGTGAGAGCGCTGAACGGCGCGACGGAGGCGATGATGAAGCGGTCCACGGTCCAGAGGATAGGCGACGTCGAACAGATGGTCACGTCGTTCACGCGCCACCTGAGGGCCGAGAACAAGGCGCCGCAAACAATCACTGTGTACACATACGCCCCCTTTTGCAGCTAGCTGACTTCCTCCAGCAGCGTGGGATGCCGGCTGACGTGGCAGCATCCACCGGGAGCGCGCCACCTTGCGGGTGCAGGAACGTGAGGGCTATTGGTGGATCGAGTGCAGGATGTGCGCCTGCTGTTGGCAGGTGCCGTACTTTGCTGCGGAGTAGTCGGGTGACGAGGACCGCTGTGGCTGCCACCCCAGGCAACCCCATCCGAGGCCTCAAGGCGGCCGTGCCCACTTCCTTCTGGCTGCCCGTTTGCTCGGCCAAGAGCGCGGGAATCTATCTGACCGGAGTCGGCGGCAGGTGACGGGAGACCTCCACTCGTGAGGACCGATGGAGCTTGCCGCCGGCTTTCGATCCGTGCGGCAACCTCTCGGCCAAGAGCTCGGCGCCCGGATCAAAGAGAGGCTCTCGCACAAAGGCGAGGGCCTCTCGCACTGTTCGGACTGGAACAGGAAGAGTCAGCTGACGGATGATCCTTCTCGAGAGGGAAGCCCCTGTACGTCGATTCGGGTGGACCGGAAGCTCAGTCGGCTAGAGGTGTAGTCCCTCGGAGAGGGCCTGGACGAGGGCGACTTCCCGCGCCCGCCGCCGGGGCCATGCTGGCTCGTCGCGGTGCCGTCCGTCGAGGGCGTGATGGACGACTACCTTCCCCTTCGCAAAGAACTCGACGTGAGGACCACAGACGCAGAGGTCGGCGACTTCTTCATGCTCGAGCCAATCGTTGGTCGGCACGACGTGAAAGGTCTCACTCATCGCTGACCAATCGGCCAGGTGCGCCGCCACCTGAAGCATCCCACCCCATCCCCGGCGTGAGGGTAGCCGCGGAATCTGGCTCGTCAAGGAACTGCTACGGCGAATGGGTTGATGGAGGGTTGCCGCTGACCAGCCGTGGCGATTGCGGTCAGCCGTTCCGTTGCGATCGGGAAGGGGCGGGCTCGTGCCCGCCCCTTCTCCTACCCCAGCCAGAGGGCTAGGCCAGCCCCGGAACTAGGTCGTGAATCGTTCAGTGGACTCCGACTCGGACGACCCCGCCTGCATCTCTCGACGGACCTCGTCAGTCTTCTCGCGCAGGTCCCCTCGGGCCTCCCCCGAGTTGACCCGAGCCTCCTGCCGCACGCGAGGGGCCTCTTGGTCTATCCGAGTCAGCGCCCGTTGCCAACGCTCACGCATCGGCTGGATCCCTCCGCCCCCGATCGCGACGATGCCCACGCCGACCAACAACGCGAGCATCGCGTAGAACAGACCGTTGACGATCTCTGGCGCGATCTCCACCTGGTTGAGCGCGGCGGTGATGCCGACCACCCAGATCGCTGCGGAGGCGACCATCGCGAGCGTGCGCCCGTAACTGAGCCCGCCAAGGACAGACTCGACGAGTGTCTTCACCGCAGTCGCGACCGCGGCCGTGATGACAACGATCAGAATCGCCACGAACACCTTCGGGAGGAACGCGATGATCCCTTCGAGCAGATCGCTGATCGGGTTCGGACCGAACACGCCGAATGCCAATTGCAAGACGAACAGGAATACGACGTAGAACACGATCCGCGCAAGGATCGAACTCGCGTCGAGGCGTGACTTCGCGAGCATCGTCCTCAATCCGCCACGCTCTACGAGGCGATCGAAACCGACACGCTCAAGGACCTTGTCCAACAGCTTCTCGACGGCTTTCGCGACGATGTACCCGATCCCGACGATCAGCAGGAAGCCGAGAAGCTTGGGGAGGAATGTGATGATTGAGTCCCACGCCTCTTCCAAGCCACCCTCGAAGTCGATAGCAGCTAGCACCATTGAGTTCTCCTTTCAGACCAGTGGTAAGCGCGTACCCGCTTGTGCAAGCGTCCAATCAGGAGTCAGCCTCGCGAGATCGGAAGTGCATCCCTTCAGCGGTCGATCTCGAACCAGACGCTGTGAGGAGGAGAGGCGTCGATCCCCCAGCGATCCGACACCTTGTCGACGAGGAATAGCCCCCACCCTCCGCGAGGATCTCCGGGCTCCTCGAAGATCTTCGTGAAGTCGAAACCACTGCCAGCATCGACGACTGCTACGTGAACTGTGTCGGTGTCCACGTCGATCTCGAGGTTGACAACGCCCCGCTCCTTGAGCCCGGCGTGGCGCACAGCGTTCGTGACGAGTTCGCTCGTCAATAGCTCCGCTTCGGCGACCATCTCGGAACTGAGGAGACCGTCGAGGCGGTCGCGCACATGCCGCCGTGCATCCGCAACACCCTCGGGTTGCGCTTGGAGCGCTTGCTGCAACACCGTCAGCCTCCTCTGTGGTCCGGCCTACCCGGGACACGAGGCAGCGAAACCTTTCGTGCTCGATCCAGCCTCGAGAAGGGTTCAGGTTCGGCGTGTCGCCGCCAGGGGGTAGTGATGGGCGTTTCTCCCAGCGGAGTGTGGGAACTCCCTAGGAGGGTACGGTCCTTTCAATGAGCCCCATCTTTCGCACGGTCATCATCGTTACCGTAATTGCCGCGGCCATCGCCGTCCTGCTGATCGTCTTGATGCCGGGCACGTGACCTAGGCCGAGCTCATGGCGATGCTCCCCGTGATGCTCGAGAACGACCGGAAGCAGGCGGGCTGGTCGGTGGGCAAGCGGCGTGGCGGCTCGGCGTGAGCATCCGGGAGTACCGGGAGCTCGAGGCCTGGCGCACGCTCCCTGACGGATTGGAATGAGCCTGATCGCTGTGGACCTCAGCTCAACGCCGTGAGCGGCTCTTAGAGACGCTGTGACACACCCGGGGCGTATGAGCAGCCCCGGCTGTTTAGCTTCGTCTGAAGCGGGTAGCTCCAGTTCAAGGGGCTATCCAATGACTCAGGTATTCGTCTTCTATCCGATCTATCGTCCTGAGATCACGCACGACAGGGTTTTGCAAGTTGCGCGCCAGGCATTGGAATCTCGAGGATGGGCGATCTCCGGAGACCCAACCATCCGCGTCGAACGGAACCCGGACCGGGAGTGGCTCCCCTCGGCAGCGCCCCAACGCTACGTGCTGGTCTTCGAAGCTGAGCCACCAGCGCCGGTTGCCGAGGCCCCCTAGCCCGACCGTCGCTCCAACGTCGTCACTGTGCACGCTTTCTCGGGTGCGGGTCCCAAGACCTCGAGGCAGGCGCTCGATCGCCGACCTTGGAGACGTGGGACCGGATCTGCAAGACGTTCGGCTGGCCACAGACGTTCGCGGAGCAGCCGCCTCCCTAGGGCCGGACTGTGCTTGTCCCTCGCCGTGCCAGATGCTGACCAAGGGCGAAGATAAATAGAGCGTTGAGCACATGAATCGACCGCAGCCAACGCGGATCAAGTTGCGCGTCGGCGAATAGCGGCTGTACAAACACGAGCAGGAAGAGCACGACTGTCAGGGCGAGAACGGTCCGTCCCATGCGGCCGACGATCGCGGCGATGAGCATCAGGATCGGTATCAGGTGGAGGACGATGAAGCCCCACTGCCGGTGCGCCTCCATGGTTTCGCCGCCGAGGACTCCAAGGCCAGCGAGAAGAAACTGGATCGCAACCGCGACAACGAACAGCCAGGCAAGCCCGGAAAAGAATCTGCGC
Source organism: uncultured Actinomycetota bacterium (assembly GCA_963750945.1). Classification (GTDB taxonomy): domain Bacteria; phylum Actinomycetota; class UBA4738; order UBA4738; family HRBIN12; genus JAJNBA01. Next base: position 47,110 of record CAVVSH010000001.1, on the reverse strand, counting down.
GCCATGTCCAAATGCGTCCTCCGTAGGTCGATAGGAGATTGAACAGCAAACGACGGGCTGAAGGTGACATCTGGTCGCCTGGCGGTCTACCTCCTGCATCGAGAAGTCGCTGGGGCCTTCGGGTTCCGGCGGCTTCTCACTTTGTTCCCGATGTCCTACGGTCTTCCGATGGCGATGCTCCCGAAGACGCTGGTGGTGGTCGGGGCGGTCGTGCTCGCCCTGCTGGCGGTCGGCTCGGGCGCGATGATCGCGCTTTCGGGCGACGGCGAGAAGGTGCCTGACACCCCGAGCCCGACGACGGAGCCCGCCTCGACCTCCGCTCCCACGGGGCCTGTAGCGCCGACAGCCGGCCGAGACGCGCCGACAGAGTGCCAGGGGATTCGCGATCGGCGGCGTTGCGATGTGACGGTGGCCGTGTCGGGCGTGGTGCCGACGTTCTTGGTCGCCGTCGACGCGAGCCACCAACCGTCGCAATCATCGCGAGCCTGGCTCAGCTAGCCTTCCGCCGTGGCCGCGCTTCCGGGAATGCTCGAGGACGATCGACGCCGCGCCGGGTGGTCGGTCGCGCGAGCCGCGTATGAACTCGGCGTGAGCATCCGCACCTACCGCGAGATCGAGGCCGAGGGACGCTCGCCGAACTTCGAGACGTGGGATCGGATCTGCAAGTTGTTCGGCAGGCCTCAGATGTTCATCGGTGGCGGGCTGTCTCCATTTAGAGGAGGAGTAGAAAGCCGGGATGTGACCGTCTAGCTCCGGCTCACGCGGTGATCACCGCAGCCCTACAATCCGACGCGGGAGGTGGGGCCGATGTCGGAGCCGGTCGTTTTCATCAGCCACTTCGCGGTCAAGGAGGGCGCACTCGACGAGCTGAAACGCATGAGCGGGGCCTCTGTCGAGGGGATCCGTGCGGGGAAGCCTCGAACGGTCCTGTTCCTCTCCTACCTGGACGAGCAGGGTGGACGGATCTCGTTCCTGCACGCCTTCCCCGACGCCGACGCGATGGACCAGCACTTCGAGGGTGCCGACGAGCGGGCCGCCGCGGCGTACGAGTTCATCGAACCCCGGGGCTGGGAGTTCTACGGGAAGCCGAGCGAGCGGGCGATGGAAGGCATGCGTGCGACGGCGGCGAAGTTCGGCGTCCCGCTGGTCGTCGAACCGGAGTTCAACGCCGGATTCCTTCGTCTCGCGCCAGCCTAGAGACCGACGAGGTGATCCGGCTGCGGCTGCTCCGCGCGATCCAGGGACCCTCGGCGTCCCGTGAACCTCAGCGCATACTACGCCGCTTTCGCTCGCTCATGACGTGCAATTCCGCAGGTCAGCACACCGTTTAGGCCCCGGTGCGTGTGAAGCAAGCGCTCTCCCGCTGAGCTACGCGCCCCTACCGGGAGAAGGATAGGCGACGTCGCGGAGATGGTCACGTGGAACGCTCGGAGCGACTACTGAGCGATGAGTGGGCCGGACATGAGGCTCGGATGGATGTCGCACTGGAAGAGGTACTCTCCGGCATCCAGCGCGGGCACGTTGAGGGTGAACCTCTCTGCCGGAAAGGCGACATCACCCGTGAACGCGCTCGAGTGATCGTGCGTGTAGATCGAGAGGTTGTGGTCCACGAAGTCGCCATTGACGAACTCGATCTGTAGCGGGACGTCCGCGGGAACCGTCAGGCACTTCACGCTGAAATGGGCGTCGTCCACGACGACGTTCATCTTCGATCTCGCCGGCTCATCGCAGGTCACGGCCGGACGCTCCGTGGGAGTCGGAGTGGGCGTGACCGTCTGGCTCTCGGTCGACGGAACCACTCCGGTGCGAGTGCTCACCGAACACCCGACGAGTGCGGCGAGGACGACCCCCGCGAGAGCGAGTCGCCGAGCACGCGCGCCGACATCTCCTAGGAAGGAGGTACATCACGGCCGGCGTCGACTCGATTCGCCACATGAAAGGAACTCCTCTTAGCCGGGAGAAGGTCCCTCGAGGCGGCCGTCCGCCATGGTTAGCACCCGATCCAGATGGCGGATCACCTCGGGGTTGTGGGTCGCCACGATGACGGCGGTTCCCGTGTCGGCGGCGCGTCGGAGCGCAGCGAAGACGCGTTCCGCCGACGCGGTGTCCTGGTGCGCGGTGGGCTCGTCCGCGAGCAGCACGCTCGTCGGTACCGACAGCGCGCGGGCGATCGCCGTGCGCTGCTGCTCCCCCACCGACGCCTCACGCGGGTATCGGGACCGGAGCTCGGCGATGCCGAGCACCCCGATCAGCTCCTCGATGTCGTCCGAGCGCTCCTCGAGGGTGCCCGCCAAACGGGCGGGATAGCCGATGTTCTCCTCGACCGTGAGCTCTTCCATCAATCCCAGCTTCTGGGGAACGACCGCCACCACGGACCACGGCGGCGAGGAAGGATCCACGGGTCCTCGCCACTGCACCTCGCCCACGCTCGGACGCTCCCAGCCGGCGATCACGTTCAACAACGTGGTCTTGCCGGACCCGGACCGGCCGACGAGACCGACGAGCTCGCCCGGTCGCGCCTCGAAGCTCACCGATTCCAGCGCGTGCACGACGTCCCCTCCGTGGTGGTGGAACACCTTGCTCAGCTCGTGCACCGACACCGCGGCCTCGATGTCGTCGGCGGGGAGCCGCTCGCCCGGATAGCGCGCGAACCCGGCTCCACGGCCGGGAGGTGCCTCCGGACGCGTCCCTTTCAGCTTTCCATGGTCGAGCTCCACCACCTCGTCGGCGAGCCGTCTGACGGCGCCGTCGTGGGTGGCCACGACGAACGTGACGCCCGCGTCCACGAGGGTGCGGACTCCGTCCATGACCAGCCGACCTGATTCCGTGTCGAGCTCGGCGGTCGGCTCGTCCGCCACCACGACGGCAGAGCCGGCGACCACCGCCTGCGCGAAGGCCGCCCGTTGCTGCTCGCCTCCGGAGAGCTCGTCGGGGAGGTGGTCGATGCGGTGCCCGATCCCGAGTCGTTCGAGGATCTCGACCTCGGGTCGCCCGCCGGACCGGCCCGAGACGAGACGAAGGTGCTCGCCGATCGTGAGGTTCGGCAGGAAGTTGTCCGAGGGGCGCTGGAACACGTAGCCGACGACGTGACGCCGGAGCCGTCGGAGCCCGCGGGAAGACGTCCGGCCGATGTTCTCGGGTCCGACCCAGACGTCCCCAGACGTCGCCCGATCGATGCCGGTCAAGACGCGGAGGAGCGAGGACTTCCCGCTCCCCGACGGCCCCACGACCGCCGAAAGGGCACCGGCCGGGAAGTTGAGGGTGACGCCTCGAAGCGCGTGCACGGCACCGGTCGGCGTTCGATACGTCTTCACCAGGTCGACGCAGCGTGCGGGGACGGGCTCATTCGGCAACGCGGAGCACCTCCCCCAGGTCGACGGCCGCCGCCCGACGGTGCACGAGCCAGCCGCCGGCGACGGCCACGATGGCGAGCCCCACGAGCGTCCATCCCACGACGGCCAGGGGCGCGTCGAACAGCGGCGCGGGCGGGATCGTCTGGAGCGGATCCAACAGCGGCGACACCAACCGGCCGGCGACCAAGCCGAGCGCCGCGCCGAGCACGAACGCCGCGAGGAGCATCGCGGCGAGCTCGAGCATGAGTGCGGCGCTCGCCTGGCGATCGCGCATCCCCATCCGCATCGACAGGACGTTGGAGACGGTCCGGGCTCGTTGTCGTGCCTGCAGGTAGACGACGAGCACGCCGATCACGAGCACGGCGGCCGCGAGACCGAGGACGTTCAGCATCGAGAACGTCTCGATCGCGGCCTTGATGAAGGGCACGTCTTTCACCTCGACCGCGGTGATCGTGGCAAGCGGGAACGCGTCGAGCTTGCTCAGGGCCGCGAGCGCGTCGTCCGGATCTCCGGCGATCCAGAGCTCGGTTCGCGCGCCGGGACGCCTCAGCGGATCGTTCCGCGCGCCCAGACGCTGCTCGAGTCCGGCGGCGTCCACGACGAGCAACGGGTCGTCCGAATAGACACCCGGGAACGCGTTCGGGCGGCCGACCACCTCGATCGGCGTCTCGACATCGGAGATCTCGATCGCCTGCGGGGTGCCCTGCCCCTGGACGAGCAAGACGGGTAGTGGGCCCGTCTGCCTACCGAGGCGACTCACCATCTCGTCGAGCGGTTCGTCGGCGAAGGCGTCGCTCCAGAACGCGGCGCCGACGATCGTCGACGGGTCGATGCCGACCATGTCGAACGGTCGCTCCCCCGGCAGGAGCGATCCCGCGTACTTCAGACGCGTCGCCCTCGTCATCGGCAGCGGGAAGCTCCCGGCTTGCACCGGCGAGTTGTGGTCCACCCAGACCTGCACGTCGCTCCCGACGAAGACCCCGGCCTTCGCGTCGACCGTCGCCCGAAGCGAACGCACCATCGTCTGCGCGTTCACGAAGACGCCGAGGCAGAGCGCCGCCGCCGAAACGAGCAACACGGTGAGCCGCGGGAGACCGGTCAGCCGATGGACCGCGAGGTAGGCGACGGGCGAGCCGCGACTGAGCCTCGGTCCCGTTCGGCGGAGCGCCTCCACCGCGATGCGGGCGCCGAGCGTGGCGACCCCCGCCACGAACAGGACCGGGAACACCAGGAGGAGCGCGCTCGGCCGCCGGATGCCGAGCCGTGGGTCTTCGATCAGCGCGCCTCCTGCATGCAAGCGGGAGAGCACCCAGAGCGCCGCGGCGATCGCGAACACCTCCCACGGCACCCACGCGAGCCGCCGCCCGAGCGCGTGCACCTCGAAGGTTCTGCGGAAGGAGACGCCCGAAACCACTCCGAGCACGACCAGCGCGGCGGCGCCGGCGACCGCCGCCCCGACGAGCGACGCGGTCCGAGCCGAAGAGGCCGCCGGCGCTGCCGGTCCGAACATGGAGATCAGCAGCCATCCGAGTCCAAGTCCTGTGGCAGCTCCCATCGCGACGGGGATCGCCGCTTCCAGCGTGGACTTCGTCGCGAACCGGACCGGACCCCATCCTCGGGCGTGGAGGAGCGCCGCCTCGGTCCGGCGCCCGGCCACCGCGAAGGCCGCGGCCGCCGCCACGACGGCCGCCGCCACCCCCAAACCGGCGATGAGGAGGAGCCGCAGGGGTCCCTCGACGGTCGCCGCGCGTCGTTCGACCTCTCGCATCACGAGCGGCATCGCTGAGCGGAACTCCGTGTCCCGTCGTCCGGAGAAGAAGCTGCTCCCGGCCACGTAGCCTTGACCGCAACATGCGAAGAGGCGACCCAGCCGAGTCGTCCGATCCGTCACCTCGCCGAGCACCCTCGCTGCGTAGGCTCGGACGTCGCGCGCCTCGTCCACGTTGAGCGACACGTCATCGATCGGTGCGACCCAGCCCAGATCGGCTTCGCGTTCGCCGACCGCCCTCGTGAGGTCGACCAGCTCCTGACGGCCCACGAGGATGAACTGGGGCGGCGCCGGACAGTCGCCGCACTGCGGAAAGATCTGCTCGCTCCACGGGAGCCAGTAGTCGCGCCGAGGCTGCGAATACAACGCCCGGTAGACACCCCCCACCTGGAGAGTCATCGTCCGTCGTCCACCCGTGATCTCGATCACGTCACCGGGACCCACGTCGAACTCGTCCGCGATGAGGTCGGGGATCATGGCGCCGCCCTCTTCGCTTCCGCTCACGACCTCCACGTTCCGAGCTGCGGCGGTGCCGGAGAACAGCCATCCGGCCACCGGGCCCGACTCGGCCTGGATCCCTCCGGGGAGGGTGACCTCTACGACCGATCCCAGCGCGTAGCGAACGGGGCGCGCGAGATGCGGCCCGTCGGCGGCGAGACGAGTGAACTCCTCATCCAATCGGTCTGCGAGCAACTCGTCGCCGCCTCGGGGCACCCTTTCCTTGAACTGGACGTTCGTCACGCTGTAGAACATCCCGGCGCCGTACGGGGTGATCGTGGGGTTCGCGATCTCGGCGGCGAGGAGCTCACCTTCGGACCGTGAGAGGAACAGCGGGTAGGCGGCTGCCACCAGTGACAGGAGCAGCGCACCGACCACGACGGCCACCAGGAGACCGGGATAGCGGAGGAGCGCGAGCGGCGCTTTCCTCCAGAGCGGGCTCCCGGCGCCCCGGCGTCCCTTCGCGTCTTGCCCCGTCAGTGGAACCTCCTCCCGGTTGACCTTCGATACGCCGATCGAGGGTCGTTCGGTTCCCCGGGAGTGGGTGGGGACCCGTCGTGCGAAGGATGGATGCTACTCCGAGTCTCCTCCGAAGCGCTCCTCGTGCCGCAGATCGCCGAGGCGCTTGCGCCCCCCGCGTGAGCCCGGTGGGGCGAGGGAGGACGGGTCCGCGGGATAGCCGAAGGACACGACGAGGTCGCAGGTCATCTCGGGCGGATACGCCAACAGCTCGCGGACCCGGGGCTCGTCGTAGACGGAGGCGTGACAGCTGCCGACGCCGACCTCCCAGGCGGCGAGCATCGCGTTCTCCACCGCCTGGCCGAGGTCGAAGGCGATGCTCTCTCGCTCCGACACGTCCTCCGCACGAGGAGTGAGGAACGCGATCGCGGCCGCGGCACCCGCGACGTGATCCATGTAGTCGCCGGCTCGCGAGAGCTCCTCGAGCCGGTCTCGCTCGCGACACACGATGAAGGCCCAGCGCTGCTCGTTCATCGAGCTCGGTGCGAGGGCGGCCGCCGCCACGATCCGATCGAGATCCTCCGCCGGGATCGCCCGGTGGTCGTATCGCCGCACGTTGCGTCGCGTCCTGATCGCGTCCCAGGTCTCCATGCGGTGGCTGAGGCTACTCCACCTGCTGTACCGCCGTCAGAGCACCACGTTTGCCGGCTTCGGCCTGCATCCCTACAGTCGGGACCGACGTGGCGAACCGACCCCACATGACCTCGACGCGCAGGATGCGATCGCGCAGATCGTCCCTGATCGCGGGCGCGGCCATCCTGCTCACCGTGCTCACAGTGTCGCCGGCCTTCGCACAGGGCCGGGCCCCGGCCAGCGACAACGAGCAGATCGTGCTGACCGGCCGACTCTTCATCGCATCCGACGAAACGGTGGATACCGCGCTGATCTTCGATGGCCCCGCCCTCGTCGAGGGCACCGTGCGTGAGTCGCTCGTCGTCTTCAACGGCGACGCGGAGATCATCGGGACGGTGGAGCAGGACGTGATCGTGTTCAACGGCAGCGTGGTGGTGCGGGACGGCGCCGAGGTCGGAGGCGACCTCGTGACCCAAGAGACGCCCCAGGTGGAGGAGGGTGCGACGGTCCGCGGCGACCGGACCAGCGTCGTCACCCGGTTCGACGTCGACATGGTCGGCTTCGCGGGTCGCTTCGTGTGGTGGATCGGCTACTCGATCTCCACCCTCATCCTCGGACTCCTATTGCTCGCGTTCGCACCGCAGCTCTTCCCCGCGGTTCGCGACATCGTGCGCGATCGGCTGGGCTCGTCGATCGGGTGGGGCTTCGGACTCTTCTTCCTGCTGCCGATCGGCTCCGTGATCCTCCTCGTCACGGTCGTGGGCATCCCGCTCGGGCTCTTCTTGCTCCTCGCGCTCGCTTTCATCTACACGGTCGGCTACGTCGTGGCGACGCTGGCGGCCGGCAGCATGATCATGCGGTCCTCGTCGTCGCGGTTCGTGGTGTTCCTCGTCGGCTGGGTCGTGCTCCGTGTGGTGGCGTTGATCCCGTTCGTCGGCGGGTGGCTCTGGTTCCTCGCGAGCGTGTGGGGACTCGGCCTGCTGGCCGTCGCGATCCGGAGCCGCGGGGTCACGACGGTGGTGCCTTCAGGACCCACGCCACCGCTGCCCCCGGCGCCGGTCGGAGTGGCCTAGGCTCGGCCGGCTGCGAAGTACCCTCCGCGGGTGGCGGTCGGGGAGAGAGCGCGGCCATCGGGCGCTGCCCGGATGACGAAGCTTCCGTTGCAGGGCCGGGTCCGGCTCGTGGTGCTGAGCGCACTCATGCTCTTCGTGGAATTGATCCTCATCCGTTGGCCGGCCGAGAACAACATCTACCTCCGCTATCTGACCAACCTCGTCCTGCTCGCGAGCTTCCTCGGCGTGGGCGTCGGATTCCTCCGGGCGAGTGCGAAGCGAGACCTCTTCCCGTTCGCGCCGATCGCACTCGCGCTCTTCGCGCTCTTCGTCGTCCTGTTCCCTGTCCAGCAATCTCGCGTCGGTGATGTCCCCGTGCTCCGCGGGCTCGCGGGCCTGCCTGCCCTCCCGATATGGGTGTCGTTGCCGCTGGTGTTCGGGGGAGCCGCCCTCGTCATGGCGCTGATCGCCGAGGGGGTCGCCCGGACGTTCCGGACGTTCGATGCCCTTCAGGCCTATCGGCTCGACGTGCTGGGCAGCATCGCCGGGATCGTCGGATTCAGCCTGCTGGCGTTCCTCGGGATGCGCCCGGTCGTGTGGATCCTTCTCGCGTGTGTCGGATTCCTCTTCGTGCTCGATCGGCCGATCCGACCCGCGCAGGTCGCCGCGCTCGCCGGAGTGGCGCTGATCTTCGCCGCGAACTCGCTCTCGGCACACGACGCGTGGTCTCCCTACTACAAGGTCACGACGATCGAGCCGGGCGACGGGAGGATCGCCTTGCGCGTGAACGGGCTCGGCCATCAGTCGATGTATCCACTCGGACTGCTGCGGACCCAGCAGCCGTTCTACGACTACGTGTACGCCCATCTGCCCCCGGGACCGCTCGACCGGGTGCTCGTGGTGGGCGCGGGCAGCGGCAACGACGTCGCGGTGGCCCTCGACCACGGAGCGCGGCATGTCGACGCGGTCGAGATCGATCCGGTGCTCCAGGCGAGAGGGGTGGAGCTGCACCCGGAAAACCCGTACGGAGACCCACGCGTGGTACCGCACGTCGACGACGGACGGGCGTTCCTCGAACGCACCGACGGTCGCTACGACCTGATCGTGTTCGCGCTCCCTGATTCCCTGACGCTCGTGTCGGGGCAGGCCGGCCTGCGTCTCGAGAGCTACCTCTTCACCGAAGAGGCATTCAAGACCGTCCGGGAGCGACTCACTCCCGACGGTGTCTTCTCGATGTACAACTACTATCGGCCCGACGTCTTCGAGCGATACGCGAGCACGCTGTCAACGGCGTTCGGCGGAGAGCCCTGCTACGAGCCGGGACCACGTCGAGGAAGTGGTCGCCGCCTGCAGGCCGTCCTCACGATCGGCCGAGACGGTCGGGTCGCGAACTGCGACACCCTCTGGGAGCCGGCGAGCACTCCCCCGGCCCCATCGACCGACGATCACCCGTTCCCCTACATCGAGGGGAGGAGCATCCCACCCTTCTACCTGGTCTCGCTCGCGTTTATCCTCCTCGCATCGACCGCGACCGTTCGGGTCATCACCGGGGGGCTCCGCGTGCTTCGGCCCTACACCGACCTGTTCTTCATGGGCGCGGCGTTCCTCCTCCTGGAGACGAAGAGCGTGGTGCAGTTCGCCCTGCTCTTCGGAACGACGTGGTTCGTCAACGCGCTCGTCTTCACCGGGGTGCTCCTCAGCGTCTACCTCGCGATCGAGGTCGCGCGGCGCTTCACGCTTCCCCGCCCGTCGAGCCTGTACGCGGGATTGTTCGTCTCCATCGCCGTCGCGTGGGCGATCCCCCCGGAGGAGCTTCTGGCGCTTTCGCTCGGGCCCCGTTTCGTCGCTGCGGTCGCCCTCGCGTTCGCCCCGATCTTCATCGCGAACCTCGTCTTCGCGCAGCGTTTCAAGGAGACCTCGATGACGACCGTCGCCTTCGGGGCGAACCTGTTGGGAGCGATGCTGGGCGGCGTCGTCGAGTACGCCGCGATCGCGATCGGGTACCAGGCGCTCCTGATCCTGGTGGCTGCCTTCTACGCCCTGGCGTTCGTCCTGGAACGGCGCCTCGGGGGCACTGAGGCTGCGGTCTCCTCCACGTGAGCCTCGACCGGTCGATCGACGTTGCGCTGCGGCCGGTCGAGGCAATACAAGATCAGATGGCGAAGGCGAGGGAGCTGTGACGGATCCGCGATCGGATCGAGAGTTGCTCATCGCCTCACGAGTCGAGACGGCTGCCTTCGAAGAACTGTATCGGCGCCACGTGGACACGACGATCCGCTTCGCCGCTCGGCGAGCGGAGCGTCCCGGCGACGTCGTCGACCTGGTTGCCGCGGTGTGGCTCGAGGTGGTCGCGTCGATCGATCGATACGAGCCGAACCGCGGCGACGTCTTGCCCTGGATCCTCGGGATCGCGGCCAACCTGTGCGCCGTGGAACGCCGACGGAGGGTCCGGGAGCAGGACGTGGTGAGGCGGCTCGGGAATCGCCGGTCGCTCAACGACGACGATTACGAGCGGCTCGAAGGCGCGATCGACGCTGACGCGGCGGCCCCTGCGCTTCTACGAGGCCTGCGAGACCTCCCGCCGTCTGAACGAGTGGTCGCCGAGCTGGTCCTCCTCGACGGGCTGACGCCGGCCGAGGCCGCTGCAGCGCTCGGCATCCGTGGCGCGGCGGTACGGATGCGGCTCGCGAGGGCGAGGAAGAAGCTGCGGGCCGTCGCCGAGGAAAGCGCCTCGTCAGAGATTTCCGTGAGAGAGGTGACGTGTTGATGACCAAGGTCGATGAGCGCGATCCCATGTTGTTCGAGCAGGACGTGCTGGGTCTCGCCCTCGAGTCGCTCCGTGCTCGTCAGGCTTCCGATCTCTCTCCTGCATCGTCCCGTCCGTACCGACGCCACACGGTGGCGCTGGCGATCGCGGCCGCCGGTCTCGCGATCGCCATCGCTCTCCCGATCGCGCTGCCCGGCGGACGTACCGGTGGCGCGGACCCAGCCGCGGCGGCCCTCCTGCATCGCGTCGCGATCCGCGCCGCCCACCAACCCCCGGACCCGGCGCCTGGCCCCGGCCAGTTCCTCTACTCGAGGTCCGAGAGCGCCTTCACGATGCTGTACGTCGTTGGGAACGGCGAGACGTTCCTGTTCCAGGCTCGCGGGATACGTGAGAGCTGGATCGCCCTGAATGGCTCCGGCAGGGTCCTCAACACCCCTGAACCCATCACCTTCCCGACCGAACACGACCGGGCGACGTGGGTCGCCGCAGGGAAACCGTCGCTTGAGTGGGTTGTCGAGGGGGACTCCGAATTCGAGGATCTCAACCCGGGTGAGCTGACGTTGCGCGACCTCACCGACCTTCCTACGGATCCTGAGGAGCTCCGCGACGTGATCGAGAGCCGCGAGCTGATCGGCGGGCCGGGCGGCGACTGGGAGACCTTCGTCATCATCGGCGACTTGCTTCGGGAAACGCGGACGACCCCACAGGTTCGAGCCGCGCTGTATCAGGTTGCAGCAGAACTCCCGGGCGTCGAGCTGGTCGGCCGCGTCCTCGACGGCGCTTCCCGCCCCGGTGTCGCCGTCGCGTACACCAACCCAAGTGGTGACTCTCGGAGCCGATTCGAACTGATCTTCGATCCGAAGACAGCTGAACTCCTGAGCGAGGCAGAAGTCTTGGTCGCGGACACTACCGTCGACGTCCAAAGCGGAGGGGCTGGGGCGGTCTACGGAGCCGTGGGCCCCGCTGGCACTCGGACGTACGCGACTACCTATCTCATCTCAGGCGTCGTGGACAGTACGACCGAGACGCTCTAGCCGCCTCTGGTCCTTAGACTCCGGCGGATGACACAGCCCCTGCGCGTCGGCGTCCAGCTCCCCGAGGTCGAACGAGGTGTTGGGTGGCCCGAATACGCCTCGATGGCGCGCGCGGCGGAAGAGGTCGGGTTCGACTCGATCTGGCTCGGCGATCACTACCTCTACCGAGAGGACGACTGGGAAGGCGGCCCGTGGGAGGCGTGGACGTTCCTCGCCGGCCTCGCCGCCATCACGGAGCGGGTGAGGCTGGGCCCGCTGGTCGCGTGCCTCAACTTCCACAACCCGGCAGTGCTCGCGAAGAAGGTGGCGGCGGTCGACGAGATCAGCGGCGGGCGCTTCGTCTTCGGTCTCGGCGCCGGCTGGAACCGCACGGAATTCGACGCGTTCGGGATCCCCTACGACCATCGCGCATCACGCTTCGAGGAATCCTTCGGGATCGTGCGACGCCTCCTCGACGGCGAACGATTCACGTTCGAAGGTCGTTTCCATCAGGTGCACGACGCCGTGCTGATCCCCCGTCCCGCGCGACGGCCGCCCCTGATGGTCGGCTCGACGGGCGACCGCGTCCTGGCGGCGACGCTTCCACATGTGGACACGTGGAACACCTGGTTCGACTGGTACGGCAACACACCGGATGGGTTCGAGACGAGGTTGCGGGAGATCGATGCTGCGTGCGAGCGCGCCGGTCGAGATCCCGCATCGATCGAGCGCAGCGCCTGCGTCCTCGTGCGCCTCGGCGGCACGAAGGAGCGACCCGACCAGGAAGGAGTGACGCCCCTCGAAGGATCGGAGGAAGAGATCGGCGCGGGGCTCCGTGCGATGGCGGAGGCGGGCGCCGACGAGCTGATCCTCGTCCTCGATCCGATCACGGAAGCATCGATCCGAGCGCTCGGCGGCATCGTGCAACGGCTGCGCACCTAGCCGCAGATGCGGATCAGGCGACGCGGGTCAGGTGCCGACCAGGTGCGCGAGGAGCTGCATCGCGGAGGAACTTCTCGAGGTCCCCGGCGTTCAGTGGCTTCGCGAAGTAGTACCCCTGTGCCCGCTCGCATCCGATGGAACGCAGATACTCCAGCTGAGCCGCCTGTTCGACGCCCTCCGCAACCACCGTGAGACCGAGGGTGTGCCCGAGCTCCACCAGTGCTTTGACCAGGTCCGGGCTTCGCGTATCGATGCCCAAGGCGCCGACGAACGAGCGGTCGATCTTGATGATGTCGATCGGGAACTCGTAGAGGTGGCTCAGCGAGGAGAAACCTGTCCCGAAGTCATCCAGCGCGAGCCCGACCCGAAGCTCCTTGAGCTTGCTCAGCTCGGTCGCGACGGCATCGGCGTCCTGCACCAGCGTCGTCTCGGTGATCTCGAGGATCACGTCGGCCGGAGCGAGGCCGGAACCGCGAACCGCCTCTGCGACGTCGTCGGCGAGGCCCTCGTGCTGGAGGTCGCGTGCCGACAGGTTCACGTGGACGGAGAGATGCTCGGCCCCGGGGATGCCCGTCTGCCACGCCCGCACCTGTCGGCAAGACTCGCGGAGGACCCATCGGTCGATGGGCACCACGTGCCCCGATGATTCCGCCTCCTCGAGGAACTCCGACGGCGGGAGGAGGCCCCTCTGGGGATGGTTCCATCGCACCAGCGCTTCGACGCCACTGATCGATCCGTCGCCGATGTTCATCACCGGCTGATAGTGGACGACGAACTCCTCTTCCTCGACGGCGTGCTGAAGCTCCGCCCGGATCGTCTTCGAGGTGAGCACGGTCATCCCGAGGTCGGGGCTGAACACGCGCCACCGGCCCTTCCCGCCCGCCTTCGCCGCGTACATCGCGGTGTCTGCCTGCCGGAGGAGCTCATCGAGTTCCTCCTCTCCGTCTCGTGCGGCGACGCCGATGCTGACGCCGACCGACGCGTAGCCGGAACTCAATGACCAAGGCCGTTCGAACTGTTTGACGAGCCGTTGCGCCGTCAGCGTGGCGCCCTGGAGCTCCTCCTCCAGCACGATCCCGAACTCGTCGCCGCCCAGCCGAGCGACCGTGTCCACCTCGCGGAGCGCTCGACGCAGACGGTCCGCCACGCCGATCAGGAGCTCGTCGCCGGCCGCGTGGCCGAGGGAGTCGTTCACGGACTTGAAGCCGTCGAGATCCAAGTAGAGCACGGAGACGGTGCTCCCCTTCCGGCGGGCCCGGACGATCGCATGCTGCAACTGCTCCAGGAACAACGCACGGTTGGGCAGACCGGTGAGCGGATCGTGGAGCGCGAGATGATGGAGCTCTTCCCGGCTCTCCTGCAGCCTGTCGGCCATCGAGTTGAAGGCGCTTCCCACCCTCGCGAGCTCGTCGTTGCCGTGCACGTCGATCCGGTGATCGAGATCCTCACGGCCGAGGTGTGCGGCCGCCTCCTCCAACGCGTGCAGTGGGGAGGTGACGGACCGATACACGCGGCGCGACAACAAGCCTCCCAGGACACATCCGAGGAGGAGGACCACGAGGGATGCGTAGAGCTGGGTGCGCTCGCGGATCCGAAGCGCTGCGATCTCGTCCCCGACCTCGGCGACGTTGAGCGCGAACTGGTCGGAGAGAAGTCCAGCGGCCTCGTCCACGCCATCATGGAACGGGTCGAGCCGTGCGCCGTCCCCGCCTGAGGAGAGCCCGACGGCACTCTCGACCGTCGCGTAGGCGAGCTCCCATACGTGATGCGCGGAGGCGGCGAGGAGGCGTTCCTGTCGTGACCCAGATCCCTCGAGATCGTCGAACCCACGAGCGATCTCGTCGCTGATCGAGGCGAACTTCTCGCCCTCCGCGATGTTGTCGGTTTCCACGTAGGCCTCGCCCGCGTCGTCGGCCTCCTCCAGGAGCGAGCGGACCTCCGCGATCCGTGCGGACTCACCGACGGTTTCGGCGCGGAACTCCTCGAGGGCGTCGATCGAGGCGCCGAAGGTCACCACTCGTGCTCCCGCGACCGCCACCAGGGCCAAGAGCATCGCGGCGAGCACGAGGAGCAGTCGTCGAGCGAGAGAGCCCCGATGAGCCGGTGCCGGGGCACGTCGTCCGAAGTGCGGGATCAGACGCATGTCCTTCCTATCGGCAGACCCGCCTCTGCTCGCAAGGGGCAGGGACTCCCGGTTTCGCCGTTGCGTAGTTGTCCGCAACCGAGCGCGCCGGGACGCGATGCTAAGGTCCCTCGCCGGATCAGGCCATGAAGCACGAGAAGGGAGAGCTCGGACGTGACGGGCGACCACGTGGCGGAGCACTGTCGAGAGCACGACTGTTGTATCCGGGTCCCGCGGATGGCCGCCTCTTCGGGCTTCTCTCAGCTCACCGGCGAATGGCACCTCAGATGGATGCCCGACGATCACGCCTGGTTCTTGGTCCCGCCACAGGGGAACGTTCGAGAGATCCGCGTCGCCGAGGACGCCGATCCGACGGCTGAGCTCGCGGTCGACGGAGTGGAGTTCGAGAGCGTCCGCCACGCGATCGGCTCGGGACGGATTGTTCCCTCCCTGTTGAGCCACCTGTTGGGAGGATCTCTTCAAGCTCCTCCCCCTCTCGGTCGATGAGGTGAGGATGACGAGCCGATCGGCTCAACTCGGAACGCGAGGCCCTCTTCGCGGAGCTCCTGGCCGCGTTCGGTCGCCGAGATCACGAGGTCATCCGCGCTGCGATGCGGTCGGACGTCGTTCTCCAGCTCGACGGCTCTTCGCCGCTCGCGGGGACCTATCGAGGGCTCGGGGAGGTCGGGCCGTTCGTGGTCGCACTGAGAACGGTGCTCGATACCGGTCGCAGCTCCGTCTCCTTCCTCCACTCCGGCGACCAGATGATCGTCCGGCATCAGATCTCCGTCCACGGTCCGAGCCACGCGGCCGAGATGATCCTTCTCCAGCGATTCACCTTCGACGGCCCGGACGGCAAGCTCGCCCGGATCACGGTGGAACCGGAAGACGCAGGACTCTTCGATTACGTGGTGCAGAGCGCCCTCGGGGACACCAAGGCCGTCTCCTAGCTTCTCCGACATACCTTCTCCTCCCTCCCTCTCGTGCACCCCTCTTCTGCCGGAGGACGTCTGTCCCACCTCGCCCAGGAACCCGAGGTTGCGCCCCTCGCCTATGACGCATACGCTGCGCCGACGACCTCGGAAGCCGATCTGCACGAGCGACGGCGACCGAGCGGGAGGAGGCTCGTATGTGGAAACGAAGCATCCGGACTTGGATCGCGCTCGTCGCCGTCTTCGGATTGATCGCAGCTGCGTGTGGCGACGACGGCGGTGGCGATGGCGGTGACGGTGGTGGCGATGGAGGCGGAGGCAGCATCTGGGTGCTCCTGCCTGACTCCGCGACGTCGCCCCGCTGGGAAGGCGAGGACCGCCCGGCGCTGAAAGCGGCGCTCGAGGCGGAGGGTCTCGTCGAAGGCGACGACTTCTCGATCGTGAACGCCGAGGGCGACGCCGCGACCCAGCAGAGCCAAGCGGAGCAGGCGATCGCCGACGGCGCCAGTGCGATCATCCTCGCCAGCGTCGACACGGCCTCAGGAGCCACGATCATCGACACGGCCGAGGCCGAGGGCGTCGAGGTGATCGAGTACGACCGGTTCAACACCGAGGGCCCGGGCGGGGTCGCCTACGTCAGCTTCGACAACGTCCAAGTGGGACGCACGATGGCCGACGTTCTGACCCCCGAGATCGACGCGCTGGGCGACACTCCCGCCGTCGTCATGCTGAACGGTGGTGAGGAGGACAACAACTCCTTCCTGTTCCGGCAGGGCTACGCCGAGACCGTCGAGGCGAAGGTCGATGCCGGCGAGTGGACCCTCGTGGCTGACCAACACGTTCCCGGATGGGGGGCGAACGGTGAGGGTCAGGGGATCATGGAAGGGATCCTGGTCGATGCCGACAACAACGTCGACGCCGTCTTCGCGGCCAACGACAACCTCGCCCAGCAAGCCATCAATGCACTCGAGGCCGCGGGCGTGGGACCGATCCCGATCAGCGGTCAGGACGCGTCGATCGCGGGGATGCAGAACATCCTCCTTGGTCTGCAGACGATGAGCGTGTACAAGCCGGTGCCGGCCGAGGCCGACGTGGCGGTGGCGATCGCGATGGCCGTCCGGAACGGCGAGGACCCGACCGCGATCACGAGCGACTTCGAGTTCGAGGTCATCGGCATCGATATGGCGACCGGTGAGGCGCTCGACTCACCCGATGCCGAGGGCGCCGTGCCGTACTACGCGACGGTGCCCATCGCCGTCACGGCCGACAACATGGCCGAGACGGTGGTCGCCGACGGGTTCCTCTCGATCGAGGAGATCTGTGCAGGCGACGTCGCGGAGACGGACTTCTGTCAGGAGAACGCATAGCAGCGGGGTTGACGGAACCGGAGGCCGTTGCGGGCGGGGGCGCGAAGCGCCCCCGCCCGCCACGACCCGGAGTGTCGAGACCAAGGTCCCAAGTGAGGTGCCAAGTGAGGGTGACTGACGATCGGCACGACTGACGCGCCGCTCCTCGAGTGCAAAGGTGTCTCGAAGTCGTTCGGCGCTGTGCAGGCCCTGTATCGCGTCGACTTCGAGATCCGCCGCGGCGAGGTGATGGCCCTCGTCGGCGACAACGGGGCGGGAAAATCCACGCTCATCAAGGGCATCGCCGGCATCCACCCCTTCGATGAAGGCCAGGTCTTCTACGAGGGGAAGCCCGTCACCATCCACGGGCCCCGAGACGCCGCGAAGCTCGGTATCGAGGTCGTGTTCCAGGATCTCGCGCTTGCGGACAACCTCGACGTCGTCGGCAACATGTTCCTCGGCCGGGAGCGAACCCGGTGGGGCTTCGTGCTCGACGAGTCGAGTATGGAGAACGCCGCTCAGGAGACGTTGGAAGGTCTTTCGGTGACGTCGCTCCGATCGGTTCGTCAGACCGTCGCGGGCCTCTCGGGTGGCCAGCGGCAGGCGGTCGCGGTGGCCAAGTCCGTCATGTGGAACTCGCTCCAACTGATCCTCGACGAGCCCACCGCAGCGCTCGGCGTGGCGCAGACACGGCAGGTGCTGGATCTCGTGCGCCGGCTGGCGGAGAAGGATCTGGGGGTCGTGATCATCTCCCATAACCTCCACGACGTGTTCGAGGTCGCCGACCGGATCACGGTGCTGCGGCTCGGGCAGCGAGTGGCGTTGCTCGAACGATCCGAGACGACCCAGGAAGAGGTCGTGCACGCCATCACGGCGGGAGCGCTCGACCACGTGCCGGGGATGGCTGCGGGAGCGGACGGCGCATGACCGAACCCGACGCGGGGAAGCGCCCGGCCGAGGTCGCCGATCCTCCGGCGGAGTCCCTCGCGGTCCAGGAAGCGCTCGAGGCACCCGCCGAGTCCCTCTCGGAATACCTGTCCCGCTGGTGGCAGAAGGTCCGGGCAGGCGATCTCGGATCCCTTCCCATCGTCGTCGGGCTCGTGATCATCGCGGTCGTTTTCGGGGTCCTCGACGACTCCTTCTTCACCGAGCGGAACTTCACGAACCTCCTCCTCCAGATGGCCGCGGTCGCGACGATGGCGATCGGGATCGTGTTCGTGCTGCTGATCGGGGAGATCGACCTCTCGGTCAGCTTCGTGAGTGGCGTGGGTGCGGTCGTGATGACCCTCCTGCTCCGCCCCGACGATCCGGGGTGGCCGTGGTGGGTGGCGATCGGCTTCGCGCTCACGCTGACCACGTTGATCGGCTTCGGTCAGGCGCTCATCATCACCAAGGCGGGCGTGCCTTCGTTCGTGGTCACGCTGGCCGGTTACCTCATCTGGTCGGGGGTCGTCCTGGTCCTCACCACGCAGTTCACCACCACCGGCACGATCAGGATCCAGGACCCCACGGTGGTGGGGATCGCGAACAACTTCCTCAGTCCGTTCTGGGGCTGGGTGGTCGGCGGGGTCGTGGTCGTGGGCTATGGCCTCTCACAGCTGCAGACCGCTCGTTCGCGGCGCTCGAGCGGTTTGATCGCGAAGCCGCTCCTTCTGCTCGCGTTGCAGGTCGTGGGCCTCGCGGTCGTCACGTTCGCCGGGGTCTCCTACGCCAACCAAGACCGAGGCGTGCCGACCGTGACGGTGATCCTCGGCTTCTTCCTGGTCTTCTGGTCGTTCATCGCGTCGCGCACGCGGTTCGGACGCCACGTCTACGCGGTCGGGGGGAACGCGGAAGCGGTTCGGCGGGCCGGGATCAGCGTCGACAGGGTCCGCATCGTGGTGTTCATGATCTCCGGGTTCATGGCGGGGGTGGGCGGCATCATGCTCGCCTCGCGTCTCCGATCCGTGGCGACGAACACGGGCGGAGGCAGCCTGCTCTTGAACGTCATCGCGGCCGCGGTGATCGGCGGGACGAGCCTCTTCGGCGGTTCCGGCCGCGTCGTGTCGGCGCTGCTCGGGGCGCTCGTGATCACCTCGATCCAGAACGGGATGGACCTGCTCGGGCTGGCATCCGGCACGAAGTTCGTGATCACCGGGTTCGTCCTCCTGGGTGCGGTGCTCGTCGACGCGCTCTCGAAGCGGAGCCGGTCGGCGCGCGGCGTCGCCTGACGGGCGTCCGCGGAGGGAGGTGTTGCCGCGATGACGTACGAACCTCAGGCCGAGCACCGGTTCTCCTTCGGGCTGTGGACGGTCGGTCACCCGGGCTTCGACCCGTTCGGAGACCCCACGCGCGAGGTGCTCTCCCCCGTCCAGCTCGTCGAGCTCCTGGCCGAGGTCGGCGCGTGGGGCGTGAACCTTCACGACAACGACCTCGTGCCGATCGACGCCAGCGCGCACGAACGCGACCAGATCGTGTCCGACTTCAAGAAGGCGCTCGACGCGACCGGGCTCGTCGTGCCGATGGCCACCACCAACCTGTTCCGCGATCCGGTCTTCCGCGACGGCGCCTTCACCGCGAACGACCCGCGCGTACGCGCGTTCGCCCTGCAGAAGACGATGCGCGCCATCGACCTCGGCGTGGAGCTCGGCGCGACCACCTACGTGTTCTGGGGCGGGCGCGAGGGTGTGGAGACCGATTCGTCCAAGGACCCCCTCGCGGCCCTCGCTCTGGTACGCGGAGGCCCTGAACTTCCTGTGCGGCTACGTGAAGGATCAGGGATACGACCTGAGGTTCGCGCTCGAGTCCAAGCCGAACGAGCCGCGTGCCGACATCTACCTGCCCACGGTCGGGGCGATGCTCGCGTTCATCGAGAGGCTCGAGCATTCCGAGATGGTCGGGGTGAATCCGGAGGTCGCGCACGAGCACATGGCGGGCCTGAACTTCACGCATCACGTCGCGCAGGCGTGGTCGATGGGAAAGCTGTTCCACATCGACCTGAACGATCAGATCCCCGGTCGCTTCGACCAGGATCTGCGCTTCGGCTCGGCGAACCCCAAGGCGGCGTTCTTCCTCGTGAAGTTCCTCGAGGGCGTCAGCTACGAGGGGAGCCGGCACTTCGACGCGCACGCCTACCGGACCTCGGACTACGAGGACGTCAAGGCGTTCGCGCGCGGCTGCATGCGCACGTACCTGATCCTGAAGGAGAAGGCCGAGCGCTGGCACGCGACGCGAGATCCAGGAGCTCGTCGGCGCGATCACCGCCGACGACGGCACAGCGGCGGCGCATCTCGGCCCTACACGGCCGAACGCGCCGAAGCCCTCCGAGCACTCGACCTGGACCGCCGGGCATCGCGGCTCGCGGCCAGCCGTACGAGGTCTCGACCAGCTCACCGTCGAGTTGCTCCTCGGCGTTCGGTGACGTTCGGACTTCATCGCCAGATCGAGCCGGTGTCGTGAGCCTCGTCCTCGGGCTCGACGTCTCGACGACCGCGACCAAGGCCGTCCTGATGGACGCCGAGGGTTCGATCCGGTCCGTGGCCGCGTCGGGCTACGCGTCCGACAGCCCGCGTCCCCTCTGGAGCGAGCAAGACCCGGCGCGGTGGTGGGACGGGACCGTCGCGTCCATCCGAAGCGCCCTCGAGCAGGCGGGCATCGACGGCGAGGCGGTGGACGCGATCGGCCTGGCCGGCCAGATGCACGGGCTCGTGACGCTCGGCGCTCACGGGGAGGTGCTGCGGCCGGCGATCCTGTGGAACGACCAGCGGACGGAGGCCGAGTGTGACCTGATCCGAGAGCGGCTCGGACGCGACCGCCTGATCGCCGTCACCGGGAACGACGCCCTTCCCGGGTTCACAGCGCCCAAGCTCCTGTGGATCCGTCGGCACGAGCCGGAGGTGTGGTCCCGGATCGCGCACATCCTCCTCCCGAAGGACTACGTCCGGTTCAGGCTGAGCGGCGAGCATGCCGTCGACCGAGCCGACGGCTCGGGAACGTTGCTGTTCGACCTCGCCCGGCGTGACTGGTCGGACGAGGTGGTGTCGGCGCTCGAGATCGATCCCGCGTGGCTTCCGCGCACGTCCGAGGGTCCCGAGGTGACCGGCGCCGTCTCGCAGGAGGCCGGGGCGGCCACCGGCCTTCGCGCCGGGACGCCGATCGTCGCCGGAAGCGGCGATCAGGCCGCGGCGGCCGTTGCGACGGGCGCGATCGACCCCGGGCTCGTCTCGCTCTCGCTCGGTACCTCCGGCGTCGTCTTCGCGGCGACGGACGCACCGTCGATCGAGCCGAACGGGCGGTCGCATGCCTTCTGCCACGCGGTGCCGGGACGGTGGCACGTGATGGGGGTGATGCTCTCGGCAGCGGGGAGCCTCCGCTGGTACCGGGACGCCCTCGCACCGGGCGTACCGTTCTCTGACCTCATCGACGAGGCCGAGGAAGTCCCGGTGGGCAGCGACGGCCTGCTGTTCCTCCCCTACCTCACGGGCGAGCGCACGCCGCACGCCGACCCACACGCGCGAGGCGCGTTCGTCGGGCTCACCCTCCATCACCAGCGGCCTCATCTCACCCGAGCGGTTCTCGAAGGCGTCGCGTTCGGGCTCCGAGACTCGCTGGAGCTCGTGCGATCGGTCGGCGTGCCCGCCACCGATCAGATCCGCGCGACAGGCGGTGGCATCGCGAGCGCCCTCTGGCGGCAGATCCTCGCCGACGTGTTGCAGATGTCGGTGGCGACGACCGCGACGTCGGAGGGCGCGGCCCAGGGTGCGGCGATGCTCGGGGCGGTCGGCGCGGGGTGGTTCCCCACCGTTGGTGACGTCTGCCGGTCGTGGGTTCGGTTCGGCGAAGCGACGGAACGCGCCGACTTCGAGCCGTACCGTCAGCCCTATGAGCGATATCGCGAGCTCTATCCGGCCCTCGCGCCGACGTTCCGCGCCCCCTGAGCCCTGATCACTTCGCCGCCGCGAAGATCGCGTCGATCACCCGCATGTTGGCGACGGCGTCCTCGGAGGGGGTCGGCATCGGAGCATCCTCGAGGATCGCGCGCGCGAATCGCTCGGCCTGGATCGCGTACTGGTCGACGGGATCGAAGGTGACCACCTCGGTATCCGGACGCACGGGTGGCTCGCCCCCCGACGTCACCGACACGCTAGCGGGAAGATCCGGGGGATGTTGAAGGGGATCTCGAAGGAGATCCGCCCCTCGGTCCCGTAGACGTGGACACGTTGATCGGGCTCGGCTCGCGTCGAGCACGTGAAGGTCGCCACGCCCGACTCGAACTCGAGGATCGCGCTCGTGAGCACGTCGACGCCGGTGGTCGGATCCCTGCTCACCGACGCCTCCACGCCGAGCGGCTCCCCGTCGAACAGCATCCTCGAGAGGTTCACCGAGTAGCAGCCGATATCCATGAGGGCTCCGCCCCCGAACGCCGCCACGTTGCGGATGTTCGTCGGGTCGTCGTTGAAGTACGAGAACCAGCTCTGCACCGCCCGCAAGGAGCCGATGCGGCCGGACGCCACCATCTCGCGCACGGCTTGCCACGAGGGGTGCAGGCGGTACATGAACGCCTCCATCAGCCGCACGCCTTCGGATGCGCAGACGTCAACCATCTCCTGCGCCTGCCCTGACGTCATCGCGAGCGGCTTCTCGCACAGCACGTGCTTGCCGGCGCGCGCCGACGCGATGGTCCACTCCGCATGGAGGTGGTTCGGCAGCGGGATGTAGATCGCGTCCACCTCCGGATCGGCGAGCAGCTCCTCGTAGGAGCCGTGTGCGCGTGGGATCCCGAGACTCTCCGCCACGTCGCTCGCCCGGCCTCCGTCGCGGGAGGCGATCGACGTCACCTCGCACCGGTCCGCCGCCTGGATCCCGGGGATCACGTTCCGAACGCCGATCTTGGCGGTCGAGAGGATCCCCCAGCGCAGCGGCCCGGTCGCGCTCACCCCCACGATGCCTCGCTCATGGGCCGGAACGCGACCTCGAGGATCCGGTGGGTGCGAGGCCGCGTGAGCACGAACAGGACCGCCTCCGCGACGTCCTCCGGCGACATCATCTCCCGGAGCGCCTGCATGTCGGGGGTCCGACCGCGGCCCATCGCGAAGTCGGTGGCCACGCCGCCGGGGCACACGTTCGTGCAGCGGATCCCGTGCTCGCGTAGCTCGTGATCGAGCGATCGTGTGAAGCCCACCTGAGCGAACTTGGAGGCGCAGTACACGGCCTCCAGCGGGAGCCCGCGCCGGCCCGCCTCCGACGCGAGCGTCACCACGTCGGCCGCCTCGCTCCGCATCAGATGCGGGAGCGATGCCCGGACGGTGTGCATCGTCCCCTTCACGTTCACGTCGATCATCTCGTCGAGCTGCTCGGACGGGAGCTCCAGGAACGGACCGTAGGCGCCGACGCCCGCGTTCGCGACGACGACGTCGAGCCGTCCGAACGCGTCGACGGTCGCGGCGACGAGGCGCTCGAGCGCCTCGGGGTCGCGGACGTCGGCGGGGCGGGCGACGGCCTCCGGGATCCCGAGATCGTCGCCGCTCCGAGACGCGAGGCCCAGCCGAACCCCCTCGTTCGCGAGCGCGTGCGCGACGGCCGCCCCGATCCCGCGGCTCGCCCCGGTGACGAGCGCGACCTTCCCCTTCAGCTTCTCCATCCGTGGCTCCCCTCGGTTCGTTCCGTGTGTCTCGAACCGGAGCATCCCCGGTCCCGGCCGCCTGCGCGAACGCGCAGGTCGTTCGCTTGACGTTCCCGAAGGCGGGCCCTAGCGTCAGCCGTTCCCGCGTCCCGAACGCTCGCGGGCGATCGGGGGGAGCGTGCACGAGAGGATCACAGGGTTCCGGCTCGTCGGTCTCATCTCCCTCGCTGTGCTCTCGGCCGCATGCACCGCGAGCCCGGCTCCGGGACCCGTCCGCACCGGAACGCCGACCCCCGACGTCGTCGAGCTCACCGACGTCGCCGCCGGCGTCGGCCTGGACTTCCAACAGGGCGCCTTCCGTTGGGACGTGTCACCCGATCCGGGCGCGATGCTCGGCGGAGGCGTCTGCTGGCTCGACTACGACGGCGATGGCTGGCTCGACCTGTACGCGGTGAACTCCTACGCCCTGGCGGAGGCAGGCCGCTGGGATGAGGAGGGCGGGCTCCCGCGCAACGCGCTCTTCCACAACGAGCAGGGCACCTTCGTCGACGTGAGCGCCGCCTCCGGCACCGACCTCGCGATGCGCGGCAACGGGTGCGTCGCGGCCGACTTCGATACGGACGGGCACACCGATCTGTACGTGACGGCGGCCGACGAGGGAGCCTTGCTCTGGAACGAGGGCGGCGACGGCACGTTCACGGAGGGGGCGGCGGCCGCGGGGGTCGAGACCTTCGGGTGGCACGCGGCGGCCGCGGTCGGGGACGTGAACGGGGACGCCCTCCCGGATCTGTTCGTGGCCGGCTACGCGGACCTCGACAACCCCGTCGAGGGGACGAGCCTCGGTTTCCCGAACACGTACTTCGGCGTTCGCGATCTCCTGTTCGTGAATCAGGGTCCCGCCGACGGGGGCCGTGTGGCGTTCGAGGAGGTGGGCGCCCAGGCCGGACTGGAGGTCGTCGGCTTCGAGTACGGCCTGGGCGCCCTGTTCTCCGACCTCGATCGCGACGGCGACCTCGACCTCTATGTCGCGAACGACACGAAACCCAACCGCCTCTACGACAACGTTCCCTGGCCGGGGGGCGCGGAAGCCGATCCCGCAGGGATCGGCTTCCGCTTCGAGGAGCTCGCGGCCAAGGCCGGCGTGGCGGACCCGAACGCGGGGATGGGCGTCGCGGACGGCGACTTCAACGACGACGGGCTCCCCGACCTGTTCGTGACCAACGGGCGCGGACAGGTGCACGCGGCCTACGCCCAGCAGACGTCCGAGCTCGTGAACCCGTCGTTCGCGGACGTGCGGAGCGACCTCGGGCCCTCCTTGACGGGGTCGGTGGGCTGGGGTGTCTCGTGGGCCGACCTGGACCTCGACACGGACCTGGACCTCCTCCTCGTCAACGGCGACATCCCGGTGACCGACCTGGCGGCCGACGCCCAGCCGGTCCAGGCGCTCGGGAACCTCAGCGCGCAGGGAAGCCCCGGGCAGTTCGAGGATCTCGGCGAGGTGGTCGGGCTCGGCGAGCTCGGGCCGCTGCTCGGTCGCGGAAGCGCCGCGGCCGACTACGACAACGACGGTGACCTCGACATCGCGATCAACTCGATCGGCGGACGGCTCGTGCTGCTCGAGAGCTCCGGCGCTCTCGGCAACTGGCTCGAGGTCGGCCTCGAAGGGTTCGTGCCGGGCACGGTGATCACGGCAGTCCTCCCCGGACGGCCGAGAGCTGGTCCGGGAGACGTTCGCGGGCAGCAGCTACCTCTCGTCGGAGGATCCACGCGCGCACTTCGGGCTGGGGACCGCCGGCACGCTCAGCCGCGCTCATCGTGCGTTGGCCCGACGGGCAGGAGACGATCGTCGACGACGTCGCGGCCAACCAGATCGTCAGCGTGGAGCCACCCGGATGAGGCGGTCGGTCCTGTGCCTCGCGGTACTCGTCGTCGCCGCCGCCATGCCGGGCTGTACCTCGTCGGAGGACTACCGCGAGGACGACTGCACCCGGGCGGACCTCGAAGGCCGCTCGGTGGCGCGCGTGTGGGACGAAGCGCTGCTCGATGCGATCCGGCGCGACGTGCCAGCTCCGACCGTGCACGCACGGAACCTCTTCCACACCTCGGCAGCGATGTGGGATGCCTGGGCCGCCTACGACGCCGATGCCGACGGCTACTTCGTGGACGAGAAGCTCGAGGCCGAGGACGTGCACGCCGCGCGGGAGACGGCGATGAGCTACGCCGCGTATCGCATCCTGCTGTGGAGGTACTCGAGGGCCGCGGGGCTCCAGGAGACGTTCGACGAGCTGGTGCGCACGATGGGGTCGCTCTGCTACCGGATCGACTTCACGACTACCGAGGGAGACTCGCCGGCAGCGCTCGGCAACCGCATCGCGGCCACCGTCATCGAGTTCGGCGAAGACGACGGATCCCTCGAGCAGCAGCGCTACGCGGACACCACCTACAAGCCGGTGAACGCCCCTCTCGTCGTGACCGAAGACAACGCGGACATGCTCGATCCGAACCGGTGGCAACCGCTGGCGCTCGCGCAGTTCGTGGCTCAGAACGGCCTGCCGATCCCCGGCAACGTCCAGCGCTTCGTCGGACCGCACTGGGGACATGTGCGCGCCTTCGCGCTCGCCACGTCGCCGGAGGGCGTGCCGATCGATCCCGGACCGCCGCCGCACCTCGGCGACGCGACCGACGAGGAGTTCAAGGAAGCGGCCCTCCATGTCATCCGTCTCAGCAACGAGCTCGACGCCGGTGACGGCGCCACGATCGACATCTCCCCCGGCGCGCTCGGCGACAACGCGCTCGGCACGAACGACGGGGACGGGTACGCCGAGAACCCCGTGGTCGGGGCGCCCTACGAGCCGAACGTCGTCCTGCGAGGGGACTTCAGCCGCGTCCTCGCGCAGTTCTGGGCGGACGGGCCGGCATCCGAGACCCCGCCGGGACACTGGAACACCATCGCGAACGAGGTCTCCGACGCTCCGGGGTTCGAACGGAGGATCGGTGGGCAAGGCCCGGAGGTCGACCGCCTCGAATGGGACGTGAAGCTGTACTTCGCCCTCAATGGGGCCGTGCACGATGCCGCGGTCGCCGCGTGGGGGGTGAAGGGTCACTACGATTCGGTCCGTCCCATCTCGATGATCCGCTACATGGGAAGCAAGGGGCAGTCGAGCGATCCCGACGGCCCGTCGTTCGATCCGGCCGGCCTTCCGCTCGTTCCCGGACTCGTCGAGGTCGTGACCGAACGATCGAGCGCTCGCCACGGACCGCACCACGATCTCGCCGACCACGTGGGCGAGATCGCGATCCACGCGTGGCGGGGCAATCCCTCGGATCCGGCAACGACCGCGAGCGGGTCGGGCTGGATCCTCGCGACGGATTGGGTGCCCTACCAGCTGCCCACGTTCGTCACGCCGGCCTTCGCCGGCTACGTGTCCGGTCACAGCACGTTCAGTCGTGCGGCCGCCGAGGTGATGACGGCGTTCACGGGTGACCGGTACTTCCCGAGTGGGCTCTCGGAGTGGACCGTCCCGGCCGACTCTCTCGCGGTGGATCTCGGGCCGAGCGAGGACGTCACCTTGCAGTGGGCGACTTACTACGACGCCGCCGACCAGGCCGGTATCTCGCGGCTGTTCGGCGGGATCCACATCGCGGCCGACGACTTCGAGGGACGGAAGATCGGCTCGATCTGCGGCAAGGACGCGTGGGCGCTCGCGCAGCGCTACTTCGAGGGCTCGGCCGCGGCCTGATCCGGGAGCTCGACGACCTTCCCGGTGCGTGCGCTCTCACGGGCGGCCTCGAGGACCTCCAGGACGGTGATCGAGTCCTGGACATCGACCGGCGGCGGGGTCCCGGATCGCAACGACTCGGCGATCCCCGCGTAGTACGCGTGGTACGCGCCGGGCTCCGTCTCGATCTCCTGGGCATCGCCGCCGGTCGATAGGCGACCCCACCGCTCCGCCGGCTCACGGCCCCAGTCAGGATCGACGGGCAGACCCCCGGCGACGAGCGCGTCCTCCTGCCCGTCCATCCCGTACTTCTCGAACGCGCCCCGAAGTCCCAGAGCGCGGAAACGCGGGCCCAAGATCGCGGCAAGGACGCTCGCCCACAGATGCGAGCGGACCCCGTTGCGATGCGTGAGCGCGATGAAGACGTCGTCGTCCACCTCCACGCCGGGACGCCGACGCTCGACCTCCGCGTACACATGCGTCGGCCGGCCGAACAGCTGTAACGCCTGGTCGGCGAGGTGGCTCCCGAGATCGAACAGGAGGCCGCCTGCTTCCTCGGGAGCCCCCCGCTCACGCCAGACGCCCGCCTTGGGCTCGGGTCGCCACCGCTCGTAGCGGGACTCGAACCGGTGCACCGGTCCGAGGACGCCCTCGTCGATCAGGCGGCGCACGGTGAGGAAGTCGCCGTCCCATCGACGGTTCTGGAACACCGAGAGCAGCAGGCCACGCGTCGCCGCGGCAGCGGCGAGCGCACGGCCGTCCTCCGCGGTCGCGGCCAGCGGCTTGTCGATCACGACGGGGAGCCCGGCCTCGAGCGCGGCGAGGCCGAGCGGCACGTGACTGCTGTTGGGGGTCGAGACGACCACGAGGTCATGGTCGGCGGCGGAGTCCCAGATGGCCTCCGGACGCTCGACCACTCGGGCGGACGGATAGCGCTCACGAGCCTCCGTCTGGCGGCCGGGGTCGCTCGTCACGATCGTGACGAGCGACAACCCCGGGACCGACGAGATCAACGGTGCGTGGAACACCCTCCCGCCCAGGCCATACCCGATGAGCGCGACGCGGACGGGCTCATGGGTGTCGGAAGACATCGCCCCCAAGGGTAATCACCTCCGGTTCAAGGAGCCCTCCCTCGGGTACAACGCGACGAGTGCTCATCGGAAAAGGAGATCCGAGATGAAGAAGCTCCTCACGCTCGCACCGATCGCCGCGCTCCTCACGGCGTGCGAGGACGCAGGCAACTCCGGCAACGACAACCTCCTGACGGGGGGATCGCTCGTCCTCGTCGTCATCATCGTCGTCGTGATCGTCCTGGTCCGACGCCGCAGGTAGTCCTCTCCCCATTCGGTATCGTCAGGGAGACATGGCGGAGGATCGTTCGTACATCGATCAGAACACCCGGGAGCGCGACCGCCTTCGCGCCCTGGTCGAGCGCTTGAGCGAGGACGAGCTTCGTGCTCCGGTGAACGAGTACTGGACGGTCGCCGCCGTGCTCGGCCACATCGCGTTCTGGGACGCCCGGGTGCTCTCGCTCGCCGACAAGCTGGAACGCGGCGTGCCGTTCACGTCCTCCGACTCCGAGCCGGAGGACGTCGACTGGATCAACGACGCGTCCCGCGCGTTGATCCACGCCATCCCGCCGCTCGACGCTGCTCGGCTCGCGCTGCAGATCGCCGAGGAGACCGACGCCCGCGTGGCGACCCTGCCGGTCGACCGCCTGTGGCCGCAGGACCCGGACAGCCCGCTCTACGCACTGCGCGCATCCCACCGGGGCGAGCACCTCGACGAGGTCGAGGCGGCGCTCCCGAGCTAGACCGTCACCACGATCTTCCCTCGGACGTGCCCCGTGCCGACCGCTGCGAGCGCTTCACCTGCATCCGCCAACGAGTACGAACGGATCTCCGGGGCCACGATCTCGCCTCGCGTGAGCATGGAGGCGAGATCGTCGAGCGCAGTCGCCGTCACTCGACCCTGGACGTTCGTCGCCTCGACGCCTCTCGCGCCGAGGGCTTCGACGTCGGCAGCACCGACGATGGATGCCACGTGGCCTCCGGACGAGACGTGCTCGGTGAACCTGGCGAGCTGCTCCGAGTCGCCGTACAGGTGCGCCACGGCGTCGAAGCCCTTCGGCGAGCGCGATCGAACCTCTTCGACGACATCGCCCGCGGCGTAGTCGATCACGTCGCCGGCGCCGAGCCCTCGGGCGTAGTCCGCATTCTCGCTGCTGCAGACCGCCACCACCCGAGCGCCCCGCCGCGCGGCCAGCTGCACGAAGAAACTGCCCACGCCACCCGTCGCACCCACGACGAGCACGGTCTGCCCTTCGGACAACCCCAGTGCATCGGCCGTGTTCAGCGCCGTGACACCCGCCGTCGGCGTCGCGGCGGCCACGGCGTGATCCAGGGAGGGTGGCTTGCGCGTCGCCGCCCCGGCCGAGACCGTGGTGAGCTCCGCCCATGTCCCTTCGCCCAGGTAGCTCTTGCCGACCGAGCCGAAGACCTCATCTCCGACCGCGAAGCCTTCGACGCCTTCACCCAACGCCTCGACGGTTCCGGAGCCATCCATGCCGGGAACGAGAGGGAATCGGTGCTCCATGTGATCCTTCAGGTAGCCCTGCACCACCGCCATGTCGAACGGATTCGCCCCGGCCACGGTGATCCTCAGCCTGAGCTGACCTTCCGCGGGATCCGGCAC
Organism: uncultured Actinomycetota bacterium; assembly: GCA_963750945.1. Lineage (GTDB taxonomy): Bacteria > Actinomycetota > UBA4738 > UBA4738 > HRBIN12 > JAJNBA01. Next base: position 17,211 of record CAVVSH010000001.1, on the reverse strand, counting down.
CGGGAGATCACGAACCGAGCCCTGCTCACCGAATCCGTCGAACGCGAACGCCTTCATCCCGTGTCTCCCCTCGTCGGCGGCTGCCCTGGTAACCCCAGATCGAGGAGGCTTCTTCCCAGGGGAGGCTGGATCTCCGTCGCGTCCGCCCAGCCTGCACTAACGGTTGGCGAGCGACACGAACCCCCCGACGATCGCGCCGTACGCCGTGTGCGCGATCAGGTTCACGATCGGAGTGGCACGCCCGTAGTTCAACATCAGGAACCCCGGGGCCTCGAGAAGGGCCACCGAGTCCACGCTCGACAGAGCGTCCCCCATCCTCGGGTGGATCACCGGAAGCAGGATGTTCACGAGCGCGGTCATGGCGAAGAGACCATGGAGCACACCGAACCCCGCACCGAGGAGCCAACCCGAACGCCCGAGCGCGACGAACCCGACGAAGTAGGCCAGCGAGAACACCAGGCCGACCACGAAGTGGAGGAGGTACCCGATCAGCTTCGCCCGCTGCCGATCCGGGGTCACCACGGTGCCCAGGAGGAAGGGCAGATCGATCCGCGTGAGCCGGAGCTCGCTCGCCGCACGGAGCACCGTGGTGAGGAGGAGTGTTCCAGCGAGGCCACCGATCATCGCCGCCCACACACTCATGGCCCGTCCTCGTCGAACGCCGCCGCCGCCCCGATCAGCGCGAGGTGCGTGAGTGCCTGCGGGAAGTTCCCGAGGAACTCGCCGTCCTCGGGACGGATCTGCTCGGCGTACAGGCCCACATCATTGGCCAGTCCGAGCAAGCGCTCCATCAGGTCCGCCGCCTCCGCTCTCCGCCCGGCGTGCACGAGCGCCTCCACCAGCCAGAAGGAACAGGTCAGGAAGGCTCCTTCTTGCCCCGGAAGCCCGTCCTCACCGAGGTATCGACGGAGGAACGGCCCGGTGCCGAGATCGCGGCGGATGGCCTCGACGGTGGTCGCGAGGCGACCCTGCGTGACGTCGCCGTATCCGAGGAGGGCTCCGGTCAGGATGCTCGCATCGAGCTCTTCCGTGCCGGCGGCCCGGACGTAGCTCCCCAGTCGGTCGGACCAGCACCGGGTCTCGATGAACTCTCGGATCTCCGAGGCCGCGTCCCGCCACCGGTCGGCATGCCGGTCCGGGATGCGCCCGAGCTCGGCGAGCTTCACGGCCCTGTCGAGTGCCACCCAACACATCATCTTGGATTGCGTGAACTGCATGGGCTCGCTGCGAACCTCCCAGATCCCGGAGTCCGGCTGAGGCCAGACCTCGCTGACGAGGTCGGCGGTCGCCGCGAGCCTCTTGGCCACATCCCGGTCGATGCGGTGGCCCGCTTCCGAAAGCAGCCACGCCGTCTCGAAGAGGCTTCCGTAGATCTCCAACTGCAGCTGGTCCGCCGCGGCATTCCCCACCCGGACCGGGCGCGAGTCCTGGTAGCCCTGAAGATCGAGCGTTCGTTCCGGCGCGTCGGCACCGCCGTCCATCCGGTAGAGCACCTTGAGTCGAGGGTGGGTCAACTGGGAAGCCTGCATCAGCCACCAGAAGAACGCCTCCGCCTCCTCGGAGCACCCCACGCGGAGGAGCGCGTCGAGGGTGAAGGCGGAATCTCGCACCCACGAGAGTCGGTAGTCCCAGTTGCGTTCGCCGCCGATCTCCTCCGGAAGTGACGTCGTGGGGGCGGCGGCGACCGCTCCCGAGGGCGCGAAGAACAGGAGCTTCAGCACCAGACTGCTCCGCTCGACCGCCTCCCGCCACCGCCCTCGGTACGTCCCGCAGGCGATCCAGCGATGCCACGACGCGGCGGTTGCCGCCGACCGCTCCTCGATCTCGGCACGTGACGGGAACACCAGCGGCTCCTGATGAGCGAAGCACAGAGCGATGAGCGCGCTTCTCCCCGCAGCGATCTCGAATCGGCCGGAGACAGCTCCCGAGTCGACCTCGGGCTCCCCCGCCTCGAACGTGCGGATCGCGACGGCGTCCGCGCCGGCCTCGGCGACGGGGATCTCCTGACGCCTGCCCACCGTCGACCGGGCGGCCCCGTACCCGAAGCGTGGCTCGACACGCCAACGCAGCGGAACACTGCCCCGCAGTCCCCTGACCTCGCGGATGAGCTCCCTGAAGGGCACGAGACCACCCGTCGGAACGGTCATCGCGTCGGTGACCGACGTCGCTCCCGTCTCGGTGACGAACGTGGTCTCGAGGATGTTGGTGCCGGGCAGGTACCGTCGACCGACGGTGTACGGCGAGTCGGGAGCAAGTGTGAACGACCCCCCACGCCGGGCGTCGAGGAGCGCGCCGAAGACCGTCGGGGAGTCGATGGACGGGAACGGGAGCCAGTCGATCGAGCCGTCCCGCGCCACGAGGGCGACCGTACGTCCGTCCCCGATCGCCGCGTAGTCCCGGATGGGTGCGAAGCCATCGTCCCTCCGAGGTGGAGGCGACAAGGTGAGATCCGGCGCGCTCAACGCTTCATGCCACCCCTCGCCGGGCGTGGGTCGATCGCCGTCCCGCCGCGTACGGGAGAGATCGCCCCTCTGCGCTACCGCCCGTGAGAGGACTCCTTGTGGCCGAGCTCCTGCACCCACTCCCGGAGCCGTGGGAGGTGTTCCGCGTAGTGCTCCGGACCCGACTTCCTGATCCATCGATCGCCTTCGGGCGAGCGCTCCGGGAGCGAGCGCCACGCGCGCAGCATCCGATTGCGAGCCGTGAAGGCCTGCGCCTTGACATCCGGGAACGGCACGTCATGCATCGCGTCGTGGAACGTCTCGTTCATGGCGTCGACGTCGATCTCCTCGGGCCGATACGTCCCGGACCGGATCCGCTCCAGGACGACGCCCGCCTCGGCGAGCCAGCTCCCGATGTGCGCGACGAGATCCTTCGCGGACCATCCCTCTTCGAAATACCCCGGCTCTCCGACCGTGTCCGGGGGCAGCGAGTCGATGAGGTCGTGGAGCTCGGTCCAGAGCCGATCCTCCTCGGCCAAGAGCTCCCGATCCGAACTCGCCTGCGACACGCCGACCAGTATGACGTGGGGGCCGGAAACGAGAGGAGGAGCTCGCCACTTGGCGAGCTCCTCCCGTGGATCGACGTGCTGCTGGTTCCTAGACCGAGGAGCCGACGAGGCTCTTCGTGACGTTCGCCGAGTACTCGGCGGTCGGGACGACCACCTTCCTCGCGTGCCGGAACCCGAGGATCGAGAGGATCCCCATGAGCAGTCCGGCGATCAGCATCGCGACGCCGGCCCACAGGGCGATCGTCGCAACGGTCCACCAACCGTAGGCGTTCAGCAGCATGGCCCTCAGCGACTCACCCTTGAACAGGGTGTCGGCCTTCCCCTGCAGCTCCGCTGCGGTGTCGGCGTCGAGGCCTTCCTCACGTGCGGCCGCACTCGTCTCCGAGTAGGTCGCCCCGCCATTGATGCCCACGAGGTGCCCGCCGATGTAGCGGGAGAACGCCTCGGCCTGGACGCCCGTCTCGACCGTCTGGCCGGCGAACTCGCCGATCTCGACCTTCTCTTCCGGCGACATCGCGTCGGCCGGCGGGAACGAGATGTTCTGCGGCACCAAGCGGTCCCGCACGTTCTGCTGTCCGAAGTTGCCTCCGAAGATCGCCATCGCGCCCAGCGCGATGAGCACAACCGCGATCACGGCACCTGCGCCGCTCACGATCTTGTCCCAGTTGCTCCTATCCATGTCGTACTCCTTCTCTCTGTCTGGCGCCGTCCCTCGGCGCTCGATAACCAGATGTTCGTTCACACAGCCCGCCCATCCACGGGTCGTTGGTCCCGACGCTGGTTGGGACCTGCCCAGGACCCGCTGGGACACGAGACGCCCTCGCCCCGGCCCCTCCAGAGGCAGACCCTGCCACTCGACGACCGTCTCCACATGACATCGCTCCAGATGACAGACCACCTCTCGAACGACCGCGAGGCTGTGCTCGTCGGGATAACAAGGCGCGATCACCTCGGCGCGCTCGATCCCCTCCTCGAGCTCGAAGTCGACGGCGCCCCACACCTCGGCCCAGTCCGGGTCGAAATCGGGGAGCACGATACGGAGGTACGGCCCATTCGTTTGAATGACCAGGTCCTCGCACATCCCTCTCTCCTTCCCTCTTCCCTCACCCTGGGCGACGGTGCAGAGACACAGCAGGGCCGAAGGACATGGGTTCCTTGGGCTACGCTCGGGCTGTGTCCGGACGAGATGCCCGAGGTGACGGGGACCGGCAGCTGATCGAGGCCGGGATGATCCTCGCCTCGGAGCTCTCGCTCGACGCGGTGCTGCTCCGCATCGTGGAATTGGCGGTCGACCTCACCGACGCGCGTTACGGGGCGCTGGGAGTACTCACCCCCGACGGCCGGTTGATCGAGGAATTCATCACGGTGGGGATCTCGCCGGAGGGGCGAGCCGTTCTGGGCGACCCTCCCACCGGCCACGGCCTGCTGGGGGCCCTCATCACCGAGGCCCACCCACTTCGGATCCCGGATATCAGCGCCGATCCCCGATCGGTCGGATTCCCGCCGAACCACCCTCCGATGAAGTCTCTCCTCGGAGCTCCCGTCGCGGGGCGAGGGAAGGTGTTCGGGAACATCTACCTCACCGAGAAGCAGGGCGCGGAGACGTTCGACGAGGAGGACGAACGCGTCCTCGTGGTCCTCGCGACCCAGGCCGCCGTCGCCGTCGAGAACGCTCGCCTCCGCGACGAGACCGAGCGCAAAGGCAGGGAGCTCCAGAGGCTCCAGGTCGTGGAGGAGCGTGAGCGGATCGGGAAGGAGCTCCACGACGGCGTCATCCAGTCGCTCTTCGCGGTCGGGATGAGCCTGCAAGGACTGGCGGCGGCATCCAGCGACGCGGAGATGGCGCGTCGCCTCGAAGGGGCCGTCGAGGACGTCGATCACGCGATCCGGGACCTGCGCAACTACATCTTCGGACTCCGCCCCGGCATCCTGGCCGACCGCCAGCTCGATGAGGCCCTCAAGGAGATGGCCGGCGAGTTCGGTTCGCGCACCGGTGTGGTGACGGTCGTCGATGTCGACGGTGCTGCCGCGGCCGAGCTCGCCTCCAGCGCCGGCGATGTGGTGCAGCTCGCGCGTGAGGCCCTCTCCAACGTCGGCCGGCACGCGGCTGCCACCACCTGCCGCATCTCACTCCGACGAGGAGATACCGGCCTCTTCCTCGAGATCGACGACGACGGCAGCGGGTTCGACGCCGACGTGACTTCCTGGGGGATGGGCCTCCAGAACCTTCGGGAACGGGTCGAGTCCCTCGGCGGACTGCTCGAGGTCGAGAGCACTCCCGGAGAAGGGACGACGGTTCGAGCGACGTTCCCATCCTGACAGGGTCCCGCCCGAGTGGGGACCATCGACCCCTCCCCGGCACCCGGAGTTGCCGCATCCTTGTCGATATGTTCGCAAGGTATTTCGTCGAGCTGCCGATCTCCCCCGAAGAGGTGGAGCGAGCCCTGTCATGTGACCCGGCCCGGTGGCTCCCCGGGTTGGCCGAGCGAGCCCACCATCGAGGGGACGTGCTCCTCGCCGAGGTGGGGTTCGGCGAAGCCGTGCGGATCAAGAGAACAGTGGCCATCGAGCTCGGTCGATCCGTTCGCACCGTATCCAAGGTCGTGTTTCCCTTGCGCTGGGCGGCCTCCGGGGGTGCGGACCTCTTCCCATCGCTCGACGCCGACCTCGAGGTGGCACCCATCCGGCCTGGACGAACCCAGCTCGCGATGAGCGCCCGGTACGTTCCTCCTTTCGGCACCGTCGGCCGGGTCATCGATCGTGCGGTCCTCTCGAGGGTGGCCGAGGCGACACTCAAGGACTTCCTCGACCGCGTTGCCGAAGCGATCATGGGTTCGCGAGATGCACCGAGCGCTGCCGGGCCGCGGCGCGCCGCACCTGCGCCCGCCTGAACGAGCGGGCTAACATCCCTCGATGACCGAACCGCAGCGTCCTCCGCTCCGGGTCATGCTCGTCGACGATCACGAGGTCGTGCGCGACGGGATCCGAGCGATGCTTGCGACGGAGGACGACATCCACGTGACCACGGAGGCCGCGACGGTCCGAGAAGCGATCGATGAGGCCGACCGCACGAGACCAGACGTCGTCGTGATGGACGTCCGGCTCGCCGATGGGAGCGGGATCGAGGCCACGCGCGAGATCCGCGCGAAGCATCCGGAGACGAGAGTGCTCATGCTCACCTCGTTCGCGGATGACGAGGCGCTCTTCGCTTCGATCATGGCGGGCGCCTCCGGCTATGTACTGAAGCAGGTTCGCTCCGGCGAGCTCGTCCGTGCGATCCGGACGGTCGGAGCCGGGGACAGCCTCCTTGACCCCGCCGTGACGACCGCCGTCCTCGACCGGCTCCGCAAGGGCAAGCACTTGATGCGAGACGAGAAGCTCGCGCGTCTGTCTCCCCAGGAGGAACGGATCCTGACCCTCATCGCCGACGGCAGGACGAACAAGGAGATCGGCGACGAGCTCAGCCTGGCGGAGAAGACCGTGAAGAACTACGTCTCCTCGATCCTCTCGAAGCTCGAGGTCGCCCGGCGGGCAGAGGCAGCTGCCTACCTGGCCCGTCACACGACGATGCCCGGATCCGTCGAATGAGTCCGGTCGCCTGAGACCACGGGTGCTCTTGCCAAGACCCCCAAGAAGGATCTCGTTCGCTATCAGGGTGCAGCGGCGCGCAGCACGGTCGCGGCATGATCAGGGACGTACGTGTAGATCTCGCGCGGGGGCCGGACGTATCCTTCGTCATCTTGGCGCTCGGGTAGCTCCAACTCCTTGAGCGTCTTCGGTACGTACGGGAGTCGGCTCAGCAGGTGCGCCATGCAGTTGAGACGAGCCCGGCGCTTGTCGTCGGCGGGGACGACGAACCACGGTGCCTCGGGGATGTCGGTATGGACGAACATCTCGTCCTTGGCACGCGAGTAGTCGACCCAGTGGGTGCGCGAGTCCAGATCGGTCTCGGAGAGTTTCCAGCGGCGCATCGGGTCATCGATCCGCGCCACGAATCGCCGCTCCTGCTCTCCGTCGCTCACGGAGAACCAGTACTTCGTCAGGTGGATGCCGTCGGCGACGAGCAGCCGCTCGAAGATCGGACATTGTTGGAGGAACCGCCTGTGCTCCTCGGGCGTGCAGAATCCGAGGACCTTCTCGATCCCTGCGCGGTTGTACCAACTGCGGTCGAACAAGACGATCTCGCCTCCGGCCGGCAGATGCTCCACGTACCGCTGGAAGTACCACTGGGTCGTCTGTCGTTCCGAGGGCACCGGGAGCGCGACCACCCGCGCGATCCTGGGATTCAGATGCTCGGTGATCCGCTTGATGGCACCGCCCTTGCCCGCTGCATCCCGTCCCTCGAAGATCACGACGACCCGCTCGCCGGAGGACTTCACCCACTCGGCCATCTTCACGAGCTCCTCCTGGAGCCGGAGGAGCTCGGCCGCGTAGAGCTTCTTCGGGAGCTTCGGCGGCGACGCGGTGAGATCCTGCGTGGGACCGTCGGGTGACTCGCGGCTGCGCTGCTTCCCTTTGACCTTCGAGTCGGCCATCACGCGTCCTCCTGAGAACACCGTAGAGCATCGACCCCTGGGCGTGCGTGCAGGCGCCTGCGTGCTCGGGTTGTGACCTCGACCAGATGGGGGCAAGCTCGTCGGTGATGCCATCGGTCGATCGAGCGCGACGCAAGCGAGTGATCCTCCTGGTCCAGGGCTCCCTGTCCACACTCGTCATGATCGTGATCTTCGGGCTGATCCTGCCGAAGATCGCCAGCTACGCGGATGTGTGGGAAACGATCAAAGCCCTGACGTGGATCGAGATGGTCTCGCTCGTCGCGGCCACCGTCTTCAATCTCTTCACCTATTGGTGGCAGATGCAGTCGGCGATGCCGGGGCTCACGCTCGGACAGGCGGCGGTGAGCAATCAGACCTCGACGACCGTCTCCAACCTCGTGCCCGGGGCCGGCGTCGCCGCGACCGGCCTCATGTACGGGATGTTCCACTCGTGGGGGTTCACGGGCTCCGAGGTCGCCTTGCTCGCGTCGACGACCGGCATCTGGAACACGTTCCTGAAGTTGGGTCTCCCGATCATGGCGGTCGCGCTGCTCGCGATCATGGGCCGGGCCACGAACACCCTGCTCGCGCCGGCGCTGATCGGCCTCGTGTTCCTCGCCGGCAGCGTCGTCCTGTTCGCGATGGTGCTGTGGAAGAAGTCGCTCGCCCGGGCGATCGGAGCCCGGCTCGGCAGGATCTGGTCGTCGGTCAGAGGGCTCTTCCACAAGCCTCCTGTCGAGACGTGGGGTGAAGGCGCCGTGCGGTTCCGCAAACAGACGATCGGGCTGGTCGTGAGGCGGTGGCCCGCGCTGACGATCACGACCGTCGCCAGCCACCTGGCGCTGTGGTTCGTGCTGCTCCTCTCGCTTCGTCACGTGGGTGTATCCGCGCATGAGGTGAGCACGCTCCAGGTCCTTGCGGTCTTCGCGTTCGTCCGGCTGATCTCGGCCATCCCCATCACGCCCGGTGGCCTGGGCGTGGTGGAGCTCGGGCTGATCGGTGGTCTCTACGCCGCCGGCAGGACCCACACCGATGTCCCGCTCGAGGAGTTCAAGGTCCAGGTGACGGCTGCCGCGCTCTTGTTCCGAACACTGACGTACGGGATCCAGATCCCGCTCGGCGGCTTCACGTATCTGATCTGGCAGCGCAAGAAGAGCTGGCGGAAACCGCAACCCGAGGCTCCCCAACCGTCCGCCGTTCCCGCGGGATCTCCGAGATGAGGACTCGGATCCGCTGCGCTCCCCACGTCGTCAGCCTTCTCGTTCTGCTCGCTGCCTGCACGGGAAGCTCTTCCTCGCCGCCGCCCCGCTCGCCCGACGCCATCACGGTGGCGGCGTTCGGCTTCACCGAGAGCCAGATCCTCGCCGAGCTCTACTCCCAGGCCTTGGAGGCCAAGGGCTACCCGATAGAACCGGTGCTGAACGCCGGCCCGAGAGAGCTCGTGCAACCGGCACTGGCGGAAGGGCTGATCGACGTCGTTCCCGAGTACGCGGGCTCGGCCCTCGCATTCCTCACCCTCGGCGCCATCGAGGGAACCGCGAGCATCAGCGAGACCCATGACGCTTTGGCGAAGGTCGTGACGCCATCTGGTCTGATCGCGCTGGCCCCTGCCCCCGCCCAGGATGCGAACGCGATCGTCGTGACGCAAGCGACGGCCGATCGGTTCGGTCTGCGCGACATCAGCGACCTCGCTGTGGTGGGCTCGCGACTGGTGTTCGGTGGCCCACCCGAGTGCGCGCAGCGGCGCCTGTGCCTGGTGGGCCTCGAGAGCGTCTACGGGCTCAGCTTCCAAGAGTTCATCCCCTTGGACACCGGTGGACCTCTGACCCTCCAGGCGCTCCGATCGGGGGGCATCGACGTGGCCCTCATGTTCACCACCGATCCCGCGATCGTGTCCGAAGGACTCGTGGTCTTGGCGGATGACCGAGGACTGCAGCCGTCCGAGAACGTGACGCCTCTCCTGCGACGGGAGGTCCTGTCCACGCACGGCGACGGTGTCGTCCGAACCCTGGACGCGGTTTCGGCACTCCTCACGACCTCGGACCTGCGAGCGATGATCGGCGGGGTGGTCAGCGGAGAGTCGCCGCACGACGTGGCCGCCTCATGGCTGGAGGATCACCGATCGGTCTTGACGGGCTCATGACGGACGACCCCGAAGTGGTTCCGCGAAGAGCCCCCGGCGCGCCCGACGTCGTCACCGTGCCGGATCACGAGGACACGATCAGGCGAACGCGGAAGCAGCGACGTCCGACCGGCGCTCCACCACCGTTGCGACGGAGGATGGGTGCGAGCGGTCGGGTCTGGCTCGCGTTGATGGCGTACGCCTCCATCGCGACGGTCTTGGTGCTTCAGATCGACGCGGTGCTGCACTTCTCTGACCGTGTCGAGACCTGGTGGTTACTCCGCGTCGCGAACCTCCGCGCGGACTGGCTGACCCCGATCATGCGTGGGATCAAGGCAGTCGGGTCCGATTGGGGGATGACCGTTCTCGGCCTGGGCATGGTGTGCGCCTTGATGATCTTCCGCAGATGGCGTCACCTGCTGGTCTTCCTGGGAAGCCTCTTCGTCATGCAGATCGTGGGAGGGATCGTCTACGAGCTGCTCTCCCGACCACGTCCGTATGGTGTGACGATCATCGCCGGGTGGGGTGGGTTCGCGTTGCCGTCGGCGCCCGTCGCCGCGCTCACCGCCGTCCTGATCGGCATCGTCTATTCGCTCGTCGTCCCCGGGCGCCCCCGCTGGTACGCGAAGCTCGTGATCGCCTGCATCATCGGGCTCTTCGTGGTCGCGCGGATGTATCTGGCGGTCGACGGGCCGTCCGGCGTGCTGTACGGGTTGATCCTGGGCGTGGCACTCCCGCTCACGGCGTTCCGCTGGTTCACGCCGAACGAGGTGTTCCCCGTTGTCTATCGGAAAGGCAGCACGGCGCACCTCGACGTGACCGGTCGACGAGGCGAGGCGATCCGACAGGCGGTACACGAGCAGCTCGGGCTCACGGTGCTCGAGATCAAGCCGGTCGGGCTGGAGGGATCCGGAGGTTCGACGCCGCTTCGCCTCAAGGTGGCCGGCGATCCCGACACCTACCTGTTCGCGAAGCTCTACGCGAAGAGCCACGTGCGCGCCGATCGCTGGTACAAGTTGTCGCGGATCGTCCTGTACGGCGCGCTCGAGGACGAGGCGTCCTTCCAGTCCGTCCGGCGCTTCGTCGAATACGAGGACTACACGCTTCGACTGATGACGGATGAAGGCATCCCCGTGCCGACACCGCAGGGGATCGTCGAGATCTCACCCGAGCGCGAGTACATGATCGTCATGGAGTTCTTCGAGGGCGCCGAGGAGATCGGGGATGTCGACGTCGACGAGGGGATCGTGGACGAGGGACTGTCGCTCGTCCGCAAGCTGTGGGACGCGGGTCTGGCGCATCGCGACATCAAACCGGCGAACCTGATGGTGAGGGACGGACACGTGCTCCTGATCGATGTCTTCTTCGCGCAGGTGAAGCCATCACCGTGGCGGCAGGCGGTAGACCTCGGCAACATGATGCTCGTCCTGGCGGTCCGCTCGGACGTCGACCTCGTCTACCGGCGCGCACTCACGTTCTTCACCGCCGACGAGATCGCCGAAGCGTTCGCCGCCACCCGTGGGATCGCGAGTCCCACGCAGCTCCGAGCCTTCATGAAGCGGGACCCTCGTGACCTCGTGGGACAGTTCCGCGCACTCGCGCCGGAACGACGGCCGATCTCTATCCAACGATGGAGCGTCCGCCGGGTCCTCCTCGGTCTCGGGATGCTCGTTGCGTTCGCGATCGCCGTCTCATCCAGCATCAACGCCTTCCTTCCGGCGCAGAACCTGGGGGTCGTGCGGGCACCCGAGTGCGGCGTGGGTCGCGCATCCATCCTCTCGGCACAAGCCGTGCCGAGTGCGGCGGCGATCCCCTGCCTCGACGCTCTGCCCTCCGGGTGGACCTATGGGGGCGGCGACATCCACACCGGCGAGGCGACCTTCTGGCTGAACTCCGATCAGGCCGGGATGCGAGCGGTCACCGTGACGCTCGCGTCGGCGTGCGATGTGTCGAGCGCCCACGAGGTCCCTTCCGATGAAGCCGGTACGCGCAGATTCGAGGCTCCGTCCTCCCTCACGCCGCAGCTCCTCAACGTCCGCTCCTACGTGTTCCCGGGAGGATGCGCGACGTATCGGTTCGCCTTCGCCGAAGGCGCTCCCACGGCGATGGTGTTCGACGTGGACGAGGCCGTGTCGTTCGTCCCGAGGGCCGACCTGGTGACGCACCTCCGGGAGACGGAGGGTCTCGCCCTGTGCGGTCGAGGCGCGCCATGTCCGCCGTGAGCCGCCGACCGGTGGAGACCAAGGACCCAGCGGACGATCAGGAGCACCCGCTCCTCGGGATGCCGCGACGCGACACGGTGGTCACGGCGATCCTCGTGGCGACGACCGTGGCCTTCTTCGCTCTCATGGCAACCGATGCCGGCCGCAGGCTGATCCAGCCGATCGACAACGCGTTCCTCCGGTGGGTCGTGTCGGTCCGGGTCGGATGGCTGACGGTGGTCGCCCATGTCTTCAACCTGGTCGGGCTCACCTACGTGACGGCACCGATCCGGCTCGGGATCGCCGGATGGTTGGCGATCCGTCGGAGGTGGTGGCACTTCGCCGCGTTCGTCTCCGCGATCGTCGTCTCGGAGATCGCGATCGGGACACTGAAAGCGCTCTACGACCGGCCTCGCGCGCTCGGATCGCTCGTCGAGACGAGCAGCGCCTCGTTCCCTTCAGGCCACGCCGTGGCCGCCTCGGTCACGGCCGTGGCCGCGGTGATCGCGCTGGTCCCCGAGGGACCGCGCCGCTATCGGTGGGGAGCCGTCGCGGTCGCGTTCTCGTCCCTGATGGCCCTCTCGCGGACCTATCTGGGAGCGCACTGGCTCTCGGACGCGCTCGCCGGTGTCCTGCTGGGAACATCGATCGCACTCGGGACCGCCCTGGTCACCCACCGTGTTCGCGAGCGTCGATCGTCAGCTGACGTCACGCCGCTGGAAGAGCAGCGCCGCCACCACGACCAATAGCGCGGTCCACGTCAGGAACAAGGCTGCACCTACGCCCGGATCCAGAGGCTCACCCTTGGTGGTGACCGCGTAGAGTTGCGCGCCGGCGGTGAAGGGCAGGTAGCTCGCCAGGTTCGGCAGGAACGACCCGAGCGCCCGCTCGCCGAACAGGGCCCAGGGGACGACGATACCGATCGCGATCGTGGGCTGGCGCACCAAGAGCCCGACGCCGACACCGAAGAGCGCGCAGATACCATAGAAGGCGACCGTACCCGCGATCGCGCGCGGGATCTCCCCGTCGAACACCGAGACCGGCTGGCCGACGAGGGAGAGCGCCGTGACCCCCGCCACAACCGAAGCCAGCGTGACGACAGCACCGAGGACGAGGCCGAAGCCCCCGAGCACGACGAGCTTCGCGCCGAGCAGCTCGTTTCGGATCGGAGCCGCCGCGAGGGTCGGCACGATGGTGCCGTAGCGGTACTCGTTCGCGAACGCCAAGATCCCGAGCACCAAGATGAAGAGCCGCACGATCAACGGGGCCGGTGTCAGCAGAAGGTCGAACCGCTCCGCGGCGGGCGCCGCGTCTTCCACCGAGGCGGTCGCCAACGCGGTGATCGCGATCGCGAGGACGATCGAGACGATCGCGAGCACCCAGGTGGATCTCACGGAGCGGAGCTTGATCCACTCCGCATGGATGAGCTTGCTCACAGCTCTTCCTCGGTCGCGGCCGCGGCGGCGTCCGCATCGCTCAAGGAGGTGTACTCCCCAGAGCCGGCGGTCGCATCGAGGAAGGCCTCCTCCAACGAGAAGCTGACGGTGGTCAACTCATGAAGAGAGATCGACTGCGCGGCAGCGAGTTCACCGATCGCCGACGCCTCCGCGCCGATGACGGTCAGACTCCCGTCCGCCCCGAGCGTCGTCTCCGCCCCCAGTCCCGCGATCAACCGGGCCAGCTCCTCGAGCCGTGGGCTCCGCACCCGGACGCCATGGCGCGCCTGGCCGACGAAGTCCTCGAGGGCCGACTGGGCGATCAGGCGACCGCGACCGATCACGACGAGGTCATCGACCGTCTCAGCCATCTCGGCGAGCAGGTGGCTCGAGACGAAGACCGTCCTCCCCTCTTCGGCCAGGTGCCGCAACAGCGACCGGATCCAGTGGATGCCCTCGGGGTCAAGTCCGTTCATCGGTTCGTCCAGGATCAGGGTTCCTGGGTCCCCCAGGAGTGCGGTCGCCAAGCCGAGCCGCTGGAACATGCCCAGGGAGAAACCGCCCGTGTGGCGGTCGGCGGCTTCGGTGAGCCCCACCTGGCCGAAGACATGGTCGATCCTGGTCTCGGGGATGCGGTTGGCGGCAGCGAGCGCCCTCAGATGGTTCCTCGCCGTGACCTTGGGGTGCACGGCATGCGCCTCGAGAAGTGAGCCGACCTCCTTCGTCGGGTACTGGATGTCTCCGTACCGCTGTCCGTCGAACAGAGTTTTGCCCGTCTCGGCCACGTCGAGCTGGAGCATGATCCGCATGGTGGTCGACTTCCCCGATCCGTTGGGGCCCAGGAAGCCGGTCACGCGACCGGGGAGCACCTCGAAGCTGAGATCGTCAACGGCGACCTTCGTCCCGTAGCTCTTGCTCAGGCCCTTTGCCTCGATCAAGACTCGTCCAGCCGGCGAGCGAGCTGCTCGCCGCACACCTGTTGCTCACTCTCGGTCGGTGCGCTGGTGATGCAGGTCCAGAAGTCTCGGAAGTCGCCGGAGTGATCGTTGACGAAGGTTCCCAAGCGGATCGCGATGGAGACGGCGAGCACGAAGGCAACCGCTCCGCACACGAGGCCGGCGATCGCGTGGCCCCTGTTGTTCGCTTCGCCTCGATCCGCGCGCCTGATGCCGACGGCTCCGAAGATCACGGCAAGGATGCCAAGGACGAAGGCGATCGGGAAGAAGATCAGCAACGCCGCAAGGACAACGGCGACGACGCCCACGACGAGAGCGGCGGTTCCCATCCCGTTCCGATTCGACGATGGCGCAACCTGACCGGTCGGTGCCACGGGTATGTGCTCTTCTGTTGAGCTCACGGCGATACCCCCAAACGCAACCTTTCCGACACCATCCATCAGCGTCGAACTCTTGGCAAATCGGCGTCGACTCACAGATGGGTCTCCCGAAGCAGTGCCACGCCGGGACGCGGCGCAGGAAAGAAGCCCTCCCAGCGAACCACGGAGCGGAACTGAGTGTGTTTCGCCCAGGGGGTCTCACACCTGCGGAGTCAGTTGCCGTCTCCAGGGGAAACGCGTGAAGATGCGCCCGTGGAGGTGCAGGAAACCCGCATGCGAAGACGACGGAAGACATCGCGCCAGCGACCGAGATCGGGATCGACCAGCGCGGTGCTGCTCGAGTTCCCCCGCTCGTGACGGAGGAGACGAAGGCTCCGTCTCGGTCGCGCACCCGAGCCGGCGCTACGTGGATCGACAACGCGGCGGCACGGCTCGCCCGGATCGGCGCAGATCCCAGGGACGACGAGGACCTGCGCCACAAGAAGGCGCTCTTGGTCCTGCTCGCGGTCCTGATCCTGCCCGTGTCCCTGGTGTGGGGCGCCTCCTACCTCGCCTTCGGTTCACAGGTCGGGGTACTCCCATTCATCTACTTCGCCATCTCGGTCGGCTCGTTGGCGGTCTTCTCGAGGACCAGGAGCGTCGGGCCGTTCCTCACCACGCAGCTCCTCGACGTCCTCCTCATGACCACGATCGGTCAGATGCTGTCGGGCGGGTTCCTTCCCTCGGGGGGGGTCGGGCTGTGGGGCATGCTGGCTCCCCTCGGAGCACTCGTCTTCCTCGAGGTGCGCCTGGCGATCCGATGGTTCTTCGCGTTCCTGGCGGCGTTCGTGCTCTTGGGCATCGCGGGCGAGCTGTTCTTCACCGACATCGACGTCCCGACGTGGTTCACCACCGCGATGCTGGCGCTCAACGTGGTCGGGACGGGCGCCGTGGCGTTCACGGTCCTCGCGTCCTTCGCCACCCAGCGCAACGAAGCGCTGGCGGCACTGCGGGCCGAGCAGGCACGGTCCGAGGCGCTCATCAAGAACGTCCTGCCGAGCTCGATCGCGGAGCGCCTCAAGGCCGCGACGGGGTCCATCGCCGACCACGTCGAGTCGGCCTCGATCCTGTTCGCCGACGTCGTGGACTTCACGCCGCTCGCACAGCGCCTGTCGCCCGCCGAGGTCGTGGGCACCCTCGATCAGCTGTTCTCTCACTTCGACACGCTCGTCGAGCGGCACGGGCTCGAGAAGATCAAGACGATCGGCGATGCCTATATGGCCGCCGCGGGCGTGCCAGATCCGTGCGCCGATCACGCGAGCAGGGCGGCGTTCCTGGCTCTCGACATGCAGGCCGCGGTCGCGACCTCGACGATCGCCGGCCGAGACGGGCTCGAGCTGAGGATCGGTATCAACTCCGGGCCGGTCACCGCCGGCGTGATCGGCACGAAGCGCTTCCTCTACGACCTCTGGGGCGATGCCGTGAACACGGCGAGCCGCATGGAATCGAACGGCACTCCCGGTGAGATCCAGATCACGCGAGCGACGTACGAGCTGCTGAAGGACGAGTTCGCCTGCAGGCGACGGGGGACGATCGACGTCAAGGGCAAGGGCGAGATGGAGACCTGGTACCTGGTGGGACCGCGGTCGGGCAACGGTCGGGCGGACCAGAGCGTCGACCCGGAAGCGCGGGAACCGTCGATCGGCGGTCAGGGTTCTGCCTGAGGACGTCCTCTTCCTGCAGAGGGTCAGGCCTACTCGGCTCCCGAGATCCGAGCGGTACCCTGGCATGGTGCGTCGAGGAGGAACGCCTCGCTACCGCGGGCGACTGCTGTGGGTCGTCATCTCGATCCTCGCGCTCAGTGCCTCGTGTGGAGAGGGCGAGACCCGCGACCAAGAGCTGGTGCGTGCCACGGCGATGGACCTCGCCGCCACCACGATCGACGCCACGTATTCGATGACGTTCAACTTCGCCGGCGAGACGTTCACGATGGATGGCGACGTGGCGATGGACCTCCAGGCATCCGTAGGCGAGATGACCATTCGGATGCAAGGGGTTCCGAACGTGCCTGCCGACGCCCAGCTCAGGGTCGTGATCGACGGGGACGACACGTACTTCCACGACCCGGAGCTCTACGGGACCTCCGACTGGATCCGGGTGTCCTCAGACGAGGCTGGTGTGGGCGATCAGGTCGGAACGGGCCCCGACCTCTCTGCGTTCCTCGGCTACCTCAACGGCGCCCAGGATGTCGAGAGGATCGGTACGGAGAACATCGCGGGCGCGTCGAGCACTCACTACAAGGGAGATGTCGATCTGGAGCAGGCGTTCGCGCATACCCACACGCAGGCGAACGATGCGGAGGATGCGACCGAGCACCTGACGGGACAGCTCGGCGAGATCGACGTCTCCTTCGACGTGTGGATCGACGATGCCGGGACCATGCGTCGGATGGCGTTCGCGTTCGATCCTCAGGAAGGGGACGGCAGCTTCCGAGCCCGTGTGGATGTCAGGAAGGTCGGCGCCAAGCTCGACGTCCAGGTGCCCACCGAGCAAGAGGTCGTCGATCTCCAGGATCTCGAGCCACCCGCGTAG